>NZ_BMOP01000001.1 GCF_014647135.1 Shewanella xiamenensis
TTACGCGATGATTAGGGCTTTGAACAAACTTACTGGGCTAGGCATGCCTGTAACTTACCGTGTAGTTTGATATTTAGACGATTATGAGGGGCTTTGTTCGCTGAATCGATTTAGGAAACAAAGCCATGGAGTGATTCTCAAGCTTCTCGATTGGTCGAATCACTAATAATACAGTGCCCAATACCTGTTATCTATTTGAATCAAGAGAGTGATGAACGATTATCTGTAATTGATGGTAACCAGCGTCTTACAACACTGAGGAAATATTTGAAAAATGAGTTCCCACTAAAAGGACTCACCGCTTACCCTGAATTAGAAGGCAGTAGATTTCATGAATTAGATCCTAGATTTCAAAGGCATATACAAAATAGAACTCTCAGGTGTATTGTAATTCTTAAAGATACACACCCTCAAGTAAAATTTGATGTTTTTGAGAGACTAAACTCTGGAGCAACCAAGCTTACACCACAAGAGCTAAGACATGGGCTTTATTATGGCGATTTGATGGCGTTAGCTACCCGTGCAGTTAAAGAATCTAATTTTCTATCTGCACTTGAAATAAAAAATGACAAGCGTATGAAAGCTGAAGAACTTGTTCTAAGATTTTGGGCTTTAAGTGAGAGTCATGATAAATATAAAAAACCACTTGCAACATTTATAAACGACTACTCTGACAAAAATAGGAATTTGCCACAAAAAAGAAAAGACGAACTTTTAAAAAACTTTACCCGTATATTGACTATGGCTAAAGATACTTTTGAAGAGCTTACGTTTAAGGTTTTTAATTCAGAACTTAAGGTTGAGAGCACTTTTAACTCAGCACTTTACGATGCAATAATGGTAGGTTTTTATAAAATTGATAAAGAAGGTGTAGAACTAAAAGCTACAGGAGATAAAGCAAAAAAACTATTAGGTACACTAATTGAAACAGACGATAAATTTAGACGCTCTATAAGTATAGCAACGAGTGATGAAGCGCAGGTTAGATACAGAGCTGAAGTCATTAGAAAAACATTTCGAGCTTGAGGCAAGTCATGGCGTATAAAAAAAGCCAAGCACGTAAAACGCTACAAATTGATCTAAATGAAATATTGTTCAAGGTTAAATTAGTGGAAAATCGAAATGTTGACCCGAATATAAAAGAATATGTTTTAGCTGCATCTGTATTCTTGGCTCATGCAATACTTGAAAATTACATATCAGATATTTTTTCAAGATTTGCAAATGGAATACATTCATTATCACTAAAAGGGGAAGAACTTCCTGAAAATCTACGTGCTCATCTTTTCTTGAAAAATATCGATAAATCAAAGATGTATGCTGTGGATGTTGGTATTTGCAGTGAAAGGGATGCTTTCTCTGCTTTATCTAAAGCTTTAAATGGATACGCTGGTAAAATAATTGATAATTCTAAAACTATATACAAAATAAAAGGGGAGGATATATATACAAATTACAAATATCCGTCAAAAAATAATTTAATAAGAATATTTGAGCGCATAGGTATTAGTAATATTTTTAATGTTCTTAGTGCTCGCATGAATAGAGATTCAGTAGCTACATTACAATCACTAGGTAGTTTAAGGACTCAACTTGCTCACACTGGGCAAATTCCAGGAATCTCACCTCGTGATATAAAGAACAGGTTATCAGAATTAGAGGATTTTGTAAGTGCTATTGACCGAACAATTTATAAAGAAATGGTTTCCAAATACGGTCAGAATACATGGTATAGCCATGTAGCATAAATAGAATGGCATATATCGAGGTACCCATTGTTAAATTTTACAATGTTGATGGCTCTTGGTATTAACAGCTTACGCCGAAGTTACAGAATACACATCCCCTCGGAGTTGCCGCAGGGCATTTGCGGTCTTTGCGTGAGCGAGGCATGGATAATGGAATGGACCCATCCACTTTAAATCGGCCTCGCAATGGGCCACGATGTAGTCGCTAAAACTCATCAGAGTAGTTAACGAGCCACCCATTGTTAAATTTGCAAAGTGTATTCTTGTAAAAAGGCATACAGACTACTAGATGGGTTGGCGGGATTAAGCATTGGCATGGAAGTGACCGTTGACGGCATGGATGCCGTCGTCGAGCCCTCATGGATGAGTTCACGGCGTGTCACTGGAATGACTGTGCTTAATTATCAGCGTTGTATTGGTTAAGTGTTTAAATGACTCAAACAAAAAAGGCGCCTAAGCGCCTTTTCTACTCTTGGGGGAAGGCAAACCACCCAAAACCTCTGATTTGATTAAACAATCAAATCATACTCTTCCCGTAGGATCTTAATAATATCTGCCTTTGGATTGGCTGGCAGCGGAATTGCTGCGCCAGTCACCTTCTCGGCGATGCCAGTGTAAGTGCGCGACACTTGCATCATCGCCTCTAATGGCAGGGCATTATCACGGGCGAGGGCTTCGCGCTCTGGCATTCTGTCCTTGTTGAGCAGAATATCCGGATCGGGGAAATGATTTAACAGGAACTGACGGAAACCTTCCTTAGAGTTTTCAAGGATTTTACCATCGCGGTAGGCGGCTCCGTCCCAAATGCGGGATGAATCGGGGGTGCCCACTTCATCCATATAGATCAGTTTTGAGTTGCCGTTTTTATCGGTCACATAACCAAACTCGAACTTGGTATCCACAAATACTTGGTCAAGGTCGGCCAGAGCTTTAGCTATCACCTTAAAGCCATCTTTTAACAGCTTCTCGTACAGGTCGATATCTTCTATCTTTTCAAAACCAAAGGCTTGGTAGTTGGCTTCGATATCGCTGCGGCTGATGTTAACGTCATCCTGCGCGGGCACACCGGGGATCCCAGTTAAAATACCTTTGGTCGAAGGGGTGATCAGTAACTCTGGCAGTTTTTGATCTTTCTCTAAGCCTTCAGGCAGGGTGATACCGCAGAATACGCGCTCGCCCTTAGAGTAGGCGCGCCACATGGAGCCAGTAATGTATTGGCGGCAAATGGCTTCGACTTTAATTGGGCGGGCTTTTTGAACTATCCAAACGAAGGGATGCGGGATATCTAAAATGTGGCTGTCGGCTAAACCGTTTTCGGCAAATAACTTAAACCAATGATTAGAAATGGCATTTAATGCCGCGCCTTTACCTGGAATGCCTTTTAAACCACCTTCACCGTGGAAGATACAGTCGAAGGCGGAGATGCGATCGCTAATCACCATAATGGCAAGCGGCGTATCTTCGGGCACATTGTAGCCCTTGGTTTTGATTAAACGGCGGCTGTCGGCGTCGGTTAGCCAGTAAACGCTACGTACCTTGCCGCTATGGACTGATTTGTCGGTGCGGATGGGTAAATCGTTGTTCACGGCTAATACGGAATCAGCAAGACTCATGACGAGTATTCCTTTGGATAGAGAGTGTAGGGACGAGTTTTTTATGTATTGCGGTGTGCTTAAGCGTGAGATGCTTAGCCACCTTTTTATTATTAACCAATAGCTTATTGCTGAGTTTGCGTAAAGCCTTGGTGAAGGTTAAGCGTAAAGCGAATAGTGGATTTTCGGGCGTTGAGGACAATAAAGGGGGACGAGATTCGGGGTAAAAATGAAACGCAGAGCAAGGTTGGCGCCAGAGTAATACTGGTCTGCTCAAGCGGGGAAACCCCGTGCCATTTTGCTCGAAAAGGCTAACCATTAATCCCAGAGAACCTTGTTAGACAGCCGCGAAAAGTGGCGCCATTTTACCTTTATTCGCAAAATTTTCCACGGCTATTTATGCGCATCTGTGCGGCGTGTCGGCACAAAGTGAAGGCTAGTAAAGGTAAAAGCTGAAAATGCCTAAAGCGGGAGCGTCGCTCGCAAGCGTTTGAAGCTAGCTTGTGGGGCTAGGTTGTTGAGCATAAGTGCTAAGCCTATATTCGGTTTATGCCAATTTAGCCATGTAGTGAGTGGCGTTAATCGGGTTATTATCTGCGGCTATAGTGCATCAGCTTGAGGCGCCGCTTCTCGCTTTAACAGCTATTTGTTGTAGATTCAAAAAGACAATTTGCCCATCAGGACGTGCCTAAGCCGTGATGGAGAATATGGAGCGAGTATGACGACAGATGCAAAAATGCCAATGATGGCGCGCGTAGCCTCACAGGGGCGGTATTTTTTCTCGCAGCAATTTATCGCCCTAGCCGAGAGCCAAAGCCAGTGGCAAGACCTTGAGTTTGAAGAATGCGAGTTCCACGATTGCCAATTTAGCGACAGCACATTCCGTAACTGCAAGTTTATCGATTGCCGTTTTGTCGGCTGTAATTTAAGCCTGCTCAAGGTGCCCTTAAGCCAATTTAACGGTGTGAGTTTTGAAGAATGTAAGCTGGTGGGCATAGATTGGACCCGTGCTGCTTGGCCTAGATTATCCTTTGCGGCACCTTTTAGCTTTAGAACCTGCATCTTAAACGACTGCTC
Source organism: Shewanella xiamenensis (assembly GCF_014647135.1). Taxonomy (GTDB): domain Bacteria; phylum Pseudomonadota; class Gammaproteobacteria; order Enterobacterales; family Shewanellaceae; genus Shewanella; species Shewanella xiamenensis. Next base: position 4,418 of record NZ_BMOP01000001.1, read on the forward strand.
TTTTATGGGCCTTAAGCTCGATGAAATGGTACTTGAGGGCTGTAAGGCGCAGGATGTGGATTTCCGTGAGGGTAAGTTTAATCGCGCCAACTTTAGTTACAGCGATTTTCGCCATAGCTTATTCGGCCGCACCGAGTTGATGGAGGCAGATTTCTCCGAGGCGACCGATTACGATATCGATATTTTTAATAATAAAATTAAAGGTGCCAAGTTTAGTCGCGATGAAGCGATTCGGCTGTTAAATGGCTTAGTTACCTTGGTGGATTGACCTTATACCAACCTCATACTGACCTCATATCAGCACCTGTTCGCGCTAATCGGTGCTGGTATTTTATCCTTTTAAATTAACGGGTTTATTGTGACAGCGATATCGCGGTATCACTTTTAAACTTATTGTTTTTAAAATTGCTTTTAGGTTTTTTGATAACTTTTTATTGTAGTGCGTATTGTAAAAATACCTCAAGCGTACGCATCGATATGGCCAATCAACACTATTGATCTTATTCACGAATTTTTAGAACAATTTTAACTTTTAGTTGCCACAGATCACACTCAACTTGCCTATGTGGTTTACCACAATATCCGCCTACTCCTTAAGGGATAACAATCACTCCGGAACAGCAAAATGCCAGCGTTTCTTAAGGCATTGGCATTAATAACTAAAAACCTGTGAGCAAATTTAGTGTTTCACCGCAGTGGTGACCCAAAGCCTAAGTTTGCGTGTGCCAATTGGCGCATAAGGGTGGATGAGTGTGATGGAGGTAACCATGATTGAGCTTAATAGGCGAACCTTTTTAAAGGGCGCAGGGGCCAGCGGTGCAACATGTGCATTAGCTAGCCTGTTGCCGGGCAGCTTAGCGGCATTAGAGAGCAAGCAGCTTAAGGGCATGGGCAAAGAAATTGCCAGTATCTGTGAGATGTGCTCGACCCGCTGCCCGATTTCAGCGCGGGTGATTGAAGGTAAAAACGTCTTTATCAGCGGTAATAAGGCGGCTAAATCCTTTGGCGGAAAAGTCTGTGCCCGCGGCGGTGCTGGTCATAGTTTGCTGTACGATCCACAGCGGATTGTTAAACCGCTAAAACGGGTGGGCGAGCGTGGCGAGGGTAAATGGGCTGAAATCAGTTGGGATGAAGCCTATCAACTGATTGCCGATAATCTCACTAAAATCAAGCAAGCTCACGGCCCAGAGGCGGTAGCGTTTTCCTCTAAATCTGGCTCGCAAGAAAAACACTTATTCCACCTCGCCACGGCGTTTGGTAGCCCAAATACCTTTACCCATGCCTCTACTTGCCCCGGCGGTTATGAAATTGCTGCTATGGCCATGTTTGGCACTAAGGTGAAACGCGATTTAAGTAACTCAAAATACATCATTAACTTCGGCCATAACCTGTACGAAGGTATCAACATGTCCGAAACCCGCGGCATGATGGCGGCGCAAATGGATAAAGGCGCCAAGCTGGTGGTGTTCGAGCCAAGATTCTCTGTGGTTGCCGATAAAGCCGATGAATGGTATGCGATTCGTCCTGGTACCGACGTCGCGGTCGCTTTAGCGTTATGTCATGTCTTGATTGAAGAAAACCTCTATGACAAAGCCTTTGTTGAGCGTTATGTCGAAGGCTTTGACACCTTTGCCGCTGAAGTAAAAGCCTATACCCCTGAGTGGGCCGAAACGATCTCCGATGTGCCCGCCAAAGATATTCGCCGTATTGCCCGTGAATATGCGGCTAAAGCGCCCCATGCTGTAGTGGATTTTGGTCACAGAGCCACCTTTACCACCGAAGAGTTTGAAATGCGCCGCGCGCTTTACGCTGCCAACATCTTGATTGGTAACATCGAACGTAAGGGCGGTATTTATCTTGGTCAAAAGCCTGGCGATTATAACAAGCTCGCCGGTGAAAATGTGGCCCCCGTGCTGGGTAAGCCCGGCGTAAAAGATATGCCAAAGCCTGCGGCAAAACGTATCGACCAAGTGGAAGAACAGTACGCCATGATGTGGTCTGCGGGCGGGATTTATCAAACCGTCCTCGATGCGACCTTAAGCGCGGTGCCTTATCAGTTACATGGCTGGGTGATGTCCCGTACTAACCCAATGCAAACCATGACCGACAGAGCGCGAGTGGTCGAAGCCTTGAAAAAGCTCGACTTTGTTGCCGTGTGCGATGTGTATATCAGTGAAACCGCGGCCTATGCCGATGTGATTTTACCTGAGTCTACCTACCTTGAGCGTGATGAGGAAATCGCTGACAAGTCCGGTAAAAACCCTGCCTACTATGTGCGCCAACGGGTGGTTGAAACCCTAGGTGATACTCGTCCGTCATGGCAAATCTTTAAGGATATTGGCCACAAACTGGGGCTGAGTGAATTCTATCCATGGGAAAACATGGAGACCCTGCAACTGTTGCAGGTAAACCGCGACACAGAGCTGCTGCGCCGGATCAAAGACGAAGGTTTTGTCAGCTTCGGTAAGCCGATTATGTTGCGTGAACCTAAAATGGTCGCCGAATTTACCAAGGCCTATGCCAATGCCAAACCTGCGGATGAAGACGGCACCTACGGCAGTTTACTCAGCTTTAAAACCCCAAGCGGCAAGATTGAATTGACCTCCGCCAAGGTTGAAGCCATGGCGCCAGGACGCGGCGTCATTAAATTCCGCGAAGTGCAGCTTAAAAAGCCAAATGAACTCTACTTTATCCAAGGTAAGGTGGCGGTGCATACCAATGGCGCGACCCACAATGTGCCCATGCTGGCAAATTTGATGTCGGATAACGCTGTATGGGTTCACCCAGATACCGCGAGCAAATTAGGTATCAGCAATGGCGACCCTATCCGCTTAACCAGCAGCGTAGGTACAGAGGAAGGTCATGCGTTAGTCACCCCGGGCATTCGCCCCGATACCGTGTTTGCTTATATGGGCTTTGGTTCTAAAAACAAAGAGTTGGTTAGAGCGACAGGCAAAGGTATCCACTGCGGAAACTTACTGCCCCACGTTACCGCACCTGTGTGTGGCATGACGGTACACACCACTGGCGTCACGCTGGCAAAACGCTAATTGGAGGCTCAAATGACGAAAAGATATGTGATGGTGCACGATGAGAACAAGTGCATCGGCTGCCAAGCCTGTAACGTGGCTTGCCGCAGTGAAAACGGTGTTCCAGAAGGGGTGACCCGTTTGCAGGTGAGAGTCGAAGGACCCTATGGCGAAATGCCCCATCTGCACTTTAAGTACCACAGGGTGTCTTGCCAGCAGTGTGAAGATGCGCCTTGTGTGAAGGTGTGTCCAACGGGCGCGGCCTATGTGGGCGAAGATGGCATTGTCTCCATCCACGGCGACAAGTGTGTGGGTTGTATGTACTGCGTGGCGGCGTGTCCCTACAAAGTGCGTTTTATGAATCCCGAAACCAAAGTGGCTGACAAGTGTAACTTCTGTAAGGACACGCGTTTGGCCCGGGGTGAAGAGCCTGCCTGTGTGACTGTGTGCCCGACCGATGCTTTGGTGTTTGGCGATGCTAACGATCCACAAAGTGAAGTGGCCACACTGCTCAACACTAAGATCACTTACCAAGATAAGACCCATTTAGGCACTAAACCTAGGGTATATCGCGTTCCTACCAAAAGAGGGGGGATTTGATTATGAACAATACTTGGGGCGATATGGCGCAATATGATCCCGTCACTTGGCACTGGGTCATCGCCGTGTATCTATTTATGGCGGGTTTATCCGCCGGAAGTTTGCTGATTGGTATCGGTTTGCGTTGGTTCAATCAAGAACAAACACAAGTTGAGAGCAATATCCTCAAGGCCGCAGCAATTATTGGCCCTGTGGCAATCAGCTTAGGCTTGGCTTGTTTAGTGTTTGATTTAACTAAGCCTTTCCACTTCTGGTTGATTTTAATTAACTACAACTTCCAATCCGTTATGGCGATTGGGGTATTAGCGCTGCTGGCTTACTCACCCTTGGCATTTGCCTACGCGATTTTAGTACTGCGTGACGATTTGCCAAAGTGGGGCTTAGGTTTCTTAGTGCCTATCGCTAAGCTGCTGATGCCCTTTAGAAAGCTGATTGAAGTGCTGTTGTTTGTCCTCGCCATTGGTGTGGGCGCTTACACAGGCTTCTTAATCTCGGCGATGAATGCCTATCCAATGCTAAACACTGCGGTATTGCCTGCACTGTTCTTGGTATCTGGTTTATCAGCGGGTGCGGCGGCCAATGCGGTGCTGGCGCTGGTGATGTTCAAAACCGATAGCCACGACAAGACCTTAGCCAAAATGCATGGCTTAGAGCTGCCAGTGATGGCAATCGAAATCATGTTCCTGTTTATGTTGTTCTGTGCCTTGTACTTTAAGGGCGGAGCGGCGGCTGCGGCGCTGGCATCACTCACCTCTGGCGTGTGGGCAAGCGTATTCTGGATTGGTGTCGTCGGGATTGGCTTTGGTGTGCCATTGCTGTTTATGCTGCTTCCCGCAGCGACTCGCCACACTAAGGGCGCAATGATTATGGTGGCCTGTGCCAGCTTAACTGGCGTGCTCGCCCTGAGACACTTTATTGTGTATGCAGGCCAAAGTTACTTAAGCTAACGTATTGATGCTAGCGCACTAAGCATCACTTAAATGCGATTAAGTGATGCTCGAATGGATGACAACTCGTATCCACAGCAACAAAAAGCACCGTTAAACGGTGCTTTTTTTATGGCTGCGATTGGCATGAGGTTATTGCGGTAATAACTCAATCACTGATTTGACCGTGAGCACTAAGGCGCTGATAGCGCAGAGGGCTAAGGTCGCCATCTTGGTCTTATGTTTATCCACATTTCCCACCAGTTTGCCCGCCACGAGATAGCCTAAAAAGACCGAGGGCAATAGCATTAGCGACAGCCAAAAGTGCTTGATTTCGAGTAGGCCCGTCACCCCAAGAATCGCCAAGGCAATGGTCGAACTAAAGATAAAGAAGGCCGATAACGCCGCGCGAAACTGCGAAGCATCCTTACCCGCCAATAAAATCGCCATCGGAGGGCCACCAATGGCGGCGATATTGCCAAAGATCCCCGAGACGACTCCCGCGCCAAACAGAGTCGCTTTGTTCACCGGCAGACTGAATTTATACAAACTGAGCACCACGGCGACTGCCACAATGGCTGCAATCGCCAGACCAAGAATCGGCTGCGGCGCAAACAGTAATAGGCTAGCACCGATAAAGCCACCGGGCACTCGACCGATGAGCGCGTATTGCAAGCCATTGAATTCTAAATGGCCGCGTTCACGCAATAGGGTGAGTAGCGCGATGGAAAATCCCATCACAATCACGGGGGCAGGCACTAATTGGGGATCGACGATATACAGCAACGGACTGGCGACCACGGCTAAGCCAAACCCAATCAGACTCTGGGTGAGGGCACCTAAAAACACAATCACAGACGCGATGGCAAGCGTTTGTGGATCGATCAAGGAGAACATAGGATTCCATCAAAACAAAATAGGGATCGTTACTTTAACCCACCACGCCGGATGAGCATTAACGATCCCTAATAATTAGTTACGGCAGGATTATGGACGCTTAAGCGTTATTCCATGTCTTCCCACTCGATCCCCATTTCGTCCATCAACCGCTTTGCTTCAGCGGGGATGCTGTCTGGGCACTCTTTCGACAGATCGGCATCATCAGGCAGAGGCTGGCCGGTGTAGGCATGCAAAAATGCTTCGCACAACAGTTCGCTATTCGTTGCGTGGCGCAGGTTGTTGACCTGACGACGCGTACGTTCATCCGTGAGGACTTTTAGCACTTTGAGCGGAATAGACACAGTAATTTTCTTTACTTGTTCATTCTTCTTGCCATGTTCAGCATAGGGGCTGATGTATTCCCCATTCCATTCAGTCATTGACTCACCTGTTATAACGCTAAATTCGGGGCAGATTTTAAACCCTTACAGATTACAGTCAAATTATTGCTACTATTTCTTAGCGATTGCAAACAGATTTCTTTATGTTTAGACGTCTAAACGTCTTAACGCCTATTGACGATACCACTGGGCTTAGGTACATTTAGACGTCCAGACATCTCTTTGCGAACTTAGGAGTTCCCGATGACCGCAGGCAAATTAGTGACCGAGCGTCAATTAGCCACATTGGCAGTGCGTCAGGGTATCGAAAGCGATACTCAATATGGCGCCGTGGTGCCGCCAATTTACCTGTCGACGAATTACGCCTTCGATGGTCATAAAAATCCTCGCGAATTTGACTACAGCCGTTCCGGCAATCCTACCCGCAGCATCTTAGGCGATGCCTTAGCTAAGCTGGAAAAGGGCGCAACCGGTGTAGTGACTTGTACTGGCATGGCAGCCATTACCTTAGTGACCACTTTACTGGGCCCAGATGATTTACTGGTGGTGCCCCACGATTGTTACGGTGGCTCTTACCGTTTATTTACTAATTTGGCGAAAAAAGGCCAATTTAAACTGCTGGTGGTCGATCAAACCGACAGCCAAGCACTTGCGCAAGCGATTGCCCAGCAGCCTAAAATGGTGTGGATTGAAACCCCGTCCAACCCATTACTGCGGGTGGTTGATATCGAAGCTATTGCCAAGGCAGGTCATGGTGTGGGCGCGTTAGTGATAGTGGACAACACTTTCCTGTCGCCGATTTTGCAGCAACCGCTATTGCTCGGCGCCGATATCGTTATCCACTCCACCACTAAGTACATTAATGGCCATAGTGATGTGGTGGGCGGCGCGGTGATCGCCAAAGACCCTCAACTCGGTGAGACCTTACATTGGTGGTCGAACACCTTAGGTTTAACCGGTTCTGCCTTTGACAGTTATCAAACCCTGCGTGGCCTGCGTACTTTAGCTGTGCGCATTCGTGAGCACCAACGCAATGCCGAGCGTATTGTGGAGTTACTGAGTAACAGCCCAGTCGTGAGTAAAGTGTATTACCCAGGTCTTGCGGATCATCCCGGTCATGCCATTGCCGCCAAGCAACAAAAAGGTTTTGGCGCTATGCTGAGTTTTGAGCTTAAGGGCGGCGAGGCCGAAGTGGTCGCCTTTTTAGATGCGTTAAGTTTATTCAGCGTGGCTGAGAGTTTAGGCGGCGTCGAGAGTTTAGTGGCCGTGCCTGCGACCATGACCCACAGAGCGATGGAGCCGCAGGCGCGTTTTGAAGCTGGTATTAAAGACACCCTATTACGTTTGTCGGTTGGTATTGAAGATGCCGACGACTTAGTTGCAGATATTCAAGCAGGATTGGCCGCCGTAGCGGCTTGTCAGTAGAGGAATAATAGATGGCACGTTGTCACTTACATAAATTTGGTGGTTCCAGCTTAGCCGATGCCGATTGTTACCGCCGAGTCGCCCATATTCTGTTAACCCATGGCCACAGTGATGATCTGGTGGTGGTGTCTGCCGCGGGTAAAACCACTAACTTTTTATATAAATTATTGTCCCTGCGCGATAGCAACCAATTATGGCAGGAAGAGTTACAAGTCCTTATCAGCTATCAGCAGGGCTTGATTGAGCAGCTGTTATCTAACGAGCAGGCGCGGGATTTACGTGAGCGTTTAACGACGGATAAAGCCCAGTTAATCAGTCTATTATCTTTAGATTCCCGTAACGATTACCAAATTAGTCATGTGGTGAGTTTTGGTGAGCGTTGGTCAGCGCGTCTGATGGCAGCGCTGCTGCGTGAATCTGGCGTGGCCGCAAGTCATGTGGATGCCTGCTCGATTTTAGTGGCAGATGAGGCCGCTGTGCCGCAAATCCGTGTGCAAGAATCCCGCGCCAAAGTGCAAGCCTTACTGGCCGCGCATCCTAACGAGCGTTTAGTGATCACCGGTTTTATCTGCGCCAACGAGCGTGGCGATACCTTGTTATTGGGTCGCAATGGCTCTGACTTTAGCGCCAGCTTAATTGCCAGCCTTGCCGATATTGAGCGCGTGACCATTTGGACCGACGTTGAAGGGGTATTTAACGCCGATCCCAATAAGATCAACGATGCCAAGTTACTGAAAAGCATGTCACTTGCTGAAGCGGACCGCTTGGCGCGTTTAGGCTCACCCGTGTTGCATTCACGTACTTTGCAGCCGCTGTTTAACACTGAGGTGAGCCTAGCTGTGCGTTCAAGCTACGCCTCCCATACCGACTTTACCCTGATTGCGCCGCACAGTTCCTCAGCGAGTGCGCCCGTGGTGACCAATCTAAATGCCGTGGTGTTATTTGGCTTTAAGATCGCGGGTGATGTCGCCAGTCTGCTCGAGCAATTGGTGGAGGCGGGATTAACACCACTGGCACATTGGGTATCGGCGCATCAACGGCTTGAGCTTGCCTATACCGCTGAAAACCAAAAACAAGTACAAAAATTATTGGATGCGCAGGCCGAAGCCCTCGGCATTAAAGATCTGCAAATTAATACCGAACTCGGCTTAGTGGCACTCGTGAGTGCCGATGCCGAGCATTATCGCCGCAGCTTTGCCCGTTTACTGAGCCGCGATGCTAAGCCCTTGTTCAGTGGTGACTTAAGTTTGGTGACCTTAGTGCCACAGTCGCAGGTTAATCTGCTGACACAAAAAGTGCATCGCCGCTGTGCTGGCCCGCGTAAACGCATTGGCGTATTGCTGCTGGGTGTGGGCAATATTGGCGAGGCGTGGGTGAAGCTGTTTAAGTCAGTTTCTCCCTCGTTAAATCAAGAGCTTGAAGCGCAAGTCGAGTTAGTCGGTCTGGTTACTTCCAGTAAAGCCCTGATTAAGTCTACGGGGGTGGATCTGGAAAGCTGGCAGCAGGAATTTGATACTGAAGCGACTCCTTGGCAGTACGAGCATCTATTTGAACAATTAGAACAACTTAACTGCGACGAACTGATTGCATTAGATATCAGCGCCAGCGCCAGTTTAACCCTGCAATACCCAGAGTTTTTCGAGCGCGGCATCCATATGGTCAGCGCAAACAAACTCGCGGGTTCTGGCCCACTGCCTTTTTATCGCGAGCTTAAAGAACAACTCGGTTATCGCCGTTTATTCTGGCGCTATAACGCCAGCTGCGGCGCGGGTTTACCTATTCAGCACGCCTTAAACGATCTGCGTAACAGTGGCGATAGCGTTGAAGCCGTGGGTGGGATTTTCTCTGGCACCCTGTGTTGGTTATTTGAGAAATACGATACCAGTAAACCCTTCTCGGAATTAGTGATTGAAGCACGTGGTTTAGGGATTACCGAACCCGATCCTCGGGACGATCTTTCTGGCCGCGATATGCAGCGCAAGTTGCTGATTTTAGCCCGTGAAATCGGTCTGGAAATCGAGCTTGAAGATATTGAGCTGCGCTCCCTAGTGCCTGCCCATTTAGCGGATATTCCGTTGGAGCAATTCCTTGCCCGTATCGGTGAGCTAGATGATGAATTATTGCAGCAATATGGCGCAGCAGCGGAACAAAACAAAGTGCTGAGATATGTCGCCTCCTTGGATAATAGCGGCGCAGTCCTTAAAGCCGAGGTGGGATTACAGTGGATTGATGCGAGCCACCCCTACGCCAACCTCACGCCCGGTGACAATGTGTTTGTGATCCGCTCAGCTTTCTATCAAGGTAATCCTTTGATTATCCGTGGGCCGGGTGCTGGCCGTGAGGTAACAGCGGCGGCGGTGCAATCGGATCTGACGCAGATCTGTCGCGATCTACTGCAAGAATAGATTTAAATTCAAAAGCTTAAAGGACTCATTTGAGTCCTTTTTTATTGGCGAAGATAAGGACTAAAATCAAGGTGATCAACGAGGGATAAGAAAATGCCAAAAAGGGGGATTTTTTGGCTTGACTTAACAGCCAGTTTCTCTAGTATATGGACATATAGACGTCCAAACGTCCATATGGATTAAACTACTGCATTAATAGTCGTACCAGTCGCGATAAGTGTCGCACTCGGGCGGTTGAGGAAATACACATGGCTTTTCATCACGCACAACATTCACATTCGCTAAACCAAAGTTTGTCTGAACTTAATGGCGATATTAATGTTTCTTTTGAGTTTTTCCCGCCATCAACCCCCGAAATGGAACAGATCCTGTGGAACTCTATCCGCCGTTTAGAGCCGCTGAATCCTAAATTTGTCTCAGTAACCTATGGGGCAAACTCGGGTGTGCGTGACCGTACCCACGGCGTAATTGAACGTATTCAACAAGAAACCAACCTAGTTGCTGCGCCGCACTTAACCTTAGTGGATGCCAGTGATGAAGAGCTGTTAGATCTGGCAAAGCATTACTGGAAATCGGGTATTCGCGACATAGTGGCGCTGCGTGGTGACTTACCTGCGGGCAGCCCAAAACCGACTCGCTTTGCGGTGGATTTAGTGCGCCTGCTGCGCTCAGTGGCCGACTTTGATATTTCGGTCGCGGCTTATCCAGAAGTGCACCCAGATGCGGCTAACGCTCAGGCCGATTTGATTAACCTTAAGCGTAAAATCGATGCCGGTGCGAGCCGTGCTATTACCCAGTTTTTCTTCGATGTGGAATCTTACCTGCGTTTCCGTGACCGCTGCGTTGCGGCAGGGATTGATGTCGAAATCGTACCCGGTATTTTACCCGTGACTAACTTTACCCAGTTAAAGCGTTTTGCGGGCATGACCAATGTGAGCTTGCCAAGCTGGTTACATAAGCAGTTCGATGGCCTTGAAAATGATGCCGGAACCCGTCAGCTGGTGGGCGCAAACGTGGCGATTGATATGGTGAAAGTGTTGTCCCGCGAAGGGGTGAAGGATTTCCACTTTTACACCTTAAACCGTGCGGAATTGACCTATGCGATTTGCCATACCTTAGGGGTGCGCCCAAAGGCGCTATAACGTTAACAGCATAAAAAAACGCCGCTATTTAGCGGCGTTTTGTTTTGCTTGAATCCTAAATCCTAAATCCTAAATCCTAAATCCTAAACTGAGCGAGGAGTGTGGTTAAGCGCATCGACAGTTGTGCTAATTCGTCTCCCGCCCGCGCAGTTTGCACGGCACTCTCGGTGGCATTGGTCGTAATATCATTAATATTATTGACGTTTTTATTGATTTCCGCCGACACAGCACATTGCTCGTTGGCGGCGCTGGCGATTTGAATGTTCATTTGGTTAATGGTGGACACGGCTTGGGTAATGGCTTCGAGCGCTTCCCCCGCCTCGTGCACCAACGAAACACAGTTTTGCGTGGTGGCGGTACTGGTATTCATGGTGCTGACGGTCGATTTGGCACTCTGTTGCAAGGCTTCAATCATCTGCTGAATTTCGCTGGTTGAAGCTTGAGTACGGCTGGCGAGCGTACGCACTTCATCTGCCACCACCGCAAAACCACGGCCTTGTTCACCCGCACGGGCAGCCTCAATGGCGGCATTGAGGGCGAGCAAATTGGTTTGATCGGCAATATTACGGATAACGACTAATACCGAGTCAATCTGCGCGGTATTACGCTCAAGTTCGTTGATGGCCGTGGCGGCATGGGCTATTTCATCCGCCAGCAGACTAATGGTCGAAATGACCTTTTCAACCAGCAACTTGCCATGCTCAGTTGACTCGCTGGCGTGGGTTGCTGCGTCGGCGGCATCAGTCGCATTGTGGGCAACTTCTTGTACTGTTGCCGCCATTTCATTCATGGCGGTGGCGACTTGTTCGGTCTCGAGGTGTTGCCGTTTTGCCATTTGCTGAGTTTCATTTGTAATAGCAGACATTTCTTCGGCCGATGTCGCCAGTAAGCTAGTAGAGTCAGAGACTTGAGCAACAGTCGCGTGGATTTTCTCAGCAAAGCGGTTAAAGGCGAGTGCAAGCTGCGCAATTTCGTCTTTACTCTTCACTTCAATCCGGCGGGTTAAATCGCCTTCACCTTCGGCAATGTCATTGAGCGCATTGGTTGTTTCGGCAATTTGGCGGGTAATGCTCTTGGCGATAAACCAGGCAATCGCGGTGCCAATTAGGAAGGCGATAAAGCCTATCAGGATGAGTTTAAAGCGAATATCGGACATCGCTTGTTCGGAGTGGCTTCTGTCCAGTGCAATATCCAGCACACCAAAGGTTTTGCCCGAGTAGTCTTTCATCCCATGACGATACAGGGCGTAACTCTTGCCGTCTAAATCGATGGTGCGAATCACTTCAGTACCTTGCATTACCTTGTTGAGTTCGCTGGAGGCGCTGGTGTCGGTGGTAAAGGTGCCACCAAAGGGGACAAAGTTGCCATCCTTAGGCAGCAAAAGAGTTATCTCTGCTTGGTAGGCATTTTTAAAATTGTCGAAGAAGGGCTGTCCAAATGACATACCAAACTCCACCGAGCCCGTATGTTGTCCTTGGTAATTCATCGGCACGAGGCCGCGGATACCTAAGCCTTCAACCCCGTATTCTAAACCGCTGAGGGGTTGCTTTTGGGTGTTGGTTTCGACAATGGTTTTACGGATTGCGGTGAGGTCATCACCAAATTTTTCAGGGCGATGCAGGCGTAAAAACGAGGTCGCGGGTGGGGTGTGAAACTGAAATTGCTGCACGGCAAAATCTTGTTTAAGGCGCGTAAATAGCGGTTGGGTGCGTTGAAGTAGTGCTTCACGGTCGCGCTCGGCAAAGTTACTTTGGATCTCAGGTGTGAGTGAAATTAAGGTTGCCATCGCCTGTGCTCTTTGTCCCGATGAGACGATATTTGCTACCGCGGTTTCGTATAACTTATGTAATTCCCGTTGTTCAGACTCCCTTATTTGGCGACTGAATTCTGATAGGACCAGCGGCATGATAAAGCTCATCACCGCAAATAGCAGTAGGCTGATGCCTAACACTATCCGAGTGCTAATGTTTAAATTCTTCACAGTAAACCTCCCAGTATTCGTATGCCTGTCTAAATATCTTTTTGAATATTATAGAGATACTGCTTTTTATATTTGCGAGCGGGTGAACCTTTTTCAGTTGTTTTTCGGCTTTTTGCGGATTTCGTGGCAGCGTGCACAGATCTTTTATAGGCATAAATATTTACTTAGCCTGCTAACTAAGTATAATGCTTAGCAGGCTAAGTAAATGAGTAAGCATCATGTATAAAGAACTCGAGCGCTTAAAGGAGTTATCCCTCGCGGAACATTTAGGTCGCCTGCACCGCTTATGGCGTACCGTGGCGGATGTGGAATTAGCACCACTTGGGTTAACCCATCCTCGTTGGACCGCGTTGTGGAAGTTATTGCGTCTAGGTGACAACGTGAGCCAAAAGGTGTTGGCGGATGCGCTGGAAATTGAATTGGCTTCTTTGATGCGTACCTTAGGGCAACTTGAGGAGCAAGGTTTAGTCGAGCGTCATTGCTGCACTAAAGATAAGCGCGCCCGAATCGTGTCGCTAACACCCGCCGGTAAAGACGTATTAAAGCAAGTAGAAGCGCGGATTATCCATGTGCGCGGTGAATTATTAGCGGGCATTAGCGCCACTGAGCTTGGCGAGTTTGAACGCATCATTAGCCTAATTAGTGAAAACGCCTTAGCCAAGTTGGCTAAGAGCACAGATATTCTTGAGTGAGAAATAAGATGACACCGGATCAACAATTTGCCCGTCTTGTCAAAATCGCCATGCTCGGTTTTGTGGCCGTGTTTGGCTATTTTATGTTTGCCGACACTATGATGCCATTAACCCCACAGGCTATGGCAACCCGTGTAGTGACTAAGGTGACTCCACAGATCAGCGGCAAGATTCAAACGATTAATGTGAAAAATAACCAAGTGGTCGCCAAAGGCGATTTACTGTTTCAAGTCGACCCTGCGCCCTTTGAGTTGGCTGTGTCACATGCCAAATTGGCCCTAGAACAAGTGCGTCAGGATAATGCCGAACTTGATGCTGCACTCTTAGCCGCTAAAGCAGAAGTGAATGCGAGTGTGACGACTGCACAACAAAAACGCCGCGAGGCCAAACGTTTAGATGCACTTTATGCGACCCATGGCGTTTCGCAGCAGTTGCGTGATCAAGCCGATAGTGATGCGGACGCCGCCGAGGCGAATGTGTTAGCCGCTAATGCTCGCCTCGATAAACTCAAAGTGAGCCGTGGTCTCTATGGCGAAGATAACCTTAGAGTTCGCCAAGCGATGAATGCGTTAGAGCAAGCTGAGCTGAATCTGTCTTACACCCAAATCCGTGCCGACCAAAATGGAGTGGTGACCAACCTGCAACTTGAAGTGGGCAGTTTTGCCGCTGTGGGCCAACCACTACTCGCCTTAGTCTCTGATAAATTGGATATTATTGCCGATTTTCGCGAAAAAACCTTACGAGGTGTGAATGCTGCTTATCCCGCATTAATTGCCTTTGACGGTGAGCCTGGTCGTTTGTATCACGCCCAAGTGAGCAGTGTCGATGCAGGGGTGAGTGCGGGGCAGTTTGATGCCAATGGTCGTTTAGCCGCGCCGCAGGAGTCAGACCGTTGGGTGCGTGATGCGCAGCGCTTAAGACTGCATTTAGTCTTAGATGACAGTGTGTCAGACAACAGTGCAATGAATAACCTACCCGCAGGGGCGCGCGCCACAGTGCAATTGCTGCCCGACAATACGCTATTTAGCCTGCTAGCCAAGGTGCAGATTAAGGTCATTAGCCTGCTCCATTACATCTATTAATATCAAGGCAATTTGCATGTTGTTACGCCACAGCCCATTAACCGCCAATGATTTACGCCAGTGCTTGCGCATTGCCACTGGCGGTACCATTGGTTTTACCCTGTGTAAGCTCTTTGGTTGGAGTAATGGGGTGTTTTTTACCGTAACCCCAATGTTATTACTGGGTTTAGTCCCTGTGATAAGTGGCCATGCGGTAAGGCAATTATTGGCATCATCTGCCATTGCGGGGCTTGAAGTCGGCCTGCTCGGAGGCTTCTTCGGTAGCCACCCAGACTTGATGACACCGATTGTCTTCCTGCTGTTTTTGTATCGTTTTGCGGCGATGTCCCGCGGTAGCCTGTTTCTGTTTGGTGCCAATGGCGTGCTGAGTTTAAGCATTATGCTGCACTTTGCCAGCTATCCGGGCACAGATCTGAATGATCTGATTTTTAGTAACTTTTGGGCGACAGGGCTATCAGTCATCATCGCCTATTTAATGACTGCACTTTGGCCGGATGTTGAACCTCGCGCCGCCTATCAACCCGGCCCTAAGGCGCCGCACCGTATGCGCCATGAGGCGTTGCTCGGTGCCAGCATTGCCACGCTCTCTTTCTTAGTGTTTCAGATTTTCGATCTGCGTGATTCGATGTCGGCGCAGGCAACCACCTTGCTACTTTTATTTCCCATGCATTGGAACGGGGCGTTGGATTATGCCCGTAAACGTGCCATTGGTACCTTGCTTGGGGTGTCTTTTGGGGTGATGGTGCAACTCTTTCTCTACGATTGGTCAGGATTGTTGATCCTGATTGTGCCGCTGCTGTGGCTTGGCCTTATGTTGTTTGCACAGGCCCATGTGAAGGAGGCGAGCGGCTCGGGTGTGGGATTTGGTGCTATGACGACGTTAGGGATTTTATTTGGCCAATACTTAACCCCAGGTAACGACTTAATTTTTAGTGCACTGTATCGGGTGAGCAGCATTTTTGTGGCGATAGTGGCGACGTTATTCCTCTGTTATCTGCTGCATAAGTTATTGAATAGCTTTGAAGCGACTCGATTTGGTTACTAAAAGGTTAATATTAGATTTTTTTAATGCTTGTTCCGCTTCCGTGCAAGGAGTATGGTGTTTTGATGCGTTTAGTGTGGGCTAAACGTAGAACGCACCACTCAATTATCTCTTTTTTAGCGACCTTGGTTTAGCCGTTAACGCAGTTTTTCAAGCGTTTTCGTGTGACTCAAGGTTTGTTCAAGGATAGAAAATGAATAATAAAATTAAAACATTAGCCAAAGGCATCGCGCTCATTAGCGGCTGTGTCTTGACCTCTGTCGCTATGGCGAATACCAGCGCTCTCCCGCCAGCGGGACAAATCTGCGTGACCTGCCACGGCGTCGAAGGTGAGGGCATTGAGCCACTTGGCCCTCGTTTGGCTGGACTCTCGAAAGAATATCTCACCACCCAATTACAGCATTTTCAGGCAGGTGTGCGCCAAAACGCGACCATGATGCCGATGGCGATGACCCTGCAAGGTGATGGCATTGAGCAAGTGGCGAGTTATTTCTCCGCCAAATCCCCTAAGGTAGAAATTAAGCCTGTGCTTAGGGGCGAACAAATCACCTTTAGCGATGATACCGCGCGCTTAGCCTATCAAGGTGATTGGTCTCGCGGCTTACCTGCCTGTGTCACATGCCATGGCCCCTCGGGTTTAGGTGGCGGGCTGTTCCCGCGTTTAGCGGGTCAGCAGGCCAGCTATATCAAGACGCAACTGTTGGCGTGGCAAGCTGGCACACGTAAGGGAGATGTGGACGGCATGATGGCCAATGTGGCTAACAAGCTGACCGCCGCAGAGGTGGATGCCTTAGCGAACTACTTTGCGAATTTGAAATAAGGAGCCGGCCATGAAATCTTCTGCCATCTTACTATTGGCCGCAATGGGCGTGCTGACAGCTCAGGTACAAGCGGCGCAAGAATTACCTGATAAACAAGCGCCATTGCCCTCAGTCCCTAAAAATCCTGATCAAACCTATCTTACGCCTAGACCCTTAAGCGCGATTCCCGAAGGTGCCTTCGGCGATAAAGTACGCTTGGGTTATCAGTTATTTGTGAATACCCAGCAGCTGAGAGATAAGTATGTGGGTAACGAGCTTAACTGCGTTAACTGCCATATGGATGCGGGCCGTAAGGCGAATGCATCACCGGTGTGGGGCGCCTATTTTGCCTATCCCGCGTATCGTAAAAAAGACGATAAAGTAAATACCTTTCAAGAGCGGATACAAGGCTGTTTTAACTATTCCATGAATGGTAAAGCCCCCGCTGCGGGCAGCCCCGAACTGGTTGCGCTATCGGCCTATGCCTACTGGTTAGGGATGAGTGGTTTAATGGATGCGGCGAACCTCGATGGTCCAGTGCCAGAACTTAGCGATGCCGAATTGGTAAAAGGCGCCAAACGTGAGGATTTCCCACTGCCAGACGCCCTAGCCAAAGCCATGACAGTGGAGCAACGCGCAAATCTACCCGGCCGTGGCTATCCTGAGATCCCAAAACCTGAACTTGCGTTCTCACCCGAGCGCGGCAAAGCCGTATATACCGCCCACTGCCAAGCGTGCCATGGCGCGGATGGTCAAGGCCAAGCGATTGCCGGTGTTTACTCTCTGCCACCATTATGGGGCCCAATGAGTTACAACTGGGGTGCTGGCATGCACAGGGTGAATACGGCCGCATTCTTCATTTATGAAAACATGCCTTTCGGTAAGAGTATGCAGTTGACTAACCAACAGGCATGGGACGTTGCCGCTTATATCAACTCCCATGAACGGCCACAGGACCCACGCAATAAGGGCGATGTGAAACAAGCGCAGGAAAAATACCATAATGACAATGACTACTACGGTGTCGACGTCGATGGCAAAGTGCTCGGCACCACCTCTTATCCGGTGTTTCCGAAAAAGTCGTAGTTGAGTCGCTTTGATTGACTGTTCTCGCGGTGAAATGAAGCGAGTCAGTGGATTAGACAGAAAAGCCAGCAAGCATTTAGCTTTGCTGGATTTTTTATTGGTCAATTGTACCGAGTCATTTGGGATTTTTGTTGCAGGGATCTTCGTGTTTTTACAGGGACAACCTATAGGAGAGTCATGGCATTCGCTCGTCGACTCGCAGCGAGTCCATCCGTGGATGCTCGACCGCCCCGTCCTTGGGGCGGACGGTCGTCTCGCTAATCACCATGACTCGCCTTTCGGACATCAGTGTGGTCTGTTGATTTCAAAACCAATCTCGAATACATGAAACGTATCGAGGGAGTTGAACCCTCTCTACGTTTTCTAAGGAGCTGATTTACGGTGGTTTTTGGTCAAAGGAAACAAAGTATTGTTACACCTTACTGTATTTTGCTGTTTATAGAAATAATCAGCTAAGCATTTGTGAATTATCTCCTTCTAATTGAAAAAGCATCTTGAGGGGCTGAAGTCTATAGTGCTAACTTACTGACATAGCTGATGTATTTATCCTAATTATTAAATCCATCAATATTTACATGATCATTCTATGTAGTACTCGATCAAACTGATTTGGAGACACTATGAGCAATCGACCAGCTATCCCTAGTGAGATAAAAAGATCTGTCCGACAACGCTGTGGATTTGGGTGTGTTATCTGTGGATTTCCTCTATATGAATACGAACACATGGAGGAATGGGCTATCGTACAGAGGCATAAAGAGGATGAGATTACTCTTTTATGCAGAATGCACCATGGGATGAAAACAGATGGCCTGATTCCCATTGAAGATGTAAAGAAGGCAAATCTCGACCCTTACAATAAAAGGGTTGGTGTGTCTAAAAATGTTCTTATGAGTTATTCCGGTGCTGACGTTTCTTTTTACTTAGGTAGTAGTTGCTTTAAATACCATGGACTGACCGAAGGTTCATTCTTCGCTCCATTAGTAGTTGATGGCTTAGTAATGGTTGGTTTTAGAGTTGAGCAAGATAAATTACTTCTTAACTTTTTAGCTTTTGATGAAACTAACAACCTGATTCTTCAAATTGCTGACAATGAGCTTATATGTGAAACAAATCAATGGGATATAGAATGGGTCGCTCAAACCTTAACTATCCGAGAAGGTAAAAGGAAAATACTCATACAGCTCAAATTTGAACCACCAGGAATTATTCGATTAGCTAAAGGTCGAGTTCTTCGTAATGGGATTGAACTGGTTGTTGGCGAAACTTACTTGTTTAATACTAACAATCGAAACTTTTTTAGCTCCATCAATACAATAAATTGCGGTGTTGGTTTTGCAATTGGAGATCCTATGCCTAATTGTGGTGCTGCGATTGTTGTGAGTGGAATCAATCGATATCAATTTGATCGTACAAGTGCTCGAAAATTCTTGAGAGATGCATTAAACAAGCACCGCTTGAAAAATACTCAAGACGTATAGCGTTAAGGTTCGTGAACAAATAAGTATTTAGCATATATGAATCCGTGAATACATTTTCCATAACGCAGGAATGCGGCTTACTGAGCTAAATGAATACACCAAATATGATTTTAGTTAGATACCACTTGATGAATACGGTCAATTAAAGGGCAATAAAAACCTAGGTGTTTATTTGCACGCTTAATCGATATGAGTGCCTTGATGATGGAATTATTATTCCAACGTTAATGCAAAAAACCATTATTATTTCTGCGTTATCACTCCGATGCCATAAGGATTACCGTGCCTAAACACTTACCAGAACTTCAGTTCGATGTGGCGCAGCAGTGCCCTTTATGCCAAGGGGCGAATCAGTGTGCTATGACTCTTGGTGCAGATATCAGTAACTGTTGGTGCACTAAGCAGGCGTTTCCGAAGTTGACTCAATTGCTATCTGGCGATTTTGCGGTAGGTTTATCGACAGGCGATACAGCGGGGCTGAGTGCTGATAAGTTAGCGCAACTATTAACGCAACCTGCGACGGCTTGTATTTGTGAGACTTGTTTAAGCCGGATAAAGCGAGTGTTAACTACTTCTGCTTCAGAAGATAAAAACAGCCCATCGGGATTAGGCGATGGGCTGGGATATGAGGTGAAGTAACCGATTAAGACTTATCGGTGAAATAGTCTATACGCACAGTGGTTTGTGCTGGCACGGGCTTGCCATGTTCAAACTTCGGGGCATAGCGCCATTCTTCGATCATTTTCAGTGTGGATTTTTCAAATAGCACACCGCCTTTGGATTCGAGCACTTCAGGATTTTTCACAAATCCCATCTCATCAACAGTGAAGTTAAGGGTCACATAGCCACTTTTACGTTGTATGAGGTAGGACTTAGGGTATTTGGGCACCGTGCGAAACAGTGGTTGTTGCTCCTGCATGTCCGCCCAAGGGCGCATTTTGCCGATGGCGATACAGTGGGCGGTGGACTCGTCACGCTTTCCTTGGCGCTCAT
Source organism: Shewanella xiamenensis (assembly GCF_014647135.1). Lineage (GTDB taxonomy): Bacteria > Pseudomonadota > Gammaproteobacteria > Enterobacterales > Shewanellaceae > Shewanella > Shewanella xiamenensis. The sequence goes on from NZ_BMOP01000001.1 coordinate 24,382, forward strand.
ACAGTTCGACTAAATAAGCGTGGGCGCTTAAGGCATAGGGATGGCTAAAGTTAAGGGCGTCAAACTGCTTAACCACTTCTAAAAGCAACGGAATCGCCTTGTCATCATGCTTTTCGGCATATTCAACGGCACCGACGACATAGGTGGCTTTGACTCTGTCGAGGGCATTTTCGGGCAGGATTTCTTTGTAAGTTTCATAGGCCTCGAAGGCATAGTCTCTTACCTTAGCAGTGTACAATTCTGTGTTGCTGAGGCGAGCAAAGGCTGCCATTTTTATATTCGCCAACAGCTTTTTATTTGCATTTTTTTCAGCAATTTCAATAGCATCTTCAAAAAATCCTTTCGCCACAGTCAGCTTAGGTGAGGTTTCCGCTGCGCCGAGTAGCGGGTCGATAAGCTCAGCGGCATGCTCGCCGTAATGCTTTTTATAATTGCTTAATGCGAGTTGATATAACTCATTCGCCTTAGCTGTTTTTGGCAAATTCTTTTCTTCAAATGGGTAAGGGGCGACTTGCTTCTCTATCGCACCAGCCCAGTTCATGGCGAGGTTAGCTAAGTCGACACTGTCCTTGGCATATTGAGCTTCGCCCAATTCGAAGGCCCTTTTGGCACTGGCTTCTATTTGGTCGTTATCACCTTGTTTGAGTGCGGCTTGGTAGTCACTGTAGGCTTGGGGAAAGCTGTTTTCCGAGGCGGTTAAAGGTAACGAAGTACTTAAGGCTAAAGCAAATAGACTGGCTAAGGGTAATATTTTTCCGTCTAACATCTTGTATATCCTTATGTTTAGTTTCTTCGGATAGTACAAATGTTTCACTCTTGATACAAGTTTGTTTTCGGCAGTTGGTCGCTGGGGGGACGCTAAGAAGGTAAGCCTTTGCCTACCTTCTTACTTTGCCGATGGGCTTGGCACCCTTTAGGCAGAGACTTATTTAGTCACAAACTGCAAACCAAATTGGCCTAACTCACCGTAGTGGAATTGGCAGGTTTGATTGAGTGGCAAATCTAATACCCCCGCATAGGAGCCAGTAATCACATATTGTCCTCGGGTTAAGCCAATCCCTTGGGCGGATAAAAAGTTGACTAACCAGTAGAGTCCGGCCTTAGCGAAACCATTTGGATGAACAGCGGCTTTTTGCAGTGTTTCGCTCTGTTGCTGCTCGTTATGAGCAATTTCAACACTCAGGGCGAAATGGCCTGTTTCTATCTTGGCTGGTGCAAGTAGTTCTGGCCCTAACCATAGACCTTGATTGACTAAGCCATCGGCGAGGGCGTCGAAGTGATTGGCTTCGCTTGGGTTTTGGTAGCGACTTTTGATAAGTTCTAAGGCGAGGCGGGTTTTACCTAGGGCGGCGTCGATTTCTGCCTCAGAATAGGGCGTAGCTCGTGGCGGTAAATCGTTGCCGATTTCAAAGGCGAGCTCAGGCTCGACACGGGCTAGCCCTTTGCTTGAAGGATAAAGCGGGCACTCGGCGGTTTGCAGATACACATCATGTTGATAGATGGGCGCCACTACGGTTTTTTCTGCCGTTGGGAGCAGGCACTTCCACCCCGCAATCGGGTTGCCTTGGGCGCTAAATTGCTGCGCAATCGCTTGTTGAATGGCAAAGGCGTGGGAGAAATCCTTGGGCCTTAACGCTTCTTGCAACAGGTCGCCCGCTTCACCTTTAGCGCGGCGCTGCGCGAGTTCTTGTGCTGCTGCGTTAATGGACTCAAGCTGTGCTTTCGTGTCTATTGGTGACATTTTTTATCCTAACTGACTTATTTTTAAAGACTTATACAGAGTGGCTTATGCCGCAATAAATGTGCACATAAGGTATCAATTGACTCTGTAAATCCAATCTGGGCCAAAAGAGAAATTGCGCTCAATATACCTTTTTGTGTCGGTAAAGGCTTGATAAAACTTATCTTCAAATGCTGAGCATTTATCGCTTAGCAAGATTGATTGAGTGTCAGCTTAACTATCCAAACAGGCGGATAAGTTAATCGTTGCTTACGCTAGACCTTAGCGCGGTGCGGTGCCAGAATGGCGTTCCTTTCTGCTGTACTACTGGGACTTTTCCGTGAATCAAAGCCACTCTGGATCCTTGGCAAATAACCATGCTCAATTGGGGTTATTGTTTATTTCTGTTGCCGTGCTGTTTTGGGGGATTTTACCTATAGCACTTAAGCTATCGGGGAGTTTTATCGACCCAGTGACGTTGACTTGGTTTCGGTTTTTGGTGGCGCTCTTGGTCAGTATTTTGGTGCAGTGGAGTGCCGGGAGTTTGAAACAGTTTGCGGCGCTCGATGCCAAGGTTTGGCTCAGGCTTATCCTCGCCGGACTGTTTTTAATGCTTAACTATGTGTCATTCGTCTATTCCCTCGACTATTTAGCCCCGGGCGCGGCGCAACTTAATTTTCAAACCTCGCCATTTTTCCTCGCTTTTGGCGGCGTGTTATTTTTTAAAGAACGCCTCAATGCGGTGCAGCTCAGTTGTTTTGCCGCTTTAGCCTTAGGGATGTTAATGTTTTTCCATCCCTTTTTAGATTTTTCCGCCACCGATAATCATGAGATCTGGCTTGGGGTGATGATTGTACAGTTTTCGGCATTGTCATGGACCACCTACGCACTGCTACAAAAGTCACTGTTGAACCGTTTGTCCCCCGCCAACGTACTCTTGGTTATCTATGCCTTAGGTATTTTTGTGATGGCGCCCTTTAGCGATTTTAGCCAGTTTGCACAAATGGATAGCTTCGACTGGCAAGTGGCGCTGTTTTGCGCCGCAAATACCTTGATTGCCTACGGTTGTTTTGGGCAATCGATGAAGTATTGGCCGACGGCACAGGTGAGCGCCATGTTGGCGTTAACGCCAGTATTTAGCTTTAGTGCCACGGCGTTAGTGGTGAGTATCGGTTGGTGGCCTGACGTGTTTAAGGCCGATGAGTTAGATGCTTTATCGCTCTTTGGCATAGGTGTGATTATTGTCTCTGTGATGGTGGTGCAGTTGCTGCCCCTGTATCGCCAGCGCCGCGCGAGACGTTTACAACCCATTTAACTGGCAGCTGAATAGGTATCCTAGTGATCACACGCCTGACCGATATTGAATTAGAACAGATCCGCGGGGTTATCTTCGATCTCGACGGTACGCTTGCCCATTCAACCCCTGACTTTAAAGGCTTAAGAGCGGCATTAGGTATTGGATCGGGTACCGATATTCTCGAGCATATCCATAGCCTTGAGACCACTATGGCCAAGATGCAGGCGCTGGAAATTGTCCATGACTACGAGCTTGCCAGCTCGCGCCAAGCGAGCTGGATTGAAGGCGCGCAGGCGTTGATTGCGTTTTTAAAGGCAAGACAACTGCCGCTGGCGATTTTGACTCGCAATATGCCCGAGGCGGCCAAAATCACCATCGAAAAACTCGGTATTGATATCCCTTTAGTGCTGACCCGTTACGATGCCGAGCCTAAACCTCACCCGCAGGGTATCCACTTGATTTGCGAGCAATGGCAGTTGAATCCGTCGGATATCTTGTATGTGGGGGATTATCTATTCGATCTGCAAACCGCGCAAAACGCCGGTAGTCGCTGCGCCCTCTACTGCCCTGAAGAGGTGCCCGACTATGCACTCGCGGCGGATTTACTCATTGGCAATTATCAGAGTTTTATTGAAGCTTGGGCAGTGGCAATCCCAAAAGACTAAGTGCACACGATGCCAGATTGATAAGGTTTTATATCACTTTATGTCAATTCTCACTCGATGTGTTTGCGGTTAGGGAATCTTGCTTATCTTGTTTTAGCCCAAGCCGAATACTGTCGAGTAATGCCACTAACCAGCAGAGTAAAAAGCCATAGAGCAGTTCATTGGCATTGGCAATTGTGGTCTGGGTTTGTTGGGTGATTTCGGCAGAAATCACGCCGATATCAAGCGGTAAGGTGCCGTTTTGAATATCTAAGGCGATCACTTGCGCCACTTGATAGATTTGCATGAGTAGCAGCACAAGGCTCACGACCGCTAAGCTAAAAAATACCAGTGCAGTGCGTTTATGTTTTAGGTAAAAATGGCCGCTGCCGGGGGCGACAAAGGCGGATAAAAGACCTGCGCTAAGAGCTTTTTTCATCGAAATACACTAATTGCATTGCTAAAGACTACGCCGACACTAATAGACATGCTGGCTTAAGTGCAAGTTAATTTGCCATTGCGACTAACAATCCAATAAACCCCGCAAACAGGGTACAACCGACGAGCACCATGATTAATAAAGTCTTATCTTCGCGGCATGACTTAGCGAGCTCGGGCAGTGCCGAGATAAATGGGTAAGTTATCAGTGCTAAAAAATCCATTTTTTTGTCCTTAAGTTAGGCATCCACGTATTGACTATACCTGCTCGAAATATCAACTGGCCAGTGAAGTTTGAGCAGGAGCGATTTTTAGATAACAAAAAAGGAGCCGAGGCTCCTTTTTAATGCGTTTGTTTTAATGCGCTTGACCTAAGGGGTTAGGTTTGCGGATTACTCTTCGCGTGGTTTACGTGGTCTACGCTCGCCTGCTGGCTTGTCTGAACGTGGTTTGCGGTCTGCAAACGGCTTGTCACCCGACGCTGCACGTGGCTTACGATCACCAGCTGGGCGGTCGCTACGTGGACGACGGTCGCTACGGGCACCACGGCCAGAGTCAACAAAGACTTGGTCGCCAGCTTCACGGATATTCAATGGCTTACCACACACACGCACTTTCTTCAGGTGTTGTAGTACATCTTTTGGCATGCCGTCTGGCAGGTCAACAGTTGTCACTGAATCATAAAGTTGGATTGCACCGATATAACGGCTGTCGATATTGGCTTCGTTTGCGATAGCGCCAACGATATTGCCTACACCTACGCCATTTTCACGACCTACGTCGATCACATAACGGCACATTTTCAGGTCTGGATTGTCTTTTAACGCTTCAGCGCTACCTAAGCTTGCTGGCATTGGACGTGATTCACGGCTACGGCGTTCGCCACGGTCAGCACCGCGGTCTGAACCACGTTCGCTACGCTCACTGCGTTCATCACGAACACGCTCTTGAATCGCAGGTAATTGCAGTGGACGTTCCTGCTGAACTTGGTGCAGCAGGGCAGCCGCGAGCAGATCGGTATCTACTTCAAGTTGCTGGCATAACTGAGCAACAGCTTCACGCATAAATTCGAGATCGTTGTTCATGGTTTGAGCGAGCTGCTCACCCAAGCGTGACAGGCGACGTTCTGCAACGGTTTCTGGGCTTGGTACTTTCATTGGCGAAATACGGCTGTTAGTTGCACGCTCGATAGTGCGCAGCATACGCATTTCACGGCTAGTGACGAACAGAATTGCCATACCATTACGACCAGCGCGACCAGTACGACCGATACGGTGAACGTAAGCTTCTGTATCGTATGGGATATCGTAGTTTACTACGTGGCCAATACGCTCAACGTCTAGACCACGGGCCGCAACGTCAGTCGCGATCAGAATGTCTAGCTTGCCGTTTTTGAGTTGTTCAACTGCACGCTCACGGGCTTGTTGGTTCATATCACCATGTAAAGGTGATGAGGCATAGCCACGGGCTTCAAGTTTTTCAGCTAATTCAACGCATGAGTTACGAGTACGAACGAAGATGATGATACCTTCAGTATTTTCAACTTCTAACACGCGTACTAACGCTTCTAATTTATTGTGCTGTGATACCTGTACGAAACGTTGTTCGATTGACTCAACTGTCGTTTGGCTAGACTCGATACGCACATGTACAGGGCTACGTAAATGCTGGTTAGCAACACGTTTAATTTGCTCTGGCATTGTGGCCGAGAATAGTGCCAATTGGCGCTCGCTTGGCGTGTGCTCAAGGATCCATTCGATATCATCGATGAAGCCCATTTTTAGCATTTCGTCGGCTTCATCGAGCACAAGTGCTTTTAATGAATCGAGTTTTAACGTGCCACGACGCATATGGTCCATTACACGACCAGGCGTACCCACGATAACTTGTGGACCACGTTTGAGGGCATTCAACTGTTGTTGCATGCTTTGACCACCGTAGATCGGCAGTACATGGAAATTCTTAATAAATTTGGCATAGCTACTGAACGCTTCAGCAACTTGAACTGCAAGTTCACGCGTTGGTGCTAATACTAAAATTTGTGGTGTGGTTTGGCTGGTGACTTTATTCAGCAGCGGCAGCGCGAAGGCGCCAGTTTTACCTGTACCAGTTTGCGCTTGACCTAAAATATCTTTGCCAGCCATAAGTGGATCAATACTGGCTGATTGGATTGGCGTTGGTTTTTCATAACCTAGCTCGTCAAGAGCACGCAACAAATTCTCGGATAGGCCGAGTTCACGGAAAGTTCTTTCATCGGATGACATTGAGTTGTAGCCTTGTGGATGCGCGCGGATTGGCGCTTAAGTTTCACAGACAGAAAATCAACCCCGTGTCGATTTCCCGCGAACGACGGATTATAGCAGCATATAAGCCGCTTTACCAATCCGGATAAGGATAAATCCACCGTTTGAGGAGGTTTTTTCGCAAAAACTGAGCAAGAAACGCGCCACTTCGGCTAATTTTTCAAAAAGTTGCCATCGAGTTTAATTAATTCAAAAGCCGATTCCGCTACCGCGGCGAGAAAAACATAGTCCAAGGTCTCGTAGGTATCCTCCGGCGTATGATATTGCGGATGGGTGGGCACACCAAAATATAGCCAAGGGATTTTAGCCTGATGAAAGGGATAATGATCCGATGCTCTTAGCCAATTAGTGCTCTGGATACTTCTCCCCACAGGCTTAGGGTGACTGAGTTTGATACACAGGCCGTTAGATTCATTCAACATTGGCCTAAATTGAGGAAATTGATAAAAGTTGCGGCTGCCCTCAAGGTAAATCGCGTAAGGGCGACTTGGGTGGCCAATCATATCCAGATTGAGCATCAGTTCAAATTGCGCTTCAGGCATTCGCTGCTTGAGTTGCTCCACTAAGGCCGTGCTGCCAAACAGTCCAGGTTCTTCGGCATCGGTCGCGACAAACATTAAGTTAATGTTGGGGAGTGAGTCGGGTGCAGCGCGTTGCTGCGCTTGCCAGTGGTTGGCGATGGCGAGTAATGCGGCAACGCCGGAGGCATTGTCATCGGCACCGTGGTAAACCTTGCCGCCACTCACGCCGAGATGATCATAGTGGGCGACTACAATACGCCATTTATCCGTAGGTTGTCGCGCTGGCGCTAAGGCGACCAGATTGCTTCCCACCTCTTGGCTAAATAGGGTGGAATATTCGAAGGGAACCTCGAAGGTTGTTCCCCAAGGTTTAAGGCCTAGTTGGTGAAACTGGTGATTTAAATAGTCGCGCGCCTTGGCTGCGCCTTCTGTTTGGGTTTTACGCCCCATTAATTCTGCTGAGCTGAGTGTTGCTACTGTTTGCTTAAGATCTGCGGGGGCAGCCCAATTCAATCGAATCGCCTCTGGTGAGCAAGTATATTCGGCAGGTTGGCTAGTGCAGGCCATGAGTCCCATACATAGGCTAAGGGTAAAAAAGTGCAAGAAGCCAATGCATGGAGACCAAGAGCGGATGATTGCAGTGAGTGCGTGTGCCAAATTGCCCATGATTATCCTTAAGGTTGGCAATAGGAACGATCAATCCTAAGCCTAACAGGGATTTAGCTAGAGTGCATGGGCCCTAATGTGGATTTAATCTAATACCTGGATCTCGGGGGAGAGCGCCGCCTCTTGGTGCGGGCTTAAATTAAAGTGCTCTAAGCCTGAGACCAAATGTGTGCGCGAGCACAGGGTGACCTGAGTATTTTTGGTGAGTCCACCTTGGGCAAGCGTGGTGACTCGGCCATCGGGTAATGCCAGCAGGCTATTTTCTGCGGTGCTATCTAAGACAGTAACTTGTAAACGAGTGGGTTGACCGATAATCGGATCGATAGCCGCGATAGCAAGTGCGAATAGCATTAGTCCTAAACAGGTAATGAGCATGACATTAACGCGACTTAAGCTGGTTAAGTTGGGGCGATGTTCTAACAAAATATCCTCCTCGATGGAGTGCGCCTTGGGAGTGTTCTCCCAAGGCGTCGTTGAGGTTGAAGCCTTACCTGATTATGACTGCGTTGCTAGTTGTGCATCCCGCTCCAGCAGCGGCTTTAAGAAGCGTGCCGTGTGTGAGGTAGGATGCAAGGCTACTTCTTCTGGTGTGCCTGTGGCGAGGATTGTACCGCCGCCACCGCCGCCTTCAGGGCCTAAGTCGATAATCCAGTCTGCGGTTTTAATCACATCCAGATTATGCTCAATCACCACAATCGTGTTGCCGTGGGATTTGAGTCGATGCAGTACATCCAGCAGCAATTGGATATCGGCAAAGTGCAGGCCTGTGGTTGGTTCATCCAATATATACAAGGTCTTACCGGTATCGCGTTTAGAGAGTTCCTTGGCCAGTTTTACCCTTTGGGCCTCACCGCCAGATAGCGTCGTCGCGCTCTGACCTAAACGTACGTAAGACAAACCCACATCCATTAGGGTTTGCAGTTTGCGGGCAATCGCAGGCACGGCATCGAAAAATTCGCGGGCATCTTCCACCGTCATTTGCAGCACTTCGTGGATATTCTTGCCCTTGTAGCGCACTTCTAAGGTTTCGCGGTTATAACGTTTGCCCTTACAGGCATCGCAGGGCACATACACATCGGGCAGGAAGTGCATTTCGACTTTAATTAAGCCATCGCCTTGGCAGGCCTCGCAGCGACCACCTTTGACGTTAAAGGAGAAGCGCCCGACCTGATAACCACGGGTACGGGATTCCTGCGTTCCGGCAAAAATCTCCCGAATTGGGGTAAAGATGCCAGTATAAGTGGCGGGGTTAGAGCGTGGTGTGCGGCCAATCGGGCTTTGGTCGATATCGACCACTTTATCGCATTGCTCCATACCGACAATCCGATCGTAAGGCGCGGGCTCATCGACGGTGGCGCCGTTGAGTTGTTTGTGGGCAATTCTAAAGAAGGTATCGTTAATCAGCGTCGATTTACCTGAGCCCGATACTCCAGTCACACAGGTGAATAATCCCACAGGGATGGTTAAATCTACATTACGCAGGTTATTGCCGCGGGCGCCATAGAGCTCAATCACTTGTTTCGGGTCGAACGGCGTACGTGGGGTACTGATATGAATATTGCGTTTACCCGAAATGTACTGCCCAGTGACGGATTCGTCGCAGGCGATAATTTTCTCAATCGGACCGTCGCAAATCACTTCACCACCATGGACGCCAGCGCCTGGGCCGATATCGATAATATGATCCGCCATACGAATCGCGTCTTCATCGTGCTCTACCACAATCACTGTGTTGCCTAAATCCCGCAGGTGGATCAGGGTTTGCAGCAGACGCTCGTTATCCCGCTGGTGCAAGCCGATAGAAGGCTCATCGAGCACATACATTACGCCGACAAGCCCAGCACCGATTTGACTGGCTAAGCGAATACGCTGCGCTTCACCGCCCGAGAGGGTCTCGGCCGAGCGTGATAGGCTTAAATAGTTAAGGCCAACATTGACGAGGAAACCTAAACGGTCGCGCACTTCCTTGAGGATTTTTTCAGCAATTTGTGCTTTTTGGCCGTTGAACTCGAGTTTGTCAAAATAATCTAGGGCTTCACCAATTGACCAAACGGTCAGTTTTGGCAAGTTAAGATCGCCAATAAATACGTGGCGAGCCTCTTCACGCAGACGCGAGCCGCGACAGCTTTGGCAAGCTTGGGTGTTGATAAACTTGGCTAACTCATCGCGCACCGCGTTACTTTCGGTCTCACGGTAACGCCGGTCCATATTATTTAAGATGCCTTCGAAGGGATGATTGCGCACCACCACATCACCACGGTCGTTGATGTATTTGAAGGCGATGCTGTCTTTACCTGAACCGTAGAGAACGATTTTTCTCACCTTATCCGACAACTGTTCGAAGGGAACTTCGACATCGAACTTATAGTGGTCGGCCAGCGAACTTAGCATCTGGAAGTAATAGAAGTTACGTCTATCCCAGCCGCGAATCGCGCCGCCAGCCAGGGATAACTCAGGGTTGGTGATCACTCTGTCAGGATCGAAAAACTGTTGTACCCCTAAACCATCGCAGGTTGGGCAAGCACCGGCGGGGTTGTTAAAGGAGAAAATCCGTGGCTCAAGCTCGGCCATCGAGTAACCACAGTGCGGGCAAGCAAAGTTGGCCGAGAAGATTAATTCTTCAGTGGCGCCTTCATCCATGCTGGCGACCACGGCAATCCCACCCGAGAGTTCGAGCGCGGTTTCAAAGGATTCGGCGAGGCGCTGCTGGATATCGCTGCGGACTTTAAAACGATCGACCACCACTTCGATGGTGTGCTTAACGTGTAAGTCGAGAGTTGGCGGATCGGTTAAATCGCAGACTTCACCGTCGATACGGGCGCGGATATAACCTTGAGCGGATAAACCCTCGAGTAATTTAACGTGCTCACCCTTACGGCCGTTGACCACGGGCGCCAGCAGCATTAAGCGGCTATCCTCGGGCATTTCTAACACTTTATCGACCATCTGGCTCACGGTTTGCGCCGCCAGCGGTTGGCCATGAGTCGGGCAGCGCGGTTCGCCCACGCGGGCAAACAGCAGACGTAGATAGTCGTAAATTTCGGTGATTGTACCCACAGTCGAACGTGGGTTATGGGAGGTTGATTTTTGTTCGATGGAAATCGCCGGGCTTAAGCCTTCGATATGGTCGACATCGGGCTTTTCCATCAAGCTTAAGAATTGGCGGGCATAGGCAGAAAGAGACTCAACGTAACGTCGTTGGCCTTCGGCATATAAAGTATCAAATGCTAGGGAAGATTTGCCTGATCCCGATAACCCTGTGATAACGATTAACTTATCCCTTGGGATAGTCAGGTTGATATTTTTGAGATTGTGGGTCCGTGCGCCGCGTATTTCAATCTTATCCATCTATCGCTCAAGTCTTATGCTTAAAAAAATGAGCCTAAGTATCGCACAGTTCGGCGGCTGAGTTTAGTCGATTCTGTGATCTCTATTCTGGGTTGGCGGTAAGCCAATGCTTGGCCGTGGGCGATATAATCGTGATGAACCTAGCGAATTAACTAAGATTAATCCAAGTATGAGGGCAAGCCTAAGCTTATCTCTGTAAGTATCAAGTTAACTATTTGTAGCGAATCGACTTTTAGATAAGCCTTTAAAATAAAGACCTAAGGCCGTAACCGTGCCTTTTAAACGGCGTTGCCATGGGGCTGGACAACCCGTTAACTACGAGTGCTTAGGACGGTTTTTCCTTTTGAGCAAATGCTTTGTGGTGTGCTAACATGCGCCCCCTAAAAGACTTCAATCCAAGGCAAAATCATGGGTAACAACGGACTTTCAGGAACCGAGACAAGAGTCGCGTTTTCTTTAGCCAGTGTATTTGGTTTACGCATGATGGGCTTGTTTATGATCATGCCCGTCTTTGCACTTTATGGTCGGCATTTAGAAGGTTTTTCACCCCTTTGGGTGGGCATTGCCATCGGTGCTTATGGCTTAACTCAGGCCATTTTACAGATCCCTATGGGGATTTTATCAGACAAATATGGCCGTAAACCTGTCATTCTTGCAGGCTTAGTGGTGTTTGCCATCGGCAGTTTAATTGCCGCCAATGCTGAGACTATCTATGGCGTGGTGTTTGGCCGTGCTGTACAAGGAATGGGCGCGATTGCGGCCGCTGTGCTGGCGCTCGCGGCCGACTTAACACGGGATGAGCAACGTACCAAAGTCATGGCGATTATTGGTATGTGTATCGGTGGCTCGTTTGCACTGTCGTTACTGGTTGGCCCGATTGTGGCGCAGCATTTAGGCTTATCAGGGTTATTCTTTTTAACTGCTGGGCTTGCGGTGTTAGGCATGTTGATTGTGCAGTTATTGGTGCCCAATCCCATTTCCCACGCACCTAAGGGCGATACCTTAGCGGCGCCCGCGAAGCTTAAGCGCATGTTGACCGATCCGCAGCTGTTTAGGCTCGATGCGGGGATCTTTATTCTGCACTTAGTGTTAACCGCCGTGTTTGTCGCCTTGCCACTCGACTTAGTCGATGCGGGTCTGGTGAAAGAAAAACATTGGATGCTGTATTTCCCTGCGTTTGTGGGCGCCTTCTTCTTGATGGTGCCGTTAATCATCATCGGGGTGAAGCGTAAGAATACTAAGGCGATGTTCCAAATTGCTTTAGTGATCATGATGTTTGCCCTTGCGGCCATGGCGATTTTTGCCAGCAACCTCTGGGTATTGAGCGTGGCCGTGCTGCTGTTTTTTACTGGCTTTAACTACCTTGAGGCGTCGCTGCCGAGTTTGATTGCGAAATTCTGCCCAGTGGGTGAAAAAGGCTCGGCGATGGGTGTTTATTCGACCAGCCAATTCTTCGGGGCCTTTTGTGGCGGTATGCTCGGTGGCGGTGCGTACCAATTAGTCGGTGCAGTGGGCGTGTTTATTGTCGCGTTGGTGTTAATGGGCATTTGGTTATTGCTCACCTTAGGGATGGAAAATCCTGTACTGCTTAAGAGTTACACCTTAGAGGCTGCCGTTAAAGACAAAACCCAAGCGCGGGATATGGCGGCGCAACTGTCACAATTGATGGGTGTGGTTGAAGCGATTGTGGTGCTAGACGAGAAAGTCGCTTATCTCAAAGTTGACGAGCATTTCGATTTAAGAGAAGCCCGAGCTGTGTTAGGCTCTGCTCAATAATATGTGTTATTGCCGCGAATACTTAGGGATGCGGATTTTCCCTTGCGGCAACAATTATAAACAACATACTGAATTAACAGATTATTTAAAGAATCGCAGGAGATTTCAATGGCCAGTCGTGGTGTTAACAAGGTAATTTTGGTTGGCAATTTGGGACAAGATCCAGAAGTGCGTTATATGCCAAACGGTAACGCAGTCGCAAACATCACCGTTGCGACCAGCGAATCGTGGAAAGACCAACAAGGTCAACAGCAAGAACGTACTGAATGGCACCGTGTGGTTCTGTTTGGCAAGTTGGCTGAAATTACGGGTGAGTACCTGCGTAAAGGTTCACAGGTTTACCTCGAAGGTAAATTGCAAACGCGTAAGTGGAAAGACCAAAGCGGTCAAGATCGTTACAGTACTGAAGTGGTTATCGACCAAAGCGGTAGCATGCAAATGTTAGGCGGCCGTAACCAAGGTCAAGGCCAAGGTGCCCCAATGGGTGGTATGCCACAAAACGGCGGTTACCAATCAGCCCCACAACAAGCTGCTCCTGCGCAAAATCAATACGCGCCAGCACCGCAAGCGGCTCCGGCTTACCAAGCACCAGCGCCACAACCTCAATCTGGCTACAATCAGCAGCCAGCTCAGCAAAGCTATGGCCAGCAACAATCCCATGCGCAGCCACACGCTCAGCCACAACAAGGCGGTTATGCGCCTAAGCCTGCAGCTCCTGCGTATCAAGCGCCAGCGGCTCCTGCACAGCGCCCTGCACCACAGCCACAGCAAAACTTTACTCCAGATTTGGATGACGGTTGGGACGACGATATCCCGTTTTAATTTTCCAACTTTTACAGTGGAAACATAGTTTTTAAAAGCCCTGCAATATTTTGCAGGGCTTTTTGTTTATATGTGGCTTATCTTTCCTTTGAATAATTTTATTTGCTTAATTGTTAACAGTTGTTGCGGTTTAGGGTAGATTTTTTGAGTCCGCTAAAGGGCTTGAACTTTTGAAAATAAATTAACGTTATGACGACTACTAAAAGAAAGGAATTCTTCCATGGAAGATGTAATAAGTCAGGAAAATAATCCATTAAAGAGCGATGAAAAACAAATAACAGTAGATAGCAATATTCACAGAGTACCACTGTTTCATGTTTCACTTGCTAAATTTGTTATTATGTTTTTTGCTACCTTTGGTCTATATCAAATATACTGGTTTTATAAGCAATGGCAGGCATTAAAAGAGTATTATGATTTAGATGCATGGCCAATTGCTCGATGCATTTTTACGGTATTTTTTACACACTCTTTGTTTATGTTAATGAATATATTAAAGAAGATAATAGAAGTTATCGTTGGAATCATTCTGCTTTGGCGACAGTTTACGTTTTACTTGTCGTAGTCTCTAGTGTTCTCAATCAAATTGAGACTTTACCGACATCTTTGATTTTAATTTCTATTGTTATACCTTTAGCCGTTTTGTATCCATTGTATGAAGCTCAAAAAGCAATTAACTTTGCGCTTGAACCTTTAGACTACGAGGATAATTCAAGTTTAACTTGGTTGAATTGGGTTTGGATTGTTCTTTTTGGTTTTTATTGGGCTATGGTTATCTATGCATTAACTGTGTTAATCAGACTAGCTTAATTTAGAATAGAACAGGCTTTAATTAAGCCTGTTCTGAATTAACAATATGCGATAGAGGAATATCTTTTTATAAAGTTAACAACGAGTTTTCCCTCATATACTTTCAATTTCTAATGTCGTTTTCTCTATTAATGCATGTTTTTTGATATTTTAAGTACGCTGTAAGGTATTGATTTTGTGACTTAAAGCGTTTTTGTGGTTATAGTAAAAAGTCAATTTATCAGTATTGAGGTAAGCATTTTCTCCGGTTAATGAATCGAATGTTGGAGAGAAAGTGAATTTTTATGAGCAATTTCAAGAAAATCCAGTTTAAACGCCTATGGCTATGGCTGTTCCTTATCAGCATGGCTTTACCATTAAGTGCGGTTGAAGCGCCTCTGTGGCCTGAGTCGGTCAACCTGCCCTTAAGCGAACGAGTGCACAGTGGCACGCTTGCTAATGGGATGCACTACCTGTTAGTGAACAACAAAACCCCTGAGCAAGCCGTGATTGTCCGTATGCGGGTGGATGTAGGCTCGGTGATGGAAACGGATGCCGAGCAGGGTCTGGTGCATTTTTTAGAGCATATGGCGTTTAATGGATCTACGGGACTCGCGGCGGGGGAGATGATCCCTACCTTACAACGCATAGGTTTAAGTTTTGGTGCTGATACCAATGCGGTGACTGAATTTCAGCAAACGGTTTATCAGTTTAATTTACCGAGCAATAGCCAAGATAAAGTCGATACCGCTTTGTTTTTAATGCGTGAAATCGCCAGTAATCTGTTGCTTGACCCCGCGCTAATCGAGCGCGAAAAAGCGGTAGTCTTATCTGAACTGCGTGAACGCAGTAGTGCCGATTTAGAAAACTATCGCCACCAGCTAGCCTTTTTAATGCCGCAAACCTTGCTATCGCAGCGCTTTCCCGTAGGTGAGGCGACTAGCATTCAAAATGCGAATCGTGAAACGTTATTATCCCTCTATCAGCGTTTTTATACGCCATCGCGCACCACCTTAATCGTGGTGGGTGATATCGATGTTGGTCGTATCGAGCAAAAGATCAAGCAGCAATTTATCGACTGGAAAGCCGCGCCGCAGGCTGCAGGGGTTAAGGCACAATCTATAGGCGTGGTACAGGCTAAAACCGCTGTTGAGGCGGCGGCATTTTTTGATCCAAGCCTGCAAACCTCGGTTTCGTTAGGCATGTTAACACCTCAAACACCGCAACCAGATACGCCTGCACTGCGTGAGCAGGAGATGTTATTAGATATTGCCCACGGCATTTTGTATCGTCGTTTAGAGTCACAACTGCTCCATAGCCAAGGTTTGTATGGCGTGAGTCTACAAATTGGGCCGCAATATGATATTGCCTACGGCACGCAAATGACGCTGGGAACGCAGGAAAACAACTGGCAGCAAGGGCTTGCGTTGTTGGAACAAACACTACGTCAGGCGCTGGAATTTGGCTTTAGCCAACAGGAAATCGATCAGCAACTTAAACGAATTCACAAGGGCTATCAGCTCAGTGCCGCAGGCAGTAACACTATCCACAGTGTGAACATTGCCGACAGCTTAGTGAGTGCGGTAGCGAGCAGGCGCGTGCCTGTGGAGCCAGAGTGGCAATTGGCTCTGTTTGAAAAGTTGATGCCGAGTATCACGCCGCAAAAACTGCATCAGTTGTTTAAACAGACTTGGGAAGGGACGCCTTATCTGTATCTAACCAATAACAAACCCATTGAAAATATTGAAAAGCAACTCTTAGCCGCCTACAGCGCGAGCCAAAAGCAAGCCGTAAAAGCGCCCGAAACCAAGAGTATTGCCGAGTTTGGCTATAGTCAATTTGGTGAGGCTGGACAGATTGTGGCCGATCAGCGCGATGCCACAACTGGCATACGAAAGTTAGAGTTTGCTAACGGTGTGCGTCTCAATTTAAAACCTACATCCTTTAATCAGGGGCTGACGTTGGTGAGTCTCAATATCGGCTTTGGTGAGGTGCCATTCCCCGAGCTAGATGGTTTGTCTTACCTGTTTAATAGCGCCTTTGTGCAGGGCGGTTTGGGACTTCACGATTTAGATAGCTTGCAGGAGATTTTTGCAGGCCAAGATATCTCGGTCAGTTTGAGTTTACGTGAGCAGAGTTTTGGTGGCGAGATCAGCACCAATGCAGCAGAGCTTCGCACTCAATTAGGGGTACTGACGGCCTATTTAGTCGACCCAGGGATGGATAAGCAAGCCGAGCAGTTATTCCGTGAGCAAGTGATTGCCGAGCAGCAGAGCATTCATAGCAATCCACAACTGGAGTTTTCGAATCAATTTGCGCGAATTGCCCATAATGGCGACAAACGTTATGGCTACGGCAACCCTGATGAAATCCTCAAGCGTCAGTTTGCGGAACTCGCACCCAGCTTCCACTCTGCGGTGCAGCAAGGGGCGATTGAGCTGGCCATCGTGGGTGATTTTGATGAAAACCAAGCCATTGCCGAGGTTGCACAAACCTTAGGAGCGATTTCCCGTCAGCCGATCCCTAAGGGGCAGACTATCGTGCCTGTGTTTCCCAACGTGCCAGCACAAATGAGCCTGACGCATTATGGTCAGGTCGATATGGCGGCGCTCGCGCAGGTGTGGCCGACAGCGGATATGAGCAATCCCCGTGAGCTGGTGGGGTTAGGTTTGCTCGAGCAGGTACTAAGCATCTTACTTACCGAGAATGTGCGTGAGAAAGCGGGGGCAAGTTATTCGCCTTCTGCATTCTCATATAATGATTTAAATCCAACGGGATATGGTTATCTCGGCCTATTTAGTGTGACCACGACAGCCATGTTACCTGAGGTGGCTAAGTATTACGCCGCCGCAGTTAAGCAGGTTAAAACGCCTTCGGGGATCAGTGAGGATTTGCTCAATCGCGCCCGCAAGCCGGTGCTGGAGTGGATGCAGATGGCGCCGCAAAGTAATAACTTCTGGTTAGATTTGGCCTCAACCGCCCAAAGCCAGCCGGAGCGTTTTGCGACCTTTAACCAACGCTTGGCGTTGGTACAGCAGATCTCGCCCGCCGAGTTAAGCCAATTAGCGCAGAAATACCTCAAGGATGATAAGCGGTTAACTATCGAAACCTTACCTGCACCCGTCACGGCTCCGTGAGCCATTAAACCGCAATTTATCTGAAGACCTACCTCCTGTGATACTCGTGTCACAGGAGGTTTGGTTTTTATTGGTGATTGAAATATTTGTCGGTCGCAATTGGAAATAACCGTTGTCGAAAATGCCACTCACGCTTAAGCGAAACCCGCATTAGGCTAAGCGCCATATTCTTGGAATGCGGTGATATGAGTGGTGATGTGATGTTTCGATATCTTTTATGTAGTTTTGGCTTGGTCCTAATGTATCCGACGGGGATAGATATGTACTTAGTCGGGTTGCCGCAAATTGCGAGTCAACTTGGGGCGAGTGAGGCGCAGCTGCACATTGCTTTTTCTGTGTATCTTGCTGGCATGGCGACGACTATGCTGTTTGCAGGCAGTTTAGCCGATAGGATTGGGCGTAAACCCATTACACTTTTTGGCGCCTTACTGTTCGCGCTAGCCTCCTATTTTGCAGCGGGCTCGCAAACCAGTGATCTGTTTTTAATCGCGCGCTTTGCGCAAGGCATTGGTGCGGGTTGTTGCTATGTTGTCGCGTTCGCGATTTTGCGTGATGTCTTAGACGATAAGCGCCGAGCCAAAGTGCTCTCAATGGTGAATGGCGTGACCTGTATTATCCCTGTGATCGCGCCTGTGATTGGCCACTTAATCATGCTTAAGTTTCCATGGCCTAGCCTGTTTTACACTATGGCGGCGATGGGATTACTGGTATTTGCTCTTTGTCTATTGGTATTGCGTGAAACCCATTCTAAAGCAGCATTTCACACGCAAGCTTTGCCAAGTGTGCAAAAGGAATCCTTTAAACATGGCTTTTTTATCAGTCGCGTGGTCATAACGACCTTAGGTGTGACCACGATTTTAAGCTATGTGAATGTGTCTCCTATGCTGATTATGGGGCAGATGGGGTTTGACCGTGGCCAATATTCCAATACCATGGCAATGATGGCATTGGTGAGTATGTTAGCCTCATTTTCGACGCCCTTTTTGCTTAACCAGTTTAAAGAAAAATCATTAATTTTGTTCTCCCAAGGGTTATTCGTTGCGGCCGCCTTAGTGTTTATCTTGACTCAATTGGGCGGGGTTAGTCATTCATTCAATCTCTTAGGATTTGCTTTTGTTTGTTCTGGTTTTTCAATTGGATTTGGGGTGACCATGAGTCAGGCGCTTAGTCCATTTGTGGCTCGGGCAGGAGTGGCCAGCTCGTTACTGGGGATTGCCCAAGTGTGTACTTCTGCTTTGTATATTTGGGTGATGGGTCTGCTCGAAGTGAGCGCGATTAATATATTATTAGCTATCCTCAGCGTTGGTGCGCTGGTAAGCATCACGCTAATGTTAGCGGTGCCTAAAATGTCGGAAATGGTAGTTAATGAGCAAATCCCTGAGTCGGCTTGACCTCAATCTGTTGTTTACTTTTCAGCTGCTATCGCAGGAGCGGAGCGTGTCTAAGGCCGCTAAAAAGCTCAATGTGACGCCATCGACAGTGAGTAAATCCTTGGCGAAATTGCGCGATTGGTTTGACGACCCACTATTCATTAAAACGCCCCAGGGATTGCAGCTTACGCCATTAGCCCAAAGCATGGAGCATGACTTAGCCGATTGGTTACAAATGGGCAAACAGCTTATGGGCAAGCGCGGGAACGATATGGCAAAAGGGCTCAGTTTTGAGCTAATGCTTGAGTCACCTTTATCGCTCATTATGCTTAATCAATTAACGCAGGCGATTTACCAACACTACCCTGATGCAAAAGTGAAGGTGCGCAATTGGGATTATGATTCACTAGAGGCCATTATTCGCGGTGAGGCAGACATAGGTTTTACTGGCCGAGAAAGTCATCCTCGCTCCAAGGAGTCCCTTGATTTATTGCCTTATTTTATCGATTTTGAGGTTTTATTTACCGATCTTCCCCAGGTGTATTTGCATCGAGATCATCCGGCCTTACAGGAAGAGTGGAATATAGACACTTTCTTAAAATACCCGCATATCAATATCTTGTGGGAAAAGAGCGAAACCTGGGCCTTAGATGATGTGCTTATTGAGCTTGGGTTAAGTCGTAATACTGTGCTGACCTTGGCCAGTTTTGAGCAGTCATTGTTTGTTGCGGCTGAGCCGCACCACAGCATGCTGGCAATAGCGCCGCAATATTGTGAGCAATATGCCCGCCAATTACACCCTGACTTAGTCAGTCGCCCGATCCCGATAAGTGGCGAATATCTTAATAAACTCGCCATTCCTTTTACCTTGATTTGGCATAAGAGAAACAGCCACAACCCCAAAATCACTTGGCTGCGAAACAGGATAAAAGCGATTTATCAACAGCATGATTAAGGCTGTTAACCATCATTGCCATACACTACTTATCTATGCACTGCTTTCAGTTACTCATACGAGTGGCTAGAACCAGATCGTTATCTCCTCGTATTCAATATTGCACGGATTTTCGCATAGCACATGTGATCAAAAGCTGGTAAGTTCCTTTTATTACAAGTAATTAACTATACGCGCCTTTGCTGTTCAAATAAGGTAATGGCACAACATACTAATAAAAGGCTAAGTGCCCTGTGAGTTGGGAGTAATTTTTCAAATGAGCATTCAGTTAATGCTGATTAAGCTTCGAAAGAAAATTAGAGCAAATAAGATAAAAGTGATTGATGCAATCATTGCTGATCACTCAGCAGAAATATGCATAATTTGTGGCTCTCAAGAGCAGTTGACTAGGGAGCACGTGATTCCTCAATGGATCTATAATCGTTGTACTAAACGAACTTTTGAAACAACAACTAACGGTATTTCTCAAACGTACAATAAAACCACACTACCAGCATGCAAAGATTGCAATTCTAATTTACTTGGTTACTTAGAGAGGCATTTGAAGCATGAATTTCAGAGAGTCGATGTCAGTCACCAACAATTCTCCCAAGATACCTTAGAGTTAATTATCTTATGGTTAGAGACATTAGAGTATAAATTTCAAGTGCTTGACCTGAGAAGAAACTTAAATAGGGTAAAAGGGGCTGAATACATTCCTTTCATTGGCAAAATGCCGATAGCAATGTTTCAAGGTCCTATGGACACTAGTCCTGCAAAGGTGTTTTCAAATATTCGTTCGGCATTGCAAGTATTGAGTGTGAAATCCAAGGTAGATAGGCTTAATTCCCTTTGTGTTATCCATACAACAAACAAAGACTTTCATTTTTTCCATTCTACGAATAACTTTATATTCATTGAGTTAGCTGAGTTCGGAGTCGCATTTTTCTACTTTTATAAACAAAAGTTTGAGGACTACAGCGTTGCCGTTCAGTCAGCCATGGGAATCGTTCAAGAAAACTATGCGGGGACAGGCGCATAAGGTATGAAGAGGGGCAATCCCATTTAACCGCAGCGATTAAGGCTGTTGTGATTGAGTTTAGTTGTTGCGTTGTTTGCCCCTTAGGCGGGCGTTATACCCAATTGCTGGCAAATATATTGGATGCACAATTCTTGCTGTTGGCACCATAATCCGTAGCTGACGGGGATAAGTTTAATCCCCGCACGCTGTAACAGTTTATACAGTTCAATCTCGAAAAAATCCGCCCATGGCCCTGGGTAACCGATTAAATCTATTGCTAAATATTGGTTACCATAGCGGCACAGAATATCCAGTTCTAGTCCCGCCATATGGTAGGCGCGCCAGACTGTTATGCCTTTTGCTTCAATTGCCTGTGCCACCGACTGACCGAAGCTATCGAGGGAATCGACATAATTGTGTGCCGCTTGAAATTGGCCCGCCGATGCTAAGTAAGTTGCCAGTAAATTATTTTTCGGAAGCTCGTGCGCTTGTACCGATAAAAATAGCCACTGCATTTGTTTAGCGCGGGTGATGGCGACATTGAACATATCTTCGCGATTTAAATATACGGCGGCGCGGCTGTCGTTGGCCGTAATGCTAAACGACAGCAGCATAATATCGCGCTCCTCACCTTGAAATCCAAAGGGTGTTGCAACCCGTAATTGGTGACGCTCGAGTTGTTGTGCGCTAAAGCGTGCGAGAATTTGCTGGGATAAATACTCCGTCTGATTGCGAAAGCAGGAGAGTACACCAATGCTGGCGGGCACTAATGCATTTTCTTGTTCATCAATCAGTTGAGCTAACTTTTGAATTAATGCCTCCGCTTCTATGGCGTTAATGCCCTTGCTATCACGGCTGCCAGTCACCTGGACTCGGTGTAAGTGCCCAGAGCTTGTGCAGGGTCTGTGCTGCATAATTTTCAGCATGCCTTGATAAAACTGCTGATTACTAAATTGGATCAGCTCAGGTTTACTCCGAAAATGCTCATTTAAAAATACCACTTGGGATTGGCTCGCAAGGGATTGCGATACTAAGTCGAGCATACTGGCATCACGGTAGCTCATTAGGCCGCGGCAATCAGCAGCAAGTCCGAGTTGCGTTTGGATTTGGGTTTGCTTTGCGCGGGATAAAAACGAGAAATGGCGCAGCTGTTTGCTGTCGCCCACCACCAGTGCCGCTTTTGCCCGCTGCAAGGCCGGTAAACATGCGGCAATATTGGCTTGGGTGGCTTCATCAATAATCACTAAATCAAACATTTGCTGCTCCATGGGCAGCACTTTATGTAAGCTGGCAAGGCTAGATAACCAAATGGGAAAGGTTTGTTTTAAGGCATCAAAATCCGTCTTGTAGAAACCGTCGAGCTGTTTGGCAGACTGCCTTGCCCGTAGCGCTCCGGCAAAACTCACCAAAGTACTGCGTTTATGTTTGAGTAATTGATTCAAACGATAGGACGTTGCCAGTTGAAGGTATTTGAGGCTTAAGTTTTCTTTTTGCTCGATGAGGGCAGTTAATTTATCGAGCACAGTCCATTGCTGGGCAAATTGTTTGATACCCGAGCGGTTAAACCATTGATAAAACCCAAGTCGCCAGCGGGATTGCTTTTGCTCTAGTGTCGCGAGTTTTTGACCGCGACGTATTGCGTGCTGGCAGTGGCGTATAAAATCCGTTTCCATATTGGCCTGCTCACGGGTGACATTAGCTAGCTGTTGTTTTGCAAGGCGTAGCACAATATCCGTCACCTCTTGGTCAACCGCGGGGTGTTGGCCGTGGAGGATCTCATCGATTTGGTTTTTAAGGATTTTAATAAACTGCGGCGAGCCTGCTCGGATAAGGCTGCTACCAAGTTGGAACTGTTGCTGCAACTTATCGGCAATCACATCAACGGCAACATCTGTGTGGGCGACGATGAGGACAGATTTGCCCCTTAATACCTGCTCCGCCGCCACTGTGGCTATGGTGTAACTCTTGCCTGTTCCCGGAGGGCCTGAGATTTGCCCCAAAGTATGATTAGCCGCCACCTTTAGGACTTGAATTTGCGCGCGGCTTAATAACCCAGGAAGGTAATCCTCTTGGGTATCAACATTGTGACTAACAGAATCTCGAGTTGGCGTTGGCCCAAACAACGCTTGAAGCGGCGCTGAGAGTGAGGGGGCTGTGATAAGCTTGTCTAACTCATGCAAAATGCCGCGGCTGGCGAGGGAACGTTCTGCCAAAATGATTTGGCTACGGCTGACCAAAAACTGTCCGCGTTTACGACTAAGCTGAGTAAATTCCGTCTCATCGATAAGTTTGGGGAAATGCAATAAATGGCTGGTATCAACCTCGGCTTGGCCTGCTCGTAGCCAAGCTATCCAACCACTGACATCCGTAGGATTGTCGCGTAACTCTTGGCTTAGACTGTGTCCTTCAACGACTAATTTTTCTAACAGGGCTTCATTAATGGTAAATGGCCCGCCGCCAGACAAGCTGTTATTGGATTCGAGGTAAATGTTATCGCCATCGGCCTGCAATTGGCATTCGCGATAAAGGAGTGGGGTGACGACTTTACGTTTTTCGCCATTAAGCTCGATACTGCCGCAGAAAAACAGACAACAGTGCAAGAGCACTTTTTCACGCAGGTATAAAGCACTACGTGCTAGTAATGTACTCGCGGGAGTAAATGGCACTGGTAGGCGCGGTAGAAAGCCACTACTAAATTCATCTTCATGTTGAAGTAAGAGTTGATCTTGCTCCGCCAGCTTATGGCTAGCCCAGAGGTTAATTTCAGCACTATCGTGTTGAAAACACTGTTTGTAGTAGTTAAGAATCCCTTGCAAACCCTATCCATCCCCAAGACTTAATTAGCGATGCGAGAGTAACCTAATCGCATAGGTCGGACAAGGTTGACACCATTTGTAAGCACGATCAAAAACTGAGGAGAAGCCCCTACATTTTCAACGGCCGTATTTTGAGCTGTAAATAAAAGTATCCTTAACTGCATTTGTATCAATTAAGTGCCTAAAAAATGTGATTTGTATCAGAATTTAATTTGTTGCTGAAATGTTTGTTAAATGTTTGGTTTTGAGGGGTTTTTTGTTTGTTTTTCGGTGGAAATTGCCATTGTTGTCATTGTATAACTGCGCAGATTGAACTGAATTTTTTGTCTGCTAATGAGGGATACGATGCTTAATAACAAACTAAAAGGATTCGCGGTTTTGACTTTCGCCTGTTTGGGCGTGACCGCTTGTGGTGGCTCTGATAACAACAAGGATGAAGACACCTCGAAGACCGATACCTATGTACAATTTTACAATGCTTCTGTAGGGAGTACGGCTACTGCACTGAAGATTGGAGATAAAACCTATGAGAGTGTGAGTTACGCCGATGCGATGCCAAGGTTCACTTCAACAACTGGTGTCAGTGTCGTCGAGGTGATGGGGAAAGATGCGTCGAATAAGGATATTTCGCTCTACAAAGAGGATATCGATTTAAAAACCACGACCGACCATTTCTTTGTCTTGCATGGTGATTTTGCCTCACCATCGCTGCTCAATATCAATTACTCGCGCACTGAGTTAGATAAGCAAAACGCCGAAGCGGACAAGAGCAAAATGCAGTTATTGATTGCTCACACCGCAACCAATGCGCCAGCGTACGATGCCTATATTGCCAAGGCGGATAAAGGCTTTGCCGATGCTGTGATGCTAGGCAGTGTTTCCTACGGTGAAGTCTCAACACCGCAGATTTTGGATACTGGGGATTACAAGGTTTACCTCGCCCCTGCGGGAACGACTAATGTGAGCTACACCACGGCAAGCATTAACTTTAAGACCAAGGTACCCTATAAGTTGATTTTACGGGAAAGCTTTGGCGCATCAGCGGCCAAAATCAGTTTAGACAGCGTCGATTCGACCACCAATGTGCGAAACCATGTCGCCCTAGAAAGCAGTGTTGATTTTAGAGTATTCAATGGTTTAGCAACGCACAATGTCGATGTTAAAGTCGTGAGCAACAAGCAAGAAGCTCTATTTAGCAATGTGGCTCCCTTTGGCGTTACTGCTTATCAAGGCGCGGAGTTTAATGATTTTGGCGTGAGCGTATTTGACCATACGAGCCAAGCCAAATTGCTCGACAATGTGTTGATCACCCTTAATCAGGACGATATCAAAACCATCTTTATCTACGAGCAAACTACTGATCAAGGTAGCCAAGTTAAGGCGATGGAGATGAAACAAACTCAAACACCAAGCCCATACAGCTTTAAGTTTGATATCGTGAGTTTTGCCGACAAGAGTAACCTGACGTTGTACTTCTTAAAGGCGAACGACACTATTGAAACTGCAAGCTATAAGATCAGTGCGGTTAATCCAACGGCGCCGCAGTCGTTAGTGGTGCCCAAAGGTGAGTATTCCATCAAGGTGATCGCGGTAGAAAATGGCACTAAAACCGTGGTTTATGCTTCAGAGATGATGGATTTTAATAACGAAGATAATGTCACTATGGTGCTGAATAAGGACGCTTCAACCAGCTTTGGCTATAACCTCGTTAAGCTCTAATCGCTTAGACTGGGCAATAAGCAGTCAATAGATTGGGCAATAAAAAAGCACTACCTTGGTAGTGCTTTTTCGTATTATGCGGCGTTATTCCGACAGTTTTAGCTCTTGGCCAGGCTTAATAATGCTCTTGGCATTCAGCTGGTTCCACTTCATTAAATCCGCGAGTTTCACTTTGTTTTTACGCGCGATTTTATCTAACGAGTCACCGGACTTCACCTTGTAAGTGCTGGCTTTCGCCGCTGGCTTATCTGCGGTTTTACTGCTGGCTTTAGTCTTTGCCGATTGAGACGTTGTTTGAGCTTTGCTCTGTTTTGGCGTTTCGGTCGAGGCGTTATCTTCGCTGTTCATTGGCGTTAACAGGGTTAACTCTTGGCCGATTTTAATTCTATCGGAGCTGAGGTTGTTTACCTGCTTTAACTCTTTGACTGAAATGTCAAATTTCGCGGCAATTGTGCCTAGGCTATCGCCGGATTTCACAATATAGCTCTGGCTGTCATAACGTTTTTGCGCGTACAGCTTATGCTGATTCTCTTGATACTGACCAATGTTTTCAATCGGCAGGGCGATTTGGTATTTGCCCTTACTTGGGATCACGCTTTGGCGATAACCTGGGTTATAGGTTTTAAACTCCGCTTTAGTAAGCCCTGCTGCATTGGCGATTTGGCTTATTTCAACGCCATTGGGGGCGGGTAAACGCTCTAGAAATGGGCGATTGGCAATCGGCATTACTTTGAGATTGTAATGGCTTGGGGCGCGGATAATTTGGATAAACGCCAGCCACTTAGGCACGGTTTGTACTTGGCGAGCAGGAATATTCAGCGACCAGAAATCCGTAGGTTTGCCTTTAGCTTTGTTTCTATCGATAGCGGCTTTAATCACTAATTCGCCACTGTTGTAGCCCGCAACGGCGTTAATCCAGTCGTTACCTAAGGTGTCGTGTAAATGCTGTAAATAGTCGAGTACGGCATCGGTTGAGGCCAATGCATCTTTGCGACCATCGTAGGCTGAGTTGATCGTTAGGCCAAAGTTTCGGCCCGTAGCGGGGATCATTTGCCAAAGTCCGGCGGGGCCATTTGCTTGCGCCAGCGGGTTATAACCACTTTCGACAATTGGTAATAGTGCCAGTTCTAGTGGCATATTGCGGGCTTCGAGTTGACTCACAATATAGTATAAAAATGGCTCGGCACGCTGGGTCACCTGAGTCATAAACTTTTGCTTGTCATCGAAAAAGTTACGCTGTTTGCGTACTTCTGCATCGTCATGCACATCAATAGTACGGGCGTGTTGAATTTTCTCCCATACATCGGCATAGCGCTCGTCGACAACCTCTTTTTTATCATGATGAGATTGTGTGGTATCTCCGCTATCACCTTCAGCTTCTGGAGCTGTGGTGGCAAATTCCATGGGCGAGGTTTGCGCCGATGTTGTCGCACAGCCACTGAGTTGGGCTGTCAACATGGCGATCATTAGCACTGCTAATGCACTCGGTTGGCGAAAGGTTTTCCGCATGATTATCCTGTCATTTTTGCTAACTTGGCGTTATACCCAAACAACCTAACTCGATGCAGGCTTCTGTGTTTAAGACTGCCGAAACGGAGTGTTTGTGTACGCCATTTCTGTATTGCAGCAATTCAAAATGTGGTCGACATTTGTCCTTGATGCACCTTGAATGAGAGCACCCTAGGCGCTCTGAAACTGATATCTTTAGGTTGCTTGGGTATAGATAATGTTGCACATGCTAATCTGTTTTGCGGTTTCTGGATAGCTTTGCTGATAATTTGACCACCTAGGTCACATTTAGATTTACCACTAAATAAGCTAACATAGCAGCGATTTTTCATTGATGTGGGTTAGAGAGTGCAGACGTTAACGCAGTTAAAAGCAGGACAATTACAAGGGGTTACTCGATTACAGTTGGTTGAAAACCTCACTGAATTTCCGCATGAAATCTTTGATTTAGCCGATACACTGGAGATCCTCGATTTATCCAATAACCAGTTAAGTTCACTGCCCGATGATTTATATCGTTTAACCCATCTAAAGATTTTGTTTGCCTCCAATAACCGCTTTGAAGTGCTGCCAGAAGTGTTAGGTCAGTGCCCCAAATTGGAGATGATTGGCTTTAAGGCTAACCAAATTCGTGTTGTGCCAGAGGCATCGTTGCCCCCACAAACCCGCTGGTTGATTTTAACGGATAACCAAATCACCGCCTTGCCCGAGCGCATGGGGCAGTTGCATCGTCTGCAAAAATTAGCCTTGGCAGGTAATTGCTTAACTTCGCTGCCCGCATCTATGGCCCAATGCCATAACTTAGAATTAGTTCGTTTGTCGGCTAATCAACTGCAAGCGCTTCCAAGCTGGGTGCTTAAGCTACCCAAACTCACTTGGCTGGCGTTTGCGGGTAATCCCTTTAGTCATACCTTGGTTGATCCCCATGCCGATGTGGCGAGTATGCCAAATGTGACATTAGCGGACATTGAACTCGGTGAAAAACTAGGTGAAGGGGCTTCTGGCATTATTTACCAAGGTCGTTGGTTAAATCCTGCTATGGTGGCTGCTACTGGGTGCGAACATATTGCGGTTAAGCTATTTAAGGGAGAGGTGACCAGTGATGGCTATCCTGCCGATGAGCTGGATTGTTGTTTAACCACGGGCGCACATCCAAATCTTATCAAAGTCTTAGCGCATATCAGCCAACAGGATCAACTTGGTTTAGTGATGGAACTGATTCCTCAAGGATTTAGTAACTTAGGTTTACCGCCATCCCTAGCGACTTGTACCCGTGATACTTTTAAAGCGGGGACCGAATTTAGCCTGAAGGGCATAACTGAAATCGCTTTGCAATTGGCTGACACCCTAGCGCATATGCACGGGAAACAAGTGAGCCATGGTGATGTCTATGCCCATAATATGATGGTTAATCAGCAAATGGCGCTGTTGTTCGGTGACTTTGGTGCCGCCTCAAACTTTGCAAAATTGCCTACATCGGAACGTGATGCCATGCAGGCTATTGAGGTGCGCGCCCTAGGGTGTTTACTTGATGACTTATTGCCCTTTGCCGATAACGATGAAGACGACGCGCTGCGAGTTCAACTGCGGCAGTTAAAAGCACACTGTATGCAGCCGGCGTTATCTTGTCGCCCACGCTTTAGTGATATCGTGAAGACATTAGCTGCACTGCGCTAAGTTTACGTATGTGGCATGCAGCAAATGCAAGGGATCATGGGGTGAAAACCAACGCAGAGACATTTAATCAAGAGCGACTAAATCTCATCAGCAATGGAGAGCTGGCATTATGAGTTCGATTTCAAAACTGGTTTGGCTAAGCTTATGCTTAAGCTCGTTTCTCTCGGCGCCCGTTTGGGCGGGATTTTGGGATAGCCTGTGGCAGCGAGAGTTGCCTGTTGACCAAACTACACCACCCAAGAATGCACAGCGTTTTGAGTTTATGGGGAGTTTACCTGCTCATACCCAACTAGAACTTGTGGGCTATTACACTTCCTCTGTTTGTACCCGTAAAGAAATCCGTTTCCCGAATGGTGATATTGCTAATCCCTATCGCGCCACACTGAATAAAAGCTCGGTATTGCGTCAATCGCTTGAAAGTGGCGCTGTCGCTAAACCATTCATCCTTACGTTAGCCTTACAAGGGGGCGGAGATTGCGATTGGCAGTTGGAGGACTTAGTCCTTGACCTTAACTTGATGCCAAGTCATCCCATATGGCAAAGGGTTAAGTCATTAAAAGACAACTATTTACATACGTCACCATTATTAACATCGAGCGAGCCACCGGCCAAAGCCTCGCCCCATGATGGATTTTATTTAAGCCAAGAGCTGACTATCGAACCCATACTTGCTGGCAGTGAAGAAGATACTCATCTGGTTGCCGCGTTACCGCTTACCCTTAATCCTGTGTATTACCCAGTGGTTATCTATAGCCCCAAAACAGATAGCCCCTTTGAGGTAAAGCTTAAGAGTAATTTGCAGTCGACCAGCAGTTTATGGTCGAGCAGTGCAACGCAAATGGTGCGTTTCGATAAAGAGGCTGTGCTGCGGGTGCAGTTTAATCCAGAGGTTTTGCCTGATTATCAAGTGAATGTGTGGCGCCAAGCTGACGATATTTCGGTGCATTACCCCGATGGTACCGAATATCGTTATCCGCGTGGAGATGTGCATCTCTATGCCTATGGTAAGCCTGAATCTATGCTCAATACCTTAAGCGCAAGCACCAAGGCCGAAGATAAGCGATTGCTAGCGCACATCTATTGGGCAGGTCATGCACTGGCGCAGGATAAAGAAAAAGCGCGTAAATTCTACCGAGAGGCGGCCGAGGGTGATGACTTAATTGCTATTCAGTGGATGCGATCACAGGCCGCCTATGCGGGCGAGGTTGAGCAGAGCCAATATTGGTTACAACGTGCTGCTAGGCTTGGGGATATGGATGCCAAAATGGCACTTATTCGTAAGCCCTTTGAGACCATACTGCAAGGCAAGTCAAATACCGCCGAGGCAAAAAACGCAGAAATTAAGGCTTGGGAGCAGTTAAAACAGTTGGTTAGTCAAGGTGTGCCAGAGGCTATGAGTATGATGGCTCTCTACCAAGTATTGCCTTGGTCGCCCTACCATGATGCAACGGGGGCATTAGCCAATTATCGCTTGAGTGCGCAGGCTGACCCTGCTTTGGCCCTTAGCGCTGCCAGTGATTACTATTATTGGCTAGAGGATTTTGAACAAAGCCAAGAATTTTGGGAGATTGCCGCTGAGCGGGATTTGTATGCTGCCGCAGAATATGCCGATATCTTATTGAAACCAGCGCAGCGCAACCCACAAAGAGCTCGTTATTGGCTTGATAAGGTTGCCTCTCAAGGTGAAAAGCAAGGTATTCAACAAGATGTGCTTGGTAAGGCTTATTTTCAATTGGCCAGTTTACTCGATGCTGGAGAGGGCGGCGATGCCGATCCCAAGCGTGCACAAATCCTGTACCAGCAAAGTCTCGTATTGGCTGAACGTTTTTCAAATGATTATGCCGCTCAAGCGAAAGAAAGACTCAAATCCCTTGAAGAGCGCCTGTAGCTAAGTTAACAGGGATAACTCGATAACAGGCTTATTCAAGTCATAGGCAAGGCAGGGAGATTAAGCTATGGCTTTTCAATTTGATACCTATCGTTTTAATACCGAAGATGCGATTCAAGTGTGTGTAGGTGCCTTTGCGCTCGCGGTGCCCATTGGTTTTTCTGAAGAGGCATGGCAACTCGGAGAAACCTTACCACTACTGAATTTGCTGATGTTATTTGGTTTGTCGTTGCTGTTTCTCGGAGCGTTTACTTACCAGAGTGTGTTCCAACAGAACATTCGTCACCGCCTGCCGGTATTTATTTTCCGGATTATTATTGCCTATTTGATAAGTGCTTGTGTCGTCAGTTTAGTGCTCTTGTGTCTCGATAAATTGCCCTTAATTGACGACACCATGACTTCCTTTAAACGGATTATCGTGATTAGCATGCCCGCTTCTATGGGAGCGATTGTAGTAGATAGCTTTGATAAGGAATAAGTTTGGGCTGATGTCATGACTTTTGTCACTGGTGCATTTAGGTTATGTTGCTCATACTGGAACCCAATAGATCGATTGTAAAAGGACGCATTATGAACCCAGCAACCCTTGCATTACTTATCCCGATTTTTGCCATTGTGGGAGGATATGCGGTCGCGATTATGAAAATCCGCGAGCGCGGTAGTTCTGCCAATAATAAGCTTCAGGCAGATAACCAGTTGTTACATATTGAACTTGATAAACTTCGCGAACGGGTTGAAGTATTAGAGCAGCTAGTGACCGATGAGAGTTTTCAATTAAAGCGTGAATTTAAGCGAGTCTAGTCCTAACAAATATGGTCATGGTGCAGCCGAGTGCCATGACTCTAGCTTGTATCTAGTTGCTCAAGTCATCGGGTGAGTGAAATGCCAAAACTGAGGTAGACTCGTGACAATTATGTTGTTAGCCCAATGTTGAGCCATTAAAGAACGAGTGAATATGTTTCTATCGCCTTATTTTTCAAAGCAAAATCAATCAATTTCTGTTTCTGCACAACAAGCCAGTGACTTCGCTAAAAAAATCGCTCAAGACTTTAACCCTATCCACGATGTGGGCGCAAAACGTTTTTGTGTGCCTGGCGATTTGTTATTTGCCTTAGTCTTAACCCAGTATGGGCTAAGCCAAAGCATGAAGTTTACCTTTGCTGGCATGGTCGGTGATGGGGTTGAGCTGCAATTTCCTGAACAAGTGAACGATAGCTTTTCGATTTGCGATAACCGCGATAAAACCTATTTACATGTCACTCGCCAAGGTGATGCTAGCCGTTGTGATGCACAAACCGAATCTTTTATTCGTAATTATGTGGCCTTCTCGGGACACAATTTTATCGACATTCTGATGCCCTTAATGAAACAACATCAAGTGATGATCAATCCTGAGCGTCCCTTAGTGATCTACGAAAGCATGTCATTCGACTTGACGACACTCGACTTTGTTGAAGTAAACCTATCGCTTGTACAACAAGAGCTTAAGATTGATGGCAAGCGTGGCGATGTGACGCTGCACTTTGAACTGCACAGCGGCGATATCTTAGTCGGTACCGGAATTAAAACCTTAGTGATGAGTGGCCTTCGCCCCTACGAAGAGGCGCAAATGCAGCAGATGTGTGCCGCCTACGAAGGGCGAAAAACCGAGTTTTAATTTGATCTAAGGCCCGCTTTATCGGTCAGGTCACTAGGGCGAGATAATTGGGGATAAACAGTGGTTTGGGATAAGGATTGACTGTATCCCAAACCAAGGCGTTTTAATGCTAACGATGTTGCTCATCAATCGACAGTTGGGATACGGTATTGGCGACATTTTCCGCGCCAGTACGAATGTGGCTCATCACAGTTGTCACTTCTACTAACTGCTGTTTACCTTGTTCAGCGATTCGCTCCACCTCGTTCATCATGCTGGTGGCACTGGCGGTGAGCTGGCTATTTTTCTCAACCACTGCGGCAATTTCATTGGTGGATTTACTGGTTCTTGCGGCAAGCTGACGTACCTCATCGGCCACCACAGCAAAGCCTCGTCCCTGTTCGCCAGCACGGGCCGCTTCTATTGCTGCATTAAGTGCTAGTAGGTTCGTCTGGTCAGCAATGGAGCTTATGGTAGCGACAATCGCTTGAATACTTTGGGATTGCTCATTGAGTTGGGTAATAGATTTAGTGGTTTTTACCGTTTGTTCCGCGATAGCATTTGAAGTATTAACTGTCGCATCCAGTAATTTAACACCTTCAATAGCTTGCTCTACTGTGAGTTGGGATGTCTCAAGTGCAATATCCGCCGCTTGTCGTACAGCATGACTTTGCTCAATTCTTTTAGTGATATCACTCGCAAATTTTATGACCTTAACCACTTTGCCATTTTCATCCACCACAGGGTTATACACGGCCTCTAGCCATACAGAATTCCCATAGGCATTTTTACGCTCGAAGAGTCCTTGTTGATATCTACCGTGTTTGAGTTCATCCCAAAAGCGCGGATTCTGTTGATAAAAGGCATCGAAACATAATATTCGATGGTGTTTTCCTACGATTTGCGCAGCTTGATAACCCATGGTTTTTAAGAATTTTTCATTAGCCTGCAAAATGGTGCCATCGGGTTTAAATTCAATAATGGCTTGGGCACGATTAAGCGCAGTAAAAATGGCCATTTGATCATCGAGTTTGTGTTTATCTTGGGTGATGTCAGAGGCAATTTTCATAATTTTGATGACTTTACCGTCCATCTTGATCGGAAAATAAGTAGCCCTTAACCAGACCTCTTCGCCATCTTTACGGAACCGTTGAAAATTGCCTTCTTTAGGTTGGCCTGATTTTAGGCTTGTCCAAAACTGCTGGTAGCTAGGTGAATTGGCTAATTCTGAGGAGCAGAATAATCTATGGTGTTTGCCGACGATCTCATGCAGGCTATAACCTATTTCATTCAAAAATATATGGTTAGCATCAATGACAACGCCTTCTGGCGAGAATTCGATAGTGGCAATACAATCCTTTATTGAGTCAATAGTGGCTTCAGCTTCCTTGCGTTTAGTTTCACTGATTTCAAGGCTTTTACGTAATGAAGAATTAAACACTGAAGTACTCCTAATGAGTTTGGCAAACTCAAAAACGGCTATGCGACATAATGCCCAAAAATCTGAACCACATGGATAGTGTTAAATATAGCTAGGATTTTAGTCGTTGCTTGATTTCTGAGTCATTTATTAACAAGTAGAATACTCCCAAAGAGTTGGGTTAGATCATTTTTTATAAAAACGGGGCAGGATAAATTGATAGCCAAGGTAACCTCCTTGTTACCTTGGCTTAGGGGTTAAGCGATTTTTTCTATTTTGGCTGGGAGTCCTTGCCGCGCCGAGGCGCCGCTGGCCCAGTCCACCAGCGGATAGCGCCCATGGCGGCTTGGGTCGAACAGATTTAAGTCGTTCATATTGACCCCGACGCGGATCAGCGGATTGGCGGCAATCTTTTTATCATCGATGACGATATCCCGCGCGCCTAACTCCTTATGGCCATAACCGTGCTCGATGGCAATGCAGTCGGGATGTACGCCCGCCACACATTCCACCAAAGCCACCACACTGCCATTAGGCGTGCTGATCTTGACCGTATCTCCGGTTTTAATGCCAAAGCGCTTGGCGGTTTGCTCATTGATGCGCACCGGATTATTGGGGTGCACTTGGCGTAAACGGTCCGAACCTATACTCATCGAACTCATAGTATGCGACTTATAACTGCTGATGAGCAGCGGCCACTGTGACTTATCGAATGCTTGCTCCAAGGGCGTGCCGTTGGCGAGCGCAGGGTGATAACGCCGTGGACAGCCGCTCATATATTCACCGCTTAAGCTGTTGCGCCGACTGCCTACCTCTGGGTTCCACAGCATTAAGGGTTTTGGCCACACCTTGCTGGGGTTGCCCGCCTCGTCGCGACCCGCGCTGATATTCTCAAAGCGGCCGCCACGGGCAAATAAGTAACTGACTTTTTTGACCTCTTCGGGTTTGAGTCTGGCATTGAGTTCCGCTTGAATGCGCCCAATCCCACTGAAGTACATATCTTCGGCATTGATATCGGCAACGGGTTTACCAAGGTAGGCCACGTTTGCCGCGCCGTAAAGCGAAAAGTCAGCCGCGCGAGTCAGCGGGTGTAGACTGCCATCGGCGGCCTTGACCGCATTGTCGCCAAAGCCGGGCAGATTAAGTTTTATCGCCACCTGGCTCAGGAAAGACTCCATACAAATCACATCGCCGTCGGCGGTTTTGGCGACCCTCGGCTCGACAATCGGCCAGCGGCCGGTGGCTTCTTTGGTGAGCGTGCCATGCCACGCAGCGCTCCAGCCCCAAGATTCATAGGTTAAGGTGTCGGGCACTATGTAGTCCGACAGCGCAGAGGTCTCATTGATAAAGCTGTCGATGCTGATAAATAGCGGTAATACTTTGGGATCTTTTAATTGTTCACCAATGGCTTCGCCGAGTCCCGCCTGACCATAAATCGGGTTACCCATATGGTTGATCCACGCCTTGAGTCGATAGGGATAACCATGCACCGCCGCGGTTAAATGCTCACCCAGCAGGGGTGATGAGATGGGGAACCAAGGCTCCTTCGACGGATAGGGCGACTCTCCTGCCTCGATTTTACGGCGGTACTCAGAGGTTTTCTCGTAGGGAAACTTAGAGCGGGAAAGGAATACGCCCTTAGGTTCGACCATGCCGTCAAAGTCCTGCAAATTGTACCTTGGGCCAGCACCAAAGGCGGGGAAGGTGCCGCCCTTAGCTATCGCACCGCCCTTAAGATTTAGGTTACCAATCATGGCGTTAAGCATCATGATCGCCCATGCACTGTAAAAACCGTTTGCACTCATAGTGCCGCCGTGGGAGATCACCGCTGCCTTAGTGCCATGGCTAGTAAACTTGTGGGCGAGTGCGGCAATTTGCGCCTCGCTGATATCGCACTCCTTGGCGTAGTCGGCCATCTCGACACTGCGCGCGGCTTCACTGAGTAGCTGAAAACTGGATTTCACGCTCAGTTCACCCTTTGGCGTATTCACGCTTTGCTCCACCTCAAGTTGCGCCTTGGCGCATTGTCCGGCGGGTAGGATCTGCCCAGTAGCGGCATCGACAACCAGTGGTGAGTCTTGCTCGCCGTAGGCTTTACCTTCGAAGGGCAGGCCGAGATCACTGGCATACAAATATTGGCCGTATCTGGGGTGATTTGGTGTGCTGATGATTAAGAAGCTGGCATTACTAAAGCCGCGATAACCCGCAGCTTTCGCCGCCTCTGCATTGGGCGCGGTCAAAAAGGCACTGGCGTAGCGCTGGTTATCGATAATCCAGCGCAGCATGCCCATGGCGAGGGCAGAGTCGGTTGCGGGGCGGATCGGCAGCCAAGTATTGTTGCCCGCGCAGGGCTGGTTCGAGGTGTTGGGCAACATGGGCGACACCACCACATAACTGAATTCTCGCCCGTCGACCCGAGCGTTGGCCAACTGCCGTGCTTGGCGTTTAAAAGGGTTGCCCGACTGCTGCGGTGAAGTACCGATAAACAGCAAAAACTCGCTATTGTCCCAGTCAGGCTTAAGGTGGGCGTATTTCTTTAAATCGTCGAGCAGGGCACCCGCACCTGCGCGATAGGTAAAGCCGCAATAGGCGCCGTGGTTGGCAAAATTTCGCGTGCCGAAGCTATTGAAGGTAAAGCGTTTAATGATCACATCTCGGCCTTCATCCGAGGCGTTTGACACTAAGAGCTGGTTGGCCTTGGGGCCATATTCAGGATTATGGGTATCGAGTGGCGTGCTGATATCGCGAATCGCTCTTAAGCCCTCCACATGCCCCTCACCAAATAAGTCACCGCCATCGACAACCTCGGTCAGCAGTTGCTCGAAACTAATGCTTTGCCATTGCCCACTGCCGCGCGGCCCGACCCGTTTAAGGCATTGGGTGACACGGTAGGGGCTATCTAATTGTTCTAACATGGCATTGCCACGGGCGCAGGCGGTGGAACGCCCTTGTAAGCCTTGCTCTTGATAGGCGCTTAAGCCGACTAAGGCGGTTTTGATCGGGGTATCGAAGTCGATATGTTCCCGCGCCGAGAGCGGATGATAGGGATTACCGCTGATGCGGAGGATCTTATCCGTCTTATTATCGATACGGGCACGCACGCCACACTTGGTCCAGCAGCCGAGACACATGGTATTGGCGATGCGTTGCTCATCGTTGCCAATCAGCTGGCCTGAGGTTAAATCTATTTTATATTCAGGGGCTAGCGAATTGCCATGGATGGGATCTTGGGTGGTCTTGCCCGAACTGCCATTCACCACCCCTTTGCCCATTTGCGCTAAGGTATGGCTGTAACCTGCGGCAAATAATCCCACGCCACCCGTCACTGCAGCGCCTTTGATAAAACGACGTTTACTCTTATCCATTATGGACTCCTTAATGCGGTAACTTTTCTTAATGCCAATGCTCTTAATTAAAGTGCTGAGGCTCACAAGGCCTCACGGGCTGAGTTGGGTTGATAGCGAATAAATTCAGACACTAACACCATCAGTGCGATCCAGAGACCAAAGGTGCCCGCAATACCTAATAGCCCCTCTGGCCCCCAAGGCAGTTGGTAGAAATAAGTGCCCGCGCCGTATTTAGGGTCGGTTTGCGCTTGGATAAGTACAATCCAGCGAAATCCCCATGCCAGATGCACCGCCGTTAAACTGACGACTAACATCAATACCGAGGGGAGGCGGCGTACTGCCAATACCAATGCCAGCAAAGCGAGGGTAACCAATACCCAGATGGCGGCGAGTTGCCAGCTTGGGCTGCTGTCTAATAGCAACGCGGCTTCGTGCGCCGAGCCTTTATCGAATAAGGCCCAGCCGATAAGACACAGGGCGAAGAGACCAAAGCTTGCCCTGACCCATTGCAGTAATCTGTCTTGGGTGCTGGCTTGATAACCATGCAAAACACGATTGAGCAGGGCGAGAGTGCCGCAGGCGGCGAGCAGGGCACTGGTCGCCATCAATGGCGGCAACCAATAGGTGTGCCAGAGCGGCCGTGCTTTGATCGCCATGGTTTCCATTCCGGTATAAAGCGCAATGGAACACGCACTTAATGTGGCGATTAGCGCAATGGGTTTCAGCCATTTATCACTGCTCCAATTACCGAACCTGAGCCATTGACCGATACGGCTTAACCAATCCGCTTCTTGAGCAGAATTTGCCAGAGAAGAGTGTGCCTGAGGCAAGTAGGGCCGCAGTAACAACCAAGCAAACACTAGACTCGTGCCCGAAAATATCGGCAGTAAAAAAGCGCCGTACCACATCCACGAATGCGGTCTGATTTGGGCATAGAAATGCCATGCCCGCAGCGGTTGGTGCAGGTCAGCAAGTAGCGCAATCGGCGCGACTATGCCGGTGGTAAGCATCAAACAGGCGCAGAGTTTGAGCAGTCTGGCATCGGTTTGTTTCGCGCTAAATAAATGGATGGTCGCCACCCATACACTGGTATAGGCCAAACCCATCAGAAAAAAGTATTGCACCGCCCAAGGCAGCCAAGTGATGGCAATATCGGGTGTAAAGATTTCTTTAATGACCATGGTGGATCTCCTCGCCAGTGTCAGTCAGTAGGGTGCGAACGGGGGCTTGGCCGTTGATACGATCTTCAAAGGCGCTGTTCATGCCGATATAAAATACTCTGGGGGCCGTATTGGCATCGGGCTTGAGTACCTTGATGTCTGTCTTATTGGCTGTGAGTAACTGACTGATTTGACTATTAGGATCGTTCAGATCGCCAATCACCCTCGCTTCACCAACGCAGGTTTCGACACAGGCGGGCAGTAGTCCAGCTTCGAGCCTATGGGCGCAGAAGGTGCATTTATCGGCACTGTTGGTCTCATGGTTGATAAAGCGGGCATCGTAGGGGCAATCCTGCACACAGTATCCGCAACCGACGCACCATTCGTTGTTGACGACCACAATGCCATCTGGGCGTTGGAAAGTGGCTCCCGTGGGACAAATAGGAATGCAAGGCGGGTTCTCACAGTGATTACACAGTCTTGGCAGCATTAAAAATGCGGGTGGCGTGCTAGCATCCTGTTGTGACACTTCGTATTGCTGTACCGTGGTACGAAATTGCCCCAAGGGTGGCAGGTTTTCGAAGGTGCACGCCACGGTGCAGGCTTGGCAGCCGACGCAGCGGCGCAAATCGATGACCATACCGTAGCGTTTGCCTGTAGGTGCAGGTTCAGTCTGTTGTGCCTGCACTTGCACGACGGGAATGAGCGCAGCGCCGACACTCACGCTGGCCATTTTTCCGAGAAACTGACGTTTACTCTTGTCCATAGGATTTCCTTCACTCTTACAGATAAAACGGGTCGAAGACCGCGGGTTTAGCGTTAAGCGCATTCTGTAAAAGGGGAGGCGGCATCTCTATAGTGGTTTTCCACATATCGGATAGGGACTTGATCTAGCGCAATAAATATCAGTTAGAATGACCTTTAAGAGTTTAGGGGTTATTGTTTAGGATTGAATCTTAAAGCTTAGGAGAATGGATACAGTGTTGGGTTTTGTCGTATCAACCAATGGCTGGCGAATGGCGGTGAAACTCGTCATCGTATTGTTTAGCCTACTGAGTATCTCTGCCATGGCAGAAGTTTTGGCCACTCAAGATAAAACTGTAGGCGCATTAACTGTTGCTCCTGCGGGAGAGTTGATGGATGAAGCTGGCGCTAACTATCAAGTGGTCGATGTCGGCGTATTGGCAATACGGGGCTATAAGAGCACAGTCAATCGTTGGCAACCTTTGATGGGCTGGCTAGAGTCGCAAATACCTAACAGTTACTTTAGATTGCACCCATTAAGCCTTGAAGAATTAGCCAAAGGCGTTGAAACCGAAGCTCTTGACTTTGTTATCACTAACCCTGGGCAGTCGGTGATGTTGGCGCGGCAATTTTCCCTGTCTTGGCTCGCTACCCTTCGAAGCCCAATCAATAATGGCGCTGCGATGCAGGTGGGGTCAGCGCTGGTGGTCAGAGCCGATTCGCCCTATCAGACCTTAAAAGATCTTAAGGACAAGCGACTCGGGATTGTCTCTAAAAATGCCTTCGGCGGTTATCTCACTTTAGTTTATGAGGCGCAGCTTAAGGGGGTAGATTTACCCCATTTTGTAGGAGAAATTATCCCCTTAGGTTTTCCACTCGATAACCTTATTTATCAGCTCGGTGCGACAGATAAGCCAAGCGATAACGCCCCAAGTTTAGATGCGGCAATTGTGCCCGTATGTCAGCTTGAGCAAATGCAGGCCGAAGGTTTGATCAAGCTGCAAGATTATCGGGTGCTCGATAATCAGGCGCCTGCGGGGTTTCATTGCCAAGTCTCGAGTCGGTTATATCCCAACTGGTCTATGGCTAAAACCAACCGTGCGACCCAATCCCTCGCAAAACAGGTGACTCAAGCCCTACTAGCATTACCCGAAGACAGTCCCGCCGCTAAAGCCGCCGAATCTGCGGGTTGGACCACGGCCGTGAGTCAATTGGCGATAGATCAACTGCTTAAAGATCTGGATATGCATCCACTGCAAGCCCCTTGGTGGCAGCGGGCATGGCAATGGGTAAAACTGCATCAACATTGGGCTTGGTTTGCGTTGACCATATTGGTATTGCTCAATGTCTACCATTTCTGGCTTGAATACCGCTTTAGTCGCCGCGGCCGAGAGTTAATCAATACCCAGAGGCAGCTCAGTGAAAACCGTGCCCTGCTGGAGCACGCTCAGCGCATTGCGATTGCGGGGGAGCTTGGGGCTAGCCTCTCCCACGAACTCAACCAACCTTTGGCGGCGATTGGCCATTATTGCCATGGCGCCGAGGTACGTTTACAGCGTGGGACCAGCCCTGAAGAATTACAATCCGTGCTGACTTTAATCCAGCAAGAAGTCAGCCGCGCCGACAGTATTATCAGCCGTTTACGTAATTTATTGAAAAAGCGGCCTGTGTCTAAGCAGCCTCTGTATTTACATCAGTTAGTGAATGATACTGCGCCGCTGCTCGCCTATGAGCTGGAGCAGCACCATATCCAGCTTTCAACCAATGTGAGCGGCGAAGCCTATCAATTGCCTTTAGATGAAGTGGGCATGCAGCAACTATTGCTCAACCTTTTGAAAAATGCCGCCGATGCCTGTGTGCAACGCCAACAGAGCGAGGCCGATGCGTCGAAACCCTATCAGCCCACGATTGATATCGACCTGCGTTACCAAGAACACAAGCTACTGCTCACGGTCACAGACAATGGCACAGGTTTAACTGAGGATGCCAATCTGCTGATGCAAGCCTTTTATTCGACTAAGTCCGAGGGCTTAGGGCTAGGGCTGGTGATTTGCCGTGATATCGCCGAGAGTCATGGTGGCCGCTTTAGCCTAGAAACCGCTTTAAGTGGCGGCTGCCAAGCGCAGGTATCCTTACCCCGTAAGTTTGATGGAGCACCAGCATGAGCCACGAATTGCCCGTGTATTTAATCGATGATGATGAGTCGGTGCGCCGCTCGCTGCGGTTTATGCTCGAAAGCTATGGCTTGAATATCCGTGATTTTGATAGCGCCGAGGCATTTTTTGCCGCCATCGATTTAAGCCAGCCGGGCTGCGCCTTAGTTGATGTGCGTATGCCGGGCCTTAGTGGTCCGCAGTTACATGCGCAATTAGTGCAGCACAATAGTCCGCTGGCGGTAATTTATTTGACTGGCCATGGCGATGTGCCCATGGCGGTGGAGGCGCTAAAACTCGGGGCGGTGGACTTTTTCCAAAAACCCGCCGATGGCGCTAAGCTCGCGGATGCTGTGGTAAAAGCCTTGGCGAATGCTAAGGAGCATTATCAAAATAATCAATATCTTCAGACTTATCAGTCGCTCACTCCGCGGGAGCAGGAAATCCTTACCCTTATCGCCAAAGGCTATAAGAATCAGGAGATCGCCGATACGCTGTGCATCGCCATGCGCACGGTCGAAATTCACCGTGCGAACTTAATGAAGGGCATGCAGGTCGGCTCGCTCGCCGAGATGATGTTAATCTACGGCCGGATTGCCGATCGCCTTCCCCCCGCATAAAACTCCCCTTTGTTGGGGCGAATTGGCGTATCCTTGGCCGTTTGATGTGAGCTAACGCATTCAGCCCTAGGTGCTTAATTGCCAAGGCTCGACGATTGCCTTATTTTAGGGGCTTAATTTTAAGGCCACGATTTTTAACATCACCATGTTTGAAGTTCGATGCCGCTTTTGGATGACCTTATCGTTCGCTTTTACATAAGGTGCTCCCGTTTGGATAAGGAATGAAATGCCAAGCTTGATTCGTATTGTGCTGATTGATACGCACCTTCCGGGCGTTGTGGAACTCGCCCTCAATGGCCATACCAATATTTGTGGTACTAACGCCTCGGGTAAAACCACGCTACAACGTTTAGTGCCGGTATTTTATGGCGAATATCCTAGCCGCGTGGTGCCTTCAACCCGCGATAGTTTCGAGCGTTGGTACTTGCCACACGATTCAAGCTACATCATTTACGAATACCAAAAGGCCGATGGCTTGCTCTACCAAGCCGTGCTGGCGTCGGCGGGTGATGGTAAAGGCGTGAACTACCGCTTTATCGCCAAGGGCTTTGAGTTAAGTGATTATATTAAATCGCAAAATGGTGACACTATTCTCTGCCACAACATGGCAGAACTTGGCCGTGATTTAAAACGCCAAGGCGTAGCTACCACCAACTTGCTCAACACCCGCGAATACCGCGCGATTATTCAAAACGACCGCACCCTGTTGAGTACGGGTAGCAACCGCAGCGAACTGCGGGCCTATGCGCGCCAATTTGCCCTGTGTGAAGGCGAGCATTCACTGCGCCATATCGAGAAACTCGCTAAAGCCGTCCACTCCAAAGAAGGCAAAATGGAAACGGTCAAATCGATGATCGCCGCCATTTTGGAAGAAGATGGAGTAAATCCGCCAAGCTCGCGCTTAAACCCACAGCGCGTCGAAGCATGGATCCGCGAGAGCCAGTTAATCCAAGGCTTTGAAGTGATCCGCCCCGAGTTTGAAAAACTTGAGCAGGAATTTAACCAACTGCTCAGCGCCGAGATGCGCCTCTCGAGCCTGTCCCGAGGTTATCGCAATGACGAAACCCTAGAGGCCGATCGGTTAGAGATCCAACAAACCTTGTCTAAGGAGCTGAATTTAAAGCTTCGAATGTTGGACGACGAATGGAAAGAAGTGCGTGACGAGCTTAACCTCGACCTATCCGCCGCCAAGGGTGACGTGGCCAAGTGCGAGTACGAGCTAGATGCCATTGAAGATCAGCACGGCGCCTTTTTAGATGCCAATATCGAGCAAGCCAAGGCCGATTTGGACATGCTGCCAAACTGGCGCGCGGACATGGAAAACTTAAGCGAGCGCCACAAGTTACAAACCGAAAATCACCAAGATATTGAAGCGGCTTACAATGCTCGCCGCAGCAAAATTGGTGAGCAGTTAAACCGCGAGCTTGAAGGTTTGCACGCCGAACATGACAAGCAACGCGAAGCGCGCGACAAGCAGCGTGAAGTGGCAAGAGCCGATCTCGATGCCCTCGAAGCCCAATGGCGCAGCCAAATGGATGCGGGCAAGGCGAGCTTTAGCGAGCAGGAATACCAATTCAAACTCAATGCCGCCGAGCTTAAGTTACGTGTCGATGGCGTAACCTACACCGAGGAAGAAAAGTTAAGCCTTGCGATTTTCGACGAGCGGATCCACCGCGCCGACGAAGAGCAAGAAAGCTGCAATGCCAAGGTTGAGCGCTTAACGGGCGAGGAGCGTAAATTACGCGCCAAACGCGACCAAGCCAACGAAGCGCTGCGTATCGCCAGTCTGCGGGTTAACGAGCGCCAAACCGCGCTCGATGAACTGCACCATATGCTGTTCCCGCAGTCCCATACTTTACTTGAGTTCCTACGTAAGGAAGCCCAAGGTTGGGAGCAAAGTCTGGGTAAAGTGATTGCGCCAGAGTTACTGCATCGCACCGATTTACACCCAAGTGTGATGGGCGAGAGCGACACTGTGTTTGGGGTGCATTTAGATCTTAAAGCCATTGATGTGCCTGAATATGCCGCCTCCGAGCAGGAGCTACGTATTCGTTTAAGCAAGGCCGAAGAAGCCCTGCAAAGCGCGCAGGAATTGCAGGCCGAGGCCGAATCACAGCTGGTGGCGATTAACGGCGAGCTGGATAAACTCAGCCGCGAACTGACCTTTGCCCGTACGGCTTATAAGAATAGCCGCGATGATTTACGTCGTCTGTTCGATGAAAAACGCGGTGAGCAGGATAAAATCAACAAGGCGCTGGCCGAGCGTAAAGCCTTTGCCCAGCAGCGCTTAACTCAACTCGATGGCGAGTTAAAGCAGCTTAAGCATCAACATCAGCTCTGGCTCGAAGAGCAAAAAGAGCAGGCGCTCGAAGCGCGGATGGAAAAACAAGCCTACTGGCAGGAAGTGATTGGCGCGCTCGACAATCAACTGGGGCAAATCAAGGCCACTATCGACGCCCGCCGCGAAAGCGCTAAGGCTGAGCAAAAAGCCTGTGAAACCTGGTACAAAAACGAGCTTAAATCCCGCGGTGTGGATGAGGACAATATCCTTAAACTCAAGCAACAAATCCGTGAGCTTGAAACCAAAATCAGCCGCGCCGAGCAGCGTCGCAGCGAAGTATTGCGCTTTGACGATTGGTATCAACACACTTGGCTTATCCGTAAGCCCAAGCTGCAAACCCAGTTAAGCGACGTTAAACGTGCCGCCTCAGAAATCGATCAGCAGCTTAAAGCCAAGACGCAAGAGGTGAAAACCCGTCGCCAACAACTCGAGACCGAGCGTAAGGCCTCGGATGCGGCGCAGATTGAAGCCTCTGAAAACTTAACTAAACTGCGCGCCGTGATGCGTAAGTTGGCCGAGCTGAAACTGCCCGCCAACAATGAAGAAGCCCAAGGTAGCCTCGGCGAGCGTTTGCGTCAGGGTGAAGATTTACTGCTAAAACGCGATTATCTGATGGGCTCGGTTAAGCAATATGTGGAGCATTTCGACTCTGTGATTGCCAGCAAGTCAGGTTCAGGCTTAGCCGAAACCTGGGAGCGTGCCCGCGAAGAGTCGAGCTTTATCAACGACAAAGGTATTCGCCTGCTGGATTACCGCAAGCTTGTGCCGCAGCTTGAACAGCTACTCAATGTGATTGTGCCGCAATCCATTATGGCGCTGCGTGAACAGGGGCGGATCTTCGGTGTTGATTTAACCGCCTTTTACGATGTGCTGGCCGATATCGACCGTCGTATCGCTTCGCAAAGTGCGCGC
Source organism: Shewanella xiamenensis (assembly GCF_014647135.1). GTDB lineage: Bacteria > Pseudomonadota > Gammaproteobacteria > Enterobacterales > Shewanellaceae > Shewanella > Shewanella xiamenensis. The sequence continues at coordinate 69,110 of NZ_BMOP01000001.1, forward strand.
ATTACCCGCGAAGTGGGCGAGGAGTTATTCCTCGATGGCGTATCGGAATCTGCGGTTCGTATTCGTTCTAAGATCAGCGAATTAGAGTTTTGGCCCGAGCTTGAGCAGTTTGTTAAAGCCTTCAAAAATTGGAAAGCCGATGGCTTTAATGGTCTGCCCGATGAGGAATACACCAACAGCATGCGCCGCGCCTTGGATATTATTGGCCGCGCGGCACTGACGGGTGGCATTTCAAAGCTGCTGGAAATCGAGCTGCGCCTCAAAGAAGGCAATAGCGATTTGATTATCCGCACCGACAGACAGCTGAACGAATCCTCCAGCCACGGTATGGCTTACCTGATTTTATGTAAGTTCCTGTTGGCATTTACGCGCTTGCTACGTGGCCGTGCCGATGTGACCATTCACTGGCCGATTGACGAGCTGGGCACGCTGCACCACACCAACGTGAAGAAGATTTTCGATGCCTGTGGTAACAACAATATCAGCGTGTTAGGCGCCTTCCCGAACCCAGAGTCAGAAGTGCTGAACCTGTTTGAGCACCGTTACATTATTAATAAACAAACTAAGAAGTTGCAGGTGGTGAAGCCCAAAGCCAATCCGATTGCCGATTTGTTGAGTAAACGCCTGAGCAAGGAGGCCATCTAATGAGTGCCATGAATGAGTCAAACCAAACCGTCTTAGTCGGCACGGGCGCCATTATCGAACTCTTGCTCAAGGGCGAATTTATTTGCCGCACCACCAATGAAGATGGCTGGCGCGCATTGAAAAATAACAGCACCCGCGAGCGGGTCGAGGCTTATCTGAACCAAATCAACCGCACCGTGGCCTCGGCCGCCGAGGGTGACGTGTTTTTCTGCGGTTATTTGCAGTTAGGCGAGAGCGAGCGCAAGGTGATTTCATCGCAGTTTAAGGATATTTGTCAGGCACTTATCCCCATGGTGGAGTGGCTGGTATTAGTGCAGGAAGCCAGCGGCCAAGATGCCCCCTTAAGCGAAGGTGCGCCAGTACGGTTAACCGAGCTGCAAAGCCGAATTGAAGATACGCCCGCGTTTCGTGAGCAGTTGGCCAAACTCAGCCAATACCGCTTATTCGGCTCAACCAGTACCAATAGTGATGCGCAAATTAAGTTAGTGTTCAAACGCTTAGTGGAACTTGGCTATCTGGTGCGCCCCAACGTTGAAAAGCAAATTTATATCGCCACCGGCAAGCTGGATTATCTGTACGAAGTGATCCGTTTTATTGACGAAACTGAAGGCCTAAGCCTAGAGGCGCAGGCGGAAACGGCGATCCAGCGGGATTTACTATGATGCCTTGGACGATAATGCATAGCATCAACCAAGGAGGCCGTGATGAGCAGTAACTTACATCAGGCTGGGGTTAAGCTACTCAAGCAGTTAGGCCGCCATGCTGACATCATTATGGACGCCTATTTAGCGGGCTCGCTCAATGAAGATGCCCATGATCCCGCCGTGGTTGAAAAACTCAAACAGGCAGGGATTTTATGGCGCCCAGAGCCAGACCAAGAGCTGCGCCTTAAACGCTCGGTGCGAGCCTTGCTCGAAGAAGGCTTAAGTGATGAGCGTAATCGCCAAATCGACTCCAACGTCGGCTCGGCGCTCGCTACCATTAAAACCTTGGCTGACCATTATAAAGAAGCGCGTCACAGCTCAGATTACAGTGCTGCCGAGGCGTATCTGTCTGATTTAAGTGAGCATGTATATAGCTTTGCCGACAGTTTGCGCTATTCGATCCGCGTGTTGTGGGGGCGGATCAACAACGAGTTCGGTTATGTCGGTACCATTAACGCTAAGATCCGCGAAAACGAACTCGCCCAGAGCCAAGTGTCTGAATTGCTAAATGGTTTGGAGATGTTCCAGTTTAGCGAATTAGGCGAAATCGCCGGTGATATTCGTGAGCTGCGTAAGCTGCTTGTGACCACCTTGCAGGAAACCATGAGCGACTGCGCCCAGGAGCTCAGTGTGGTGCAGGGACGGTTGCTGGAACTTCTCGGTCGCTTTAGGCAAATTCGCGGTCGTACCCGCTTGCTTAAGGGCTGGTTACTGTACACCGATTTGCATCCGGATTACCGCCCTGCGGACCATGTGTCCCACAAGGAAATCCCGAGTCTTTTCAATCGCGCCGAAGTGTTATTGGCACCAGCGTCTGTGGATGTGCATAACGCCAGCCAAGAGCTTGAGCTGATGAATATCGTCGCCCACATTAAGTCGATTAGTCGTCAGGGCATAGTTGAGACTGTACGCGAGCATGATGTCAGTGTATCGCTTACCCAAAGCGAAGACTTTGATATTCCTGATAATCCACTCAAGCAAGCGGTTGATACTTACTTCGTCGATGTGATTGAGTCGGGCTTACGTCAATCGGCGCTCGATTACTTAGTCGAAAAAGCCCTGCCGTGGGATGCCGAAAGCTGGATTTATCAAGTGATTGGCGGCTACGAAGGCTTACCCGATGAGCATAAGGCTTACTTCGAGTTAGAGCCCTTAGGCGAACCTCACCCCATCTACAGCGGTAACTTTATTATCCGCGATGTGGAATTATGGCTCGCCTAGGTAAACAGCAGTTACAACTCTTGGAGAGCGTTTATCTTAATCGCGCTCCAAGGGTAAAACTTAGCCCGAATTGGCGAACGATTTACCGTGAGTTAGAGGTAGGCGAGCTGGATGGTGCGGAAAAATATTTGTGTTTTGCGCCACGGGATTTTGAGTTGCTGCGCCAAGGTGTATTGGCAAAAGAGGGCGTGGATTTACAGGCACTGGACTTTAATCTAGACCGCATCACCATGTCCGCCCAAAGCCAGAATGAGAAGCTGGCGAACATCCGCCCCGAAGCCGAGTATGTTTTGTTGAAGTATCTCGGTTTTGAATCGCCGCCCTTGGGGATTTCAGCTCGGGCCTCGTTACGTACTCCCTTAGATGAGGCGCAAATCCATTGCGATGAGCTTGATGTTAACGCCATCTTAGTGGTTGAAAACCTAGATATATTCGATGCAATAACCCAAACGCGCTTACCTGAAGAGCTTAGCCGCATTATGGTGATTTACCGTGGCAGCGGTCATCATTCCCCCATCGGTGTGCGGCAGTTTTTACAGGCGATGGCGGGTAAAATGCCGATTATTGCCTTTACCGATCTCGACCCCGCAGGGCTGCAAATTGCCCATACTTTAACGGGCATGACCCATTGTATCGTGCCGCAGTTAGCGCTTTTTGCGCCCAGCGAGTTACTCGCTATCCCACAGATTAATTCCGCTGATGACTTTGCTAAGCAAGCGCCTCAGGCTAAATATTTACAGTCAATCGACTTAAAAAATTGGCAGCCATTAAGCCGTTGGTTAACTCAGCAACGAATTAGCATTAAACAGCAGCACCTGCTGTCGCATCGGCTTGAGCTAGTGCTACTGGCATATTGTTAGTCGTTATCCTTCCCCATCTCTCTGTTAAGTTCGATATCTGTAGTTTTTAATACTGTGTAAAGTATTTATTCAGTTTTTAAATCTAGTCTTATTCGGTATTAATCGATTAATTGTGTTTATTTGGTTTAAATAGTGTTTAATTTTTGATTTTTTAACTTATGTATTAATAGCGTGATTATTAATCGATGATTTTATTTTTAATAAAAATCAGTTAAGTACAGAATTTTTGTGATGTGCTTAGCTTAATTGAAAATCAAATAAGCAAATTTATTCATTGAATTTGCATCCAGCATGTTTCACTATCCCCGCCTAAATCAAAAGGGAATGGCGATGTTGCTCATTAGGGAAGATGAATATCAAAAGATGAGCTATCTGGGAAAACGATCAGCATGATGAAATCACTTTCGACACGGATCTTTATCGGTCTATTTGCGGGACTTATTCTTGGCACTTTAGTGCAGTATTTTTTAAACGATATTGGCTTTTTTTCAGGCAATTTAGTCGAATTGGCTAGCGGCGTCGGCACTATGTTCGTCAACATGATCATGATGTTGGTCGTACCTCTGGTATTTGTCAGTATCGTTTGCGGTGTGTGCGAGCTGCAGGACTTAAAAAGCTTTGGGCGCTTAGGCGGCAAAACCTTCGGCTTTTACATAGTGAATACCGTAGTGGCTATTTCTACCGCTCTTTTAGTGGTGCTCCTGCTCGACCCAGGTAAAGGTGTCGATATGAGTAGCACCGATGGTGTCGCCATTACCGCGACCGAACTCCCAAGCTTAATGGCGCTGCTGATTGATATAGTGCCGCGCAACCCGGTGGCGGCATTTATGTCGGGCAATATGCTGCAAGTGATCTTTATGGCACTGATGCTCGGTGGAGTGATGAAATCCCTCGGTGAGCACGTAGCTGGTGCGGTACAAGGTTTTCAAACCGCCAATAAAATCATGATGAAACTGATTTCTGTGGTGATGAGTCTCGCGCCTTTCGGGGTGTTTGCGTTGATGTTTAAGTTGGGCGCCACCTTAGATGCAGCGGTATTTATGAGTGTGCTCGAATACCTAGTGCTGATTTTAGCGTTGTTATTACTGTGGATTTTTGTGGTGTATCCGTTGGCGGTCGGTATGTTTACACCGATTTCGGCCAAGACCTTTCGGGCGAAGACGCAGGAGCAAGTGCTGTTTTCACTGTCTACCGCCAGCTCCAATGCCACGATTCCCGTGACTATGCGTACGCTAACCGAAAAGCTTGGGGTGAATCACGCTGTGGCTGGCTTTGGTGTGCCGCTCGGGGCGACCATGAATATGGGCGGCGTGGCGATTTATATCACCATTGCGATTTTCTTTGTTGCCAATGCCTTTGGTATGCCAATCACCAGCGAGCAATTGCCTTCGCTGCTATTTAGTATCTTTTTATTATCGGTTGGCGCCGGTGGTGTGCCCGGTGGCGGTATGGTGATGATTGGCGTATTAATCCATCAAATGGGCTTGCCGATTGAAGCCTTTGCGATAGTGGCGGCGCTGGATCGCATCATCGATATGGTGCTGACCTCATGTAACGTGGTGGGCGATACCGCGGTATTGACCATAGTCGATCAAACCGAAAAGGCGATTAAATAGCCTGATGGCGCGATAATAGACTCTGACCTAACAGCCTGAAGGAGCACAAACTGCTCTCTTTAGGTTGTTTAGCGATAATCAATGCGATCCCAGATCTTTGATGGTTCGAGTATGAGAGTGACTCACTAACTAAATCAATCAGTTAATTCGACTTCCACAACTGTAGAATGCTCTGACGTTGGTTCTGCGAATTGGGTGCAAATATCGGTAATTTCCGCTTTGCATTCGAGGAATGCACTAACGAGAAATGGATCAAACTGCGAGCCTGCGCCATCGCGCAAATATTTAAATGCATCGTCGATACTCCAAGCGGCTTTATAAGGGCGTGAAGTCGTTAAGGCATCAAACACATCTGCGATCGTGGCGATACGGGCACAAAGTGGGATTTGCTTTTGACTGAGCTTACAAGGGTAGCCTGTGCCATCCCAGCGTTCATGGTGATAAAGCGCAATCTCTTTGGCCATATGCAATAGTGGATCGTCATCTTCGCCTATTATTTCAGCACCGATTTCCGGGTGTTTTTGAATTATTTGATATTCTTCAAGGGTTAACTTTCCGGGTTTTAGTAAAATTGCATCGGGTATACCGATTTTTCCGATATCATGCATTGGCGCTGCATTTAGCAGTAATTGGCACCAATAGGCAGGTTGTCCAATTTGTTGTGCTAACAAAAAACTATACTGGCTCATTCTGATAATATGTAAGCCAGTTTCATTATCCCTAAATTCAGCGGCACGGCCGAGTTTGTTGATAATTTTTTGCCTTGCAGATTCAAGCTCTAGAGTGCGTTGTTGTACAAGGTCTTCGAGCAGGTTAGTTCTCGACGCTAATTTTAAATGTGTCTGTATTCGTGCTTCCAGAATGGCAGGATTTATGGGCTTAGAAATATAGTCGACAGCACCTAATTCAAAACCTGTGCGCTCATCTAGGGTGTCTGTTTTTGCTGTGACAAAGATAATTGGAATGTGGCGAGTGACAGGATTTAATTTTAGGCGACTACAGGATTGGAATCCATCCATCTCAGGCATCATCACGTCTAATAGAATGAGATCCGGAATAGGGTCAAGACTGGCTAAGGCGAGGGCATTCGCGCCGGATGTGGCTGCGCGAATACTATATTTATCACACAGTAAGCCATTCATAATTTGAATATTATCCGCTGAATCATCAACGATTAGAATGATAGGTTTAGCTGAAGTCTGCGCCATAATAGTCCCTTATTTATCTTATAAATAACCTCTACTGCCACATCGTAAATGTGTGAGTAGTCCGTAAACCACGCTGTACTATGTTAGCATGTAGCTTTTAATTTTAACCATGTTTCAGAGTAAGTTAAGCTTGTTGAGCCTGCGTTTTGCGATGTATCACCTTATCTTGTTTAGGAATAAAAAATCTATGCTAAAAGGCACGAATAGAAATAAATCAGTGCTAGGTGATAGCCTAAGCTACCTGCTCAGCTTGTTGGTGAAGTCGGATGCTATTTTTAAGCCAGCAAGCATGTTAATTAAAACCTATTCAATCTTACCTTTCTATCGCTGTGCGTCATGGCGCTTAGCTTATTTGTTGTTCTCTTGTCTCTTTGCCTGTTTGAATGTCAGTGCCGCGTCATCTCAATCAACTGTTAATGGCGTTAAGCATCTGCAAGAGTCATTTTCCCCTTTACATGTCAGCATGATTTTGGCCATGGATACGCCTTTAAATCGACGAATTGGCGAAATGGCGCAAGCTGCTGCTTCAGATTTAAATATCCGCTTAACTGTATCCTACAGCGATGGCACGCAAGGCACCCTTATGGCGTTAGGGCGCGAGGCAATCAATCAAGGGAGTGATGGCCTGATATTTGTCCCCATCGCTGATTTGGGCAGGGAATTAATCCTTGAGTCGCTAAAGCATCAGATACCTGTTGTGACATTAAGGTCTGAGTTAGGCATGCTCAGTCCTACCATCTTAGCTGAACTGCCTAATTTTATTGCCAATGTGAATATCAATGACTACAAATCTGGGCAACTATTGATGCACAACTTACTGGCGATAAATCGGCTTAACCATGATCAACCAGCCGTATTGTTAATTGCAGGCCCTCAGGGTAATTCGAATGTTGAACGAGGAGTTGAAGATGTTCAGCATTTTATGAATTCTTTGCCAACCAAGGGAACGCTGAAAGTCGCATATACCGATTGGAGTATCGAGCAAGCCTTGGCAGAATTTGGCAGTGCTATCGCTGCGCAACCAGCGTTAACTACCATAGTCACTATGAATGCGGCAGCCGCTGTTGCGATTGCAGAAAAAGTCCACCAACCCGAGGGCGAAAATGTGCCAGCTATAGGCTCAATGCTATGGTCAAAGGCGTTGGGGCAGGCGATGGCACAAGATAAAATTCAGGCTGCAATTGCAGGAAGTGAGTTTTCAGGGGCTATTGCTTTATCGATTTTATTTGATCATTTAACTGCTAGCGGTAGGAAGTGGAGTAAAGGCAGTTTTGTTTCTCCCTTGGTGGTTATTACCCCGAATAATTATTACGACTATAAATCAATACTGGATTTTGACCCCTTGTATCTCGATTTTAAGCGCATAACACGCAATTTTAATCCTGCACTCTCATTCAACGAGTTACGCCTTGCCGACTTGTTACCCACTCAGACTCAGGTGCAGTTTTTAAATACATTAACACCGCAAGAGCGGGATTTTTTACGGCAACATCCATTGATCCGGGTCGGAATTGAGCCCGATGGTGCACCGTTAGATTACTTTGACCAAGCAGGCAAGCATGCGGGACTAATGGCCAGCTATTTTTCTGAGCTTGCTAAATTGCTCCCTATTAATTTAGCTGTTCAGCCTTCTGCTTCTTGGCAGCAAACCATGGCAGATTTTGATGCGGGCAAGCTTGATATGATTTCGCTCATTTCAATTAGCCAAATACGCCAAGATCGTTTTCTATACACCGATGACATCGGTAATTTCCCTGCCGTAATCGTGATGAGAAAAGATGCTGCTACCGTTGATGATATAAACGGATTGTTCGGTAAAAAAGTGGCGGTTACCCGCGGTGATATTACTGATGAATATTTAACTGAACATTACCCGCAATTAAACCTAAAGCGATTCAATCGATTAGAAGATGTGTTGGCCGCAACGTTAACCGCAGAGGTGGATGCTGCGATTGTTTTATTACCCAAGGCGGTAAAATCGCTCCAATCTCCAGAATATAAACAGTTAGAGCTGGTTACCCCGCTGGATTATGAGTTTAAAAATGCCATCGGAGTGCGTAAGGATTGGCCTGAATGGCAAAGTATTTTGAATAAAGCGTTGGCCGCAATTCCGGCATCGACGCGCGCCGAACTGGATGACCGTTGGTTTAAGGTATTGTATGAAATAGGTATTGATCCCCAAGTGATTAAGCGCTGGGTGAGTATCTCTGCCGGAGCACTGTTAGTGCTATTTATGGTGTTTATGGTATGGCGCCATATGCTTAAGCGCGAAATGATGATACGTCAAGCCAGTGCACTAGAGCTTAAATCCAGCTTACAAAAATTCCATGCGTTATTTGATTCTGTTGATAGTGCCTGTGTGATTATTGACAATCAAGGAACGATTAAGGAGTGTAATGCGGCACTGCAAAGCTTGCTGCAGGTTGAAGATAAGGCATTGTTAGTTGGCACTTCACTAACACAATTTCATCTTGCAGATACCTTTATGGGCTCGGTTTCTCAAATAGCGCAGAGTGTTGAAGAGGTACTCAAACAAGGGGGGCTTAAATTTGAGGCGGAGATTACCAACCGTCTTGGGCAAGCGATTTCCGTTGAGGTGACGCTTAAATTTATTGAGTTAAATGCTGAGCCGTTTGTGCTCGCCACTTACCACAATTTGGCCGAGCGCCGCTTGGTGGACAGCCTTATTCGCCATGAGCGTAATCTGCTCAAAAACGTGCTGGGGATGAGCCCGATTGGAGTCTGGGTTTGCGTTAATGGTATTTGCCGTTATGTGAATGCGCAAATGACGCAGATGACTGGCTTAGCAGTGGATCATGCTGTAGCTGATATTTTTCTCCAGCCTAAGGATTATCAAGATTACATTCGAGGACTTGCGCCCGAGCAGGAGTATGTCGTATTTGAGTCCAAGCTAAAGGGAACTGATGGCCAGTCACTCGATGTATCATTTACGGCCTATTCCACATTCCATGATGGCCAGCATGCTAATTTGTGTTGGGCCTTAAATATTACCCAAGCTAAGGCAATTCAAGCGGAGTTGGCTAGCGCTAAAGCGCAGGCGGATGCAGCAAACCAAGCTAAGTCTGACTTTTTGGCGAATATGTCCCACGAAATCCGCACACCAATGAATGCCATTATCGGTATGTCTTATCTGGCATTGCAAACGGATTTAGCCGAAAAAAGAAAGGATTATATTGCTAAGGTGCATCAGGCCGCTGGCTCATTGCTCAATATCATCAACGATATTTTGGATTTTTCAAAAATCGAAGCCAATAAACTCACGGTAGAGCAGATCGAGTTTGACCTTGACGAGGTGCTGACCCAACTGAGCAACGTGATAGGTTTTAAGGCTGAAGAAAAAAATATGACCTTAATTTATGACGTCGCTACCGATTGTCCCCGCTATTTTATGGGTGATCCGCTGCGTCTTGGGCAGATTTTACTGAACTACTGCAACAATGCGGTGAAATTCTCTCCCAAGGGCAGTGATATTTTACTCAGTTGCCAAGCTGAGCTTGATAAGCATGGCGCGATGCTGACCTTTTGCGTGGCAGATACCGGCATTGGGATATCTGCAGATAAACAGGCGCGATTATTCGACTCTTTTGAACAGCTGGATGCATCAACGTCTCGCCAATACGGTGGAACTGGGTTGGGGCTGGCAATCTGTAAACGCTTGAGTGAGTTAATGCAAGGAGAAGTATGGTGTGAAAGTGAATCGGGTCAAGGTTCCCGTTTCTATTTACGGCTTCGTCTGCCCTTGGCTAAGCCCTATGAATTCGCCAGCGAATTTACGGTACTGCGTGGCCAAAACCTCATTCTATTAGGGCTATCTCCAGTTCAGCGTGCTATTTTTGCGTGTTACGCAGAAGCGGTTGCAATGAAAGTGCATATTGAGGAGATGTATTCCGCGTTGTCTGAGCTCAGCGAATGCTCGGGTCGTTACGCGATAGTGTGCGATGCCAAAGCGTTCGAACCGGGATTATTGAGCGTGGTACTGGCTAACAATAACCTTGGTTTATTATTGGTCGGAAATTGTAGTGAGCGAGCTTACATTCAATCTTTAGCGGATAAGTACCCACAAATTAGCGCTAAAGCACATCCTTTAACGCCGATTGAAGTGCTCAAGTCGTTGCAGTTAATTATCGATGCGAGTGAGATCCCCAAAAAGCAGACTAAGCGTGATGCTAAACTACTCGATAAAAATCCGTTGGCTGATGTCTCGATACTCCTTGTTGAAGATAACATTCTTAACCAGGAATTAGCCGTGGAGTTATTGCGTCAAGCTGGTGCGCAAATTACGGTCGCGCAGAACGGTCAGGAAGCATTAGAACGGCTTGCCAACGGCTCCTTTGATTGTGTGTTGATGGATGGGCAAATGCCGATTATGGATGGATATGAAGCAACACGGCTTATACGAGCGCAGCCGCAATTTGCTGATTTACCGATTATTGCCATGACAGCCAATGCGATGCGCAGTGATGTGCAAAGGGCATTAACGGCGGGTATGAATGCTCAGATCAGTAAACCTTTTCAAGTCCAAGAATTATATTCAGTTATCGCACAGCACCTCGTGGCGAATACGACAACGGCTTCAGTGTTTTCTGCTCCGATATCTGAGCCAGACGAGGTTGAGGTGACTTGGCCATCCATTATTGGACTTGATATTGATACAGGCTTGTCCCTGTGTAATCAGCGCGCTGATTTGTATCGTCATTTATTAGAGTTATTTATTCAGACTGGGTCTAATCTCCTTAAAAATCAAAATAATGCTTTTTTGCAGGAGAATGTTAAGGCATTGCGATTAAGTCTTCATACCCTCAAAGGCGTGGCGGGCAATATTGCAGCAGTTAGCATTAGCGAAATGGCAGGGCAATTGGAGACTTATCTAGATAATATCAACAGCATGACGGAGTTTGATGCCGATGTTCACACTATGTTTAGAAAAAACATCGACTTGCTACATGCAGATTTACAGCAGTTGTTAACCTCATTAACTCAGTGGCAGGCTGAAAACCAATCCGATGAGAAATGGCAGTCTATTTCTCAAATAGAGTTAGACGAGTTGTTTATTCAATTAACTCAAAGTATTAAAGAGTATAATACCGATGCGCTACCTTTAGTGGAGCAGTTGAGTCAACTGGCCGTCTTACGACCTCAACGGCAATTAGTGACCGAATTAAAGCAAACAATAGGACAATTTGATTTTACCCGCGGGCTTGAGCTGCTGATTGAGATCCAAGCTTGGGCTAAACAGCAGTTGACGAAGGAATAACCGATGTTATTAAGCCAGAAACAGGCACTTATCGTTGAAGACATGGATGTCATGCGCAAAATTTTAGTCGAGCAATTGCGCAAAATGGGTTTTAGCCAAGTTTATCAAGCAGAAAATGGTCGCCGTGCACTCGAGTTGTTAGAAGAATTGCCGATCGATATCGTGCTGATGGACTGGAACATGCCTAATGGTGATGGCGCCGATTTACTCAAGGCCATACGTAAACAAGCAAAATGGCAGTATCTGCCAGTGATATTAGTGACCGCCAACACCCATAGAAACATGATCCAAGAAGCGATTAAGTATGGTGTCGTCGACATTATTGCCAAACCCTTCACCACCAAAACCTTGCAAGATAGAGTGTTGCAAGCGCTACGGGTCGAGCCACAAACATTAAGCCTTGCAAGTGTCGAGACACCTCCCTCCTTCGAGAGCAGAGACTTGGCAACTGAGGCATTCAACGAGCCAGTCAAAAACACGGTATTAATTGTTGATGATGCCGTAGATAATTTAGCGGTGATGGTAGGTTTGCTGAAAGATACGTACAAGGTGTTAGTCGCAAAGGATGGTCAAACTGCACTCAATCTCTGCCAGTCAGGTAATGCGCCTGATATCGTGTTGCTCGACATTATGATGCCAGATATGGATGGCTACCAAGTGCTCAATGCGTTGCGGGAGCATCCTCAATCAGAGTCAATCCCGGTTATTTTTGTCAGCGCATTACATGAAACCGCAAATCAGATCCGAGGTCTACAGCGGGGAGCCATTGATTATTTAGTCAAACCTGTGCAGCCTGATATTTTAAAACTTCGGCTGGCTAACCTATTAGCAACGGTCAATTTACAGCGTGATTTACAAGCTAATTATGACAACATGTTAGCGCTATCTCGTTTAAGGGACAGCGTTGATGAGTTAATTCATCATGATCTTAAAAGCCCTTTAGCAGCGATCAGCGCGATGCTACAACGTTTATCACAGGACAAAAATTGCCCTAAAGACTGGCGTGCTAAGTTAACGGCGATTGATGATCTCACCATGCAATCGATTAACACCGTTAATCTGTCCTCGGAGATATTTAAAATTGAAACGGGGCGATTTATCCTCAAACCTGAGCGATTTTCTGCCCACGGACTGGTCAAGCAAGTATTGCACTCGATGCATGTGACCTTTCATCACAAACAATTGATTGCCTTTCAATTTCCGGATGAAGATCCCAATGGTCAGTTTGATGTGTTAGCGGATGCAACCTTAACTTATTCATTACTACTAAACCTAATTAAAAATGCCTTCGAAGCCTCAACCCTGCGCACTAAAGTGGCGATCCATTTATCGATCGAGCAAGGCAATGTAGTGATCCAGATAGAGAATTCGGGCGTGGTGCCGGAACAGATTCGTCCGCGGTTTTGGGATAAATATGTGACGAGTCAAAAAGTGGAGGGCGTGGGTTTAGGGACGTATTCTGCACGCTTATTAGCTAAGGCCCAGGGCGGCACGACTCAATTACAAGTTGATGATTTACATAATAAAACCATAGTCACCGTGTCTTTGCCCGCAGCAAATTAAGCCCGTGAGCTTAGCGGTTTAGATGCGGAACGCTCTCGTTTTAGGTGTGTCAGTGTGAAGCCAGCAGTATGACTGCTGGCAAGTGGCAAATCGAGTTGTTGATTTGCAATAGTTACTGCAGGCCTAGTGATTATTTGCGGGTCATTTTATCCAAATAGCCCATGGCAAAGGCGGATAACACAAAGGTGATGTGAATTAACAGATACCACATGATTTTGTCGTTATCGATATTCTTCACATCCATAAAGATTTTCAGTAAGTGAATAGACGAAATCGCCACAATCGAGGCGGCCACTTTGTTTTTCAGTGAGCCAGAATCTAATTTACCCAACCAGCTGAGCTTTTCACTGTCTTCACCCACATCCAACTGCGAGACAAAATTCTCATAGCCAGAAAACATCACCATCACAATCAAGCCACCGACAAGGGTGATATCAATCAAGGACAGGGTGACCAGCACTAAATCCACTTCACTCATCTCAAAAATGATCGGCAGAATATGGAAGATTTCTTGGAAGAATTTAATGCCTAAGCCCAGTAATACTAGACTCAGCCCCAAGTAGATGGGCGCCATAATCCAGCGCGATGCATACATGAGTCTTTCAAATATTTTTTCCATTTGGAGTAAACCCTTAGTGGTTAAAGCACAAAAATAGAATCTATGATGCTAAAACAATAACATACTGGGTTAACGCCGCGCTATCGGCCAATCGCAAAGGCGTGAGGTATATGCGGCTAAGCCCTAAATATGGCATAGCTGATTTGGTTTTTGCGGCCTTACAGCCGAGGTGAGTTAGGTTAGTGGGGTTTCACCCGCACCTGATTATGCTGATGTTTAGTTATTGCGGCCTTACGGCCGAGGTAAATCAAAGTCGTGGGGCTTCACCCCACACCCGACCAAGGAGGACTGCTCGTCCTATCCTCCTTGGATGCTCCAAGACGCCCCTAGCGAAGTTACATGCATTAGTTAGTGGCTTCGTGCTTATTCGAAAATTGCTAACGCTTCCGATGGTACATCCTGTACCCCGAAAGCTAGCGAGGTATCCATGCCTCGCTCACGCGATTTTCTTCAACGCCCTTCAGCAACTTCGCAGGGGAAGGTGAACTTCTGTTGCCTTGGTGTTAGCTGTTAGTCCTAAAGATTTGTGCCTGCCTATCTTTCCTCTCTCCTGTTTTTTGAATGACATTTGTCATCCGTAATTGCTGACAACTCACACTGCCGTGATTTAGCGGATGCAGGGATACTTAAGCCATACCAACAAGGAGGCTTAATCATGCAACATCAATCACTGGATCAACAACTTATCGAATACCGCCAAAAACGTGCTTTAGCTATGCCTGTATCAGGCATGATTGTATGGACGCTATTGTTTATCTTGAGTTTTATTCTGCCAGCATCGCAAATGGTGATGGCAACATTTATCGGCACAGGTTCTATTGTCTATCTTGCTATGGGAGTCTCGCGTCTTACAGGTGAAAATATCTCCTTTAAGAAAAGCACTGATCGTAATTGGTTTGAGACAGTGTTTTTGGCTGCCATGGGGATGAGTTTTTTAACCTTTAGCATCAGTATTCCCTTTTTTATGGAAAACTATTTAGCCTTGCCCTTCGCCCTTGCAGTACAAACAGGATTAATGTGGTTGGTTTTCGGCGTGTTAGCGGCGCAAAAGGTAGCGATTGTACATGCAATTGTGCGCACTGTGGCTTGCGTGGCAGCTTTTATGTTGTGGCCTGAGTTGAGTTTTCAGCTTCAACCTTTGATTGTGGTGGTATGTTATGGGTTCTCGATTCCATTAATGGAACGTCGTTGGAAGATTCAGCAAAATCTTTGTGTTGCAAGTTAGTTTTGCGGCTTATCGGTCGAGATGAATCAAGGTCGTGGAGGTTCGCCCCATACCTTAAGTAGAGGTTTAGTTATTGCGGCCTTACGGCCGAGGTAGATTAAGCGTCTTACTGGGGAAACAATGGCAAGTCACTCTGCTCACTAGGCGATAAAGTTATCTTGCTTTGGAGCGTTTTCAGAATAAGGTTCTAGTCCTGCCTTATTCTGAGGTTAACTTAATAGGATGATGCAACAGGGCTTAATTATCGACGACGACTTTTTCATCGATAATAACGGGTAGTTCCTGCTGTTTACCTTGGCGGATAACTGTCATCATGATTTTCTTGCCGGGCGTAGTTTCGGCAATTCTATCCATCAGCATTTCGACCCCAGGCACATCTTCGTCGCCGTATTTGATGATTACATCCCTTGGCATAAGCTGCGCTCGTGCCGCTGGACCATTAGGATCGACACCAGTAACTAATACACCACGTAAATCGGGCAGGTTGAGGATTTGTGCCACAACAGGGTTAATCGGTTCGCCAGAGATCCCTAAGGCACCACGGATCACTCGACCATTTTTAATCAGTTTACCCATAATGCTGTGGGCCAGTTTAATCGGGATCGCGAAGTTAATGCCGTGGCCGCCACCTTCGCCGCCCACTTGGAAGGCGGCGGTGTTGATACCAATCAGGCTACCATTAGTGTCGATTAAGGCGCCGCCTGAGTTACCGGCGTTAATCGCAGCATCGGTCTGTAAAAAGTCTAAATAACCCGAACTCAAGCCGTTACGACCCGTGGCGCTGATAATACCTTGGGTAATGGTTTGCCCAAGGTTATAAGGGTTACCAATGGCTAATACCACATCGCCAACCTGTGGTGGGCTGTCGAGATTGACTGGCACAGTAGGAAGATTATCGCCTTCGATCTTAAGCACTGAAAGATCGGTTTCGGGATCAAAACCTACGACTTCCGAGGTGAATTTGCGACCATCTTGTAGGGCGACAACAATTTCATCGGCTTTTTTAATGACATGATAATTCGTGAGAATATAGCCTTCTTTACTCATGATCACCCCTGAGCCTAGGCCTTGGAGTGAGCCAGAATTCAATGGACGGCTCTGATCGATACTTAAGCTGTAAATATTGACTACGGCAGGTGCTGCGCGGCGCACAGCCTTAGCAAAGGACAGTTCAACTGTATTATTACCGCGGTTTTGCAGAAGTGAATTGCCAAGACTCTTATTATCGAAGTAGTGAGTCACCAATAAAAACATGGCCGCCATGATAAGGCCGAAAAGCACGGCTTTACCGAGATATAACAGGGTTTCTTTTATTGTCATGGCAGGCTAAATATTGAAAAAGGTGAGTTAGATTAACATGTTTAACAAGTTAAAGCATAGGGAACGCGCGTTCCCTATGCTGATCCGCATCTGATAATGGGATATAAATCAGACCGGCGTATCGATTAACGCAGTACTAGGTACAATAAGCTCTTACCACGCAGGATCTTCAGGGCTACAGCACCTTCTTGATCTTTGAGCTGTTCCTTGAGTGATTTGAGATCTTTCACCGCAGAACGATTGATACCGACAATCAAATCGCCTTTTTGCAGACCACTCATTGCCGCAGGCGAGCCTTGCGCGACATCGGTAATTTCAACCCCTTTAGAGGCATTTTCTAATGAGGCTCCTTGGAGCATGGGGTGAACTGCGCCAGCCGCTTTTTCAGTGGTTTGACTAGCTTCGCCTAAGGTGACACTCACAGTCTTCTTATCACCATCACGGATAAGGCCCAGTTCGACCTTGGCGCCTGCGCCCATGGTTGCCACTTTAGCTCGCAGCTCTTGGAACGACTTAATCGCACGGCCATCGACGCTAACAATAATATCGCCCGCTTTAATACCTGCTTTTTCAGCAGCACTGCCCGCAGTGACTTCATTCACAAAGCCCCCGTGCTGAGTGTCTAACCCAAAGCCTTGGGCAAGTTGGCTATCTAAATCACGGCCTGAAATCCCCAGCACGCCACGGCGAACTTCACCGTGTTCGGCAATTTGAGCCACTAGGTTTTTCACCATGTTTGCGGGAATCGCAAAACCGATACCGACGTTACCACCGTTTGGTGCGACGATAGCCGTGTTAATACCGATCAGTTCACCTTTAAGGTTAACCAGCGCGCCACCCGAGTTACCACTGTTGATAGCTGCGTCGGTTTGGATAAAGTTTTCAAGCATTTCAATGCCTAAACCACTACGGCCTAGGGCACTGACAATCCCTGAGGTCACGGTTTGTCCTAGACCGAAGGGATTACCAATAGCCACGGCAAAGTCACCAACACGCAGCTCATCTGAGTCGGAGGTTTTAATTGCGACCAGATTTTTAGCTTCGATTTGCAGTAAGGCAATGTCGGATTCTGAATCGGTACCAATCAGTTTGGCTTTGACTTCACGGCCATCATGTAAGCCGACTTGGATATCATCGGCACCGTCGATCACATGGTTGTTGGTGACAATATAGCCCTTATCTGCATCGATAATAACGCCAGAGCCTAAGCCTCTAAATGGACGCTCTTGTACTTGTTCCTGCGGTGCATTCGGGCCGAAGAAATAGCGGAACACATCGGGTACGCGTTGTTTGGACACGTGTGTGCCGGACACCGCGACAGAAACCACGGCGGGCGTCGTGCGCTCTAGCATAGGGGCAAGGCTGGGAATGGGTTGTCCCTCAACAGATTGCGGAATAGCGGCCTGTGAAACCGCAGGCATCATTGTCAGGGTTGCGGCTAACATTGCGGCTGAAAGTACAGATAATTTCGTTTTCATCTATTCATAACTCCAAATAAGGGACCAAGGATCTGGATGTAATGCGTCGTCAGTTTGTGTCCGCACCAGATCGAATCTGTATCGTTACCGGCTATTTGCCTAGGTAACCATTCGGACACGCACCTCATTGAAAAAGTTCATCAATATTAACAAAGGTTAATTTCTTAACGGTTATTTTATCAACATTTTATTGACTGTAACTGAAGTGAAACCTGTGGGCTTTTAAGGTATTTTTCAAGTCCTAATAACTTCCAATCATTGAGTTTAATCAGCTAACAGCATAGTTCTTCCTAATCAGTTTTATCATATTAAGCCGTTGTGCTAGGCCTCTCCGCGAGCTCACTACAGATCCAAGTTGATGGGGTATAAATATATGCTGCGTCATCTTGGCCGTGTTAATATCGACGCAGTTTTTCCAAAGGATAAAAGAGAATAATAACGTGCCCCAGTTAAGCCCTTGGCAGCATTATCAAAAAGATCTTACTCGTGATGGTTTTTCCCATGATCCGGCGCAGGAAATGGCGGTAAAGGCGCTGCAACGCGTTTATGAGGATCTCACCGCAGCCGAAGAGCCTAACTCTTTATTTGGTAAGCTATTGACCTCTTTTGGCTTAAAGTCGGCACCCGCGCCTACAAAAGGGCTTTATCTTTGGGGAGGCGTAGGCCGCGGTAAAACCTATTTGATGGACACCTTTTTTGATGCATTACCTGGCAATCAAAAGTTAAGGGCGCACTTTCATCGTTTTATGCATCAACTGCATTTAGATTTAGACACCCTTAAAGGTACGCGCGATCCATTATTAGTGATTGCCAAACAAATGGCGGCAAAATATAAAGTCATTTGTTTTGATGAGTTTTTCGTGTCAGATATCACCGACGCCATGTTGCTTGGCACCTTATTCCAAGCGCTCTTTAAAGAAGGCGTGGTCTTAGTGGCTACCTCAAATATCATCCCCGATGACCTATATAAAAATGGGTTGCAACGGGCGCGATTTCTTCCTGCGATCGCGCTGATCAATCAGCATTGTGAAGTATTAAATGTGGATTCGGGTATCGACTACCGTCTACGGACGTTAGAGCAGGCAGAAATTTACCACTATCCACTTGATGAGCAGGCCGATACTAACTTACTGCGTTATTTCCGTCAGTTAGCCCCCGAGGCTGAAATTTCAACCGATGCGATTGAAATTGAAGGCCGTGAAATATCCATTCGCCAACAGGCGCAAGGCGTCTTACTGGCGGATTTTAGAGCCTTATGTGATGGCCCCCGTAGTCAGCGGGATTATATGGAACTGGCGCGGATTTATCATACCGTACTGGTGAGTGGCATTGAGCAAATGGGCGCATTTTTAACGGGTGATGATATCGCCAGACGCTTTTTGGCCATGGTGGATGAGTTTTACGAACGAAACGTTAAATTGATCGTGTCAGCGCAGGTGCCGTTAGAAGACATTTATGCCGACGGCTTATTGAGTTTTGAATTCAGACGTTGTCGTTCCCGTTTGATTGAAATGCAATCCCACGATTACTTAAAATCAGAGCATTTACCCTAAGTATTAGACTATTGCAGAGCGTGCTTTGCGGGGTTTTTCTCAACAAATCTTTAGTGGCTCATTCCTTAGCGTAGTAATGAGCCACATCGATCGAATTTTTATGATTTTTGTCAAAATATCAGGTGATTTTTAACTCACGTTTGTCTATAATCCGCCACCTGCCCACGTTACTCCACCAAACTAGGTGGAAGTTGTACGCCGAGTTAAGTACTCGAAGGGGTACTGAAAGGCAATTTTGTGTTGTTTGTCATTGCAAGCAACATGTGAGACAGAAAATTAACTTTGGGTTTTTGTAATAATGAAGACTTTTACTGCTACACCAGAAACTGTAACTCGTGACTGGTTCGTCGTTGATGCAGACGGCAAAACTTTAGGTCGTATCGCTACCGAAATCGCTCTGCGTTTACGCGGTAAGCACAAGCCTGAATACACTCCTCACGTTGACACTGGTGATTACATCATCGTTATCAACGCTGAGAAAGTTACTGTTACTGGTAACAAAGCGCAAGGCAAGACGTACTACTCGCACTCAGGCTTCCCTGGTGGCATTAAGCAAATCAGCTTTGAAAAGCTGCAAGCTCATAAGCCAGAAATGATCATCGAGAAAGCAGTTAAGGGTATGTTACCAAAAGGTCCACTGGGCCGTGCCATGTTCCGTAAACTGAAAGTTTACGCTGGCGCAGAACATAACCACGCTGCACAACAACCTCAAGTTCTTGATATCTAAACGGGATTAAGCAAATGGCTGCAACTCAGTACTACGGCACTGGCCGTCGCAAAACCTCTACAGCACGCGTATTCGCTAAAGCTGGTAGTGGCAACATCGTTGTAAATCAACGTCCTTTGGACCAATACTTTGGTCGTGAAACTGCTCGTATGGTTGTTCGTCAACCATTAGAGTTAGTTGAAATGACTGACAAGCTGGACATCTATGTAACTGTTAAAGGCGGTGGTATCACTGGCCAAGCAGGTGCAATCCGTCACGGTATCACTCGTGCCCTGATGCAATTAGATGAAGCTCTGCGTCCATCATTACGTTCTGCTGGTTTCGTTACCCGTGACGCTCGTAAAGTTGAGCGTAAGAAAGTGGGTCTACGTAAAGCACGTCGTAAGCCACAATTCTCTAAGCGTTAATACGTTTTGGAATCTCAAAAAACCCAGCTTATGCTGGGTTTTTTATTGCCTAAAATTGGTTATCCTCGTATTAATCACCGATTTTTAGGGTAGAAAAAGCTAAGAGAGAGGAAGATGAGCTTACAGTTATTTATGCTAGCCATGGCACTGGTGTTGATTTTGGAAGGTGTGGGACCATTGTTATTCCCCAATAAATGGCGCCGATATTTAAATGAACTTTCCAATCAAAATCAGCAAGTTTTGCGTCGAATCGGTGGCTCATTAGTCACTGCTGGTTTGGTCATTTTGATTATTTTTTCATAAATGCCTTACCACTTGCGGTTTAAAATCTGTTAGAATTCTTTTTTAACCACAACCTTGCAGCAAACAATGGGCAAAAACGTAGTTGTTCTCGGCACTCAATGGGGTGACGAAGGAAAAGGTAAGATTGTCGACCTTCTAACAGAACAGGCAAAATATGTAGTTCGCTACCAGGGCGGTCATAACGCAGGTCACACCTTAGTGATCAATGGCGATAAAACCGTACTTCATCTGATCCCATCAGGCATCCTACGCGACAATGTTAAATGCATTATCGGTAATGGTGTGGTGCTTGCACCCGACGCACTGATGAAAGAAATCAACATGCTCAAAGAGCGCGGCATTCCTGTTGAGGAACGCTTGCTGATTTCTGAAGCATGTCCGCTGATCCTGCCATTCCACTGTGCCTTAGACATTGCCCGCGAAAAAGCGCGCGGTAACAAAGCTATTGGTACTACGGGTCGTGGTATTGGTCCTGCGTATGAAGACAAGATTTCCCGTCGCGGTCTGCGTGTTGGCGATCTGTTCAATGCTGAACTATTTGCTGAAAAGCTGAAAGAAGTTATGGCATATCATAACTTTATGCTGACAGAGTACTACAAAGTTGACGCCGTAGATTACGAGCAAACACTGAGCGATGCGTTAGCCTTAGCTGACTATCTGAAGAGCATGTGTGTTGATGTGACTGAACTTTTGGATAACGCGCGTAAAGCGGGTGAGCCAATCCTGTTCGAAGGCGCACAAGGTACACTGTTAGACATTGACCACGGTACTTATCCGTTTGTGACTTCGTCAAATACCACCGCAGGTGGTGTGGCGACAGGCAGCGGCTTTGGTCCACGTCATTTAGACTATGTCTTAGGTATCATGAAGGCATACACCACTCGCGTGGGAGCTGGTCCTTTCCCGACTGAACTCTTATGTGAAGTGGGTGACCATTTAGGCACTAAAGGCCATGAATTTGGTGCGACTACCGGTCGTAAACGTCGTCCAGGTTGGTTAGATGCAGTGGCAATGCGCCGCGCAGTACAAATCAACAGCGTAAGCGGCTTCTGCTTAACAAAGTTAGACGTACTTGATGGCCTGAAAGAAGTGAAGATCTGTGTGGGTTATCAACATCCAGATGGCACTATCTCCAAAGTTACGCCATTAGCAGCTGAAGGTTATGAGCAGGTCACTCCTGTTTATGAAACTATGCCAGGCTGGAGCGAGTCAACTTTCGGTGCGACCTCTTTAGATCAGTTACCGCAAGCAGCTATCAACTACATCAAGCGTATTGAAGAGTTGTTAGAAACGCCGATCGACATCATTTCTACCGGTCCAGACCGTAATGAGACGATGATTTTAGTTAGCCCGTTTAACTAAAATCGTAGAGGCCGTGTTTCACGGCCTTTTCACCCTCTGCTGTTCCTTCCTGTTTGCTTTCGTGGTTAGAAATTCGGCTCGAGCTCAAGAAATAGGTTATACTGCCGATGCAAGTATTCACCTTATTGTCATTGAGAGTCGTTATGCTACGTACTGCATTAGTTGTGCTGCTGCCCTTAGTATCTTCAATGTGCTTTGCTGAAACACAGGCGGTGGATATTTATTCTCAAGATCAATTGCTTGAAATGATCCGCGGTGAAAAGTATTTGGCAAGAGTCAAACAAGATGACTGTCAGTTAGTGCAAGACATCGAAGCGCGCGCAGAAGTCTTAAAGCAGCCCCTGTATCAGTTTTTGTGGGGAGAAATGCTCAACCACGGAACCTGTGTAAAAGCCAATGCGGTCAAAGGGATGGGGTTATTGCGTGATGCAGCTGAGCAGGGCAGCCCCGAGGCCATGGTGAAACTTGCCGAATATTATCAAAATGGTAAGTTTGTTATTCGTAATAAAGACCGTGCGGTCAATTATTTATTGCCAGCGGCAGCGAGCGGTAGTTTAGCCGCGCGGATGATGCTGGTCCGTTTATACGGTGAAGGTTATGGTAGTCCAAGAGACTATGAAATGGCCTATAACTGGTTATACAACAATGTATTTACCGATGAGGCGACTAAGAAAAAAGCCTTGTCATTACTGCAGGTGTTAGCCGCTAAAATGCCCGCCAGTGCAGTGGCGCGGGCCCAGCAAGAGCACTTGCGAACCCGTTGAGTTGTCTCTACTGATTGAGACAAAAATATTGGATATTGAATGATCAAAGACCCTCATTTCGAGCGTGAACAGGATAAGTACGAAAACCCTATCCCAAGTCGTGAGTATATTATCGAGTACTTACGTTCTCAAAAATCACCTATTACCCGTGACAGCATCGCTGCTGCACTACAGATCCATGATGAAGAGCAATTAGAAGCCCTGCGCCGCCGTTTACGGGCGATGGAGCGCGACGGTGAATTGGTATTTACCCGCGGTCAAAGCTACGGCTTACCTGAAAAAATGGATCTGATCCCCGGCATTGTTCTTGGGCACAGAGAAGGCTACGGCTTCTTTAAACCTGACGAAGGTGGCGACGATTTATTTATCTCAAATCGCGACATGCTTATGTATTTCCATGGCGATAAAGTGCTGGCACAAAAAGCCGGTATGGATCGTAAAGGTCGTCGTGAAGCCCGTATTGTCCGTTTGATCCAGCCCCGTAGTGCTGCGATTGTTGGTCGATTCCATGTCGACAGTGGCATGGCATTTGTTATTGCCGATGATAAGCGCATTACCCAAGAAATTTTAATCGCTAGTGAAGATCGCAATGGCGCCCGTCAAGGCGATGTGGTGGTGGTAGAATTAACCCGCCGTCCCGGTCGATTTGTTAAAGCCGCAGGCAAAGTGACCGAAGTGCTTGGCAAGCAAATGGCACCGGGAATGGAAATCGAAATAGCCCTGCGCAATTACGATCTTCCCCATACGTGGTCGGCCGCCATTGAAAAGAAACTGCGCCGTATTCCCGATGAAGTGACTGAGTCTGATAAAGTGGGTCGTGTCGATCTGCGTGATCTACCTTTAGTGACCATCGATGGTGAAGATGCCCGCGACTTTGACGATGCTGTTTATGCCGAAGCTAAACCCAGTGGTGGTTGGCGTCTGTGGGTGGCGATTGCCGATGTAAGCTATTATGTGCGTACCGATTCGGCCTTAGATACTGAAGCCCGTGCCCGTGGTAACTCGGTGTACTTCCCATCGCAAGTGATCCCAATGTTGCCGGAGAAAATCTCTAACGGCTTGTGTTCACTCAATCCTCATGTTGACCGCCTGTGTATGGTTGCAGAGATGACGGTTTCAGCCCGCGGTAAGTTATCGGGTTATAAGTTTTATCCGGCGGTGATGCATTCACACGCGCGCTTTACCTACACCCAAGTCGCTGCGATGCTCGAAGGTGGGCCGATTGCGCCTGAGCATGAAGCACTCTTTCCACATCTTCAATGCTTACAGTCGCTTTATTTAGCGCTTGATGAACAGCGCGCAGAGCGCGGTGCGATAGCATTTGAGACGATAGAAACGCAGTTTATTTTTAACGAACAGCGCAAGATCGATAAGATTGTGCCAAGAGCGCGTAATCAAGCTCATAAAATCATTGAAGAATGTATGATTTTGGCGAACGTGTCTGCCGCTAAGTTTGTGAAAAAGCATAAGGGTGAAATCCTCTATCGAGTGCACGAGTCGCCCTCTGAGCAGAAACTGGCAAACTTTAAAGAGTTTTTAGCTGAGCGTGGTTTGAGCATGGGCGGTGGGCTTGAGCCAACGCCTGCAGATTATCAAAATGTAATGTTGCAGATTGCCGACCGTCCCGATGCTGAACTTATTCAAGTGATGTTGCTGCGCTCTATGCGCCAAGCTATATACACGCCTGATAACGAAGGCCATTTTGGTTTGGCACTGGAAGAATACGCGCATTTTACCTCGCCTATTCGTCGTTATCCTGACTTAGTGCTGCACCGAGTGATCCGCTATTTGTTGGCGAAAGAAAAAGGTGAAGCCAATGAGAAATGGACTCCCGATGGTGGCTACCACTATCAACTCGATGAATTAGATAAATTAGGCGAAGAATGTTCTACTACTGAACGCCGCGCCGATGAAGCAACACGTGATGTAAGCGACTGGCTTAAATGTGAATTTATGCAGGACCATGTGGGTGACACCTTCGAGGCCGTGATTGCCTCTGTCACTAACTTTGGTTTATTCGTTCGCTTAAATGACTTATTTATCGATGGCTTAGTGCATATTTCTAGCCTGGGCAGCGATTATTACCAGTTCGATCCTATGCGTCAGCGTTTGATTGGTGAGCACACAGGTCAAATCTATCAAGTGGGTGACCCCGTCACGGTAAAAGTGGCCGCGGTAAACTTGGATGATAGACAGATT
This sequence comes from Shewanella xiamenensis, assembly GCF_014647135.1. Lineage (GTDB taxonomy): Bacteria > Pseudomonadota > Gammaproteobacteria > Enterobacterales > Shewanellaceae > Shewanella > Shewanella xiamenensis. Next base: position 94,159 of record NZ_BMOP01000001.1, read on the forward strand.
GACTTAGTCATGATTGGCGACAGTGGTAAAGGCGGTCGCCGCAAGGCGGCACCTAGTCGCGACAAACCCATGACAGCCCGTGAGCGGGTAAACCGCGAAGGCGCGAAAATGGCGAAAACGGCTAAATCGACTGGCGTTAAAGCGAAAGCGGGTTCAGATAAAGCGGCGAGTAAGTCTAAGTCTAAAGCGGGCACTAAGCCTAAGAAAAGCGTAAAAGATACGGCGAAAAAGCCAAAGGCCGCGAAGCGGAGCACGAGAAAGAAGTAAATGAAAAAACAAGATATTATTTTTGGGATCCACGCGGTTGAAGCGCTGTTAAAACACAGTCCTGAGCGCATTATTGAACTTTGGCTGTTGCAGGGCCGTGAGGATGAGCGTTTAACCCCGCTGATCCGTCAAGCGAAAGCCTTTGGTACGAGCATTCAAGTGACTTCACGCAAAGTGTTGGACGAGAAAGCCGAAAGTACTCAGCACCAAGGTATTATTGCCCGTGTGAAAGCGGCTAAAATCCTTGGTGAGCATGACTTAGATGAGCTGTTAGCTAAGACCGACTTACCGTTTTTATTGATTTTAGATGGCGTTACCGATCCGCATAACCTAGGTGCCTGCTTACGTAACGCCGATGCGGCGGGCGTGCAGGGCATTATTGTGCCAAAGGATAACTCCGTTGGCTTAACGGCTGTGGTTAGTAAGGTCGCTTGCGGCGCAGCTGAAACCGTGCCGTTATTCCAAGTGACTAACCTCGCCCGCACTATGCGCCATCTGCAGGAAAAGGGCGTGTGGATTGTCGGCACGGCGGGTGAAGCGGATTGCGAGCTTTATCAAGCCGATCTTAAAGGGCCATTAGCGATTGCTATGGGCGCCGAAGGTAAAGGTTTACGCCGCCTAAGCCGTGAGTGTTGCGATACTTTAGTTTCGATTCCGATGTCGGGAAGCGTCTCTAGCTTAAACGTGTCGGTCGCCACGGGTATTTGCCTATTCGAAGCCGTGCGTCAACGCCGTAGCTAATTGATATATATCAATAAAAAAAGACGGGCGAGCCCGTCTTTTTTTATTGCCTAAATCAACCCTTAATTGGTTTTAATAGCATCGAGGTTGGATTCGTCCACCTCGTTTGTCTCATCGTGGATAAAGCTGGGCGCTGGGTGAAATTCAAACTCGAATGTTAGCTGTTGCTCGTTATCATGATCTGAATCTTCAACAAGGGCATCGGCACCTAAATCTTCTTCATCTTCCTGCTGTGTTGGTGTCATGTGTTCCTGCACCGATTCAACATCCACCCTTGGGTCGAGTGCAGCTGCTAATGGGGATGAAACTAAGTCACCAGTTGCCATGATGTAGTCTTGAGTTACATTGGTTTCGGCTTTTTGTTGTGAGTGAACATAACGCAGGCGTAAAAATAGAATTAAGGTACAGGCCGACATAAAGCCATAGAGCATGCTATTGCCGAGCCATTGCATTAAGGTTGAGGCGATAAGCGGGCCGATACTGGCGCCAAGGCCGAAGGTCAGTAATATGGTGGCCGACAGACCGACCCTTTCACTCTGCTCGACCCGGGAGTTGGCCAGTGCCGTCGCCAAGGGGTAGAAGGTAAAGCCAAGAATACCGAACAGAAACGTCATCACCAGTGAGAGTGTGGGATGGTAAGGCGTGAGGGCGATAGCTAAGGCTAAGATCCCAAGCAGTACGCAGTTAATGCGGATAAGTCGACTGCGGGACATAATGTCGGATAGCTTCCCCATTGGCCATTGTGCCAGCAGACCCGCGAGAATGGTGGCCGTCATATAAGTGGCGACTTTCTCGGGCGGTAAACCTAAGTTACTGGCATAGGCGGGGGCTAAGCCGTAAAAGGAGCCGACAATCATGCTGCCAATGGCAATGGTCGTTAGTGCCTGCGGCGCTTTGCGCCAATAGTGAGCAATTTTTAAGGGGGCGGGCACCAGTGGTGCTGGGTGAATACGCCGCGTTAAAGAAATCGGGACAATACACAGGGCAAAGCAGATGGCGATCAGTAACAGCGGCTCTAGACCGAGTTCAGGATAGAGGCTGATGGCACCTTGGCCCAAGATCAAACCGAAGTACGAGACTATCATGTAGCTGGCAAACACAGTGCCGCGTTGGCTGCTTTCAGCCTGTTCATTCAGCCAACTTTCGAGCACCATGTATTGGCACATCATTCCCATACCAACGATAAGCCTTAACAGGATCCAAATCGCCAACTCATCTACGAGTGCATGACCCAGTGCGGAGGCGGCAACGATCCCAGCACTAGCGACAAAGGCACGGATATGTCCGACTTGGGCGATTAGCCGGTGGCCAATCTTAGATCCTGCGACAAGGCCGACATAGTAGGCCGACATCATGCTACCTATCCACAACTGCGGAACATGCATCACCGAGAGCCTAAGGCCTAAATATGTGGTGAGTAAACCGCCAGCCAGCACTGTTAATAACGTCGTGCTATATAAAGAGGCGAAAGTACGTAGCGGGTTTGTCATTAACTGCTCCTTGTATGATTGCCAGGGAGAGTATATCAGCAGTCGGTGTTTATTCCGTGTTGCAAAATGTTGGAATTTATCGACTAATTTATCGTTTTTATGTGTGGGTCACTAAATTGTGCTGAAATGGGATTTGGCTGAGTGGGGAATTGTTGTGCCAGCCAAATCGTTTTATTGCTTGTTTATCTAAAGGTATACAGCAAGTTAAAGGTGGTGATGGTATCCGTCTGCTGGCTGCCCTCAGGAACCACTTCGGTGAACTTGATGTTCATGCCGATTTTAAAGGCCCAATCCTGAAATACTAAATTTTTGTAGTTCATATCGAGAGTCAGGGTGTTGTTATTTTCGCCCACTTCGGCGGTGAGATCGGCATTGATACTGGTGTATTCCTGTAATTTTTGAGAAAACTTTGCCGCAGTACGTAGGATCACATCCTTTTCGGGAGCGGGGTCTGGCTCTGCGACTGACTCGGCAGGCAAGTTGTATCGATAACCTGGGCCGATTTCGAGACTAAGTTTGGTCTTGTAGCTACTAATTGCGTTAAAACCATAACCCGAAGAAATAGTTGAGATTTGGGTATAACTACCAAACTGATCCCAAGTGAAGTCGCCACGGCCGAAGATATAACCTTTGTTGAGTTTATAGTTGCTTTGAAGCTGGAGTTCGTACTTTTCTGAGGTGGTTTGATTTTTTTCAGAAGCAAAATACGCTTTTAGCGTCGCTTCCTGCTTAGTTTGTTTAGTATCGTAAATCAGTTGGGTTCGACCATTAAAACTGCTCGATTCGGTATTGCCTGTGTTCAATTGTAAGCCGGCTTCGACTTCTGCAGTCAAATCACTTGGTGGCTCCTGATAATCGGGAGGAACAAGCGCAAGTGCAGGAAAAGATAGGCAAAAAAAACTCAAAGGGGCGATAACTTTTAGCATTGCTCGTAACATTAGTATGGGTTCTTGAGTGGCCGGTGTCTGATATCCGAATAGGGGTGAGGCGTCATCATACCTGTATTGGGGGTTGAGGCAAAGTTATTGCTTGAGTTTCGCGTCTGCTTTCTGTACTATCTCGCGCTCAAATCAGTCACTATTTTCGTTCCTTGCCTCTATTTGGTTTGACTGAGCCAATAACGAGGCTACATAACCGTAAGGAGCAATAAATGCGTCATTACGAAATCGTATTTATGGTTCACCCAGATCAAAGTGAACAAGTACCAGGTATGATTGAGCGTTACACCGGTGTTATCACCGAAGCTAACGGCAAAATCCACCGTTTAGAAGATTGGGGCCGTCGTCAACTGGCTTACCCAATCCAAGATCTGCATAAAGCTCACTATGTTCTGATGAACGTTGAAGCACCAGCAGAGACGATTGAAGAGCTAGAAACTGCTTTCCGTTTCAACGACGCAGTTCTGCGTAACATGGTAATGCGTACTAAAGTTGCCGTTACTGAAGCATCTCCAATGGCGAAAGCTAAAGATGAGCGCGATTCACGTCGTGGCCCAGCTGGCGACCGCTCATATGATGAAGCTAACGCTGAAGAAATCGCTGAGTAAGTTTTTCTGTGACCACCAATAACTTGGTGTTGTCAGGAACCATAACCCGTTCCAGACGCTTTAAAAGCCCGGCAGGCATTGCACATAGTGTGATCATGCTAGAACACAAATCGCAGCGTTATGAAGCAGATATGCTCCGCAATGTCTACGTTCAAATACAAGTGATATTGAGTGGACCACGTTTTGAAAGCGTGGCAGATAATCTGAAAGCAGGTGTGGAAGTACAAGTACAAGGTTTTATGACGCTTCAACAGGGGCGAAATGGCCAAAATCGCTTAGTCATCCATGCCGAAAATGTCGAATTGAAAACTTAGGAGACTGTCAAATGGCACGTTATTTCCGTCGTCGCAAGTTCTGCCGTTTCACCGCTGAAGGTGTTGCAGAAATTGATTACAAAGATATCGTTACTTTAAAGAACTACATCACTGAAAGCGGCAAAATCGTTCCAAGCCGTATCACTGGTACTAGTGCTAAATATCAGCGTCAACTAGCTCGCGCTATCAAGCGTGCTCGTTATCTTTCTCTACTGCCATACACTGATTTACATCAGTAATTGCAGTATTCCTAATCGAATATAGAGGATTTGATAATGAACGTTATTCTGCTTGATAAAATCGCTAACCTGGGTAACCTGGGTGACCAAGTTGCAGTTAAAGCTGGTTACGCTCGTAACTACCTGCTGCCACAAGGTAAAGCTGTTGTTGCTAACGAAAGCAACGTTAAAGTATTTGAAGCTCGTCGCGCTGAATTAGAAGCTAAAATCGCTGCTGATCTGGCTGCTGCTAACCAACGTGCTGAGAAAATCGCTGCTCTGGAAGCTGTTGTTATTGCTTCTAAAGCGGGTGATGAAGGCAAACTGTTTGGTTCAGTTGGCAACCGTGACATCGCTGATGCAGTAACTGCTGCTGGCGTTGAACTGGCTAAATCAGAAGTTCGTTTACCATTAGGCGCTCTGCGTACTACTGGCGACTTCGAAGTTGAAGTTCAGTTACACACTGAAGTTAAAGCTGTTGTTAAAGTTTCTATCGTTGCAGAAGCTTAATTACCAACTGCTTTAAATGAAAAACACCGCTTCGGCGGTGTTTTTTTATGGGCGCGATTTAGTTCGTATTGTTGTGTAAGTGTTTGTTTGTCAAGCATCAAGGATAAACAGGCTTAGCTACTTCATCGCAGCTAAGCCTGGCACTAAGGCTCAATATGTTATTGCTGCGGACTGTTGTTAAAAGGCGCAAGCACTCGCGGTAGCACGCCCTGTAATTTAGAAATCGCCACCCCATAGTTAGTGATAGGCACCTGCCGCCGTTGACATTCACGAATGCGACGGAGCATTTCATTGCGGTTAAACATACAAGCGCCGCAGTGGATGACGAGGGCATATTGTTCTAAATCATCGGGAAAGTCGTGCCCAGATGTGACTACAAACTGGAGTTGTTTGCCGGTGTAGCTATTTATCCAGCGGGGAAGTTTAACTCGGCCAATATCGTCCTCCTGCACATTGTGACTACAGGCTTCGGCGATGAGCACTTTATTACCATCTTGCAATTTATCTAAAGCATCAGCTCCCGCAGCGAGAACGGCTAAATCGCCTTTAAATCGGGCAAATAAGGTTGAGAAGGTGGTGAGAGGGACTGCGTCTGGCACTGTGGCGGCGACTTGCTTAATTGCTTGAGCATCAGAAATCACCAGCTTAGGCGTAACCACTGATAATGCCTGCGTTAGTTCTGTTTCTTTGACGACCATTGCGATGGCGTTGCGATCAAGCGCCTCACGCAGTATCTGCACCTGTGGCAGGATCAAACGCCCTTTAGGTGCGGCCATATCGATAGGGACGACACAGAGAATAACGTCCCCTGCTTGATAGAGGTCGCCCGCTAGGAGCGGCTCCTGCTTATACTCCGCAGGTGCTAATTCGACCATCAACTGCTTAAGCTGTTTACCTGCAAGACCTGTGGCGGCAGAAACGACAATAAAGGGTAAGGATTGAGTCTGGCAAAAGGCAATATCCTCAGCTTTGGGGAGGCAGATATCGGCTTTATTGAATACCACAAGTATTGGCATTTCTAATTGCTGTATTTCGTCAATTAATGCCATGTCTGAGGGGCACAGCCCGTGCTCATCAACGACTAAGAGTGCCATATCGGAGCGAAACAACACTCTGCGAGTGGCGCTCACTCGCATTGCACCTAATGTCCCTTCATCGTCTATGCCAGCGGTATCGTAAAAGGTCACTGGCCCTAAGGGCTGTAACTCATAGGCCTTGGCCACGGCATCTGTGGTTGTGCCTTTAATATCGGATACTATCGAGATTTGTTGCCCTGCGATCATATTAAGTAGGGAGGATTTCCCCGAATTACGCCGACCGACCAAGGCGATATGGTAGCGCATTCCTCTTGGTGCCGATTGGGTTTGGCTATGCTCTTGTGGATTAATGCCTTGACACATATTGGGTCCTTTTTGAATCACCACGGCTAAAGGAGGGGATTAGCCCGTGGCGTTGAATTTGCTGGCAGACTTGGTTAAGTCGCTCTGCTGCTGGGTTTTGTTGCTGGTTTTTTCCCGGATAGATGCTGTAATCGGCACTCACTTGTGTTGGGGTGAAGGAGGGCATAATCACATTACAGCCTCGCTTTAGTGCCTGCTCCCTTGCGCCCTTCTCGAGGGCGTCGAGGGAACTGGTGGCAGGAATATTCGCCCCCGGATTCATCAGTCGCAAAATAGCGCTAACCCTATGACTCTTAAGGGCGCTGCCATTGGGGGAAGTCGCAAACGGTGTTTGGTGATGGGCAATAAAGGGGCCACAGGCCAGCATATCGAGCTGCAACTCCGATAAATGCTGAATATCACACGCTAAAATCGCATCCGTCATTCCCGGTAAATCGACAATAATCCCTGAGCCAGTTTGATATCCCAGAGACTTAAGATAATTGAGCCTTGCAATGCGCTCGTCAAAATTGGCGTTAGGGCGACACCGAGCAAAGAGGGCGCGGTCAAAGGTTTCCATCTTGAGCAAATAGCGATCTGCGCCCGCCTCGCGCCATTTTTCCAGCTCTTGATGTTTGCGATCACCCAGTGACAGAGTGATTGCTAGATTGTGGTGACGTTTAATTTCAGTAATAAGGGCACTAATACGATTGCCGCTGTAGTTAAAGTCATCCCCCGATTGCAGCACCACAGTACCTAGTCCCAGCTCGGCAATGCTATCCACTGCGTTAAGGATTTCTTCGTTCGAGAGTCGATAGCGTGTTACCTGCCGATTTTCGGTGCGTAAACCACAGTAATGGCAGTGGTTACGACAGTGATTCGAAAACTCGACAATGCCGCGTAAATACACCTGTTGATTAAATTGCAATTCAGTGGCGAGCTGGGCGCGACTAAACAACCATTCATCGTCTTGCCCCTGAAGTAGCGAAAGGATTTCGGCATAGGAAAACGCTGTGGACTTAAGCAACGTCGGTTTAATGGATGTTGGGTGAGTGACTGGCGCTGGCGGTCGAGGGCGAGTGATCATTAGTTACGCCCTTTATCTAGCTCAATCAAGCTCTGATACCAAAGATCGCCCACTGCGCGGCGGCATTCATCAACATAACGGCCTAGGGCTACTTCTACCGCTGAGTTTTGCTCACTGGGGATGCCTGTATCAAACCAATCGATTAAGCTGTTTGGCGCAAGACCTAAAGCAAGGATGTCAAACTCCAACCAAAGTCCTTGAGCCGAGGTGCAATTACTGTGGGCGAAGTGGCCGACAAAGAGTCTATCGCCAATCAGCAATATAGGTTGCAGTGGTAGCGCTTGGGTCGAAACTAAATTGACTGTCTCAGGAAACTGCGTTTTAAGCTCGGCGCACCAGTGGCGGGAAATCTCATACAGCTGCTCAACCTCTTGCAGCGGCATCTCGGGCCTTAGGATGGTGGCAAACTCATCCCGCCATAGACGAGTGGGCTCAAGTTTAATGAGGGTGAGTTGCTTTAAGCTGGCGTATTGTAGCCGCTGCAATAACAACTGCCCTACGGCATTATCGGCAAAATTACTGTAAATGGCCGCGTGTAGCACGATTTCATCAGCGCGTTCTATCGCATTCAGTAAGGCGCTAGTGTTAAGGCCGAAATGCAACTGCACGCCGAGATCTGAGAATAGATAAGATGCCATTTATAGATAGATATCCCGTTCACCCGCATCGGTTTTTTGCAAGCAGCCGCGCACATTGCGCGCCCGTGACGGGCTCATTTTAGCCAGTTCTCGCTCTATCAGCGCATTGCCAGCCTCGCGAGTCTTTTCACTGGCGTAATCGTTCAAATATTCCTTAAAGGTGATCAAGGCATTGGGCTGGCAGAATTTGCCAATAAACTGCTGTTTGGCTAATCCCATAAAGTGATCGCCAGTTCGTCCTTTGCGGTAACAACCCGTGCAGAAAGAGGGAATAGCATCTGAATCAGTCACTAGCTCATAAATAATATCGTCCATCTCTCGTTGATCACCAAGGCTGAATTGCTCGGCATCATGTTGATTTTGTTTGCTGTCTTGATAACCACCCGGTGCGGTACGCGAGCCTGCGCTGATTTGTGAAACCCCGAGTTCTAACAGTTCTTTGCGCAGCGCCGCACTTTCCCGCGTGCTCATAATCAGCCCGGTATAAGGCACGGCAAGGCGAGTGATGGCTACAATGCGCTTAAAGCAGTCATCATCGACCTCATAGGGCGGTTTTTCACTGATAGCCGAACCATGGGCAGGTTCAATCCGCGGAAAGGAGATGGTATGTGGGCCAACGCCACAGTCTTTTTCGAGTTGCTGAACATGGGTGAGCATGGCGAGCAGCTCAAATCTATGGTCATACAGGCCAAAGAGCGCGCCGATACCGACATCGTCGATTCCTGCTTCCATCGCCCTGTGCATGGCGTAGAGGCGGTATAAAAAGTCGGTTTTTTTACCTTTAAGATGGACTTGGCTGTAGGTGTCTTGATGATAGGTTTCTTGAAAGCATTGATAAGTGCCTATCGCCGCGGTTTTAAGTTGCTTAAAGTCCTCCACACTCATTGGCGCGCAGTTGACGTTGATACGACGAATTTCTCCGCCCTTGCCCTGCTTAACGCTGTACATGGTTTGAATACTTTCAACAATGGCTTGCACATTATTGCGTGGATGCTCGCCATAAACGGCAAGGATCCGTTTGTGACCCATTTCTTCAAGGATCGTAACCTCTTGGCGGATCTCATCCTGTTTTAAGGTTTTACGTTTGAGCTCATGGTTATCGGCGTTAAAGCCGCAATAACTACAACTATTGGCGCAATGATTCGACACATATAGCGGTGCAAACATCACAATACGATTGCCGTAAATGGTGTTTTTAATCTCACGGGCGACGGTAAAGAGTGCTTCATCCAAGGCCTTATCTTGGTTTTGCAGCAAAATGGCGGTCTCGCTAATGCTTAAGCCTTCACACTGGCGCGCCTTGTCGAGAATGGCGAGGACTTGCTCGCGACTTGGATTACTGGCGTCGTCAATGGTCTGCCAAATCGCTTTATCGTCGATAAAGCTGACGTTGGGATTATAGTCAGTGACGGTAATGGAATGATGCTCGTGTGTGCTCATGGTTATCTATGCCCTTGAGTATGAATGCGAAAATGCGGCAGTTGTGAGCAACTGCCGCTGGAGACTTAGCTATTTGCTTGTCAGCTGTTCACCATTAGTGGCGATGGGGGCAATTTCATTTTTAACCCACAGAGGGGTGTACTCAGCGGCATCATGGTAAGGCACATTACCGTGGATCATCATGGCCTTGAAATCATCAAAGCGGTACACCGCGAGGAATAAATGCACAGGCAAGAAGGCGGTTAACACTAAGCCTGACACTAAATGGGCCTGACCTAAAAACCACACTATATCCCGCGGCGCAGCATGGGGAATGAGCCACAGCACTAAACCGGAGAGGATTAATAGTGTGCCGCCAATCAGTACGCAGGCACCAAAGAGTTTTTGGCCTGAGTTGTATTTGTTCATCGGTGGAATAGGCACTTTTTTACCCAGTAAGAATTTCTGTGGGTAGCCGCCTAACACCATAAACCATTTCACATCGCGCCCTGAGAAACTAAACACACGGGCGATAAACAGTACCACTCGATCGAATGCCATGATGGTAAATGCCACGGCATCGAGGGCCATAACAATCCCTGCAATAATGTGCACATCATAGGTTAGCTGCATACCTTCTTGGGAAAGCGGTTTAAAAAACAATAACAAACCTGTCGCGGCTAATGGCAAAAAGCTGAGCAGCAGGATGTAGTGGAAGATCCTGACGTTTAGCGGATGTTTTAAAATGGGTCTCATATCATGTTCTTGATGCATTTCTCATCTCCAATCAAGAGCTTAATTTGGTGCGATCGACAAAGTGGGTGTGTAGCAGCTCGTGGGACATATGTCCTAATGGCTCGCCACCGAACTCTTTGTAGTACTTTTCAACTGCGGGGTTGGCGTGGCTGACACGTTTTTTCGCTAGGCTATCGTCCTTATATAACCCTTGGCTTCTGGCCTTAATGTATTCATTACGGCGCTCAAGCTTGCTGGTGAACCAGCCGATAGGGATCGCGAGCGCAGCCACAAACGCGGCGCCGACAGCCATAAATTTACGGCGTGACAGAAAGAAACTGTCCTCGGCAAATAGGTGTTTTTTCTTGTTCATTTCTGTTTCCCGTTAAATGTTACCAAGCCATGAAGAGCCTTTACCCTCAATAGGTTGACCTCCACCGTTAACGCAACCACCTGCGCAGTTCATCACCTCAATAAAGTGGTAGGGTGAGGTGCCTGCCATCACATCGCGCAGCACGGGTTCGATGTTGTTGCCCATGTCGTGCACTACGGCGACATTTACGGTCACATTCTGCTTAAGCTGGGTATCAAACAGGCTGACAGAGGCTGATTTCACCCCTTTTAATCCACGTACGGGTTCAAATTCCAACTTAGCCATTTCAGCGCCAGTCAGCACTTTATGGGCGGTACGCAGTGCCGCTTCCATCACCCCGCCGGTTGTACCAAAAATAGTGCCCGCGCCTGTGTATTCAGAGAACAAACTATCACCTTGATATTCCGCGGTATTAGCGAGATTGATATCAAGCAGTTTGAGTAACTGTGCCATTTCCCTTGTGGTGAGCACGGCATCAATATCTTGGTACGAAGGCGTGTTAGCCCCGTGTTCCTGATGATATTGCCAAGCCGAGTTAAATTCGGGGCGTGAGGCTTCGAGTTTTTTCGAGGTACAAGGCATCACAGAGACGGTGAAAATATTCTCCGGCTGCATTTGATACACCTTGGCGCCGTAAGTTTTGGCAACCGTTCCGGCCATTTGCTGGGGCGATTTGGCGGTTGACAGGTTGGGTAAAAGTGCAGGGTAGCGGGTTTCGAGGTAGCGTACCCAGCCCGGGCAGCAGGAGGTGAACTGCGGCAATGCACCTGCATTTTCTTCACCTTTCACATTGGCATGGAGGCGATGAATAAACTCACTGCCTTCTTCCATAATGGTGAGATCGGCGGCAAAGTTACAATCAAAAATCTTAAAGCCCGCCTGATTCATGGCGCCATAGAGTTTACCTGTCACCAGTTCGCCCGTGCCTAAGCCAAATTCTTCACCAATCGCCACCCGTACCGCAGGGGCGATAATGCCAACGACGGTGGTATTCTTATCGGCGAGTTTTTTAATCACGGTTTCAAGGGCGCTGTGGGTTTCTTCAATGGCGCTAAAGGGGCAGTTGATTAAACACTGTCCGCAACTTAAACATTTATCTTCATCGATAGAGTGCGCTGCACCCGAGGCACCATTAATGGCGTGGGTTGGGCAGAACTGTTTGCAAGCATCACATCCTTTGCATTTGGATGCATTAATCTTGATCAGCCCTTGGATTTCTCCTGGTTGATAAGTTGTCGCTGTCATAGAATTTTGCGTTCCTCATTTTCAACCTGAATTATATTTTCAGTGTTATTTAATGTGTTTGTTAAGTGCTTATGTTGACGGTTACATTTAATTTGTGAAATTTTAGGCGGTTGGATGATAGGAAATTGAACCTATGAAAAACATGATGGTGATCAAGTTTTATGGTTTTTGATAAAACAGGTGTTTTTAATAGTTTTATTTGCGTTTTTTGAGTTTTTTTGAGAAATAAAAATAACAATCTTGGTTAGTTTTATAGTGGTGATTTTTATATTTTTTATTTAAATACAGTGTGTTATTTTTCTTTTTGTGTTTACCTACCACTATTTGTGATGTTTTAAAGGCTTAGATTGAAATTTGTTGGTTAATGTGGCTTTTATCACTGGATTTTATTTTTAGGTTGGACAAATTGTCCATGTGTAGTCTTGCTTTAAATAATACTAATTAAGACGCTTTGATTGAGTTTTTGGTGAATTGATAATGCGGTAGATCACAAATTGATAAATTACATAAAATAAAAACCGTCCAAGGAATATTTCTTGGACGGTTTTTAAAGATGCTTAATTTATATTGATTAAATTAAACGGTTCATATTAGTTAATTCCATTATCATTAATCATGACAGATTAATAATAATTAGTTTCTTACTAAATCCAGTTCTTTAATCAGATTATCGGCATGGTCAACTTCATCCATCATCCATAGGATATAACGAATATCCACGTGCACGGCACGGGTGATGGTGGGATTGAAGAACCAATCCTTAGTAATCGCTTCGTAGGTGGAGTCGAAGTTAAGTCCTACAAGTTCCCCTTTGCCGTTAAATACGGGTGAGCCTGAGTTGCCACCTGTGGTATCTACGCTCGATAAGAAGTTAACTGGTACTGAGTTGAATTCTTCTGGCTTGTCCAAACAAGAGAACAGACGGCAAATCCAGCCACGGGGATCTTGGTAGACAGATTTCACTAAGTGATCGCCAAAACGTTGCTCGTGAATCGCATCGAGCAATTTTTTCGGGGCATTATAGGGCTCAACACCTGTGTGCTTAGCTACTATCCCATCAAGACGTGTAAATGGCTGTTTGTACAGCGCATCGTGGGATTGATAACCATCGACCATACCGTAGCTGATGCGTAGCGTACCGTTAGCATCGGGATACACTGGCCAGTTGTTGGCTTTGTAGTAGTCGATAACGGCGGCCATATATGCAGGGCGAGCGGTAGACAGTTTACCCGCTAGGATTTTTTCTGCCTTTTCCTGCGCCATATTGGTGTCATACAGCGCGACGGCAAGGCGGATAAACGGATCGCTGCTGGTTTCGAAGGCCTTGGCATCGGCGTCCATCCAAGCCAAACGTTGCGCTTGGTCTGTCAGAGTGGTCAGCGAATACAGGCCATCAAGTTTAGCCTCTAGACTGACGTTTTTATCGTCCAAATTCAGCATATTGTCTAAGGCCGCAACACGGTTTGGCTGCGATAAATAAGCATTTAAATCTTGTAACCAGAGGGTTTTATCGACTTTGACATCAAAACTAGAGTCGATACGTTTTAAGCGCGAGCTGAACATGGCTAAGTCGCGCTCTTGGTAACCGATTTCACGCTCGGCATCACTCTTTTGCTTTTCTTTCGCTAAGCGGTAGAGGTTGTTGGCCGCGGTGAGCAGTGTGCTCGATTGGGCGTTGGTGAAGTAATAATTGGTTTGGGTTTGCAGTTGCTGCTCCGCCAGTAACACTTCTAGTTCGCTGATAAGATTTTGATTAAGGCTAGAGTTTTTCTTTAACCAAGCCAGAAAGTCATCTTCACGTTGCTGCTTAATGCCGACGATATCCGTGGCTTTAAAGCCAGCCAGCAGACCGTTGAGCTTTTTCATCCGGTTCGCCATAGACGCCATATTGCCCGCATATTTAATCGCGATGTCGGCATCTTCCTGACCCATGGCTTCGATAGTATCAATCTGTAATTGATAGCGTTTTGCCTGAGTTGGATACAACCAATCACTGGCAAATTTAAGCTCGCTAGTGAGATTGTAACGGTTGGTCGTGCCAGGATAGCCTGCCACAAACACGCCATCGCCAGCTTTCACGCCATCGGCGTTCACTTTTAAATAGCTTTTGGGCGTATAAGGAATGTTATCTTCGCTGAAAGCCGCAGGTTTTCCGTCTTTACCCACATAAGCCCGTAGGAAGGCAAAATCACCCGAGTGGCGTGGATACTCGTAGTTATCAATATCACCACCGTAACCACCAACACTTTCAGGTGGTGCATACACTAGGCGCACATCGCGGATCATCAATTGCTTGATGAGGTAATATTCCAAGCCATTGTGGAAGCTGCGAACGTTACAGCGGTAATTATCATCGGCTTCACAGCTTTTGATTAAGGCTTTGCTGTGATTCTCAATCTCTTCGTAGCGTTTTAGTGGATCTTGGCTTAAGTCTTTAGTTACCTCAGCGGTGACATTAGTCACGGCTTCGGTGATGTATAAACGCTCATTGGGACCGGCCGACGGTTCTTTATCCATTGACGTGGCTAAAAAGCCTTGTTCGAGATAGTTATGCTCTTTCTTAGTGTTATATTGTATCGCCTTGTAGGCACAATGATGGTTTGTCACAACTAGCCCTTGGGGCGAGACAAAACTGGCGGTACAATAGCCCAGCCCGACAACGGCGTTCATTGGATAACTGGTGAGATCGGCCAGCTTATCTGCGGGAATATCGATTCCACGCGCGCTGAGTTTGTCTGCAATAGAAGGCATTTGATAAGGTTGCCATTGCCCTTCATCGGCTGTTGCAATGCCAGAGGTCAGTACTAAGGCTGCAACCAATGCAATACGCATGTTCTTTCCTTATTTTTAGTTTGAGTATCCGTTGGGTGAGATAACAGGCCTGTGAAACCACCTGTTTGCTTGACGGGGTTTTATATCATATTTTGTTAAGTTGTTGGAAATCGGGAGTGTTAATGTCACAACAAGGTGCTTTTAAGCCTAAGAGTAAGCCAAGGGATTTGCAGGTCGATAGCCTCAAGCTACCGCCGCATTCAATTGAGGCTGAACAATCGGTATTAGGCGGCCTCATGTTAGACGCCGACGCTTGGGATAAAGTGGCTGAAACCGTAGTGAAAGAGGATTTTTATTCTCGCTCGCACCGGATGATTTTCGCCGCCATGCACCGTTTAGTCGAAACAGGCCAACCTATCGACTTAATTACGGTTTCTGAACAGCTTGAGCTTGAAAACCAACTCGAAGAAGCGGGCGGCTTTGCCTACTTGGGCGAGATTGCCAAAAACACCCCGAGTGCCGGCAACATTGTTTCCTATGCTGAAATTGTCCGTGAGCGCGCAGTCGTACGCGAGATGATCCGCGTTGCTCATGAGATTGCCGATGCGGGTTATAACCCTGAAGGCCGCGATTCCAGCGCTCTACTCGATTTAGCTGAGAGCAAAGTCTTTAAAATTGCTGAGCAGCGCACCAATGCTAACGAAGGCCCTGAAGGCATCAAAACCATTCTGGAAAAAACCGTTGATAAGATTGAGCAGCTCTACAACAACCCACACAATGGTGTAACCGGGGTATCGAGTGGCTTTACTGATCTCGATAAAATGACAGCAGGCTTTCAATCCGGCGACTTGATCATCGTGGCGGCGCGTCCGTCGATGGGGAAAACGACCTTTGCGATGAACCTGTGCGAACAGGCGGCGATGAATGAAGACAAGCCCGTGCTTATTTTCAGCCTCGAGATGCCCTCAGAACAGATCATGATGCGTATGTTGGCCTCTTTAGGGCGCGTTGACCAAACCAAAATCCGTACCGGACAACTCGATGATGAGGATTGGGCGCGGGTATCCTCGACCATGGGCATTATGCTTGAGCAAGGCAAGATGTATATCGATGATGGTTCAGGCTTAACGCCGACCGAAGTGCGCAGCCGTGCCCGTCGTATTGCCCGCGAGCATGGCGGATTATCGATGATCATGGTCGACTACTTGCAGCTGATGCAAGTGCCGGCATTATCGGACAATCGTACCCTTGAAATTGCTGAAATCTCTCGTTCTCTTAAGGCATTAGCTAAAGAATTAGAGATCCCCGTTATCGCACTTTCCCAGCTTAACCGCTCGCTCGAACAACGTGCCGATAAACGCCCTGTGAACTCGGACTTACGTGAATCAGGTTCTATTGAGCAGGATGCGGATCTCATCATGTTTATTTACCGTGATGAGGTGTATAACAACGACTCTCCCGATAAGGGCACGGCGGAAATCATTATCGGTAAACAGCGTAACGGCCCCATTGGACGTGTGCGCTTGACCTTCCAAGGCCAGTTTTCCCGTTTTGATAACTATGCAGGTCCTCAGTTTGAAGAAGATTAATTCCCGGTGTTAGAAGATAAGCAAAGCTTATGTATTCTTTTTATTTCCAGACTTTTCCAAATAGACAAGGCAAATTTTGAAACCTTTTCCTCGAGCAGAAATTAGCAGTACTGCACTGCAAAACAACCTCGCCGTTTTACGCCAGCAGGCGAGCAGCAGCCAAGTGATGGCGGTGGTGAAAGCCAATGGTTATGGTCATGGATTATTAAATGTCGCTCATTGTTTACATACTGCCGATGGCTTCGGCTTAGCCCGTTTGGAAGAGGCATTAGAACTGCGCGAAGGTGGTATTAAGGCGCGTTTATTATTGCTGGAGGGCTTTTTTCGCAGCACCGACTTACCTTTGTTGGTGGAGCACGATATCGATACTGTGGTGCACCACGAATCGCAAATCGAGATGTTAGAACAGGCAAACTTAACGAAGCCTGTCACAGTGTGGCTAAAAGTTGATTCGGGTATGCATCGTTTAGGGGTCACGCCTGAACAATTCACTGCGGTTTATGCGCGTTTGGCAGCCTGCGAAAATGTTGCCAAACCTATTCATTTGATGACCCACTTTGCCTGTGCCGATGAACCAGATAATCATTACACTCAAGTACAAATGCAAACCTTTAACCAGTTAACTGCGGATTTACCTGGGTTTAGAACCTTAGCCAACTCGGCGGGTGCGCTTTATTGGCCTAAAAGCCAAGGGGATTGGATCCGTCCAGGCATTGCGCTCTATGGCGTATCTCCTGTCACAGGAGATTGCGGTGCGAACCATGGTTTGATCCCCGCGATGAACTTAGTCTCACGTTTGATCGCGGTGCGCGATCATAAAGCGGGTCAACCTGTAGGTTATGGTTGTTACTGGACAGCCAAACAAGATACTCGCCTTGGCGTTGTCGCTATTGGCTATGGTGATGGCTATCCGCGGAATGCGCCTGAAGGCACGCCTGTATGGATAAATGGTCGCCGAGTGCCGATTGTTGGCCGCGTATCTATGGATATGTTAACCGTAGATTTAGGCCAAGATGCAGCGGATCAAGTCGGTGATGATGTGCTACTTTGGGGGCAGGCTTTACCCGTAGAGGAGGTGGCCGAACACATTGGTACCATCGCCTATGAATTAGTGACTAAACTGACTCCAAGAGTAGCTGTTTGCTTAGCATAGTTTGCTCAAATTAGAATGACAAAACGGCGCTAATGCGCCGTTTTTCTTTATCTAGCATACAGTTAATCGATTTACTGATTGGCTATCAGGTTTGCTCTAGTGGAGCAAAGCGTACCCGTTACAGCCAACCAAACATCCAATGTTTTCCTACAAACTTATGATATTTAATTAATTTTCGAAGCAAACTTCGATAAATGCAGTTCCGTAAGAACTGGTAAATGGCATGATAATTTTGGTGCCGTTGGCTTTATGGGAAATTGTATGCCCTTGACCTGAAACGACCATTGGTGTTGCCATTTCGAATTCGTAACCCTTTTGTCCTAAAAGATTTTTTGCGCCCCCCGTAACCATATTAGTGATTTCACCCACCAGATCGGTTACTTCTTCATTTATTTTGCCGGGGTTTTCGCCCAGCATATTTTGCATGATTTGCAGTACCAGTTTTTGCTCAAACGTAATTGAAAGTGAGCCTTTGGTTTGTGGCCCAACCATACCAATCAAACCTGATACATCGCCTTTGGCTAAGTTGTCAGTTTTGATTTGGGGTTTACCTGGCGTGAGCTCTAGGCTGGCCATGGTCGAAATAACATTGAGCAGCGACTGCAAAAAAGGATTAATAAAATTGACGTTCATGCTTCAGTGTGTCCTCTTATGAACTTAAGCCTTATGGTCACCACGTAATTAAGGGTAGTCGAAAAGTGGCTTGACCACAGCAATCTTAATCACACTCTATCAGCTTAGATGACACAAATGGAAATGTGAGGTTAATTTCACGATTTTCTTGTTATTTATCGTAAAAGTCTTTTTACCAAAAGCCACGCTACAAGCGGTAAAAGAGTCGCGTATTCTGCATGCCCCCTCAATGAGTCCAAAGGCACGTTTCCACCGAAAGGTTGATGATTCGAATGAGCATGCCGTTAGGCTATAGTGCGATAGCTTGAATGTATGCGAAAGATTTTTGAAGGAAATTTTCATTTCTATCATAGGCGTATCTTTAACCCTACCAATGTAGCTACAGTCGTTTTGCTGTGCCTAACAACTATAAACGGCTTAAACTGTGATTTACATTAAATTATAATGTAAATGATAATAATTATTGATCACAAAAATAATTTTACATATATTAGCGGGCGATTAACAGGTGGGGGACATCTGTTACAGGGTTTAGTCCGCAACAGGAATGCTTTAAATGAAATTTGCAAAACGTCGCAATGGTCGAGTCACGCTTGGTGCCCATGTTTTAGGTTCGTTAACCATAGGGATGGCGGTTTCTGCTATCCCTGCTATGGCCGCGGAGCAGGCACAAGTCGCAGATAAAAAAGTTGAACATATTGAGGTCAATGGTGAGTACTTGGGTTATAACACCCGCAAAGTACAATCGGGTAAATTTACCGAAGACCTGCTCAATACTGCGAAAACTGTAACAGTCATCAATCAAGATCTGATCAAAGATATGGGCGCGCAGAGTTTTACTGATGCGCTACGAGCGACGCCTGGTATTACCTTGGGTACTGGCGAAGGGGGGAACCCCTACGGTGATAGGCCGTTTATTCGTGGATACGATGCTCAATCCTCTACTTTTATCAATGGTATGCGTAATGTGGGTTCACAAAGCCGTGAAACCTTTAACATTGAACAAATTGAAGTCCTGAAAGGCCCAAGCTCTGTCTATAACGGCCGTGGCGCGGTTGGCGGTAGCATTAACATTGTGACCAAAAAAGCTCAGGCTGAAGATTTTATTAACGCCGATGTTGCCGTGGGGACGGATGCCCTCAAACGTGCCAATGTTGATATTAACCATGTGATTACCGATGAAGCTGCGGTTCGTGTCAACATGATGGCTCACGATGCTGACACTCCTGGGCGTGATGAGGTCACAGGTAATCGTTGGGGCGTTGCACCGTCAGTTACTTTTGGGTTAACGACGCCAACTAAAGTGACCCTTGAATATTATCATTTTGAAAACCATGATATTCCTGATTATGGTATTCCCTACGATCAGGCGACAGGCAAACCTGCCGATGTCGATCCAGACAATTTCTATGGCTTATTATCGCGGGATTTTCGCGATACGATGGACGATACAGCTTCGGTGTTGATCAGCCATGATTTTAACAACGACATGCAGTTCACTTCGACGTCTATCTATAGCCGTAACAGCAATTACTATATTGTGACTAACCCAGACGACACCACTGGCAACGTGGCTAATGGTTATGTTTGGCGAAACACTAAGTCGCGCCATTCGGTCACTAAAACCCTAGCGACTCAATTGCAACTCTCGGGTGAAGCAAAACTTGCAGGAATGACTAACCGTTTTGCAGTCGGGACTGAACTCAGTAACGAACGTACTAGCAATTTGAGTTACACCGTCGATACGGGCAATGGTCGCAACGCGGGTTGTAATCAGGCAATGCTGGATAACTACAACTGTACGTTGCTGGATAACCCGAATCCCCACGATCCTTGGGTTGGTACGATTACACTTGGTACCGATGCGACAGTGACTGAAACCGATACTCGCTCTATCTATGCCTTTAATACGATTGAGTTAACTGAAGCATGGATGGTTAACGCAGGTATCCGCTGGGATGACTATACCACCAGTGCTGAGAACTCAACCTCTCGATTCAGCAATGATGCTGATTTCTTCAACTACCAATTGTCGGTGCTATATAAGCCCGCAGAAAATGGCAGTATCTACGCTGCGTGGGGCACTTCCTCTAATCCACCTGGCACGTCCAACGGAGATGGGGCAGATCGTCTTGGCAGCACTAATGCCGATTTAGAACCAGAAGACACCGAAAGCTACGAGTTAGGCACTAAATGGGATCTTTGGGAGGGGCGTTTATCTCTGAATGGCTCTGTATTCCAAATCGAGAAAAACAATGCCCGCGTTGCGACCTCTGGCGATCGTAATGCACCGCAGGAAAACGTCGGCGAGCAAAAAGTCAAAGGCTTTGAAATCGGCTTTTCCGGTGACTTTACTAAAGATTGGCATGGTTTTGGTGGTTATACGTATTTGGACGCTACCCTCGAAAGCAATGGTTACAACGCAGCGCAAAATGGTAATCGCTTCCCTAATACAGCCAAAAATAGCCTAAGTTTATTCACCACTTACGATATTACCGAGCAGTTAACGGTCGGCACGGGTGCCTATTATATGGACAAAGTGTATGGCAATACGGCTAATACGCTGTCAATTCCGTCTTACTGGCGTTTTGATTTGACCTCATCCTATAAGATGAGCGAATTCTTGACCTTACGCCTGAACGTTCAAAATCTAACGGACGAGCGTTATTACGATAAAGCGTACACCGCGCACTTTGCCAATATGGCGCCTGGACGTTTGGTGATGTTAAGTGCCGATATGCACTTTTAATATCAGTGAATGACGATTTGAATGGCAGCCCTAGGGCTGCCTTTGATGTTTATGCTTTCCTTAAGGTTTGAAGATGCTTATTGAAATTCCTCATGTTTTTTCTAAACAAGAAGTCAATCAGTTACGTGAACAACTCGATGCTCGCACTTGGATTGATGGCAATCAAACATCAGGCGTGATGGCGAGTACCCGTAAGCGCAATCAGCAGTTGGATAAAGACGATCCCGTTGCGATTGGCATCGGTGAATTGATTATGGAGCGCTTGTTAGCTCATCCTTTATTTGTCTCGGCAGCACTTCCATTACAGTTTTATCCGCCCTTGTTTAATCGTTATCAAGGTGGAGAAACCTTTGGTTATCATATCGACAATGCAATTCGCTCGACGAGTGACGGTATGGTGCGTACCGATCTGTCTGCCACCTTATTTTTAAGCGAACCAGACACTTATCAAGGTGGTGAGCTGGTCATCCAAGATACCTATGGCCAGCAAAGCATTAAGCTGGCGGCGGGATCTTTGGTGTTATACCCGTCAACGAGTTTACATCAGGTTACGCCTGTCACATCAGGTGAGCGAACCGCCGCCTTTATGTGGCTACAGAGCATGGTGCGCGATGAGGGGCAGCGCCGCTTGTTATTTCAACTCGATCAATCGATTCAATCTTTGACGTTGCAGGCCGCGCCTGAACAAGAGCTGTTTAATCTAACGGGTGTTTATCATAACTTGCTCAGGCGTTGGAGCGAGTTGTAGCTTTGGTTCAGAGTCGGCTCCTGTTCCTGCATTATCTCCACAAAGCAGGCGGTTTAGGGTATAATCCCGCTTGCTCTGAGGGGCAATAAAACAGTAAACGTTAACTCGTTTACTGTTTTTGTATTTTTACGCTGGCGCTGTATTGCTCATCTGCTGCTTAAGTTAAGGCGCTTTATCCCTCAAAGTTTGAACTTACTGGCAAATTTTAATTACTTGAGTCGATAGTCACGTGTTGAAAAATAATCTTAATGATGGTCTACAGCTCGACCGCACCTTTTCCATTGCACCGATGCTCGATTGGACGGATCGTCATTACCGTTATTTTGCGCGCTTAATGTCGGCTAATGCTTTGCTGTATACCGAGATGGTGACCACCGGCGCGATTTTGCATGGCCGTGGCGATTATCTTGCCTATAACCAAGAGGAACATCCTCTGGCATTACAATTAGGCGGCTCTAATCCTGCTGAACTTGCGCGCTGCGCCAAACTGGCCGCTGAGCGCGGTTATGATGAAGTGAATCTCAATGTGGGCTGTCCTTCGGATCGGGTGCAAAATGGTCGCTTTGGAGCCTGTTTGATGGCTGAACCTGAGCTGGTGGCTGAATGTGTCGATGCCATGAAGCAAGTGGTTGATATTCCTGTGACGGTAAAAACGCGCATCGGGATCGATGAGCAGGATAGCTATGAGTTTTTGACTCACTTTATTGATACTGTCATGGCTAAAGGCTGTGGTGAGTTTATAATCCATGCGCGTAAGGCTTGGCTGCAAGGCTTAAGCCCGAAGGAAAATCGCGAGATCCCGCCCTTAGACTACGAACGTGTGTATCAACTCAAACGTGATTATCCGACGCTTAATATCAGCATTAACGGTGGCATCACTAGCCTTGAACAGGCCCAAACCCACTTGCAGCACTTAGATGGTGTGATGGTAGGACGTGAGGCTTACCAGAATCCTTATATGTTGGCGCAGGTTGACCAACTGCTCTGCGGCAGCCAGAAGACGGTGATTAGCCGTGAGGCTGTGATTGAAGCGATGGTGCCCTATATCGAGGCTCACTTGCAGGCGGGCGGACGCCTAAATCATATCACTCGCCATATGATTGGCTTATTCCAAGGTTTGCCTGGTGCCCGTGCGTGGCGTCGTTATTTAAGCGAAAACGCCCATAAAAACGGTGCGGGCATAGAGGTGGTAAAGCAGGCTTATTTGAGTATTCAAACAGAAATAATTGCTCAATAATCATTCGATTTAAAAAGTGGTGAGATTCACTAAACGTTGTAGTATTTTTCACCACTTTACCTTTCCTAAATATCTCGCTTATCTCGTTCTAGCTTAAAATAAATTTTTAAATCTAATTAAATTAGTGCGTTAGGTTTTATTTGATAAGTTGGCACGCCCTTTGTAATAGTCCCTATGTCAAGTTAATCAATCGAAAGGGACGACATCATGTTTACTTCAAATGTTAAAAAATCAGTTCAAGCAAGTGTGTTATTCGGTGCATTAATGGCGAGTGTTACAGCACATGCTGAAGCGGCTCCTGTATCTGATGTTATGAGCGCCATTGAGCAAACTCTTAGCACCCAAGCGCAGGAGTTGTTAGTGAATACAAAGCGTGAATTGGTGTTATCGCTGCAAACGCAACTGGCTGAAAGTATCTATGACTTTAACAGTCAACTAACACTGAGCGCGGATACCCAAACTGATTCGGCAACCACAGGTGAATTGAGCGCGAATAAGTAAGGATCTGCCTATGTGGTTTGTAGCACCTCTAATGACTTTGCTACTGCTACCAGTGATTAGCCTCGCGTTGTTTTCAGGCATTATCTGCTGGTTTCAGTGGCATAGTGTCAGCGATAAGTAACTCATAAAATTTTGGTGTTCAAAATGAAACGAGCGCAAATACGAATGAACAATTCACAACGTTTGGTCTGTGGTGTTGCATCAGGTATGGCGTGGCAATTTGGTTGGTCCTGTTTTTGGACGCGAGTGGTATGGGCGGGGGCAATTCTGTTTATGCCAGGCGTGAGTCTACTGGTGTATTTTGTGTTGGCTTTGCTTGTAGAACAATGGAAAAGACCGATTTAAGCCAAGTTTTTGTACTCTAGATTGTGGGACATTAATGGGACAGCCTATACACGTTTATGGCCACAATCGTTAGCGAGATGCTATCAACAAGAGGGCACATTGACCCTCATGCCAATAATGAGCACTTGCTAAGTGAGTATCACTTTTTAAGAAAAGCCTGGAATCTGGCTTTTGCTTCATCACTTTTAAGTCTTGCACTAAATTGTTCTAATTCTTGATGCATTTGGTGTTGCACACGGTTTTTATGCGGTCGCATCAATTGACGGGTAATTTGCAGCGCCTGCGGTGGTTGATTGGCTAGTTTTTTCGCTTGGTTAAAGGCATAAACCAATAACTCTTCTTGGGCGATCACATCGTTAATGATGTTCAGTCTGTGGGCGGTATCAGCATCAAAACTTTCTCCGAGCAGCAATAATTCAGCTGCTTTTTGATAACCCACTAATTCGGGTAGGAGTAAACTCGCGCCCGCTTCAGGGACCAAGGCTAAATTAACAAAGGGCAGTTGAAACTTAGCTGTATTGTCTGCGTAAACTAAATCGCAATGAAGTAGCACAGTGGTACCAATACCAACAGCCGCACCAGAAACGGCAGCGACCAGTGGTTTTTTGAGCTCTAATAAACAAAATAAGAAGCGTACCGCAGGATGGTTTGGCCCTAAGTCACTATTTTTCAAAAAGTCTGCAACATCATTGCCCGAGGTGAAACAATTATCTTCACCATGGAGCATAAAGGCACGAATGTCGTTGTCTGCTTCACCTTCGATCAGGTATTCTGTCAGTTGTTTATACATATTAAGATCAAGTGCATTGCGTTTATCTGGGCGATTAAAGCTGATAACACGAACGCCCTGATCATCCCGAACCTGTATATGACTCATGGGTTGTTTTCCTTTACGACGACATTGGGTAGACATGGAGTTTAAGACATTGAAACCGATATTCAAACAGATGTTTAATTGTGTTGCCTTATCCTGTGCTTCATTTTCTGTTTTCGCCAACGTAGTGATGACTGAAGGTCATGTACGTGCAATGCCTGATACCGTTCCAAATACTGCCGCTTACTTTACGCTCGAAAATCACAACGATAAAGCCGTACGCTTGATTGGCGTGACAACCGACGTAGCGAACGAAGCGCAATTGCATGCCATTATTGAAGAGCAAGGTATGGTAAAAATGCGCCATGTTGAAGGCTTTGATATTCCATCCCATGGAAAATTAACCCTGATGCCATCGGGGGAGCATGTCATGCTAATTGGGCTTAAGGCTCCATTAGTGTTAGATCAGCAAGTTAAGCTGCAATTAGAGTTTAACGATGGCGAAAAAATGACGATTACATTGCCTGTCGCTAAGCAGGCCGAGAATGCTGCTGAACCCGAGCATCATCACCATCATTAAGGAGTCGCTTGATGCAAATCACATGGAAGAAGGTCACTGGAGTTAGTTTATGCGTTGTTTTAATTGGTTATGTTGTGAGTGTCTGGTGGAGTATCGAGCCTGATCCGCTGACGCCACAACAGCTTACTGCCACAGAAAAGAATGTTGTTGGTTATGCGACCACAACCTCTTTGATTATGACCGTTGAAACGCTGCTGGATAAGCAAGGTGGTTGGCTATCGAATGATGTTATGCCACCCTCAATCTTTATGGATAACATGCCCGCCTTTGAGTATGGCGCTTTAGAGCAAGCGCGTGATTTGGCGCTGATTATGCGTAAAGAGTTTAGCCGTTCACAGTCGCAATCTACCGCTGATAAAGATTTGAGTGAAGCGCAGGCTAAGTTAAACATCGACCATACCAGTTGGTTAGTGCCGAGTGCTGAAAGCGAATACCGCGATGGTATTAAGCTACTTAAGTTGTACCGGGCGCGAATGA
Source organism: Shewanella xiamenensis (assembly GCF_014647135.1). GTDB lineage: Bacteria > Pseudomonadota > Gammaproteobacteria > Enterobacterales > Shewanellaceae > Shewanella > Shewanella xiamenensis. The sequence goes on from NZ_BMOP01000001.1 coordinate 119,719, forward strand.
TGGATCCGAATAATCAAGATGCACAGTTTTATGCCCGCGCAGATAACCTTAATGAGTGGCTCAAAGAAGTGCAAAAACGTTTAGGCAGTATGTCGCAACGGTTATCTGCAAGTGTAGGTCAAGAACGTCTTAACACCGATTTAGCGGGGGATAATGCTGCGCGTCAATCAACCCCTAATTTAGCCAGCCATCAGGTGAAAACCAGCTGGTGGAAAATTGATGATGTGTTTTATGAGAGCCGAGGCGCCTCATGGGCATTACTGAATTTTATGCGTGCAGTTGAAGTCGATTTTGCTGACGTGCTGAAAAAGAAAAATGCTGAAGTGAGCCTAAAACAGATCATTCGTGAACTAGAGGCAACTCAGCAAACGGTTTGGAGCCCTGTTGTGCTTAATGGCAGTGGTTTCGGTCTAGTCGCTAATCATTCATTGGTTATGGCTAACTATGTATCCCGTGCAAATGCCGCGGTGATTGATTTAACGAACTTGCTATCTCAAGGTTAATTATGAAAAAAATACTCCTGGCCAGTGCAGTATTAGGCTGCATAATGGCTACATCAGCTCACGCGGCCACTGTGGTTGGTTTTAAAATAGGTGGCGATTATTGGCGCGCCGATACTAGCGGTACTTTTTCCGATAAAGGTCAGCCACAACAAGGTTTTGACTACAGCTCATCAGCGCAGGGTAGCTATTGGTTTGCCGTTGAACACCCACTGCCTTTTGTGCCAAATCTGAAAATTCGTGAAAACAGTCTTGATCAAAAAGGTAGCTTGGCGAACGCTGATTTCAGCTTTAATGGTCATGATTTTAAAGGTAATGTGACCAGTTATACCGATCTGAGCAACACCGATTTTGTGTTGTATTACGAACTGCTGGATAACGATATTTTATCTTTTGATTTGGGCGCAGCTTATAAGTTGATGAATGGCTCTCTGCGTGTCCAAGATGCAGGTCATCCAGAAGAGAAAGACGTAGATAGCGGAATTGTTATGGGGTACGCCAGTACCCATGTGAGCATGCCGGGTTTAGGCTTATTTGGCTTTGCAGATTTAATGCTTGGGGTGAATGAGTCGAATGTACACGATTATGCGGTCGGTTTAGGCTGGCAGTTTGATGGTGTTGCGGTGGATACCCGTGTGCGCGTTGGCTATCGTGAGTTTGCCTTTGATGTGAATAATTTCTCTGGCATTAGTGCTGACTCAAAGTTTGATGGCTATTTCGCTGGCGTTGAAATTGACTTCTAAGTCGTAATTCTGACAATAAAAAACCGCCAATCTTGGCGGTTTTTTTATTGGACAATATTGCTTAACTTATTCAGCTTTTAGGCCGTTGTTAATAGCAATAACATCATCTTCGTTTAATGTACCCGCTGCTTGTTTCAGTGCAACAATCGAGTTGATGTAGCTGTAACGCGCATCTGATAATTTACGTTTTGAGTCGTACAGATCGCGTGTACGGTTCAATACGTCAACAATAGTACGAGTACCAACTTCGAAGCCTGCTTGCGTAGCCTTTAATGCACTTTCAGATGAAATTACAGACTGTTCGTAAGCACGGATAGAGCTGATTGACGCCCCCACGTTGTTGTAGTTATTACGAACGTTTTTCACTACGCTACGGTAGGTTTGTTCCAACTTCTCGCTTGCCTCAACATATTGGAACTGCGCTTCTTTGACTTGTGATGAGACTTTAAAGCCTTCAAAAATCGGAATACTTAAGTTAATGCCTGCGCTCATGTTGTCAAAATCAGGTTCATTCGAATTACCTAATTTTTGCTCTAAACCTTTGCTATAACCAGCATTTAAGCTTAGTGATGGCATATGGCCTGCTTTATAGAGGCTAATGGTCTCTTGAGCGATATCTTTGCCAATACGTTGAGTCATTAGATCGACGCTATTGGTCTCGGCAATTTTTAACCAATCACTAGATGAACTCGGTGCTGGTGTGACTGCTGAGAAGCGGTTAGTGTCGAGTACGTTTAAGGCTTTGTGATCGATACCCGTGATTTCGCGCAGTGCTTCATAACTATTGGCAAGGGTATTTTCTGCCAAAATTTCAGAGGCTGAGGCTAAGTCATATTGTGCTTGAGCTTCATGAACGTCAGTAATCGCAGTTAAACCAACGGCAAAACGTTGTTTAGTTTGCTCAAGTTGACGCTCAATCGCGCGTTTTTCTGCACCTTGGAACTCGTAGTTATCTTTGGCCGTTAATACATCAAAGTAGGCTTTAGTCACGCGAGTGATCAAATTTTGCAGTGCCGATGCATAGGTTGAGTCAGCTTGAGAAGCGGCTTTCTCCGCAAGGCTTAAACCTACCCAAGCACTATGGTCATAAATGACTTGATTGAGCTTTAGGTTGCCAGTCAGGCCGCTGCTATCATCTCGAGGATCATTCCATGCCTTGTCATAACCCACGTTTGCACTGATAGTCGGTAACAGTGGCGCACGATTTTGTTCAATCTTTTCAAACAAAGCGTTACGTTGCGCTTGCGCTTGCAACACGAGTGGATCACTTGTCAGTGCCTGTTGATAAATTTGCAGTAAATCATCTGCTTGAACCGCAGGAGCGGAAGCGGCTAGAGTTAATGCTACGCATAGAGAACGGATCTTAAATTTCATTTGCTGTCCTTATTAGACAAAATCTCCAAAAGGAGAAATATATAACTTCGTTTAGACTAAGTAATGCCTTTACCAAGGCGGTTTGCGCTTCCCGACGCTTCCCGATACAGCTAAAACTTAATGACGTAGAGTCTAAAAACTCCCACACGTTCAAGTCAACTGCGAAGTGTAACAGATTTTATTTAAAAATGAGCCAAATTGCCTTGATAATAGGCGAAAATTTAACTGTTAAGGATAAGATATGAAGCCTCAGGTTTTTTCGCAAACAGATATTGAAATCCTCGAAAAAAAATCGCTATATCAAGGCTTTTTTGCCTTAGAGCAATTTACCTTCAAACATAAGCTATTTGCTGGAGGCTGGAGTCAGCCTGTCACCCGTGAGGTCTTTGAACGTGGCCATGCAGTCGTTGTGCTGCCCTATGATCCTAAGTGCGATAAGGTTGTGTTGATTGAGCAAGTTAGATTTCCTGCATTAGCAACCACTAAATCTCCTTGGCTTATGGAGTTAGTCGCGGGTATGATTGCGCCCGACGAAACGCCAGAGGATGTCGCGCACCGCGAATTGTTAGAAGAAACTGGCTTGACCGCTCGCCACATCCATTTTGTGAGCAGTTATCTTGCAAGCCCTGGTGGCAGTACTGAACGTTTCTATTTTTATTGGGCTGAGGTGGATTCATCACAAGCTCAAGGTTTGCATGGATTAGCTGACGAACACGAAGATATTCGATTGCATGTTGTAGACCGTGAGGTTGCCTATCACGGTGTCGTTAATGGCGAAATAGACAATGCATCGACCGTTATTGGATTGCAGTGGTTGCAATTAAACTATCAGCAACTGGTTTAGGCTGGAAAAGGTTTGGCGCATTCAACATCACATCAAAAACCGCGTTATCAACCCAACGTGAGCGACTTTTTAGCGCTATGCGGGCGTAACTATGGCTATATGCAAAAGTGGTTGCCACTGGATATTGCTGTGGGTCAATCTTGGCAACTTGAAGGTGAATTTGGTGTATTAGTTATCCGTATTTTAGAAAATACCAAATATACTCAATTAGTTGAAATCTCACGCCCACTACAAATAGTGGAGTTTGTTAATATTCCCAAGGTGTTAGTGAGAATTTATCATGATGCTAAATTAGCAGAAGTGTTAACTGGTCAACAGATTTACCAACTGCGCCCAGTGTATGATTATCCCAATTTACGTATGTATCATAGTGATGAGAAGTACCAGGTAAATGCATTCCTGGGAGAATTATTGAAGATTGGTGGCCAACAACGTTTGGTTTGCCAGTCTTAGAATTGGGTATTCAATGTGCTGAAAGAGGCTATCTCTTACTCTGTAGCTGATGAAAGTGTGCGCATAGTGCAAGTCACCGACCCGCACCTCTTTGCCGATCCTGAAGCTCAGCTACTTGGTGTTAATACCAGCAAAAGTTTGGCCGCGGTACTCAATACGATCCGTGCCGTTAATTACCCTGCGCATCTTATGCTTGCCACAGGTGATTTAAGTCAAGATTATTCCCCTGAGTCCTATCGCCAATTTGTGTCAGCGGTCGCCCCGCTCAATTTACCTTGCCATTATCTTCCGGGTAATCATGATGATCCGCGGATCATGTTTTTGCATATGCAGGGCGAGCGGATTTTTGGCCAGCAACGTATCTTAGTTGGTAAATGGCAAATTTTGATGCTGGATTCCACCGTGAGAGGAAAACCTGGTGGTCATATGGCCGCGAGTCAATTCGAACTCATTGAACAGGCTATAGCCGCACATCCAGACCGCCATACCTTACTGGTGATGCATCATAATCCTATTTTGGTTAATTGTGCTTGGTTAGACCAACACTGCATGGATAATGGGACGGAATTTTTAAAGTGCGTCGCTCAATACCCGCAGGTCAAAGCTTTGCTGTGGGGCCATGTGCATCAACAATTGGATAGCCTTTACGATGGTCCACATGGTGCGTTGCAATTAATGGCGACACCTTCTACTTGTATCCAGTTTAAACCGCAATCGCCTTATTTTGCCCTCGATGGACTGCAACCCGGTTATCGTTTGCTGGAGCTCAAGGCCGATGGTAGCATCAGCACTAATGTGTATCGCGTACCGGGAAATCTGTTTTCCCCCGATAAAGATTCCAGCGGTTATTAACGCGAGTGACCGCAGCTTGAGGAACTATGCTGCTCTATATTCACGGATTCAACAGTTCTCCTTTCTCTGATAAAGCGGTGATGACGGCACAATATATGGCCGAGCATCACCCGTCCGTCACTTTTCATCAGCCACAGTTACCCAATACCCCCAAAGCAGCGATGGCCTTACTACAGCGCTATGTTGAGGAGGCTTTGCAAGCGGGTGAGCCGCTTAACTATATTGGCTCGTCCTTAGGTGGTTATTTTGCCAGTTACTTGGCTGAGCATTATGGTGGCCGAGCCGTGTTGGTGAATCCGGCAGTAAAACCCTTTGAACTGTTTGATGAATTTATGGGGCCGCAATTTAACCCTTATACCGAAGAGCATTATCAGGTATTGCCAGAGCATAAGCAGGAAGTGACTGAATTTAATACGACTGTTATCCGCAATCCCGATCGTTTTTTGGTACTATTGCAAACGGGCGATGAAGTGCTGGATTATCGCGAAGCGCTACATAAATATCATCATTGCCAATTACGGATTGAATCCGGTGGTGATCACAGTTTTGTGGGTTATGAGCGATATCTGCAAACTGTAAGCCAATTTTTACACTTACCTTGACAAATCGTCATCCACAGCCGCAACATGGCCGGATATAACAACCTATAGCGTACACTATGACTAATCAATACACCTCTGACGCCATTGAAGTTCTTAACGGACTTGACCCAGTTAAACGCCGTCCAGGTATGTATACCGATACCAGCCGACCTAACCATTTAGGCCAAGAGGTCATAGATAACAGTGTCGATGAAGCCTTAGCTGGCCATGCCACTAAAATTGAAGTAGTGCTCCACACAGATAACTCGCTGGAAGTCACTGACGATGGTCGTGGTATGCCAGTGGATATTCATCCCGAAGAAGGTATTCCTGGGGTCGAGCTGATCCTGACTAAACTCCATGCTGGCGGTAAATTTTCAAATAAAAATTATCAATTCTCTGGTGGTTTGCATGGTGTAGGGATTTCAGTCGTTAACGCCCTGTCTCGCAGAGTTGAAGTCACTGTGCGCCGAGATGGCCAAGTGTATGATATGGCTTTCGAAAATGGCTTTAAAGTCGAAGAACTACGAGTCAGTGGTACCTGCGGTCGGCGCAATACCGGTACTCGAGTACATTTTTGGCCTGATGCGAGTTATTTTGATTCGGCGAATTTCTCCAATTCCAAACTTATTTATTTACTGCGTGCCAAAGCAGTATTGTGCCCCGGTCTTAGAATTAAATTCACTAATAAGCACACTAACGAAGTGCATGAGTGGTACTACGAGAGTGGCTTAACCGATTATCTTAAGACGGCGGTAGGCGATAATATCATGCTGCCGGAAGAGCCTTTTATCGGTAGTTTTAAGGGACAAATTGAGGCGGCAGATTGGGCTATTACCTGGTTGCCAGAGGGCGGGGAGTCGATCAACGAAAGTTATGTCAACTTGATCCCAACGCCATTGGGTGGCACCCATGTGAATGGCTTTCGCCAAGGTTTGTTGGAGTCGATGCGTGAGTTTTGTGAGTTTCGTAATCTCATCCCCCGCGGGATTAAGCTCTCTCCTGAGGATATTTGGGATCGCGCAGCCTTCATTCTGTCAGTGAAAATGCAAGACCCGCAGTTTGCGGGACAAACCAAAGAGAAGCTTTCGAGCCGTCAAAGCTCAGCCTTTGTTTCAGGTATCGTGCGTGATGCATTTTCGCTTTGGTTAAATTCGAATACCGAATTAGCCGAGTCATTGGCTGAAATGTGTATTAATAACGCGCAAAAACGCTTAAAAGCAGCCAAAAAAGTCGCCCGTAAAAAAGTCACATCAGGTCCCGCATTACCGGGTAAATTGACCGATTGTAGTGGCCAAGATCCAATGCGCGGCGAACTCTTCCTTGTGGAAGGGGATTCTGCGGGAGGCAGTGCTAAACAGGCTAGAGACCGTGAGTTTCAAGCTATTATGCCGCTACGTGGTAAAATCTTAAATACGTGGGAAGTGGATGCATCTCAGGTATTAGCGTCGCAGGAAGTACATGATATTTCGGTGGCAATTGGTTGTGATCCCGATAGCAATGATATTTCTGAGTTAAGGTATGGCAAAATCTGCATTCTCGCCGACGCCGATTCCGATGGATTGCATATTGCGACTTTACTCTGTGCACTGTTTCTGAAACATTACCGAGTGTTGGTTGAGCAGGGGCATGTTTATATCGCCATGCCGCCACTGTTCCGTATCGATATAGGTAAAGATGTTTATTACGCTTTAGATGAGGCTGAAAAAGAAGGTATTCTCGATCGTATCAGCGCTGAGAATAAAAAAGGTAAAGTTCAAGTAACACGCTTTAAAGGTCTGGGTGAAATGAATCCACTGCAATTGCGTGAAACGACAATGGACCCTAATACTCGCCGTTTAGTGCAGTTAACTATTGATGATGCGGAAGAAACTGATTCTCTTATGGATATGCTGTTAGCTAAGAAGCGTTCACCCGATCGTAAAAACTGGCTCGAAGATAAGGGTGACATGGCGGTACTTTAATGTTGTGCACTATTGCCGATAACAATAACACTTAGGCATAAAGAAAATTACCATGTTGTATATTAAAACGAATAATTATAAATGTTTAAAGGTGTTCTCTGCCTATTGGACCCTACTGGTGAGTATGGCTTTGTTACCGATCCAGACGGCGATTGCAGGGTCTCAGTCGATCATGATTACCGTCTCAAAGGGATTTGGTTTATCGCTCTATGCTTCCGATCTTGGGGATGCCAAACAGATTGCGATGGGGGCAAATGGCACCTTATTTGTCGGCTCCAATAAGAGTGGCACAGTGCATGCACTTGTTGATAGTAACCAAGATGGTCGTGTAGACAAGCGTTATGTCATCGCCAAGGGGTTAGAGTCTCCCGATGCGATCGCGTTCCATAATGGTGATCTGTTTGTGGCAACTGAAAACCGAATTGTCCGCTTTATTGATATCGAGCAGCGCTTACGCCGTCCAAGTCGTCCTAAAGAGATTTATAGCGATTTACCAGATTCTGATAAGAAAAGTGCTCGAGCGATGAATTTTGGTCCTGATGGCAGGCTCTATGTCTCTATCGGTGCACCTTGCAACGTGTGTGAAGCGAGCGCGCCCTATAGCAGTATTATTGCGATTAATGTGGATACCGGCGCCAGTGAGCAAATTGCGTCAGGTATTCGCGATGTGACAGGTTTTGACTGGTCTCCTCAAGACGGCAAATTGTGGTTTGCCGATCAAGGACGCGATTGGATGGGCGATAACTTACCCCCCGATGAGATTAACCGCATCGATGTGGCGGGCAGCCATTATGGCTTTCCGTATTTACACGCATCATCCGTGGTCGAACCTGCCTATGAAAAGCCAAAAAATTTAAAAATTTCTGTACCGATATACGAACTGCCTGCACACGTTGCACCAACGGGACTGGCATTTTACCGTGGTAAGCAATTCCCAGAAATCTATCATAACCAATTGTTTGTTGCTGAAAATGGTTCTTGGAACCGTTCAAGCAAAGTCGGTTATCAAATCGTCATGTTGAAGCTTGAGAATCAACAGGTGGTCAGTCGCGAAACCGTAGTGAGTTTTCTCGACGGTGAGTTTCCTGTCGCCCGCCCCTATGGATTATTGTCCGGTGAAGATGGGGCCATGTACATCTCGGATGATTTGAAAGGTAACCTGTATCGACTGTTCTATAGGGATGGCGATAATACTGAAGAACCACAGGAACTAGAAGAAAATGAGTGACGCAATCAAGTTAAGCTTGGATGGCGTAGAGCAGATGCCATTGCGGCGCTTTACCGAAGAAGCTTATCTGAATTATTCCATGTACGTCATTATGGACCGAGCCTTACCCCATATTGGTGATGGCCTTAAACCCGTACAACGACGGATTATTTATGCTATGAGCGAGCTTGGTTTATCGGCTCAATCAAAGCATAAAAAATCAGCTCGTACAGTGGGTGACGTATTAGGTAAGTACCATCCCCATGGCGATAGTGCCTGTTATGAGGCGATGGTGCTGATGGCGCAGCCATTTTCCTATCGTTATCCACTCGTAGATGGTCAAGGAAACTGGGGGGCACCAGACGATCCTAAGTCATTTGCAGCAATGCGTTATACCGAGGCGCGCCTGTCGAAGTTTTCTGAGCTGTTATTATCTGAGCTGGGACAAGGTACGGTTGACTGGGGGGCAAACTTCGATGGCACGTTAAAAGAGCCCAAAGTGCTGCCTGCACGTTTACCCCATATTTTGCTGAACGGGATCACTGGTATTGCGGTGGGCATGGCGACAGATATACCGCCACATAATGCCAGAGAGTTAGTGAATGCCTGCGTTGCGCTTTTGGACGATCCCAAACTCGACCTTGCGCAGTTGATGGCCTATGTGCCAGGGCCTGATTATCCTACAGAAGCTGAGATCATCACCCCGTCTGCCGATATTGCCAAAATCTATGAAACCGGGCGTGGCTCCTTAAAAGCCCGTGCGGTTTATACTGTCGAAGCCGGTGAAATAGTGATCACCGCGCTACCACATCAGGCGGGTAGTGGTAAGATTTTAGAGCAGATTGCTGCTCAAATGCAGGCGAAAAAATTGCCTATGGTTGCTGACTTGCGTGATGAGTCTGACCATGAAAATCCCGTTCGCTTAGTGATTGTACCGCGCTCAAATCGCGTCGATTGCGATCAACTGATGGCGCACTTGTTTGCGACCACCGATCTTGAGAAAAGTTTTAGGGTAAACCTTAACGTACTGGGCCTGGATGGTCGTCCAAGAGTTAAGGGCCTAAAAGACTTACTCACCGAATGGCTTGAGTTTCGTGTCGATACCGTAAGACGTCGCCTCGAATATCGTTTAGATAAAGTGTTGGCGCGTTTACATATCCTTGAAGCGTTAATGATCGCTTTTCTCAATATTGATGAAGTCATTGAGATCATTCGTTTTCATGATGAGCCCAAAGCGGAGTTGATGGCGCGTTTTAACCTGACAGACAAGCAGGCTGAGGCCATCCTCGAGTTAAAATTACGCCATTTAGCTAAGTTAGAAGAATTTAAGATCAAAGCTGAGCAGGACGAACTGGAAGCTGAACGTGAAAAGTTAGAGCAATTATTAGGTTCTGAGCGCCGTTTAAAAACCTTAATTAAGAAAGAATTAATCCAAGATGGTGAGACCTATGGCGATGATCGCCGCTCTCCTATTGTAGAACGCCATGAGTCCCGCGCCTTAACAGAGCAAGAGCTTACCCCGAGTGAACCTGTGACTGTGGTGTTATCAGAAAAAGGTTGGGTGCGTTGTGCTAAGGGCCATGATATTGATGCCGAGTCTTTATCCTATAAGGCGGGCGATCAATATCTCTGTAGTGCCATCGGGCGTAGTAATCAGGTGGCTGTGTTTATTGACTCATCCGGTCGCGCCTTTGCCACCGATAGTCATAGTCTGCCATCGGCTCGTACCCAAGGTGAGCCCATTACTACGCGCTTTAATATGGCATCTGGTGAGACCATGCAGCATGTTATTTTGGGGGAAGACGAGCAATGCTTCCTCTTAGCAACCGATGCAGGTTATGGCTTTATTTGTACTTTCAATGACATGGTGTCTCGTAATAAGGCGGGTAAAGCGCTATTGAGTTTACCGACGAATGCCAAGTCTTTATCACCCAAACCGATTGATCGTAATCGAGAGATGTCTATCCTTGCCATCACCAATGAAGGTCGTATGCTACTGTTTTCATTGGAAGCATTGCCGCAATTATCTAAGGGTAAAGGTAATAAGATTATCGGTATTCCAAGCGAGCGCGCTAAAAACCGTGAAGAGTTAATGACACATTTACAACTTGTGCCAGCAGATACTCCAGTTACCTTGTGGGCGGGTAAGCGCAAACTCACACTTAAACCAAGTGATTTAGAGCATTATCGCGGTGAGCGCGGACGTCGTGGGGCAAAATTACCACGTGGATTACAGCGTGTTGATAGTGTGGAATTAGGCGAAGGTGCAGAGGTCTTGCCTAGTATTTAACTGTTAATTTGAGGCTGCGTAAGAGGTAGCCACAAGTTATCAAAACCGTTAATCAAAGCTACTCAAGTTTCACTGGAGTGGCTTTTTTATTCTCAGAGTTATGCGCTACAGAGTCACTGTTCTTAAATACAAGGCATAAAAAAACCTACCGCTTGCGGTAGGTTTTTATTAGCGAATATCCGTAAGGATATTAGAAGTCGTAACGTACACCAACAGAGAATACGTTGTCGTCTTGTAGGTCTACTTTGTTACCTGCTACGACATGGTCACCACGGTACATTGCGTATTGACCGTATACCATAGTTGATTTAGAGAAACGGTAGTCAGCACCCACGTTGAAGTTTTGTACGCTGATGTCTGCGCCTTTTAACAGGTTTGTACCAGTGGTAACGTTTTTGTAGTAGTTACCAAAGCCCGTTTCATCAAAGCCGTATTCGGCTTTCAGGTTAACACCGTTTAAAGTGTAAACAACGTTAACAAAGTAAGTGTTACCATCTACTGAGCTATCAGTTACGCTTTCAGAGTTTTGGAATAAACCACCCACTTTGAAATCGCCAAATTTAACTTGTGCTACACCACGGTATGCATCAACACCCGCAATACCTTTGTTATAAGCAACTGCTAAATAGTAGTTTTGATCTTTGAACTTGCTATCACCCAGAGTTGCACTCAGAGCGTATAAGCTTTCGGTGGTTTTTGCAGTAGTGTCGTTATCATCGAACAGGTAAGTGGCGTTTAAGGTCACTAAATCAGCGATTTTTGGTGAGTAGTACCATACACCATCTGCGCTACGAGTTTGTGCGCTGACTAAACGGTCGATATCGGCGTTGGTGTTACCAAATACGTCTACGTTACCTTCTGCTTGCTTAAATACTGTGTCATTACGACCCACTAATACAGTACCTGCATTAGTTTTTAAACCGAGGAAAGTGTTACGAGCTTTGAACACATCACCTGAGCCAGAAGTATTTTCAACTTGGAATTCCATTTGATAAACAACATCATAGCCATCAGCGATTTTCTCAGTACCTTTAACACCTAACAGTGAGAAGTTGTTTTCTAAATAGGTACCAGCATTGTTTTCATCAGCATAGTTTTTAGTATCAACACCATTGGTGCCTGATTGTAGAGTTGCACCTGTTTCAGTATTAGTTAATGCAAGCTCTAAACGACCATAGAAGCTTGGGCCTTCGGCTAGCGCACCGAATGAAGCCAGCGCTAATACTGATGCAACTGATGCAGAGATGAATGTCTTTTTCATGTTTTGTGCTCCCTCGAACCTAAGTTCTTATCCATTTTTCATGGTTTTTGTGTGGTTTAACACGTTTGTTACAGAAATAAGTAACAAAGTTGCCGCCGATTTTTACAGTTTTATGCCTTGCAGGCTGTGTCATAGATCAAGTTTTTAGCTCTCCTTGCCTGTATTCGGGGTTTTTTAGGACATTTCCCTATTACTTGACCGAAAATCGGCGTGTAAGAGATAAAACTGTATTTTTGGCATACTACTAAAGAGGTATGCGAAGTGCCGTAGCATATACAGACCGGCGGGCCTAACTGTAGCATATACTAATGTTGTCGCAAGTTTGTCATATACGCGTGAGTTGGTGTTATTGGGTACCGAGTACAATAAAAAAAACAAGTAAAGTTACTTTTTAGCAACAAAATACCTGCGAGGTTGTTGTTTAATATATTTAAAATTAATTACTTAGCTGATGTTGCTGTTCTGTTGTTTAGATATTGTATTAACTCAGCTAGCATAAGCATTAGTTCAATGCGATAGCCATGATCCTAGACCATAGTATTAGGACGTATTGAGGTTTTGAGTGTGAATTTTGTTCGTTCTGGCAAGCTTGTGCTTGCGATACGTGGAATGATTATTGACGAGTAAAGCCGTCAATCAACGTGGGTTTAGCGCTTACATTTGCATTCGTGCAAACATGTCTGCTCAGTGCCTTAGGAAAGCCAAGTGGTTTAATTTAATATCTAGCTGCATCTTTTAGCTCATGGGTTGAGTTTGATTTCGGTTTTTGGCTTAAATCGTTTAGAATCTTCGGCGCATTTTTCATGCATTATGCTGCGTTGGTAAGTGTTTCTCCTCCTTCTCGTTGCGGCTGGGTTCGCTAGATATAATAAGGTAAGTATTGATGACTGAAGCCTATCAAAATCGCTTTGGTGGCATAGGCCGCTTGTACGGGCAAAAAGCGCTTGCGAAATTTGCAGCATCTCATGTCGTGGTAATTGGTATTGGTGGTGTGGGCACTTGGGCGGCTGAGGCATTGGCAAGGAGTGGTATTGGTCAAATTACCTTAATTGATTTAGATGATATCTGCGTGACCAATACTAACCGTCAAATTCATGCGCTTACCTCAACTATTGGCGATTCTAAGGTTGTAGTTATGGCCAAACGGATCCGCGAGATTAATCCTGATTGCCAAGTCAATGAAGTAGAAGATTTTATTACGGTCGACAATCTGGGTGACTATTTACTAGGTTCTCAGTCAGGCGGCAATATTGATTATGTTGTTGATTGTATTGATGCGGTAAAACAAAAAGCAGCGCTTATTGCTTGGTGTAAACGTCAAAAAATCAAGATTGTGACCGTAGGTGGTGCTGGTGGGCAAGTTGATCCAACTCAGATCCAACTGACTGATTTGGCTAAGACCTATCAAGATCCGTTGCTTGCAAAAGTGCGTAATATTCTTCGCCGTGAATATAACTTCTCCAAAAATGTACAACGTCGTTTTGCTGTGGATGCCGTTTTTTCTAGTGAACAGCTCGTTTACCCTCAAGCTGATGGCTCGGTTTGTAGTACCAAAGCCACCGCCGATGGTAGCATGCGGATGGATTGTGCTTCGGGGTTTGGTGCTGTGACTATGGTCACTGGTACTTTTGGATTTGTGGCGGCGAGCCGTGTCCTTTCTCGGTTGGCACAATTAGCTAACGAATAATCCAATTTGTGTGTTTTATTGTTCTAAATATTTTCAAATAGTGAACTCGTGGTGAGTGGTTATCTTAGGCGCATCGCATTGGTTAAGAGGAATGCGAATGTTAAATTGCGCGCCGCCGAGTGAAGAGTCTGCTTGATAGCTCATTGAACCTTTTAACAAGGTGACTGCATTAAAGGCGGCGGATAAACCTAATCCCGTGCCGCCTTTACTTCTATTGGTGGTAAAGAAAGGCTCGAACATATGTTCAGCGACTTCGGGGGGGATTGCGACGCCATTATTTTGGATGCTGATATTCACAAAACCCTGCTCAATACTGGCGGAGATTTGTATCTGATTATCTTCTCGGTCTTGAAATGCATGGGTATAAGCGTTGGACAATATATTACTGACGATTTGGTTTAATAGACTCACATTAGTTTGAATATTTAAGTTGGGATCGACTTGTAGGTCGGTTTTTGCGTTGAGTTTAGGATGCATTATCAAGCTAGACGCTAAAATCTCTTTAAGCTGCCTTTGCAGATTGATGCACTGATGCTCTTCGTGGCTGCGGTCGATAGCAATAGTCTTGAATTTTTGAATTAGGCTGCTGGCTTTGGTGATATTACGAACTATAAGCTCACAGCTTTGTTGATACTCGTCCAAAATCGCATTGATTTCGTCGAGTGTTGCGTGCTCACTATGGATAAGCTCAATGAGTTCTTCTATATGATTTAATTGTGCGCTTGCCGCCGTTAAGCAAATACCAATGGGGGTATTAATTTCGTGCGCCACACCAGACACTAACCCTCCTAAGGCGGCCATTTTTTCCTGTTCAACTAACACCTGTTGTGCGCGCTTTAGAGCGGCTAAGGATTGCTCTAACTCTTGGGTTCGTTCTTTAACTTGTCTTGCTAGTTCTTCCTTATAACTACGTTCGAGTTTCAGTAAACGCTCTCTATCTTCTAATGCTGTTTGTAACTCTGCTTTAGAACTTTTCAGTGCTTCAAATGAGCTGCGAAGTTGCCCTTGCATGCTGTTAATCGCATCAGCAACTTGTTTAAACTCATCGATTTTCTCCTTACGTTCAAATTGAAGGGGTTCGAAGTCCGCGTCTAAGTTAATCCGTTTGCAGTATTTACTGAGTTTATCGAGATGTTTAGTGATGTTGTACCAGACTAAAAATAGAATAAATCCAGCGACTAAGAAGGTTTTTATGCCATTGGAGAGTAAAATAAGGATGGCTTTATCGTAAAGGCGGTCATAAATGGCATCCATGTCTACTTGTACTTCTAAAGTACCAACGTTGATATTGTCGGTCGGTGATTTATACACCAGAGGAAAGATTTTATTTAAAGTATGAGTTGGTTTTGGGGTTCCTCCGTTCCACGACTGGCCACTATCATCTTTGATTGAAATATAGTTAATATCAGGTAGTTGGATGAGACCATTCAGTTGGGTGTTAATCAGTCTTTCATCTATTACCCAAATACTTGCGGCTAATACATCCAGGTTAGCTTTCTCGATATTAGAAAATACCCGATCAATCCGACTAACATCGCCACGATAATCGCTAATGAGTTGGTAGGCTGTCGTCATTAGTGTGATTAAGGAGCTGAATAGCACAATTGACAAGGTGAGGTGCCTACCAATCGGGCTTTTTATAAATTGACTGAAGAATGTCAGCATCTTAAATAATCTTTATCTGATAGCAAGTTGGATGCTTATAAGCATAGACTCAAGCTTAAAAAATTTCGCATGTTATCCCAGTGAAAAATCCCTCAATATTGAATAAAGCAATGGCATCAAACTTGCTTGGTCTTGGCTAAGTTCAATTTTTTGTCACTGGGATAACACTATGATTAAACTCAAATTCGATTCAGTGAAGTTGTTTAACCCTAAGAAGGTAATGTTTCGGGTTATGCTGTGGCTAATGGTGAGTTGTGCGGTTTTATTGGCGATGCCGTCAAATATTCTTACTTTGCTGGCACTGGATAAGTTTGTACCCGAGCACGCACATTTTGTCGGGCTTGGACTTATTATCTCGATCGCGTATTTTTTAACTCAGTTATTGAACTTGGGATTAGATGAGTCGATTCGTCATTTAAGTGATAAGCGCATCACCGAGACCATTGAAGCAAAAGTTAATTTGCTGGATCGTGCAGAGCGAGCATTATTACGAGAATTCTTTTTGCAAGGAGCCACTATTTTGACATTGCCGCAAAACGAACCCGCGGTCAAAAGTTTGCTCAGTGCCTGTATCCTCGAATGTTTAGGTAATGAACGTCATTACGCAATCCAAGGGCCCACAGCAGACTATAAAATTTCGATGAAAGCACGTATCTACTTAAATCGGGGCGTTTTACGTTTACCTGCAGGGGAACCAAGTGAAGAAGAAATGCAACATCTGATTAAAGCGCGCCCGCAGTTTCTCAATGGCTTAGTACAAAACCGTAAACACGCAGCTTAAGTGTAGCGTTGGCTCTAACTCGAAATTACAGGCATAAAAAATGGGGGTTAATGGAACCCCCATAACAACGTGCAATTTTTACAAGCTACAATGAACAGAATAACAATTTGGAAGCAAAAACTACGATTGTTGCGCTGACTTCACGATAAACATCCAAGTGATATAAGAAATTATCCCTATAGTGCTAAAGATAACGATCATTGAAAGTAAACCAATTGGGTTACCGAACATTAAATCTAACCAAAATGCCATGATTGAAATCCTCTTTCTTGTGAAGTCATCCATACACTAGCGCTCTTACTGTCAGCAAATACTGATCCTGATCAATAAAAAATCGACGTCCCAAAACAATCTTGTAACCAAAGATTAACCCTGTGATCTACCTCAAATTTAGCAGGTGATGAAATTTTATCAAGCTCAATCTTTTGGGCTTTGTTTCTTACTTCATTCGGGACTAGTCTTAAGAGTAGTAACTATTAAGTGATACCAAGAACAAGGTATTTGCTAATCCGTTTTAGCATTGATTGAAGTTAGACTGCATTTTTGAAGGAGCCAAAAATGGCTAGCACCACTGTTAAAAGGGGCACTATGGGATATGGTATTATTTTCGCTCCCATGGTCTTACTTTTATATCCCCTTTATTGTTTGCTTAGTAGCGCGCATTGGGTTGCAACCTTATGTTTAATTGCACTTGCCCTTATTCTATTTTTTAACATTAACAAACTTATCCGTAATCTGAGGCACCTCGAGCGTGCGGCTCATCACTTGGGTGACGGTGATTTGAGTTACCAGCTTGATGAGAAAGATGCGGGAGTGTTTCACACTGTCGTTCACAGCATCAATCGCATGGGTGAAGATGTTAGTCGTACTATTCTATCTCTAGTTGATACCAGCGAATGGATGAAGAAGGTCGCCACCGACATCAAGACGATTAGTGAGCAGGCAAAACAAGGCGTTCTGGAGCAAGAACGTCAAACCGAGCTTGCGGCAACGGCCATGACCCAGATGGTTTCAACCGTACAAGAAGTGTCACACAATGCGGCTAATACCGCGCAAGCCGCTGATATTGCACAGACTTCAGCTAAACATGGTGATGAAGTCATGGGCGCTATTGTCAATAAAATCAGCGATATGACGTCGCAAATTCACCAAACAAAAGCAGTGATTGAACACCTTGCTGCCGATACGAATAGCATTAGCAGCATTATTGAGACTATCTCGCAAGTGGCCGAACAAACCAACTTATTGGCTCTTAATGCGGCGATTGAGAGTGCTCGAGCGGGTGAGCATGGCCGTGGATTTGCGGTTGTTGCCGATGAAGTCCGTAATTTGGCAAAACGTACCTCAGAGGCGACCGCTGAAATTCAACAGCAGATAACCGCATTACAAAAGGGCGCTCAACAAGGGGTTGAAGTGATGTTAAAAAACGTCACTATCGCCGATGAAACCGCCTTGATGGTAGAGAAAGCGCATCAATCTTTGGGTGAAATTGTCACTCACGTTGAAAGCATTACTGATATGTCTCATCAAATTGCCACTGCATCGGAAGAGCAGCATGCCGTTGCAGAGGAAATTAACAAAAATATCAACGCGATGGCTGAATTAGCGTTGAAAAATGCGCATCATACTAATCTAACCAATCTATCTAGTCTTAAGGTTTATAATATGTCTCAGGAGATTGGTTCACTGCTACATCGTTTCCATGTGGATAAGCAGCTATTTACCTCTAATCAAGCCCAAAGCCAACTATTTGTAAAATGGGGGCCTGAACTTGATATCGGTATGCCGGAGATTAACCGCCAGCATCAACGCTTAGTCTCTCTTGTTAACGAATTGCACCGTACCTTAAGCGAAGCCTATGGCCTCGAAGCGATTAAACGGATTGTTCAAGGACTTGTGGATTACACCGCGAATCATTTTTCCTATGAAGAAGAGTTGTTTGCTCGTTTTGGATACCCACAAACTATTGCCCATAAGGAGAAACATGCGCAGCTTGTTGGTCAAGTGCTTGATTTTCAAAAGCGGGTTGGTAGAGGTGAAGATGTGGCTGACGAGTTAATGGTATTCTTAAAATCTTGGTTGGTTAACCATATTCAAAAAAGTGACAAGGAATATACGCAGTTTTTACTTTCCCATGGCGCTGAGTAGATTAAGATGCTGTTTTAAGAGTCATCGAGCAGTATCCAAGGTAAAATTAATAGACGCCGGATTTTTGAGCGGTTAAAACTAATTTGCCAACAAGGTCTTTAAAAGGGCTTGCCATTGTCTTTGGCAAAGGTATAATTCCCACCACTTAGAGCCAGCTAGTTGTTTTTATTAGCTCTAAGTATTGATAATGCCAGAGTGGTGAAATCGGTAGACACAGCGGATTCAAAAGTCACTGCGTTACGATATTAAACTTCACTAAGCTGTTGTTATTAAGAGTTAATTTGAAATAATTAACACGCAAAAGCCTTGCAAAGATTTGCAAAGTTTTTGAAGCTCCAAAGTTGTGCCAGAGTGGTGAAATCGGTAGACACAGTGGATTCAAAATCCACCGCCCTTAAAAGCGTGACGGTTCGAGTCCGTCCTCTGGTACCATACAAATAGCCGACATTAAGTCGGTTTTTTTGTATCTAAAATTCAGCATTGTTAGATACTTACCGCTTTAAGTCCAGCTTTTTGTTGGTACACACATGCCCTTTAAGATCCACCACTCTGCACATATCGATCTAGGTTAGATCTTTAATCGTCGTGGTTTTCCCATTCTCCATTACCGACTTGATCCCGTTGTCCCTTGCTGCGGTACTCGAATACATTTGGCTAGTGCCAATGATCTGATGGTTCGCGGCTTTTAGGTTGAAGTACGGCTTATCGTTTTTCGCCACTTCTTTGGCATATCGGGCTTCGATAGGGGAGTTGGTTTGAACGGATTCGATACCATTCATGGCACCACTCTTACCCGTGTAGAGTTCGCTGGTGAGGATGACTTCTCCGTTACCAGCCTTAAGCACAAACTTAAATTGATCGTTACTGCTTTTGCTTAATTCATACCATCCTGACATGGAATTGCTCCTTCTTCTTTAAGGCATTGCATAGCGCAAGCGAGGAAACCATTTCCTGCTCGTGCCTCAGTCTAGTCGACTTTATCTGGTTTGATATGTGCCGATGCCACATTTTGAGTGTTTTGAGGGTTAGTCTGTCGAAATACTGACATTAAAAACGTCCATTTCCTGCCAGTAACACAAGAAGTTTTGCTCCCAAATTGGGTAAAGCTCTGCTGCCGCTTCAATTACTAATAGTCCGCTAATGGATTGAAACACGCCGCAGCTAAAGTCAAAGTCCAACTCTTTCACTAATTCCCATTGCCCCGCATAGCCGACATAGCAAAAGTCGGTGATGTAGCATAACTGCCATTGGTCAGCATATCTCTCTAGCCTGATTTCCACGGGATGAAAGCCACCTGTTTGTGGACTGTAATCGGGGTCCCGAAAGTTAATGGTGACAGCGTTGCTATCAATATTTTTCACGAGTTCTGCCAGTGCTTTGGTAAAGACAGGTGACACGGGTAATGGTAGGTCGGTATTAATGGTTTTCATTATTTAACCCTCAAAAGTGGCAAAACAAAGGGGGCATCGTGTCCCCCTGTTGTTGGTATGGAATATGGGTGATGTGAGTTGTCACTTACTTGGTTTGGTGGCCTGTTTCTCTGTGTTAGCTGATGTCTTATCGGTTTTGGCCTTCTTGCCTATCTTGGGGGCGGGGGCGAGTAACTGCTCGTCTAACTCGCCTTTCTCCACGGCATCAATCACCACCTTAATCACCGCTGGCAAGTTGGCCTTTTCACCGACATCAATAGCGGGGCAACCTTTTTCCAGTTCGATGGGTTTGTTACTAATCCGCACTTCAAAGTAGTAGTGCTCGTTGTTGTCATAGAACCAAGGTCGGACGATGTAACGGCGGCGAATTTTCTTACGCTCACCAGTCTCAGGGTCTTTAACCGAGCGCTCTTTGTAGGCTTCAAATTCACGGCCTTCAATCATGCATTCGGCTAACGACAATTGCTGGTCTAGCTTGTCGAGTAACTTCATCCGTTTGCCGAGCACAGGTGGCTTAGGGGCAATTTCAGGGCGAGCGATTACCTTGAGAGAACTCAATACTGTGGTCATGGTGTGTTTCCTTTAGTGGGTGTTAGCGGATAAATCCGATACGAGGTTGCCCTTGTTTGCGGCTGTTCTCGGTGGTGAGGAGCGCAAGGGCGGTTGCGCGGTGGTCGCGCTTGGGTTCAAAACGTTGGCGTCTTGCTAAGATGGCAAAGTCGCCGGGCGTTAACTGGTTTAGGCTGTTTAGGGTTGAGACTTCTTCATGGGTTAGGCGTTTAATCCCAAGAACTTGCCGATACAGCGCTTGGCGTTGGTCACTCGTTAAATAGTCACACACCAACTTGAAATCAAAGCGGCGCATGACCGCACTATCAATACTGGCAAGCGCATTGGTTGCTGCGAACACGGGCAGAGTGTTGCACTCAAGCTGTGATAGCAGTTCGTTAACGAGCTGCACTTCATGCAGCGCTTGAGCGCTATCGCGTTTGCTGAGCAAGCTATCGACTTCATCGATGAGCATCAGCTTTTGCTGTTTGTGCGCTTCTCTGAAAAGCCTCGCGATGTTCTGCTCGCTGTCCCCGACATACTTACTGAGTACATCAGAGCATTTGATGTGCATCAGCTCAAAGCCGTGGGTTTCGGCTAAGTGATGTACCCATGCTGTCTTGCCTGTACCAGGGGGACCACTCAGCATCACCCTAATCGGCATGGCCTGCTTAACCGCATGATTAATCGAGTCCAGTGTTTCTACGGTAGTCACACTTGCTGCATCATCACCGCCTTTGAAGTTGACCATGTTGCTATCGAACGCTAGCTCCCCTTGATACTTTGGCGGTGGTGCTTCTTCACCACAGGCTTCTAGGGTGGCATCAATCACTTCATCAATAAGGACTTCAGCCTTGGCACCTTTGAGTTTGAGTGTCATCGCCACATGGGCAGCATTACCAACCATGGCGGGAGTGACATTAGGCTTCTCTGCCAGTAGCAGGTGATAGTCCTGTGATACCTTCAGCGGTGTCAGTAAGTGCTCATTGATGGCATAGGCAAAGGGTTCATCGGGTACAGGGACTTCCATCACCAACTTAAAACGGCGAATAAAGCTGGGTTCTAACAAGCCAACATGGTTGGTAATCCAAATGGCAGGAACAGGATTTTGCTCTAGCGCCTGCATCAATTGTTCTTTGGAATACTGTTCATCGGCTTGCACAAATAATGCTTCACACTCATCGACCAGCAACAAGCTGTCATTGCTGTGAGCCAGTAGACCTTGTAACAAGTTCAGGTGAGCAAGGCGTATGCTGGTTGCCTTTGCGATGTTATCGCTTCGGTATTGGCTCTCGATTAACTGCTGACTTTGGACTTCCAGTAAATTGCGCTTAATCGTCTTTGCCAATGTCCGAGCAAGCTCCGTTTTACCTGTACCCGCTTTGCCATAGAGCAGGATATTGACGCCTACCGAGGGCTTTTGAGTGATGGCCGCAAGGTAGTTAGCCAGTAAGTCAGTGTTCACATGCCCAAATTGCGACAAACTAAATTGTGCCTCGGGGCTTTTGCTGAGCATGGGGGCTAAGAAGTCGACTGCACTGGTTAACTTCTGAGATACTAAAATGGATACCAGTACGCTTGGGAACAGCAATCGATAAGGCGCACCCAAGGTCGCTTCTGCAATCAGTTGGTAACGCTCGAACACCGCCAACTGCGACAGGATGACCTCTAAATCAAGGGTTGTCTTACCTAGTAGCATGCGTTCTAGTACATCAAAGTCATCATCAATCAGTAATTCGGTTAACTCCCTGAGTCCGGCATTGGCATTGATGACAATCAAGAACTCAACTACAGGTTGCATCTGCGGCATTAAGCCAAGCAACTGACCAAGAAACTGCGCGTTATGCTTAACCGTTGCCGTGTTGAGCGGTGCGCGGTCTTTGCTTGGTAGCTTGAGTGATGCATCCTCTAGGCTCAGGCGAAGAAACGGCTCTATCTGCTCGCCTGTGATTGCGCCCAGTATCGAAGATGGCACTTCCTTGTCGACGGTAATGGCGGCAAACATCAATGCTTCACTCAACTGAGAGGCGAGGTAGTGGCAATGATTGGCACGCCATTTACGGGGTGATTTTACACGCTTTAACATCTTGTTTTCCCACCCCGTTCGTTCGGTGCTGACACATAGTTCAGGGTGGCAGCGGCTTCACGCATAAACGCATCACCGCGCTTGTCATAAATGGTGGTAGTACTGATATCTGCATGGCCTGCCATTTGACGCACGGTGTTGATATCGACGTTTTGCTCCAGTAGCCGAGTTATAAAGGTGCGGCGCAAATCATGGGGTGATGCACCTACTACGCCGATATCTCCAAGCTTGTCTTTGACTAACCGATAGAGCGCATCCCGACTCACTGGGCGGTAATGGACGATAGTGCCAGTGGCGCGACAGTGGCAAATGAGTGGTCCCGACTGCATCTTACGCACGTTGAGCCAAGCGATGACATGCTGTTCAACCCAATTGGGTAAGAACAGAATGCGGCTCTTGTTGCCTTTACCTGCAACCACCTTAATCGTTGACGTTGCACTGTCATAATCGGCGAGCATCAGTGCCGCAAGCTCACTACGGCGCAGCCCCGTTCCGAGGAACAGTGCAAAGATAGCTAACGTGCGAAGTCCATACGTGTCTTGGCGCTTGGAAAGCAAGGCGAGTAGCTTAGTGACTTGCTCAGCACTCAGGGGATTGCCCTGATGGGCACCGTGTTTCATGTTAGCGATGCTATTGATATGCGCGACTTGCTGCATATCAGCTTCACCCATTAAGGCCGCGACTTTGACGATACTCTTAATCGCTGTCATCGCACGGTTAATCGAGCGCGCCGACCACTGCTCGTGGATTAGCAATGCGCGTATCTGCATCGCTTGTTGATAGTTAATGCTGCTGAGTTGCTTGCCTATCGCTGCGTCAGGCCAGTCCATTAGCTGTGCAATGCTGCGCATCTGCGAAGCAATCGAGCGCTGACTATTGGGCGCAAGACGGCTCAAATAGAGCGCATAAGCAGTCGCTGTAGTCATAGATAACTCCAGTAAGAATAGTTTGATATGTTGCTAGGGGATTGAAACAGAAGGGAGTAGTGATACCACACTGTAAGTGTATGGTATCACAAGTGCGGCTATTTTTCAGCCGCTGTTTTTGACACGGTTAGCTTGGCTAAGCCTTGGGCGATATGATGCACTTTCGTAACTTACTCAGCAC
Organism: Shewanella xiamenensis; assembly: GCF_014647135.1. Lineage (GTDB taxonomy): Bacteria > Pseudomonadota > Gammaproteobacteria > Enterobacterales > Shewanellaceae > Shewanella > Shewanella xiamenensis. The sequence continues at coordinate 143,241 of NZ_BMOP01000001.1, forward strand.
TTTCTCTTGCATCAACTTAAACTGTTTACGATTAATAAACATTGCATGACGCTGAAGCATTTCACTCCGAGCCATAAAGGCGGTTTCATCGTACTCATTTTTCAAATAAACCATTAGACCATCTCTAAGTGCTAATTTGCGTTCTGCCTCATTTAAATTGCTGAGTATGTCAGGATTATAAATTTCGACTGATTTAAACAAGTGACTCATTTTATGTAGGTCTTGTAGCAACAGAGTACTTCCAGACTGCTGGGGGCGGTAGACATTCTCATACCGTGAGATGGATAAGGGGTTACCGTCTACATTAATGAGCATCGATAGCCTATTCTTGGCCTGTTTATGCGACTTCTCTAACAACTTTTCTGACTTACTATAAACAACGATGTGGCTATCACCTTGCTTGCAGATGTACATCGTTTGAACAAAGCGCATTTCCTTATGCTCATGCTGACTGTGGTTACTAAAATGTTTAACCTTTGGCTTATCTACAATCACTAAGGGTGTTGAAACACACAACAAATCTATGGCGACATCACAACGAGTGACCTTAGCGTTTTGCATTTTTGCCTTATAGTCCTTAATGCACTTAGAACGCTTAAGTTGATAGAAAAACTCACTAATCTGTTTGGGTGTAAACCTCGCAGGAATAAGCTCAAATCTTAGCTTATTGTGCTGGGTGGCACGACTTTTAGCGTTATCACCAAAGAAAATGCGTATCTGTGCGGTCTTATCAGTCTTTAATGAGAATGTCAGTACATCACTATAGAATTGGCCATTCTGGCGCTTAGTTTTTTTCTTAGAGCACTTGAATTGAGTGCTTTCGTAGATAGATGGAAATTGACGGTATAGCTCATTCATCTCATCTTCAGCCACATCCACAGTAATATGCAGTTTATCGATGATGGGATAACACGCCCATGCCTGTGGGTTGGCTAATTGAGATGCAAGCAAGATACTCTGGAGGTGCAGGCCTTTCGCGCTATCAGAGACATAACCTACAGTGGCATGTTGTAATGCGTATTTCAGCGCTTTTGTGTCCATCACGTTTGGCGCTGTATGCTCGGCTAGACGTAGGTGCATAGACTTAGAGACAAACGCGTTATGACTAACACGATACTGAGGGATGGCTTCTAGATAGTTATCTGGTTTAATGTGAATATCATTGCTAGTGTGGTCTAAGTACTTAGAACTATTAGACATAGTACTATTAATGATTGATTTAGATGATTTGTGTTTCATTAGGATTCTCTCTGTAAACTGTTAAATAGAGGGGAGGGATGCCTCCCCATCACAAACCGAATCAATCAACGATATTGGCAATTACCTGCCATTTTTCAGAGGGACGTCCGGTCTTCTTGTTGGTATTTACAGATTTAATAACCCCTTCATTGACCAGCACTTCCAGTGCCTTTTTGGCTTTGTCGTTGTCATTTTTGATCCCAGCCCAATTGCGTTGAGTGATATCACGAGTAGTGAAGCAGCGATCTTTATCCATGAGTTTTTTGAGGTTTTTCAAAATTTTAAGTGCATTTTGCATTTTTGGAGTCTTAGAACCCCAAAGTTTTTTCAAATGCATCAGGTAGTGTTTTGCCCAATGTATTGCCATGCGGATATCACTACTTTCGAGTGTTTTGAGTGTGAAAAGTGACTTTGGATCCTTTTCGTATTGACGTAATACCGCGCATATCAGTGCGATGCTCAATACCATATCGGGGTACTTTGAGAGTTTGTTTTTAACATTTTCAGAGATAGCATCTGATTTTTGCTGCTTAGCTAAATTAACCTTGAACTTTTGAAAGATTGATTTTGCTTCATCAGATAAACTGACTTCGATGAGCTGATCTTGTGCAGTGGTATAAAGTTTAATGAGCAGCTTTTTTAGTTTTTTAAGCACTTCATCCGGGTTTACAATATCTCCGGTATACGGTTCTAGATATTTTGAGTTTGGATAGGCGATACATTGTAGGCGATCGAGATAACCGTCGTTGGTGATCTTCTCTTCTAATACTTTGCTAATCAACTTTTTAATCACGCTTGGCTGTGTCGTGCCTAGGATAGACGCAACTGGTGGGCGCACAGAATGATTGCGCTTGTTAGCGGTGACATTGGTATAGTTGCTTTTGCCGTCCATCGTTTCGATTAGGTAGCGTCGAATGTTTCCATTTTTGCGTTCAAATATGTCTTCTAAAAAGACGGCTAGTTCATCTTTGTAAATTAAGACAGGAACCGCTTGGTTAGCTGCAATCTGCATCAAGCCTTTTAGTGTCACGTCTTGTACTGTCAAAATGGTTGAGTAGATGAGCTTTGGTAACTCAACACACTGTTCTAAGACATTATCCAGTTCCTCGCGGAGCTCTTTGGCTTCTTTAGACTGAGGCGGCAAATTGTGTAGAGCATCATTAAGTCGACGAGCTTCCTTTTTGAAATAACAGTTATCCATTTGCTGTTTGATTAGATTTTTTTCGAAGATCTTTGACTGTTCAGCGAATTTCTCTGCTAATTGCAATTGGATTTCATTTATGAATTGCATCAACAATTGTGGCGAAGCCGATTTATTGCTCCCTGGTTCAGCAATAATGATGCCGGAAAGATTGGGGGTTACTGAGTAGGTTTTGTTGTCGATGTAGGGGCGGATTCGGAACTTATTGGCTATTGCACAGCTAAGGACGCAGTGCATCCCAGCAGCAGCAAATTCAATGCATGAGGCTGAGGCAAACGAGATAGACTTCACTAGTTCTAGGCCAAACTTTGGAAGCTTGTCTTCTACCACTAATGGCTTTGTTGGGTCGTAAACAATGTATTCGAATGTGGATATTGAATAGTCTTGAATACCCTTTACTAAATTGCCTTTTAAATTTTTAGTCTTTGTGATGGCCTTTATTTTTGGCTTCTTCTGTGGTGTGATTTTCTTTGTTACCTTACGCAGCTGATTCTCCTTGTTTTTACCTTGTTGCACTTGGGATTTAGAGTGATTTTTTTGTTTCTTCATGGTGTGCTCCTCTAGAAAGTTACCCGACTATTAACACATGAGGCATGAGTAGAAGTTAGGTACAGTCATATTCCATTAGAATCCATGCTGTATCCTAAGTCAGGAGTCTATAAGTATTTGTTAAATATTTATCTTATTGTTTTTAATCATTTAATTAGTAAAATTGCATACATCTTGTGTTCTTTTTGATGAATGATAGTATAGTTGAGCACTTAGCCAAATGAATGGGCGTACTAACAGTTATAGAGAGGAAAGTTATGGCTGATATAGGTACAATTGAAAATCCAATAATTCCTGTCCCTGAGTCAATTACAGAAAAGAAACAGGAAAATTCAATTTATATGGCAAGGTTCTTGCTGGATTACTACTCTGATTTCCAATATTCAGAAGGAAGTGAGGCTGCTGAATTATCTGATTTGAAGTATGAAAAAAATAGTGATTACTTTTGCTCAAATGTCTACTCTAATCCATTTTTGAAAATCAATGAGATAAAGATAGCCCTATTTTTGTATAGCAGATTTAATTCTAGATATTTTTTAGGTGAAGTTTTTTCGGTTTCTAGGAAAAATATTCGAAGAAATAAAAATGGTTTAGGTGGGGGGATTAATGTTGGTGAGTTAGGTTATATTGTTATAGGACATGAAGATGCTCCGTCTAAGGAGGCTATTTTCGAATTTGATGAAATTGAATGTCTGACCGATTTGGTGAGATGTGAGTTGGATATTCGAATTAGTGAGTCTAGACTTATAGAGGTTTTGAAGAGATTGCACAGTTTTTCATATATAACAATGACAAATATCAATTGGTATAACACTAAGTTTGGTATCGAATATCTAAGGGAAATGTTTAAAGATAGATATTATGATTTAGATGATGTTAGGGGGTTTATTTCAGGAAGGTCAGTGCTGAAATATATTAGAATTTGCAAAAGAATGGTTCATTCAGATATGAGTTATCATTGGCTCCTAAAAGCTAGAATAACTGACAATTCATAGTATGACTATATATTAATTTACCTGTAGTTAGCTGGTTGATGAGTTAAGATTAATGTAATTATTATAAATAATCATAGATAGAAAAGTATATTTTATGTGTCAAGAGTTAGATGTGGCTATTTTCCTGGGATATATTAATTGAGGTAAGAGTTGCTCAAAGTGGAGGTGTTGGTGCTATTTGCATTTTTTACTTATTTTTGGAGAAAATGGAAGTGATAAAGTCATTAAAAACCTTATCACTATAAATAAAAATACTTATGCAAGTATTGGTTAGGTGTATCTTCTAACCCATTCTGGCTCATCTAAGCCCACACGAGATAGACTACCACTATACTCTTCGATAATTTTTTGCGCGTACATATCTTTTAATTCAACCACAAACTCAAATGCTTCAGGAATTTGTTCGGAATGGTGGGTAGGGTAAAAAATTCGTTTATTTTCAACTAACTCAGACAAAACACTTCCAGTCACAGAGCCGTTAAACTTAACAGTTCTAAGAGAATATGTACCTTTGTTAACTTTCAGTTTGACACCTGCAGGCGTAAGAAAATCAAATGACTTATCTGTCACCTCAGTTAGAGATAAGAATAGGAAGCGTCTGTGGTCGCCTGTGTACAGTCTAACCGAGTCACATCTTTGTTGAATACATATGTAATAATTATTGTCTACGCTACTTTTTACCACAGTCCCGAGAGACAGGTTTGGAGTATACTCATCACCTATAAGGACGTTTCTGTGTTGGCATAAGTTTGCGAAATTTTGGTTTATTTCATCGTAATTTGTATCTTCGGTAAACAATGTAATAGCAAACTTTGAAGCTAACAGCTCAACCTTTTTGTTTGTTATTTGCGGATTTTCAGGACCTTGAATTATTGCTTTGTACTTGTCTTCGACAACAGCATGAGGCTGAAGAAGTTGTATCAGTTTTCTTTTGTTTAATCTAAATGTAACGTTGTCATTAGTTCCGTCAGCTTTTTTAAACTGATAGTCTCTCTCTTGAACATTTTCATTTAGCCACGACTCTACTAGGTCATTATTGATATAATGGTTCAATCCTTTGTAGCGTAATGTAGACATAAAAGTACTACCTAATAGATCTATAAGCAGCTCATTAGCGTCATGGGTGTTAGGTAGCAAAGACTGATGGGCAAGATATGCGGCATCAAGTTTTTGTGAAAATAGGCTTAGTATGTGGTTAAAGTTACGCCTTACTTCAGATAGGGACTCCATAGCAAAGTTAGATAGTAACCCGCAAGTTAATGATGCAAACTGTTCAGTAATGAATACAGGTAGATTATTGTATGTAACACGTTTCGTTCTCAATAATTCAGCGTGTTGGCCTCCTGCCTCTTCACGATTAGATTTAGCGATAACCATGATTTTACAGAAGCTAGACTTTATTGTGCAGTTATCATTTTCATCAATATTAAAGTCATTCAAATTGTGTTTAGCTAATTCTTCGTGTACATCTGTCGCTATTTGCTCTAGGTCTGTATCACCTGTATATATGAGAATTAATTTGACGCTATTCTTACAGGATTCATCATTTAGTAGTTGCGTTATTATTCTTTTGGTATAAATACCCCTAACATCATCGACTTCTGCATCCGCTTCGTCATCCGTTTCCTCGACTGGTTTATTCTCTTCAATTAATATTTGCCAATCGATTACTGCCACATCAGCTTTTTTTGCTACAGATATTAGAGAATCTATTTCTTGAGTTGATGTAGGCTCGTAAACGGCACATACTTTTCCATTCTCAGAAAAAGCTTTTGTTATCTCTCTTGCATCAAAGTCATGTTGATCTGAAATAGTATTATTTTTGTATGCTTTATCGTCGATAAAAACTATACTTTGTATAAAGTTATCAGTCGCTTTTTCTGATTTTTTAGTAAAGTTAGTCATTATTATTAACCTTGGAAATCTTGAACGTTACTGTGGAATTTTCTCTTGGTTCATCTAGTAATAGGTGATAGCCCGCAGATTCTAGGACTTCATTGCTAATATGAAGCCCCATTCCACGCCCATTGTCTTTTCTCGAAAATCCAAGATTAAAAATTTTTAGCTTATCTTGAGGCTTTATCTCCAATCCATTATTAGATATATATACATTTCCTTCGTTATCAGCATGAAGCCTAATAGTCTTATTCTCGTTTCCACTTTCGTTTAACCAATGTATAGCATTGTCGATTACATTAACAAAAACAGGATAGAATGTAGACCTATAACCAGTTATTTTTGCCCTTGAAAATCCATTTGTATGTTTGAATTCGATATTATGTCGTTTAAATCTGTTCTTAAATAAATCTATTAAGAAGTTCTTTATTTCTAATAGCTTAATTTCTTCTGTACGTCTGGATAATCGTCTATTCAATGGTGTAAATAAGTTTAAGTAACCATCTAGATGTTCAAAATTAACTTTAATGTTTCTGTATACCCCGTCTAGATCTTCATTCACGTCAGACCAAGCTTTTAAATCTTTAAGACTATTTCGAATAGACCTGACAGTGCTATTAAATTCGTGGTGTATAACACCTACTGCTAGTCCTAGTTGACTAAGTTCCACATCGACATTTATTTTTTCACGAAGGCTATCTAACTCCTCACTAAGTGCCCCTGTAATTTGTTCATTAGTGATATAATTGTTTTCTTCATCTTTCTCCCAATATATTCCTTCTAATTGACGAATGATTGTATCTAGAACGTTAGTGTTTCTTTCTGAAATTGACGTTATTTCATTGGATAAAACATTCCGCAAAGCAACTAAATTAATGTCTGGTTCATCATCTATAGAGACGTTTTTAAACCTATCTTTGACTTCTCTAATTTGATTGTCCAAATCAATCATTAAATCATTAGCTAATGATTTTACTCTCTTAGAAATGTCTAGTACGGATTCGTTAGCTAACTTACGTTTCTCTGAGTTTATCTTTTTTGCCTGTTCGGATATCGCCTCTACAGCTTTTTCTAACCTTCTTCTTTTATTTATTTGAATATGAAGATCAGCTACCGTCTCTTCAACGAAAGAGTCTATTTTTATTAGAGCTTTTTCGAAAATATTCAGATTTATTTCATCAAATATCTCCAAGTATGTTTCATAATCTTTTTTTAATTCCCCCTTTACGTAAAATCCTCTAGGAGCTGGTACAATAATATATTTTCTATATTCATTTAATTTTTGTCTCGACTTGGCTTCAATATCAAGGATTTTTTGACCTGCTAAAATTTCATCTTTCTCTATAGATACACTCTTGAAATCAAAATCTATTTCTCGAAGTATGTTTTGGACATGGTCATTGAAAGCATTATCCTTATAAAGTTCAAAAAAGTTAATTAAGCTAGCTTCAAATTTTGATTTTCTTTCCTTTGCCTGCTTCTCTCTTTTTTCTAATGCTTTATAAGTTTGAGTTATCTCAATTCTTTTACTATTCCAAGCCTCTGACTTTGGGGATTCATCATCTGAAGAAAAAAAATCCGCAGCAATCTGTATAAAGAAATTTTTCAGAATATTTTGCATTTGCCGGTAAGATTTATTTTCAATGAAGCCTTCTCTTCCTGCTTTTTCTTTTAAGTCACTATTTTTGTCGTGAGATATGTTAATAACTCCAAACATTCTTCGATATGAGAAAAAGTATGAAAAACGAAAGTTTCTTCTCTTTTCTATTTCGAGGTAATCATAATCTGAATCACCATAAGGCAAAATTCTTATATTATCTTTATATATGTATAAACCACCAAATTTATCAGCCTTTGCTCTTATTCTTGCATGGTTTTCATTATCTAGTATTGATTCGGTTTTTCTACCTTGTATATAAGCAAAGTTTATGGAGAAAGGCCCACATCTAGTTGGTTTAAAGTTATTTTCTGTCCAATTTACAATATGATCAAAAGTCTTTTCATTATAAATTTTCACCATTCCTTGAAATTGACCATATTCATCAAATTTTCCTTCAAAGTGGTGATCTGCTTTTTCAAAATCTTCTACCGAAAAGAAATTTTCTCTATCAATAATATCGATGTAGCTTTCTTCATCATACCTGTAATCTCTAAAGACAATATCCAATGTAGGTGCAGGATGCTTGGGAGTCATAGTATTGTGAAATCCCATCAACATCTTTTCAATTTTTGTGGCTTCTTTTCCTTTATTTGAACCATCGATGTCATTGTTAAAAATTGGATCAATAGACGATATATAGAAAAAAGTACCACCGTTATCTATGCCACTAAGATCGTAGATACCTACTAGTTTTTTGTTGAGGTCTTCAGGAGAAACATTAAAACTATAAAGAGTTGAAAGTAGTGATTCATACTCATCTTCGGACAGATCTCCTTGACTGTTAAGAACGTCAATCGAAGATCGTACCTCAGCTTTCATAGAATCTATGTTGGTCCGGCTAGGTAAAGTACTTAGTGATTGTATGGGTATCGGGATGTCTTCTAGGTTTAAACCAGGGATTTCAAACAATTGCCAGTGAATCAGAGCCACTGTTACATCAGGTTGTCCTTTAGCTTTTGTAACGATTAGGACTATACGTCCTATCGATGCAATTGCGAGCCGGCCAATTCCCTTTTCACCCATAGGTGTTCGAAATTTCTTATTTTTATCGATACGAGGTTCGAGTGACTTTTTATGATTAACTTTTGATTCGGTTCCCAAAGTTAACCAACGATTTTCAAAGTCTTCCCTAGTCATTCCTATGCCATCATCTCGTAGCACAAATAGATCCTTCGAACGGAAGTAGTCTATATCTACTTTATCTGCATATGCATCATGGGAATTTTTTAGGAGTTCGTTAATCGCTGTAGGAATGCCAGCAATTTGCTGACGACCTAACAGGTCTAATGCCCGAGCTCGTGTTTTAAAAGTTGCCATAGACCAATCTCACGCTGCTGCATACAGTTTGTAACTGATTAATAATAAAAAAGAGCCTACATAATAGGCTCTTTTTTTATTCCATTCCATTCATAATGGTTTCGATGAGAACTTTACCTAATTCGGGCGGTACAGCATTACCGATCTGTTTCGCTTGGTTTGTTGTACTTCCAAAGAAAGTAAAGTCGTCAGGGAATGTTTGAAGTCTTGCGGCATGTCTCAATGTTATCCCATGGTTTTTCCAAGGATGAACAAAACGCCCTTTAGAAGGATTGTTGCAGCCTGTTGTAATAGTATTTGCTGGTTGGTGAATGAACATTCTTCCGTACACATCTTTATGACCAGCATAACCGTTTGCATGGCAATCCAACTCAAACTCTTTTCCCGCGTCAGTCCGGCTGCCGTTTAGTCGAGTTCTCTGAAATCGCCTTTTCATTTTTTCTGTAGGTTGCATATGAACTTTGCACGGGTCATCGTCTTTGACTGGTTGCCCTGACTCCAAATTAGATAACAGATTTCTAGCCTCATCAGCACTAAGCTTTGTACGAGGTAAAAAATACTGCTTAATGTAAAGTTCTATCAACTGATTAGTGAGAGGTTCGAACACAGAAGATGCTGTTCGCCATTGGGGTTTTCTATCTTTGGCATGAATTGAACTAGGTGAAAAGTGTGTCTGTTTAGGTGGGAATATTAGTTTTTCATGGTGCACATCTTCACGTATACCAAGTATAAAAGCACGTTTTCGATTTTGAGGAACACCGTAGTCTTTTGCATTCAATGTGCCGCAAAATATGATCTTATAGTTGTGTCTATTTGCCAAATCGATGAACTTATCTAAGTAGCTCTTGTGTCTATCCCAGAAAAGACCGGCTACGTTCTCTACAAGAAAAGCTTTAGGCGAAAAAGACTCAACAAAGTCAAAGTATCTAAGAAGAAGCTGATTTCTTGGGTCATCTACTCCTGCATCCTTAATCCGATGGCTTGAAAAACCTTGGCAAGGTGGTCCACCTAAAATGAGAGAAAGTTCTCCAACCTCTATTCTGAGCTTTTCCCTTAGCTCTTCAGGATTGATTTTAAGAATATCTTCGTTGAGTAGATGGGTTTTTTGGCCCAATCTACTTATAATATTTTGGCTATAAGTTTCAGAAGCCGCAGCATCGAGCTCAATTGCAGCTACGATATCTAAGCCAAGATTATGAGCTGCTAGACTGAAGCCGCCTGCTCCAGCAAATAAATCTATAGCTTTGTATGACATTCAAATGACCTTCGTAATTCTGAGCTTGGACATTCTACTGATTTGTGCCTAAATAGCTATTGTATCATGGTTTTTATGGAAGTAATTTTGGTTATGTGAATTAAAATTTATTTTAATTTCAATGAGCTGTGAATGAGGCTCCAACCATTTTTCAAATAACGTCACTTGATAGCATGCAGTGAGTTCATCAGTCGGCTTTTGCAGATGTGAGTGATGCTATTCGCTCTGTAGAGAAATCGTGAAGCGTTACGACTTTAGCTATGACACGAGCGAACCTTGCTAGTGACAATATACTCGAAAAATGAGTAGTTATGCACTTTTACCTGCATAATAAAAGTTAAATCGAGTTTTGCTATAGTTTGCTGCTGAAACAGCTCAAATATGCGCGAAAACACGCGATTTCTGCATGTTAATAGTTATTAAAGTGCAGGACGTGTTATGTGAGTCGCATACATCCTAATGTACCTCGGCAATGGTTTGATAAAAGTGCAACGGACGCTAAACTGTGTACTAGTTCAGACCTGAACTAGTACACACAGTTAAAAGGTGACCCAATCATATTTCTTAGAAAGAAAGTTCTTAACCTCTTGGGAAAGATGTGGATTATCAGCAAGTGCCTGAATAACAGAGTTTCGATTGTCTTTGGCCAAAATATTCTGCGTCTCATGGTATCTAGTTGCTTGGGCAAGCGATTCTCTTAAGCTGCTCGGACTGTCAGAAGCTAGTATGTTTTGGTCCTCTTTTGTGATTTCAGGTTCACCTCCAAATAATGAAGACATGATTAATTTCGAGTTTGTGAGTGTATAGTAAATAGCTTCAGTAAAGGAATTATTTCCAAGTATTTCAGGTAAAACGTTTTCATTAGAATAAAGCGCAGCTCTCACATATTTTTTGACGTCTTTTGCTAGAATGTACTGCGTTTCTTCAGAAATGTTTGGATTCTCAGCAAGAGCCTCCCTGATGTCACTATCATTATCGTGTACAAGAATAGCTTGGATTGCATGGAGGCAATTACGGTTTTTAGCAAGAGCTAGACGTACATCGCTGCTATCGTCATTTGCAAGTATACTTTGAAGCTCCAAAGAATCCATCGCTCGGCGCGCAATCAGACATCTAGTAGATTGGCTGCAATCATTGATAAGAGCAATCTGAAATTCCAACATACATTTTTCGTTTCCGGCAAGAGCCTCCCGAACATCTTTCTCAGGATCTTTTGCTAAAACACTTTGCAACACTTGCAAGCAATTAGGGTTTTCAGCAAGACAACTGCGAACACCCTTGCACTCATCCTTAACCAAGAGATTTTGTAATTCAGGGAGGCAGTTAACATTTTGTGCAAGGCTTTCCCGAACATTACTTTCACTATTCTTGATAAGAACTAGCTGAATTTCTTTTGTCATTTCAGTATTTCGAGCAAGAGAAGCTCTAACTCTATCGTCACTATCTGCCGCTAGAACATTCTGATTATTGAAGGAAATTGTTGGATTACAAGCCAAACTGCTGCGGACATATTCTTCTCTATCCTTAGTTAGAATCTCTTGAGTCGATTGAGTAAGCCTTGTATTTTTAGCAAGTTCAGAACGAACGTATTCTTCCAAATCATTAACTAAAATATGTTGTGTTTCTTCAGAAATTGTTAAATTGGCTGCAAGTGACTCCCTTACGTAGCGTTCTTTATCTTTTGTGAGCAGGCTTTGAGTCGATTGAGTAAGCCTTGTATTTTTAGCAAGTTCAGAACGAACGTATTCTTCCAAATCATTAACTAAAATATGTTGTGTTTCTTCAGAAATTGTTAAATTGGCTGCAAGTGACTCCCTTACGTAGCGTTCTTTATCTTTTGCCAAAATATTCTGAACATCTTGACAGATATATTCTTTTTCAGCTAATACCGCTCGTTTTAATAATCTTTCGTTATTTGATTCCAGAATTTGTAATTCTGGTGAAACTTGTAACAAACGATTCTGCAGCTCAACTGTGATTGAAGAATTACTTTCTATCCCCTTCCAGAAGTCTAGTGTTGGATTTAATCGCTTTTCTTGTAGCATGACTTCAACTAAATCTAGCGGAATATTCGGATGTCTCGCTGCTAACTCCAACGCTTTATCACGTAATTTTTTCTGCGCTACCGAGATTTCTTGATTTACTTCTGCAGGGCAACACTGGGTAACAACTAAAGCCAATATTTTCTCTGTGCAACATGGATTTTTCAGAACAGCCTCAATAACGCTTTCTTCAATATCTTGGATTAACTTTTCATGTATTGACTCAGGGCAATCTGGGTGTTCTGCAAGCTTGCGACGACGGAGGTGATTTGGATCATCAATCCATTTTTTCATTTGCGCCAAACTTTCACCAACTTGGCGCGATGCGCTACGAAGTTTAAGTTGTTCGAACAAGGTTTCGTAGCTCTGAATCTTATCATGCTGACTCTGGCTCAACGGGACTGTAGCAGCGATAGCTGCGCGCAAGTCGTCTTGGCTCACATTTTGACAGCTACCGAGCACAGTTTTTTCCAGTGCCAAATTGACTGCATTATGGATGTCGGCACCGCAGTAATAGCGGCAGACTGCTGCCAGCGCTTTGAGATCGAGTTCATCAAGGTTTTGCTGCGATTTCTGTAGCCTGACGCGTAAAATAGCTTCGCGTTCCTGTTGGTTTGGAAATCCAACATAAAATACTTCATCAAAACGCCCTTTCCTTAACAGTTCAGGGGGCAATGCTGTGATGTCATTGGCCGTGGCAAACACAAATACTGTTCCCGATTTGTCTTGCATCCAGGTCAAGAAATAGCCAAGTAGGCGTGAAGTTACTTCGGATGCCCCGCCGCCACTGCTGGTCTGGGCAAAGGCCTTTTCCAATTCGTCGATCCATAATATGCATGGGCTGATACTTTCAGCCGTGGCAAGTGCTCGGCGCATGTTCGACTCACTTTCACCAACGTATTTACCAAGAAGGCTACCCATGTCGAGGCGTAGCAATGGTAACTGGAACAGATTAGCCGCAGCTTTAGCTGCAAGCGATTTACCACAGCCAGGCATGCCAGCTAGTAATACACCTTTGGGAGCAGCTATGTTAAATGATTCGAGTTTTTCTATTTGGCGTATCAGTGCTGCGCGTTCGCACAACCACTCTTTCAGTTCTTCCAAACCGCCAAGGTCGTCGATACTTTCATTGACTTTGACCATTTCCAGCACCCCACTTTTGCTGATAAGGTTTTCTTTTTCGTGCAGGATGGCTGTAATAGCGTCACGGTCAAACGAAGAGTGCTTTTTTTTAATTCGCAGAATGACCTGACGAATCTGTTGAAGGGTAAGTCCAGCACAAGCATTGCAGACGGCAGTTCGTTGCTCATCTATAAGCTGCAATCCGAACTGTGCGGCCAGATCATCTATTTGATTGCCTATGTCACCGCGTGACGGTAACGGTAAGGGCAGAATCTGAGTACCAGCTTCGATTTCTTGTGGAAGTTGCATGAATTCGCTGACAAGCAGAACGGCACTTAAGCCTTCGTGATTTCGGTGGATACGATTTAGCAGCTGTTGCAGGCGAGCTCGGGCATGCTGATCCTCCGCCAATGCTGATTTAGCGTTCTTGATGACAATCAGTTTATTGTCGAGATCTTCATCTCTTAAAGTAGGAAGAGATTGCGAGAGCGTAACTAGCTGGTTAACGTCATTCCCCGAAAGAGGTTGTTTGTTTTGTGGATCAACCCAGCCGTAGCCAAGATTCCATTCAAGAATATGAAAACCTTCCTTCTCCGCCAATTGCGCCAGTAGCCCGTCAATACGGACTTCCTCACTAGTCTGAATAAACACACAAGCACAGCCTGAATGTATATAGTCCGTTAGCTTCTCAGTAAAGTTAGGCAGGCTCATGATGTAATTATCCTTTGTCAATGACTAGTCTTAGTTTGCTAATTTTGCGGTATCAGTTAAAAATACTGGAAAATAAATTTTTCATAGAGTTAGCGGCATTCAAGACTGCATCAATGGTCGAGCTAACGACAGATCTAGTAACGTTAACTGCAGTTTTGACTATAGCTTTGCTACCTTCATAAACCGTTTCGCCAAACGTACTGCCAGCAATACCTCCTGCCACTCCGCCAACAAATCCTCCAACAACTGTTCCTACCGGCCCCAATACCGTCCCCCAAGCTGCTCCAATTGCAGTACCTTCAACTGCTCCATAGAAGCCGGCTACTGTTACAACTGATGTTCGTCCGCAGTGATCCAGAGCTTCCTGACCGCTTATTTCGCCTTTTGCATACTTGTACATAGCTTTGGCACTTTCCATACCAATTACCGCTATCTGGGCAATTTTACCTGCAGGCGTTGCTTTGAGCGCATTCCCTAGCCAGCCATTACGACAAGCCACCATCAGACCGCCAGAAACGGCAGTTTGCAAACCAACATCTGCCGCCCCCTTGAGACTACTACAAAAAAACTCCTGCATATCCGCGCTAGTGCTTTGATTTTTTTGCCCCGTGAGGGAATTCCATACACGCCGACTTAGAATACGCACCCCATGAAAACTGGCTGTGATGCAAGCGCTTAACAAAGCCTGTTTACCAATGTGCTTAGCAATTTCAATACGGTTGACCCCGTCCCATTTGTATTGCCGAGCTTCATGCTCGCGCTGCGCTTTTTCTTGCAATACCTTGGCTTCTTCCTTGGATAGAGGAGTGGACGACACACCGTCAGCTTCAATTACCTCGGTGTTCTTTTGGCGAATACCGCCACCCTGTCCTTTAGGCACAAGCTTTTGCTGGCCACGATAATCGCCTTTTTCAAATAGTTCAGAAGTCGCGTCAGCGTCTTTCCCATATTTGGCTTGATAGCGGCGAATGATTTTGCCATTTTCGTTCTTGATGACGATGTCTACCGAGTTTTTCCCATAGCCCTGACCCGGTTCTGGCGACAACACCTCAGCACGCAATTTGCTGCCTTTGGTCACGGCATCAATGTTGAAAGTATCTGCGTGGTGTCTTTCGGCAATAAAACCATCAAGATTACGGGTCTGATTGATTCTACCATCGAGGTTGTGAATAGCATTCCAGTTGTCTCGAGTGGCAGTCTCCAACACCTGATCGATGTCTGATACATATGCACTCACACTAATGGAACCGCTGGCTTGTGCGCCTTCCTCGATTTTTTTCGCGAACCAGCTTTCTTGACTCATCCCCTTATCAAGGTGCTGTTGTAATTCTATTCGGTCATTGTTTCGTTGTTTCACGCTTGCGACTATATCGTGAGCCGAATCCAACAAATCTGTTTCGCTCTCCCAGATGCCGGGGTGCTTGCGCAATTCCTGAATCAACCATGTTTCAAGTTCCATGGAGTGTTTATATTGTGAATAAGAATCGACAAAATCTCTGATGCAAACTGCGGTGTTCTTGGAATTCTCTTCGCAACCAAAGATTTCCGACTCAACTCGTGTAGCAAAAGTCTCCTGATACTCACTACTGTTGAGCAACTCGAAATCTTTTTCTGTGAAAACGATATTTTGTACTGTGATTGAATCCATGATTATCCTTGTTTGCTAATTGAATCATCCAGATTTTTAAAAATTGTATTGCACCCAAATACTGGGACAACACCCTGCTATTAATTTGCGATTTGCTTTTTCAATATCCTTATCAACTATCGCATTGGTCTGTGGATATAACTGTTCTAATTACGATGTATCAGTCATTGAAATTTGATTTTTATTCAGCAATACACGAAGGTGTTCAAATAGCTTTCGTAAAAAATAAACGCACGATTCATTTAATATCTCTTTAAATAGTATCAAAACTAAAACTATGCTTTTGAGATATTTGTTGCAAGTGCAGAGAAAGTTGCTCAAGAAAAGTTTCTGCCTCTATTTCAGGTTTCAGTATTCGCACGTTTGGAAGCCAAAAACGCAGTGTTGGGAATAACTGATCTCGGTGAGCTATTTGAGTTGTAACAATCAACTTACCTTCTGTCGTTTTACTGATGATTTTTTGCTGTGGCAAAATGTTTCGCCGTTCAAAGTAGCGAGCAATCGCTGGTTGAATTTCGACTGTCACTTCCTTTTTCTTCAAGCTAAACCAAGCATCGTCTTCTGTATCGAGATAGCCATTGATATCGGTATCAGCTACGAATGTTGCCTTTTTCACATCTAACCATTCAATGCCACTGACTTGGTAAGCCTTGATGTTGAGTTCGATGTCAGTTGCTGCTAGATACCAAACGCCTTTTAAGCTCATCAATCGGTACGGCTGGACTGTGCGTAATTTACCTTTGTATTGAATTGAGCAAATTTTGCAGTCCTTGATTGCCGAATCTAATCGACTGAAAACTTTTTTCTGATGTTCTGAAGTTAACTGTTCAGGTGGCAAAGGCAAAATTTTGATTCGTTTATATTCTATCGCCGACAGTAAACTAGGTAGTGGGCTTGTTTCAGAAACAGGTAATAACTTTCCTAAACCTGTTTTTTCACTGAGGCTGCTAATATCTGGAAGTTCATCTTTCTTTGGTTTTTCAGTTAATATCCTGTAGACCCCATCCTTTGAGCATGAAACGACCGATCCAATGCGACTCAAATCGCGGTAGATAGTTCTTTCGCTAACATTGAATTTGTTAGCCAGTTCATTTCGTGAGACTTTACCACTCTCGAACAACTGCAGCAGAATCTGAGCTAGGCGTTGTGCTAAAATCTCGTTGCGCGATAGATTATCCATAACCATCTCTCGTTTATTATTTAGATCCACATTATCACAGTATACTGACAGGGTATGTCAGTTCAGAAGTTGTTCATGAACTTTTTTTAGCATCAATATTTCTTGGCTGTATTCAGTGGCTCCACTTCGAAATGAGTCTATAAGACTTCTAATTAAGGAGTGGCGATTCACCTTTATAAAAACAGGTAACCCTCATCTTTTCAAAATGATGTGTCAGATCTCGTATAAGCTAATACACCTTATTATTCATCGTCATTCGCTGAGTCAGAATTTGGATGCGCTTTTACTAATTCATCAAGTCTTTTCTCCGACAACCATTTTAGACGTACCACTTGAGTAATAAGAGTGTTCCGTAATCCATTGTTGACCTTGCGTTCACTAATTATGTGCGAAAGACTCGCAATTGTTGCTGCTCTACGGGCTATTCTTGAGTCCGGATGACTTCTAAGCGCTAGCACTTCAGGGGAAATGATTGTCCCACTAAATGATTCTGGGAGTTCAATATCTAACAGGGGTTGTGGAGGTTCTTTTTCGTTAAGAATCGCACGAAACTTTGACTGTTCTATAGCTAAGTCATGTACTTTTCTTTCTAAAGCATCAAGTACTAACTTCTGATCTTTACCTTTAAAGTCTGTAATCGGCCAGACGCAAATTTGGTACACTTCCATAGGATCAAGCACTGACATTGCCACAGCATCTGTTCTTCGATTTGTTAGGTGTCTTCTGATACGAGTTCTTAAACTTTCTTTGGTCTGTCCAACATAGATAGGTTCTAATTCATAGTCGTAAAATGCATAAACACCAAATTTGTAATTTCCGACCTTTTGCCCATGAAACTCACTATCTAGAAATTTTGATAGGGACTTACGTAATTCTTCAGTCTCAAATGGACTACTTCCTGTACCATAATCAATCACTTCGACAAATCCTCCATTTCATTTTTGGAGTCATTTAATCCTATAAAGAGTAAGAATTGAAGAAGAATTTGCACAGTCAGGCATTTAGTTCGCTATAGTCGCTAGGATTCCGATAGCTGCAATGGAGAGACTTATTTTTCAGTAAGCTTTTTCAGATAAATGGGAAGCAGACGGCGAAATGTTGGGAGTAAATAGAGTATCGAGAGGAAAAATGAAACTTTGGTGGGTCGTGAAGGATTCGAACCTTCGACCAATTGGTTAAAAGCCAACTGCTCTACCGACTGAGCTAACGACCCCTGTCAAAGTGGGAGGCATGTTACCCTGAACACACCCCTCAAGCAAGAGGATATTTATGATTTTAGATACAAAATTGCATGTTTTGGGCACGATAAAGTGTGACTGGGTGAAATTTAACCTGCCAGTTTGTTTATCTTCTGATCTAATTTTGAAATCGCATTTAAATAATCCTTTCTCATCTCATTCTGATTGGCAATGAAGTATGCATTCGTCTTTTCTGCTAAAGGTAAGAGAAGATGCTTACTTAGGTAGCTAACGGCGGGTACAGCTACTGCATCACCCATCGCTTTGTAGCCTTGGTTGTATGTGCCAGGGATGATATAAGTATCACCTGCCCCCATCAGTCTTGCCGTCTCTTTTATTGATAGTAGTCGTGTACCTAATTCACCATTTCTATAAATTACGAGGTATTGCCTACTACTACCCCCTGATGGCGTTCTTAAGCATCCAGCTACATTATCAAAGCGAATTTCTAATACCTGCCTACCATTTCTAATTCTTTTATAACCAGGAAAAACAGTATGACCTTTGCTAATGGCGTCTTTTAGTTTGGCCATATGGTTTTCAGGGATTAAGCTGATGTTATGTTTTACTTTTTCTTCTGAATCGAAAGGTAGGTCTATCTCGATTAGAGCATCTAATCCAATTGTTCGCTTCGTCGGAGGGGTTAAGTTCCACCATATCCAGTTTTGGACTTTTGTTGAAACATTGATAATGGCCTTTGAATGAGCCCAATTTGGACCATCACTAATAAACCCGTCGAGAGGGATGTTCTTATCGATACCAATCACAAAAACTCTTGGACGGGATTGTGGAACCCAATTCTCAGCATCGAGCATGACTGCGCCAACATTGTACCCTCTAGCCAATAAGGAGTTGTGAAGCGCAACGTAATGCTCTCCTTGTTTCGAAGACACTAAACCAACCACATTCTCAGCCACTACGATAGGAGGTTTTTGTGGAATTTCATCTATTATGCGTAACCACTCCCAAACCATCCCACTTCGGCTGCTCTGAATCCCATTCATATGTCCAGCTAAAGACAAATCTTGGCAGGGAAAGCTCGCCCATGAAAGCTCATGTTCTGGTAAATCCATACCACTAACTTTCTCAATTGAATCAAGGTGAAATACAGCAGGGTTGTGATTGGCAATGAAAACTTTTTGCTTTTTTTCGCAAATGTCATTTGCCCACACAGTTTCGAATTCAGCTTTGATTGCTTCAGATACAAGGCCGCTCCCAGCAAAGAAGTCGACACATCTAAACTTAGAATTATCATCTGATACTGAGACTGTCTGACTTGTAGCGTTTTGAATTTTAATGCTATTGCTCATTTTCATAATCTTGTGTTTATTCTTGCTTCAGATGAGAAGT
This sequence comes from Shewanella xiamenensis, assembly GCF_014647135.1. GTDB lineage: Bacteria > Pseudomonadota > Gammaproteobacteria > Enterobacterales > Shewanellaceae > Shewanella > Shewanella xiamenensis. The sequence goes on from NZ_BMOP01000001.1 coordinate 162,644, forward strand.
GTAAATATCGGAGATAAAGTGCAATCAAAAGAGTTTTTCGATCTTACATTAGTGAGCTCTTCAGTTGCACCACTTTTGTATCGCTTTTGAGTTCTGTGTTGACAGATGGAGTTGGGGGTAGTCTTATGTAATTGATATTATTTGACATTATAGTGATTGTGAAAATGACTTTTGATTTATTAGTTTCTCATAATTAATCTTTTAAATGTTACTCCAAAGATCTCAAAACCAAACAACTCCTTACTGAATATCTTTGGGATTACATTGCATTAGTTCAGTTCTGGTGTGGTATGTGACTCATAGTCGGTTGCGCCTAAGGCAAAGATTTGGGAGCATCCTGTCTATTGTTATGTGTAGGACTGACTATGAGTATTAAACTGGCAACAGCGGTAACGTTAAGGCAATTGCGCAATGAGGCTGGGTTAAGCCAAGAACAATTGGCAAGGCAATCTGGTATTGATCGCACCTACATTTCGGGAGTTGAACGCTCCATTCGTAACATCACCCTTGATTCGCTTGAAGGGCTTATTGGCGCACTAGGCGTGACTTCTGAAGAGTTTATCCGTAGGTTACATGATGAACTGATTAAACAGAGGTCATAGCTGCTCAGTTTGAGTCACTTTCATAGGCGGCCAGCATTTCAGATAATACGTAGTACCAAAGTGACGTTGTTAAGCCAACTCATTAGTTAACACAATCATTGAGTTATCATACCTTTTATTTCCTTGGAGAACTCTATTGGCTTCGGTCTCGGCAGCGTACCAAGCCTGACCCAGCTCAGAATCCGGAGCCTGCTTGTAGGCCGCATAACATTCAGCGGGGTCTAAATCGTTTTCCTCAAAGTAAAGAACCGCTGATTCCAATCCCTCTTGTGCCAGATAGTCTGGTACATCACCAACACCTTCAGCGCCTAACTCAAATTTATTCATCATATTATTCCTATACTTCATTTGGATTCAAATGCTTGCAATAGCCTGCGCGAAATTCATCTGGATTGTGTGCCCAAGATTAATGTGCCGTGGCTAATTGTCTCAGATACGCCGTTAATTCTGATGGGCTTTCAGTTGCCAGTACCACTTCGCTCCCTTCATCTGCGTATATTTCTGGCTCAGTATCTGTTCCTTCATTGGTGGCTGTCATTACGACATAGCGCTCTTGCCCAAGTTCGCGGCTATCAGGTTCTTCATAGTCCACCCAAAGGACTAGGTACTGGGAACCTGCTTTAAAAGTAAAGCTAGGGCAGACATCATTGTGCCAACTCTTATCAACCAACCAAGGGAATTCGGAATGGTCAAAGCCTAAATTAAAGCTTTCACCAAACTCGCGTTTATATAGTGTCATTTTAAGCTCCTAAATTTGTAAGCTATGAATGTTAAGTGATTGAGGCCAAGTTAAATGCTATTTGGTTTAGATACAACCCACTTTTTTGTAGTGCATTTCCCACTCTTTATATTTTTCTTTCAATATATTAAGGTGCTTTTCACTGCGTTTTCTAATCGATTTTTTGACTGTTACTTCACCGAGGTCAACACCAGATAACTCTTTACTGAACATCTTAGGGATTACATGGCTGTAGTGCTTTTCAATCATCGCAACACTAGTACCACATTGTTTAGCCAAGACTTCCATATTCACCCCCGCTAAGAGTTGCCAAGTGATATAGCTGTGGCGTAAGGAGTAAAGCGACCTATCACCATGTGGGGAGTTCTTTAAACCTGCGTTTTTCAACGCCTTTTCAAAGGTCTTCGTTAGCTCGTTAGTTGTGTTTCCATCGGCTAAACGGAAGAGCTTGTCTGTGGGTTTCCGGTTTGGGAATCGTTCGCGTAATGATTGTAAGCTCGACAGAACCTCTTCACGACACACAATCTCACGAGTCCCAGTATGCTTTATGGTTTTGCCTTTGGTGACGGTAATAAATAAATGAACGGCAGTGCCGTTGGTCTGGAAGCGGATATCGCCCCACGTTAAATTATCCATTTCAGTACCAGCCCTGATACCTGTGTAGACTGCAAATTCCATATAATCGATTAGCAATTCACGGATTTGTCTGGTCTTTTCTTTACGGCTGTTTTCCTCCAAGGCAACCACGGCATCAAAGGCTTTTTCATACTCTTCTGGTGTGAAGTGTGCGCGTCGTTGTGACTCAGCACCTTTAGTCGATAGGGACGGCACTTGAGCGGCTAGCATCCATTTCTGGTCTACCGCTTCTTTGAATACTAACTGCATGGCAGCATTGTGGTTCAGTAGCGTCGATTTTGCTGGCTCACGGCCGAAATGCTCTATTCGCCATTTATCAAATTCACGTAGCTTATCGCTGTCGATAGAGGTGATGTAAGTGCGGTCGAAAAAGGGGATATGGTACTTGCGGAGTACCTGAATGTAGGTTGTTAGCTTGTGCTTTTTTGGATTCTGTTTGTCTTTGTCTTTGTCTTTGTCTTTGTCTGTCTTATTTTTCTTTTCGGTATCGATTTTGATAATAACTTTCATGGCACTAATGGCTTTTTCTGCTACATCGCGAAAACGTTTGGAGCTAACAAAAAGGCCACGTTCCTGCAATATCCCAAATTCCATTTGTAGGCGGAGAGCCATGGCTATGGCTTTCTCTTTTTCCTTTTGCTTTGTGGCTTTGGCAATCCACTTGCCAGCAACTTTAATCCGCGCGTACCAACGCTCGCTATTGTCCTGCTTATAGACGTATAATTCGTCTGAGATATCGTGTCGTTCGAGTTGTTTGCTCATGGTCAGTGTCTGAGGTGTTTTTGCAAAGAATTTGCAAAGTTGATATTAGCACAAGCTAATTTTTGATAACTTACTGAAAAATAATACCTAAAAATTTGAGTTTTGATAAGAAATAAAACACTATCTTTTCAAAATCCGCCGCCCTTAAAAGCGTGACGGTTCGAGTCCGTCCTCTGGTACCATCCCTTTCAAAGGGACTCAAACCGACCTAGAGTCGGTTTTTTTGTGTCTTAAATTTGCTTCAAACATGCAACTTAGTGGGACTCGGCAATATCCATTTGTGTCATAGTCACGCCTTTGATTTGGGCATAGATAGCCTTTCCTGGAGCGAGTTGTAACTCGTCACAAGCCCATGGGGTGATATTGGCCCACAGTTCTTCTTTGCCAAGGGCAATTTTTAGCTGAATTTGCTCGCCATTATCGCTGGGGTAGAGCTCTTTTATGTTTCCTCTTAGTAAATTACGAATACTCGAGCCTTTAGGTTCCTCTGTGCAAACCGAAACATGGTTCGCTTGAATGCGCACCTTTAACTGTTTATGGGTGGGCGGTAATTGGCCGCTGACCCAGAGCTGATTGCCGTCATCCATCAACAGTCTGGTCATTGGATAATCAGGATGTCTGTCGGCGATTCTGGCGCTCAGCAGTGAACTTAATTCCTGCAATGGTACCCAGGGGCGCATCTGTTCACTATTCCATACCTGTGTTAGCGGTCCTTGGGCGATCATTTTTCCTTGATGCAACACCAACATATGGTCGGCAAGTTGTAGGATTTCATCCAAGCTGTGGCTCACATAGACGATTGGTAGCTTCAATTCCTGCGCTAGGGTTTGTAGGTAAGGCAGCAATTCGCGTTTTCGGGGTAAATCGAGGGAAGCTAAGGGCTCATCCATCAATAGCATTTGCGGCGAGGTGAGTAGGGCTCGGCCAATGGCGACCCGTTGTTTTTCACCGCCAGACAGTGTGCTGGGATAGCGGCTTAAAAGTTTTTCTATACCCAGTAGCGAGACAACTTTATCAAACAATTCAGGTGCTTTATAGCGCATTCCATAGGTGAGATTGCCCTTCACACTGTAATGGGGAAATAATCTCGCTTCTTGAAAGACATAGCCAATTCGGCGTTTTTCAGGGGGCAGATTAACGGTTTTATGTTTAAACAACAGCATATCACCAAGGCTAATCTCGCCTTTGTCTGGCGTGGTTAATCCGCCGAGTAAATTCACTAAGGAGGTTTTGCCCGCTCCTGAGCGGCCGAATACGGCGGTGACGCCCTGTAAAGGTAACTGGGTGTTCACCTTAAGTTGTAGTTGGCCGAGTTGTTTTTCAATATTGATGTTTAACATACGCTTGCCGTTCTTTTGAGGGCTTTTTTTGTGAGCCATTGGGAGGCGAGTAAGGAGGCCAGCGCTATCACTATCGAGATGATACACAGGCGCATTGCCTGATATTCCGCCCCCGGTGTTTCGATAAAGGAATACATGGCCAGCGGAATGGTGCGAGTTTCGCCGGGAATATTGGAGACGAAGGTAATTGTCGAGCCAAATTCCCCTAGGCTGCGGGCAAAGGCGATGATCATTCCCGACACTATTCCGGGCGAGGTGAGCGGCAGGGTGATGGTCAAAAATACCCGCCAGCGGCTGCTTCCCAAGGTGCGCGCCGCCTGTTCGAGGCGAATATCGACGGTTTCGAAGGACTGACGTATGGCTCTGACCATTAAAGGAAAGGAGACCACTGCGGCAGCGAGTGCCGCGCCGCGCCAGCTAAAGCTAAAACTTACGCCAAACCAGTTATAGATCCATTGTCCGATTACGCCCTGACGCCCCATGCTGATGAGCAGCAGGTAACCCACCACCACTGGTGGTAACACCAGCGGGAGATGCAGGAGACTGTCGAAGACAGCCTTACCGGGGAACTCTACGCGTGCCAACAACCAAGCGCATAAAATGCCTAAGGGTAAACTGGCGAGCACGGCAACCGCCGAGACTTTGAGGCTCAGCAGTAGCGCGGTGGTTTCGTATTCGCTGAGGAGTGGCCCGTCAAACAGCGAGCCACTTACTAAAACATCACTCAGCACTAGTTCACTCCAAAGCCATATTTTTCAAATACTGCTTTTGCACTTGAGCTTTGAAGGTATTGATTAAAGTCTTTAGCGCTGGCGGTGGATTCCTGCTTTGTTAAGGCGCTGGGATATTCAATCGGGCTATAGCTGGTGGCGGGGAAGGTTGCCACAATTTTAATCTTTTGCGCGACTTTGGCATCGGTCGAGTACACGATACCGAGCGGGGCTTCGCCCTGTTCCACTAATGCTAAAGCGGCGCGGACATTGTTTGCTCTCGCCAGCAGTGGCTCGGCGGTTTTCCAAAGATTCAGGTTTTCAAGCGCTTGCTTGGCGTATTGTCCGGCTGGGACATGATCAGGGTCGCCCACCGCTAAGCGGCTGCCATTGACCGCGGCCTTAATATCCCAATCGCTGTTTAGGGTGATTTGGTCTACTGGGCTATTCTTTTCGGCAATCAGCACTAAGGTATTTTTTAACAGGGTAATGCGGCTATTGGCATTGACCGCCTTGGCCTCGACGAGGTAATCCATCCATTTTTGGTTGGCGGAGATAAACAGATCGGCGGGCGCACCATTAGCGATTTGTTTGGCGAGTGTTGAGGAGGAGGCGAAGGAGAAAATCACTTTCGTTTGATGTTCCTTTTCGTACTGCTGGCCAATCTCATTAAGCGCATTCGTGAGGGATGCGGCGGCAAAAACCGTTACTTGTTCTTGGTCTGCGGCAAAGCTGATGCTGCAACTGAGGGCTAAGCCAACGACTGAGGCTGTGGTAAAGCGTAAAAAGTGTTTGAGCGAGCTCATGGTGTTCCTCCGTGATAAAAAGTGATCGTTATATACCAATCTATATATCGATCGTTCAAGTCCCGATGCGTAAATTAGTGATCTCGGCTCGGTTTATTGGCGAAAACGCTAATACCTCGGCGGAGAATTCCGACCGTACGTATTGGTATCTCAAGATTGATCGGGGACAATAGCATTCACTTAAGCTAAGGCGCGCAGGAACATGGACTTACACGCACTATTGACATTGTCATTGGGGGATAAACCCTTCGCCAATCCTCGGCGGATAGCTTTGCTACGCCAAGTGGCTAATACTGGGTCTATCAGCCAGGGCGCTAAGTTGGCGGGGATCAGCTATAAGGCCGCGTGGGATGCAATAAACGAGATGAACACCACTATGCCCGAGCCCGTCGTCAGCAGCGAAAAGGGTGGTAAGGGCGGTGGTGGCGCCAAACTGACCGAGTTTGGTGAGCGTTTACTTAAGGTGTATTCCATCACCTCGCAGGTGCAGGAAATGGCCCTGTCAGCGTTGCTGGATGATTCGGTCGATATGCACAGTTTGTTGGATGTGATGGCGCATTTCTCCCTTAAAACCAGTGCCCGCAACCAGTTAACGGGGCGTATCCACAGCATTGAGTCACTCGGTTTGAATGACAGCCTGAAGGTGACATTGGCGGGGGGGCAACAGATCCAAATCTCAGTGACCCATGCCAGTTTTGAGCGTCTGCAGTTAGCCTTGGACCAATCGATTTTATTGTTGTTTAAGGCACCCGCAGTGACGGCCAGTCGTTATGCCTGCCAGAGCATTGGGCAAAACTGCGTCAGTGGGCACTTACTGAGTGTGACTGAACTTGCCGATAAGGCTGAACTAGCCATAGAAATTGGCGGTAAAGAGATTATCTATTCGGTGATGCCATTGGCCGATATTCAAACGCTCAAAGTAGGCGAGCCATGCTTTGCCTGTTTTGATGCCACGCAAGTGATTGTTGCCAGTATGAATTAAAGCATGCAGCAAGGATGCTAGGCATCCCGTGGCAGGCCTTTTTGAATGACCCGAACCAGTCGTTCGGTTTTTCGGTTATTGGCTTGTGAGCCGCCCGCATGTTGCCGCGCTAGGGCCCAATCGATATGTTCTTTCACCATATCATCGATATCCGCTTGGGCTTTACGTTGCTCGAGGGCGGCAATGATTTGTGGCGAACTCGGCGCATTGCCGAGTGCTACGGCGATATTGCGTAGCCAGCGCTGATGACCAATACGGCGAATAGCGCTGCCTTCGGTCTGTTTGAGAAACTCGGCTTCGCTCCAAGCGAATAAGGTAAGCAGTTCTGGCTGCTTGAGCTTAGGCCGAATATGGAAATCACTCTCCAGGGTCAGTGGTGCTTCGCGATTGACCGGGCACACCAACTGACAATCATCACAACCGTAAATGCGATTGCCCATCAAAGGGCGAAACTCTTCTGGAATGGCACCCTGCAATTCGATTGTTAGATAAGAAATACAGCGCCGAGCATCCACGGTATAAGGCTCAACAATGGCGCCTGTCGGGCAGGAGGTGATGCAGGCCACGCAGGTGTGGCAGTCTTCTTGAATCGGAATGTCTACGGGTAAGGGCAGGTTGATCAGCAATTCTCCGAGGAAGAACCAGCTACCGGCATCGTGATTAAGGATAAGTGAGTGCTTACCTGTCCAACCTATGCCAGCTTTTTCGGCGAGTGGACGTTCCAGCACAGGGGCAGAATCGACAAAGGGCCTAAAGTCGGCGGCATCAAACCCCAAGGCGACAAGCTCGCTACTGATTTGATCGCCCAGCTTTTTTAAGCGGGCACGGATGAGTTTGTGGTAATCCCTGCCGCCCGCATAACGCGAGATATAGCCCATATTCGGTGAAGCTAAGTTAGTGGCAAAGCCCGCCTCCGGTGGCAAATAATCCATCCGTGCTGAAATCACTCGAACTGTGCCTGGATGCAATTCATGGGGGCGAGCGCGCATCATGCCATGGGTAGCCATGTAGGCCATTTCTCCGTGATATCCTTTATCTAACCACGCTTCCAACTTAGCTTCTTCCGCGGTTAAATCGGTGTCACAAATCCCTATTTGGGCAAAACCGAGCGCCTTTCCCCAGTTCTTGATTTGCATGGCAAGACGACTAAGTGTTGCTGCGTCGGGAATATTGGCGGGAGAGGTTGCTGTGGTTGACATGGAAGCTGCGTTGAACTTAATAAGATGGCTCTATGATAGCAGTTTTAAGCCGCTACGGACGAGTTTAGTGTTTCGGGGATTTAAGCCAAACAGCAATTGTTACTTTCTTCTGTGCGTAAATTAGATCTATGATTAAGATTAACCTCCCCTTCGGCCTTGCCTATGTTATCCGCCATTTCCAAGTACTGCTATCGATTGTTATTAGGTGTGAGCTTAGGTTATTCAGGGCTAAGCTTTGCGGTAGCCGCTCCAGTGCGTTTAGTCACAGAAGCTTGGCCGCCTATGAGTTTTGAGCAAGATGGTGTACCCACTGGTTTTGGGGTGGAACTGGTGAATATGCTGCAAGCTCGCCTTGGACAGCAAGAAAAAATTGAAGTATTGCCTTGGGCGCGGGCGTATTCGATCGCGAGTACAACGGCAAATGTGCTGCTGTTTGCGACATCTATTAGCGATGAGCGGGAAGCCAATTTTGATTTTATTGGCCCCATCGCGACTAGCAACATTACTCTTTACACCAGAGCGGACGATCCTATCAGCATCAATCACTTGTTAGATGTGAATACGGCGGGAATCGTTGGTGTGTATCGAGAGTCTGTGGGGGCACAACTGTTGCAACAGCAGGGAGTTAATGCCCTCTTAGTGGCAAGTTTTCCACAGCAATCGGCTAAACAGCTGTTGTTTTCGCGGATACGATTCTGGTGTCAGGCTGATCTGGCGGTAAAGCATATACTTGAAGATGTTGGGGCGAAGGAGTCGGCTATTAAACCTGTTTATATTATCGCTGAAATCCATCTTTATCTTGCTTTCTCGAAGGGGACACCTGCCGAGACTGTGCAGCGTTGGCAAGTTGAGTTAGAAAAGCTAAAAGAGTCAGGGGAGTTTGCAAAGGTCTATCAAAAATGGTTTGGCGCACTGCAGCCCCCCCTCGACAATCAGATTTTTTGGCGTAAAAATAATTCAGCTAGCAGGTAAGTTCTGCAGCTTTAACACAGTTTCTTCCGGCATTTTTGGCTTCGTACAGCGCGCTATCTGCCCGTTTCAGTAAACGGGCAAAGCTTTCATCTTGAGGCTTTGTCTCTGGACATAAGGTGGCAACTCCTGCACTGACGGTCAGTTTTAACTCTTCCGGTAAATTAATGGTGCCGTAACGGCTGATTAAGCTTTGTAATTCATGGGCCAGCTCCCAAACGCGTTCAGCGCTGGTATTGGGTAATAAGATCAAAAACTCCTCACCGCCGATCCTGCCGACTTGATTGCGGTCCGCGGCAAATTCTTTGCAGGCCTGGGCTATGGTTAAAAGTGCTTGGTCGCCAATTTCGTGGCCGAAGTTATCGTTGATTTTTTTAAAATGATCGGCATCGAAGATGATGATCGAAAAAGGCATTTGCTGTTTAATCGCTTGCTGAAAATACTGTTCTGCTTGGGCATATATATGCCTGCGATTAGGCAATTGGGTGAGATAATCGGTTAAGGCGATGGTTTGTAGTTGGCGGTTTCTGTGCACTTGCTTATAGGCAAATAGCGACACTATGCCCAAAATACAGCCCGTCAACAGCAGAATGATAAGCTGTAGTGACTTATTTTTTTCGAGCAAGGCTAATTCTTGCTCTTTTAATTTTTGGTTATCAATCAATCGCTTGTTTTCAGATTCGATCCTACTGGTATCAAATTTTACTTTTAATTCCGTTGTCTGGTGAGCCGTGGAGTTGTTATCAACTTTCTTCGTTAGATCAACAAATTGCTGCAGAGTATAGTAGGCTTGCTGTAAGTCCCCCATCGCAGCATAGATATCACTCTTGAGTTGTAACAGTTGAACAAGACCACGGTCATTATGCATGGTCCGAAAAGCATTTTCGGCTGAGGCTAGTTCAGTTAGCGCCTCTGGGTAAAGAGCTTGTTGAAAAAGGATTTTTGCCATAAACAGCTTCATAAAACTATAAGCTCCGGGCTCTTTCTCTGTAATGTCGAGTGCAGCCTCCTTTAAATAGTTTTCCGCTTCCTGTAACCGGTTTAATTGAATAAGACTGTAGGCAATATTCGTTGCATTTATTGCAGCCACAAGCTTGTACTTGTGATCTTTAAAATATTGGTAACTAAAGCGAAAGTTCTCTATTGCTTGCTCATGCTCCCCTATTTCATCTAGGGCGAGTCCAATATCTGAAGTTACACCAGCAACTTGATCCATATTGCCATTTTTTAAATATAACTCTTTGAGTTTTTGATAGTATTTTATTGCGCTTTCAGGGTCGCCATAGCGTCTAAAGCTGGTGGCAATATCGGTCAAGTTTATATTGGCCCAGCCTGTGAGATTTAATGATTCATAAAGCCCTTGGGCGGTGACAAGATCGTCTAATGCCTCTGAAAAGTCACCAATATAGGAGTGTAGTGCTCCACGAAGACTGCGGGCATCGGCAATGAGTTTTATATCTTCATGCGCGTATGCGCTTTTCACGCCTTTATTATAACCTTCCATAGCTCCGCTAATATCACCACTTAGCTGTAAAAACCAAGCATGGCAAAGGGTTATATCGGTAATAAAATGGGCCGAAGCGGTAGATGGAATATGTGAGAGCATTTGCTCGGCATAATTAAGCGCGTTAGTTATTTGGCCTTCATCATCTGAAGGTTGGCTCCAGCACTTGATTTGGTTCAGTTTTTCAATACGTTCTATATCATCACTTGAGATGTACTGCTCTAGTAAAGCAATATTTTTCTCGATGGCTTCACGGGACATTGTCTCGCCGCTATCAAATAATTTGAATATTTGTTCGACCTGTGGCGGCTCTTCAGCTAAAGCTAGGTATGCTTGCCCAGTGAAGAGGAGTAGTGCTATGGCAAAGAATCGTCGGCAATATCGCAAGAGATAGATTTCCTGTTCACTTTGAAACAGATAGCTAACTATTATCCTAACATAAGTTTTTCACTAATTGTTTACATTGTGTATTGGCAATTTTTGCATTCATTCCGCTATCAAGGTATAAACGTCGCCTTGGATCTCACCCAATAAGGAAAACCCTTGAAAAAATTACTCTGTGCCGCACTGTTACTGTTCACGGGAGCGAGTTGGGCAAACTCGGATGATATCGAGACCTCGGGCGATGTGGTTCATTTACTCCTGCCGGCGACGGCTTTGGGCGCGACCCTATTCTATGAAGAGGGTAATGAAGGCTCATGGCAATTACTTAAAGCAGCAGTCTCGAGCCGAGTCATAGTCGAAGGGCTTAAGCTGGGTGTCAATAAGGATAGACCCGATGGCAGTAGTGATGATTCTTTCCCATCCGGACACACCTCGGATAGTTTTATGGCAGCCACGTTTATTCAGCAGCGTTATGGCTGGCAATATGGTCTGCCGGCGTATCTTGCTGCGACTTATGTGGGTTATACCCGAGTCGAGAGCGATAAGCACTATTTAGAAGATGTCCTCGCCGGCGCTGCGATTGGTGCACTGGCGGGTTGGTATTTTACTGAGCCCTATAAAGGGATCACAGTGACACCGTTAGCCCATAATGGGGTTTATGGTTTATATATTAGCGGTCAATTTTAAGTTGTTTATAAAAGAGAGTCATTATGGCTGAAGTATCAGTTGAGTATCGCGAAACTGCCGAGCGCATTTCTTACAATGTTGCCAATAAAGTGTTACCTATGGCGAAATTGCCCGAGAGCCTATTAGCGGCCTATCAAGGTTTATGTGCCGAGCTGTTAGAAGACAGAGAAACTAAATTTAGCCAAGCGTGGGATGCGTTACCCGCCAGTGCGCGTAATTTAATGCCACAGGCTGAATTCCATGGTTTTTATATCGCTAATGCTTGGTTGCAACTCAGCCGTGTTGCACAGGAGATTTCTGAGCAGGCGGATACGGACGAAGCGATTAACGAGAAGGAATACAACGGGATATTTACCCGTTTGGCCGATGAGTCGCTCAAAGAAAGCCTGCGTAAGTTGAAAAAGGCCCGCACCGATCGCTCTATGCTCAATAGCTTTAAACAGGTGATGGCGCCTTAAGCTGTGAGTTTTACCCAATAAAAAGCCCGTCGATTGACGGGCTTTTTATTGGAATAATGTCTGAAATTAGAAAGAAGTACGCTTATAACGGCGGTACTCTGGCTTCCAGAAATTATCTTCGATAGATTGCATCAGCAGCTCATCACTCGCAGGCAAGGATAGTCCTTGTTCAATCGCTACTTTACCGACGGCGAAGGCAATATGCTTACTCACTGAGTGAATATCTTCCAGCTTTGGCAGGAGTGGCCCTGAGCCATTAATGGCTAACGGTGAGCATTCGGCGAGCGCGCGGCTCGATGCCATTAACATCGCATCGGAGACATGGCGGGCACCCGAGGCGAGTACACCTAAACCAATGCCTGGGAAGATAAAGCTGTTGTTACATTGCGCGATTTCATAGGTCTCGCCATCAACAACCACAGGTTCGAACGGGCTACCCGTTGCCACTAAGGCTTGGCCAGACGTCCAGTGCAGAATGTCTTTTGGCGTCGCTTCAACACGGCTGGTGGGGTTTGACAGTGGGAAGATAATTGGGCGTTCGCAGTGGCTATGCATGGCACGAACAATTTCTTCGGTAAACAAACCCGGTGCGCCCGATACGCCAATCAGTACCGTTGGCTTAGCGTTATTGACCACATCGAGCAGTGAAATATTGTCGCTGAAGTTATTCCAGTTGCTGATATCGGCACATTTTTGAGCCAATTTTTGTTGGAATGGCAACAGGTTCGGCATGTTGTCGAGCAGCAGACCCCAACGGTCAACCATGCAGACTTGGCTGCGGGCTTGCTCGTCGCTGATCCCTTCAGACACCATTTGCGCAACGATGGCTTCGGCAATACCGCAGCCCGCGCTACCCGCACCTAAGAAGGCAACTCGTTGTTTGTTAAGTTCAGTGCCCGCGGCTTTACAGGCGGCGAGTAATGAACCCACAGTCACAGCGGCGGTGCCTTGAATGTCATCGTTAAAACAGCAGTAGCGATCCTTATAACGCTCAAGGATTGGCATCGCATTCTTTTGGGCAAAATCTTCGAATTGGATCAGTGTATCTGGCCAACGTACATGCACGGCTTGCATAAAGGCTTCGATAAACTCGGCATACTCTTCGCCGCCAATACGTGGATGGCGCCAACCCATGTACATCGGATCTTCCAGCAACTGTGGATTATCGGTACCTACGTCTAAGGTAATGGGTAGTGTGTATGCGGGGCTGATCCCACCACAGCTGGTGTACAGTGACAATTTACCAATCGGGATCCCCATGCCACCAATACCTTGGTCGCCTAAGCCTAAGATGCGCTCACCGTCGGTCACAACGATGATTTTTACTTTTTGGCGAGTTGAGTTATTGAGGATGTCGTCAATTCTGTCTTTGTTTGGGTAGGAGATGAACAGACCACGGTTACGGCGATAGTTTTTCGAGAAGCGCTCACAGGCCAAACCTACCGTTGGGGTGTAGATAATTGGCATCATTTCGCTGATATGATTTTGCACTAAACGATAAAACAGGGTTTCGTTGGTGTCTTGAATGTTGCGCAGATAAATGTGCTTATCGAGATCGTTATTGAAACTTCTGAACTGATCGTAGGCGCGCGATGCTTGTTCTTCAATAGTTTCAATGGCATAGGGTACTAAGCCTTCGAGGTTAAAGAAAATACGCTCTTCTTCAGAAAATGCACTGCCCTTGTTAATCAATGGCGCTTCAAGAATGGCAGGTCCTGCAAACGGAAGATAGAGGGGGCGTTTATTATCGTCCATGGGTAACCTTTGAGTTATTGTTTAAGTGGTTCGGTACGTGCTTGAGACGTGCTATAGGTCACGTAAGGTTATCACGAAATGTGATCTTTGTTGCCTGTGTCGTGCGCTATTTGTGGCTTTTTTTGCAGCACAGGCAATTCTTACTGTTTAAAACAGAGTTCTGTTAATTGATTGTAAATACATCTGCCAAGCGAAAGCTTGTTTAACGGCGAGATAAAAACAAAAACGCAGCCAAGGCTGCGTTTGTTATTTTAAGCGGAAGAAACATTAGACTCCGCGGTATTTTAGCGATAAGCCACGGATAAAGTTGCGCAGGATCTGATCGCCACAGGCTTTGAAGTTTTTATGGTCCGGGTTGCGGAACAGGGCACTTAATTCAGATTTAGACATTTGCACTTCGGCGAGCGCTAGGGTGGCCACAATATCTTCCTCACGCATTTCGAGGGCAACACGTAATTTTTTGAAGATTAAGTTATTGTTTAATTTTGATACTGGTTTAGGAATTTCAGCACCTTCACGTAGACCACGCTTTTCGATGATTAGACCATCTAAAAACTGACATAGGGTGGTATCGTTACAGGCTTTATAACCTTCTTCCTCTTCTTTGCGCAGTAAGTTAATTATCTCTTCGGTGGAGACTTCTCTACCCACTTTGGCAAAAATCTTAATCATTTTGGCGTTGCTAAAATCGAATACGAAGCGCAAACGGCGCAAAATATCATTGTTTATCATGGTCATCTCTAGGCGCGGCTGCGCAGTCTGGTTTAAGAGCAGATAGTATATACCCAAACAACCTGAAGATGCAGGATTCAGCGGTATTTGTGGTGTTAATCATTAATATCACGCTAGCGTTGAACACCTGCTAGGCCTTTACCCAGTACCAGTAAATAAAAAGTACGGCAAAAATAAGTAAATAACTTAAGCCTATCCAAGAGAGGCATTTCATTTTTGTGCCGTAGCGGTCAGCTTCTGGGAGTTGGCTGCTGGTCATTAGACGATAATTTAACCATGCAAAGACCACTGTGGTCATAAAGGCCAAGATCATCACAAACTCCAGTAATGGCAGCAGTGCGCCCTTAAAAAACAGGATTAATAACAATCCTAACGCACTGACACTGAGCATGATACCTGTCAGGCGTTTATCCGACTGGACTTCGGTGACTGTTGCGCGAATGAGTAGTTGCCAGCCCATGTTTAGGGTCCGGCTATAGCCATCGATGACGGTGACAGTGGTGCTGAAAATACATAAAAATGCCACTATGCCAATTAAATAGCGGCTTTCACCGCCCATGACTTGGCTATATAAGTTGATTAACTGGTTTGCAAATTGGGCACCCGATTCAGAAAAATGTTCGCCGCTGCCATGCATTACCAGGGCGCCCAAGGCCAGAAAGACCACTGCCAGCAGGGCGGTGACGATATAGCCTAAGTTAAAATCGAGCAGAGCTTGTGATGGTGTTACCGGCGAAGTCTTTTGTTTTTCCAGCAACCACAAGGAATTCCATGCGCTGACTTCAATCGGCGCTGGCATCCAGCCCATCATGGCGACTAAAAATCCTACATGGACCCACTGCCAAGGTGAGGGGGATATAAACTGGCTTGCTAGCGGTTTCATATGATCAAATGCCAAGGCGACGGCGATTAATGTGGTGAGTGTCAGGGTAAACATGATGATCTTAGTTAGCCTGTCCAACAATGAATAGTGACCTAAAATCAATAACAACAGTGAGCTTATTAGCACCAACAGCGCCAATACATCAATAGGTAATGGGATAAACTGGGTGAGCATAGCGGCAGTTAACATGCACACACCCGCAGTACTGGCGATAGAGGCTATCACATTGAGGCCTGTGAATAGCCATAGATAACCCCGACCTTGCTTAAGATATCCATGCAGTAAACTTTCGCCCGTGGCGGCGGTGTAACGCGCACCTGCGGCAAAGAAGGGGTATTTCAGCAAATTTACGCCAAGAATGACCCAAGCCAATTGCCAACCAAATTCTGCGCCGGCGCGAGTGGATGATACTAAATGTGAAGCCCCAATCGCGGCGGCGGCCATCAACACTCCCGGTCCCATGGCTTTTATGCCAAGGGCGAGCTGTGCAGTCCAATTGATGGAGAGTGGTTTAACTTCAGAGTTGTCCATGGCGTGGTGCGTACTTCCTTATCGGTGAAAATTTATCTGTTTGATATTAATGCATACATTCTAAATTTGGATCGAATTAACTGTTAAGCATCGTGTTTGGATGCCAGTAAGCCTTCGATACGTTTTAAACTGGCGGTTATTTCGACAAGCTGGCCGAGTAGCGCATTATCGTTTGTAGCTGGTAATGCTTCAGATTGTGGATGCTTGTCACTCAAGCGCTCCTTCTGCTCCAAAATCTGTGCTCTAAAACTAGGGGCATCGACTATGCCCACTAGACTGATTAAGGCACCCGTTCCCGATTGTCCAGCAGTTTCGACTGTGAGTTTATGTAATCCCATTAGGCGCATTATGGGACCTTGGATTAAGGCGATATCGGTGATTTTATCTAAGGGAACGGTATTTTCGGTGCGGGTTAATATGCCTCTACGCACAATAAGTTTTTTGCTGGTGAGACGCGCGCTCATATTGTTGATATAGCGACGCGTCCCCCATAAGCCAAGAGGAAACCAAAGCAATAACAAAGGTATACCTACAATGCTTAGGGTGAAGTAAGCGGCCCCAGCGAGTAACCAATACATGCCTAAGTTGGCTTCAAATTCGGCTTCATGAATCGTTTGTTCTTGCATTTTCGTCCCTATTTTATGCAGTGAGTTGTTAACTATCTTGAGATGTTTGTGCTGAAAAATACATGGTTTTTATTAGTAACAAAAGTTTAACTTTTTTCAGTGGGCCATTGACTTTGTTTCACAACACATTACCTTGAATGTTGTTAATAAAAAGTTGAATTAAAGTAAATTAATTCCAACAATACTAAAGTTAGGGAATGCAAATGAAAAGACCTCAGATTCTACCCAATGCTTGTGCTATCGCGATCGCAATGGCGTTTGCCCCGAATGTTAGCTATGCAGCTGAAAATGGTGCTGATAAAGTTGAACGTATTGAAGTGACGGGTTCTCGTATTAAGCGTACCGATATTGAGGGACCGTCGCCGATACAATCCATCGGCAAAGAAGATATTGCTAACATGGGGTTTGACAACCTGCAGCAGTTACTAGAGCGGATGCCTGCGAACGGTGCAGGTGCTTTCTCTACGCGTGGTAACAGCCAAGACTCGACCGCAAACGGCGGAGCCTCGATCAGTTTACGTGGCTTAGGCCCTGACGCCACTCTGGTATTGATCAACGGTCGTCGTGTCGCGGCAAGTGCTTTTGCTGAAGGTATCACTAACTCCTTCGTCGACATTAACAACATTCCGGTTTCAGCGATTGAGCGAATAGATATTCTGAAAGATGGTGCGTCGGCGATTTACGGTTCCGATGCGATTGCGGGCGTAGTCAACATTGTCTTGAAAAAAGACATCGAAGGGATTGAGGTTAACTTAGGTTACGGCGACACCCCTGGTACGGGTTACGATGAAACCACGGCGAGTGTTGTGTGGGGAACCAAATCCGAAAAGGGCAGTGCATCTATTATTCTTGATTACTTTAAAAACGAAACGCTGTCAGCGACCGATTTAGGCCGTTTTGGCACTGCGGATCAAAGTCCTTATGGTGGTGAGGATTTTCGTTCTTCCCGTGGTTTCCCCGGTTATTTTTATGTTGATGGCGTGAAGACTATCGACCCATCCTGTCCGCCCGATCGCGCAACAGCTAGTGGCAGTTGTCTATTCGACTACGGCCCTTACAACCTAGTGATCCCTGAAGCTGAACGTATCGGGGCTATTGGTCAATTCGATTACCATTTCAATGACGATTTGACTGCTTTCCTCGAGTTAGCGGCGCAACATAACTCCTCTATTGCGGGTGGTGCGCCCACACCTCTGGATGAAGATGCGGCCTTAACTGTACCGGGTACCCACCCTAATAATCCTTGGGGCAAAGATATTGAAATCGGTCGTTTCCGTACTGTGGATGCGGGCGCACGCCGTTGGGATATTGAGTCTGATACCCTGCGTTTAGTTGCTGGATTACGTGGCACTATCAAAACTTGGGATTGGGAAGCCTCGGTACAACGCGGTCGCAGTGAATCGATGCAAACCGGCGATCGTAGCCAAGGTTGGGTCAGAACCGATTATCTACAAGCTGAGATCGATGCAGGCCGCTACAATCCTTTTGGTGGCACGATGAACTCACAGGATGTGATTGATGCCATCACGACTAGCCTTGTCCGCCAAGGTTTATCGAGCATGACTTCATATGCGGCGAACATTTCGGGTCAAGCGTTCACGCTGGCGGACCGCGATATTATGATGGCAGCGGGTGTAGAATACCGTGAAGAAAGCGTGAGCGACGTGCCGGATGAACAGTTCCAACGTGGGCTGATTTTCGGTACCGAAGCGGTTTCTGCGGCGGCCTCTCGTGACCAATACGCGGGTTATGTGGAGTTCTCTATTCCAGTGACGGATAACTTTGAGCTGCAACTTGCGGGTCGTTATGACCACTACAGCGATTTTGGTTCAACCACTAACCCTAAAGTGGCGTTCCAATGGGGGATTACCGATGAGCTGACGAGCCGTGGTTCTTGGTCAACGGGTTTCCGTGCACCTTCATTAGCACAAATCGGTTTAGGCCCATCTCGCGAAAGTAGCTTCTTTATCGATACTTATCGCTGCGCCGCCGATGGTGTGGATTGTGAAGCGCTCGACTACAACACTGAATTCCAAGGTAACTCTGAGTTGGATGCCGAAGAGTCAGAAACATGGAACTTGGGGATGATTTGGGCACCAAGCCAGAAGTTTGATATCGGATTCGATGTTTACAGCATTACTCAAGATAACAAGATCGATAAGCAGCCATTGGGTGATATTTACACCGCAAACTGTAATGATCAAAACAGTACTGTGTGTGAGCGTTTAGCACCGCAAGTGGGTCAAACCTTAGGTCCTATCAGCATTATTCACTCAAGCTTTATCAATTTAAGCTCGCAGGATGTGCAGGGTGTTGACCTGTCAACCCACTATGGTCTTGAGTTAGATAACTTTGGTGATTTGAAGTTTGGTCTAGAGTACAGCTACTTACATAACTTCGAAAAAGACGGTCTCGATTACACTGGCGAGTACAAGTTCCCACAACATCGCTGGTTGCTCACCACGAACTGGACCATGGATAACTTCGCCGCCAACGTAAACCTGAGTTATATCGGTGAGTTTGAAGATACTCCAGATATCGACTTTGACGGCGTGTTAGACTTCGAAACTAACAAGTCTCGTATGGTGGATGCACAGTTATTAGTTGATATGTCAGGCAGTTACCGTTTCAACGAGATGTTTAAGCTGACATTAGGCGTGAACAACGTGTTCGATGAAGAGCCACCATTTGCGATTGGTGACGGCGATACCGACCTCTATGGTTATGTGATTTCTGTACACAACCCTATGGGACGTTATATCTACACCAAGCTGACAATGAACTTCTAACGAGTCATTGGCTGAGTCATTGGAAACGGCGCTTCGGCGCCGTTTTTGTATGTTACTCTGCCGCGACACAGTGTATCTTCGTTCTCGTTAATCAGTCATCACTAAAAGGACGTTAATATGATCACCTTATATGGCATGCCCCGCAGCCGTGCATTACGAGTCGCCTGGGTGCTAGAAGAGTTAGGCGCCGAGTGGGCCTTTTCGTTTGTGGATATGAATAAGGGCGAGCACCGAAGCGCCGCTTTCTTAACGCTCAATCCCTGTGGCAAAGTGCCTGTGTTAACCGATGATAATCTTGTGTTGTCTGAGTCTGCGGCTATTTGCCTGTATCTGGCGGAGAAATTTGGCAAGTTGTTACCTGAAGCGGGAAGTGCGGCATCTGGCCTTCATCATCAATGGGTGAGCTTTATTATTACCGAACTCGAGCAGCCTCTATGGACCCTAGGCAAGCATAAATTCGCGCTGCCGGAAGCGCAGCGTCATCCTTCCATCATGCCCTGCGCTGTGTGGGAGTTTAATAAGGCGGCGGCCTTGGCCGAAGCTATGCTACCCGATAGTGACTTTTTACTCGGCGACACCTTATCGGTTGCCGATATTCTGCTGGCACATACATTGATGTGGGGCACTTTATTTGAGCAGCAGATCCCGCCTAAATTGGCGGCGTATCGCGATAGAATTGCAGCGCGTCCTTCGCGTAAATCGGCGTTGGCCAAAATGGATGCTGTCGCTGCTGCGGCGCAGGCTTAATCTGATTTAGGCATTAAAATCAAAAGGGCAGAAGATTCACTTCTGCCCTTTTGATTAAGTTATTTTGCGTTTATAGCTGAGTCGCCGCCCATTTTGCGCGGCTTTCACGGCTTTCGCTTAATCCATTTTGCTCACGGAATGCCTTGTAGGCTTCGACATCGAGATTGACTAAGCTAACATCCACTTCGAGCACCAGTTTACATTCTTTCTTAATGCGCCATGCAGCGGTGTTGTACAGCTCAGTTAACGGCAGCGAGCTTAAAAATTCAGGATTATATTGGGTGTAAACGGCTTGGGTTGGATACACCACGAAGGCTAGGTGACGTTTAGGCTCTTTCTTAAACAAGGCTTCGATGCCGTCTGTGGTATTCAGTACTTGCATCTCGATAATATCGTCGAGATCTAACAGCTTTTTCTGTGCCAGTTCAGGGGCCTGTGTTTCAGCATTTTCCCACGCTAATACATCGGCTTCGCTGTGATTGGTCAGTTGTCCTACTTGAGCCGCACTGAGGCTGAGTGATTGGCGTAAGTAGCTCATTTCGATGGCGTTCAAGCCAATATTTTTAGACATAATGCGGTTCTCAAGTTGATAAAAATAAAATCTCGGTAAAATCAGTATTTGTTTTTGAGCCAAATATCTTCGACCCATTCCCAGAAGGATTCCCAATAAGTATCGGTAAAGTCACCATTTTGCCAGAAGTGAACTTGGCCATCCTGATCGATACAGTAAAAGTCATCGCCCAATTGGCAGATGGCGATTAAGTCCCTCGGCAAGCCGATTGACCAAGCATAGCAGGTGACTTCGGGTAAATAGGTGTGTGAATAGGGATCGGCTGCAGTCACAGGCTCAATCGCACCATAAATCACATCACTGGCATGGAGTAGGTATTCCTTTAATTCCCGTGGCAGCGGGATCAAAATCTGTTCCTCAACCTCCACTAACTGCTCGAATGTCGGTAACTCGAGTGGCACAGGTACGGTTTCGCTGCGTTCTTGGAGTTGCTCAATAATGTCGTGCATGGAATGTCCTTAAGGGTCGCCTTATGGCGCGGGATTATATAGGGAAACAAGGCTGGATGCGAGGGAAGGGCTGTGAGCTTGTAGTAGGGATAGTTCGGCTTTTGTTTGCGTATTTGCAGCAGTGACGCTTTGGGCTAAGTCTGGTGTGACTCCGTAAAAAAAGCGCTGGCATCTGTTTTCACAAATAGCCAGCGCAACAGTGGAAGTGGTACAGCGTTAAACGGTTAAGCGATTAAACAAACGGGTGATTAAGCAACTGAGTTAGTCAGCAGCAGTCCTTCATCGACGCGTTTGTAGTTAAGCCAAGCTTTGTGATACAGCTTATGGGACTCTTGGCGCCGCTTAGCGATTTGTGCCGTTTCAAACTCACTTAATGCACGTTGCTGTTTTATCGCATTCGCTTCAATCTGCTGAACCTGTTCATAAACCTTGTGTTCTGGGCCGCTTTTAATGTCGGCAATATCCTTAAGGTGTAACTGGACCTCGGCAATCATGCCGCTTTCGGGCAAACGCACCAGTAAGTTAAGGTCGCGATAACCTGAGGCTTTAGGCTCGGCGAAACGGTTTTTCTGTTTCACGACCTGAGCTTGCTCGCTTAAGGCGTAATAGCTTTGCATCAGCTCGGAGATACTGTTACTGACGATGCTAGCGCGGGCAAGGTCGGTGATTTGGCTGGCATCCCCCTTAAATTTGCTGGCGACCTTCTCGGCGGCGCGTTGATAGCTTTTTACGTCGGGCAAAATCACCTGCGCCTGTGTATCCGCAGTGACTCGTTGCAATAAGTTACCTAGCTCATTTTGGGCAATAGGGGCATTTGAATACAGTTTATCTAAACAGCTTAAAGATTGGCGTGGTGTGTCGAAGGTTTGGGTATTTAGTGCATATAGCCCTTGCAGATCATGGCTTTGAGCTTGCCTTGCGCTATAGCTGCTACGTTCGGCTCTGCTGTCATTGATATCTAGAGGATTGGCTACACCGGTGCGGGTCGATAATAAGAGTAGAAAGATAAAAAAGGTACGAAACAACTTATTCATAACGGCCTACTTCCTTATGGGAGTGATACACATCACAGGGATACCATAGGCTGACGTGGCTTAATTAAAGCTGAATCAATGATGAAGACTTGTTCATGTTTGGTTTATACCAATCGTATTAAATATCTGTTCATTCAGCGGGAGTTAAACGGGCTTTAGACAAGGCGAAGGCTTGAAGGCATAGTGGCGCTCTGTCGAAAGCCTTAAACGCAGTATAAAGCACGTTCAACCCCGCCCTGCGGGAGCCTCACAGGCATCTCACTCCCGTGTTACATTGACTTAAAAGGGAATAACCATTTCTGCGTCAATGCGCCTTGGATTGAGATGCCTGTGAGGCTCTGAACTGATTAGATATTTAATGTGATTGGTATTAAGTTCACATTTTTCGCACCTAAAAAAATGGCACCGCTATTGTGAGCGGCGCCATTGCGCTTTCATGATAATGTCGCGTTAACTACAATCTTGAATTAATTTGGCATTACCAAATTTTTACGCGTTTCTCTGGCGCGATATACATTGCATCACCTGGTTTCACATCATAGGTGGTGTAAAACTCTGGCATGTTAGACAGTGCACCCAGTGCGCGGAATTCCGCTGGTGAGTGTGGATCTGTCGCTACGCGGTTACGCAGAGCTTCTTCTTTGGCTTTTGCACGCCAAATTTGGGTGAAGCCGATGAAGAAACGTTGGTCGCCAGTCAGACCATCGATAACTGGGGCTTCTTTACCATTGAGTGACTTTTTGTACGCGCGGTAAGCAATCGTCACGCCTGATAAGTCACCAATGTTTTCGCCTAAGGTCAGGCTGCCGTTCACGTGCAGATCGTCAAACACATAGTAACCATCGTATTGTGCAATCAGCGCCTTACCACGGGCAGAGAATTCTTCTAAGTCTTTCGCTGTCCACCAGTCACGCATATTACCATCGCCATCGAACTTAGCACCTTGGTCGTCGAAACCATGGCCCATTTCGTGACCAATTACTGCACCGATACCACCGTAGTTAACGGCGTCATCCGCTTCCATGTTGAAGAATGGTGGTTGCAGAATTGCAGCAGGGAACACGATTTCGTTCATGGTTGGGTTGTAGTAGGCGTTAACCGTTTGTGGGGTCATATGCCACTCGTCTTTATCGATTGGTGCGCCTAACTTAGCCAGTGACTTAGCGTGCTCAACTTCGCTTGCGCGTACCGCGTTACCCATCAAATCATCGGCTTTGATGGTCAGCTTGCTGTAATCTTCCCACTTGTTTGGATAACCAATTTTCGGGTTGAATTTTGCTAGTTTTTCGGCCGCAGCTTGTTTAGTCGTATCGCTCATCCAAGTCAGATCTTTGATGCTGTCGCCGTAGGCGCCGCGTAGGTTTTCAACCAGTGCTTGCATACGCTCTTTAGCTTCAGGTGCGAAGTGACGCTTCACGTAGACTTTACCAACCACTTCACCTAATACGCCGTTAACTGCGGCAACACCGCGCTTCCAACGTGGCTCTTGTTCTTCTTGACCGTTAAGGATTTTAGAGAAGAAGGCAAAGTTTTCGTTGTCGAAGTCTTCGCTCAAGTTGCTCGCTGCGTGGGTCAGCACTTGCCATTGCATGTAGGTTTTCCAAGTTGCTAGATCGGTCGTTTTGAGGACTTCGTTCAGGCCTTGGATATAGCTTGGTTGGTTAACGATAATATCGGTTTGTTTGTCAGCACCTAATGCCGCTAAGTAGCCTGTCCAGTCGATATCTGGCGCTAAGCTTGGCAGATCTTTAACTTGATACAGGTTATAGGATTTAGTGCTATCGCGGGTTTCAACCACATCCCAATGTTTAGCGGCAATGGCGGTTTCAAGTGCGAGGATAGATTCTGCACTGGCTTTGGGATTGGCAAGACCTGCTAGCGTGAACATTTTTTCGATATGAGCAAGGTAAGCTTTACGAATATTAACGAAACGCTCTGACTCGTTAAAGTAGTAGTCTTTTTCTGGCAGGCTTAGGCCGTATTGATACAGGTGAGTCGCGTAACGGCTAGAGTTTTTTGCATCGATATCGATGTAGAAAGCCATTGGTGTGCCTGCGCCCATGATCTGGCTATGGGCGAAGTATTTAACCAGTTCGTTTTTATCTTTTAAGGCGTTGATGGCATCAAACTCGCCTTTGAGTGGCGTTACACCTAGTTTGTTTAATGTGGCAGTGTCCATAAATGAACGATAAAGATCGGCCACTTTTTGCTCGTCAGTGCCTTCGGCCAGGTTTGGCGTAGCTGCGACTTCTTCGATAATCGCTTTGACATCGTCACGGGATTTTTCACGCAGATCGTAGAAGGCTCCAATGCTAGTGCGATCGGCTGGAATTTCAGATTTTTTTAGCCAAGTACCGTTAACATATTTATAGAAATCGTCCTGTGGACGTACTGATTTATCAAAGTTTTCAAATTCGATACCAGAACCCAATGCTTTAGTGACAGCGGCAGCTGTGGCGGTTTTAGCGGTTTCGGGCGCGCTAACTTGTGCTGGTTTGTCATTACAGGCAGTAAGGCCCGCGATAAGTGAGGCACACAGTCCCCCAATGAGTACTTTTCTCATGTCGTTTCCTTCGAGTTTGTTATTGTGCCCATATCTGGGGCTATTTGGGTTCTAAATGGGATTGCTTCAGGCGCAATGCAACGTATGTTAATGCTTTAGTGGGAATCGAAACAAGGTGATTACACTTTTAAAGATGGATTTATTATCTGGCAGTTGTAACTAAAAATTACCATAACTTAAATTGACCTAAAAAGCAGCAAACATACCGTATGCAAGCATTACCGAGTTAGTATGTACTTATTTTATTTACGCCGACGCACTGATGTCGTTTTAGTTTAGGCTTTGTCCTTTTATTGATTGGGCTCATAATACGTCAGTTTTCATTTATTGAAGTTGAGTCATCAAGTGCGTTTAGACAAATTTATCTGTGAAAGTACCTCACTTACACGTTCCCTAGCTAAAAAAGCCTTACACCGTGGTGAGATTACCTGTGACGGCGTTGTGGTCAAAGACTCAGGCTTTAAAGTGCTTGAGGGGATGCAAGTATGCCTCGACGGCGAGCCTATTTCCCTCGTTGGTGAGCGTTATCTTATGCTCAATAAACCCGTTGATACGATTTGCTCGACCATAGATGAAGCCTATCCATCGGTACTGAGTTTGCTGGATATCGAAAAGCCTGAAACATTACACATTGCTGGCCGTTTAGATGCCGATACGACAGGCTTGGTGCTTATCACCAGTGATGGCCAGTGGTCGCACCGGATCACTTCGCCCAAAAAAGACTGTGGCAAGCGTTACTTAGTGACGTTAGCCGAGCCTGTGGATGAGAGTCTGATTGGCGTCTTTGCCGCTGGAGTGGAGCTTAGAAACGAGGACGGCCTGACAAAACCCGCGGTGCTTGAAATCATTGAGCCACAGTTGGTGCGTTTAACCATTACCGAGGGTAAGTATCATCAAGTAAAGCGGATGTTTGCCGCGGTGGGCAACCATGTGGTTGGCTTGCATCGTGAAAGTATTGGTAGAATTGAATTAGATTCCGAACTTGCCCTAGGCGAATGGCGCTATCTGACGAGCGAAGAAATCGCTTCGATTTAACACCGTTTGGCTAAAAAAATGCCGCTCCTGATGAGCGGCATTTTTATTGCTATTTTTATCGCTAATTCGTGTTTTCTGATAAGGCTATTGTTTTTTCAGGATCAGATTACCGCTAATAGTGTCCATCTTCACACTGGCGCTACCAGCACCCGTTTGGAAGCTTAAGGATTCATTCGGCACGTATTTTTGTCTTTGTGGCACATCTTGGCTCAAGCTGTTTTTGATTTTGCCGCCTGGGCCGCCATTGAGCTCGAAGCTGGCATCGGGCACATCGGCAAAGCTTAAAGTCATATCGCCACTGACACTTTCAAGATTGGCTTTATTAAAGGCTTTGGCTAGCGACACTTGGGCGTCGCCGCTAACGGTACGTACATTAACTTCTTTAGCGGTTTTAAAGTCGCCATTAATTTCGCCTGAAACCTGCTCGACGTTGACTTTGTCGGCTAAGGTTTGGCTGCTGAGATCGCCACTGACTAAGCGGTATTTTATTTCGCCTTTGCTTTCAGAATCTTTAATCTCGCCAGAAACTGTATCTAACATCACTTTACCTGTTAATCCTTTGGTGGTGATATCGCCTGAGACAGTGTGTAACGTCGGATTACCCCCTAAATTATCGGCGCTGATATTGCCACTAATGGTATTGAGTTCAAGCTCGCCTTGAGTCTGGCTGATTTGTAGATTAGCTGAAATCGTATCGGCATTGAGCTTAACGGTTTTAGGTACTTTAATGGTGAGCTTTGAGCCATTGTTGTCACTGCCGTTATAGTGGCGTGGCATTTTATCTTCGATATTCAGATTGTTACCTTTCTGCTCAAAGACAAAACCTTCGCTTAGCTCATCCAAAGTGCCGGTCACGCTGACTTCATTTTTATCCCAGCTTTGAATTTGCACGCTGCCCCGTTGGATTTTGATTTGCAGCAGAGTATCGCTGCTAATGGGTAACTGCTTATCCACACTTTCAGCGGCGAACACGCTGCCCATAAGGCCAAGGTAAAGTGTTGACACTAATAGACTGGTTTTCGTGAGGGTAAAATGGCTCATATGCTATTTCCTTGTGTTGAGTTTTGAATCGGAAGTTTTTGGCCTTGTTGTAGCAAATCGAGTTCACGTTGTTGCACCCAAAGCCAGAGTTGCCAAAGTTGTTTGTCGGTGGGATTAGCCTGTAATGCTTGATAAATCTGTTCGCCTGCACGACGTAATTCCGCTAAGCCTTGCTCTAACGGGGCGCTAAAGCGGCTCGTTTGCCAAGCGACTACCGTTGGGGTCTGTGCGAGGCTCGTCACCTGGGCTTGATGTGTCTGGGCTATTTGGCTTAGCAAAGCTTGCAGCACTTGCTCATCATCCGCAGCTTGGCTGGCGATTTGTTCTGGGAGCGAGGTTTTTACCGGAGCTTGAGTGTAGAACCCGAAGAACACCGCCAGCACTATAGTTGCGGCAATCGCCCATTGCGCACCTTGTAGTCGCGGCGCTTGGCGACTCGCTGGTTGCGACGCTAATGGCTTATCCATACGTTTTTCGATGCCTTGCCAAAGATCCCGTTCGGGCGTTAGTGTTTTGGGAGCATCATCAATCAACTGCTGGAGCTTGGCCTCGCGAGCATTATTAGATAAGGACATTACAGCATCTCCTGTAGTAATTGCTTGGCTCTGTGGTACTGGGTCTTACTGGTTCCCACGGCAATACCAAGTAATTGTGCAATTTCTTCATGTTGATAGCCTTCAATCGCGCAGAGTACAAACACGATACGCGCCCGCTCTGGCAGTTTTAGGATCAACTTGTCTAACCCTTGATAATGTTCATCGGCGCTTGAATGTTCATCGTCACTCTCCATTGGGATAAAACGTGCCCAAAACGACTTTTGCTTACGGATAAAGCTCAGTGCCTGATTCACGCAAATGCTGTGTAACCAAGTGGAGAACTGACTCTCTCCCCTAAATTGCGGCAATTTCTGCCACACCAAAATAAAGCACTCTTGGGTGATTTCTTCTGCCTGCGAGGCTTGGCCAGATAACCGCAGTGATAGGGCATATATCCTTGGATGATGGTGTAAATACAGCTGCTTAAATGCGGCTCTATTACCTTGGCTAGCCAAGGTGATGAGGTCAAATTCTGACATTGCATTGTTGAGTGGGAGTCTCCCTGCCGTCACAGCCTTTTCCTGTCATCTGAGTGAATGTTTATAGATTGGACGCTCTGAAAAGCACAAAAGGTTTGTATCTGATAAAAATAAATTTTTTATCAGTTCATTTAGCATCACTTGTTCGAGTTTTATAGTAAAATTAGTGGCAAAAATTTAGAGTTAAGTTTATGAACTTACAGGTTTTATACCAGTTGGTATTCTGAATCATAACTCTATGAAAGTAAAATCACAGATTATACTTTCATAGTTGCCACTATACTTGGCTGTCAATGTAAATCGAAAAATGGAGAAAGTTCCGAAGCGGATAAAACAATAAATGAAAGATGAACTTTTTATGTCAAGGCTATATTTACTGTAAAAGACGTGACTCCCAACTATCTTTTTAAGAGATGTTATTTATTAGGGGCTTTTTATGTTAATCCGCTCGAAATTGTTACTCAGTGCTGCCGTATCTGTAACGGCCGTGATAGCCATGTTTGGATTGCAGCTTTATACAAATTCAGTTGAGTCGGAACTCTCCCACGCGGCGCAAAACGTGCTCGAACTTGAGCGTGACGTGTTGTTACTGCGTAAAAATGAAAAGGACTTTTTTGGCCGTAAAGATATTCAATATGTTGAAAAACATAAACAAGTTCATGCCTCAATTGATGACATGATTCCTAAGCTTGAAAAAATCTTTAAAAAATACGATGTACCTATTACTTCCCTCGAAAGTTTTGACCGCAATTTAAATCAATATCAACAGGCCTTTAATGAGGTTGTTCAACTGCAACAAGAAATTGGCTTAACACCCAAAACAGGTCTCTATGGCACCTTAAGAACTGCGGTGCACAATGTGGAATCCATGCTGAAGGAATACGATCAACTTTCTTTGCAAGTTGCCATGTTGCAGCTTAGACGCAATGAAAAAGATTTTATGTTGCGCCGCGAAATGAGCTATGTCGAGACCTTCGATGCCAATATTGCTTTGTTTAATAGCAGCTTAAGGGCATCAAGTTTAGATATTGATGCGCAAAATAAAATTGTTGCATTGATCGAACAATATCAAAAAGACTTTAAAAGCCTCGTTAGTAAAGAGCAGCAACTGGGTTTAGATGAAAAACAGGGCACGATGGCACAGTTAATCGCCGCGAATAAATTAACAGAATCTAGCGCCGATGAGCTGCATAAACTTGCTCTCAAATCTATCGAAGATACAGAAAAGAGCAGCAGGAATATTGGAATCGCTGTCTTTCTGATGATTGCATTAATCCTCGGCATAATTACTTACTTAATAATCCGTAGCATTATTAATCCCGTTGCGCGCATTACACAGGTTATTTCACGCATCGAAGTGAGTAAAAACTTAACCCTAAGATGCGATGCATCAACGCAAGATGAGTTAGGCGAAATTGCACAGCATTTCAATAGCATGGTGGTTAGTTTCCAGCAGCTTATCGAGCAGGTTATTGAGTCTGTCTCTACTATTAACACCTCAAGTAAGAGTGTCTCAGAGAATGCCATGCTTGCTTCTGAAGGTGTTGCGCAGCAACTTAACGAAACCGATATGGTGGCTACCGCGATTACCGAAATGGGCGCCACCATTGATGAAATCGCTAAAACGACCGAGCTTGCGGCACTCAAAGCGGGTAAAACCCATGATAACGCTCAGTTGGGGCAAACTGAGGTAGAGCAGACGATTCTTAAAATTAGACAGTTATCTGAGCAAATTAATACGAGTGCTTCAGTAGTGGACGAGCTTGAGCGCGATAGCGAAACCATTGGCAGTGTGCTTGATGTGATCCGCGGCATTGCTGAGCAAACCAACTTACTCGCATTGAATGCTGCGATTGAAGCGGCGCGTGCTGGAGAGCAGGGGCGTGGATTTGCTGTTGTGGCTGATGAGGTGCGTAGTCTAGCGATGCGAACTCAGACATCGACACAGGAGATTGCTAATATTATTCAAACCTTGCAAAGCCGAACCCGTTCTATTGTGCAATTAATGGATGCGAGCCAAAAACAAGGTGCAGAGAGTGCTGAGCAGGCCGCAGCAGCGGGGGAATTACTAAAGCTTATCAATAATGACGTTCGAAACATTATGGATATGAGTACGCAGATTGCTGCTGCAATTGAAGAGCAAAGTATGGTGGCTGCTGAAGTGAATAAGAATGTTGTGGTCATCCGCGATATTGCGGAGCAATCTTCCCATGCAGCCGATGCTAATGCTTCGGCATCGGACGAGTTAAGAACCCGAGCCGAGTATTTGGTGAGTGCTGTGAGCCATTTTAAGATCTAAACGATTATGCTTGAGACGCACCTTGGGGGGCGTTTCTATAGTATTTTGAGGCGCGTTTGTGGATGGATAAGGCAGAAGTCGATTCAATCCTAAAATGTAAAATAAGACCAAAGCTAAAACGCGCAAACAAAAAACGCACCTTGAGGTGCGTTTTTTTATGCAAGTGCCGTAAGATTAGTGGCTGAACATTGCAGAGATAGACTCTTCGTTGCTTACACGGCGAATGGCTTCCGCCAATACCGCCGACATCGTCAGTTGAGTCACTTTCGCCACTTTCAGCATTTCAGGGCTTAAAGGTACGGTATCTGTGACGATCACTTCATCGATCACTGAGTTGGTGATATTTTCAGCCGCTTTACCAGAGAACACTGGGTGAGTTGCGTAAGCAAATACGCGGTTTGCACCATGTTCTTTCAAGGCTTCAGCTGCTTTACACAGAGTGCCGCCTGTGTCGATCATATCGTCAACGATAATGCAGTCACGGCCTTGAACATCGCCGATAATGTGCATGACTTGTGCAACGTTTGCCTGTGGACGACGTTTATCGATAATGGCCAAATCAGAATCATCTAACAGTTTTGCCACTGCGCGAGCACGAACCACGCCACCGATGTCAGGAGAGACAACCACAGGGTTATCTAACTTCTTCGCAACCATGTCTTCTAATAGCACTGGGCTACCAAATACGTTATCAACAGGAACGTCGAAGAAGCCTTGGATCTGCTCAGCGTGTAAATCACAGGTCAAAACGCGGTCAACACCGACGCTAGACAGGAAGTCAGCAACCACTTTTGCCGTAATAGGTACACGTGCGCTGCGGACGCGACGGTCTTGACGAGCATAACCAAAGTAAGGAATAACAGCAGTGATACGACCAGCAGATGCACGGCGTAGCGCATCAACCATCACGATCAGTTCCATGAGGTTATCGTTAGTCGGCGCGCAGGTGGATTGGATGATAAACACATCGGCACCACGTACATTTTCGTTGATTTGGACACTGATTTCACCATCGCTGAAACGACCAACCACTGCGTCTCCGAGTTTACAAAATAGACGATCGGCTATCTTCTTAGCGAGACTGGGGGTGGCATTCCCAGCAAAGAGCTTGATGTCGGGCACTGTATGAACCTCAGGCGTTTGCTTTATATTTTAGTGGCTAGAGCAACGACGATGCGGGGACGGGAGCGGACCCGTGGGCTATCGTGAAAAAAGTTGCTCTAGAAGAAAGTAGTTTATGGACGATTGAGTCGCACTATGAGCGGCGAAATATTCATCCCTTTTGCAACAAATCCTTGCATATCAGACGGTAATTTCGCCAAGGCTGCGAGAGCTTGCTGCTGCGACGAAAACTCCCCAAACACGCATGCGCCCGTTCCGGTCATTCTCGACGGCGCATATTCTAGCAGCCAGCCTAAGGCCTTGGCAACTTGAGGGTATTTAGATACGACCAGTTCTTGGCAATCATTTCTCCAAGGTTGGCTCAGTAAAGTGTCAATGCCAAGCTTAGGCGTATTACGCGGCAGCTGCGGATCTTGGAATACCGCTGTGGTGGAAACATGAGCGTCAGGGGCAATGATTAAATACCATAATTCAGCGGGATTAACCGTCTGTAAACGCTCTCCAACTCCCTCGGCAAATGCAGCGAAACCATGAATAAAAACAGGGATATCGGCACCGAGTTTTAAGCCAATTGCCGCTAATTGATCATGAGACAATTGGGTATTCCATAACTGATTCAAGGCGACAAGTGTGGTGGCTGCATCCGAGGAGCCACCGCCTAAACCGCCGCCCATGGGCAGACGTTTATCGAGCCAGATTTCTGCACCGCCAGGATAACCTGTAGATTGTTGCAGTGATTTTGCGGCTCGCAGAATTAAGTTATCGCTATCCGCGACAACGTTTGACATGTTCGAGTGCAAAATCAGTTCAGGTGTGTAAGTCACTCGAAAGTCGAGTTGATCGCAACAGTCAACAAATTGAAATAGGGTTTGCAACTCATGGTAACCGTCACTGCGGCGTCCGTTGATATGCAAAAACAGATTGAGTTTGGCGGGAGCTGGCCAATTGCGTGAAATCTCTTGGGACATGCTAAGGTTTTTCTCCGAGCAGTATTGAGGGTTTACCTAAGGCTTGCCATTGATTGAGCTGAAGCTTGAGCTGTAAATCACCGCGTTCGAGCGTTAATTGGTAAGGCACCTTAGCGCCACTTTGGGATTGCCAGCTTAAAAATGTGACTAACCAAGGCGGTGGCGTTTGCACATTTTGCAGTTGCTTAGTTTGGCCTGTACTATCAACGACGATAACGCGATCTAAACTGCCAGTTTGTCCTGTGATCCACAGGGGCAAATCATTAATCGGGATAGACCAGCCGCTGACGCGTTCAAGTAAGGCTTGGGCGTTATTATCACGAAAATCTTTGCCATCAATATGTAGGTGAGCCGAGTGAGGCGTTGCCTCCAAAGTCAATACTGTAGTACCTAACATCGTCGTGAGCGTGAGCTCGTCGCGCTCCTCGCTGTGGCGCCAATAGAGATTGGCACTGAGCTTATCTTCAGGTGTGCGGATAGCGAGTTTACCCTGTAGCTCCCACGCTTTAGCTTGGGCTGCATTATCGACCGTAATAGGGCTGAGATCGGTCATAGGCGGCAGTGTTTCACAGCCGCCTAAAAATAATAGTCCGCTCAAGGCGATACAAGAGAAAATGGATTTTGTGAAGCGCTTCAAATTATTCATCTATAACTGATATACCAAAGTCCTTATGATACGAGGGCTTGGAAAGAATACCAATGCCATTTGTAAAATTTCCATTGGCAGTCACTTGGGATAACTTCAGTCGTGCTAATCGGTAATTGTCTATCATTGATAGAAAATTTAGGTAAGAAGTTAGACCTTTATTCGGTTTTGTTAAGCGTATTCTGTTTTTAGTTGGGCCAATTCAGTAGAATGCCCTTATTAAGATAGACGCCAAGAATCTAGAAAAGAGTCAGATGAGCCTTGTAGCAATCGGTATTAACCATAAAACAGCCACGGTAGACCTGCGTGAGAAAGTCGCCTTCTCTCCAGACACAATTCATGATGCCATGAAGAGTCTGGCCAGTCGTACGCGCTCCGGTGAAGCCGTTATCGTCTCGACCTGTAATCGCACTGAGTTGTATTGTAACAATGGCGATGAGGCCGATATCATTGAATGGCTTGAAGAATTTCATGGCCTAGAGCATAAAGATGTCGCGCCCTGCCTCTACAATTATCACGGACAAGAGGCGGTGAGGCATTTGATGCGCGTTGCTTCGGGTCTTGACTCGTTGATCCTGGGTGAGCCGCAGATTCTTGGTCAAGTTAAACAAGCCTTTGTCAAAGCCAAAGAAGCCGGCACTGTCGCCTTAACTATTGACCGCTTGTTCCAAAATACTTTCTCTGTTGCTAAAAAAGTGCGTACCGAAACCGAAATCGGTGCCGCTGCTGTATCGGTCGCTTTTGCGGCCGTGAGCATGGCAAAACATATCTTCTCTTCGTTGTCGACCACTAAGGTATTGTTAATCGGTGCTGGTGAAACGATAGAGCTAGTAGCTAAGCATCTTAAAGATAACGGTGTTGCCTCAATGGTGGTGGCAAACCGTACTTTAGAGCGCGCTCAAAGCATGTGTGAAGAGTTCAATGCCACGGCAATTACGCTGGCACAGATACCAGATTTTCTCCCTAAAGCCGATATCGTGATATCCTCTACCGCCAGCCCGCTACCAATCCTTGGTAAAGGCATGGTAGAAAAAGCGCTAAAGCAGCGTCGCCATCAACCTATGTTATTGGTTGATATAGCAGTTCCCCGGGATATTGAGCCGGAAGTCGCCGATTTGGACGATGCGTTTCTGTATACAGTGGACGACCTGCATAGCATTATTGAACAGAATAAGGCTTCCCGTAAGGAGGCCGCCGAGCAAGCTGAATTAATTACTGAAGAACAATCTCACCTCTTTATGGAGTGGGTGCGTTCTTTAGAGTCGGTCGATAGTATTCGCGAGTATCGCAGCCAGAGCATGGCGATAAAGGATGAGTTAGTGGAACGCGCCCTGAATAAATTAGCGCAGGGGGGCGACACTGAGCAGGTATTGATTGAACTAGCCAATCGCCTGACCAATAGACTCATTCACGCACCCACCCAAGCCCTCACGGTGGCGAGCCGTCAGGGGGATTTGAATACATTAGGTCAGTTAAGAACAGCGCTCGGATTAGATAAAAACTAAGGTTAGCGAGTTAAATGAAGGAATCCGTTATCCGCAAGCTGGAAGGCTTGCTCGAGCGCAACGAAGAAGTCTTAGCTTTGCTTGGTGATGCGTCTGTCATTGCCGATCAGGATCGTTTTCGTGCGTTATCCAAAGAATATTCTCAGTTAGAAGAAGTGGTTGCAGGCTTTAAAGCCTACCAGCAGGCACAGGCGGATCTCGAGTCTGCTAAGGAAATGCTGGAAGAAGATGACGCTGAAATGCGTGAAATGGCGCAGGAAGAAATCAAGGCTGCTAAAGCTGAACTTGAACGTCTCGAAGCCGAACTGCAAATTCTGTTACTACCAAAAGATCCTAACGACGACACTAACGCCTTTATCGAAATTCGTGCCGGTGCGGGTGGCGACGAAGCGGCGATCTTCGCGGGCGACTTATTCCGTATGTATAGCCGTTATGCTGAAGCCAACCGTTGGCAGCTCGAGATCATGAGCTCGAACGAAGGCGAGCATGGCGGTTTTAAAGAAATCATCGTTAAAGTCAGTGGTGAAGGCGCCTACGGTAAACTCAAATTTGAATCCGGTGGTCACCGCGTTCAACGTGTACCTGAAACCGAGTCCCAAGGCCGAGTTCACACTTCCGCAGTAACTGTGGTAGTGATGCATGAAGTGCCTGAAGCTGAGGCGATTTCCATTAATCCTGCCGATCTTAAGGTCGATACTTTCCGCTCATCGGGCGCAGGTGGTCAGCACGTTAACAAAACCGATTCTGCCATTCGTATTACCCATATTCCAACCGGGATTGTGGTGGAATGTCAGGATCAACGCTCGCAACATAAAAATCGCGCACAAGCGATGAGCGTGTTAGCGGCGCGTATCCAAGCCGTAGAAGATGAAAAACGCCGCAGCGCTGAAGAGTCAACTCGTCGTAGTCTGGTCGCCAGTGGTGACCGCTCTGAGCGGATTCGTACCTATAACTTCCCGCAGGGCCGCGTGAGTGAACATCGTATTAACTTAACCCTATATCGCTTAAACGAAGTGATGGAGGGTGACTTGGATGCGATTTTAGGACCACTGATGCAAGAACATCAGGCAGATTTATTAGCCGCACTCGCTGATGAGCAGGGGTAATTTTGGCTGATCAATCCTGTATCGCCGAGGCCCTGCAATGGGCCTATGTACAGCTAGCTTCAACCTCTGAATCCGCCCATTTGGATGCAGAGGTTTTATTATTGTATTGCCTCAATAAGAATCGTGCTTATCTGTACACTTGGCCTGAAAAAGCCTTGAGCGTAGAACAGTGGAAACGCTTCCAGCAAATGGTGCAACGGCGTCAGCAAGGCGTACCTGTGGCTCACATTGTTGGCGAGCGTGAGTTTTGGTCACTGCCCTTTATTGTGAATGACACGACCTTGATCCCTCGTCCTGATACTGAGATCCTCGTCGAATCCGCCCTCAACCTACCCCTTGAAAGTCATGCAAAAGTGCTCGATCTGGGAACGGGAACCGGCGCGATTGCACTGGCTTTGGCTTCTGAACGCGCCGAGTGGCAAATTACCGCGGTGGATAAAGTGGAAGATGCGGTCGCGCTGGCAAAGGCGAATCGCACTAATCTGAAACTTGAACAGGTTGAGATACTGCAGAGCGATTGGTTTAGCGCTATTACTTCCCGTGACTTTGATTTAATTGTTTCTAATCCACCCTATATCGATGAGGCTGACGAGCATTTACATCAAGGTGATGTGCGTTTTGAGCCACAAAGTGCGCTTACTGCCGCCGATGAAGGGTTTGCTGATCTTTACTACATTGCAAAAACTGCTCGAGATTATTTAAAGCCCAATGGTTATATATTGCTTGAGCATGGTTTTGAACAAGCAGTAAAACTCAGGGCAAAACTCACAGAGCTAGGTTACCAAAATGTCGCTACCGTGCGGGATTTTGGTAGCAACGATAGATGCACTATGGGTAAGTGGATGGGATTGATTGGAATTTAATATTTGCTCCAATCTAGCTGAGTGCCAAAAAACGCCATTGATTACCCGTCAATGGCGTTGTTGTCTATGTATCTGTTGAGATTATTAGTCTTTATAAGCTCATGACAAGACGTCTTAAAATCACATTTTATCTTTAAGAAGCTACAGCACCTTAACCATAAAGAATTTACTGCCGGTTTCGGGATAGGCTTGCTGTACCCACTGCTCACGATATCCGTGGCGCTCATAGAAAGGTTTTGCTTGAAAATCTAAGGTATCGAGCAGAACAAATTGGCAGCCGCGTTGTTTGGCTTTGCTTTCAGCCTCGAGTAATAAGCGTGAGCCGATGTTTTGCTGGCGTAATGCTTCATCCACCCACAGATAGTCGATTAAGAACCAATTGCCGAAGGTCTTGCCGCTTAAGCCCGCAAGTAAGGTGCCTTGCTCATCCTGCAACTTTAAGCCTAGGTTTTGGCGTTGCAGCGTTTGCCAGTGCTGCTGATTAAATTCGACGATTTTTTGCTTTACCGTGTCGGCAAACTCGGTGGACTCATCGTCAATTATCATTAAATTCATCATGGTTTCCTGTAAAGTGCACGACGGGGCCCGTCTGTGAATCTCGAGTGTTAGGCATTGGTCTGGCGTTATGATTAGGGTAAACTAGCGCCTTTGTCACTGGCCATAAGTATCACAATGGAAACTTTTTACAGTCTTTATCCTGCTGTTAAGCACCTGCACTTAACCTTAATTGCCGTGAGTGTGCTGTTTTTTGTCGTTCGTTTTGTGTTGCATTTACGTCAGTCAGCACTGATGGGCAAGAAGGTCTTTAAAGTCGCTCCCCATGTGATTGACACTTTCTTGCTACTTTCTGGTTTAACTTTGTGCTTTATGATCAAGCAATATCCCTTTGTGGATCCTTGGTTGACCGAAAAGATTGGCGCTGTCGTTGCTTATATTGCCTTGGGTGTGATTGCAATAAAAGCCAACAGAAACAAACTTTTCAAAGTATTCGCCTTTCTCGGCGCTATAGGTTGGTTGGTCTACGCGGCTAAATTGGCGCATTTTAAACAAGCGGTATTATTGGGTTAATGGGTAAATACACTCTGCAAGATGGCATTGCTTTGCCCGAGTCGGCATTGGATGTAGGTGCTCACCTTGGCTTTTCAAACCTCGAAGCGGCGAAATGGGCTTGGTTTGAATTGGCTGGAGCCGTATTAAGTCATTATCTGGTAGATCAACAGCAACGCTTAAAGGCTTTGTTTCGTTGGTTTTATCAGGATTTAGGGTTCTGTGTTCGCGACAATTACTTCAGCACTGAAGCGGCGGACTTGGGCACTTGTCTTATCACTAAACAGGGTAATAGCACCACGCTGGCAACGGTATTGATGCTACTGGCCAAGCAGCTCGATTTAGAGCTCGAGGCCCTGCTATTACCGGGTAATACCGTGCTTCGCAGTAACGTTGGTGGTGTTGTTCGTTATCACGATCCGCTGACGGGCAAAGAGCTGACGAAACACCAGCTGCATGTGTTAGTGCGCGGTGAGTTGGGTAATGCAGCTGAACTTAAGCCAAGTTACTTAAAGGCGGCGTCGGTAAAGAAGCTGATTTCGCGCATGCTGCATGAGCTTAAGGCGGGTTGTATCGTTTCCCATCAATTTGAGGCGGCGATGGAGTGTTGTAACTTGTTGCTTCAGTGGCATCCCGATGATGTGCATTTGAACCGTGAGCGCGCTTTTATTGCGCAGCAACTTGGATGCATTAATGTTGCTGCGGCCGATCTACAACATTTTGTCGATAACAGCCCACACGATCCTGTTATCGAAATCGTTAAGATGCAGCTCAAAGAACTCAGTGAACACGCTGAAATCTATCATTAAATCTTAAAGGAGAGCCTTACAGGCTCTTCTTGTTTTTCTAAAACAATAACAAACTGGGCGAATGGGAAGTTTGCCCACTAACTGCAAACGGCAGTTTTTAGCATAAATACAATAACAACTGTACCAAACAGGGAGAATACACATGGCAAGTACGGCATTAGTTACCAATGACGCGGTAGCGCTGGGGATTTTAGCGACGATTCTGGGATTTGTGTTTTATACCAGTACGAGCAGTCATCCATTTTGGCAAAAGTTTTACCGTTTCATCCCAGCGTTATTACTCTGCTATTTCTTGCCTTCATTGCTAAACACCTTTGGGGTGATTGATGGCCATACATCACAGCTTTATCCTGTTGCTTCTCGCTATTTATTGCCCGCCTGTTTGGTGTTGTTGATTTTAAGCGTGGATTTAAAAGCCATCTTAGGACTTGGGCCCAAGGCTGTGATCATGTTTTTAACGGGCACCATCGGTATTGTCATCGGCGGCCCGATTGCTTTACTCCTGGTGTCATTGATCGAGCCATCGCTGATTGGTGTTGATGGCCCTGATGCGGTGTGGCGCGGTATGACGACCCTTGCGGGTAGCTGGATTGGCGGCGGTGCTAACCAAGCGGCGATGAAAGAAATTTATGAAGTCGGTGGCAATATCTTCTCCGTGATGGTGACAGTTGATGTAATTGTGGCCAATATTTGGATGGCGGTATTGTTGTTTATGGCGTCAAAGGCCAAGGAAATCGATGCTAAAACCGGTGCGGATACGACGGCGATTGAAACTTTAAAGAACAAAGTTGAACAGTACCACGCTGAAAATGCGCGCATTCCAAGCCTACGTGATCTTATGCTAATCGTGGCAGTTGGTTTTGGTATTACGGGCGTAGCCCATATTGCTGCCGATTTCCTCGGCCCGTATTTTGAGGCCAATTATCCTTGGACCGAGGACTACAGTTTTACCTCGAAGTTCTTCTGGTTAGTGGTGATTGTGACCACCATAGGTTTAGCAATGTCTTTTAGTCCTCTGCGCCATTTGGAGGCAGCGGGGGCATCTAAGGTTGCATCGGCTTTCCTGTATATTCTAGTGGCGACCATTGGTTTGCATATGGATGTAAGCAAAGTCCTTGATACACCATTATATTTTTTAGTGGGTATTATTTGGATGATTGTACACGCTAGCTTTATGTTATTGATTGCTAAGCTAATTAAGGCGCCATTATTTTATATGGCGGTAGGTAGTCAGGCTAACGTGGGCGGCGCGGCATCAGCGCCCGTTGTGGCTGCTGCGTTTCACCCTGCATTAGCTCCCGTCGGGGTGCTGTTGGCCGTATTTGGTTATGTGTTAGGAACGTATATGGCTTGGATTTGTGGCCAAATTTTACAGCTAGTTGCGGTATAGTCGCTCTAGTGCCAATATTCAGTTTTCCGCTGGACAGAGTCTAGTATTTGAGAGAGATGTTGCGATGAGTAATAAAATCATAAAGTTAGGTTCAATCGAAATTGCAAACG
Organism: Shewanella xiamenensis; assembly: GCF_014647135.1. Classification (GTDB taxonomy): domain Bacteria; phylum Pseudomonadota; class Gammaproteobacteria; order Enterobacterales; family Shewanellaceae; genus Shewanella; species Shewanella xiamenensis. Next base: position 202,118 of record NZ_BMOP01000001.1, read on the forward strand.
ATAAACCTTTTGTGCTATTCGGTGGCATGAATGTGCTTGAGTCTCGCGATCTCGCGATGTCGATTGCTGAAACCTATGCCGAAGTGACTCAAAAACTAGGGATCCCCTATGTTTTCAAGGCATCGTTCGATAAGGCTAATCGCTCTTCTGTCAACTCTTACCGTGGTCCAGGCATGGAAGAAGGCTTAAAGATTTTTGAAGAAATCAAAAAGACCTTCAATCTGCCACTCATTACCGATGTGCATGAGCCTTACCAATGTGCGCCTGTAGCTGAAGTGGTTGATATTATTCAATTACCAGCTTTCTTAGCGCGCCAAACAGACCTTGTTGTCGCGATGGCGAAAACGGGCGCTATCATCAACGTGAAAAAGCCGCAGTTTTTAGCCCCCCACGAAATGCGCCATATCATCACTAAGTTTAATGAAGCGGGTAATGATGAAATTATCCTGTGTGAACGTGGTTCATGCTTCGGTTACAACAACCTAGTAGTAGATATGCTGGGTATGGACGAAATGAAGCAATCGGGTTATCCGGTGATTTTCGACGCCACCCACGCATTGCAACGCCCAGGTGGCCGTGCTGATTCAGCGGGAGGCCGTCGTGCTCAGGCGACTGAATTAGCCCGTAGTGGCATGGCATTAGGCTTAGCAGGTCTGTTTATCGAAGCTCACCCAGATCCAGATAACGCTAAGTGTGATGGTCCATGTGCGTTACCTTTGCACCAGTTAGAAAATTATCTGAAGCAGATGAAAGCGATGGATGATTTAGTCAAATCCTTCGAGCCAATTGATACCAGCAAGTAAAAAAAGAGAGGTTAAATTAACCTCTCAAAAATAGCTGGGGAGCTTTTGAAGTCAGGCAATAAATTGATTGCCAATAATCATGATGAATAAAGCTTGCGATGAGATGTGACGAGAGGCGATTCCCACGCCTCTCTGAACTAGTACATCTGAGCTTGAGTTACTTAGTTTCTAACGCATGTTTTGCCGCATTAGTGCCTGCAATTTTTCCAAAAATCACAGTGTCTGCAACGGCATTGCCACCTAAGCGATTATACCCATGTACACCACCTGTGACTTCGCCAGCAGCAAACAAGCCGACTAATGGTTTACTTTGAATATCGAGCACTTCAGCTTTGGTATCAATGGCGACACCACCCATAGTATGGTGGATACCAGGAGCCACTTTTACGGCATAAAAAGGCGCCTTTTCTAGTGGCAATGGCATTTGTTCGCGAGCAAACTCTTCATCTTTACCTTGTTTAAAATAACGATTGTAGTTTGAAACCGTTTTTTCTAATGAGCTTTCTTTCATGCCTGTAATTTTAGCAAGTTCAGAAACTGTATTTGCTTTTTCAAGCATATCTAAATGGTCATATCCCTGAACCATTTTAGCTTTTTTATAAAGCTCATTATCAAAGACTAACCAAGCATATTGTTCAGGCTGTTTAAGAATGGCATCGGATGCTTTATCGCGAGTCGTTAATTCACTGACAAAACGATTACCATCTTTATTAACCATAATTGCACCTACCCCTCGAACAGTTTCGGAGATTAAAATGCGGCTATCTTTTCCCACAGTTGGATGAGCTTGTACCCAATCAATATCGGTCATACTCGCTCCGATTGCTTTGGCAAGCTCAATACCATCACCAGTAGAAGTAATGTTATTAGAACTAGTCATCCCTTTAAACGTTGGACGATAAAATGCGACCATTTCCTTATTAAAACCATATCCACCGGTTGCTAGAACAACTGATTTAGCAGCAATCATATAGTGGCCAGAATGTTTTCCATGGACGACTACGCCGACAATTTTTTGGTCTTTATCAATCACAAGTTTGACAACTTTAGAATTAAGCCGAGTATCGACCCCTTCTTTTACTGAAGCTTTTCTCAATACATCAATGATATGTGGACCAATGCTTAAACCTCCTGTGGGTCTATGGGTGCGGTCAACTCTTGCGCCACCTGAGCGTTTTAAGTCATCCATGTTTGCACCTAAAGATTCTAACCATTTAATACCATCAGCAGATTGCTCAGCTAATATTTGCACTAACTTTGGATCATTGGCATAGCGACCACCTTTCATTGTGTCTTCAACAAACCATTCAATTTTATCATCCACTTTATGTTCTTTTTGCTGAGCAGTTCCTACTGCATTGTAACCGCCAGCTGCAAGCATAGAGTTACCACCACTAAATGGGCCTTTTTCGAGTAATACTACTTGCGCTCCTGCTTTTTTCGCTGCGATAGCAGCATTAAACCCTGCGCTTCCCGCTCCGACAACAATGACATCCGTCGTTTCTTTTGGACCAGCTGCAATCGCCTTGCTGATTGCATCATTGTCCCAACCTTTATCCCATGGTTCTTTAGATTGTGCACTATTAAAAGGCATCTCAAGCCCTTTAAATGAGTGGCACTCATTACAGTATAATTTGGGTTTTTCATGACCTTTATGGCAGCTTGTACAGTTAATATCACCTAAATGTGATGCGTGAGGATCTAGCTTTAGTTTAGGATTAGCCAAAGCACTGTATTCACCATGACATGATTTACATTGCTGATTTTCATAAGTTTCACTGTCAGATACTTTGCCAGGTTGAGTGTGGCAGCTCTTGCATCCTCCCATTTCTTTATGAAAAGAGGCCAGATCATTTTTGTCATTTGCAGCCCAAGATGCTGTAGAAAAGATGGAGCACAAGACAAAACTTAAAAGTGTTAACTTCATATAATTCTCCAATTATAGTTTTATTGAGGTAATCATCACTTATGATATTTTTTTATTAATTGCTAAATGGTGATGTTGCGCAATAAATTATTGTGGTTAAATAAAATTGAAATTGTTTTAAATAATTTTTAATTAATCATTTTTATATTAGAGGTGTGATTAAGGTTCAAACGGAATCTTTAACATAGAATTAGCATAATTACGTTTTTATGTTAAAGGATGAAATTTATGAAATATACCAATTGTTTTGTGCCTGTTGCTTTATTACTTTGTTCTAATCAAGCTTTATCTGAGCCCTTAGATTTTTATGGGAGATTGTGGCTTGGTGTATCAAACTCTAGTCATGGTATTTCTGGTAATGAAAAGGTTAATGGTTTTTCACTTGAGAATTTTGCCTCATACGTTGGAATTAAAGGTGATTATGATGTGCATGAAGATTTTAGTTTGATATATAAGTTCGAAGCCGGAGTTGAAAGTTTTGATAATGATGATACAAATATTTTTAAACCGCGTAACTCATATTTAGGCTTTAAGGTTAAATATGGTAGTGTCGTTTTTGGGCGAAATGATACTGTATTCAAAACTTCAGAAGGTAAAGTCGATCTATTCAATATTACATCAAGTGATATGAATATGATTATTGCAGGTAATGACCGGTTAGGTGATTTAGTCACGATCAATACTGCAAAAGTTGCAGGCATGTCTCTTGGCATTACATATGCTTTCGATGATGATTTTAATCAAAAAAATCCAATGCTTGCTGACAATCAAAACAATTATGCTGTTAGTATAGTATATGGTGATCCTTCATTTAAAAAAGGAAATAGTTATCTTTCTCTCGCCTATGCTGATGGACTAAATTTGTTAGAGGCAACAAGAGTTGTTGCTGGTGTTGCTATTTCATCTATAAAAGTGGGGGCGATATATCAGTATTCTAAATCCAGTATCTATGAAAATGTTAAAGGCAATTCATATTTATTAAGTATGAGTATTCCTGTTAATAAATATGATTTCAAGTTTCAGTACCTTAAAGATGATGCTGGTCTGGGTAAAGTTACCAAAAATGCTGGTGCAGATCTTAAAACATTAAATAATAGTGATGCGAGTCAATATTCAATTGGTGTCGATTATAATCTGATGAAGGAATTAACATTTGGTGCAGCAGTAAGCTACTTTGAAGGCGAGTACTCAGATTCAAAAGGTAATAATGAATTTGACGATACTTTGATTTCGTTTTCAACAAGATACCTTTTTTAGAACATATCAAATAAAGCGGTCTAATAGACCGCTTTATTAAAATTAGATATCAGTCATGTTAAAAAATGTATCTTTCATTTATCTTGTTCCAACTGGAGTTTATTGGGGATGTAGATGCGCATTACGTTAAGGCAGTTAATGATCTTTAAGGCTATCTGTACCGAGAGGCAGATCTCAAAAGCGGCAAAACTGATGCACATGTCAACTCCTGCAGTGAGTATGGCTCTGAAAGAATTAGAGAACTCGCTAGGATGTCGACTATTTGAAAGAGCTGGTGGTGGCTTGGAGCTAAATGCCCATGGAAAAATTATTCTGCCTTATGCTAATGAAATGCTTAGTAAGGGAAATGAATTAGAGAAGCTTTTTAATTTTGCTGAGGATGGCGTTAAAGGTTGTTTAGTGATCGGTAGTAGTAAAACGGTTGGTAACTATGTTTTATCCAGAAAGATCCCATTATTTAAAGATAAATATCCAGACGTAAAAATTAAACTCATAATAGAGAATAGTCTGGTGATTGAAAAAATGGTATCAGAGAAAGAAATCGACTTAGGTTTCATTGATGCCAAGCCTGCAAGTAGAAATCTAGTATGCGAGCAATGGATGCAAGATAAGCTTTGCATTGTAAGTGGGTGCTCACATCCTGTAGCAAAGCAAGCATGTTCTAGTCATATTTTAAGTGAACAATTGTGGGTTTTTGACCATGAGTCCTCTCTGTCACATATTAGGGCTGTTCAATTGTTAAAAAGTTTAAACGTTTATGTCAGAAATGACATTTGTATGTCTACTATTGGGGCGATTAAACGTGCAATTGGAACGGGTATAGGTTTGAGTGTTTTACCCTATGTGGCTATAAAAGAAGAGTTAGAGCGGGGGGAGTTATGTTTGATCGATTTGAAAGGATGGGATTATAAACGCACTTACTGGTCAATCCAGCGAGAGTCTGATGAACTTTCATTACAGTCTAATATTTTTTTGAATTTTTTAAATAATGCTAGTTAGAAAGTGGGTGAAATAAATGATTTCTTCAGAGTGTGGAATCGTTATATTTTTAATCTCACTTCTTGTCGTTGTGTTATATTTAAACTCTTCATCTTGTCTTTTTTTTAAACGCTTTTATAGTGTTTTTCCTGTCATGTTTATTTGCTATACCTTACCTGCTGTATTTAGTTTTTTTAATGTGGTAGATGCAAGCAGGTCAAGTGTTGATGACTATTTTAAAGCGCATTTAATTCCATTTAGTTTATTTTTGCTAATTGTGAGTACGGATTTTATTACATTAAAGTCAGTCGGTGGAAAGATTTTATTGATGTTTTTCATCGGAACTGTTGGTGTTTGTATTGGAGGGCCAATTAGTTTATGGATTGGCTCTAAATTATTTCCAGAAGAGCTTTTATGGCAAGGTGGCGATGCAGCATGGCGTGGCATGGCAACATTAATGGCGAACTGGTTGGGTGGTACAGCAAACCAACTTGTAGTCAAAGAAATTCATCAAGTTGGCGAGGCCATTTTTGCAGTAATGATGACGATAAATGTGGTTTTTTCTGGCGTATGGATGGCTATTTTGTTGTTTTTGGCTAAAAAACAAAAAGCGATTGATAGAATATTGGATGCTGATTTGAACAATTTACCTGTTTTTATTGAAGATGATATAACAAGGTTAGATGGCAAAAAGCATTTTATTGGCTGTATGTTACTCATTTCTTTTTCATTATTTATTTTTTTGTTTTGTCATTCGGTCTCCGAATTTTTATCCCAAACAGTGAACAATCGTTTTCCTTATTTATTGCATTATAACCTAGGATCAAGTTTCTTTTGGTCTATGATTTTGTCAACACTTTTAGGTATTTTACTCTCGATGACCTATGCAAGACATGTGTTTGTTAAACAAGTCAGGTTTGTTTCATTTTTTTTGCTGTACTTTATGATTATGAATATTGGATTGAATATTGAGTTTGCTTCATTTCAATCCATATTCTACTATTTTATTATTGGGTTGATTTGGTTTTTTACTCATATAATTATTCTACTATTATTTTGTTTGTATTTTAAACTTCCCATATTGTATTTTGCTATTGCAAGTCAGTGTAATATTGGGGGCGCAGCTTCAGCACCTGTTGTCGCGAGTGCTTTTCATCCTAAATTAGGATCTATCGCGGTTTTAATGGCTGTGTTGGGTTATACATGGGCGTCATTTATTGCATCAATTATTGGCTCTTTCATGCAATTTATACATCCATAATTAATATTCAAATTATTATGTATATTTTCTATTCGTTTTTATAGCGATTATTTAATCGATGACCATACTAGCGTATGATCTCAAAGGCATTTATCAGTTTTTGTGTCGTGTCTAATGTTTCCATGTGGGGTATGATGCTTTTCTTATCTTTTGCGTCGAAGCAAGAGAACATGCTTTGGTGGAAATAGGTTTATGTGGATTTTGTTTACCTTGCTCGCTGCGTTTATGCAGGCGTGGCGCAATGCCTTTCAGAGCCAACTGAGTAAAGAGGTTAAGGTCGCGGGCGTCACCTTAGCGCGGTTTATTTGGGCAGGCCCAATTGCGGCCTTGTATCTTGCACTATTATATCTTTGGGATAATGTCGGCTTACCACATTTTACGGCGGAATTTTTCGGCTTTATTATCGGCGCATCCATGATGCAGATCCTTGCGACCGGCCTGATGGTTAAGCTATTCCAGCAGCAAAACTTTGCTATTGGTGCCGGGCTTGCTAAGAGTGAGGCAATAGTCGCGGCAATCTTAGGAACATTGTTCTTTGGTACCCATTTATCCTTACTCGGCTGGGTTGGGGTTATCTTGGGCGGTATCGCTGTATTTTTGCTGAGTGCTAAGCAGGGGCTTAGGCAGCTATCCCTAAGCACTGTGCTCCTTGGCATTGCCAGTGGCAGCGCCTTTGCGCTGACTTCGCTTTGGGTGCGAGAAGCTAGTTTGAGGTTAGATGTCGGTTTTCCTCATAGTGCGGCTTGGGTGTTGTTGGTGGTGATTAGCCTGCAAACAATCGTGCTAGCCAGTTACTTGGTTTTAAAGGATAAAGAAACATTAATCGGCCTGTTACAACGGCCTAAGTTAACCTTGCTGACCAGTACTACAAGTTGTTTTGGATCTATTGGTTGGTTCAGTGCGATGTCGTTACAAACTGTCCCTTATGTGAAAACCTTAGGCCAGGTGGAAATCTTTTTTATGATGTTGATTTCAGCATTCTGGTTAAAGGAACGCGTAAAAATAAAAGAAATGCTTGGTCTAGCACTCATTGCGGTTGCTGCCATACTCGTGATGTGGGGATGAGTATTTGAGCTGTTTTATATTTATCATATGCAACGCAATGTTTAACCAAGATAAATCGCTATAATGGCAACAAGATAAGGATTCCGGATGCAGAATCGTATTAACAGCCTGTCGTCACTTTTACGCTTATTCATCTCTCAGTACGATCTTTCAGGCAAGCATTTATTCATTATGTTGTCTGTTCCTGTTGTCTTGGCTATCGCATCCAGTTTTATGGTGACGAGTTATTTGGTTGAGAAAAAGGTGCATGAAGTTGGTGAGTTTAATCTCAAACGGCTTGAGGATTTATTAAGCCAGTCTGAGTCAATTGGTCAGTATGCCAACACTCTTAGTCAAGGTGATTGTAGTGACCTGAATGAGTATATGAAGTTTAAGCCCTATTATCGTGGTGTACTGCTTTTTAATGCTTATGGTTTTTATTGTTCATCCACAAATGGTGAAATTGATTTTCCACTGAACACACTCTTACCTGAACCGACCCTAAAAGAGCCTACTTATTTTATTGTTCCTGAAACGCCTGCGCGTTTAGGTGTCCCTGCCATCATTGTTATTGCTACGCAGGTCAACCAAACGAGTGGAGCGGTTGTGATTATTGAAGGGCAATATTTTATCGACAGCTTTATTCAGCCAGAGGTGTTTCCTCGTCCTGTGCTGAATGTGGTATTGGGGTTGAAGGGCGCGACATTACCGACTGTGCCACAGTTTGGTGATGGGAAAGTTGTTGCCGTAAAGGCTGATAATTCGGAATTCGTGATCCTACTTGAGGTCTCGCAAGCGTTTTTTTGGTACTTTTTCTGGATATCTTTTGGGCTATCGCTCCCCGTTTTTTTGGCATTTACTTGGTTAGTCGGTTTACATCTTTGGCGTAAAAAAAACCGCTATTCACTGGCCGACGATATTAGAAGCGGGATCGAAAATAAAGAATTTTTCCTTGTATACCAACCTATTATTTGTACTGAAGACGGTAAGGCTAAAGGGGTTGAGGCATTAGTACGGTGGCTACATCCGCAAATGGGCTTGGTGCGGCCAGATCTATTTATTCCCATCGCGGAGCAGAGCCAACTGATCGTGCCGCTAACTAATTATATTTTTGAACGCGCTTTAGCCGATTTTAGTTTGTTTTCCGTGCAGCCAGGGTTTCGAATTGGCTTTAACGTAGCACCTGAGCATTTTATTCAAAGTGATATTGAAGCTAAATTTCGCTATTTAAAGGATGCTTTTTCTCAAATTGGTGTTCAACCTTTGATTGAGATTACCGAGCGGCAGCTATTAACTGCGGATATGTGCGAGCGAATTACAGCATTGCGTGAGCTTGGCATTTTAGTCGCTATTGATGATTTTGGCACCGGACAGACGACCTTATCGCTGCTGCAAACCTTTACCTTGGACTACCTTAAAATAGATAAGTGCTTTATCGATACCATAGGCCAAGATTCGGTCACTTCCCATGTGCTCGATACTATTATCGAACTCTGCCATAAAATGAATTATGTCGCTGTAGCAGAAGGGGTAGAAACACAGGAACAGGCGGATTATTTAATCAGTCGTAATGTGCATTTTCTGCAAGGATATTTATTCGCTAAACCGATGAAATTAGATGAGCTTGCCCTTTGGCTGAAGAAACGCAACTAACAACAACCGTCAGGATAGGTATCCTGACGGTTATAGGTTTTGCGTAGAGGTTGATGTACTTACAGGCTGTAACCCGTTTCTTCATGTTCAGAAAGATCGAGCCCATTCACTTCTTGCTCACTGCTGACACGCAGTCCTCCAAGGAGTTTGCTAATAACGATAAACAAGAGCCAAGTCACTACTGCGGTATAACTAAAGGTCGCCGCGATACCAATCATTTGGACGCCGAGTTGGTCAATCATAGTGTCGTTAACAGTGGCAAAACCATAGCCGCTAAAGATCCCAAGTTGAGTCGAACTAAAAACGCCTGCGAGCAACGTACCGAGGATGCCGCCTACACCATGGACAGGAAATACATCGAGAGAGTCGTCAATCTTCAATTTTTGTTTAATGTAAACCGTTGAAAAGAAACAGACCACCCCGCCAAGAAAACCAATCACTAAGGCTCCAGCTGGGCCAACATAACCCGATGCAGGCGTGATTGTTCCCAAACCCGCCACCATACCTGTAACGATACCAAGTGCGCTGGCTTTACCAAATTTATACCATTCAATCCCAGCCCAAGTGATGGCACCCATCGACGCCGCCAAATGGGTCGCGAGTATCGCCATTGCCGCTGTACCATTGGCGCCTAAGGCGCTGCCGCCATTAAAGCCAAACCAGCCCACCCACAGCATGCCCGCACCTGTGACAGTCATGGTCAAGTTGTGGGGCATAATCGCTGAGTTTAAAAATCCCCTGCGTGGGCCAAGTACTTTTGCCGCAACCAGTGCCGCCACCCCTGCGGTAATGTGTACGACTGTGCCGCCGGCAAAGTCATAGAGCCCAAGCTCAGCTAACCAGCCGCCACCCCATACCCAGTGGGTGATAGGTGCATAGACTAACAGCAGCCAAGTGCTTGAGAATATGAGTACCGCAGAAAATTTCATTCGCTCAGCAAAGCCACCGATAATCAGCGCTGGCGTGATAATGGCAAAGGTCATTTGGAATAGCATAAACAAAGGTTCGGGAATATCACCGCTCATACTCTCACGACCAATGCTGGCTAAAAATGCTTTATTTAGCCCACCGATAAAACCATTGCCTGTATCGAAGGCGATGGAGTAACCCACGACAAACCAGAGTATTGAGGCAATAGCAGCAATCGAAAAACACTGCATTAAAATGGAGAGCACGTTTTTGCTACGCACCAGTCCACCGTAAAATAATGCCAGTCCAGGGAGCGTCATCAGTAATACTAAGGCTGATGAACTTAAAATCCATGCGGTGTTGGCACCACTTAACTGCACCTCATCGGCGAATACTGGAGCTGTAAAGCTACTCGCGATGAGGATAAGTAACGCTTGATAACTGCACTTAGATTTTGGATTGATCATATGGCATCGCTCCCTTCTTCAGAGGTGCGAACGCGGATCACTTGTTCGAGCGGAGTGACAAAAATTTTACCGTCACCGACTTTGCCTGTGCGAGCTGCTTGGATGATGGCTTCGATTACAGCTTCTTCAAGCTCTGAGTGGATCGCGATTTCAAGCTTCATTTTGGGGAGAAAGTCGACAGCATATTCGGCGCCGCGATAGAGCTCTGTGTGCCCCTTTTGCCGGCCAAAACCCCTCACTTCAGTCACTGTCATGCCGTGGACGCCCAGTTGAGTGAGCGCTTCACGTACATCATCAATTTTGAAAGGTTTAATAATTGCGGTGATGAGTTTCAACTTTATTCTCCAACGAACATCAGGCATCAGTTCGTTGGATATAGCAGGAATTAGGCCACAACAATAAACGTTTTATTATCATTATGTTAATAATGTGGTGCACCCAAATAAATCTTATTTTTGCTGCAAAATAGTGCAAAAATAGATGAGCACGCCCTGACTTGGTGCGCGCCCTTGGTGCGTTAAATGCAAAAAAGCCAATTAGGGTGCATTTAAACACTGTTAAGTATTATCGAGAATGATTTTCTACGGCAGGCTTATATTAAATCTATTTAAAATCAATTGAATATGCAGTTATCGTGGTAACGTTATTGCCGAAAGCTGTTTAATAGCGCGGACCATCTTGGTATTAGTTGCTGCACTTAAACCGTGCGCGTTGGCGCGGTCACAAATATAGCCATTAATTTGGTCTATCTCGGTGAGTCTGTGGTTTGCAACATCTTGGTGCATCGATGAGAAGTTTGCGGCTGTGAGTTCAATCACTCGATAGACGCGCTGCTCTAAGAAGTGCCTGTCGAGCTCAATCCCATCATGTGCTGCAACGTCGACTAATTCATCTAGGATACTAGCAATGGTGTCACTAAACTCAGCTTGAGCCAAAGCGCCGTTGGGGCATTGATGCAGCGCCGTAAGAGGATTGATTGCGGCGTTTACGGCCAGTTTTTGCCAAAGACAGGGGATAATCGCCTCAACCCACTCACTGTTTGGGATGGCATGTAATAGGTTATCTCTAAGCGTTTGTGGTAGCGCCGGGCCGGTAAAATGACCCAACTGGGTTAAGCCTTGGCCGGTTTGCTTAACTTGCCAACATGACTGACGTAATACGCCCTGCGAGGTCGTGCCTAAGCTTAGGCCGCGGCCATTTAACATTGGTGCGAGCGCGAGGTGTGGCCCCATACCATTATGTAATAATAGGATATGACATTGTGGCGATAACTTGTTGAGTAAAGGACCTATTGCATCAATGACTTGATAAGCTTTTACGCACACAATCAACAGTTGTACTTGCTGTAAGTGGGCTTTGTCGGCGCTAAGCAGCGGGACTCGATAGGACACACAGTCAGTAACGGCATCGCTTGGGGACAAATGGCTAAATACCAAGTCTTGCCAATCAGTTGCTTCAAGGTTTGATACCGAGGAGTCCCGTGCAATTAAGCCTACCGCTAATCCCGCTGAATGCAGTTGATGGCAAATTAATTGCCCTACAGCACCTGCGCCTAAAATCGCGATATTAGTGACTTGAGACTCTATAGCTAATGGCACATCTTGGCCTAACATTATTCTTCCTTGAGTTGTGCGGCACTAACATATTTTCGATAGGCCCAAAGACAAAAATAAAACAAGGCAATACCCGCAAAATCAGCCAACACATCACCTATTGAAGCGCTGCGATAGGGGAGGCGGGATTGCACAATCTCAATTAACATCGCGTAAGTTGCAAGTACCAGTGAGAGCCAATACCACTTAGGACGAAAGGCGAGATAGGTCAGATACGAGAGGCAGAAAAAGCTTCCAAGATGGCCTACTTTATCGATATGGGGGATGCTTTGCGAATAGGTTGGTCTGGAGAACACCAGATAACTGATCACGACAAAGGCTACGGCTAAAGCCAGTTTGAATAGGGTGTGTTTAGTTATCACAAATACAATTTGATTATCTTAGTGTGACGCCATAATAGGAAAATGTGTCGCCAAAGTCATCCCTAAGCCGAGTTTTATCTTGCTGGGACAAAGTTAACCTTCAACTTGGGGGAGGGAGTCGGTAAACTATGGGCATTTACAATCACCTAAGGGGCGGCAACTATGCCTTCATTTGATATTGTGTCTGAAGTTGACGAGGTTGAGTTACGTAACGCGGTCGAAAACTCTCGCCGTGAACTCAGCGGCCGATTTGATTTTCGTGGTAAAGATGCCAGCATCGATTACAAAGATCATGTGGTGACACTCACCGCAGAAGACGATTTCCAGTGCAAACAGTTAGTGGATATTTTACGTACTCAATTGAGCAAGCGTAATGTTGAGCCTTCGACTATGGATGTCGACGAAAAGTCAGTTCACAGTGGCAAGACTTTCTCCCTGAAAGTACGCTTTAAGCAGGGCATCGAGACGGATATCGCCAAGAAAATCGTTAAGATGGTCAAAGATAGTAAAATTAAAGTGCAATCGCAGATCCAAGGCGACACAGTGCGTGTGACGGGCAAAGCCCGCGATGATTTACAAGCTGTGATGGCGTTAGTGCGTCAAGCAGATCTTGGTCAGCCTTTCCAGTTCAATAACTTCCGCGATTAATCATGAAAATTGGCTTGAGTTCGCGTTAAGCTAACTTAAGCGTGGAAAATACAGTAAGCCCCAAACCTTTACGGTTTGGGGCTTTTTTATATCTGATTATTCTTGGTCTGGTTTGTTACTGACGTGGGGGGCGTATTTATTCACTAAATGAATAAGTAACAACACAGGAAAGCCTATCACGCTGGCAGCGACAAAGAAGTTCACATAACCATAGGCATCGACATAGGCGCCCGAGAAACCCGCAATAAACTTAGGGAAGAGCAGCATAATCGAAGAGAGCAGGGCGTATTGGGTTGCGCTATAGCCGCTGCTGGTGAGGCTTGATAAATAGGCGATAAAGGCCGCGGTGGCAATCCCCGCACTGAAGTTATCAACCGAAATGGCAAAGGTTAAAAAGCTGATGTTATAACCAATGACCGCTTGCCAAGCAAAGAGCAAATTAGTGACAGCAACCAACAGCGCGCCAAGAAATAATATCTTCATGGTACCGAAGCGGGCTAACAGGACTCCGCCAAAGGCTGCGCCAACCAAGGTCATGATCAGGCCATAGATTTTACTCAGATAAGCAATTTCTTCCTTCGTGAATCCCATGTCCACATAAAACACGTTGGCCATAATTCCCATCACAATATCCGAGATGCGATAGCAGGAAATCAGCAATAAAATTAAGATAGCACTACGGCCATAGCGTTTGAAAAAGTCGATAAAGGGCAGGATGCTGGCGGTATAAATCCACGAGAGACTCGCAGCTATAGGTTTAGGGTAACGCTCGCTTAAGCGTTGTTTAACCGCTAATTCCGTCTCATCGGCGGCGCGGGTATCGACCTGTGGCTCTTGGCTAAAGAGCGTAGTTAGAACCCCAATAAACATCAGTCCAGCCATGACTAAATAGGAAGTTTGCCAAGCGATTAAGTTATATTCGGTATTGCCTGGCTCAACCCAAGCTGCGATGGTCAGCGCGCCTGCGGTCGCCACAATCATGGCGCTGCGATAACCCACCTGATAGGCGGCCGCTAATGCAGCTTGCATTTTTTCGGGAGCCGATTCAATCCGAAAGGCGTCAATCACGATATCTTGGGTCGCAGACGCAAATGCAACCATTAATGCAAACAAAGCTAAGCGTTCGAGATCTTTAACGGGATCACTAAAAGACATCCCCAAAATTGCACCGACCAGTAACAACTGCGCGAACAACATCCAGCCGCGTCGCCGGCCTAAAAAGCGCGTCAGTAAAGGCAGTGATAATCTATCTACTAACGGTGACCAGGCCCATTTGAAGGCATAGGCTAAGGCTATCCAACTGAAATAACCGATAGAGGTGCGATCGACACCTGCTTCCCGTAACCAAAATGACAAGGTTGAAAAGACTAGCATTAATGGTAGGCCAGCAGAAAAACCGAGTAATAGCAGGATCAAAACGCGTTTATGGTAATAAACACTCAAGGAATCTAAGGTGCGACGAGTAAAACTGGGTACGGACATATGTATTAGCCGAAGAGTCGAATCCGCCTAGCTTACGGGTAAGATGTGGTTAGGTTCAAGGGGCAAGGTATCTCCTTTTGATACTCAGAGCGATTTTGTTTGCAAAAGCTAAAAATAAAAAGACTCAGCAAGCTGAGTCTTTTAAGAAGGGATTGTTCAAGGTCGGATACCGATACAACCCGAGGGCATTTGGCCTCCCAAACAGAGGAAGTCACAGCAAGCATGCAACTGCTGACACAGGTACTGATTGCCGCGGATCATCCAGTCTGGCCACTTACTAAAGCTATGGAGCAAGTGCCAAAACACGGTTTCCATTTCTGTTTGCGCTTCACTTGTTGGAATGAGTTGTTGCCATTCTTCAAGTGTGTCCCATAAATAGAGCTGAACTTCTTGGAAATCGAGTTCATCACTCAAAAACGCTTTTCCATATACAGCAAGTTGGGGCGCTTTATTATCGATAAATTCTTCAATCGTCACCCTTGCCTCCTTTCGTTAAGCTTTTACAGTATAGAGGCAGGATTAGCGTTGTTGCTAAATTTTTAATTATTTTTTCGGGAGCAACTTAGCTGTTTTCAATATGATAGGAGTGACAGGTACATCGGGCCAATTCAGTTTGGCATTCGTCGTGGTTTCTACTACAGCCATGGCTTCGAGAACTTGCTTACCTTCAATCACTTCACCAAATACCGCATAACCCCAACGACGTTTTGAGGGGTCAAGCTTAGTGTTGTCTGCAACGTTAAAGTAAAACTGGCGGGTGGCCGTGTGGGGGTCATTGTCGCGCGCCATGGCAATGGTGCCCATGCTATTGGATAAACCATTGCCCGACTCGTTGACTATCGGCTTGCCCGCTGGCAGCTCTTCTAATTGCGGATTCAGTCCACCGCCTTGCACTACAAAGTCACTGATCACCCGATGGAAAATCGTGTTGTTGTACTCACCTTTGACCACATAGGTGAGGAAGTTATCAACTGTAATGGGGGCTCGGGTTCTATCGAGTTCGACGACAATCTTACCTAAGCTAGTATCAAACTCGACTTGGGGATACAAACTATCGGGTTGAATGTCGATTGCCGCCCAGCTGCTATAACTTGCACAAAGAACTAAAAGTGCAGATATCCAACGAAACATTATGATTTCCTTACTAATTATCGATTGGTATGTTTATTTTTGTAGAAACTGGTTTAACTCTGGATCATTTAAAATTTCCCCGGTGAGTTGGCCTAGAAGCTTATTCATATCCATTTCTAAGGTGGCAA
Source organism: Shewanella xiamenensis (assembly GCF_014647135.1). Lineage (GTDB taxonomy): Bacteria > Pseudomonadota > Gammaproteobacteria > Enterobacterales > Shewanellaceae > Shewanella > Shewanella xiamenensis. The sequence goes on from NZ_BMOP01000001.1 coordinate 217,781, forward strand.
AGTCTGGGGTTAATGGGCCTTTTAAGGTACCTTTGGCTTTATAGCGTTTGACTAATTCTTGACTTGAATTTCGCGCTTGGACGGCGATACGTACGCTGTGTTTGGCTTCGTAACCAAAGGTTTTTTTGGTGACATCCATTTGCAATTCTTCTAATTGAACTTGAACCGAGTTGGTTGCGCTTGGATCTATTTGGTATCCCGCTTGGGTGAAACCATTACGAAACACTTCATCGAGTAATAACTTAGGTGGCTCACTTGGACCGACTAAACGAGTCTTGGTGCCTTCTTCCATAAAGCGCGCCACGTATTCGGCGTTACGAGTATCGATAGTATCTAATGAGATTTGCAGCGGTCTTGAAGTCTGTTGGCTGATATCGGGAACCAATGGGCTAAACGCCATATGAGTCGGTTTTTGGCTTGCACAGCCCACAAAGAGTAGGGGGAAAGTCAGCGTCAATAGTAACCGTTTCATGGAGAATCTCATGCTAGTAAAAAGTGGCTACAGCATACCAGAAATCCCCCTTGTTGCCACAAGGTACTCGGGTTCAGTTTTTGTACAGGTGTAAAGGTTATGATGTGACGACATTTAAATACTGAATTTAAACAATATGAAATACTTAACAATCAATATTTGGCTGTTGTCATTTGCACTATTCGGTGGTTTGGCCATCGGGAAAGCCAATGCCACCGATTCCCCCCATGTGTTAGGCGGCAGCTTAGGCTATGGTACCCAAGAGTTTGAAACTAAAAGCGGTAAATATGATGCGGGTGATACATTTACTGGCGACTTGTATTACCGCTATATGCTCAACGAGCATTTTGGATTTGAAGCGGGATATTTAGCGGGCTCTGGTGGCGTGGCGAGTGCGCTTGTTAGTGCGATCAGTGATATAAAAGACTTAGATTACCAAGGCGTGAGAGCTACTGCTTACGGTGAGTATGCTCTGTCTCGTGGTAATAGTCTGTATGCCAAACTTGGTGCAGCCTACACTAAAGTGAGTTATGAGTTTGAAAAGCAGGAGATGGATTCGGACGATGTGGGCTTTTACGGCGCTATCGGTTGGCAATATCGTTTTCGCTCTGGCTTTGGGCTAAACCTCGAATACCAATATGTGCCGATGAAAGAGCTAGAGTTGCAAGGGGTAAACTTTGGTATCAGCTATCGTTTTTAACGGCTAAGGTGTTCCACTGGATTCGTCAATATTTGATTAAGTGGGTTCGTCTCAACTAATCGCCTTTGGGCGCTTTTTTAATGGTTTTTTGAGGAAACTAAACCGAACTCCTCTCGGTCACAAAATCACAACAATTTGAGCTTGCACTCTTTTAATGCAATGAATGACAGGTTAGAGTAAAAATTCAACATTAAATAAGAGAGCATAAATGCTCCCTCGAGTGCAAAAGCAAAGGCGAAGTTATGTCTAGGATTATCACCCAAATCGCCCCCGACAGTTTGATCAATGCCAAAGGTCAGCCACATTTTGGTCATTTCGACGGTATAGTCAGTCGCTTAGGTTTAGCGGATTTTGCCTATTTCGATACTATGGATAAGCCCGCATCGGCTTGGGCGAAACGGTTTGACTATAAGCAGTTCCAATTTATTTCTATCGTTACGCCCCGTTATATTATTGGTGTTGCGCTCGCGGATATCGCCTACCTCGGCAGTGGATTTTGTTATTTATACGATATTAAAAACAATAGGTTAACTCAGCAGGACTGGCTAAAATCCCTTGGGTTTGGCTACCGGATGACGCCTTCTCCAGCCAATGGCACGGCAACCATTGGCGGCAAAGGTAAGCGCATAACCTTTAAAATCCAAGAGGGGAGTTGGCATTTAGTCATTGATACTAAAAGCATTCAAGCCGATTTAACCTTACATGCATTGCCTTTAAGTTTACCTATGGCCATGTGTAGCCCCACGGGATACAACGGCTGGACCTATACCCAAAAACACAATGGTTTGTCGGTCAAAGGACAACTCACCATAGACCATGAACCGCAGCCATTAAATTTCGCCCTCGCAGGCTATGATTTTTCCGCGGGATTTATGCGCCGAGATACCAGTTGGCGTTGGGCATCGCTGAGTGCGCAAATTGACGACGGAGTGATTGGATTAAATCTTGCTGCGGGCGTGAATGAAACTGGTGCTAATGAAAATGTGTTTTGGATCAATGGTGAGCGGCATTTACTCGGACCAGTACAATTTGAATTTGACCGTCATGGCCAGCAGGGCACAGATCTCTGGCGTATTCATAGTCACGATGGCCGTGTCGATTTAGAGTTTACCGCGAGAAATTGCCGTAGTGAGAAACGCAATTTTATCTTGCTGAAGAGTAACTTCCGTCAATATCTGGGGCTTTTTAGCGGTTTTATCATTGACAATCAGGGGCGGAAATTCCAACTCAACAATGTATTGGGATTAACCGAGGATCATTACGCTCGCTGGTAGAACATAGGCAAATTTACGCTTTAATACAATAATAACAATAGGATAAAGGTATATGGATATCGCAGCGTTAATTAATCATCCCGAAGTACTGTTACTGGTACTTGCCCCGCTGTTTTTTGTCTGCATGTTGCTGGAATGGTACTTAGGTGACAGAAGACAGAAACTGCCCGTTAGCGCCCGTTACTATCCAAAGGAAGTGTTGTGTAATTTTAGCCTCGCCGCCATGCACCAAGGAATGGATATTTTGGCGGGCTTGCTGATCGCTAAATTGTATCTTGCGGTATTTGGTTGGAAATTATTCGATATTCAAATGGGGCCATTCAGCTTTGTGCTGCTGATGATTGCCCAAGATTTTTGCTATTACTGGTTCCATCGTGCGAGCCATAGAGTGCGTTGGATGTGGGCGGCCCACGTGGTGCACCATAGTTCGGAGAATATGAATTTTAGCACCGCGTTTCGCCAGAGTTTGATGTATCCCTTCGCTGGTATGTGGGTGTTTTGGTTGCCGTTGGTAATTTTGGGTTTCGACCCTAATTGGGTGGTTTTTGTGGTGCTGCTCAATTTGGGATTACAGTTTTTTGTGCACACCCAAGCGGTGAGAAAACTCGGCCCATTGGAATGGCTGTTTAATACGCCTTCCCACCACAGGGTGCACCATGGGCGTAATCCGCAATATATCGATAAAAATTATGCCGGTATCTTGATTATCTGGGACAAACTTTTCGGTACCTTTGTTCCTGAAGAGGAAACCGTGATTTACGGCATCACTAAACCCGTCAACAGTTTTAATCCAATCAAAGTGACCTTTAGCGAATGGCGCGATATGTTTAGTGATGTCACGACTAAGGGGCTGGGCTTTTCAGAGCGGCTTAAGCTGTTATTCGCCCCTCCTGCCAGTCAGCAAAAAGATAAGTGAGTTGCTTAAATTCAGGAATCATCCATCTTCAAATAGTGCAAATGGGTAATTGGAGTCAGATCTTAACCTTGCTAGCCTACTTTTCTTTTTTTGCAAATTAATCGCTGAAAAAATATACAGAATCACGCTTTGATGGTAATTTTTTGTACAAGTGATTCATCTGAGTAGGTTGTCGTATGGTTGATGAGCCGCATTTAACCTTAGAGGAATTAGCTTGTTTTAGAGAGCTATTTTCCCCCAATCGCATAACCCATAGCACTGAGGACGCTCATCCTGAGCCTTTGGTTAACCATGTATTAACGGTCAAAACCGAGGTGCCACAGGCGCTTGCCTCGCTATTGGGTAAGGCCAAGTTGACCCTATTGGCTGAAGTCGGCTCCTATAAGCTCTGGTTTCCCCTTGAGATGCGTCTCGATGATTTTGGCCAATTACAGCCAACTCTTGGGGTGCCTGAAGTGTTAGACGCAAAAGGGGCTGAGCGGAGTTGGCGTTTGACTCAGCCTGAAGATGTGTGGATCTTCGACCAAGATCAGGGCGAACAATGGTCTGTGGTGTCTTTATCGAGTTCTGGCATGGCGATTCGTGCTAAATCGTCACAACAGTTTGAACAGTTGGTCGATAGCCAAGAACTGCAATTACAGTTGCCCGAGGGTGAAACCATGCGGGTTAAAATCGAGCCTATCCGCCATGAAGAGGGACTGGCGATTGTCAGATTTCAGGCCGAAGCCGAAGAGCGAGAAGCCCTACGTCAATTCCTCTTTAATCGTCACCGCAGTCAATATCCCAAGCTCTATGCCAGCTTGCGCGGATAAGTGAGCCTAGTGGCATAATTCTGTTAGTTAAACTTCAGCCAATTGTTAAAATTTATTCCGTTCTCAGGATCTTTGCCGAAGATGTGGCTTTTCCGAGCTCCTAACCTGCCAATCTGCTGTGCTATGGATTAGAATAGCCTTGAATTCAAAAACATCAGAGCGAGCGGTATGCACGTACATATTTTAGGAATTTGTGGAACCTTCATGGGTGGCCTAGCACTCTTGGCTAGGGCAAAAGGGCACAGAGTGACAGGCTCGGATGCCAACGTCTATCCACCGATGAGTACGCAGCTTGAAGAGCAAGGTATTGAACTTATTCAAGGTTTTGATCCAAGTCAGTTAGGTGAAGCGGGCAGTTATCCCGATCTTGTGGTGATTGGTAATGCCATGAGCCGAGGTAATCCTTGTGTCGAAGCGGTATTAAACCTTGGGATCCCTTACACCTCTGGACCACAGTTTTTAGCCGATCATATTCTGCCTGAGCGTTGGGTATTAGCCGTATCTGGTACCCATGGAAAAACCTCCACTTCAAGCATGCTGGCGTGGATCTTAGAGGACTGTGGTTATCAACCCGGTTTCTTGATTGGCGGCGTGCCACAAAACTTTGGCGTGTCGGCCCGTTTAGGGGAATCGGCATTTTTTGTGGTCGAAGCCGATGAATACGACAGCGCCTTCTTCGATAAGCGTTCTAAATTTGTGCATTATCATCCCCGTACGCTGGTGATTAATAACCTCGAATTTGACCATGCTGATATTTTTGCCGATTTAGCGGCGATCCAAAAACAGTTCCATCATTTGATCCGAACTGTGCCAGGACAAGGCAAAGTGATTTGGCCAGCCGATTCCCACGCGGTAAAGCAAACCATTGATATGGGCTGCTGGAGCGAACAAGAGACCTTCCATACCACTGATGCGACTAAAGGTTGGCATGCTAAGGCCTTAAGTGATGATTGCCATGAGTTTGAAGTGTTTTTCGATGGCCTGTCCCAAGGTGTGCTCGATTGGGCACTGATTGGTCAGCACAATATTGAAAATGCAGTAATGGCCATCGCTGCCGCGCGCCATGTTGGGGTTAAACCGAGTGCTGCGATTGATGCATTAACCCGCTTTGTACCGCCGAAACGTCGCCTAGAGTTGTTGGGCACTGTCCACGGCGTCAGCGTATACGATGATTTTGCCCACCATCCAACGGCGATTGCGACCACCATTAAGGGCATGCGTGCCAAGGTCGGTCAAAGCAAAATCACTATTGTATTAGAACCTCGCTCGAACACGATGAAGAGTGGAGTGCATAAAGACACTTTGGCCCATTCCATGCTGCAAGCGGACGAAGCCTTTTTATATCAAGCCGATACTATCGATTGGAATATGAAAGAGGCGATGGAAGCAGCGGTGATCCCTGTGACTGTCCTGCATCAAATTGATGATGTTGTCGCTAAAGTGGCTGCCTCGGCAAAAGCGGGTGACACTATCGTGGTGATGAGTAACGGTGGTTTTGGCGGCTTACATAAAAAGCTGTTGGCGGCGCTTGAAGTTAGCCCACAGTTTGTTCAGCAGGCGGACTAATATGGCCTATGCCAAATCTGAGAAAGCCATTAGCTTAGCCTGGACAGGAGCCTCGGGTGCGCCCTATGGTTTGAAGTTATTAGAATGCTTATTAGCCTCGGGCTACCAAGTTTTTTTAATGATCTCAAGCGCTGCACGTGTGGTGCTGGCGACTGAACATGGCTTGCAACTCAGTGCTAACAGCGATAAAGCTAAGGCGCAATTGTTAGAGGTGCTTGCAGAAAAGAATGCGACTTTATCTGGCGAGTTAGTGGTATTAGGCAAGGATGAGTGGTTTTCGCCGCCAGCCTCCGGCAGTGCTGCACCCAAACAAATGGTGATCTGTCCTTGCTCGACTGGGACACTGGCAGCTGTTGCGACGGGAATGAGCAATAATTTGCTCGAGCGCGCGGCAGATGTGGTGTTAAAAGAACGTGGTCAACTGATCCTCGTTCCGCGGGAAACTCCCTTTAATGCCATACACTTAGAGCATATGCTCAACCTATCGCGCTTAGGTGTCACTATTATGCCTGCGGCGCCTGGCTTTTATCATAATCCCAAATCGGTTGAAGATCTGGTAGACTTCATGGTCGCTCGAATCCTCGATCATTTGGGCGTTGACCATGCATTAACGAGTCGTTGGGGTTATGACAAACACTCCCCTACTGACATCGACAATTGAGACTGATATGAAACACACCACCGAAGTGATGATCTCCGCTGAAGAGATTAGCCAAAAATTGGATCAAATGGCCGAGCAAATCAATGCCCACTATGCCAACAGCGAGCGTTTGCTGATGGTGGGATTATTAAAAGGCTCAGTCGTATTTATGGCTGATCTGTGCCGCCGTATTAAAGGCCATGTTGAAATCGATTTTATGTCGGTTTCGAGTTATGGCAATTCCATGACCAGCTCACGTGATGTGAAAGTGCTGAAGGATGTGCAATCGGATATCGCGGGCCGCGACGTGCTGATTGTGGAAGACTTGATTGACTCGGGCAACACCTTAAACAAAGTGCGCGAAATGCTGTTATTGCGTGAGCCAAAGAGCTTAGCCCTGTGCACTCTGTTGGATAAACCCGAGCGCCGCGAAGTGGATGTAAAAGTCGACTTTATCGGTTTTACTATCCCAGATGAGTTTATTGTGGGTTACGGCATCGATTATGCTGAGCAATATCGCAACTTGCCTTATATCGCTAAAGTGGTGCCGCTCGAATAAGCCCAGATGCGTTATGACTCAAACTCCCGCCTAGGCGGGAGTTTTGTTTTGTGTAGAAAGTTGGTCACACCAATGCGGTTTGGTATAACTGACCTATGTATGGTGCTCTATTAGTTATTTTTAATAAATTAATAACTATTTTTTCAATCAATTAGAGTCATAATTCGTTTTTATACAGCTTAGCGTATTGCATTTGCTGTTTTCGTCACCATTTTAGTATTTCGTTTATTCTTTCAGGATCAGGTAGCACTATGGCCAAGCATGCCCATGCTCTCGTACTCGAGGGGCTAAAAAAAACCTACAAAGGCGGTGTAGAAGCGGTAAAGGGCATTAGCCTTACCGTTGAACAGGGAGACTTTTTTGCACTGTTAGGCCCTAACGGCGCGGGTAAGTCGACTACCATTGGGATTATCAGCTCCTTGGTGCAGAAAACCGCTGGTTCTGTGCAGGTTTTTGATTTTGATATTGATAAGCAACTCGAAGAAGCCAAGCTGTGTATTGGTTTAGTGCCGCAAGAGTTTAACTTCAACCAGTTTGAAACGGTACTGCAAATTGTGGTGAATCAGGCGGGTTATTATGGCGTACCTAAGGCCGTGGCTCTTGAGAGAGCCCAAAAATACTTAAGCCAGCTGGATTTGTGGGAGAAGCGTAATAGTCAGTCTCGCACCTTGTCGGGGGGGATGAAGCGGCGGTTAATGATTGCCCGCGCCCTGATGCACGAACCTAAGTTACTGATCTTAGATGAACCAACTGCGGGGGTCGATATTGAGCTACGACGCTCAATGTGGGAATTCCTCAAGCAAATTAATCAGCAGGGTGTGACGATCATTCTAACTACCCACTACCTTGAAGAAGCAGAAATGCTCTGTCGCAATATCGGCATTATTGATAAGGGCGTGCTGGTGGAATGCACGAGCATGAAGGCCTTGCTGAGTAAGCTGAATCTCGAAACCTTTATCCTCGACCTACGCCGCGATATCGATGTCGCCCCCACTCTCGAGGGTATGGTGTGCCGTTTAACCGATCCGCATACCTTAGAGGTCGATGTGGCAAAGGAGCACAATCTCAATGATGTGTTTACCCAATTAACCGCGGCCAATGTGGAAGTGTTGTCGATGCGCAATAAGTCCAATCGATTAGAAGAATTGTTTGTGGAGTTAGTGAAGAAAACCCAAGGAGCTAAGGCATGAAACAGCTGTATTTTATCGCCTTCAAAAGCATATTAACCAAGGAAATCAATCGTTTTACTCGGATCTGGATCCAGACCTTAGTTCCGCCTGCAATCACTATGACCTTGTATTTTTTGATTTTTGGTAACTTGGTCGGTAGCCGCATTGGTGATATGGGGGGTGTATCTTATATGGAGTTTATCGCGCCAGGCCTAATCATGATGTCGGTGATCACTAACTCCTATTCGAATGTGGCGAGTTCTTTTTATAGCGCGAAATTTCAGCGCAATCTCGAGGAGTTAATGGTCGCGCCCGTACCTCACTATGTGATGATCGCAGGCTATGTAGGGGGCGGTGTCGCTCGGGGGTTATGCGTTGGTTTAATCGTGACGCTAGTCGCCATGTTCTTTGTCGACATCAGTTTGCACCATGCAGGCTTAGTCGTCATGACGGTATTTTTAACCTCAGTGTTATTCTCCTTAGGGGGATTAATTAATGCGGTATTTGCCAAGAGTTTCGATGATATCAGCATCATCCCGACGTTTGTGCTCACGCCATTAACTTACCTTGGTGGCGTATTCTATTCACTGTCGTTACTGCCATCCTTTTGGCAAGGCGTGTCGGCACTGAACCCTGTGGTCTATATGATCAACGTCTTCCGTTACGGTTTCTTAGGTTTTGCCGATATCAGCATTCCGCTTTCTATTGGCATCATGGTGGGCTTTTGCGCTGTACTTTGGGGTGTTGCGTATTACCTTATTTCAAGAGGTATTGGGCTGCGTTCGTAGATAACTATTTAATGTTGTGACTTTGGAAGGCATAAAAATTTATGCCTTTTTTATGCGCAAGCTTTTGTTTAAGGAGTATATAGCTTCATTTTTGATGATACCTTGCTAAGGTAATACTTTAAGTTGGTTTGAAATGAAGGATGAGCATGTATAGGACTTTATATATACTAATTGTGGGTTGCTTATTGGGTTGTTCGAACGCTAAAAATGAAGTAAGAGCCAGCGACACTCTTTCAACTAGCAATGGTCAAGTAACAACTTTGTCGACGGAGGGGGATAATTATCCACAAAACAATCCCTCATCAACACAGTCAAAAGGCTTGGTTCAGGAAAATAAATTATACAGTTATCAATTTAATGAACGTCAGTTTACCGCGCATACAGCTCGACTAGTTAAAGGAACAGTGGTTTACGATACGCAAATATCGACGTTTGGACAGCTTAGAGGCTCATTCGTGCTGGTTTCTAAATCCGATTTAGTAGCATTATCCTCTAGTTTTCGGATTGAGCGCATTGCAGGTAATACTTATCGACTAATACCAATCGATAGCTCTCTTTTATTATTAGATATTCTTAAAAGGCTACAGAAATTAGGTCAAGTTGAATTAGAGGTGGATTACACTTCGCGAGATAAAAATTCAGAAATGTAGTATTTAAGGAATTATTTTATCTCGTCCTGAAATAAGTTGACACTTATTTCCACCTAAAACGCCTGATACACCTTATCGAGCGTTTTGTATTTTAAGGCCAAATAGGACCTCCGTTGATTATAAATAGCTACCGCTTCTGTCACCATTTGTCGCGCCTCCTCCAGCGTTGCGGGCTTATGTGTTAAAAGTTCCTGCTTCAAGATGCCATTCACTCGCTCTGCTAAGGCATTTTGAGAGCAGTCATATCCGTCTGTCATTGAGCATATCACACCATGATGTGCGTGAACCGCTTGATAAACGTTTGAGCAGTACTGTATCCCTCGGTCTGAGTGGTGTATCAGCGGTTTATCTTTGTTTTGTCGCTGCTTCTGTGCCCGTTTGTAGGCCGTTAGCACCCCGTCTGTTTTAAGATTATCATCAACATGATAACCCACGATTTTTCGTGACCAGGCATAGGTCACCAAGCTTAAATAGGCTTCATTATCTTGCAGTGGCAGATAGGTAATATCAGCCACCCAGGCTTGCTCTGAACGGCTGATGTTCACTTGTTGCTCACTGGGCTTAAGCAAGTTGGGATGACACCTAAATCGATGATGACTATGGGGCGTTTTAGGGTATGCCCGTTTCGGCGTGACCAACAAACGATGCGCCCTAAGACAGCGAAATAACCGGTCTCATCCTATCACTATTTGATGCATTTTGTTCAGTAAATACTGCTGTTTGCGTGTACCGACTCGCGGTTGAAATAACCGTTCATATTGCACCGTTTGCAACACTTGTTGCTCCCTTTGCTCCCATTCTGTTTGCCGCTGGCATTGCTGATAATACGCTTGGCGACTGATGCCAAGGTAGCGACAGCATTGAGTGACGTGATAACCTATGGCCGTTTTTTCTTGGAGCGTTTCGCGTGTGGCTTTTTTACGACGGATATCCCGTAGTCAGTTCTGAGTTTTTTGACAATGGCTTCGAAGAACGCGGCCTTCATGCGGGTATCTTCAAGTTCGGCTTCGAGGGCTTTTATCTTTTGCTCGGGGGTGAGCGTGGTGGGTTCAGTCATCAACTGTCCTCGCATTGATGTAGACGGTGTCCCTTGGGACCAATCCAGTTTGCCATGCTTGCGTAACCAAACTAACACGGTGGAGCAACCTTGAATACCGTACTTGTCTTGCGCCTGCTTATAGGTCAGCTCGCCTTTTTCCACTTGGTCGACAACCGCCAATTTAAAAGCGAGGGAATAATCGCGTTGAGTTCGTTAAATTGTTGAAGTCATTACACTCTCCAAAATGAGTTTGAAAAGTGTCAACGCTATTTAGGACGGGTCACAGCCAATAAAAAAGCCGCAAATTGCGGCTTTTTATTATTAGCGCGTTATTTACGTCGACGTAATGTAGCTAAAGGCAACAAGATAAATGTTAACCAACCTAAACTACCTCCGGAAGACTTATTCGGTGTAGGAGTTGGTGTAGGTGCCGGAATATCATTCACCTTAACTGATATAGTACTCACTACATCGTCTGTTCCATCATTTACAGTTAGTGCAAATTCAAGAGTCTCATTTGCACTAACTTGCGGGGCTGTGAAGCTTAATGATGCCGTATCTGCCCCAGTCAGGGTGACTGCAGTACCTGAAGTTTGTGCCCAAGAATAGGTGAGTATATCATCAGAATCTGCATCAATCGCAACAGCCGTTATGCTAACATCTTCACCCTCTTTTACTTCAGTTGCACTTGGAGTCAAACTGACAACAGGAATGTTATTATTTTTTACTGTTATCAACACAGTGCTTACAACATCATCTGTTCCATCATTTACAGTTAACGCGAATTCTAAAACTTCATCAGCATCAACATTTGGAGCTGTAAAACTTAACGAAGCAGTATCTTTGCCTGTAAGTGTCGCTGCAGTGCCTGACGTTTGAACCCAAGTATAAGTGAGAGTATCACCTGCATTCGCATCAATAGCAGCAGCAGTGATGCTCACAGCTTCGCCTTCTTTTACCTCTGTTGCGCTGGTGACTAAGCTAACATTGGGTAAACGGTTAACGCATGGATTTACATCACCTGCCGTTTGCTCATGGAAGACACTAGTCACAATATTTGTAAAGGTGACGTTATCAATAATCCAACCAAACTCATTCGAATTGGTATCTGAGACAATACGGAAACGGAAACGAACTTCGTTACCATTTAACTTAGTTCCAAAGTTTACTGTTTCAATATCACCAGGGAAATCCATAAAGCCAGTAAATGCTTGGCGACCAGGTAGCAGATCCGCTAACTCACCAGTATAGCCAGCACCTTCAAAGACACCGCCCATTTGAGTTACATCTGCCCAATCCCCTCCGTTGACGCTAATTTCAACTACACCACCGTCGTAGTTTTCTTCAATTTCAAAATATTGGAACCAGCTGATTTTGAAATCACCACCGTAACCAACAGTTACAGGTTTAGTTTCATAAGCGACATCTGATGCAAAGCCATTATTGGCAATACGTAGATATTGAGTGTCAACAGGGAAGTAATCGGCATATTGGCTTTCAAGTTTCGCAGTGCCCTTGGCCATGTCACCGCCTCCAAGCACATGTTCCTTAAAGTCAACTCGCCCAGCTTGGCTTTCCATATTACTCGTAGACTTATTGCCTTCAGGCGCTTTGTCTTTAAAGTCCATGTTAACGACAGTTGTAAAGCTATATTCGTTTACATCGGTTCCCTCTAAAGTTGGGAACGTCAGTTTTAACTCTACAGTATCGGCTGTTGTAGCTTCGTTAAGAGTCATCTCTATCGGAGTACTAGTAACTTCTGCAAATAAGTCTAGAGCTCCAAAGGTGACTTTACCGTCGTTTGCCAGCGTAATATCTTGGCCGCTGACAACTTCAACTTTTCCTTCTAGCCTTTCAAAAGTTTTACTTCCTCGGTTAGTTATCGTGAAGCTGACAGTCCCCGTTTCGCCTTTATCTAAAATGCCGTCTTTACTGCAATAACCGACAGTTAATCCTTCATAGTCTGCATTGATTTCATGGTTAGTCACATTAAAGGTGGATAATTCAGTTTTATAAGATTCGACCACACCACGGTGTTTGGTGTCATACCGTTCAGGTGAAACGGCTCCAAGGCCCATACCTCTACGAGCAAAGGCTTTTAGGAATAGTTCATAGTCCTTAGGCTCATTTGCATACGCTGCGGCTAACAAGGCATCACGGGCTTCGGTATAAGTTGGTGCAATAGGCGTCATTTTATAGGCTGCAACGAGATAACTCATCATCATGCTGCGCGCTTCTGCAAAGGTATAGCGTTCATCATTGATTAAAGAGACATAACAATCCCATAGCATAGCGGCCCATGGTTCACCTGCATCATGGACTTCCGCATTGCCATACTGGTCAGCACTAGTTCCTTTATTTAACTCGACATTACCGAAAGTGAGAGGATTCACGTCCATATTTGTGCTGTAAGGGTAATTGCGGATGCCAGAATAGAAAGAGGCTACATAAGTAATTGCAGCATAAGGCTTTTGGAATAGCTCGTTACCTGGGATTAATGCATCGTCTGCTTCTGATATCACGAGCAATGCATGGAAGTCCCCCCAACCTTCGCCCATAGAACGGCCTTGTTGGTTGATTAAACCCGAAGAGTTACCCACTAAACGGTTACTGATGTAATGTCCCCATTCATGGGCAACAATAGCATTATCCCAAGAGCTGTCTTTAAACGGCTTTTTGTTGAACATGGTGACACTGACAGGTTTGGCTGCATCGAGCTGGGCATAAATCAACGCACCGTCATTTTTTGATAAGCCGATGCTTGGAATTTTTACCGTATCGTCGCTGCCGCCCATTGGCGCTGGCTCTGTGGTACCCGAGTTGTTAGCTATGAGTACGCCAATTGCTCCTGCAGTTTGGGCGAATTTAGCTTTCACGGTAAAGCCGCAAACACCACGGTCAATAATGGCTATTTTGCCTGCTAAATCTGCTGCATTTGTTGGTGTCGTACATCCATCATTCACAGGGGCTACACCATCAACAAGACGAACCACTTCACCACTGATTTCAAATTGACCTTGACCAAAGCTTGCGCGTTGTGTCGACGGGAGTAGACCAATCGCAGCATCAGAGGTTACGGTTACACCATAGTCTTCACCATTGACTGCATCTTTACTATCCCAAAGATACATTTGCATTCTCGGTGAGCGGCCATCAGCTGGAGTGCTCATGTTTGCATTGTTAAAGCCTGAGTTATCTTGAACTTCAGCTCTAATTGCATCTCCCTCTTCACCGCCACGCCCGTAGTTCTTCGCTTGAGCATTTCCTGAGGCTTCATCGAACCCATGATCATAAAATAAATCATGTAAATAGTTGTTCATATAGAACAGGTTAACAATAGATGCTTTGCGGTTGTTAACAGAGCTTTCGACTTGATTTGTATTATATTGATAGTCAAAAGTTTTATCGCTAGTGATTTCTGCTGTGAAGTCACCATTGGTAAAGCCATCTGGGGCTAGAGCGTCTACATAGGCAAAGACGTTATTACCCGATGTTGTGGTGGCATCTTCCGCTAACCATGGATCCATTGTACTGATGGGGCCAGTGGTGATAGTAACCATTGGAGCATCTAAATACTCAGTTGCGTCGACTTGGTCTTCACTCATAGCTGGAATAACATTGCCATGTGGACCATCCCAAGGCACACCTTGCTCATCAGCATATATACGATAATTAAACGCGGCTTCTTGTGCTGTCAGGTTATGTTTAAAAAGGACTTTATTATCTAAGTCGCTAATAACAAATGAATAAAATTCAGAGTCAACACTGTCGTTATCTGCGACCTCAATCTCCACGTAATGAGCAGGTACGAGCGAACCTTTCAATTCAAAAAATACGGGTTTAGAACGTGGTTCACCTTTAAGTATTTTCGAATTACCAGAAGCTGTTACGTTAAAAGATTGAAATTTACCTGACGTTGTCGATGCGCTGATATTGGCATCGGAAACACCCATTGCCTTTGAAGCCGCTTTCACCGCATTTAAAGGATCATTAAAAGTCGTTTTAATCCCTTTGAGCTCAGTTGTGTTAGCTGTACTTGAGGGTAATAAGCTTCCAGAAGTTGCCACGAGTTCAAAATTACTATCCATCAACACATTGAAATTACGGTTGAAAACCTCAACGCCTTGATATTCTTGCTGGTATTTAGCAATTTTTGCCCCACGGCCTGTATCGTGCAAGTTGGTTAGCACTGGTTTCAAACTAGCATTTTTGCTAGTTGATAGACCCGTTACTTGGTTCAGATAGTAATCGGCTGCAAAGGCAAGTTTATATTGTGAATCAAGGGCCCCCATATCGGGAGTTCTTTGATCTGATTTTGCCCATTGAAAAGTGGCTTCTCCAGTTTCTTGATCATATTGATCTTTCATACCACTGACTGAAGTTACGCTCTGGCTATGCTGATTTTTGGCTAAGTTATTACTGATTTGATGTATACGCAGAGTATTATTGTCTGCAACAGCAGCACTTGATAGTAGTGCCGCGGAGATAGCGATAGATAGTTTTGTCTTCACAACTTCATTCCTTGTCAATTAATGCTTGTAGTGCAAAATCAATCGCACTTGTAGCTAAATTGTTATAATTATGCTGCGCATTTTGTGGCTAGCAATGGAGTTGTAACACAAAAATATCGTACGGTTAACACTTTTGAAGTAAAAAAGACTTAAGTCATACTTTTGCAATATATCGTTCTGTTTGTTGAGCTTTATATTCGTGGGTTGATTAAGGCTTTACTGCCCGTGTAATCGGGTTTTGCAGGCTGATCAGGGTTTCAGTCGATTGAATTTCGTCGATTGATTGGATGCGGTTAATCAGCACATGTTGCAGGCCATCGATGGATTGGCACATGACTTTGACAAAAATGCTGTAGTTGCCAGTGGTATAGTAGGCTTCAACCACTTCTTCTAGGGCGTTTAGCTTGGCGATGGCGGCGGGGTAGTCGCCAGCACTTTTGAGATTAATTCCAATAAAACAGCAGACATCGTAACCCAGTGCCTTGGGATTGATGGTGATCTGGGCACCCGTGATAATCCCCGCTTGTTTCATTTTCTCGACACGCACATGAATGGTACCCGCACTCACGCCGAAACGTTTGGCAAGTTCGGCAAAAGGTGTGCGCGCGTCTTGCATTAAGGCTTCGAGGATATGGTTATCTAGCTGATCACGCTGAAATGCGGTTTCCATAAATAAACTCTCTATAACATAATGAATTGTCATAAAGTTACGTTTTTTTATAGGGAATGGCTACTGCTTTTGCGTTTTTTAATTGTTTTTAGTGATCATTGCTCACCTTCTGGTTCGCAAAAGGAGGCATTAGCGCTGAATGTCATAGGTTCACCCGTATATGGGTGTTTGATCGTAAGCTCTGCGGCGTGGAGTAATAATCGCGGTGCTAAGGATTTGGCCAGTGGATCGGCGTAAAAGCCATCGCCTAGGATAGGATGGCCGAGTGCCATCATATGTACTCTGAGTTGGTGTGAGCGCCCAGTAATCGGCTTGAGTTTAACCAGCGTCGAGCGCTTGGCGCGGCTTAACACTTCAAAATGGGTCAATGATGGCTTGCCAATGTCGTGGTCAACTTTCTGTTTTGGGCGATTGGGCCAGTCGCAGATCAGCGGATAATCTACGCTACCTGTATCGTTTTTGACATGGCCGGCGACTCTGGCGAGATAGGTTTTGCTGGTTTCTCTATCATGAAACTGGCGTTTTAATTCGCGTTCGGCGCTACGAATGAGCGCAACCACTATTACACCTGAGGTCGCCATATCAAGGCGATGGACGATTTGGCAATGCGGATGCTCAGCTTTTACTCGGGCGTACACACTGTCGTAATGGGCGGGATCGCGACCAGGCACTGATAACAACCCCGAAGGCTTGTTGACGACGATAATGTCTTTATCTTGGTAAAGCACATCGAGCCAGGGAGTTGTTGGTGGTTGGTAAATAAAATCAGTCATAATCGCGCCTATTCAATAATGCGCGGCAAAGATACTCCGCTCGGCTCTGGGGTGCAAGTTTGTTGTCTCTCCTCCTGAGTTCGCCTCGCTTTAATCCAGCGAAAAATGATTTGCAGATAGAGCTGGATTTGAGTTTTTGTTATACTCGTCACCTTTTTCGTTATTGTTCATTTTGAGCCTGTGAAGTATGAGCCAGCCAGAGATTTACACCCCTGAGACACTTTCTCACGTTAATAACCGTCTAGAGTTATTGGCGCCAGCAAAAAATGCCGATTATGGTATTGAAGCCATTCGCCATGGTGCCGATGCGGTTTATATCGGTGGTCCAGCATTTGGGGCGCGTGCGACGGCGGGTAACAGTGTGGAAGATATCGCTCGCCTATGTGCTTTTGCACACAAGTATCATGCTCAAGTGTTTGTCGCCCTCAATACGATTCTGATGGACGATGAGCTCGAAACCGCAGAAAAACTGATTTGGGATGTGTATAACGCGGGCGCCGATGCACTGATTGTGCAGGATATGGGGGTTTTACAGCTTAACCTGCCGCCGATTGCACTGCACGCCAGTACGCAAATGGACAACCGTAATCCCGAAAAAGTTGCCTTCTTAGAGCAAGTGGGATTCTCGCAGGTGGTACTGGCGCGCGAGCTGGGCTTAAGCCAAATCCGTGAGGTTGCGGCTCATACCAATATGCAGATTGAGTTCTTTATCCACGGCGCGCTGTGTGTGGCCTACAGTGGATTATGTAACTTAAGCCATGCCTTTAGTAATCGCAGTGCTAACCGCGGTGAATGTTCGCAAATGTGTCGTCTGCCGGGAAATCTAAAGACTCGCCAAGGGGATGTGTTAGCACAAAACGAACACTTACTCTCATTAAAAGATAATAACCAAACCGATAACCTCGAAGCCTTGATTGATGCCGGTGTTCGCTCCTTCAAAATTGAGGGGCGTTTAAAGGATTTAAGTTACGTTAAAAACGTGACCGCTCATTATCGCCAAAAACTCGATGCCATTATGGCGCGTCGCCCTGAGTTTGTGGCTTCATCCCATGGCCGTACTGAGCATACGTTTACCCCTGATCCCGAAAAAACCTTTAATCGTGGCAGCACCGACTATTTTGTCCATGAGCGTAGCCAAGGGATTAAAGATTTTCGCTCGCCCAAATATATTGGCCAAGATGTGGGTAAAGTGGTCGCTCTTGGTAAGGATTTTATTCAAGTCAGTTCAACCCACGAATTTAATAACGGTGATGGGTTAGCGTATTTTCCACCCAATTATGCGATGGCAAAGCAGTCCGACGACAAGTTGCAAGGTTTACGAGTAAACCGCGCCGAAGGCCATAAGCTGCATGTGTTACAAGTTCCACGGGATTTACGTGTTGGTATGACTTTATACCGTAACCATAATCAGGCATTTGAAGCCTTGTTAGCGAAAGAGTCGGCCAAGCGAATTATCGGTATAGATATGCGTTTAACCGATACAGCTAGGGGCGTAGCGCTGACTTTAACCGATATCTACGGCCTCAGTGCTACGGTTGAGTTGGAAGTTGAAAAGACTCCCGCCACCGACGCTGAAAAAACCTTGCAGACGATTCGTACACAATTATCGAAGCTTGGCAGTACCGATTTTACGGCGCGCCAGATTAGTATCGAAACTGCTCAGCCTTGGTTCCTGCCTGCTTCAACCCTTAACGGCCTGCGCCGTGATGCGGTAGCGGCATTAGAACTTGCCCGTGTAGAGGGCTACCAACGCCCAAAACCTTGGAAATATAACCAAGATGCTGTGTATCCATTCAAACACTTAAGTTACTTAGGTAACGTGGCAAACGAAAAGGCCAAAGATTTTTATCAGCGCCATGGCGTGATTGAAATTCAGGATACCTACGAGAAAAACGGCGTGACTGAAGACGTGCCTTTGATGGTGACTAAGCACTGCCTGAGATTTAACTTTAATCTTTGTCCTAAGGAAGTGCCGGGAATAAAGGCCGATCCTATGGTGCTCGAGATCGGTAACGATGTACTTAAGTTAGTATTTGATTGCCCTAAGTGCGAGATGCTTGTTGTCGGTGAAAACCGTCAGGTTCGCGGCCAAAAAGCGCTTTAATTAATGCCTTGATAGCAAGGGAGCATTGAGCATTCAATGCTCCCTTTTTTATTGTTTTTCAGCTGCTCAGCTTTCTCATTGTTGCCTATGGGTTACTGAAAGGATACTTTATTGAAAAATTTTAATAATAAAGGATGTCAGCATGGGACTATTAGATGGGTTGCTCGGAAATGCTTCTGAGGTGAATTTACAGGAGCTGGCCGAAGAGCTGCGCCCAATCATGGGGATTCAGGAAGAATTAAAGCTGGCCTATAAAGTGGTCCGTGATCTGTTTGTATTTACCAATAAGCGCTTGATCTTAATTGATAAGCAAGGGCTCACGGGCCAAAAGACCAGCTATCACTCCGTGCCCTATAAATCCATCACCCATTTTGAAGTGGAAACCACAGGCCATTTCGATATGGATGCCGAGCTAAGAATTTGGATTTCAGGTCGAAGTGAGCCACTGGTAAAAGAGCTTAAGCGCGGCACCGATGTGGTCGGGATCCAAAAGACTATCGCCACTTTCGCACTGTAGTCTTTTGATTTAATACTTTTATATCAAGATATTATAAGCAAGCAGATGTGCTTGCTTATATCCAATCAATTTAATACTCGGTAGTTTAGGTCGTTAGACTGTTCTATCGGTTTGCCGCTCATAGTGTAAGTTTCTGATAGTGTGATTCTACCTTGCTCATCATATTGATTATGGATGCCGACCCAAAATTGCTCTTCTCCTTGGAAGTGTAGGTTACCCTCCTCAGCGATTTGACTGTTGGGATGATAGCGCTTCATGGCGTAGAGTTGGCTATCTGGGTCAAATTTTAAATGATAAGAGAGGATAGGAGCGGGTTGTTTTGCTTGCTGCCAGGTTGCGGTGTCTGCTCCAGTTGAAGTCACTTCTGTAAGATTCAAGTGAGTTTCATCAGCACCTGCTTGAATTGTTGCAGTTTGTTCCTGTGTATCCTCTGCGTCATCAAAATAATGGCGGCTTTCATTGAGCTTACCATCGTCGCTGAGCCACGCTTCACGATACAGTTGCCCTTGAGGCGTAAATCGTTGCCAATGGCCGACATCAAGGTAATCACCATCGATAT
Source organism: Shewanella xiamenensis (assembly GCF_014647135.1). Lineage (GTDB taxonomy): Bacteria > Pseudomonadota > Gammaproteobacteria > Enterobacterales > Shewanellaceae > Shewanella > Shewanella xiamenensis. Next base: position 237,500 of record NZ_BMOP01000001.1, read on the forward strand.
AGGTGATAAAACCCGTTTCGATGAGTTTGCCTTGTTCAGAAAAGGATTTTGAGCTGTATCGTTCTCCTTCTAGGCGAGTCAACAACCAACGAATTGTCCCATCTTGATAGTATTCTATCCGAGTATCAGGAGTGCCTTCTTGATAGTATTGCCTTTGATTATTCTCAAGATGATAGCCGCAGCGAGTATTTGAGTGGCTCTCAAAGGATTCAAGGATGCCCTGCTTGTTGTAGGCGCTACTTTGTTTGAGATAACCCTGTCCCTCTCGAACGACATATTCTGTAATAGTGCGGATGGTGCCATCTTCATAAAACCAGCGTGCTGTGCCATCACGATTGCCTTGGGTATGGGGCAAATACATTTGAATTTGTTGGTTTTCATAGTATTCAATAAAGGGCGCAATTGAGAGATTATGTCGATATTGACCTTCGGCAGATAGGACACCGCTTTCATAGTAACTGCGAAATAATCCTTCTCTTAAGCCCTTTTCAAGGTAGATTTCAAGGGCGAGTTGGCCATTTTCATGGTACCAAGTGGCAAGGCCCTGCTCATGGCCATTTTCAAAGGGAATGCACTGTTCTAACTGCCCATTGGGATACCATTGTTCACTGTTGCCATGGGCGATACCGTTACTAAAATTGAGCTGTTTTGCAAGCACGCCATTGGGGTGCCATTCTTGTCGCAGGCCTTCATTTACCCCCTGTGAATTGAGTTGTACTTGCCACGCGAGTTGGCCATCTTCATAGTAAGTCTCAATGCGTTTGCCTACCTGATTGAAGTGGACCTCTTGCTTAAGATTGCCATTGGGATGATACCAAAGCTCGTTAACAGGCTGACCCATATCATGGGTTAATTCGGCTTGCAGCTTGCCATCCTCATAGTACATATACTCAATTCCGTGGATGTGATTTGCCACCATTGGGCGCGTCAGCCATAGATTGCCAGATTCATAATAGCGTTTTAACTGATTGATATAATTGCCTTCGCTATCCTTTTCTGCGGTTTCCCTTATCTGGCCATTACTATGGTAGTAGGTGAGCAACATACCATCGAGCTGGCGTTCTTCGACTTGATTGATTTTTCCTTCATGGTCGTACCAAGTTTGGCGGCCAAGTTGTTGGTCATTAACGAAATGCCCCTCAAATTGCAGTACACCTAAGGCATTGAGCTGGCGCGTTATCCCGTTGCGCTCACCAAAGTAATTGCAATCTACCGCCTGAGTGATGTTAGGGGATAGGGTAATTATCCTCAGCAGCGAGCGCCCTTGCTCGGTATGAATTTGATGTAAAGTACGCTGCAATTTCCCTGTGAGGCTGGAGAAATCTTGCATATCGCCTTGAACGGTATGGGCTGAGTCGATAATAAAATGGCAAGTCACTAAATCTTGTTGGTTATAGAGTTCAACTTGCCATAGTGTTTGCTGGGCATTATTGGGATGAGGGAGCAGACTACAGGTTTTATCTTTGCCTAGATAAAAATATTGCCCAGGGCCATTGACCTCAATGCTGTCAAACTGAGTATCGTGAAAAGTACAGGACTCATGTTTATGTTCCCAGCCAAGGAGTTCAATGGTTTGCGGGTTATCAAAATAATATCGATTTATCGCTGCCTGAGTATCCACTCGATTGGCTTGCGCCGGAGTGGCCTGGATGGCAAGGCTAAAATAAGGCTTAAACGAGGAGGCTGCTTGAGTGGCTTGCGGCCGAGCTGCTTGAGATGGAATGTCTTGCTGGACGCCGCGTTTTTCTTTGGTATTAAACAACTTTGCTTTAAATGCGTTCAACAACGACATAGGTCAACATCTCCAAATCCATATGATACAACTGACTTATCTGGTAAATTTCTTAAGTCGAATAGGCCTATGATAACGGGTTATACTTTGGTTTCTCAATAGATTATCTTGCCCTTAAGTCGAGATCTGGATTCATGATGCTACAAAATTTTTATCAGTCACTCCCAAGTGATCTTTCACAAGAAGTGTTTGAAACCCTTGCCGGAAATGGCAATGTGATGATTGAGCGCATTATCTCCAAAGGCCATTCAACCCCTGAGGGTGATTGGTACGATCAAACACAATATGAATGGGTGATGTTGCTCAAAGGAGAGGCACAACTCGAATTTGAGCAAGGTAGATTGTTAACACTTAAACCAGGAGATTATCTCACCATCGCGCCCCATGAAAAACACCGCGTCGCTTCGACTGGTTTAGGGGGCGAAACCCTATGGCTAGCGGTATTTTATGATGCCTTGGTATGAGTCATGTTTTCTGTAGAGCGATAGCGCTGCTTAATTAATTGGGTTTAGATTAATACTTGATTCAACACTCGTTGCCAGTTGCCGCCCATAAAGCTGTCGCGGTCGGTCGATTTAAATCGGGCCTTGGCTAGGGCATCATCAATCCGACTCATGCGTTCGATATGGTTTAACTCAGGGATCACTACATGCCTTGGCTCGGCATCAAAGCCTAATACTTTTTTGGCCCTTAGGCTGTACCACCAATCCTGATATTCCTTAATGCCTTGGGCATTATCGTTATTCAGGGCTAACAGATTTTCTTGGCCTCTGAGCGGAAAATCGTTGGCGATGGCCACACAATCAACTCCACCGACCCGGGCCACATATTCTAATTGGCGGATATAGTCATTGATCGTTGGGACGGCCTTATTGGTGAGCCAAAAGCTCATCATAAAGACACCAAAAACACCGCCTGAATTAGCAATAGCACGGATCACTTCATCTGGGCTACAACGGGCATGTTTAACGAGCCCGCGCGCCGCGCCATGGCTTTGAACGATTGGCGCGCGGCTCAGTTTAGCCACATCTAACGCGGTCTGGGCGCTTGAGTGGCTGACATCGATTAATATATTGGCTTGGTTGAGTTTTGCGATAAGCGCTCGCCCATGATTCGTCAGCGGTTTATTGAGTCCGCCATTGGCATCGTTATCTAGCGCTCCGCCCGCAAAGGTATTGCCATAATGGTGAGTGAGTTGCAGTGCGCGTAGGCCTTGGCGATGAAACTCATCGACACGGGCCCATTGGTTGGCATCACTATCATCTTCAACACAGTCCGCACCTTGGATTTGAAAGAAAACTGCCGTGCGATTGCTCTCCCTCGCAAGCTGGATATCGCGTCCTGTTAAGCCTTGTAAGAGGATATCGGGATGCTCGCTCACCCGTTTTGCTGCTTGCTGGATGCTGTCCAGGCAGGCTTTATAGGTTCGCTTGTAGTTTAAGGTGCCGTCGGCTTGTTCAATGGTTTCAATGGCGGAGATATCACACAGAAAGGCATCGAGGCCTGAGGCGCGAACATCGGCTAAATCATCGGGCAAAAAGGATAAACCATCGATATATAAGCGCCGTGCACGTGGCGGGAGGGGCGCGGCAAGACTAGAGAAACTGGCAAAAGGGCTTAATGCACTGGCGGCGCTCAATCCAGTAACTGCACTGAGGCCTTTGAGCAGAGTTCGGCGACGGTGATTGATAGCCTTCATGGACGTGCACTCTCCTTTAGATTAAGCTCATTTGTACTTCTTTATACCCTGTTAAAGCATAGAAGTCTTTGATTAAATCCCTCTTTTGTCGATTTAACCCGCAGATTGATTTAGGGTTTTACCGCATCAATCATTGCCTTAGCTAAGGCATGTAAGCCGTTGGTTCGCGAGGGACTTAATTGGCCCTCTAGCCCTAATTGTTTGAAATAGGCGGAAGGGTCGAAGGCGAGTATCTCGTCGCTCTGTTTGCCGTGACAGGCACTCAACAGTAAACCGATTAACCCCTTCACTATGCGCGCATCACTATCGGCCAGAAAATAATGCTTACCGTCTTGCTCTAGATGGTACAGCCAGGCATCACTCTCGCAGCCCTTCACTTGAGCAGACTCAAGGCGAAATTCATCCGCTAAAGTGGGTAAGGTTTTACCTAGTAACATGATTTGGCGATATCTTTCCTGCCAGTTTGGTGCCTGCTCAAACCGTGCTAGTAATGTCGCTGCATCCTCAACCTGATAATCAAACTCGGTAGCAGTAGGCATGATTGGCAATGTCATGGGGAACTATCCTCTTTTTATCTGTTTTGCTGATGGCTTTAAGGATAAACCTTAGAGTAGCAATTCTTTAACTGAGGCCAAGGCGGCAATAAAGCGGTCGATATCGGTTTTATTGGTGTAGATACCAATTGAGGCGCGGCAACAGCCTTTAAGGTTAAGGGTTTGCATTAAGGGCATGGCGCAGTGATGGCCGCAGCGAACTGCAACGCCTTGTTGATCTAATAAAATGCCCACATCCTGATGATGTTCATCGGCAAGGTTAAAAGCGACGGTGCCAATATTATCGCGATGCGCGCCATACAGATGCACATCGCCAAGGGCGCGCAGTTGGTTTTGCAAATACTGAAGCAGTTCAGCTTCATGGGCTTTAACCTCTGACGTGAGGTGTTGTTGCAAAAAGCGGATAGCGGCGCCAAGGCCAATCACTGCACTGATCGGCGGTGTGCCAGCCTCTAAGCGATTAGGCAAGCTGCCAAATTCGGTGCCATCAAAACTAACGCGTTTGATCATTTCGCCGCCCGTAAGCAGCGGTGTAAGGGTATCGAGTATCTCGAAACGGCCATAAAGCACGCCAATGCCCGTCGGGCCGTACATCTTGTGGCCTGAAAACACATAAAAATCACAATCGATGGCGGCCATATCAACGCTTAAATGTGCCACGGCCTGCGCGCCATCGACTAAGGTGAGTGCCCCTTGGGCTTTTGCTTGGCGAACTAACTCCACCACCGGATTTACCGTACCTAAGGCGTTGGATACATGGCACAGGGCGACAACCTTGGGTTTCAGTTCCAGCAAGGCTTGGTAGGCATTTAGATCAAGTCGGCAATCTTGAGTCAGCGGAATAGGTTTAATGATAGCGCCAGTGCGTTTGGCCAATTCTTGCCACGGAACAATGTTGGCGTGGTGGGCGGCGCTGTCGATCAAAATCAGATCGCCTGATTTAAGTTGTGGCGTTAAGCCAAACGCGACTAAGTTGATGGACTCAGTAGTGCCGTGGGTGAAAATGATTTCTTCACGGCGCTTGGCATTGATAAATACCTGCAATTGATCGCGCACCTTCTCGTAACTTGAGGTGGCGCGCGACGATAACTGGTACGCTGCGCGGTGCACATTGGCATTGTCGTATTGGTAATACTGTGCCATTGCCTCTAACACACACTGCGGCTTTTGGCTGGTGGCCGCGGTATCGAGATAACACAGGGGATAATCGCCCAACATTTGCGAGAGGGTGGAAAATTGCGCGCGGATTTGGCTATTGAGATCAAACGCCTGCGTTAGTAATGTGCTTGTTTCAGGCACAACCTTCTCCGATACAAAATGGTCTGATGCAATGCTTTCTGGTGCAGTGCTCTGTGAGCCAATATCCTGCTGCGCAAGCTCTGCGTTGGGTAATGTGGTGTTGGTTGGGGCTGTGTGTGTCATCTACGGTCTTAACGCAATAAAAAAGGCTGTTGGATCTTCTGTTATCTCTCAGGTGAATGCAAGTTTTCGTCGGATCTGCATTCCCGTTATCGCAATATCCAGCAAGCGTTTACGCCATTTCATATAAACACCATTCCATATAAACACCATTCCATATAAACACCATCACCTGTTTTGCTTTATATGTCGGACAAGGGTTGGGGGTAGGGATTAAATTTTTTGTTTAACCCAAGCGTGCTCATTGCAACAAAGCTCAAAACTCCATCTATGCTATATAAAGACAAATAAGACATTGGCAGTTGGAGTGCATCCTTATGCTTGGCTTCTTAAGAGATTTACAGATCAGATATAAAATGGGCAGTTTAATCGGCATTATGCTGCTACTGATTCTGTTATTAGCAGGATTTAGCTTGCTTAAAATGAAGCGGGTTGCTGATGAAGTTCAAACAATTGCATTAGAAAACATACCATTAGTGAAATTATCGAATGAAGTTACTATCTTGCAGCTTGAGAGTTCGATTAGCCTTGAGAAGGCTTTCAGAGCCTCTGAGATACCCGTTTCAGCGCAGGAGCGATTAATTGACGGCTTTATTGGTGAAGTGATTCAACATAAAGAGCGGATTAATAATGAGTTGATGTCCACCCAAACCATGCTCAATGAGGCGCTAGCATATCCCCAATCTTCAGAGTTACGAGATAAAACACAACAGTTAACTCAAGAAATTACCAATATTATTCGAGTTTATCGAGATTACGATCTAAAGCTTGCCACCGTGGTCGCCGCAATCCAGCAACGCACTAATCCTGCGGCATTGGTGCAACAGGTGAATGAACTTGAACAAACCCAAGGTGAATTTAATACCCAGCTAAGCCAGTTTGCGTTGCGTTTAGAGCAAATGACACAAACAGCAGTCACTGTTACCGAGAACGAAGAGCAAGACGCCATTTACGGCTTGATAGTTATTTCTTCTATCGCTTTGATTTTAGGTTTAGTTATCGGAATCGCCTTTAGTCAGTACATAGTACGTTCGATTATGCGCCTGCGTAATGCAGCAGCCATGATGGAGTCGGGAAACTTTAGCCGAGAATTAACAGTAGAATCGAAAGATGAACTGGGCGAGCTGACTATTAGTATGAATCAAATGGCCCTAACCCTCAGTAAAACCGTTGGGCAAGTGATTGGTCGCAGTGAAGAAATCGCATCTATGGTTACAGAGCTTAATGCTGTAGCTGAAAATAACCGTAAAGCGATACTTAGTCAGCAGGAAGATACAGATCAAGTTGCCACCTCCATGACCCAAATGGCGGCGACAATTACTGAAGTTGCTAGCAGCGCCGAGAGTGCATCCTACTCCTCTGGACAAGCGGAAAGCCGAGTGAAAGAAAGCTGTGCCGTTGTTGACGCGAGTGAGAAAATTACTCAGCAATTAGTGGTTAGCGCCCAGCAGTCCAGTCAGCTTATTCAACAGTTACAGGCCAGTACAGGTAAAATTTTAAATTTTGTGTCTGTAGTTGATGCGATTGCAGGCCAGACCAATTTGTTAGCCTTAAATGCCTCGATTGAGGCGGCAAGAGCGGGTGAGCAAGGTCGAGGGTTTGCCGTGGTTGCCGATGAGGTTCGTGCATTGGCAACTCGTAGCCAAACGGCTACACAGGAAATCAGTGAACTTATTCAAACTTTAGTGCTTGATGCGAAATCAGCTGTGGATTCATTTGGTAAAAATGAATTACAAATCAAAGACTCATCTCTATTAGTCAATCAAATCAAACAAAACTTGTTTGAGATTTCGGATGCCTTAACCCAGTTATCGCAGGCTAATGCGCAAGTGGCTACCGCGAGTGAGGAGCAAGCTGTCACGGCTGAGGATATCAGTGAACGGATCAATACCATACGGGATTCAGGTGAGTCGGTGCTTAGCAGCGCTTTTGAAACGGCTAAAGCCAGTGAGTCACTCTCCCAACAGGCAAATTCATTACGTGAAGCGATGCTGCAATTTAAGGTGCGCACAGTCTAGGGATTTAGCACTATCGCTATCAATTTGTTTAGTAAAATAAAAATGCCCAACGCTTAGGCTCTGGGCATTTTTATTGTGCATTTTTGGATAACTGGCTGAAGCTTAACGGCGATTATTAGTTAACGCGACTATGACTTAACGCGATTAAGGCTTAACACGATTCGGGCGGTTATCTGCGCGATGTGAGTGCTGTTTCGGCTCATTCGAAGCCGGTTTTGTACTGTGTGGATGGCGGCCTTTGGGTTGCTCTTGGCGGCGTCCATCATTGTTTGATTTGTCGCTTCGTTCTGCATGGCTACGTTGCTGTGCACCTGAATGCGGTTTCGCTTTTGCATTGTTCCCCGCCGTTGCACTGTTAGTTGTGCCGCCATCGCGCTGAGGATGCTTACTCTTTGGTTTTGGCGAGCGTGCAACTGCTGCTTCGGTATTATGATGTTCATTGCTGTTGCGTGATGGCATGCTGTGCTTATCGTGGCTGCCATCTCGAACGCTTGATGTTTGAGACGCATCACGGCCAGAACCAGATCGTGGGGCAGGTTTTCCTGCACTGCGGTGTTTACGCTGGCTTGCCACGGCTTTTACTTTATGATTTTTACCTTGGGGAGTGAGCGTTGTTTCGGGCAGCGCATGCACTGGGCCAAAACCTGCAACTTCTTGGCGCTCGAGCACGCGGTTAATTAATCGCTCAATATCTTTAAGCAGTTTAATTTCTTCGCTGCTGACTAATGAAACGGCTTGGCCTGTGGCGCCAGCACGGCCGGTACGGCCAATGCGATGCACATAATCTTCAGGCACGTTAGGTAAATCAAAGTTAACAACTTGCGGTAACTGATCGATATCTAAACCGCGGGCGGCAATATCGGTCGCAACCAATACGCGAACTTCACCGCTCTTAAAGTCGGCGAGGGCCTTAGTGCGCGCACCTTGGCTTTTATTACCGTGGATCGCGGCAGCGCTAATGTCGGCTTGGATAAGGCTCTTCGCGAGTCGGTTTGCGCCATGTTTAGTACGCGAAAACACTAACACTTGCTGCCAGTTTTCCTGTTTGATGAGTTGGATCAGCAGGGCTGATTTTTGCGTTTTATCAACGGGGCAAATCCATTGCTTAACCGTCGTTGCGGCGGCATTGCGCGGCGTGACGGAAATCTCAACCGGATGATTGACTAACCCTTTTGCAAGCTCACGGATCTCATCGGAGAAGGTGGCTGAAAACATCAGGTTTTGTCGCTTATCGGGTAAGAGTGCAAGGATTTTTTTGATATCACGGATAAAGCCCATATCCAACATACGATCCGCTTCGTCGAGCACTAAGATCTCAAGTTGATTAAACTTCACTGCATTTTGTTGCACAAGATCTAATAGTCGCCCTGGTGTGGCAACTAACACATCAACACCATGACGTAATTTATTGATTTGCGGGTTGATAGGCACGCCACCAAAGACCACGGCTGAACGCAGTGGTAGATATTTACCATAGGTTTCAACACTTTCACCAACTTGTGCCGCCAGTTCCCTCGTAGGCGTTAAGACTAAGGCGCGAGTTTGTCCTGACTTGGCTTTTTGGCCTTTAGCGAGTAATTCCAGTAATGGCAGCGTAAAACCTGCGGTTTTTCCTGTTCCCGTTTGGGCCGCAGCCATGACGTCTTTGCCCGTTAGTACAGCTGGAATTGCTTGCACTTGGATGGGAGATGGCGTGTCATAGCCCTGTTCGGATACGGCTTTTTGGAGTGGTGCGGATAAACCTAAGGCGGAAAAACTCATTAATGGATCTCTTGTGGCAACATCGCATCGTTGCTTTGGTATAGCCTGAACGGCGGGCGTGCAGCTTACATTAACAGGGGCTTCAGTGCTACGACTGAAAGCATTTTGTTGTATAAAGGCATAAAAATCCTATTTCATTAGTGGCTAATTTATCGACCTATCAGTATCTTGTTCAGTATTTAGCGAAAGATCACGTTTATGTTAATTTGATTGCTTATAAGTAGTTCAACTTGAGGTAAAATTAACAAGATTCCTCAATAGGTTGCCAAAGTGTTGGCCAGACATATTCATAAACGGGATATGTAAAGATTCACGGGATGTTTTTCCGTTTGCAGGTTGAATTCTGCACCATTGCATTCTTAAGATAGTTCTGCTCAGGAATATTAACGCCTCATGGCGGGTGGATTATGACAGCAATACAGCATATTGAACGCCTTGCACGTGGGCGAAGTGAGCAGGCCGTGGCTGTGATTAAAAACGTGCAGCAGATGTCGAATATTCCCATGCAGGAGATGCAGTTAGCACTCAAGCAATTATTTCAGTGTGGCCGCGTTGCACTGCATTTCCATCCCGACAGAATCGACAGCCGAGGTCTAACAGTCGCCGAAGGGCTTCTACGTGATGGGCAATACCGTAGTCAGTTCGAGACCCATATTTCCAATGGGCAGTTATCGCCTGAGCTTGGAGGACCAAGGGATCATTGGGAAAATCAGCTGTTTGGCGATGTGTATAAAGGAACCAAATCCCGCCCTAAGTATGGCGCTTTAGATTTAGGCATGTGGCAGGATGGCCCCGCCCCGCGTTTTGGCAGTTGTTATCTGCTCACCCACTCACAATTGCTCACGCGTTCGACCTTTACTTACCTTGATTCTTACCGTAATCCTAAGGAGAAGGGGACATTATCTTGTTTTGATGATGTGTTAGCGGCACTGTTGACCGAGAGTTTTGAGCGCCACTATGCCTTGGGTAAAGCGGACTTTAAGCCTCTAAATGTGATCCATTATTTGGCGCATCAGCTTAATTCGTCATTGCTTGCCCGCTTTGAACGCCCGATGTCGACAAATCTTGATCATTATATCGAAGCGCAAATTCACGGTGACGTGTCACTCGATGAAGATATTGCCATGCTGGTGGCCGATCCGAGTTTTAAAGGGACTGAAATCGGGGCAACGTTAACTAAGTTGTGCGACCGTTACGATATTGAGCTGCAATACCATAATGGTTTTAGCCTGCATACGGCACAGATCCCTAGCGATTTCCGTGGACCCACTATGCCATCTCTGGCCGAACGTATTGCGATTGACGATAGCGTCGATGCCTATGCCATTGGGGTTGCTGCGCGGGATTTATACCATTCACCACAACACTGGCGAGATCGAGGTAATCGTGCTCAAGTAGCCCATGAACTCAAGCTACTTTGGCATGTGTTAGTCAAATACGGTGGTATTCAGCCTTAGCGCGGAAATAGGGTCACTAAATATGGTTACATGCGCACTATTGACGTTTTGATTGGGCCCAAAACGTCAACAAGCCTCAGTGATTAGCAACCTGTGTCAACCTTAGTATAGGTCGGAACACCTGTTGTCTCCCATTTATAGTCTATATAACAATTAGTTGCAGATACCTCTGCTTGAGTAGGGGTCGCCAGATTTAACTTTTGCTTTGGGGTTGCAATGACTTGATAGGTGCCGTTGGATGTATAAATACGGTAGGACCAATCATTCACGCTTAAGCCTGCGGCATTAAAAATTTCAGGTGGTGTTGTGTAGCCCGCACTAGGTGCTGTGCCAGTACTGCTTGCGGCCCAAGGTTGGTAATTCTCGCCCCGAATACCATCAAAAACCACACGATTAGTCGTACCTGTGTTGGCGATTTCTGATTTTGCCTTGAATAAGGTGACCGCAGACTTCATTGATGCCAATGCACCCGACAACTGACTTTTGTACGCATCAGACTGTAAATTAACAAATTTGGGGGCAGCCACTACAGCCAAAATGCCCAAAATAATAATCACAACAACAAGTTCTATTAACGTGAAACCGGAATGTTTGTTTGTCATTGCTATCTAACTCCTTGAAAATTATTCCTATCTTATCCAACAATTTCGCTAATGACCAGTTAGCTAATATTTTAGTCTTTATCCTCGTTAAATAGGGTTATCCGTAATCAACAAAGATTTTTAAGTTTGATGATATGTGAGAGTGCGAATACGTGGTTCTATATAAGTGTTTATAGGCGTGAAGTATTTATCTGTGTGAGCTAAATCTGAATTTATTGATCATCATCGCATTTTCGTGAATCTTTTAGCAAAAGATACGTCCAAGGTTTCATCTGTTGGGGATGCCTGCGATACTGCGTCCCTATCGAAGCTTTTCGCTTATTGCAAGTCCTTGGCATTGATTGGTAAGCGTTAGATCGATTTCTAGAATTTACTGCAGTGTTGGTTTTGTTGGAGCACCATGGATAAGTCGTTAGAAAAGTCCCTTCTTGTTTGGCTCAAGTCGCAAAAAAAGGCCTGTGGCTGGTTTCTTAAACTTTCGGTCTGGTGTGGAATATTAAGTGCTATTGCATTGATCGTGCAGGCTTATTTAATTGCTACTCTCCTCGATGGTGTGATTATTGGTAATGGATTGCTCGGATTAGGCGCCGATAGCGCTCAGACTGTTATCAGAGCGAGTGATTATCTGCCGCATTTTATGGCCTTGATTGGCTTAATGTTATTGCGAGCAATACTTGCCTATGGCCGCGAGCGTGCCAGTTTTGAAGCGGGTAAACGTTTACGCCAACAAATCCGCAGTGCGGTAATGGATAAATTAACTCGGCTCGGCCCTGCGTTTATTAAAGGTAAACCCGCAGGCAGTTGGGCGAGCATAGTGTTAGAGCAAGTTGAAGATTTACAAGACTTTTATGCCCGTTATTTACCGCAAATGACGCTTGCTGGCGTGATCCCCTTATTGATCCTCATCGCCGTGTTTCCCATCAACTGGGCGGCGGGGCTGATTTTGCTGTTAACCGCGCCCCTTATCCCGCTGTTTATGATCCTTGTCGGTATGGGGGCCGCTGATGCCAATCGTAAAAACTTCAATGCGTTAGCCAGATTAAGTGGCCACTTTATGGATAGATTAAAAGGGCTCGCGACCTTAAAGCTATTCAATCGAGGCGATGCTGAGCTGAAGGTGATTGAAAAGGCATCGGAGGAGTTTCGCAGCCGAACCATGTCGGTGTTGCGTATGGCCTTTTTAAGCTCGGCGGTACTGGAGTTTTTTGCCGCGGTGTCGATTGCTGTATTAGCGGTTTACTTTGGTTTTAGTTACTTAGGTCACCTCGATTTTGGCTACTATGGCGCGCACGCTCAAATTGGGCCTAATACCAATGAAGGTTTACCTTTTAGCCTGTTTGTCGGTTTGTTTATCCTTATTTTAGCGCCGGAGTTTTATCAGCCGTTAAGGGATATGGGCACTCACTACCATGCCAAAGCGCAGGCGATTGGTGCCGCGCAGGCTTTAATGACTCTGCTTGAGCATCCCGAGCCTCAGCCAACAGACTCAGTCGTTTGTGATACCAGACTTGAGAAGATTGAAAGCCTGATAGCTGAAGAACTTGAGGTCTTTAGCGTTGATGGCAGCCGCTTATTAGGGCCCATTAGTTTTGAATTGAAACAGGGGGAACATATAGCCTTAGTTGGCCCAAGTGGTGCAGGCAAAACCAGTTTACTCAACGCGCTATTAGGATTTTTACCCTATCAAGGCAAGTTACTGATTAATGGTGTTGAGCTCTCCAGCATTGATCTTGCCTATTGGCGGCGCCAATTAGCGTGGCTTGGACAAGAGCCACAGTTATTCCATGGCACAGTGCGGGAAAACGTAGCCCTAGCCAATCCTAATATTACAGACGAGCAGGTGTGGCACTTGCTAGAGCAAGCCAATATCCATGAATTTGTGCGCATGCAACCCCTTGGTTTAGCGACAGCTATCGGTGAACAATCATCAACCCTATCGGTCGGGCAGGCACAACGTATAGCTCTGGCGCGGGCGCTAGCACAGGCGTCGCAGGTGTTTATCCTTGATGAACCCTCCGCGAGTTTAGACAGTGTTAGCGAGCAACTATTAACGCTCACCTTGAACCGTGCGATGGCGGGCAAGATGTGCATTATGGTGACCCATCGATTAGATCAGCTCGATCGGATGCAGTCGATCTTAGTCTTAGATAAGGGATTGATTGTCCAGCGAGGCGACTTTGCGACTCTTTCTATGCAGGCGGGTTTATTCCAAACCATGTTGCATGAAAATACCGAGTCGGTAGCCGATATTGAGCTTGAATCGCCAATGCCTGATACTCGCGTCGATATTGCGTTAGGGACAACAGAGGGAGGTGCACAATGAGAATACTCCTTCCCTTCATTCGGTTGTTCTCCCATCAATGGTTAATGATGGTTATTGGGTTGGTGCTTACCCTTACCACTTTGATGGCGGGGATTGGCTTATTGTCGTTGTCGGGTTGGTTTTTATCGGCGACGGCGGTGGCGGGATTAACTATTATCGGCTCCCAATCCTTTAACTTTTTTACTCCCGCGGGGGGCGTGCGTTTCCTTTCTATCGCGCGAACGGCCAGTCGTTACGGTGAGCGCTTAGCAACCCATGAGGCGACCTTTAAATTATTAACCGAACTACGGGTGTGGGCGTGGCGAAAACTCTTCCCGCTTAGCGCTAAAAATCTACAAGGATTGCGCCGCGCCGATATGCTCAATCGTCTCGTGGCGGATATCGATACGCTCGACCATCTGTATTTACGATTGTTGACGCCGATGGCGGCTTCCTTGCTGATGACGGCGTTTTTATATCTATTCCTTGCATGGTTTGATGCCAAGCTAGCCTTAAGTTTATGCCTGTTTTTAGTGGTGATTTGGCTGCTGCTACCACTGTTGTTTTATCGTCTCGGGCATGCGCCTAGCCGCAATATGCTGGAGACTAAACGCCAATATCGGGTGCAGTTACTCGATATATTACAAGGCCAAGCGGAGTTGAGTTTATTTGGAGCAAACGCCAGATACAGACACAAGCTCGACGAGGCCGAGCAGGCGTTATTTGCTAGCCAAGGGGCGATGGCGAATATCACCGCCTTAAGCCAAGCCATGCTGATCCTGGCGACGGGCTCGGCACTCATCATGATGCTATTTTTAGCCGCCAATGGCGTGGGCGATGCCGTGCCTCCCGGCCCGATGTTTGCCTTGATGGTGTTTGCCACTATGGCCTGTGTGGAAATGATGATGCCGATTGCGGGCGCCTTCCAACATTTGTCCGGTTGTGTGCTGGCGGCGACACGTATTAACGAAATCACCGAGCAAGAAAGCGATATTCGTTTTAGTACAGATACAGATCTTAAGGCGACCTCTGGTGGATTGCTGATCCGCGATATCCAATTTAGTTATAGCGAAAGCCAGCACGTGCTTCAGGGCTTATCCCTCGAGATAAAGCCGGGCCAAAAGGTGGCGCTATTGGGCTCCACTGGCTGCGGTAAATCCAGTTTATTGTCCTTAATTACCCGAGAGTGGCAGGCGCAAAGCGGTCAGATTTACCTTGATGGTCATCAATTGAGTGACTATAGCGAGGGCGCATTAAGATCGGCGATGACAGTCGTGAGCCAGCGGATCTATCTGTATGCGGGCACGCTGCGGGAGAATCTTGCCATTGCCTTGCCTGTGCCAGAAGGGCAAAAGCGTACCGCCAATGACGAGCGTTTTATCCAAGTATTACAGCAGGTTGGTTTAGGTGAGTTACTCAAAGGCGACAAGCCATTAGATATGTGGATTGGTGAGGGCGGCCGGCAGTTATCGGGCGGCGAGCAGCGCCGCATCGGCGTGGCAAGGGCATTGCTGCGTGATGCGCCTTTGTTACTGTTAGATGAGCCAACCGAGGGTCTAGATAAGCGCACCGAGCGGGAAATCCTAAGCTTATTATTTGAATTTGCGAAAGATAAAACCTTGCTAATGATTAGCCACAGATTAACGGCGATGGCCAAGATGGACCAAATACACCTCCTCGCCGAGGGGCAAATTGTGGCATCGGGTAACCATGAGCAGTTACTGCAAACTTGTCCCGCCTATCAGGCGCTTTATCGTCGTTTAGCTTAAGCCCGATCGAAGCACGAGTAGACAAGAGCGGATAAAGAGTTAAGCATGCAGCAGGAGTAATGCCGTTAGATGAATAACCCAATGCAAGCAGACTTTGCACTAAAAGAATTGGCACCAAAAGAATTAGTACCAAAAGAATTAGCCCCGCAAATTAACGCCCATTTTAACGGTAAGTTTGAGGTGGAGCTTAAGTATCGGCTCGCAGACCGAGAGGCTTTTTGGGAACGTCTAAGTGCCAAATCCCCCGAGGTGATGCTCGAGGATAATCTTGAGCATGACTGCTATTTTGATTCGCCTATAGCCTCCTTAGCGGCTGAGCATAAAAGTCTGTGTATTCGCGAGATGCAGCCCTCCGGCATCATGCTGTGGATTGTGAAAGGGCCCGAGAAAGACCGCTGTGAGGCGGTCAATATTACGGATGCCAACAAGGCCAAAAGTATGCTGCGGACTTTAGGCTATCAATGTGTGCTTGAGATTAAAAAACGCCGCAGCGTGTATTTTCTCGGGGAATTTCATTTAACGCTTGATTGGCTCGAAGGTTTAGGAGACTTTGCCGAGCTTGCTATTATGACTAATGATGAAGCTAAGCTGCCAATCTATGAGGCGCAGCTCGTCGCTTTAGCAGCGGAACTTGGCCTGAATGAGTCGCAGCGGGAGTTTTTATCCTACAAGCAATTACAGCAGGCTTTACAACAATAATCGCTTTGCGTGGATACATCCCAAGTCCATTTGGGGATGAATCGATACAAGGCGCGGCGGCTTATCTTCCTAAGCGCTGCGAAAAGGCTAAGTAACGTTTGACCTCTTCTTCGGGGAATCGCAATTCTTCACCGTCTTTCACGCTGCTGAGCAAGTTTTCCCGCGCATAGCGTTTAATCGTCGCTGGGCTCTTATCCAGCAACTTGCACACTTCATCCACTGTTAACAGATTATCACTCATGGTTCACTCCCATTATTGATTGGTGATTAACCCAATGAGTATAGAACAAGAATTAGACTGCGCTTTACTGGCGCAGTCTCAGGCTAAATGACGACTACTTGGATTGACGCTGAGTTTCTCGCGCTTGGTATTCTGTTCCTAAATGTGCCTTCGCAGCGGTAATGGCCATAACTGCGCGGGATTTAAATTCGCGGCGATACAGGGTGACCACCACAAACAGGCTAGCCAAAATAAATAGGATAGGGTGCACGAACCAGCAGAGCACGGCCATCGAAAAGTAGTAAGCCCGCAGGCCATAGTTATAGGAATGGGCGGCTTGGTCTTGCACCGTTGCCATTTGTCTTGCGTACGCTTTAAGGTTGTCATTGGCGCCTTCGCTATCCATGGGGCCAGCGCCTATCATCACGTTCACAAAGCCATATTGACGCATCGACCAGGTAAATTGGAAAAACGCCATCACAAAAATGACTACTAATAACGCTAATTTAACTTGTACCAATGAATGATTTGGTGGCGTCGCATAGGGAATAGTGGCAATCACGGCCTCGAGGCGTTCAACCTGGGCAAATAAGGTTAATACCCCCGCGAGCACGAATAGCGTAGTCGAGGCAAAAAAGGCAATATTGCGTTCAAGGTTAGCTAATAACGCCGCATCGCCAACCCGCACGCCTCGAGTCATCAGCTCGAGCATCCAGTAAATTCGGTGCTTATGCAGGCCACGGGCAATACAGTCGGTATCCTTCGCTTTGCGTCGGGCAAAAGCGGTATAGCCAGCCCAAGAAACGATAAACCACGTTAATGCAGAAATATCTAATAGCGAGAATGTCATAGTTGCCTTGAGAAAGTGACTTTGAGAAAGTAAAAAATCGGTTGATTGAATGGCGATTATGAAGGTTTTTATCTCTTAGGTGCAATCCCCTCATATCGCTTTCAAATCTCGCCTATTCACAATTTGAAGCCGCTCACATTGGCTTTAAAACCGCTTGCTTAGTAAGACTCAGTTTTGAGGAAATTCTAGTGAGGTAAGTGAGTGAGAAAATGCGTTGGGGTCATACCTCGGAGCGGGGCGCTTGGGCATTAAGTGCCCTTAATGCTATTGCGTTAAATGGCAGCCTAACGGCCGAGGTGAATCAAAGTCGTGGGGCTTCACCCAACACCCGATAATCGTGCTGGTTTGCTTAGTATTTGAATTAGCAAGGTTATCGCTATGAGTATATGAGTAATTGCGGCCTTTCGGCCGAGGTAAATCAACGTCGTGGGGCTTCACCCACACCAGATAATAGTGTTGGTTTGCTTAGTGTTTGAATTAGTAAGGTTATCGCGGTTAGTGAGTAATAGCGGCCTTGCGGCCGAGGTGAATCAACGTCGTGGGGCTTCACCCCACACCCGACCAAGGAGGACTGCTCGTCCTATCCTCCTTGGATTCTCCAAGACGCCCCTAGCGAAGTTACATGCATTAGGTACTAGCCTTGGTCTTATGGATAAATTGCTATCGCTTCCGAAGGCAACGTCCCTGTACCTACGAAAGCTAGCCGGTCATCCATGACCGGACTCACGCAATTTATTCCAACGCCCTGCGGCAACTTCGCAGGGGAAGCTGAACTCCTGTCGCAACTGTGCGAGCTTTTATCCCCAAAGATCAGCGCCTGTCTTTGTTTAGAAATTTAACAATGGATAGCTTGCTAAAACCCCATTAAATCATCCCGATAAACCTTTTATTTTATGTCATCTATCGCACCAAAATAAAAGCGAGCCTCAGTCCTTTTACTTTTATATTCAGAGGCTGTTATCGTATCATCTGGAATAAAATTAACATCAAAATCCAATAGGACATCGAAAACTCTGATATTACCATAGGGGTTAATTATAGCCCCATCTCTAAAGAGTTGGTAAAGCAATAACCAGTAATTATCAATCAAGTAGTTATCTCGGGATTTAATAATTTCATTTGCAAAATCAATTATCAACTCCCTATTGCTAATCATTGTGTAAAGGATAGTCAAACCAACACAGTCCTTACTTTTAATAATTGCAGCAGTAGTATTTTCATTAGGTTTAATCCCTATTTTTTTCATTATATGTAGAGGCCAGCAGATCCCATCCGAACGGCGATGCTTACAGTTCTCGATTATTAAAGAATTTAAGTGACTTTCAATATCTCGTCTGTCCATACTTGATTTGGTGATTAAAACATCAAGATAAGGAATAAGTATGGGGTAATGCCACGACAGATTTAGAACAGATTTATATACTGTAGGAGGCGCCTGTTCATTCAAAAAATTAACTATTAACTGAATTGCGTACTTGAGCACACTACCATCTGGCGTTTGTTTGTTGATAATCATCGCATAATTTATGAAAGTAATCGCTTCGGATGCCGAAAGTGTAGGCTCGTCATTATGAGATTTATTCAATCGGCTAGGTAAATGTCCTAGCAATTCTATTATCCAAGAATCTTGATCTGGGACAGGTTGTTCTACAATTCTAGTTTTTTGAATGTTTAGTGAAAATTTATACTTAGCTAGTTCCCTACCCAGCAATAATAAAAATTCATGAGCTTGTTCATTCGTCTCACAGTAGCAACTATAATCATCAACATACCGATGCACGTTGTAACCTGCACGTCTTAGTTCTTCATCAACTTTACCGAGAATAATTTCTAGACTAATATTCGAGGTTGCAGAACCAATAGGTATACCTTGCGTTTCATTTCTTTTGCATTTCCTTTGATATGAATCTAAAAGATTGAACCATTTCCCTTTTTGGCGATTATTTTTGGCAAAATCAATTCCAACAAGTCCCCATGCAATGGCATGTGAGTAGACACTATTAAAGCAATTAGAAATATCGGCAGTTACATGAAATCGTTTACCAAAGCTTTCAGTCAACGCTCGGGTAGTCTTTTCGATGGGATCTTCATAGTTCATTACCATGATTCTACCATCTTCATGTAGTTCCGGTTTGATAATACTTGTTTCGCTAACAGTAAATGGCTCGATTTTATCCCAGTTATCATGCATATGCTTAGCTAACAGTGAATACGCTTTCGGGTGAATGAGTGACAGTTCACGAAATGCGTTGTTATACCTAGTCGCATTATATATAACCACATCATAACCACTACCCTCACGAGTGTCTGACTCACCCAAAGCTGCCAGAGCCTCACATACCTCTGGCGTAAACTGTCTAGTACTAAGGAGTGGTGGAAGTTCTCCTATAGTCGATTTCTGATCTGGAAAGTAGTTATGACAAGTAAGTGCTCGATAAAGATAGTACTTTTTAGATTCTTCATTTAATTGTGACAAACCAGTGCTTATTAACATAAAAGACCACAGTTTATAAAAATTCTACTTTCTCATATTATTACTCTAATTATCTATTTCTTAATGATAAAAATAGAACAGGCACATATCTTTGAGGATTAAAGGTCAACATAGAGATCACTGAAGTTCACCTTCCCCTGCGAAGTTGCTGAAGGGTGTTGAAGAAAATCGCGTGAGTGAGGCATGGATGCCTCGCTAGCTTTCGGGGTACAGGATGTACCATCGGAAGCGTTAGCGATTTTCGAATAAGCACGAAGCCACTCATCAATGCATGTAACTTCGCTAGGGACGCCGGGGGATTTCCAAAAGGGGAACAGGCGTTTTTCCCCTTTGGGTCGGGTGTGGGGTGAAGCCCCACGACTTTGATTTTGATTAACGTAAATAAAAAAAGCCAGACTCCGTCTGGCTTTTGTTCAACTCTCACAGGTGAGGGCTTATTCTTCGCTATCACCCAGTGACAACAGGGTCGCATTACCACCGATGGCGGTGATGTTGTTAGTGCGAGTTTTTTCAGTCACGAAACGAGTTAAGTAGTGTGGACCACCGGCTTTTGGACCTGTGCCCGACAGACCTTGACCGCCGAAAGGCTGTACGCCAACGACTGCGCCGATTTGGTTACGGTTGATGTACACGTTACCTACGTTAACCTTGTCAGCGACTTCGAGGGCATGGCCTTCGTTACGGCTGTGGATACCTAAGGTTAATCCAAAACCTGTGCTGTTGATTTCATCGATCACTTTGCCAAGATCCGCTGCTTTATAACGGATCACATGCAGGATTGGACCAAAGTGTTCTTTTTCAAGCACTTTGATTGAGTCGATTTCAACGGCAGTTGGCGCTACAAAGTGACCATTCTCAGTACCCGCTGGCAGTGGCATTTGCTTGATAAGCTTACCGACTTGCTTGATGTGGTCGATATGGGCGTCAAGGTTAGCCTTCGCGGTCGCATCGATAACTGGGCCTACGTCGGTTTTCACTGAACTTGGGTTGCCAATTACTAACTCATCCATCGCACCTTGCAGAACATCGATAACGCGGTCTGCAATATCTTCTTGTAGGAAGAGTACACGCAGTGCCGAGCAGCGTTGACCTGCGCTGGTGAAGGATGAAGACACCACATCGTTAACCACTTGTTCTGGCTGAGAAGTAGAGTCAACTACCATAGCGTTTTGACCACCGGTTTCGGCGATTAATGGAATGATTGCGCCTTCACGGTTTGCCAGTGTGCGGTTAATGAGTTTGGCTGTGCCCGTTGAACCGGTAAAGCATACGCCACCGATGCGCTCATCAGCCGTCAGTGCGTTACCAACGCTAGCGCCTGTACCTGGCAGATATTGCAGCACGTCCGTTGGAATACCCGCTTGATGTGCTAACTGCACTGCGCGGTAACCAATGATTGAAGTCTGCTCCGCAGGTTTAGCAACTACAGTGTTACCCGCTGCTAGGGCTGCTGATACTTGGCCCAAGAAGATCGCCAATGGGAAGTTCCATGGGCTGATACACACAAACACACCGCGACCTTGGAGGAAGAGTTCGTTTAACTCACCTGTTGGGCCTGGGAGCAGTTCAGGTTTTGACATCAGCTTCTTGGCTTGTACTGCGTAGTAACGGCAGAAGTCTACGGCTTCACGCACTTCGTCGATACCGTCTTGAATGCTCTTGCCCGCTTCACGGGTACAGAGGGCAATCAGTTCTTCGCGGTTTTCTTCTAACAGATCCGCCAGCTTTTGCAGGGCAGAGGCGCGCACTTCAACAGGCGTACGGGTCCAAGAGGCGAAAGCTGCATGAGCAGAAGACACGGCTTGTTCGATAGCCGCTTTGTCGGCAAAGGCCACTTGGCCCACGGTTTGAGTGGTATCGAATGGGCTAACCACGGTTTTGTGCTCACCAGTTAAGGTTTGACCATTAACCAGAGGGCCAGCTTGCCACTGCGTCGATTTGAATTTGTCTAAGGCCGCGAAGAATGGCTCTGCTTCTGAAATGATGTTCATATTGAGTCCCTTGGAATTTTTGCGATCGCTACCGAAGATGTCGGTAGGTAAAACGATTTTGTTGTTAGCCAGGGTTTTGTAGCCTGTCAGGGTTTTCAGTGGGTGAACCACTAAAGACTCGATAGGGGTTTTCGGATCGACCAGCTTGTGTACGAACGAGGTGTTCGCACCGTTTTCCAGCAGGCGACGCACTAGGTAGGGCAGCAGATCCTTATGGGCACCGATTGGGGCATAGATACGTACCGCTTTCGCGCCCGCTTCCGACAGAATAGTGTCGTACAGCTCTTGTCCCATACCGTGTAGACGTTGGAATTCGTGGTTACGATCGCCCGCCATATCGGAAATGGCCGCCACTGTTTGCGCGTTGTGGCTGGCAAATTGTGGGTAAATCGCGCCGCGGGTGGCGTCGGATAACAGGTAACGCGCACAGGCTAAGTAAGATACGTCGGTACCGGCTTTGCGGGTGTAGAGTGGGTAAGCAGCTTCGCCAGCTTGTTGTGCCCATTTCAGCTCGCTATCCCAGTAGGCGCCTTTCACTAAGCGAACGGGAATTTCGTCGCCTTGCTCTTTCGCTAGGCGGGTTAACCATACCAGCACTGGCAGGGCGCGCTTAGAGTAAGCTTGCACCACGATACCGAGTAATCCCCAGCCTTTAGTGGCGTCAGAATTAAACAGTTTTTGGAACAGTTTTAATGACAGTTCGAGACGGTCAACTTCTTCGGCGTCGATAGAAATACCGATATTTAACCCGCGCGCGAGTTTAATCAGGCGAATAACCGTGTCGTACAGCTCGGTCAATACACGGTCTTCGTTAGCGACTTCGTAACGTGGGTGCAATGCCGACAGCTTGATAGAAATCGTTGGGCGTGGTGATTCACTTTCGTTATAGCTTTGCGCGCCTAACTCGGTAATCGCATTGGCATAATCTGTAAAGTATTTTTCGGCATCTTTACGCGTCAGCGCGGCTTCACCCAGCATATCGTAGGAGTGGGTGTAACCTAATTTACGCTTGTCTTCGCTGTTCTTGAGCGCTTCTTTCATGGTGCGGCCGAGAACGAACTGCTTACCCATAATCTTCATCGCCGCCATCATGGCTTGACGGATCACGGGTTCACCTAAACGATTGACTAAACGGCCTAATAGGCTACTTGGGCTACCATCGATTTTTTTATCTAAGCTAACAATTTTACCCGTGAGCATTAGGCCCCAAGTGGAGGCATTAACGAGCACCGAATCGCTCTTGCTTAAGTGTTCATCCCATTTTGCGCCTGAGAGTTTATCTTCAATCAAGGCGTCGGCGGTGGCCGCATCGGGAATACGCAGCAGGGCTTCGGCTAAACACATCAGGATAATCCCTTCCTGTGTTTCTAAGCTGTATTGCTGCAGGAAGGCATCGATGCCAACCATTAAGCCTTTTTTCTCAAATTGACGAACTTTGTTTACCAGTTCGTGGGCACGACGAGTGACGCGCTCGATGGCTTCATCACTGGAGGGTACTAGTTTGATTAGCTCTGACAAGTATTGTTCTTCATCGACAATGTAGTTGTCGGTGACGGCTTTGAACAGTTCGTCGAGATTGGCAGAATCGTAGCGGCCTGCCAGCACTTCACTCGCTTTGAACATAGTAATCGCTTCCATCTTGGCCAGTTGTTTTCGGCTCTATTGTTGAAACAAAAATGGGGGGCGCGAAACGCATTTGATATTTTGTATACAATATGAAGCTTTGCGCGCGCAGATTATACAACCAAAATGTGACGGACAACACTATAGCGTGAAAGAATGTGAGGATTGTTTGATTGGCTTGTTAAGCGTTAGTTGTAACGCTTGATTGACAAAAAGCCAGTGTTTGAAAACACTGGCTTTAGCTTTGACTTTCAGATTATTTGCGTAAAAATTTACATCCAACGCTTCTTGTTGCGGCGTTGTGGTCTTGGTAGATATACCAAAATTACCCCAACCACTAAACCTGCGGCGGCAATCAGTCCGCCCTCACGCCATAGCGCAAATTGTGCCTCTTGGGCACTATGATCAACCGCTACTTTGAGGTTATCACGCTCTTGAGTGGTTTTGTTCAGCATAGCTTCGGCTTCGCTTAGCTTGGCTTTGAGTTCATCCACTTCATCGGAATGGTTATTCGTCGAACTTAAGACTTCTGCAAGCTTGGCTTTGGTTTCGTTTAACTCATTAGTGAGTGTTGAAACTTGCTCACGAAAACTAGGCGTTGAACTGATTAAGTTGGTTGGCACCCAACCTTCACGACCTTTATGGTCGATTATTTTTGAATAATCACCCTGAGTTTCGCCAAGTAACGTGACGGGTTGTCCCGCTTCAATCGAACCCAAAATACGATAATCAGTACCTGGGCCGTTGAGAATATAAAGAAACACGTTATCCGAGATATAGCGGGGTTGGCCTTCGGCCAGCAGGTTAGGGGAGAGTAACATCATTCCCACCAGAGTCAGCATTCTTAACACTTTTGTATTCTCATCAACGAAATAGTGACCACATGCTAGGGATTTGAGGCCTGCAATGCAAGAGGGAAGTCATAGACTTCCCTCAACTTTGCCGCATCCATGCTAGCAATTCCTCTGTGTTTAGTACATTTCTACGGCGAGCTTGCCATAGTCGTTATGTGCTTCTTAGTTAAAGATGCCTTTAA
The DNA here is from genome assembly GCF_014647135.1 of Shewanella xiamenensis. GTDB lineage: Bacteria > Pseudomonadota > Gammaproteobacteria > Enterobacterales > Shewanellaceae > Shewanella > Shewanella xiamenensis. Next base: position 261,786 of record NZ_BMOP01000001.1, read on the forward strand.
TCATATAGAAGAAGATGATCGATAGACCTGCACCCGCAGGTAAAGTAACCACCCAAGACACAACAATGTTACGCACCACACCAATATTGATTGCCGCAATACCACGGGCCATACCCACACCTAATACCGCACCGACTAACGTTTGTGTGGTAGAGATAGGTAAACCAGTACCAGAAGCAATCACTACGGTAGAGGCTGCGGCTAATTCGGCAGCAAAACCGCGACTTGGGGTTAAGTGAGTAATATTTTTACCAATGGTTTGCATCACGCGCTGACCGAAAATCGCCAGACCCATAACGATACCCACAGCACCTAAAGGTAGGATCCACCATACTAACGGTGATTTAGATGCAATTTGGCCACCACTATTAACTACAGATACCACCGCAGCTAAAGGACCAATCGCATTTGCAACATCGTTTGAACCGTGGGCGAATGCCATACAACAAGCGGTTAAAACCATCAGGATCGCAAACACTTTTTCGACGTTAGCGTACATGGTTTTGTGGCTTGCTTTCTCATCCATTTTTAGACGAGAAATAAACACTTTACCTATGATACCAACGACCAATGCTATTACGCCCGCCAGGATATAAGCTTCGGCACCTTTTAAATGAATGCCAACGTGTGACAACCCTTTGAGGATCGTGACTAATGACATCATAAAGCCTGCGAACGCCATGTAGAAAGGTACATAACGTTTAGCATTAGCAAGTGGGTTATCGGTGTTGAAAATCAGTTTTTGAGTGCTTTGGAACAGAATGAACGCCATAAAGCCAGAGATTGCTGGTGTAATAACCCAAGAACCAACAATACCGCCTACTTTTTCCCAAGCGACAGACTCAGTGCCAACGCCTACAGCCGCAAAGCCGATAATCGCGCCTACAATTGAGTGAGTCGTTGATACTGGCCAGCCTAATGCCGATGCCACGACTAACCAAATCCCCGCAGCTAACAATGAGCCAATCATGCCGTATACCAGCAATTCAGGGGTTTGGGTAAAATAACTTGAATCAATAATACCGTTACGGATTGTACTGGTCACTTCGCCGCCGGCCAAAAAAGCACCTGCAAATTCGAAGATCATAGCGATAATAATCGCTTGTTTAATCGTAATGGCGTTAGAACCAACAGAGGTTCCCATCGCATTGGCCACATCGTTTGCACCAATGCCCCACGCCATTAGAAAACCAAACGCAGCCGCAATGGCAATAAGCCACGGCCCATTAGTGGCTAATACGTTAGCCACCTCCATACCTGCATCAACCATATTGATACCTTGATAACCTTATTTATTAAACGCGAGCAAGCATAAGCTCAAGACGCGAACCGACGCGTTCGGCCAGATCTGCAAGACCGCCGACCCATTCAATCGTTTTATAGAGGAACATCACATCGACAGGATTCAATTCTGATTCCAATGCGAATAATTGACGACGAAGTTGAATTTGTAAATCGTCAGTATCTTCTTCGATGATATCGAGTTCGTTGATCATTTTGGCCACTAAGTCAACTTCACGACCACGGAAACCTGCTTCGAGCAAATCTTCGAGTTCGTTAATGACTTCTTTTGCAAGACCAACTGCGTCGATACAACGTTGTAAGTATGCGATAAAGGGGACTTGCATGACCTGAGGGATAAGCAATTGACGGCCGATTACACGACCAGAGATATCTTTTGCTTTGTTAGCGATTTTGTCTTGTTGTGTCAGTAGTTCCAGTAGATCTGTACGCTCAACAGGCATAAACAAACCGCTTGGCAGAGTGAGGCGAATTTCACGTTTGAGTGAGTCCCCTTGCTTTTCCGCTAAACTAATTTGTTTACGTAGTTGAACTGCAGCATCCCAGTTACCTGTGATGGTGGCTTCGAAAAAGGGGACCAGTAACGATGCGCAATCGTAGACTTTGTCCATGTGCTCTTGAAGAGGCTTAATTGGCGATTTTGCAAACACGCCCAAAATAGAGTTTACTGGCATTGCCGTTTACCTATTTAGATTGTTCCATGATTGGAAAAAGCGGGCGCATGTTACCCTATGCGTCCGCGTATTGAAACTGTGTTTTTTGAGAAAAAATCACAGCTTTATTCTAACGGGTTATATACCAACTTCAAAACCAAATCCTACGGGATTTTTATGACACATTTGTGACATTATGAACTAAAAATGACGCGTGAATGAATATTTGATGACAAAATGAGCGGTGCAGTAATGAATGCTGAGATTGAATTAAAACTGTTTTTCCTACCTAAATTTCTAGAAACCCTGATAAATAAGCTAGATAGCTTAGAAAATGCTGCTCCGCAAGGCACACGTCGTTTAACCAACGGTTACTTTGACACACCCACATTGCAATTGCGTCAATGGGACATGGGATTGCGGGTTCGTGGCTATGATGGACACAAAGAACAAACCATCAAAACAGCAGGGCAAGTGATTGGAGGAATCCATTCACGCCCCGAATATAACGTCACCATTGAAGCCGACAGCCCAAATTTAAGCCTCTTTCCCGCTAATATCTGGCCCGCCAATGCCAATCTAACCGCTGTACAAACTGAGCTTGGTTGCGTGTTCCATACCGATTTTTATCGCCGAGCTTGGCATGTAACGGTGGGAAATAGCCTAGTGGAGGTCGCCTTAGACACTGGCGAAATTACCGCCAATAGCAAGCACGAGGCGCTCTGTGAACTGGAATTTGAGCTGTTAAGTGGAGATGCTAATGCACTATTAGTATTAGCAACAGAAGTGGCTGATACTGTTCCAGTGCGTTTAGGTAAAGCCAGTAAGGCGCAGCGGGGCTATCGACTCGCGGGGCAATCTAAGCCGTTAGCCTTAAGTGCGTTGGAGTTTTTGCCTCTGCCTGTGCCTGAAGATTTGAATCTACATCAACCCCATCAACAGGATTTAACGGCGACCTGCCAAGTGTTACTTGAAACGGCACTTGAACGTTGGCAGTTGCTTGAGGCGATGATAGCTGATGAACAAGATAACGAAGCTCAGATAGCTCTTTGGTGGCGGATGCGTGCTTGTATTCGTTTATTGCGGATGACTCTGAGCCAGTTTGGTCTCGCTAATGCTACTTTGATGCAGCAATTTAATCTTATTGAATCACAACTAATGTTTATTGAAGAGGCACAGGCCTTAGCAGCCTTGCTCGGTAGTCAAAAAGGCTTATTAACTCGGCACGACGCCCGTCAAGCTTTGATGCAACAACTACAGCTGCAATTTGAAGCCATGGATATCTCAGAGCGGTTAAATTTACTCTGGCAAAGAGTTGAATACGGTCAATTGCAGTTAGCGATTGTCGAGATCCTATTGGCTCTCAGCGCGGGGAATATCGAACTGCCCGCAGAGCTTGGATTATCCCACCATGCTGATCATGCTCAGGAAGCTTCATGGCAGGCGATTTTAGCTGCCATGCCTAGCGATAAGACAATGACCGCCGAGGATTATTTGCAGTGTGCCGCGTTACTGGATGAGAGTATTCAAATAGGGCAAGCGTATGGGCTTTTATATGAGGCAAAATCCCGTGATGCCTTTAGGGCGCCATGGCAGGATTTAGTGTTAGGGATTAGAACCTTAGCCTGTTATCGACAATTAACACTTGCGGCCAAATCACTTAGTGTCGATTTAACCGATTGGCTTGAGGACAAGCAGCAAAGCTTACTTTTTGCGATGGAGGCATCGAGACAAAACGCGATTGAGCAAACGACCTATTGGTAAACGGCCTGTTGGAATAGCCATATTAAACTAAGCTTAGGAAGGCAGTGCCTTCCTAATTTTTTTGGGCTTCTAATGCTTGTTTTAACTCAGCAATTTTGGCCAGCATCTGTGCCTGATTTTGCTCCATTTGCCGCTGGGTTTCTTCCATTCTAGCAAGCGCTAGTTCAAGTTCTGACTTGATTTCTGCCTTATGGGCATCTTGGCGCTCCTGTCGTTCGCTTTCATCTGGTGCAACAAACACAGAAGCCATATACCCCGAAATTACCCCGAAAAAACTCACACCACTAACGATCACTATGCCACCCACAATATGCCCCGCGGTGCTGACGGGATAAAAGTCGCCGTAACCTACGGTCGAAATGGTCACTAATGCCCACCAAATAGCCTGCTCGGCGGTTTGGATATTCGCGCCTTCAGTGCCGCTTTCGACAATCAAAATGATAATTGAAGCGAAGGTTAAAATGGTCACCATCGCCACCAGTAAACTGGCAAGGGTGGCTTGTTTACGTTGTTTTATCAATGGGATAAGGAAGGAGCGGCTCATACGGATTAAACGGATCACCCGCAGGATTTGGAAGACCCGTGCAATGCGTAGCGCCTCAATAGCAGGAATACTGGCGATGAAATCGATCCAATGATGGCGTAGGTAAAAGAGTTTATTCCGCGAGCGTAATAGGCCAGCAAAAAAGTTGACCATAAAAATCATGCAAATCGTGGTATCGATGAAAAAGAGTAATCGATAGGTTTCTGTATCGAGACGGCCAAAGGTCATCACTAGCACTATGATCACCGATAGCAGCGATAGCAGCATCATTGCAACTTCGATGGGTGAGGGATTACCAACGGCGCGGAGTGACCAAGAGGTTTTATCTGTCATGCCTAACATGATCCCTGTGTTTTAAGGCGAATGTTTAAGGTAAAAGAGTTTACGCTATGAGTAAATTAACTTTGTGATAAATCGCCCGAGTTAGTCCAGTCAGGCCATTTGACGCCGATTTTTGTGCAGGATTAACGCTGAAATTATTAGTCCTTTGCGACAAAGCGTACGAGATCTTCGAGTACTCTACGTTTAATTTCAAGCTGGGCATCAGCACTTAGGCCGTATTTTTCAGCAAGTTGCACATAATCGTCAGCGTTAAGTGACACGGTTAAACGGGGGCGAGTCGGCCGTTTTGAAACACTTAAGCCCAAAATCGTTCTGATCTGATCGGAAGGGCTAACGCCCGCATCGAGCGCCGCTTTACGAATAGAATATTGAAACTTTTCATCGAGGTCGAAAGCCACTTGAGTCGCCTTTGCAGCATCTTGGTTCTTCTGCCATTGCTCTGGAAGAGGGTGTTTCATTTTACTCATTGGGTTTTACCTGTTGCTATCAACCGTATATTGCGAGCCAATTCAATGGGGATTGTAATGGCTTAAGCGATAAAGTGCGAGTCACGCACTTTATCTTTTGCCAAATTTTACTGACCTGGCCAGTAGTCGCGAATGTCCGACAAGGGGCGGTATAAGGTCAGTACCACATCGGTATCGCCACCCTCATAGACTTCAACTTCGACTGCGCGGCTTTCGTCATCATCGAGCAGCAAATAATATTCGAAGGGTTCACCGCTGGCGCCATTGGCATCCTGCGGCGGTTTAAGTCCTCGATAATCTTCACGGTGAAAGTAGCCAAAGAGTGCAAAACTCACTTGGTGGTATTGCTTGCCCAACCATTGTTCGAGTTGTTCTGCTACATCTGGCGATAACTCTTGGGTGGTGAGCTCGGCGTGTCCAGGCTCATCGAACAGGGTGCTAAATTGCTCTAGGTCGAATATTTGCTCAACCTGGGAGCGGGTAATTTTAAGGGAAAAAGCAAGGTAAGTTTCATCGTCTTCTTCGATGCTTAAAAACAAGGTGTCACTTCCATGCCCTTTGAGTACCCATTCGGTTTGTTGTTTACGTTCAAATTCGTAGGTATTAACGGCTTCGACTTTGAGTTGTTGGCCGCGCAATTGTGGTGGCAGTGCAAAACTATTGTCGATGGAGATCATGTCACCGATCTTGAGCGCGGAGGGATGATTGAGTTCACGCGCTGGTGGCGCCTTTTTACCAAAAATACTGTTAAAAAATCCCATATTCGCTCCTAAGCTGTGCGCCAATGTTCTGAACTAACCCATGAGTTAGCTTAGACTTGGGTGAATGTTGGTATACCTAAAACAAAAAAGCCGAGCACAATAGGGGGTGATGGTCCCATCAGTGCTCGGCGTTTGGTCAATCTTAATTAGCTTTTACGTGCCTTGATACGTTCGAGCACAGCGTTAGCATTGGATTTTTGCTCACCAATGCCCGCTTCAGCTAACTTAGCCTGCAATGATTTATCACTGCCTTCTTCGGCTAAGGCTTCAGCGGCTTTTAATCTGTCATCAAACTGCTGCTGACGCGCTTTGATACGTTCTAAAGAGTCTTTTGCATTCAGTAGCTTAGAGTTGCTTGATGCAAAAGAGTCGGTAATGGTCGCCGTGGCTTTTTGCACGCTTTCGGTGGTTTTTACCATGCTTAACTGACGTTGATAATCAGACAGTTGACGCTCGGTTTTCTTCACCAAATCTTTTAAGCGTACCGCATGGGCGCTGAAGCTATCATTGGCGGTCTGCTGCTCAGATAGTTCTTGCTCCAATTGGGCAATTTTTTCCGCCACTTCAATCGCTAAGGCTTCATTGCCTTTGTCTAACGCTTGGGCGACATAGCCTTCGTGCTCAGCAATCGAACGCTTTAAGCGGTCAACTTCGCGGCTGGCTTGCATTTCTTTGGCCATGACATCGGTCAGTTCGCGCTTGGCGTTGGTTAAATGTTTCTCAGCGTCACGGATTTCCTGTTCGAAAATTCGGGTCGAGTTTGCGTCTACGATGCTTTGGCCAACTTCGGTGGCACCACCGCGAAACGCTGTTAAAATTTTATTCAGAATGCCCATGTTGTGGCTCCTTATTTCAGATAGTCGACCATTTCATCGATAACTTCTAAACAGTTATCGGATAATACTGCTAGCTCTTGCTCGATTTCGAGCATGCTAGATTGCAGAGACAGTGCACCGTAAACCACGTATTTGTCATCAATCTTGGCAAAGGCTGACAATGGCATTGGAATGTTCAATTCGAGCATGGTTTCAAACATTTCACTGCGACGTTCTTGGTTTACTTCATTTTCGCCCCACAGGTAACTGATGCAGAGAATTTGGTTATCCGTAACCGATACGAATACCGGGATTTCTTCACGGCCGACCACATTCACTTGCAACACTTCGACTTCACCATCAATTGGATAGCAATCGAATTGGAAGCCGGTTTGGCTGTTATTGCCAAGGCTGTTGAGGTGATTAGCAAGAGTATGGATATTCATATTTGTCCTTATTGACATATTATGTCTGTGTTCAAAGATAGCACTGAGACATAATATGTCAAGCACTATCTTCATCCGTTAAAAAAGATCCAGTCCTTGGGTTTCGGACCAAGCCTGTTGATGATAATGGTACAACTGTAATGACCCCAGTTCATTGGGCTTAATATTGGTCGCATCCTGATAAAAATTGGCAGGAAATTCAAATGCGCCTTTAACTAAACCTAAGGTTAGCCAGTCATCCACAATTGGCAGCTCTGTCAGCTGCGCTAAACGATGTTGAGCATCTTTGCCATTTAAGGTGGCAATACTCCAACCCCATTCGCCAAAACTAGGGACATTGTGGTGATATTGTTTTACATCAAATCCCGCTAATGCCAAGGTTTTTGCTACTGAAATAAAGGCTTTTTGCGCATGATAGGGTGACGTTGACTGTACTGTCAGAGCGCCATCACTGCTCATTAGTTCCTTAAGTTTTCGATAGAAATAATCCGAGTAAAGCTTATTCAGATCTGGATGGCTGGGATCGGGTAAATCCACAATAATCGCATCATATTTATCCCCTTTCGCAATCAGTTTATCTACTCCATTAAAAGCATCATCGTGGATGACCGTTACTCGAGGATCGTTAAACGCATTGCCATTGAGTGATAGCAGGGCTTGGCTTAAACGCGCAGGCATATCAGAATCGGGGGATTTAAACAGTTGCACCAATGCCGCATCAAGGTCGAGTAGGGTTACTTGTTCAGGTTCCCAGCGCAATACTTGTTTTAGGCCCAGCCCATCACCGCCGCCAATGATTAATACCTTGTTATGACGAGCGCTAGCAGCAAGGGTTGGATGAACTAAAAACGCATGGTAAATGTGTTCATCGCTACTCGAAAACTGTAAACGACCATTGATATACAAGGCATATACGGGGGGAAGACCATTGCCGCGTAGGCGCTCTGTAAAGGTCAGCTGTTGAAAACGTGTTGCCTTGGAATAGACCACCTTATCTTTATAAAGCAGATTGTTGAACTGTTGCTCCCAGCTTGGCCCTCGAATGGCGAGCAGCAACAATACGCCAGTGACGACTAAGTGGCCCACTAACAGTAATTTCGGTCTTTGGATCTTTGGCCAAAAGCGCCAGATAAATACAAACCCAGCTAACAAGTTAAAGCTGGCGGTGAGTGCTGCGGCGAGTTGTATATCGATGGCCAGCATAAAGCCGACCCAAATGGCTGCGCCAACTCCTGCGCCAATATAATCTGCGCCGTAAATTGTGCCCGCATTGTGGAGTAAGTGTTCATCTGAAAGGGATTGTCTTACCCTTGCGATCAGTGGGATTTCCATCCCGATCATCAAGCCGAGCAGCACGCCCCAGACATAAGGTAGATATTCGCTAAGCTTTTGTAGCGTGCCAATCATCCCACCTTCGGGCAGTTGATCCGGCGGCAAGCCCAAGGTGCTGGCGATGATCATCGGTAGCTGTTGGCCAAAACCTATCACGGCAGCGGTAATTAGAATTGCCAGCGAACCACAGAGCGCGACGGTGAGTTCGAGCACCACAAAGCCAGTGAATGCATCCTTAATTTTACGCGCGGCAAAGGCTCCAAGGCCCATGGAGACGATCATCAGACCGATCATGGTATAGATGGCGGCCTCAAGTGCGCCTAAAATCCGCCCTGCGTAGTGGGATAGCAGATATTCGTAGATAAGACCGCACCCAGCGAGCACGGCCATTATGCCCAGTAATAGGACATCGTCGAACCAGCCTAGGCGGCTAGGTTTAGCCGCCGAAGTGGTTAATTGTGACTCGTGCATTGGATTACGCCATTAGGGCCGTGAGGATAAGTGCGATTGCAATACTGATGGCCATTTCCACGGCTGCGATACCAATATTATGTTGTCTTTCGACTTCATCCGCTAAATTGATACGTGCTAAAACCAGCTTTTTAATGATAAACAGCAGCAGTGTCAGTACGACTAACATTATGATTGAAAACACCAACCAACCAATGATGTTAGTGACATAGGCCGTTGGATTGAAAAGAATAAAGTGACTCGCAGCATTAAAGCTGAGCGCCATAGCGATCATAAATCCGGCGTGGCGGATGGCTAAAGCGGTATGGCCTTGAGCGAGTGCCTGTTGCATTGATGAATCTTGGTTACGGCTTGCGAAACGTTTTTCACGTAAGCGGGTGAGAAGCACCAGCATGAGTTGTGAAATCGCAAAGGCGCTAAAGATGGCAATAAAAGTGTCGATTGTTAAATCTTCAGCCCATAACAGTACTGCGCGAATAATGATTGCGGTGGCGATAGCAACACTGGCATCCACAATGGCGACAGACACGTTACCTTTAACAATTTGCTGATTTTTATCGAGTTCATTTAACGCGATTTTATCGTGTAGAAAGCGCCCAAATTTAATCAGTATTAAACCAAATAAACCATAGGCACTCATGCCTATCGCTTCAGTTAAATAGGAGGGCGCTGCGGCACCAGTGATGGCGCCTGTGAGCACAATGCCTAACGCAGCAACTGCGCCAGCAGTGCTGATCCCAAAGGCAAAGTTATCGCGTTCAGCCAGTTCTTTACTGCTGTTGACGCTAACGCTCCATCCTTGTAAATAACGCATTAATGTCAATAGGATAACCGCAATCGTGAGGTCGATTGCGAGTATAGTGATTAGCTCTGGTGTGATACCGAAATCCTGAAATAGTGTCATGGGAGATCCTTTACGTTACTTGCCTCGGCGCACACTGCGGGTCGTGCGGTTGCTGGAATTACGGAAACTGCTGTCTTTAGAATAGTTTGAGCGGAATTTACTGCCAGATTGCGCGCCTGACTTATCTGCTGAGCTTGAACCCGCAGTATTTGCTTTGGGGGCGCTAGTGCTCTCGCGGGAGAGAGCGGTTGAGCCTGTACGTGATTTTGCATAGGGGCTATCGAAGCGCTTTCCTTGAGAATCGAAACGTTTTTTCGTTTCTGCAAAGACTCTAGCTTGAGCTTCTACCTGTTTTGGCGAGGTGTAGCGATATCGGCCAACGTCGTTGTAATAACTATATCCACGGTTACCTGACCAGCGGTCGTAATAGATTGGACGCTGAAAAATGTTGGAGAACATGGAATACATGCCGTACCAAGCCCAGAAAGACATACCACTAGAGTCAGTCTGCCAACTTCCATAAGCGGGGTTACCCACTAGTTGACTACCAGGGCCATAGTCCTCGGCATTATTGGCAAGGGCCGCCGCTTCACGGCTGATGGCATTGACACGGGCAAGCTTACCCTCTGACATATCTGCGATCACGTTCACCGGATCGGATAGCATGTCGTTATACAGGCTAGGATCGGCTGCTTGATAGAGATTCTCAACCTCGGCTAATTGTTGGTCGAGATCGGTAAAGTTGGCCGAATTTTTGGCATCAGCTAAGCGGCGTTTTAGCGAGGCATACATGGGCCCTTCGGCGGTTGCATCCTTGGCTAATTCATCTACTAATGGCGCCAAATCGGGCTTTTGCTGTTTTAGCAAGCTGCTATATTGCTTGAGCAGATTAGCATTACGCACCTGACCGTCATCAAGCATGGTATTGAGGGTTGTGAGACGCTGCTCTGTGAGTTGTTGATACTTCTCTATTTTCTCCGGCCGATCATCGCCACAACCCGTTAGCGATAAGGTCGCGGCCAAAATGAGCATCGACGTGAGAACACGCATTAGCATTCCTGCCATGTTTTCTCCAAAAGTGCTGAAATAAAACTCAAATATGGGCGGACAATAATAATCAACTTGCCCAATATGTTTGCCTCACAGGTTATAGTACCCTAAACAGCCAAGAAAGAGGGGTTGCTCTCTTGAGGGAACTTAAGTTTTGCCATTTATAGAAACACGCGTTAAGGCATAGCAACTTTGTTAAACCTGATGCGATTTCATTCTATATCATTTGTGACATAATATGTCGATGTTTAAATTTGTTAGGGATTATTATGGCCGTACAAAAAGACAGTAATAAGTCATTGTCTCCCCTCATCACTCAAGCCGCAGAGCGCCATTGGGCACGTCTCGCTGAAGTATGGTCAGAAGGACTGGCAAATTTAACGCCTGCGCAGCAGCAGGAACTAAAAAACGTTTTAGGATTAAGCGATTATATCGCGGCGCAGTTAACTCGTTCTCCTGAATGGATCAACACCCTGTTTGCCGATGATTTGCAGCAAGTCGAACGAAAATTGTTTGATGCTCAGTTACGCGAGTTATTAACCAGCGCCACTACCGAAGACATGGCAAAACGCCTATTGCGTCGATTCCGTAATTATCAAATGGTGCGGTTAGCATGGCGAGACTTTTTAGATTACGCCAGCTTAGAGGAGTCTTTGCTCGATCTTTCTGCGCTCGCAGAGGCGTTAGTTATTGGCGCAAGGGATTGGCTTTATAAAGAGATGTGCGCGCAATACGGGACACCAATGGATAAGGCGGGTAATTCCCAACCGCTGTTAATTTTGGGTATGGGAAAACTCGGTGGCCGAGAGCTGAACTTCTCTTCTGATATCGATCTGATTTTTACTTTCCCAGAACATGGTGAAACAGTTGGTGGTCGTCGTAGTCTTGATAATCAACAGTTTTTCATCCGAATGGGACAGAGGCTCGTTAATTTACTCGACCAAATTACTGTTGATGGTTTTGTATTCCGCGTCGATATGCGCCTGCGCCCTTATGGCGAGAGCGGGCCTTTAGTCGTGAGCTTTAGTGGTCTTGAGGATTATTACCAAGAGCAAGGGCGTGATTGGGAGCGCTATGCCATGGTTAAAGCCCGCTCGCTCGGGCCTTGGAATCATTTTTCCGACGAGCTACACAGTTTGTTGCGCCCCTTTGTTTATCGCCGTTATATCGATTTTTCGGCGATTGAATCCCTGCGCAAAATGAAACAACTTATCGCTCAAGAAGTCCGCCGTCGTCAGTTAACCGACAATATTAAGCTCGGTGCAGGAGGGATTCGTGAGGTGGAGTTCGTTGTACAAAGCTTCCAGTTGATCCGTGGTGGTCGTGAACCCTCGCTGCGCCAGCAAAGTCTGTTTGGCGCTATGGGCACCCTTTATAGCCTTGGGCAGTTTGAATATCTGGCGGTCGATGAGCTAAAACACAGTTATTTATTGCTGCGCCGTGTCGAGAATCTTTTGCAAGCGATTGATGATAAACAAACGCAAACCTTGCCGAATAATCCTCTCGATTGGGAGAGGCTTTGTTATGTGCTCGAGATAGCTAATGAAACGGATCTTCGTACCCATATCGAGGCGGCGATGGCGAAAATTCATCGTCACTTTAAGGCTACCGTTGGCGGCGAAGAAGGCGAAGAAAAAGCCGAGCATTGGACGGCGCAGTTGTGGAACGTGCAGCAGGATGATCACGCAATCAACTTGTTAGCCGAGCAGCAGATTGATGATGAAAAACTCTGGCCTTTACTGAGTCGTTGGCGTGAAACCGTGACGAAACGCTCGATTGGCCCGCGTGGACGTGAAACTCTTGATAAATTAATGCCAAGGTTGCTCGACGAGCTGCTTAATCAACCTAGCCCTTCAGCGGCTTTTGAGCCTGTGTCTAAAGTGCTTGAGCAAATTTTAACGCGTACTACCTACCTTGAGTTACTGTGCGAAAACCCCGGCGCCCGTCAGCAACTGGTGAGTCTGTGCTGCGCAAGTCCTTGGATTGCGGTGCAACTTGCAAAGTTTCCTATGCTGCTTGATGAGCTTATCGACCCAGCGCATCTATACGATACAACTTCGTTGGATGATTATCCGAGTGAGCTGCGCCAGTATTTGCTGCGGGTACCAGAGGATGATATGGAGCAGCAAATGGAGGCGCTGCGCCAGTTTAAGCTGTCGCAACAACTTAAAATTGCCGCTGCGGATGTCACCGGTGTATTGCCTGTGATGCAGGTGAGTGACCATTTGACTTTTTTGGCTGAAGCTATTATCGAACAAGTGGTGATGCAGGCATGGCAGCAGATAGCGGTGCGCCATGGCGTGCCGAGTTATCTAACGGAAAGCAGCGACACGGGCTTTGCGGTGATTGGTTACGGCAAGTTAGGGGGTATTGAGCTGGGTTATGGCTCAGATTTGGATTTGGTTTTTCTGTATGAAGCGCCGGAAAATATGAGCAATAGCCTAACCAATGGTAATAGACCGATTGAAGTCGGTCATTTTTACCTTAAACTTGCTCAACGTATTCTGCACTTATTTTCGACTCGAACCACCTCGGGTGAGCTGTATGAAGTTGATATGCGCCTGCGTCCTTCGGGGGCATCGGGTCTTATGGTGAGTGAGATCGCCCGCTTTAGTGAATATCAAACCCAAGAGGCGTGGACATGGGAACATCAAGCGTTAGTGCGTTCACGTTTTGTGTTTGGTGATAATAGCTTGGCTGTCAAGTTTAGCCAAATCCGCGCTTCAGTCTTAGAGCAGCCAAGGGACAAAGACGAGCTTAAAAAAGCGGTTCGTGAGATGCGGCAGAAGATGCGCGACCATTTGCTTAAGGTTGCCGAAGGTGAGTTTGATTTAAAACAGAGTCCTGGCGGGATTGCGGATATTGAGTTTATTGCACAATACTTAGTGCTCGCCAATGCCCATGAGTACCCTGAGTTGTCAATTTGGTCAGATAATGTGCGTATCTTCGGCGTGTTGGCTGAGCTTGAGCTCTTGCCACTGATGAGCGCTCAACATTTAACCCAAAGTTATTGCTGGTTAAGGGATGAAAATCATCGCCTAACCCTACAGCAAAAATCTGGGAAGTTGGCTTACGCCGATGTAGCTGCTCATGCGGAGCGAATACTTGCTATTTATCAGGCGATACTTGAGTAAGTTATACGTGAATTCAGTCGTTAGTCTACGCTTGATAGAGAGCCATTAGCGGAGCGAAGTATGCTATTACCTCCCATTCCCGAGAATGAGTTAGCGCGTTTAGCAACCTTGCGAGCGCTGAATATTTTAAATACTGATGCTGAAGAGCGTTTCGACCGTATCACACGGCTGGCAAAAAGAATTTTTTCTGTGCCTATTTGTCTGGTCAGTTTAGTTGACGAAGATCGTCAATGGTTTAAATCTTGCCAAGGATTAGACGTCACCGAAACCTCCAGAAATATTTCCTTTTGTGGCCATGCAATAAATCATCCCGGAGTGTTTTTTATAGAAGATGCCTCAAAAGATTCCCGCTTTGCCGATAATCCCTTAGTGGTTGATGCGCCTCATATTCGTTTCTATGCAGGCTATTCTTTAACGATTAATCATTATCGAGTTGGGACTCTGTGTTTGATTGGTAGCTGTGCACGGATCTTTAGCGATGAAGATATTGAAACATTAACCGATCTCGGCAAAATGGTAGAGGCGGAATTGCTCTCTCTGTCGCAAAATATTTCTGACAAGTTAACCACAATTTCAAATCGTCGTGGTTTTGAATTATTGGCGAATAAAGCATTGGCAAGTTGTCGTCGTCAACGTGAGCAAGCAGTGTTATTTTTCTTTGATTTAGATAGTTTTAAGGAAATCAACGATAACTTTGGGCATTTAATGGGCGATCGGTTGCTGTACGATTTTGCCCATATTTTGATTGCCGCATTTAGGGAATCTGATGTTGTTGCTCGGCTTGGCGGTGATGAGTTTGTGGTGCTGTTAAGTTTTGTGAAACCCGATGCCGTTGACGTTGCCATCAAACGCTTTCAATCATTACTTGACCAATATAATCAACAGCATCCACAACAGCCCACCTTAGCGAGTAGCATAGGTATCGCCCATTGGTCACCAGAATCTGATATCAATCTTGAGGTGTTGCTCGATGCAGCAGACAAGGCAATGTATCAAGATAAAGCTGATCATTACGCAAATAAACCTTAATCGTTGGATATAAAAAGGAGACTAGAGTCTCCCTTATGACAAATTGTTATCCGGTAATTTGCATTATCCAGTGTTGGTACAAGGGTAAACCGATTAACACGTTCACCGGAAACGTAATCCCGAGGGATGCTAACATAGCGAGTCCGATATTCGCTTCGGGAATGGCGGCTCGTATGGCGGCGGGAGCGGCAATATAAGAGGCACTGGCACTTAAACCTGCAAGCACTAAGATGCTTCCGGCCGGTAACTCGAGCCATAACCCCACTCCAATCCCGCACCATGCCAAGACAAAAGGTGTGACGGCGGCAAACACTAATAAGCGCCACTGCTGTAATGGGAGTGGTAAACAGACTTTCGCTGTGACTAATCCCATCTCCAGTAAAAACAAGGCCAGTAGCGTTTTAAAACCACCGAGTAATACAGGACTAATGGGTGCAAGCCCTGTCGGACCATAAAGCCAACCGATGACGACTCCACCCACTAGGAGTATTACGCCGCGGCTGGTCAAGGCCTCATGCAGTATGCTCGATTGCTGAGTATTAGGCGCTGTAGCTTCTCGCGGCTGTTTAGCGCTTAAATATCGGTGTAACCAGAGCATAACCACAATCGCTGGGAGTTCGAGTAACACCAAATATAAGGTGGTTTCCGGTCTTAATATCATCCCTGATTTTTCCACCATGGCGATAACAACGGCAAATGTGCCTGCGCTGACCGATCCATAATGGGCTGCGATACTAATGGCATCCGTGCGTCCGAGCCGAACTAAGCGCGTGAGCACAGGGTAAAGTACTAATGGGATGATCAAACCCAGTGCAACAACAGCAACGAGTTCAGTGATCACTAAGTGTTGAGTATGACCATGCAGTGCCATTCCGCCCTTTAACCCTAAGGTCAGCATTAACAAAATGGATAGGGTTTCGTAAATGGCGGGTGGCACTTTAAGGTCGGATTTGACTAAGCCTGCGAGCAAACCTAAGGCGAAAAATGCAATGACAATATCTGGCATAAGTATCTCATTAATAAAGGCATTAATATTTTAAGGCTATCATTTTATTTGAAAACCATTGAACGCTGGAGATTCTGAACCTAATTCGATATATTGAAAAATAAATTATTTGCTAATTAGGTATAGATAATTATCTATGGATAAATCTTCTCAAGGTCAATTAAAACTTCGGCATTTGAGTTTTCGGTTACTTGAGGTTTATGTGCAGGTGGTTCGATTGGGCAATATTTCGGCGGCGGCTCGCACCCTGCACCTTACTCAGCCCACAGTGTCACTGCAACTTAAAAAGTTAGCGGATATTTTGGGCGAACCTTTGCTGAACAGTATTGATGGCCGTATGTCGCCAACCTTAATAGGGCAAGAGCTTTACCGAGCCGCCTGCGACACATTGAGCCGCTTTGAAGATTTCGATGCCTTTATCCAGCAAGCCAGAGGTGGCAGCATTGGCCATATCAATATCGGTTTAGTGACTACGGCAAAATATGTGGTACCACGGATTTTAGGGGCGTTTTATCGGCAATTTCCGCAGGTCAAAGTGACCTTAAATATCGGTAACCGCGCGCATATTTTGGGACGATTTGAGCGCCAAGAAGATGATTTATATCTCTTCAGTCATCCACCCAGTGGTGAGCAAGTGTTATCGGCGAGGATCATTAAAAATCCGCTGCAGCTTATCGCGCCTAAGGATCATTGGGCGGTTGGCCGTCAACAAGTTCGCTTTAGTGAATTGAAGCAAGAGCGTTTTATTATCCGCGAGCCCGGCTCGGCAACTCGCCTGATGTTTGAATCTTGGTGTAGCGCTCAAGGGATCGCCTTGAGTGAAACGATGCAAATTGAGAGTAATGAAGCGATCCGCTTGAGCGTGGCATCAGGCTTAGGCTTATCGGTTATTTCAGCGCACACTTTGCAGGAAGGGCGTGAAAAACCCGCAATCTTGTCAGTGAACGGATTTCCGCTGGAGAGTAATTGGTATCTTGTTGGCCGTCGGGACAAGCGTTTGCCCTATGCCGCAATGCAGCTTGTGGCGTTTATGGCGACCCATCTTGCCGAGTGTATCGAACCAGAGTGGGTTGCGGCGGATATTCAACAGTTAAGTGCTATCTTTGCGCCTGAAAGTTTGTCTCGGTAAAGGTTTACGGCAGAGGTTGACCGCTGCCGCTTCTTTGGGCGTGTTGAGGGTTCAGGATTGTTTTGTGCTGTGGCTCATTTCTATTAGCCGACTATAGGTGCGTCGAAACTCAAAACTGAGGGCGCCGCCTTGATAGAGATCCATCAGTGGGACGTCGCAGCTTAAATATAAACTGACATCTTGATCGTATAACTCATCGATAAGGCTGATAAAACGCCGAGCAGGATCATCGTTGGCGGCGTAAGAGAGTTGCCGCTCTCCCGTAGTTGCCGCTTGGTTTGCACCAGTGCCATCCTCAGTGCCGCGGGCGCGGATCCAGCTTTTTACTTCGCCGCCCAGTTTGGGAACACCGCTCAGCATTACGATCTTAAATCGACTGGCAATTTCGATGTAATCGAGTTGTGAGCGCGGGCCATCACACAGGGCATAAAAGTCGAACCAAGCAGCGGAGGGGAGATGGCCTTCAGCTGTGGCGCGCACGACGGGGATATCACGCTGGCAGACTCGCAGAGTTCTTGTTTGAACAGTGTTTGCGCCTTGAGTGAGCGTGGTAAAAATACCATCAAAATCCAGTGTGCCAGTCAGCCCAATATTCTTTGAGATGGCGGCAATGGCCTCTGCCGACGGTTCGTGATTCAAGGCGTGCAACCTGTGGTCTTGCTCGCCATTCAGATGCAGCATTTGGGTATGGGCCAGGAGCTGGGCAATGTAGGGTAAAAATCTGTGCCTTGCGAGGCCATTTTCATATAAGCGTTCGATGGGAATGTTGGATGTGGCAACCAGCACGACTCCTTGGGCAAACAAGGTTTCAAACAAACCAGCGAGGATCATGGCATCGCCAATATCTGAGACAAAAAACTCATCGAAGCAGAGTACCTTACACTCCTTTGCTAAATTTTTTGCGATCAGTTTTAGGGGATCGCGCTGCCCTGCATGTTCCTTTAAGGCCTGGTGCACTCGCGCCATAAAGCGGTGAAAGTGCAATCTCAGTTTTCCTTGCTGTGGCAGGGCATCAAAGAACAAATCCATCAGAAAGGTTTTACCGCGCCCGACATCGCCCCATAGATATAATCCTTTGAGTGGCTGAGCGTCTGTTCTACCAATAATCTGCTGATACAACTTATCTAAGGCGAGTACTGCCTGCGCCTGCGCGGGATCTTCAATCAACTCGAACCCGATTTTAGCTTGATAAATGGCTAATGGTGTTTGGTTTTGGGTTGACGGTGACAACGGGTTGAAGGTCATGGAATTTGTCATAAATTGAGTCAATTTTAGGCGGTGCTAGGACCAATATGGGGTGGGATATCAGCCCAATCGTCTTCAGCCTAACATAGATTGTTGCAGGGCTAAAATCTTGTCTAAAACACAGCCTAGTTAAATATCAAAGGAATCCAATGCTTTATTATTGAGAACTTTTAACTTAACATCTTTTTCACAAAAATAATGATCTGGAACTAAACCTATGGGTAGCAAAGGCCATAGTGCCACATTTATCAGTGCCTCAACCGCAATTGAAGGTGAGATGCAACTGGCGGGCACGGCATTCGTTTCGGGGGCATTAACAGGTAAGATCCGCGGTGCTGGACTGATTAAAATCGAGTTTGGCGGTGAGATCACGGGTGAAGTGAGTTGTGATGAACTGAGAGTTTGCGGGGTTTTTCGTGGCAAAGTGCGTTGTAATAAGTTAGTGATTATGAGTTCTGGTGTCGTTGAAGGCGAAGTGTTGAGCCATCAATTAGAGATTTATGAGGGCGGACAATTTATCGGTCAGCGCCTAAAAAATACTGAATTGGATCATTTGCCCGATTTACTTCAGACCTTAGCGCCAGACGTTATTGTTTCCAATGCGAAAACCGCTCACGTTAACGCCTTATATGCCAGCGAGCCTAAAGATCATCGGCAGGGAGTACACAAATGGTTGTCCTATGGCGCTGCCGCAGTTGCGCTCATCGCGGTTGCTGGAATGATGGCACCAACACCGTTGACTTCATGGTTCACAACCCTTGGTCAAGCGGCTTCAACGTCAGTGAGTACTGAGCCGAGTCCGTCAGTGACAACTGAGTCTATGTTGTTATCGCCAGTAAAAGATGACTCTTTAGCGCCGAATGGCGTTATGGCCGCTACCGATAACGAGTCGCAAAATGCTGCATTGATAACCTCGGATAAGGTCGAGACCAGCAGTGCTGAACATCATCAAGCCCATACGAATATCGACTCAGGCGCTGCTATGTAAGATTGAGCACAAATGGCACAAAGCCATGCCCCTATGCTTAAACTCAGCACGGCGAGAGATGTTCCTACGGGCAAACTATAATCATATTATTCATTTACCTTCACCACCTCGAGTTTCCAGTCAGGCAGCTTAGCTGAGAGATCCGCCGAGATTTTAGCGACATCTCCCCGTAAAATGATTAGAGGTTCACCATAAAACGCTTGTTGTGCTAATTGCATCAACTGACTGGGCGATAGTGCCTGCAGTTTAAGGTTTATGGCTTGTATCGATTGTGGATCTAATCTAAGCACCTGTTGATGAATAAATTGGGTTTCGCTCAGGTTAGGATTATCTTGCGTTAACAAGGCTTCGCCAATCAGATAGGTTTTGAGGGCGGCTAATTCCCCTTCGCTTGCAGGCGTTGAAGCCAGCAGTTTCAAATGATCTAAGATCCCCACCACAAAGGCGCCCGTATGTTCTATTGCCGTGCTGCCATAAAACTTGATGCTAGTGGAGAGTGGTGCATTGGCGCACTGACCATAGATCCCGTAGGTCAAACCGCGCTTTTCTCGCAAATCGTAATAGAGTCGCCCGGAAAAACTGCGTCCTAAAAGTGCGGCTAAGCTGCGGCAAGCTAATGGCATATCCTGCGCTGACAAATGCTTATCGTCGAGGGCATACCCTATTCGCACTTGTGTTTGCACACTACCCGGTGCATCAATCAAATACAGCGTGCGGGATTGTGGTGGCTGTTGAGTGTTGATGAGGTGTGATGATGAGTGCGTATTTATGCGAGTTGGCCACTGGCTGAGGCTCTGCTTAATATCAAACTCGGTTTGCGCATGATTAGGTAAAAATAACTGCCAGTTTGCCTGAGCAAAGGTGTTCTGCTGTAGCCGCGACAGTTCGCTTAGGCTAAGTGAGTCAAACAAGGCCTGATTGTTGATGTTCTTGTTGTAGGGATGTGCAGTCCCTAGGAGTTTGTCCCGCCAGACTTTATCGATTTCGGCGCCACTAAAGGCATTTAAATGCTTATTAAGCTTCAATTGACGACGAATATTATCGATATCGATTGCCGCCGTTTCACTAAATGCATCGGGCTGCCAAAACTGTATCAGTAACTGGTAGAGATGATTAGCTGATGCGGGGCACGTTAAGCTGATATTAATGCTATGCAGCGTGACTCGAGTTTCGAAGGTTTCAAGGCAAGCATCGGCTTGGGTCAGCGCTAGGCTACGAGCTTTTTCCTGAAAGGCGACTTGTAAAATATCAGGATTATCAAAGGGTATAGTGGGGCTAATTGCTACTAGGCTCATTCTGTTACTAAGGTTTTGAGTCGCGCTAGTCGTACGCTGTAACTGGTAAGGTAGGGTGACGCCATTGGGGGTGACATCAATAAAAGGTTGCTCATTGGGAAGATAAATATTCCCGACTTGAGGTAGGTTGGGTTGGGTATCAAAGTTTGCCAAACTGGGCGCTTGAGTTGGGGTAAAGCTAAGCGGCGTCTGCTGACAGGCGCCAAGTATGACTGCAATAAGCCCAATACTCATGGTTTGCAGTGCGTTAGATAATCTTGATGTTGGCATTAAGCAGTTGTATCTGAATGTTTTCATCATAGCACTGCATCCTCTAAATCGTCGCTAATACCTGCGGGTAACCATTCGAGTAAGGTTTTTCCAAAGCGGATATACCAAGGCGGTAACAGATCAACCCTGACCATATTGGGAGTAAAGTATTGCAGGGCAACGCGCTGGATATCCGCTGTGGTTACTGCGTTAATCCTTTCCCATTGCGCCGTTAAGGGATGGGCTTGATCCTGTTTGTCGGTGGCTGATAGTAAGGTGGCTAGGGATTGAGTGTTGTCGAGCTGCCCCAAACGCTGATTTAACCAGGTTTGCTTGAGCTGACAAAGCGTTGCATCACTTATGCGAGTTTGTTGGGTTTGCTTAATTAACGCTAAGACCATGTCGGTTAGCGCATTAAGGGAGGTTTTTGCCCTTGGCACTAATACCAGATTGGTTATGCCATGATTTTCTAGCTCAAAGGGCAGTGAATAACTCAACATTTGTGCCGGATCGTGCAGGCTGATTTGTGCGAGGGCGCTGCGAGTATTTTGAAATAAATAGCCTTCTAGCAGGCGTATAGCGGCAGCATCGGGATGATTTTTACCTACCGTATGCCACGCAAGCAGTAAGCCGGGCCAAGGGCCACGTTCATCAATGAGCTCCGCATGCACGGGCTTAGGGTTAATTTTTAGCTCGTCAAATTTGGCAATCGGCTGATTAGGCGTGGGCCAAGCACTAAAGTGTTGTGCTATAAGCGACTTGACGTCGGAGGGAAGTGTGCCGACCAGAGATAGCTGCATCGCATCGGGACGATAATGGGCGCGATGAAAGGCGATTAACCGCTCGGGACTTGCCTGAGTAATATCCTCACGGCTACCGATAATACCGTGGTCATAGGGCGTATCTTTAACCTGTGCTAGCAGAAATTCCATCGCACTACGCACATAGGGTTGATTATCTATGGTCTGCGCCATCTCTTGGAGCACGGTTTCTTGCTGATTTTTCACTGTGGTTTCGGTCAAATTGGGGCGAATAAAACGATCGGCCTCGAGGAACAAGCCCAAGGCGAGGGCTTGGCTCGGCAGAGTGACATAGTAATTGGTGTAATCGAAGTGGGTGCTGGCATTAAAGCGGGCGCCTAAGGCGCTTAGCTGTTGTGCATAGGTGTCGCCGGGTGCCTGTTCACTGCCCTTGAATAACATATGCTCGAACAAATGCGCGTATCCCGTTTGCCCCTTAGTCTCGTTGCGCGCCCCCACAGTAAATTGGCTGGCAATGGTGAGGGTGTGTTTATCCTCAAGGGGCAATAAGTGTACGGTAAGGCCATTCGCGAGGGAGTAAGTTTCGATGCGTGATTCTAATTGATATAGCGTTGCAGCGCCTTCGATTTGACATTGTGCCTTGAGCGCTGGACTAAGCAGCATTACCAATATAGCAAGTCCAAGGCGGGTGTGTGTGTTCATTTGGCATCCCATCTCAATTTCCGATTGATGGCATAACGCAGTGGTGGTGTTGGCGCGTCAGACACTCGTCGGATTTCATCTAAATCAGTTGAATAGCATTCAGTTTTTGTAAAGAGCTGCTATGATGGCACAGTTCTTTTTCTGGCATAAGTACAAGATATGGTAAGCAGATCTCCGTTCGAATCCTTTCAGTGGAAAAGCGATATTTTTAACTGTGAAAGCACTGATATCGATAATTTTTATCTACAGCTTGAGCAGGAAATGTCCCGTTTGGGGATGGTTGAGAAAAAACTCGGTGACGTGGGTAAATACAGTGTCAGTCTGTATCAGTCACCTGCCGCGAAATCTGGCTTACCTTCGTTATTGATCAGCGCAGGATTTCACGGTGAAGAGTCAGCTGGTCCTTGGGGATTACTGCACTTTTTAAGTGAGGCATCAGTCGAATTATTCGAACGGGTAAACTTAAGTATTTTGCCCTTGGTGAATCCAACGGGGTTTAAACGCGGCCACCGATTTAACAAATTTGGTGAAAACCCTAACCGAGGCTTTGTATTTGAAAACGGTAAACCTAAGGCAAATGAGAGCACCTCAGTTGAAGGTAAATTACTGTTAGAACACGCACAATTACTGATTGCGGCGAGTCGTGATGGTATTTTAACCTGCCATGAAGACGTCTTAAGTCATGAAGCTTATGTTTATTCTTTTGAGCCAAGCCAAGTGCCAGGGCGTTTTAGTCTCGATTTACGCGATACGCTGGCAGGATATTTCCCCATCGCTGTTGATGGTGAGATTGATGGTTGCCCGGTTAAAGATGGCTTGATTTTCAATCATTTCGATACCTCGTTTGAGGCATGTTTAGTGCGTAGTGGCGCGCGTGTTGGCGCCTGTACCGAAACGCCTGCGTTACAAAACTTTGATCAACGGGTGTTAGCAAATAGCGCGGCAATGACCCACTTCTTAGCGCTATGCGCGCCTTTATGTGATTGATTACAAAGCTTGATTGCAACCAATATAAAAATACCCGCCGAGGCGGGTATTTTTATAGAGTAAGCAGCGTTAACTGCGTACTAGGGCGTGTTGACGTTTCAGGGTTATTTTTGCAGCAGTTTGGCTGGTTTTTATGCAAGGCAAAGTCCGTGCAGTGTAGTTATTCTACATAAACGGACGATAACGCGGCAGAAAAGCCAGCCAAATACTGCCCGAAGGGTTCGTTTGGCAAGCCCTTGCTCTTTGTCACTCGTCATTTGAGTAGAATAACTACACATCATTCCTCGTTTCGCGAGCACGAACTTGCCAGAACGAACAAAATTTAATCTCGAAACGTCAACACGCCCTAGCCATACAACTATTGATTAATAATTGTCGGTACGCCTGTGCGCTCGTCCAGTAGCTTTTTAATCACGCTGGAGTCGGTATCAGCTTTGGCAATAAACTTAGCGATGTCTTTTGGTAAAGCAATTGCCACAGGTTCGTTTGACTCAAACTCAGCAATAGTGCGTGATAGCGGCTGATGCACGGCTAAATAACGCTTTCCATCTGGCTCTTCGGTCGCTTTAATCGGTTGGTTAACAAATTGTACACGTGTTCCAACTGGCACGGTTTTGAACAGATGTTCAATGTCATCGTGACGTAAACGCACGCAGCCTTGGCTAACACGTAAACCAATACCGAAGCTTGCGTTGGTACCATGGATGGCATACAAGTTACCAATGTAGAGTGCATAGAGCCCCATTGGGTTATCTGGACCTGCTGGCCATACTGCTGGCAGAATTTCGCCCCTTGCCGCATATTCTTTACGAATGCGTGGCGTTGGTGTCCATGTCGGGTTAGCACGTTTACGTTGCACGCTGGTTACCCAGTTTTCTGGCGTGTCTTTACCAATTTGGCCAATACCGATAGGTAGAACTTCCACGGTATTTTTGCCTTTTGGATAGTAATACAGACGCATTTCAGCAACGTTGATTACTATGCCTTCACGTGGCGCATTGGGCAGAATTAATTGTTTAGGAATTAACAATTTACTGCCTGGCTTTGGAAGAAACGGATCAACACCAGGGTTTGCTTCCAGCAAGTTGCTTAGGCCGAGTTGGAACTGAGCGGCAATATCTTCGAGGGTATGTTTACCCTCTGGTACTGTGTAATACAGGTTCTCGCCAACTAACCGGCTCTTAGAAGACGGTAAAGGATATTCCGTTGCTAAAGCGGAGAGACTTGGAAAAACCAAAGTCAATAATAAAGCTGTGGTGCGAAGCATACTCATAAGCGGATACTACGATTCCTGTTAATAAAATAACCTGTTTTACGCGGCAGTTTCTTCCCAAAATCGGGCGGCAAATTGTAATACACAATGCACTGGCGCGCGAAGCTCGCATCCTTCCTTATTTTGGATATTATTTCAACTGAAATATGGTTCATAAAGCGTATTTATTGCTTATTTTAGCTTTAAACGTTTTGCGAGCCGATGCAGATTACCTGGGTCAACTCCTAATGTCCTTGCCGTGGCAGCCCAATTGCCAGTATGTGTGGTAAAGACTTGTTTGATGTAGTTGCGCTGAAATGTGTCGGTTGCTAGGGATAAGCTAACAAACTCTTGCTGGATTTGCGTTGCATTGCTCAACGGCGTAATTGCCAATGAACTCATTTTTGAGGTGTTAAGTGTAAAAGGCAAATCGAAATGTTGTGGCGCAATGGTGCAGCAGCCGTCCTGTGCGGTTACGCGTGCTAGAACCGTCGCCCTATGGATAGCGTGTTCTAGTTCGCGTACATTACCCGGCCAAGTATATTGATTGAGCAAGAGTAGGCTACTGTTGCTGAAGTTAAGTTGTTTCATCCCGAGTTTTTGCCTGTAGCGTTCAGCAAAGAATCCGCTCAGAAGTGTGATGTCCTGTTCGCGCTCCCGTAAGGGCGGAACCAGTATCGGAAATACACTTAACCTATGGTAAAGGTCTGCCCTAAAACGACCTGCAAGCACTTCTGTTTTAAGATCTTTATTGGTTGCGGCTATGATGCGGACATCGACTTTTAGGCTGCGATCATCACCTACCTTTTGTATGTCGCCATATTGTAATACTCGCAATAACTTAGCTTGGAGTGTGAGGGGCAGTTCGCCAATCTCGTCTAGAAAGAGTGTCCCTTTGTCGGCCATTTCAAATTTGCCACTGCGATGGCTAATTGCACCTGTAAACGCACCTTTGATATGACCAAAGAGTTCGCTTTCGGCAACCGATTCGGGGAGTGCTGCACAATTTAGATAGACCAATGGTTTACTGGATCTTGCAGATTTTTGATGTATCGCCTGGGCGACTAACTCCTTGCCTGTACCGGTCTCGCCCAAGATCAGCACATTCAGATCGCTATGGGCTACGACTTCAATCTCTCGGTTCAAACTTTGCATTAAGGGCGAATGGCCAATGATTTCGGCATTCTGGCTCAGGTTAGGGCTATTTTCTTGTGCATGGGTTGAATGGCTGTTTAGGGCCATACGTTCAAGT
Source organism: Shewanella xiamenensis (assembly GCF_014647135.1). GTDB lineage: Bacteria > Pseudomonadota > Gammaproteobacteria > Enterobacterales > Shewanellaceae > Shewanella > Shewanella xiamenensis. The sequence goes on from NZ_BMOP01000001.1 coordinate 287,606, forward strand.
TTTTCAACCAGTAAAGCATTGCTTAAAGATGCTGCTGCAATGGCACTTAAACTGCGTAGCTCGGCATTGCTGAATTGATCAAATTGCAGAGGATTAAAAGCATCGATAGTTACGGCCCCGATAAGCTGTTCATCGGCAAATAACGGTAGTCCGATACAGGCATGCACTTTTAATGCGCCTGTTTGATTGGGGATTAAACCATCGTAAGGGTCTGCAAGTTCGCTGTCAGCTGGGAAGCGCACTATATCCCCCGCACGGGCAATAGCCTCAAGCCTTGGGTGCTCATTAAGGATAAAACGTCTGCCTAGTACGTCATCATTCAAACCATCGATGGCGAGTGGGGTAAAATACTGACCATGAAACGTGAGTAGCGCAGCGGCATCACAGTGTAAGTTTTCTCTAACGGTATTGAGCAGCCGTGAGAAGCGGTCTCTATGGGCTAAACCTGAGGTGATATCGAGGGCGATACGGGTAAGATCGGTTTGACTAAGGGCCATAAAAACTCCAGCAGCTAGATTACCCTGATTTATACCATTGATTGTTATATTGACACATGTAGTTTAAACACGACTAACAGCAAAATGCATACAGGAATGACTCACCGCAACGTAGCGCGTAATAGGTTAGGCAACCAAGGTGCCAGCAATGGCACCTTGGTATGGGACTAACCGTTATTTAGTCTCGTGTTAGTGGTCTGGTAGTAATTGCTCCCCTTGTAACTTTGCAGGTTTATTCAGGGCCTTTCTAATTAAGTCAAATAAGAAGGTGCCCATCAATAATCCGCCGATACTGAAGATGATATCCCCAAACATACGCATCCATACCAGTCTTTCAATCAGCGGACTATGAATGACCTCTGGCGAGCGGGCATACCAATAGCCGTGGTCGATGACTGCAAAAAACTGCGTAATCCCCACAGGTAATAGTGACATAAACACCATAGCCGCTAGGCCAATATTGAGGCTCCAGAAGGCGCCTTTGAGCATTTTGTCATTCCACTGCATATTGCCAGTTAGACCGCGCAGACAGAAAAGCATTAGCCCCATGCCGAGCATGCCATAAACCCCCATAAAGGCGGCGTGACCGTGGGTGGCAGTGGTATTTAAGCCTTGAATGTAATAGAGCGAGATTGGCGGGTTGATTAAGAAGCCCAGCATACCGGCACCGACCAAGTTCCAAAACGCGGTAGCCACAAAGAACATAATCGCCCAGTGATAACGCTGCATCCATGGACTGGCTTTACGCAAGCGGTAGGTTTCCATTGCTTCAAAACCTATGATGGCTAAAGGCACCACTTCTAAGGCCGAGAAAATTGCGCCCCAGGCGATAACCGAGGTTGGTGTGCCAGTAAAATAGAGGTGGTGTAAAGTGCCGATTAAACCACCGGTTAAGAAGATTACCGTTGTAAACAAGACCGCACCGTTGGCGCTACGGCCACGGATTAAGCCCAAACGTACCAGCATTAAGGCGATAACGGCAGTCGCAAAGGTTTCGAAGAAGCCCTCAACCCACAGATGTACTACCCACCAACGCCAGTATTCTGCAATCGCTAAGTTGGAGTGTTTGCCCATAAAGAGGCCGGCGCCATAGAACAAACCAATTGCGACGCAGGAGGCATAGAGTACCCAAATAACAGGGCGCATCTCGCCTTGAACTTTGAGGGCGGGTTTGATGGCGGCGGTGACGAGGGCGAGCCAAATCAGTAATCCAACGAGGAGTAAGATTTGCCATACTCGACCAAGATCTATGTATTCATATCCTTGATGACCAAAGAGAAAGTTCATATCGAGGTCAAAATACTGTTGCACCCCAATCCATTCGCCCGCCATTGAACCGAGCACAACCACCACTAAGGCTACCCAGAGTACGTTAACGCCTATTCGTTGATATTTGGGTTCATGGCCCGATAACGCAGGAGCAATATACAGCCCTGTACCTAACCAAGCCGTGGCGATCCAAAATACGGCTAATTGGGTGTGCCAAGTACGCGTTACTGAATAGGGGAGTATTTCCGCAATAGGTAAACCATAAAACTCTTGGCCTTCTACCGCATAGTGAGCGGTAATGCCTCCGAGTAAAATTTGCAGTAAAAAGAGGCCTATCGCCGTAATGAAGTATTTGCCGACGGCTTTTTGTGAAGCGGTTGGTTTAGTGAAAAACAGCGGGTCTTGTTCCGACGGCTTAGGCAGACTTTCGTGCTTACCGCTGGCATGGTGCCATAGCAATCCACCAATACCCGCTATCAGGGTCACGATACTGAGTATCGACCAGACAATATTATCCGAGGTGGGAGTATTGCCTAATTGAGGATCGAACGGCCAGTTATTGGTGTATGTATAGGGGGCATCGGGGCGTTCTGTGATGGCAGCCCAAGCACCCCAAAACAGGAACGCATTAAGTTGTTCTCGGCGTGTAACATCGGGCACTGTGCCCTCTTTCATGGCGTATTGTTCGCGTAGTGAACTGAGTTTAGGGTCATCACCAAACAATGATAAATAGTGTTGATTAACCGTGCGAATTGCTTCTACCCGTGTGGTCGATAGCCTAATAAGCTGAGTGCCATCGATCTGTTGTTCAACACTGTTATGGCGTAAATCATCCCTTAATGCTTGTTCAAGCCCCGCTTTTTCTTGGGAACCTAGTTGTTCGAAAGGCGTTTGATATTGTTGCTTGGCGCGCAGGTCGAGCCAAGCTTGGGCTTCTCTGTGTAACCAGTCTGCGGTCCAATCGGGGGCGACATAGGAGCCATGTCCCCAAATCGAACCGAGTTGATGGCCGCCCATTGAGCGCCATACTAATTGACCTTGTTCTATATCATGTTCACTAAAGATAACTTGGCCATTCACATCGACAAATGCACTGGGAATGGGTGGTTTTTCTCGAAAAATTTCACTGCCTACGCTCAGTAGTACAGTAAATGAGGCAATCAACACTAATAATAGTGCGATAGCGGTGAGTTTTTGTTTGCTCATAAATCCCCTTAATCCAACGTCATTTTGATACCTGTAATTTGCTATTGCGCAATATGTGCCAAGTATTTTTGTTATTGAAAATAAAGGAAAAAAATTAATTTAAATTCTTAGCAGTGTCTTTTTGATAGCAATAAAGGTTGTCACAATGACATTAGTTGTCTTTATGACAGTCATTGGTGGGCCAATGTTGATAACACAATGAACTATTCAATTTAATGTGCTCTTTCAAGGTATTGCGGCGATAAATATAGTTAGGTGTGTGTTTTTATCAATATGGTGTTTTTTTAGATGGTTACCGATATTTTTTTGATTAAAAATGGAAAGTTTGTGTCGGATTTATTTTTTAAAGAACTTGATAAATATAAGCTTTATTTTGTTTATGCTTATGGCTTGATGTTCAGGTTGTATTTGTCTTTTTATGTGTTTTTATCTGAAAATTAGCCTAAAGTTACTGTTGATGATTATTTTAGTGTAGATGATTGAAATTTAATATTTAAAACTCCAATAATCTGCATTTTTTATGCTAGTATAGAAACACTGAAATTTTTAATTGAGTCATTTTTAATCTAGGTGTTTTTGCTATCGTTTAGCTGAGCCAGCAGCATTTAAGGAGGCATGTGTGGATGCAGATTCCATCAATAGTTTTTTTCTGATCGGTGCCTTACTTACTGCCGTGAGTGTTTTGCTTAGTCCCATGTCATCCCGTCTTGGGATTCCTATCTTATTAATTTTCCTCGCCGTAGGTATTCTTGCTGGTGAAGATGGTCCCGGCGGTATTCTCTTCGATGATTATTCAACCGCTTATCTTGTCAGTAACTTAGCCTTAGCCATTATTTTGCTCGATGGCGGTATGCGCACTCGGGTCGCGAGCTTCAGGGTCGCACTGTGGCCTGCGTTATCCTTGGCAACCTTTGGGGTGGCGATCACCACCAGTATCACAGGCATTATGGCTGCGTGGCTATTTGACTTACATTGGCTACAAGGTTTGCTTGTGGGAGCGATTGTCGGCTCTACCGATGCGGCGGCGGTATTCTCACTGTTAAAGGGACGCAGCCTTAATGAGCGGGTTGGAGCAACGCTGGAAATCGAATCGGGTAGTAACGACCCTATGGCGGTATTTTTAACTGTCACCTTGATTGCCATTCTCGGCAATGTCGATGCCGAGCTCTCTGCAAGCTTTATGCTGATTAGCTTTATTAAACAATTTGGGCTGGGAATTTTATTAGGCTTGGGTGGTGGCTGGCTGCTATGGAAATTGGTGAACTTAAGTCAACTCGCTGAAGGTCTATATTCGATTCTCGTGCTCAGTGGCGGCCTTATTATTTACGCTGCATCGAACAAGCTAGGTGGCAGTGGCATTCTTTCGATTTACTTAGTTGGCCTATTCCTCGGTAATAAGCCAACTCGTGGACGTCATGCGATATTAAACGTATTGGATGGAATGACTTGGGTGAGTCAAATCGGCATGTTTCTCGTCTTGGGACTACTCCTAACCCCCTCGGATCTATTAGATATTTGGCTGCCGGGCTTAGCACTGGCCTTTGGGATGATCCTGTTTGCCAGACCTTTAGCGGTATGGCTAAGTTTGCTGCCCTTTAAGAGTTTTAGCAGCCGTGACCGCTGGTTTATCTCTTGGGTCGGGCTTCGTGGCGCCGTGCCGATTATTTTAGCGGTATTCCCAATGATGGCCGGGCTTCCTGGGGCTCAATTGTATTTTAACTTGGCCTTTTTTGTGGTGTTAGTCTCTCTGCTAGTCCAAGGGGCGTCACTCACTACGGCTGCACGCTTAGCAAAGGTAGAATTGCCCCCAAAGCCTTTGCCCGTTTCGCGTTCGGGGGTTGAAATTTACCCGAGCAGCGAATGGGAAGTGTTTGTCTATCGTTTGAGTGAAAGTAAGTGGTGTATTGGTGAACCGCTAAAACGCTTAGCAATGCCCGATGGTACTCGCATTGCGGCAGTATTTCGCAATAATAGGTTATTGCATCCTTCGGGCAGTACGTGCTTAGAGGCGGGTGATATTCTGTGCGTACTCGGGCAGGAAAAGAGCCTTGAAGCATTGAGTAACCTCTTTAGCCAAGCCCCTGAAACCAAGGAGGTTCCACGTTTCTTTGGTGACTTCTTTATCGATACCGAGGTTAAATTGGCGGATCTTGCACCTATCTATGGCTTAACATTAGACGATGAAACCGGCGGCATGACTGTAGCTGATTTAGTTGCTTTAGAGCTAGGTGCGCATCCAGTACTTGGGGACCAGTTTCAATGGCAATCACTCCATTGGGTCGTTGCGGGACTCTATGAAGGCAAAGTCACCAATGTGGGTATTCGCTTACCGGCGGAGGCTTAATCTGGTTTAAGTGTTGTGCTTAACTACCATGTTTAAGCGCTTAGAGCCCTACAAGATGCCTTAGGCAGAAAGATATAAACAAAATGCCAAGCGATTGCTTGGCATTTTGTATTCTCTTTTAAGCGATTATCTCGATGTGATTAAGCAAAAGCTTACTTATATAAGGACTTATCCGTTGGATCCGGGCGCGTCTTAAAGCGGCGATGGAGCCACATATATTGAGCACGATTTTTATCGATAATCTGTTCAATAATTTTGTTACCACGGATGGCATCGGCGACTTCGTCTTCACCTGGGAAATTATCTAATGGAGGCATGATTTCAATCCGGTAGCCTGTATCTCCTTCTGTGCGTTCAACAAAGAAGGGTAATACCTTGGCCTTACCTAACTTTGCCAGCGTGGTTGCGCCAGTAATAGTGGCGGCATCGGGCACGGCATAAAACGGAATAAACACAGCACTAGAGCGGCCAAAGTCTTGGTCAGCGGTATACCAAATCACATCGGGGTTACGTAAACAGCGTACCATTTGGCGTAGATCGCGTTTCGGCACTAAGGCTTTATTCGAACGTAATCGACCTTTCACTTGCAGGTATTCCATCACGGGATTGTTATGTGGGCGGTACACCCCAACACCGGGTTGGAATTGACCAAAAATACGTGCGCCCATTTCCAGTGGTAAGCAGTGCACTGCAAACAGAATCACCCCATGGCCAGCATTCAAGGTGTCTTGAACGTATTCTTTGCCGGTTATCTGCATATGTTGTTGGATTTTTTCATCGGACCACCACCAGGCATTGATGGTATCGAAAATCGCTTTACCCGTTTCTTCAAAGTTACGGGTGAGGAGCGCTTCTCGCTCGGCCTCTGGCATATCCGGGAAGCAGAGGGTTAAATTTCGGCGCGCGGTATGGGTTCTACTGGCCGCAAGTGCCTTGACTAATCGGCCCATGCCTTTGCCTAATTTCATCTGCCATGATAGAGGCAACACTTGGGTAATCCGCATCACTAACACCCCAAACCACATGGGCCAGTGTTTCGGATGATATAAAGATGATGAAAACTCAGCTTTCTCGACCACAAAAATACTCACTACTTTTGAAAATTACTGCTTATTCTAACTCATCTTTTGCTGAAAATTAGGTACAATCACGGTTTAATTTCTGCAACTGATAAGAGCGCTATGAAGGTTTCTCTGCCAGCATTTGAAAAAGCCAAAGTATTAGTCGTCGGTGATGTGATGTTAGATCGCTACTGGGTTGGGCCTACGGGACGTATTTCCCCCGAGGCGCCAGTGCCCGTGGTGAAAATTAATCAAGTCGAAGATAGACCGGGCGGCGCGGCAAACGTGGCGCTAAATATCGCGACCTTAGGTGGCCAAGTGCAATTGGCGGGCTTAGTCGGTGAGGATGATACGGCTAAGGCGTTAACGCTTGGCGTACAAGCACTTGGGGTTGAACCACAATGGTTGAAAATTACCGATAAACCGACCATTACCAAGCTTAGAGTTTTATCGCGCAATCAACAGCTTATTCGCCTCGACTTTGAAGAGTCCTTCGATAAGCAGGACAGTGCGCGCTTACTTAAGCAGTCTGAGGCTTTACTCGATTCGGTCGATGTGGTCGTGCTATCTGATTATGCGAAGGGTGCCATTGATAATCCTCGTGATTTTATCGCGCTCGCCCGTTCCAAAGGCGTAAAAGTACTGGTTGACCCTAAGGGTTCCGATTTTAGCCGTTATCATGGCGCCTCGCTCATCACACCGAATATGAGTGAATTTGAGACCGTGGTTGGCGCGGTAACCTCTGAAGCAGATCTACTCGAAAAGGCTCGCGGATTACTGAACAAGTACCAGTTCGACGCTATCTTAGTCACTCGCTCTGAAAAAGGTATGACCTTAGTGACGGCCAATGCCCCTGAATTACACATCCCAACAGTCGCCCGTGAGGTGTATGACGTAACGGGTGCTGGCGATACTGTGATTTCAGCTTTAGCGACGTCTCTAGCCGCGGGTGCTGAGTTACCGCAGGCCTGTGCGATTGCCAATACTGCCGCTGGCGTTGTGGTGGGTAAACTGGGTACTTCTACGGTTTCTCGTATTGAGTTGATTGAGGCCCTAGCACTGCATCACGGTGAGTCAGGTTTTGGGGTGGTGAGTGAAGATCAACTTGCTTACGCTCTAGAACAAGCTAAATTACGTGGTGAACGAGTGGTGATGACCAACGGTTGCTTCGATATTCTGCACGCGGGGCACGTCAGTTACCTCAAGCAAGCCAAAGCCTTAGGCGACAGATTGATCGTGGCAGTGAATGACGATGCCTCAGTCAAACGCTTAAAAGGCGAAGGTCGCCCAGTTAATCAAGTGGATAGACGTATGGCGGTGTTGGCAGGATTAGCCGCCGTCGATTGGGTGGTGCCTTTTAGTGAAGATACACCACAACGGATCATCGCCAGATTACTACCGGATCTTTTAGTGAAAGGTGGTGATTATAAGGTTGAAGATATTGCGGGTGGCGCCGAGGTCATTGCTGCGGGCGGCCAAGTGCAAGTGTTGGGATTTGAAGACGGTATCTCTACTACGGCAATTATCCAAAATATCATGGCAAAACAGTGAGTTTAATTGCACTGACTCTGATATCAAGCTTAACTTGGGTGCCTATTGCCGATAAGCAGGCGTTACTTTGTCCTTTAGCGCAATTGAGTCAGTGTCTGGCAACATTTCCACCTCAGGTTCGTGAACAGCTCCCACACAGCGAGGCTCAGTTTAAAACAGAGCTTGGGCTTCGCAGTGCCATGGTATTACCTGTTGAAGATAGTCATTTCTCCGGCCTAATACTCGTCAATGAGCAAGAAACACCAGAGATCCAACTGGCCAATATTGATGGTATTACCTACCAATTAGATCTAAAAGAACAAGCACAATTAACCCTTTGGCATGAACTAGGCCACCTTGAAAACTTGGCGTTGCAGGGGAGTTTATTACCTAAGGAATTAACACCTTATCAGCATGAATGGTTAGCGGATCTGTATCTCATCTGGTGTATTGCCAATGCTAAAGGCAATTTTGATTTAGCTTGGCAGCAGTATCATCGGCGCAACCTAGCGGCGCTTACAAGTTCGCAATATATGTCACACTGGACGACACCAATGATGATACAGGTGTTAAATAAATATCAGGTCACTCAAATCGTTCAATATACTCACTATCGTGATTTTGTAGCCGATTTTTATCCTCAAATGGTACAAATTGAACCGCAGGTTTTGCGTGAATATTCGAGTTTAATACAACGAACTTTTAGTGATACCGTGCTACAACCCCTGCCAGAATACCTGTTTTGGCGTAAATCCGATCTTGGGCGTTATTTAACGCCTACCCTAACATTGTTAATGGGGGAACAAAAAGCACACGACTGGTTAGTACAAAATTCAATGTTATAAATATGTAAATAAAAGCGATGAAATCCTCCGTTTAAAACTGAACCCTAGCTGAACAAAAGTGAAATACACTTGTTTCACGTTTTTAAACAGCAGTAATCCCTGAAAGGCTTTGGTAAGCTCTATCCCACAAAAAGAACAGTGGGAGACTTTATTATGGCTAAGCGCTCGCGAGTACAGACTGAGCAAACCATCAATCAGATTATGGATGAAGCGTTAAGACAAATTTTGACTATTGGCTTTGAGACTATGTCTTATACCACGTTATCTGAAGCAACGGGGATTAGCCGCACAGGTATTAGTCACCACTTTCCGCGGAAGAACGACTTTTTAATTCGCTTAGACAGCCGTATTGGCAATCTTTTTGTTGCTGCGCTCGACTTCTCTAGCCAAGAAGCGCTAGAAACCTCTTGGATGCAAGCGATGCAAGAAGAGCATTACCGCGCAGTGTTAAGATTATTCTTCAGCCTCTGCGGCGGCACCAATAATGAAATCACTCTGTTTAGAGCGGTAAGCACTGCACGTCAGCAAGCCATTGCAGAATTAGGATTGGTTGGCGATCGTACCATCAACCATTTACTCGGCCGTACAGCTGTGATGTTGTTATCTAATTTTGATATTGCTAAAGCAGCATAATCAAAAATGTATCGCCATCAAAAGGAGCCTTGTGGCTCCTTTTGGCTTTTAGGGGCGAGACTTTTAGCTTTTAAGGGATTAGTTGAGGAGCGAAGGGGAAGCCGTATCCGCTAGCTTTAGTTTTTGCTGGGTAAGGTAAACGCCAATCGCCATAAAGGTAAGGGCGGCAGCAATGAGTGCGCAGAGTGCATGATGGAATACCAAATGACTGATTAAAAAGGCCGGAATATCCTCTAGGCTATCGATCAGGAACAGTTTTACGATAAGGCCGAGATACAGCAGCAGATGTAATATCGCCCCACTGATAAAAAGCCGTCTAAACTTTTTGACCAGTAGGTCTGCAAGATTAATGTGGTAAAAACGGCAAAAAAGATAACCCCCAACGCCGATACCAATTGATATCCAACCCAGTCCTAATAACGACGTTTTGATTAATATTGCCGACAGCATAAATAATCCAAGCAGCATGATATCTCCTTTTACCTGAAGCGATAAACTGCGAAGAGACTAGCTGAGCAGGCTTAAAAGTATGTGAAGCCTAGCGCAATAAAACCCTCTAAAAAAGCAAAGGGAGCCAACGGCTCCCTTTGAGTTTTGTATCGAGTGATTCAGTGCTTAAACGGATTACAGCGCTTTTAAAATCGCTTCAACACTGGCCTTAGCATCGCCGAACAACATTTGGGTATTGTCTTTGAAGAACAGAGGGTTTTGTACACCCGCATAACCCGTATTCATTGAGCGCTTAAAACCAATCACGTTTTGCGCTTTCCACACTTCGAGCACTGGCATGCCCGCAATTGGGCTGCCCGGATCTTCCATCGCCGCAGGGTTGACTGTGTCGTTCGCGCCAATCACCAGCACGACATCGGTATCGCTAAAGTCTTCGTTGATTTCGTCCATTTCAAGCACGATATCGTAGGGAACTTTAGCTTCAGCCAACAGTACGTTCATATGGCCAGGTAAACGACCCGCTACCGGATGAATACCAAAGCGTACTTTTACGCCGCGGTCACGCAGTTTTTGGGTGATTTCAGCCACTGGATATTGCGCCTGTGCCACTGCCATACCATAGCCAGGGGTGATGATAACGGAAGAGGCATTTTTCAGCATATCCGCCACATCTTCGGCGTTGGTTTCGCGGTATTCGCCCATTTCTTCATCACCAGAGGAGGCCACACCATCGGTACCAAATCCACCTGCGATAACAGAGATAAACGAGCGGTTCATCGCCTTACACATGATGTAAGACAGAATCGCACCCGATGAACCCACGAGCGCACCTGTTACTATCAGCAGATCGTTTGACAGCATAAAGCCCGCCGCCGCTGCCGCCCAACCTGAGTAGGAGTTCAGCATTGAGACCACAACCGGCATATCTGCACCACCGATAGAAGCCACTAAGTGCCAGCCAAAGGCGAAGGCGATAAGTGTCATCAACAGTAGAGCTGGCATAGTGCCACCGGTTTGCACGAAGTACACTAACAGGCCAAGTGATACCAATACCGCAGCGAGGTTTAGCTTATGGCGATGTGGCAACATCAACGGTTTAGATGAAATTAATCCGCGTAATTTACCAAAAGCGACGATAGAACCGGTAAAGGTTACCGCGCCAATAAAGATCCCGAGGAAGACTTCCACTAAGTGAATGTTGAGCATAGCGCCAGTCATATGCGCGTTTTCAGCCGCTTTTGCCGCTTCGCTTAGCGCATTCTGCACGGCTGCGAGAGTGGAATTCATATCCCCGCCCACGGCCACAACCACTTGTGATACTTGTTCTGGATGTAAGTCGATAAAGCTGTTAAAGCCCACTAACACTGCGGCCATACCCACAAAACTGTGGAGCACCGCGACGAGTTCAGGCATTTCCGTCATTTCGACTTTAAGTGCTAAACGCACGCCGATAGCACCACCAATCACCATGGCGACAATAATCCACGCGACACCGCTGGTGTCTGGATTAAAAATGGTCGCCAGTAGGGCGATAGCCATACCTGTGATACCAAATAAATTGCCGTGTTTGGCCGTTTCTTGTTTCGACAATCCAGCGAGACTGAAGATAAAGAGCACGGCGGCAATGATGTAAGCTGCTGTTACCAGTCCTTGAGACACGTTATACCCCCTTAATCCTTACGGAACATCTTCAGCATGCGCTGAGTGACGGTAAAACCGCCGAAGATGTTAATACTGGCGATCAGCACGGCGATAAACGCCAACACAGTGACCAAGGTTGAACCTTGACCTATTTGCAGCAAGGCGCCGACCACGATAATGCCTGAAATTGCGTTAGTCACTGACATCAAAGGCGTATGCAGTGAGTGGGACACGTTCCACACCACGTAATAGCCCACCACGCAGGACAGAATAAATACCGTAAAGTGGGATAAAAACTCGGCTGGCGCGACGGAGGCCACTGCGGCAAACCCCGCAGCACCCAAGGCGGCGAGAATATACTTGAGTTTTGAAGGCGCTTTGGCTTGAGCAGATTTCACTTCCACCTTAGCGGTAGGTTTCGCAGGGGCAGCTGACACCGAAATAGGTGGTGGCGGGAAGGTGACTTCGCCTTCTTTCACGACTGTCATGTTGCGCATGACCACATCATCGAAGCTGATGCTGGCAATACCGTTTTTCTCTTTACACATTAACTTCATCAGGTTGACTAAGTTAGTGCCGTAAAGCTGAGACGATTGTGCAGGCAAGCGGCCTGGAAGATCGGTAAAGCCGATGACTTTTACACCATTCTCAGTGACAAAGAGTTCGCCAGGCTGGGTGTATTCACAGTTACCGCCCGCTTGTGCTGCCATATCGACAATCACAGAGCCGCTCTTCATGCTGTCGACCATGGCTTTGGTGATGAGCTTAGGTGCAGGACGGCCTGGGATCAGCGCAGTGGTAATGATGATATCGACTTCTTTGGCTTGCTCGGCAAATAGCGCCATTTCGGCAGCGATAAACTCGTCCGACATGGTTTTAGCGTAACCGTCCGATGAGCTGCCATCTTCATTGGTGAAGTCCAGCTTAAGGAACTGGCCACCCATGGATTCGATTTGTTCGGCCACTTCTAAACGCGTGTCGAAGGCGCGAACGATTGCCCCTAAAGAACCTGCGGTACCAATGGCTGCAAGGCCTGCCACACCGGCACCAATCACCAGCACTTTGGCCGGAGGGACTTTACCTGCGGCGGTAATTTGTCCGGTAAAGAAACGGCCAAAGTGGTGCGCGGCTTCAACTACGGCGCGATAACCGCCGATATTTGCCATAGAAGAGAGAGCATCGAGGGATTGGGCACGGGAAATACGTGGCACCATGTCCATCGCCATCACATTGATGTTGCGTTTAGACAGTTTCTCGACCAACTCAGCATTTTGAGCGGGCCAGATGAAGCTGATTAAGGTCGCGCCTTCTTTAATTTGCGCAATTTCAGCATCGGTCGGTGCATTGACTTTAAAAATCAGATCCGCTTGCCAAACCTCTGTCGTGATCTTCGCACCAGCTGCTTCAAAAGCGGCATCGTCAAAGCTAGACAGTAAGCCAGCATTGGCCTCAACAACAACTTCAAAGCCGAGCTTTTTAAGCTGTTCGACGGTGGCTGGAGTCGCGGCGACCCGAGTTTCACCGACGAGACTCTCTCTCGGTATTCCAATCTGCATGATTACTCCCTGATGGTTTATATAATCGTTCCGCCTGAGTGCTTCCCTTGAGCTAAACCTAGGTAGGGCTAGGCCGCGATAAGAATGAACTCGTCTATTCAATTGTGGCAGTTAGTTAGCGCATTCAAACTTGGTATAAAATTTGTTTTTTAAAACAAACTTCTTAGCGAGCAACAAAAGGTACTGTACTGCAGGCTCGTACCATTGTGGCAATACTTTGGTTTGACACAAGCGCATATTGCTCAAGCTAGTCGATTCTGCACTGGTCGTATCAAAAAGTTTTAACCAGTGCACACTTTTGTAGCTTAATTTTTGCACTTTGTATATTCCAAAATGGAATTAAAAATCAAATTTTATTCTTTTTTGCTTTTCCAAATCCACGTTAATCTGCTGGGTATTACACTGTCATAGGGCCGTCTCATGTTGTTAAAAGAACTTTCATCACTGGCTTCACCCCTGTCGCAACCGCAGGTCGACAAGCTGAAACAACTCACCGCGGAATTAAATGCCGTGCAACTTGCTTGGGTGAGTGGTTATTTAGCCGCAACGGCCAATGCGGGAGGGAATCAAGCCCAGCTAGTGCCAGTGTCTGATACACAGGCAGCGCAGACTGTAACCATTCTCTATGGCAGCCAAACCGGCAATGGTCGTGGCATTGCCAAAGCCTTGGCCGAAAAGGCTAAAGCACAGGGCTATAGCGTGAATTTAGCCTCCATGGGTGAATACAATGTGCGCCAGCTCAAGCAAGAAACTTTGTTATTGCTGGTGGTCAGTACTCATGGTGAAGGTGAAGCGCCGGATGATGCGATTGAATTACATAAGTTTTTAGCATCAAAACGCGCACCTCAATTAAACAACTTACATTACTCTGTGTTGGCGCTGGGTGATTCGAGCTATGAGTTCTTCTGCCAAACCGGTAAAGACTTTGATGCGCGGCTTTCGGCATTAGGCGCTAAAGCCTTATTGCCGTTGGTTGAGTGTGATGTGGACTATGAGGCTGCGGCCGGACAGTGGCACGCCGATGTGCTTACTGCGGTTAAGCCACTCATTCAAACCACGGCTAACGTGGTGGCACTGAATGAAATTAATTCAACTTCGGCTCAAGTTGCCAGCGAGGGCGAATTTACTAAGCAAAACCCTTACAGTGCCGAAGTGTTGGTGAGCCAAAAGATCACCGGACGCGATTCAGACAGAGATGTGCGCCACGTTGAAATTGATTTAGGTGAATCAGGCTTACGCTATGAAGTCGGTGATGCCCTTGGGGTGTGGTTTAGCAATAGCGAAACCTTAGTCGATGAGATTTTAGCGGGCTTAGGGTTAGCAGCCGATACCAAGGTGACTGTCACTAATGAGTCAATCAGCCTCAAGCAAGCCTTGATCGAGAAGAAAGAACTGACGCAGTTGTATCCTGGTTTAGTCAAAACTTGGGCCGAGTTGTCCGCAAGTCCTGAGCTGCTTGCTATTAGCGAAGATAAAGAGCAGGTTCGTCAGTTTATCTTACATCATCAGTTTGCTGACTTAGTGGCTAATTACAAGCTCAAGCCTGACGCTAATCTCGACGCTAACAAGTTAGTTGAGTTACTACGCCCATTAACGCCAAGACTCTACTCCATCGCCTCTAGCCAGAGTGAAGTCGATACCGAAGTGCATCTCACCGTGGCATTGGTGGAAGATGAACATCAGGGGCAAACGCGTTTTGGCGGTGCATCGCACTTCTTAGCCTCGGCGCAGGAAGGCGCCGAAGTAAAAGTGTATGTTGAACCGAATAAGCATTTCCGTTTACCTGAAGATCCACAAACGCCAGTCATCATGATTGGTCCTGGCACCGGGGTTGCACCGTTTCGCGCCTTTATGCAGGAGCGCGTGGCACAAGGCGCTGAGGGCGATAGCTGGTTATTCTTCGGCAACCCGCATTTCGAACAGGACTTCCTGTATCAAACCGAGTGGCAACAATATTTGAAAAACGGCGATTTAACCCGTATCGATGTGGCATTTTCGCGGGATCAAGCCCATAAGGTTTACGTACAGCACCGTATCAAAGAGCAGGGGCAAGCCCTGTGGCAATGGCTGCAAAACGGCGCGCATCTTTATATTTGTGGTGATGCCGAGCGAATGGCTAAAGACGTGCACCAAGCCTTGCTTGAGGTTGCGGTGGAGTTTGGCGGACTGTCGAGCGAGGCGGCGGAAGAATATTTCGAGACCCTGCGCAGTCATAAACGTTACCAAAAAGACGTGTACTAATTAATCGATCCCAAAGATAGAGAGCAGTATCCACTGAGATACTGCCGCCGACCGAATTTTAAGAGGCAGTTGCCATGAGTGAGCAAAAGTTAGCATTAAACGAATACCTAAAGACCGACAGTGATTATCTGCGTGGCACCATTAAAGAGGGGTTAGACTCCTCAGTGACAGGCAGTTTTAGCGATGGCGATCAGCAATTGATCAAATTCCACGGCTTCTATCAGCAGGATGACCGTGATTTGCGTAACGAGCGCAAAGAGCAAAAACTCGAACCTTTATATAGCTTTATGTTACGTGCCCGCGTGCCTGGCGGTGTGTGTACACCTAAGCAATGGTTAGGCGTAGATGAAATTGCTTCGACGCTCACCAGCTCTAACAGTATTCGTTTAACGACGCGTCAGACGTTCCAATACCACGGCATTCCAAAGCGTAACCTGAAGACCATTATCCAAGGCTTGGATCGTGAAGCTCTGGATTCTATCGCTGCCTGTGGTGACGTTAATCGTAACGTGATGTGTAACCCCAATCCGGTGGAATCTAAGCTGCATGCGCAGGCCTATGAAGTGGCGAAAAAGCTGTCTGATCACCTGCTGCCGCACACTCGTGCTTACGCCGAGATTTGGTTAGACGAAGAGAAATTACTGACTACAGAAGACGAAACCGTAGAACCTGTATACGGCAAAACCTACTTACCACGTAAGT
Source organism: Shewanella xiamenensis (assembly GCF_014647135.1). Lineage (GTDB taxonomy): Bacteria > Pseudomonadota > Gammaproteobacteria > Enterobacterales > Shewanellaceae > Shewanella > Shewanella xiamenensis. The sequence continues at coordinate 303,581 of NZ_BMOP01000001.1, forward strand.
TTAAAATGGCCGTGGCCGTACCGCCTGATAACGATGTTGATGTCTACACCAACGACTTAGGCTTTATTGCCGTGGCTGAAAATGGCGAATTAGTCGGTTTTAACCTGACCGCAGGTGGCGGAATGGGCTCGACCCACGGAGAGGTAGAAACCTTCCCACGCTTAGCCGATGACTTTGGTTTTATTAAAACCGAAGATGTGATGAAGTTTGCCGAAGCTGTGATGACAGTGCAGCGTGACTGGGGTAATCGTACCAACCGTAAGCGTTCACGCCTGAAATACACCATCGTCGACCATGGCTATGAGAAGTTTAAGGCTGAAGTGGAAGCCCGTGCCGGCGTTAAGTTTGAACCCAAGCGCGATGTGGTGATTGGCGATCGCGGCGATCGTTACGGATGGGTAGAAGGTGTCGATGGTAAGTGGCATTTAACCCTGTTTATCGAAAGCGGCCGTATCAAAGACTTGCCGGGTAAGAGCTTACAAACTGGTATGCGTGAAATCGCTAAGATCCACAAGGGTGATTTCCGTATGACCTCAAACCAGAATATGATTATCGCGGGTGTGGCGCCCGAGGATAAAGCGACTATCGAAGCGCTTGCCCGTAAACACGGTTTACTCGGCCAAGTGTTGACACAAACCCGTGGTCATTCGATTGCCTGTGTGGCCTTGCCAACTTGTCCATTGGCGATGGCGGAAGCTGAGCGTTATTTCCCTGAGTTTATTGATCATATTGATGCACTGCAGGCTAAAAATGGCATTAGCGATCAAGCCATTGTGGTGCGTATGACGGGCTGTCCAAACGGTTGTGCCCGCCCATTTGCCGCCGAAATCGGTCTTGTGGGTAAGGCGCCGGGGCGCTATAACCTGTATCTCGGGGCGAACTTCGAAGGCACTCGCCTGAATAAGATGTACAGAGAGAATATCCAAGAGGCTGAGATCCTTGCTGAATTGGATGCATTATTTGCCCGCTACGCGATTGAGCGAAATGCAGGCGAAACCTTTGGTAACTTCACCGTCCGCACGGGCGTAGTGAAGGCGGTTATCGATGCCGCTAAGGATTTCCATGGCTGATCTTGATTCTGGGGCAACGGGTTCCGGCTTGCCGAACGTGTTGCAGAGCGTGGTAAGTCACATTGAACTTAAAGCGTTGCTGACGGCGCCTAAAGATGTGCAGCAAGCGGAACTGGAACGCATTAATCGCTTCTTAGCTGGCTTGACGGCTCAAGAGCGAGTGCTCTGGGGCTTAGCCTATTTGCCGGGTAATCACGCGCTGTCATCCAGTTTTGGGATCCAAGCGGCGGTGATGTTGCATATGGTGAGTCAGGTGCAATCGGATATTCCGGTGATTTTAACGGATACTGGATACCTCTTTCCTGAGACATATCAGTTTATTGACCAGCTTACCGAGCGTTTATCCTTAAACCTTAAGGTTTACCAAGCGCCGATGACGGCGGCATGGCAGGAGGCGCGCTTTGGCCAATTGTGGGAGCAGGGCTTAGAGGGTCTTGAACGTTACAATCGACTGAATAAAGTGGAGCCGATGCAACGTGCTTTGGCGGAACTTGAAGTAGGCACTTGGTTTGCGGGACTTCGCCGGAGCCAGTCGAGCACTCGCGAAGAGTTACCGATATTGGCTATCCACGGTACTCGCTTTAAGCTGCTGCCGATTATCGAATGGTCGAACAAAGATGTGCATCTGTATTTGACTCAATTTGACTTGCCTTACCATCCTCTATGGGAGCAAGGTTATGTTTCTGTTGGGGATACCCATTCTACTAAACCCTTAGAATTAGGGATGTCTGAAGAAGAAACACGCTTTAATGGCTTGAAACGCGAATGCGGCTTACACTTCGAAATATAGCTATCTAATTGATTAAATAAGTAAATGCCATAACTTTGACTGTGGCATTTTTTATTTTACGCCCAGACCATTCATTTTGCTTAATTTTGAAGCGGTTTAACCGTTAATGTTTTTTGAGTGTCATTCTGGCGTCATTAAAATCAGATAAATTTGATTATCAGATGGTTAGCGATTGTGACTTTGTGATAGCTAAAAAATTGTACATTTTTACTCACAGGGTTATGCACATTAGAATGTTCTGAGCTATATTTCAAAGTTCCCGTAGATGGTTTTGAGGATGTTTACTGCGCAGATACAGATTAGTCGGTATTTTGCCAAGTTAAGTTGTTGAATATCGTTATTTATGGGCTTAGTTTGCTGTGTAACGATATAACGAGACGGAAAACAGTAGCACTTCCAAAGGACCTTGCTCGCCGCTGCGAGTATCCAGCAGTTTGATTGACTTGCTAGCGCTTGTTAATCAGTCATTTTCACCTCGGTCAGCTGTGGTCAAAGCTGCCGAGGTTGAGCCAAATTTGTGGCATCATTAATTTATCTTCCTCATTCAATTCAGCTCGGTTTTTTGCAGTTTATGACTTACTATCATCGGCTTACACTTTGCTATTCTACTGTAAGCAAAAAATCTCTTAGACTAACAGTTAGTTTGGATGGCGTGATTGATGAGGATAATTAAATGACCGCCCCTTTGTATGCCATGCGCGATCATGTCAATCGTCCCCAAGTTAATCATCCAACCCCTAAGCCTAAGATGCGCGGTGTTAAACGTGTATTCACTTGGTTAGCCAAATTGGTTTTGGGTTTATTTTTCACCTCTATTTTAAGTGTGGTACTACTCCGTTTTATCGATCCTCCGATGTGGAGTTGGCGAATAGAGCGGGCGTTGTTTCCGCCCGCACCGATTACTGAGGTTAGGCATCAATGGCGATCGCTTGAGCAAATCTCCCCTGAGCTGCAATTAGCCGTGATTGCCGCAGAAGATCAAAAGTTTGCTGGCCACAGTGGTTTTGATTTAGACGCGATTAGTTCGGCCATCGAATACAATCAAAAAGGTAAAAAGGTTCGTGGGGCCAGTACCTTAAGCCAGCAAGCGGCAAAAAACCTGTTTATGTGGTCGAGCCGTAGTTTTATCCGTAAGGGCATAGAGGCGTGGTTTACCCTGTTAATGGAACTGTTTTGGGATAAGGCGCGTATCCTTGAGGTATACCTGAATATTGTTGAATTTGGTCCGGGGATTTATGGTGCCGAAGCGGCAGCAAAGCATTATTTTGGCAAGAGTGCAGCTAAATTAACTCGTTATGAGGCGTCATTATTGGCTGCAGTTTTACCAAACCCTTGGCGTTATAAAGTCTCCCCCCCTTCTTCCTATGTTGAACAACGCTCCGCTTGGATCCGCAAGCAAATGCGTCAGTTAGGTGAGGTGACACTCAAAAAAGTCGGTGAGGCACAATAAATTTGCGATTGTGATTTTGTTATTAAATTGTAATTATGCATCTCTGATGAGTAGGATGAGTGTTAGACGTTCGAATGATCCAAGGAATAAACGATGTTTGAGTTTAATTTTGAGCGAGATATGGCTTCACTGCATCAAGAATATGCTAGAGATGCAAAAATCAATATTCAACAAGTCTGGCAGAATGAAACCGCAGCTGTCATTGCTAACACACTTGCTAGTGAAGTGAGTTTTGATAATGCAATGTTTGTCGACAATAAGCCAATGAGAGTGTCGGATCAACAAATACGCCAATTACCGATTGAAGCTCAAAAAGATTTACAGCAAAAAATATTACACAATGCTGCAAATGGGATTGGTTTTTTATATGGAAGTCATCTCGTAGGAGGCTTAGATGGAAAGCCTTCACCGGAATTACTTACATCGCTACATCGTTTTATTAACAGCCCTGACATGTTTAAATTTATTCAAACGATTACGGGTATTGAAGGTATTTGTTATGCCTCACTGCAGGCGAGTCGTTATATTCAAGGGAATTTCTTAACAAGACATAATGATGTTGTGGAAAGTGAGGGCCGTAAAGTTGCTTTTGTTTTTGGCTTTACTCCAGAATGGCATCCTGATTGGGGTGGGCTGCTGCAGTTTTATACTCCTAAAGGTGTGCTGACTGATACCTGGGTGCCAACCTTTAATAATTTGGCATTATTCGATGTCCACCATCCTCACTCTGTTTCATTTGTCGCGCCGTTTGCAAAACGACCACGCTTTTCTGTAACAGGATGGTTTCGAACGATTGCGCCCAGTAAATAGGAAGCTTCTGACACATGCCGCGATTAGCGTCAAAGACGTTTTAATGGTAGATTATCGCGGATTTTTGCATATTAATGAGTTCTTATTTGCTATTCGTTATTTCTTAGCTTATCCGTTCTCAAGATTAGTTATAATAAGCTTTTGATTTTGCAATGTTGATGTAATAAGGAATGACAATAGGTCAGTATTTAAATGCCGAAGGTAAGTGCTTTCGGTATTATTTTGTCACTTTGACGGTAATTAAATGGAGTTTTAGATGAAAAAGATTGTTATTGCTGCGGCAATTATTGCAGCGGGGGCGGGTGCTTATTGGTACACTCAACACGGAAGTAGCTCGAGTGCTTCAGCCAATCCTTTGCTAGATTATATTCCAGCCGATACCCCTGTGTTTACTGGCCAGTTAAAGCCGTTTCCACTGAAAAACTACCTGCAATCGATTTCTAGCAATTACCAGCAATATTCAACTGATTCCTTAGCTCAGTTAGGCGATTTGGATAGCCCAATGGCTAAGTTTTTTGTGAGTATTTACAAGCAATATATGGATGGAATGAAAGATCCTACCGCATTGCTTAAGACTTTCGGTTTACCGAATGAGATCAAGCCTTATTTTTATACCTTAGGCGTAGTGCCTGTTCTTAAAACAGATATTAATCAAATTGATGCATTCTGGGCTGTGCTGGATAAAGCCGAACAAGAAAGTGGTTATACCCACGAAAAGCGTACTTTAGCAGGGATTGACTACCGTGCTTATTCGTTTGCCGAAGAAGGCTCAACTGATAAAGCTGACCTATTATTTGCCCATAAAGATGGCATTTTAACGGTCACATTCTCGGCTTCCTCTATCGAGCCTGAAGTATTGGAAATGGCTTTAGGATTGAAGAAACCCGCCCAATCTTTAGCCGCATCTGGCATGTTGCAAGAGATCATTAAAACCCATGGTTTTATGGACGATAGCATCAGCTTTATCAACCATGTTGAGATTGTTAAAGCGATAACCTCTCAAGATGGCAATATGTTAGCTAAACAGCTCACCAAGTTCTTAGCAGAAGAAGGCCAAGGTGAAGATCCGTTAGCGCAAATCCGTACACCAGAATGTCGCACTGAGTTAACCGCGATTGCGGCTAACTGGCCGCGCACAGTGGGAGGTTTAACCGCATTCACGTCGACTGAAAAAGAAAGCCATATGGCGGCTTCTTTTGTGATTGAAAGCAAAAACCAAGCAATTTTAACGGCATTACAAAAAATGCGCGGCTTTATTCCAACCCATTTAGCGGATATTAACAGCACTATTTTCTCGATGGGCCTTGGGATTGATGTTAATGAAGTAGCGCCTTCGCTCACCGCGATTTGGGATGATCTGCAAAAGCCACAGTTGACCTGCGCGCCTCTAGCCGAGCTACAGGCTGAATTAAGCCAGCAAAGCCCTGCGATGTTGGGCATGTTTACCGGCATGGCTAATGGTGTTAAAGGCCTGAGTGTGTCATTACTCGACTATAAGATGAGTTCACAGGATCAAGAGCCTAAACTCGAAAGTTTAGATGCCTTAATCAGTTTAACCGCTGATAATCCTTCAATGTTATTCAACATGGTTAAGCCTTTTGCCCCTATGTTGGCTGAACTGCAAGTCGCGGATAATGGTGAACCCACTGATTTATCTCCACTATTAATGTTGCCGCCAGAACTTAATATCAAACCGATGTTGGCGATTAAGGGACAACACTTAGTGGTTTACTCTGGCGATAAAGGTTTAGCGTTAGCCAATAAACTGGCGAGCGAAAAACCATCAGCCAATGGCCTTTACAGCATGTCAGCCGACTACGGTAAGATGTTTACCCCAGTGCTGACGCTGTTAGAAATGACCGGTGAACCAGTGCCTGAAGAGCTGCAAGCATTGAAAGACTATAATATGCGCGTACAAATGAGCTTTGATGTGAATAAACAAGGTCTGGTTTTTGGCTCTGTGATGAACTCAAAGGCAAGCGATAAGAAATAAACTTATCACTCCACCGCATTTTAAAGCCAGCAAATTGCTGGCTTTTTACTAATGAGATTGGGCTAATTTGGTTTGTCGACCGTTAGTTGGATCTACGGCTTTGGGTTTGGCTGATTTAACTAAACTCACGAGTCCTTGCCATTCAATATCATTGTTTTGTGGTAACCAAATATCGGGCTCAGTGCCTTTTCCCGACAGCAACTCGCCTTTAGCATCATAGGTGAGAGAGCTACTAAATCGAATCTCTAAGTCACTATTTGGCAAGGTAAATTGATATTGTCTGGCAAAATCCCCAGAGGTTTTTTCGCCGATTAAATTCACTCTCGACCATGCTTTAGTCCGGTAGGCGATCCACTCGCATTCTTGCTTACACAAGGGACTGACAAGTAGTGCAAGACGATTATTGCCTTCGGTGAGGACTTCAGGTTTGGTGCGAACAAACCAAGGACTAAACCGGCTTTTATCGATAGTTGGTAGCCGCCGTGTCAACACGTTAAGTCGCGCAGGGCTGAGTTCAAGTTCATCAAGCGGTTTAAAATTCAACGGTTTTAAATAATCGTTTCTAAGTTCTGGCGAGCGTCGATAATGGGCAAATCCCATGATTTTTTCGACCGCTGAATGAGGTGATATGTCCATGGTGGGCATATCCTGATAACGCGAGAGCATGGTCAGTAACTTAGGACTAAATCCCTTCGCTTGCCTGAGATCGACAATCAGTAATGGTTGCTCCATACCTTTACGTAACTCTTCTTGTTGTATTTTATCGAGTTCAAAAGCATAGAGGTCATCTATTTTGAGTCGAGCCGTGGTTGGATTTATCTGTTCTAGTGAATAGTCAGGTTTTGAGACCGTAGTCGGCCCTAAGTCATCAAGTTGAGTGAGTAGGCGTTCAAAGCTTATCTCTGTGTCGTCTTCAATCGGTTTAACTATCGTTTTAGAAGGGGGAGGCAGAGCAATAGTGACCTGCGTTGTCTGCAAATCATCATTTATCAAACTAATAATCACATAAGGTTTGATGCTTAAGCCTAAGTCTTCCCGCAGTAGGTTGAGTCGTTTAAGCCAAATCAGCTGCATTTCTTGGCTATTTTTTGCAGGCTCTGACAGATAGGCTTGGCTGGCAGAAATCCACTTACTTAAGGGGATGCCATCAATATGGGTGATAAAAGGATACTCGGCACTAATAGGATTATTTTTATGGTCTAAGGCAAGCCATTGTTCGTTGACGGGTCTCAGTGTTAAGGGTAAGTCGGCGCTACTATTGTCAACTTTCGCAACTTGAGCACCAGGATCTTTTAAGGCGTTAAGCAGTTTTGTAAGCTCAGCTGCGAACCGTTCTGTAGGAACAAGATCTTGGTATTGCTCAGTCATCAGTCCAGCAAGTCGTTCGAGTTGGTTGTCATTGTGTTGTGGATCCAACGCATAAAATGCGGAGTGTTGTTCAATTTGATTGAGCAGAATATAGAGATCTTGGCGAATATCTTTTGTCGTTAACGTGGGTTGTTCTTTTTCAGGAATAGCAAAAAACGCGAGCCTGATAAGGCTCGCGCAAATAATCATGCTCAGCAAAGTTATTACCGTTCGATAGCTAAAACTCATATTCCTCCATGATGACCCTTACTGCTAAAAAGGTGTGCGACTATCGATGTAAATGCCGCTGTTGGCAATAAAAATCATCATTAAGCTCCCTTAGGTTGCTCGCACTTGAGCAATTTAGCAGCAGTTTGTTTGTGTCAGCATAGAATTATGGCTGTTTTTTGTGCTGTGTCACGTCCTAGAGAATATCGTTGAGTGATACACCGATCCCAATACGTTGATTATGATGGTTATAGTCGATCAGGCTTTCACCGTAGCCATTAAAGTATTGAGTATAAAGGCGTAAGTTACCTATGATGGGATAGCTCCAAGTGATCTCTGCTGAACCTCGGTCAATATCTTTAAAGTTAGTTTTAACGGTGAGAGTGAATCTATGCTCATCAATCCCATACACGCCAACAAATTCAGCATTGCCAATATACTCATCAATATTGGGATTATCATCGCCACGGGCTTGGTGGATGTCTGTTTTTTCATCCTCAGGAATGCGCCACCACACCTTAGTTGAAAACGCCAGTGGGCCAGCATCAAAGATCATCGTGCCATAGATGCGGTTCCAACTACGGGATAATAAACCTGCTTTACCATTAGATTGGTGGACAGCGCCCAATCCCCAAAACGAGTTTGTCACACCGCCAATTTTCCAATCATTATTGAATAGCATAAAGATTTCGGGTTCGTGGTTTGTTTCACGAAAGGGTGAAGATATTTCCTTATTGTATACCTGCCAATAGGATTGATTAGTATAGGCAAAAAATAGGTGACCATTATCACCAAAGACATTGTACCAAATTGGAAACTTAAAGCTTATCTGAAACTTAGCTTCCATCTCATCGAGTTCATAGTTTGTTCCGGCGGCCTCCCCTGCATAGGGTTTCATATTCGGATCAGGATTATAGGTCGCGGGTAAAATGTAATTGACTTTATGCGGCGTTATTACAAATGGACGCTCTGAAGTCGCTAGTTCATCCTTAACGCGATCTTTGATTAAAGATTCCTCTGCCTGTAACCCTGTACAAGTTAGCAGTCCGATTAATGCGATACCTTGATAAAATGGGGACATCGACTCTCCTTGATGTGTCTGTTTGCTTTATCTTTATTTACCGAGCTTAACATTAGTCTGTGGATCTTTTGTGAGAAATACTGTCACTTGTACTACTTAACTTGAGTGAAACTGCATCTCTTCTTATGCGTTAACGCGCTGACTGAGTAGATTTTTTAGCAATAACATAGTGCTGTTATGTGAGGTGATGCAAGTTTAGGTTGCATTCCTATTTGCCCTGTTATCATGTTTTATTTAGTTATTTCAAATAATTAACTTATTTTAGTCAGTATGGTGCTTTTGCCAACCTCGTTTATAGTTAACTGGCTTAATTCAAATTTGGTTGTTATTTCTTTTTGATATAACAATTAATGATTTTATATTTATTATGGAATATAACTGGCGCTATATTGCTACACATTGATCTCATATCGGGGAATGTGATGGAAATTTTATCTTTACCAGGCCAAAGCGCTAAGGGCAAAGTCTGGCTGGTTGGTGCGGGCCCCGGCGATGTAGAGTTATTAACCCTTAAAGCGTGGCGCATTCTAAAGTCTGCCGATGCGGTGTTATACGATGCGCTCGTTAGCCAAGATATCCTCGATTTGATCCCTAAAGATGCTGAAAAAATTGCCGTCGGTAAACGTGCAGGCAAGCATAGCGCGGCGCAAGATGAAATTAATCAGTTACTGGTGACGAAAGCCTATACCCGTAAAAACGTGGTACGCCTCAAGGGCGGCGATCCGTTTATTTTTGGTCGCGGTGGTGAAGAGTTACAAACCTTAGTCGAAGCGGGCGTCGAATTTGAAGTGGTTCCCGGGATTACCGCCGCCAGCGGCACTTCGGCCTATGCGGGCATTCCATTAACCCATAGGGATTACGCCCAAGGGGTAACGTTCATCACTGGCCATTGTCAGCTCGAAAGCCGTCCGATGGATTGGCAGGGTTATGCTAATCCCAACAATACCTTAGTTGTATATATGGGGATTTTAAACGCGGGCATTATCCGTCAAGGGTTAATCAACGCAGGTCGTAGCCCAGAGACACCAGTGGCCATCGTCTCGAAGGCGACCACTCAGTCGCAGCAACGTTTTATTGGGCAATTAGATTCACTCGAACAACTTGCTGCTGATCCGCAGTTGCAAATGCCCGCATTAATGATTATTGGCGAAGTGGTGGGGTTGTCCGAAACCTTAAATTGGTTTCAGCCCAAGGGCGAAGGCCAGCTGCCGCTTGACGCTTTAAATACGACCAAAGTTGCAGCAAAAATTTAGTTAAATCAGAACATTTTTTAGAAATAGTTAAGTTAAATCCAGCTGCCTGTCGCAGCCCATTTTAGGTAAACGGAGAAGAGTATGGCCGGGCGTGAATTAAGCCACTTACAACAACTGGAAGCCGAAAGCATTCAGATCATTCGGGAAGTCGCAGCCGAATTCGATAATCCAGTCATGTTGTATTCCATCGGAAAAGATTCTTCGGTGATGTTACACCTTGCGCGTAAAGCTTTTTATCCCGGCAAGATCCCATTCCCCTTGCTGCATGTGGATACGGGCTGGAAATTCAAAGAGATGATCGCCTTTCGTGATGCGCAGGCGAAAAAATTTGGCTTTGAATTATTAACTCATACTAACCCAGAAGGCGTTGCCCAAGGGATTAACCCCTTCGACCATGGTAGTGCAAAACACACTGACATCATGAAAACCCAAGGCTTAAAACAAGCCTTAAACCAATATGGTTTTGATGCCGCTTTTGGTGGTGCGCGTCGTGATGAGGAAAAATCCCGCGCGAAGGAGCGGGTGTATTCGTTCCGCGACCGTCACCATAGATGGGATCCTAAGAATCAGCGCCCTGAACTGTGGCGCACCTATAACGGCGCTGTGAACAAGGGCGAAAGTATTCGTGTCTTCCCATTATCGAATTGGACTGAACTCGATATTTGGCAATATATCTATCAAGAAAACATTGAGTTAGTGCCCCTGTATTTTGCGGCTGAGCGCCCTGTGGTTGAGCGTGGTGGTCAGTTGATTATGGCCGACGATGAGCGCATGAAGCTCGAAGAAGGTGAAACCATTAAGCATGAGGTGGTGCGTTTTAGAACCTTAGGTTGCTATCCATTGACGGCGGCAATGCATTCGCAGGCGGACAATCTCGAAAAAATCATCGAAGAAATGCTGCTAACTCGCTCGAGCGAACGCCAAGGGCGGTTAATTGACTCGGACCAGAGTGCATCGATGGAGCAGAAGAAACGCCAAGGTTATTTCTAAACTAAGGCATTTCGAGCGAAGGTTCAGAGACAGATTAAACCGATTTCGTGAATGTCCCGATGAAGGCTTTTAGAGCAATCAAGTACCAGCAGACTTCACGAACAGTTGAGCAAGATAAGAGTGAGATAAAGATGGATAAAGCGGTCAATAAAACTAATCGTATGGCGGCAGAAATCAGCCAGCATGGAGTAAAAGAATATCTAGCCCAGCAACAACATAAAGGTTTGTTGCGCTTTTTAACCTGCGGCAGCGTCGACGATGGCAAGAGCACCTTAATTGGTCGTTTATTGCATGACAGCGCGCAGATCTATGAAGATCAATTAGCCAGCTTAAAAAATGATAGCGCTAAGATGGGCACAACGGGCGAAGCCATAGACTTGGCTTTGCTGGTGGATGGTCTGCAAGCCGAGCGTGAGCAGGGCATTACTATCGATGTGGCTTATCGTTATTTTTCAAGCGATAAGCGTAAGTTCATTATCGCCGACACCCCAGGCCATGAGCAGTACACCCGTAATATGGCGACTGGCGCCTCAACCTGTGACTTAGCGGTGATCTTAGTGGATGCGCGTTACGGCGTGCAGACCCAAACCAAGCGCCATGCCTTTATTGCCTCTTTGCTGGGTATTCGCCACTTTGTGGTCGCGGTCAATAAGATGGATTTACTCGGGTTCGATGAGCAAGTATTCAATCGTATTCGTAATGATTTTAGTGAGTTCGTTAAAGGCTTTGGTGAGTTAGATATTCACTTTGTGCCCTTATCAGCACTCAATGGCGACAACGTGGTCGAGCCAAGTTTACATACCCCTTGGTATCAGGGCGGTACATTACTGGAATTGTTGGAAACCATTGATACCCAACGTGAACTGAGTGCCTTACCCGTGCGCTTCCCGGTGCAATATGTGTCGCGTCCAAATCTGGATTTTCGTGGTTTTGCCGGTACTTTAGCCTCTGGTGTCATCAAGGTGGGTGATGAAGTGGTAGCGCTGCCTTCGGGTAAACGCAGCAAGGTTGAGCGTATCGTGACCTTCGATGGTGATTTGGCCGAGGCAACGGCGGGGCAAGCCGTGACTATCACCTTAGAAGATGAAATCGATATTTCCCGTGGTGATTTACTGGCTCTGCCAGAAAGTGCGCCACAGGTTGCCAACCAAATCGTGGCTGACCTCGTGTGGATGGATGAAAAACCACTACAACTCGGCCAGTTATATGACATCAAGGTTGCGGGTAAAAAGACTCAAGCCTCAGTCTCGACCATAGAATATGTGGTTGATGTGAACACACTTGCGCGCAGCAGCGCCGACACACTAGGGCTCAATGCTATCGCTCGCGTGACCTTAGAGCTGACAGAAGATATCGTTTTCGATGCCTATTCTCTGGTACGTGATACTGGCGGCATGATCCTGATTGACCGTTTATCCAATGCAACAGTTGCAGCGGTAATGGTGGTGTCAGGCCAACATGTAAGCAAGCAAGTGTCTTCACAATTTAGTGCCTTTGAAATTGAGTTTAATGCGCTAGTACGTAAACACTTCCCGCACTGGCAAGCGATTGATATTTCAAAGCTTGGAGCCTAATACGTGAGTGACTTGTGGCTATTGGCGATAGTGTTGTTTGGGTTGTTGGCTGGCTTAATTGCTGGTCGCATAAACCCTGCGGTGTTGTTTTTATTTGCTTTTTTAATATGTTACCTCCTCGGTATGGTAACGCTCGACACCGCACTCACTAGCTTTACCAATACTGGGTTAGTCACATTAGTGTTATTGGTACTGGCGGCGACGGCGCTGGAAAAGACTTCATTGCTGGGGAAGTTAAGCCAAGTGATTGGCAATAACTCTCTACCCGTCACGATGGCAAAGCTGGGGCTTTCCACTGCACTGTTATCGTCCTTTACCAATAACACGGCGGTTGTAGCATCTTTGATTGGGGTGGTACGTCGTAATCAGGCTCATGCACCTGCTAAGTTATTACTGCCACTTAACTATGCGGCGATTCTTGGGGGGACGCTGACACTGATTGGTACTTCCACCAATCTTATCGTCAATTCGTTTGTGGAAAATGCGGGCTTACCTGCGCTGGGTTTCTTTGAGTTTACCCCTGTTGCAGCGTTGATTGTACTGTTAGGCATTGCGCTACTGATCATGTTGGCTAATACCTTGCCCGACAGACGGGAGGATACGACAGAAGAAGCACTGCCCTATTTACTTGAGGCCCATGTCGCTAAAGGCTCACCTTTAGTGGGGCGCAGTGTGGTTGACAACAAGCTCAGAGCCCTAAAAAAGCTTTATTTAGTGGAGCTTGAGCGAAGCGGTATTTGTATTTGCCCAGTTCCGCCGCAGTTAGTATTGCAAGCGGATGATGTGCTGCGGTTCAGTGGCGCGGTGGAGTCCGTGGAGCTTTTACATCAATTTGATGGGCTCGATTGGTTTGGTAAGCATCAGGCCAAGGGCCAAAATCTAGTCGAAGCGGTATTGGCACCTTCGTCGAGCTTAGTGGGCAGCACCTTAAAAGAGTCCCGCTTTCGCGAGCAGTTTGATGCGGCTGTGATGGCGATTCGTCGCGGCCATCATCCGTTAAAAGGCGGCTTGGGCGATATCGTATTGCAACCGGGCGATGTGTTACTGCTGACGCCGGGGGATGGTTTTAGCACCAATGCTAAGCTGAGTACCGAATTTGCCGCTGTCAGCGGACTCGATTTGAATGTGCGTTTAGACACTAAACGCAGTCGTATCGTGTTAGCCGGATTTGTGTTGACGATTGGCCTGAGTCTGGCGGGGATTTTACCCTTGGCAAAAGGATTGGTGCTATTGCTGCTCAGCTACTTTGCCATTGGCGCCGTAACCTTAACTGAACTTAAGCGCCGTTTCCCGCTCGAGTTAGTCGTGATTGTGGGCAGCGCTTTAGGGCTAGCCAATTTGATGATGAGTACAGGACTTGCCGATGGTTTAGCGCAAGGGCTTCTCAGCGCAATCAATGGTTACGGGGTGTTTGGGGCGTTTGTGGGGGTTTATTTAGTTACCTTATTGTTGACTGAACTCGTCACCAATAACGCCGCCGCGGCCTTGGCTTTTCCTATCGCCTATGCGGTGGCGCTGAATTATGGCGTTGATCCAAGGCCCTTTATTATGGCTGTGGTGTTTGGGGCTAGCGCTAGCTTTATTTCGCCCTATGGTTATCAAACCAACTTGATGGTGTTTAATGCGGGTAACTATCGTTTTAGTGATTTTGTACGGTTAGGGCTGCCCTTATCCCTACAGTATTCGCTGATTGTGATTTTTATGGTGCCGATCATCTTTCCGTTTTAACGATGCCTTTAGTCGTTGGTTTATTAAAGGTTTGAGGAGTTTTTATGAGCAATATAGTGTGGCATCAACATAGTGTCGACCAAGCAGCTAGAGCCAAACTTAAGGGGCAGAATCCGGTATTGCTTTGGTTTACCGGGCTTTCTGGCGCAGGTAAGTCGACCCTAGCAGGTGCGCTTGAGCGTGCATTATTTGACGCGGGCTTTCACACCTATCTGCTTGATGGCGATAATGTGCGCCACGGTCTATGTAAAGATTTGGGTTTTAGCGTGGCCGACAGGGATGAAAACCTACGCCGTGTTGGCGAGGTAGCAAAACTTATGGTGGATGCGGGCTTGGTGGTGTTATCAGCTTTTATCTCTCCCACCCGAGAAGAGCGCGATAGCATACGTGCAAGATTCCCCGCTGGACAATTTATCGAAGTGCATGTATCGACGCCACTTAGCGTGTGTGAAGCGCGCGATCCCAAGGGATTGTACGTGAAAGCACGCAAGGGCGAAATCGCACATTTTACTGGGATTTCATCGCCCTATGAGGCACCGCTCTCCGCTGAGTTGACGATTGATACCAGCAAAGGGGATTTAGCATCTCAAGTTCGGGCTTTGATTGATTATTTAACCGCAATCGACGTTATTAGCCCAAATCGCCTCACGGCACTGGCATAGAAGCAGTCTATTACTACAGCTTGTTATTCAATCTTAAAGTCCTTGGCAAACAGGGCTTGAAGGGCTTTAAGGTATTCTTGGTCCTGTTTAGGAAGTACAAGCTGCGCTAGTTCATCGCCAATAGGTGTTAATCGATAATAACTAAAGAGCAAATTACCGCTCTTAGGGGTTAGCTTCATTTGAATACCGGGCATAGTGAGTTGGATGGGGGTTTTACTATTGAGTAAACCCGTTTCAAACTCACTGCTATGGAGTATCCCCGCATCAACTAGGGTGAGAATACTGGAGTAGGGCAGACCAAATTGCGAGAGACCGAGGGTGATGTTGGTATGCTTGCGAAAATATTGGCCAATCCCGCCCGTGAGCCGATAGCCGCTAATGAGTTTTAAGCGCTGCTCATTATTCACTTTTGCTGCCATGCCTAGGGCTTTTTCGAGGATTTGCGCTTCTCTGTGCGTTAATTGCTTAAGTAGCGCTAAGGTGCGTAGGCTAAAGTTTCCTGGGTTGATGATTTCACTAGAGAGAATACGTGCCCATAGGTCCTGCATTTTTCGATTATGGATTTGCTCCGCCATCAGAAAAAATTGATGACTCCAGTCGGGATCGAGATCCACCCCCGTCATGTCGGAAGAGGTATAACTTAAGGCGAGGGCGAAAATGGTTTCAACATTTGCCTGATACTGGCTGGCGAGTTTACGCTGCCGATGCTGGGCGCGTTCGGCAATCGAGGCATTGGCTGGGCGATATTCTTCCTCACTGGCGAGACCGAGTTGACGGCCAAGTAAAAGAGCTTTTTTACGGGCAGAGACCTCCGCAGCGGGAGCGGCTTCATCCGCAAGCATTAAAATATCCGAATCCTTCATGCCTTAATCCTGTATCACTTGTCTGCTAATTTACATGGCAAATTAGGGAGAATACCCGCTCTGCCAAAAGTGTCCAGCTTAGCCGATTGTAAGCTTTAAGTCTCCGAGTTGGTTTGCTTTTATTCGCGCTTGCTAGACTAGGGCTAGAATTGCTGATTTTGTAACATTTTGATCCTCAGAGTGGTGATTTTTATTTTTGTGAGCAAGCTAGAATTACCGAATATCGAGGGATGGTTTGGCGCTAAGCCCGTGATCTATTTCATGTAAATAGATGACTAAATCACCTAGTATGCAATATCGTAATAGGCAGTTTGCTTTTTGCGTGGAAAACCTAAATATCGCTAGCGGACTCGCTATCCATAGAAGCGCATTGTTTATCTTGTGGTTACCTTCTGGATTGCGAGGCATTGAGTATCATATTGATTGGTATATTTAGGTCAACATAAGGCCGCCGTACTTGTTTTTCTTCTGGCCGCTTTTTCTTATTTTTGTTGAGATAATAGAGGCTTAAGTGAAAAAAATTCTGATCATCTTCTCCAGTGTTCATGGTCAAACTCGTAAGATCACGAATCAGTTAGCCCAGCAACTCAAAGAGTTAGGTAATTCGGTGGTGATTGCTGATATAAAAGCCGTCCCCGCGATGGAGTCCTTCGATAAGATCATCATTGGCGCTAGTATTCGTCACGGAAAACATAATCCTGCGCTGTATGAATTTATTCAGAAACATCAGCAAATCCTGACACAAAAAGTCGGTGGATTTTTCTCTGTGAGTTTAGTTGCCCGTAAACCTGAAAAAAATACCCCTGAGACCAATCCCTATATGCAGGCGTTTTTAACTAAAACGACTTGGCGTCCTCAGTTGTTGCAAGTGTTTGGCGGTAATTTGAATTATCAGGGTTATAATGCATTTGATAGGAATATCATACGTTTTATCATGTGGTTAACTAAGGGGCCCACGGATCCTGTTACTAATGTTGAATACACTGACTGGCAAAAAGTGCATGAGTTTGGATTACAAATCCACCAAGCCTAAGCGGGCGGTTGAGGCTAACGTTGATTATCGAGGATAAACCTATATGTCGAACAAATTAACCTTGATATTCGATTTTTTGTTGGCGCGTTTGCATGTTTGGCTGGTGTTGTCCGCAAGTCTACTTATCTGCACCAGTCCGTGGATTTTTATCGGTCGAAGCCTGCGTGCTAAT
The DNA here is from genome assembly GCF_014647135.1 of Shewanella xiamenensis. Classification (GTDB taxonomy): domain Bacteria; phylum Pseudomonadota; class Gammaproteobacteria; order Enterobacterales; family Shewanellaceae; genus Shewanella; species Shewanella xiamenensis. Next base: position 320,625 of record NZ_BMOP01000001.1, read on the forward strand.
GCTAGCATTTGGGATTATCTGCATGTATATCTGGGATTGGTGTGTGCTGCGTTAGGGATTTTATTTTTGTTGCGTAATAGCCTCCAAGGCAAATGGCACCAGTATTTTGCCTGGCTGGTGGGCGATTGGGAACAATTGGTGCAGGATATTAAAGGCCTTTTTAAAGGCAAGCTCCCCGTAGCCGGTGGCAAAGGCTTGTTTAGTTGTATCGAAGGGATTGGCATGGTACTGCTGGTCGCGACAGGATTAACTGGCGTTGTATGGTTTATTTACCAAGGAACACCACTGGCAATGACTTGGCGTGGTTATCATCAAATTTGTGCCGATGCTTTTATTGGCTTTTTAGTACTGCATATCATATTGGCCGCAACGCATATTATTGAATTTATTAGGCAATAACTTCTGCTACTGCTGAGCGTTAGGTCCAACCTGAGTGAGTTTATCTTGCTCTAACTTACTGAAGGGACTGACTAGTATCGATTCATTTTTGATTGAGACTTGTCAGTCCGCTAAAGCATCCATTCGCAAAAAACAGAAGCTTATATTGTTACCTTAAACGCTTTTGACGGCCAAGAGCGACGGCAGCGGCAAAGGCTAAGAATAACCAGTTTAGGCTACCACCAGAACTTTTAGGTGCCTGTGCATCTTTTTCGACGGCAAGATAGTTAATTAAGCCAATCAGTTCGTCTAAGGTTCTGATGCTGCTTAAGTTAACTGCATATTTGTCATTAACAATAAAGGCTGGCACGCTTTCAACGCGGAATTGGTTTTGCTGGGCACGCCAAAGGGCTAGCTTTTCATCTGTGCTTTTACTGTCGGCAAGTTTGTCGTACTTCGCCGCGTCTATACCGAACTTAGCAAAGACTTGTTTTATGTCGTCACGGCTATTGATTTGCGATTCGTGCTTATGTCCAGGGGCGCTGTGGTCGTGGCCATTAGCGCCTTCTTCTCCTTGGATCGCGGCGAACATGGCATGGGTTAGAGCGTCTTTATTATCCAGCTCTTGGATGACGGCCAGCGAACGCATGACTTCAGTCCCTAAAGCACTATTCATAAAGTCGACATGCTTAGTATCAAATGCAATGCCCTTGTTTAAGTTAGCTTTGATATCAGGCAGATAATTGGTTTCCATATTGAAGCAATTATGGCAATAGAAGGAGAAAAACTCGGTAAGTTTAGGCTCACTACTCGGCGCTTTATCAGAAATTTGAGTGTAGTGAGTGCCTTCCACAAAATTTGCTGCAAAGCTGCTGAATGGTGCAACGATTAAGGCGACAGCCAAGGCGATTGGTTTGATCATAGAACCCTCAAAGTCGGTTAGATTGAATCCAGTACATTAAGTGCTATGCGTTGTGCCTAATGGTAATGGATAAGCTGATTCAATCTTGAAATTACGCTTGTGTTATACCAGCGTGAAGATGGTTTTAGGTTAGTTTGAAATGCTTAATTATCGCTGAATTAGTGCGCCGATATTGAACTAAATCTGTGATCCCGTGGGAGTTTAGACCTAGAAGTTTGCAAGACTGCAAAGGGGATCACAGATATATCAACATTCGCTAAGCAATATCCCGCAGGGATTGCCAAGCCTCGCAGACTTCGCGAAAGCGGGCAGCATCACCTTCGGGTCTATCAGGATGCCATTTGAGGGCTAAACGACGCCATTGTTTGCGGATATCTTTTGGGGTTGCGCTTTCATCTAACTCAAAAACTCTTAGGGCATGTCCTTTGTGCATTAAATTTACATTGAGGCCAATGTAGCTCTTATAACTGCTCCAGAAAGCCTCTAATAATTCCCTCACCACGTTTTCGCTGGTGTCGTAGTTATTCCAGTCAAGATAATATTCTCGCAGGGAAGTCTCTTCCATTATCAATAAGTTAACATTTGATGGCACGAGGCGGAAAATCTGGATTTCCATTGCTTTAACTTGTAACCATTGCTTAGGAAGAAGCATTTCTTGCAGTTCGAACAGGGCATTCATCAGTAGAAAGTTACGCTTAAATAAATCATTACCCGGGTTTTCATCTAAAGGATGGATAAGCCCTCTGCTCTGTAATTCGGTGGCGAGGTGATGGATTTTCCAACTTTGATTGGAAGCTTGTAACACCGATAGCACTGGCCAGATTAACGGATTATCCCCCTTAGTGGTCGAAAGCCTTGCCGATTGAGCTTCTGCACTGAGTGAAGGTTTTGCGAGTAGCATACTGACAGTCCCATCCTAAGTTATTATCAAGCGAGTGTGGCGATTAAACTGAGTGTACATCTATCCATAAGATTTTTAAGGCTTTTACCTTAAATTTGCCGCTAATTACAGCGTGCTAGATGTACACTATGCCACAGTGCAAAGTGTAGGCAAAGATGGATTTTAGAGCAATTTGCCTCAAGGTCGCATAGGCTTTGCTGGCGGGAATGGTGTTAATTTTTTTACGATGAGTGATGGGGCAAGGTCGAAAATACCCTTGTTCACTTATGCAAAACAAGGGTACTTACGGTTAGCTTAGGCGTCAGGATTTAGATTTCAGTAAAGATAACTTCTTGTGCTAAACGTGACTTAGGTAATTTAGCATTAAAGTCTTCTTCAGAGCGATAACCAAGGGCTACAATCACAGAAGCGCATAGACCTTTTTCTCGTAAGCCTAAGACTTGATTAAGTTTAGTCGCATCGAAACCTTCGATCGGGCAAGCATCAATATCGAGCACGCTGGCACCTAACATTAGGGTGCCGAGTGCTAAATAGACTTGTTTTTCCATCCAATGCTGGGCGTCTTTTAGCTCAAATTTATGCATATTGGCAAAGAAAGAGCGACCATTATGTTGGCCTTGTTTGGCTTCTTCATTGGCAAAACGGCCATCTTTGGCCTCTTGCTCTAGCACTTGCAGTAAATGGGTTTCATCGAGTTGAGTACGGGTACACAGTACTACCACATGGGAAGCATTGAGAATTTTTTGGGTATTAAAGGCGTAGTTCTCAGTCGCTTGGGCGATCAACGCTTTGCCTTCTGCCGTACCGGCAAGCACAAAATGCCAAGGCTGTGAGTTAGTTGATGATGGGCTGAACTGTAATAAGGTCTTGATGTCGGCAATCTTGTCGGCAGGAATTGTCTTGGTTGGATCAAAGGCCTTAGTGGTGTAACGCTTTTTAGCGAGAAAACTTAAATCACTCATGTAACGGCTCCAAATCATCTAGGAATACAAAATCAACCTCAGCATTTTAAGCAGGTTTAGGCAAAAAACAATGTGATCAAAACGGCTATCAGTTTCAAAATATTTTTGAAACTGACGGTTGGTTCAGCCATTGCAAATGCTTAGGGCCGAAACACGCCCTAGGTATTAAGTGAGGATATTTAGCGGTCAAAATAAACAATCTATTCGCGATCGAATCTAATGTGATGTGTTTCTATTTTATTGTTTATATGTGCTTTTTATCTTTTGTTGGCCGTTAGCAGTGTACAATAGCATTGTGAATGCATGATGTAGATCAATGATACTTGATAACAACGTTATCTCTCATGTCGCTAACGCTATTCCTTTGCTACATTTTGTTATGAAGCTTTAGTGACGGTTTCATTTGTTGGGAGGACGTGTGACAAGATTACTTATGTTGTTTATTACCTTCAGTTTATTACCCGTATCCTCTGGCTATGGAAAAGATCTGAAATTTGCTGTTGTGCCGAAATTTTATAGTGTTTTTTTTGATCAAAGTAAAACGGGCTGTATAGATGCCGCGGCTGAAATAAAAGGTGTGGAATGTGTATATCGAGGGCCAGAATCAAGCAGTGTTAGATTGCAAGACGAGGTCATAAACCAACTGATTGATGAAGGTATCGATGGGATTGCTGTCGCGGTTACGCAATCTAAGTATCTTTTTGAAAATAGCTTAAAAAGAGCTAAAGAAGCCGGTATTCCAATTGTCACCTATGATTCAGATTTTGATGCTTCCATCAACCAAGACCCCAAGAATTTTCGCTCAGCCTATATCGGTACAGACAATTTCGAATTGGGTAAATCATTAGGTGAACAATTAAAAAAATTACGGCCTAATGGTGGGACGCTTATCATGCAATCTGGGCGCCCTGATTCTCCCAATTTGAATTTAAGACTGATGGGGGTTCGCTCTGCGTTGTCGGGAAAAAAATACGATATTCCTCCAGGGAAATTACTTAATAACGAGCAGGGCTGGACAGAAGTGAGAGAACCTTTGTTTAATTTTGACCAACTTAGTCAAGCGGTTAAGCAGATGGAGTCTGTTATGAAAGGCAAGCCAGTGAAAGCAGACTCATTTATTGCTGTTGGTGGTTGGGCTCAAAATGATGCAGCGCTTTACCGTGAGATGATTGCCCCATACCAAGGAAAAATTAGCAACAAGGAGGTCGTCGTTATTATTACTGACACCTCTCCAGAGCAATTAATGATGTTGAAGGATAATCTTGCGCATATCAATGTCGGTCAAAATCCCTATGAAATGGGCAGGCAGGCAATTTTGACGCTTTATAAAATTGTCACCAAACAAAAGTATCAAGAAATAATTTATACACCGGTGACATTTTGCTCTCCACAGAACTTCAATACCTGTGAAAAGCGTACAGGAATGTAATGTCAATGAGCCTCTATTACTTAGGGGAACTCTGCAAGAACTGAGCGATTACTGCGAACATCTCGAAAAGCCACATAAACTGGACACCCAACCTCAATAGCGCGGTAGCTAACTTCCGACTATGCTTTGGTTAAGCATTGAACAAGGAGGTTTGTATGCCGCGCCCTCGCCGAACTCAGATAAGTCTTGAAGACACATCTTATTACCATTGTTGTAGCCGCGTGGTGCGGCGGGCGTTTTTATGTGGCGATGATACCTATTCGGGTAAAAACTATGACCATCGCCGCGCTTGGGTGAAGTCATTATTGTTTGAACTTGAAGCGGTTTTTGCAATTGATGTAGCTGCTTATGCGGTGATGTCGAATCATCTGCATGTGGTGCTACGAGTCGATATCGAGACTGCCAATCGTTGGACTGACCGCGAAGTGCTTGAGCAGTGGCATAAGCTATTTAAAGGCGATGAGTTAACGCACAAATTCGCCAAAGGTGAGTTGGTCGAGGCGTATGAGGTGAACAATTAAAGCACTCAATTGCTCTTTATCGCAGTCGTTTGTGTGATATCTCATGGTTTATGCGCTGCCTCAACGAACCGATTGCAAGACAAGCAAATCAAGAGGATAACTGTACAGGTCGTTTCTGGGAGGGGCGATTCAAATCGCAAGCCCTACTCGATGAAGCTGCGGTATTAGCCTGTATGGCCTATGTCGATTTGAATCCGGTTCGAGCACAACTTGCTGATACGCCAGAACAATCCGACCATACCAGTATTCAACTACGTATTCGGGTCGCATTAAAAGGTGAGCAGCCAAGCAATCTCCTACCTTTTATCGGTAACGAGTGCGACAACCAACCCAATGGCATTGCGTTTTCATTAATGGATTACCTCGAATTAGTCGATGATATGGGCCGAATTATTCGCAATGATAAACGTGGACACATCAGTGAAAATAGCGCCAAGATACTGAATAGATTAAATATTCCCCGTGACAATTGGCTCAAGCTGACAACCGAATTTGGCAAGTTATTTCATGGCTCTGTTGGCACATTGCAAGAGCTGACTGATTACTGCGAACATCTCGAAAAGCGACGACGGCATTTTGCTAAATGCTGCCAGCACTTTAACAGTAACTGACAACGACTGACATCATTTCAAAAGCCCCATCCAGAACACTTCCCAAGCGCTATGGGCCAATTTACCTCGTCTGAAATGCTCCATTTTTTAAGGAATTAGCGTAATTTTTTGCCTTAGATGTTGTCCCCGCGATAGTTGATGGTCCCTATTTAAACCATTTTAACTCGGACAAGTTGTAGGCAAACATAAATATTGATTTATATTGGGTGGCTAAATTTATTTGAATGAGGGTAATTCAGTTACTGACGCCATCACAGATACTCACTTTGTTGATGTAAAAGATACTAAAAAGTGTCAGATACGAAACAGATGAGAATACAGCGTGATGCAGCTAATGCAGAAGGTAAAGAGCATATGGTCATAGTTGGTGATCATTCTCAGGTTTCAAAGAGCATGGCAAGAAAATCCACAATTGTGAGAAGGTCTGATTTAGGTCCTAAACAATCTCAATCTGTCCAAGGGGTTGTTAGGATATCTGGTAGATTAGATAGCCTTCGATTGAAAAAGCTTGATAAATAGTCTACTGCTGATGAAATAGTTTATGAGTAACGTTTATGATAATTGAAATCCATGGTAGCAAGAGTGCTATCCAGAAATGCTTAATGCACATAGAACAATTACCTAATGGGTTTAGACCGCTCTACTTTAGTGAAAATGAAACAGGGGTGGATAAGGTAAGCAATAGGTATTCAGATACTACTAGATTTGAAGACTTTAAATCCGAGAATCCATTGGGATACTTTCTTCATTCTGAAAGTTGTATGATCGATGTGTCTTTTGACGGAGATCGGTCTTCAGTTTTTTTTGATGTGAAAAAGAAAAAGGCTATTGTCGATATCCCGAAGTTAATGGAATGCTTTTCTATTGATGGTATTCATTATGCCATTGCTTGTGAATGGGAAGAATGGCGATATAGAAATGGATTGGTTAAGGCTTTTGGGAGTTCAACCGTTGAAAACTGGATCGGAAGGGATTACACGAAATATCTTCCTGGGGTATATTGGCTTAATTTAATTCCTAATTCTCTTTTTAGTAAGTTGGGTATAAACAAGGAAAAGATAGTAGGTTCTGCTTACTTTTCTCAGAGGTTTAACGACAGCTTTTATTTAATTAAGATGTTTGAGTTTCCACAGGATTGGCAGGATTACGCCCCTAACTTAGATGACTTGTGTGAACAAGATAATGGCATTTTCTCTAAGTGGGGTATCTGGGACGAATTACAATTGATTGATGATCAGAAATCGTACTTATTAGAGTGTCAAAAATACCCTTAGATTTTCTTGGGAATTTTTGTTGCCTAAAACTGGGAAGAGATAGGGCAAGTACAACCTTTCTCTAATTAGCCCCATTTAATGGGGCTTTTTCTTGCTTGAAACTGAGTAACTCGACCTGCGGCCTGGGCAGTTGTTACCGGTAGAAGTGATCAGTCTCTAACAGCCGTGTGCGCAACTTTGTGCAGTGCCGCCATTTGGCGGCACTGGCGTAATTGAGCGTTTCTACTGTTCATTAGTGATCAGTTCTACTGTTTTGGACTGCTCAGTCTGCTGCGAGTTTTGACCAAATGAGTTTTTGGAGATCATTCGCTTAAGTTCATGCAACGAAAATGGATGGCTTGTTTATCGGGTTTAATACTAACGCTCAATAATCGCCTTACAAATATTAATCCGAAACCAATGGAGTAAAAAATCTAGCAAGGTTTTGTCCCTTTGCTTTTTACGTACATATCGCAAATGGGTAGTTAAAATTGGCATTGGGGCACCAGTGACCGTTGGCGACATGGATGTCGCCGTCGAGCCTATAGGGATACTTCATGTTAAATAAAGAGGCGGCGAGTCACTGGGGAAACAATGACAATAAACTCCATAAATAGATAAAAAGATTAATCGCTTCTGTCTCAAAGCACGCTGAGTCTCATCAAGCAAATACCATTGTTCACCTTTCAATGTTGTATAAGTCTTTATTACCTCAGAACTTTACTTAAAAAGCTTTGGGTTCTGGCTTCTTTGGGGCGGGTGAATAATTCCTCGGGGATATTGGACTCCACCACATAGCCGCCATCCATAAAGATGACTCTGTCAGAAACATCGCGCGCAAAGCCCATTTCGTGGGTGACAATCACCATGGTCATGCCTTTTTGTGCTAAGTCCTTCATCACATCCAGTACATCGCCGACCATTTCGGGGTCGAGTGCCGAGGTGGGCTCATCGAATAGCATCAGATCAGGCTCCATCGCCAGCGCGCGGGCAATGGCAACCCTTTGTTTTTGTCCACCCGAGAGACTCGAAGGATAGGCATTAGCTTTATCCTGCAAACCCACTTGAGTGAGCAGCGCCAGCGCCTTGTTATCGGCTTCGGCTTGGGTCATTAACTTTAGGCTCACTGGCGCTAAGGTAATGTTTTGCAAAACGGTTTTATGGGGGAATAGGTTGAAGTTTTGGAACACCATGCCCACTTTTTGCCGCAATTTATCGACACAGGCATCCTTGGCGGTAATGGATTGCCCTTCGATTTCAATATCCCCTTGGGTGGGTTTTTCTAACAGATTGATGCAACGTAAAAAGGTGCTTTTACCGCTGCCGCTGGGGCCGATCACACTGACCACTTCGCCTTGGCGAATATGTTCGTTGATGCCCTTAAGGACCGCATTATCGCCGTAACTTTTGTGTAGGTTGGTTATGTTAATCACTTTGCTTCAACCTCTTTTCGAATTTCGACAGCATAAATGTGAAGCTGTAGGTCAGGAACAGGTAAATCAGCGCACAGGTAAAGAGTGGGATACTGTCCTCAAAGGTACGGCTACGGATAATCTCGCCCGCCCGCATTAAATCCACGCCGCCAATAAAGCCAATTACGGCGGTTTCTTTGAGTAGCACGATAAACTCATTGCCTAACGCGGGCAGAATATTCTTAATCGCCTGCGGCAGTATAATCAGCTTCATGGTCATGGCTTGCGATAGTCCAAGCGAGCGTGCTGCTTCGGTTTGACCTTTATCGACGGCTTGGATCCCTGCACGAATAATCTCAGAGATATAAGCGCCACTGTTTAAACCAAAGGCGATAATGGCGGCGGTAATTTTATCGACATCGAATGCGGCCAGCACGATGAAGTAAAGGATCACTAACTGCACCACCACAGGCGTGCCGCGGATCACGCCAACATACAGTTCGGCGGGGAAGCGGATATACCACTTAGATGACATCTTCATCAGTGTGGTGCCCACGCCTAATACTGCGCCTAATAACATGGCGAAGAAGGTCACAATCAAGGTGACTTTTAAGCCATTTAAAATCAGCAGTATGCCTATCATGCCGTCGTCACCAATGGGACTAAACAGCGAAGTATTGATTGCTTCTAACATAGGGATCACTTGATATGGGCTGAAACGAGCGTCTGATATTGGCCGCTTTCTTTCAAGTTTTTCAGCGTATGATTAATACTATTGAGGAGTTCGGGTTGCTGTTTGGAGACGGCAAAACCATAAAACTCGGGAGGAAAATCCAGCTTAATCAGTTTGAGATCGGGGTTTTTCGCCAGATAGTTCGCCGCGGGTTCGCTGTCGAATAGTACTAAGTCGACTTTGCCATTCTTCAGCTCCATAATGGCTTCAAAACCTGTGTTAAACGCCGTGACATTTTGGGTGTACTTTTTAGACATCATATCGGCGGTTGAGCCGAGCTGTACCGCAAAGTGTTTATCTTTAATGTCATCAAGGGTATGAATGGTGTCGTTATCTTTATTGACGAGCAGCACTTGAGTGGCTTCGTAATAGGGCTCAGAAAAGTTAACGCTGGCTTGGCGCTCTGGCGTGATGGTCATACCCGAGGCAATAAAATCAATCTTGCCTGAGTTTAGCGCGACGATCAGTGAATCGAATTTCATGTTTTCGATTTTAAGCGTCTTGCCGGCATCTTTAGCGATTTGCTTGGCGAGCTCAATGTCGAAGCCTTTGATTTCGTCGCCACTTTGTCCGCCAACGTATTCAAAGGGTGGAAAGGCCGCATTGGTGCCAACCACTAAAACATCATTACTTTTCCCACATCCAGCTAACAACAAGGTGGCAGTCAGCGCTAGGCCACCTAATAACATGGATTTTTTCATTTAAGACTCTCTTTTGAATAACTAGCAATGTGGCGACTATAGGAGGATTGCGTATTTGTGTCAATAATTATGCTTTATTTATGATTAAAAATTCACTGCCAGAGTGGCTATTTAAATAACGAACATCATGTTTATTATGATTGTGGTGTTTGATATCAATAGTTTTTTAAAAGGTTATGAAATTGTTTAGGGTGACCGTGAATAGCAATTTAGCGCTTTAAAGTGATGAGGTGAGCTAATTTTTATTCACTTTAGTGAATAGGCTGGATTTTTATGAACTATCTCAGATACAAATGATGCAAAATTGATTAAATTAAACTTAAATAATCTAATTGGCAGTTTTAAATCGCAATTGATGGAGCACTATGTGAAATACCAAATTTTGGCGCCTGTAGCGTTGCTTTTAAGTTTAGCAACCTCTGTTTATGCAGAGGAATCAACCCAATGGCATTACACTATGGGCATTCATGATTTTATTGTCGAACAAGAAAATTCGCATACCTTTGGGGCCAATGGCAATATCATTATTGAACATACCACCGCATCGGATATTTATCTGTCTGCGGTGCTGGATATGTTTATCGATATTGATAGAGATAAGCTGGATCCTGACCATATTCCGATGTGGTTTAAATCGGAATATGCCGCTCTTGGGGAACTTTATCGTTTTTCCCCGCAGTTATCCTTAGGTTGGCAAGTGGATTTGCAGGGCAAGCGTAATACTGTGAGTTCAGTGGAGAAGCAGGCGAAGTTTTTTCCAGGACTAACAGCCAATTATCAAGGCCAACAAACCCAAGCCCAGCTTAAGGCGGGTGCGGGCTATTACTTTTTGGAGATCGACGATGACGTGCCCCGCACCCGAGGTTACGATAGAGGCGATTTTGGTAATAGTGAGTTTGCTTACACTGTAATGGGTAGCGTTGGTGTTGATTTAACGCCCAAATTAAACGTGAACTTAGCCGCGCAAACTTGGAACGATGGCGATCAATGGCTTGAAAATCAATATCGCTTCAGCATGAGTTACGATACTGATTACTGGGAGAAGGGCAGCCAGTGGTTACTGTATGTGGAACACACTGAATACAATCTAGACCACTATGCTAAGGAGAGTGTGCATTCACCTAACTACTTGCCCATCCTGCCTTGGGATAACGATACCTTAGTGCGTTTTAGCTTAGTCGTGCCTTGGTAGGAGGTTATTTTTGCGTTAAGTGCTTTTTAACTAACGCGATCATCGCCTGTGCCGCAAAGGACAATACTTGTTCTTTGCGCCAAAATAGCGATAACTCCCAGCGCAATTCGTCACTCGCCAGTGGAATATTGACCACCCCCGCCACACTATAACGCCGCGCGATCGAGCGCGGCAGTATCATCACGCCAGTTCCCGCAGCCACCAGTGCGATACCAAAGTCCGCTTGGCTAACACGGGTGATATTTTGAGGGGAGAATCCGGCTTGCTGACAGGCGTTGAGCACCAATTGATGCAGGGTGTATTCAGTCTCAAACATCACTTGTGGCTCATTGATTAAGTCATGGACTGAGAGTATTTCCCTGGTAGTGAGGGGATTTTCCTTGGGCAGCACTACCACCATAGGATCGTTAAACACTCGAATGCCGTCATAGCCATCATCAAGGTCGATTATGCCAGTGGCCAGTTCTATTTCGCCCTTTTGAATTGCCAGCGTTTGCTCAACGCCACCACGGACTAACAAGTGCATTTCGATTTGTGGATACTGCTGGCGATACTTGGCAATAATAGGGGCAAAAATTTCAGCACTGCCGAGCGGCGCGAGACCGAGTTTTAATTCACCCGCAGTCAAACTGCGCTGGGCACTGAGTTCGGCCAGCATACGTTGGCGTCCGGCCAATAACTCCTTACCATGGCGATAAACCACTTCTCCTGCTTGGGTGAGTTTGACTTGAGTGCCACGTTTGCCGCGCTCGAGTAGTACCAAATCGAGTTCTTCCTCTAACTGGCGTAGCGCCTTGGAGAGGGCGGGTTGGGTGAGATGAACCTTTTCACTGGCTTTACCAAAACCGCCAGCATCGATGATCTCGATAAAATAGCGCAGCACTTTGAGATCCATTCTCGCCCCTATAATGCATTCTTAAAATTCATGGATTACATGCTTAATATTCATTTTTTTTATTTAATAGGCAAGCCTAAAATGATCCCATAGTAACTTTTGGTGTAAATCGAGAAACCGCATGTCTTTCCTACAAGCCGCAATACGTCGATGCCGTCATGGGGCTTTATTGTTAACTCAAATTGGCCTCTTTTGTTTATTGTCTTTTGCCTGCCATTGGTTTGCCTCTTGGGCGCATTCACCAGTGCCTGGTAGTGTATTAGGTTTAGGTCTGTTGCTGATTTTGTTAGCGACTAAGTTAATTCCTGAAAATGCCGTGCAGCTCGGCGCGGCTTGGCTTATCGGTGAGCTGCTGCTGTTTTTTATTCCGCCAGTGATCTCAGTTATCAAGTACGAAGGCCTGTTTGAGCAATATGGGCTGAATATTCTCTTCACCTTAGTGATGGGCAGTGTGTGCGTGATGGTGGGTACGGGATTTGTGGTTGATAGAGTGTTTCGCTTCGAGCGTCAGCTCAATATCAAAAAGCATGCGCGTCGCCATGCTAAGGCCGTGTAATGTCGAGCGTTAGCTTAAGTCCTGCGGTTGTCTCTGAGTTAGTGTTTTCGCAGACGGGATTGGCACTTATCAGCTTGTTATTAACACTATTTTGTTATTTTGCTGCGAAGCGTTTGTATAAGCGCCACCGGGTATGGTGGTTAGCGCCGATTGTACTTGCGCCTGTAGTGATCACGCTCTTGGTGTTTAATCTCGATATTCCACTGCCGACTTATTTTGAATACACCCATTGGTTAATGGCGATGTTAGCACCTGCGACAATCGCATTTGCCTTGCCGATTTATCGGGAGCGTAAACTCATTCGCCAATATCCGCTGACCATTGCCCTTGGCGTGGTGGCTGGACTGTTGCTGGGCATGGTGTCGAGCTGGCTATTAGTCAAATTTGTGCCTCTACCTGTGGAGCTTGCAAAGAGTTTGTTAGTGCGCTCCGTCTCGACGCCCTTTGCGATGGAGGCCACAAGCGCCTTTGGCGGTGTGCCAGAACTGACCGCCATGATGGTGCTCATCACCGGCATTATCGGCATGTTAGTGTGCGAGCCGCTGTTCAAGTTGATGCATATTCGCACCTCTTTAGGCAAAGGCGTGGCCTTGGGCGCTTCGGCCCACGGTGCGGGCGCCGCCAAAGCCAGTGAGTTAGGCCAGCAAGAGGGCGTCATTGCCAGTTTGACCATGATTTTTATCGGGATTGCGATGGTGCTGGGCGCGCCCGTATTTGCCGTGATCTTCAGTTAGTGTGAGTTAGTGATTTGCTGAGTTTGCGTTAATCCTCCCCACCTTAATTGTGATTTTGTTTGTTTAAATGATGTTGTTTTGCCTCTTAGGGCGCTAACCTCTGCTTGGGTTATGCGCCCATTTTTTTAGCTGACAGCGAATGTCGAGATGTCATGATGATGAAATTGAATAGAGATATAGGATGGATAAGCAAACACGCGTATCGAATGTGACGTTACGGCCGATCAAGCAGAGCGATCTGGAGCTGATCTTCGCCCATCAGCAGGATCCGATTGCTTGCCAATTGGCGCAGTTCCCCTCGCGGGACCGTGAGGCGTTTTATCTTCATTGGCAGCAAAATATCCTTGGGCAGGCGTCGGTACTGGCACGGGGGATAGAAGTCGATGGTTTGCTGGTTGGCAATATTGGCCATTGGCATATGGATGGTCAGGCGATGATTGGTTACTGGATTGACCGCGCATTTTGGGGGCGCGGGGTCGCAACCTTAACCTTGAGCACATTTTTACCGTTAGTGACCTCAAGGCCGCTCTTTGCCCATGTGGCACTGCATAATGTTGCATCCCAGCGGGTGTTGCTGCGCCATGGATTTGTAAAGACGGACAGACTCATTCAAGAGGAAGATGATACGGCGCCATTATTTGAATTTGTGCTGAGTTAAGGCTTAAACAAGCTATACAGCCAATCGCTGAAACACTTATAGAGAAGATTGGATTTATTTTTTACAGACAAATTATTTGAAAAATCTATTTAGATAAGCGAGTCTTATCGTAAATTTAGATTTATCAACCCGACTTTAGTCTAGTATGTGATGGCTTGATCTCATTGGCTAACTCAATGAAACTCTCTAGTTAATCACCTTCTACTAAAGTATGGATAGTTAAATAATGTTAATTTTCTTCTTATGTCTTGCGCTCTTAGTGCTGGCATACAAGTTTTATAGTCCGTTTGTTGAACGCCAAGCTGGGATTGATCCTGAAGCGCAAACACCCCAAGCAAGATTCGAAGATGGCGTGGACTATGTGCCCGTTCACCCCGCCAAAGCGTTTTTAATCCAATTTTTAAACGTTGCCGGTGTCGGGCCGATTTTTGGCCCTATTCTAGGGGCTTTATATGGCCCAGTAGCCTTACTCTGGATTGTGTTAGGCAACATTATCGGCGGCGCGGTGCACGATTATTTCTCTGGGGTGTTAAGCATAAAAGAAGATGGAAAGAGTCTGCCTGAAATCGCGGGCCACTATTTTAACATCTATTTTAAAGGCGTGATGCTGCTGTTTACTGCGATGTTACTCTTTTTCGTGGGCGTGGTGTTTATCATGAGCCCTGCAGGACTACTCAGTAATCTCGATTATTTTAAAGATACTATTTTTGGCAATAACACCTTCTGGGTATTAGTGATTTTGGCCTATTACTTCTTAGCCACTATGCTGCCAATAGATAAGATCATCACTAAGCTGTACCCCGCGTTTGGCCTATTAATGATCGTGATGACCACTTCGATTGCAGTGGCTCTCCTCATCAATGCACCGCAGTTACCCGAAATGGGCGATGTGTTCGCGTACTTCAACCACAGCCATTACAACAATGAGTTATTGGAACCTAACCCCGATGGTTTACCGATTTGGCCATTACTGTTTGTGACTATTACCTGTGGTGCTATCAGTGGTTTTCATTCAACTCAAGCACCTATCATGGCTCGCTGCCTGACAAACGAGAAATACGTTCGCCCAGTTTACTACGGCGCTATGGTGGCTGAAGGTGTGGTGGCTTGTGTATGGGCGACTGCGGGGATTGCGGCCTTCCCGGGCGGATATGTTGAGCTTAAGAGCTTACTAGACCAAGGCGGCCCTGGCTTAGTGGTTAACCAAGTGGCTACGAGCTATCTTGGGGTATTAGGCGGCGTGATGGCAATTATTGCGGTCGCTGTATTCCCGATTACCTCGGGGGATACTGCGTTCAGATCGCTGCGTCTAACCATTATCGACGCTTTTAATATCCCTCAGAGTATGCGTAACCGTTTGCTGGTAGCGGCGCCTATATTGACCATCGCTTACTTTATGACCAAGATCGACTTCTCCTTGATCTGGCGTTATTTTGCTTTCTCAAACATGCTGCTATCGACCAGTGTGCTATGGTTGGCGACAAAATACCTGTTCGATAGAGGCAGTTTTCACTGGATAGTAAGCTTGCCTGCGATTGCGGGCACCTGTGTGACAGTGTCTTACATTGTTACCGCAGGTATTGGTTTAGGTTTACCTCAATCCCTGAGTCAACCAGTGGGCATCGCCGTGGGGGTGGTGTGTTTAATCGCCTTGATTATTGCTCACAACAAACGCAAAACAGTAATAGATACAAAGTTATAACTTAATTGGCTTTATGACCATAAAGGGCTGCATTTTGCAGCCCTTTTTAATACTATTTTCATAAACTGGCGTCAGTATTGAATATTGTCACTGTGACATATTCCATTGCGTCGAAATTATGTTAGATTCTGGCGAACTGATGAAGATAGAGTTATTGTTATCACTGTCATCAACAGTTCTCCACAGGGCAGTCACTGCAATAATGCTTACTTTTGCAGAGAAGTGTCAGGAAGTTACACCAATTCAGAGTCTGCTTATGCAACCCAATTTATTTCCCGAACAAAGACATTTAAATCCTGAGCCGATGGTGATGCCATCGGTAGAAGCTCAGTCTACTCGTAGCCGCTTACAACGGATGGTTGGCAGCGTACTGCTCACCTGTAGTGTGTTGTTAAGCTTATCTGCTTGTGCAGCGGGTAAAGCCAGTGCGCCGCAGGAAGAAGAGTTTAGCTACGCTTGGTTAAAAGGCTATGCCCATACGCTGGCGACAGAGTCCTATGTAAGCCACAAGGGTGAGTTACCAAAAAGCTTACAGGGCATGAGCTGGGATGATTACCAGCAATTCCATTTCAAGAAAAAAGCCGCACTGTGGCATGAAGATGATTCGGAGTTTCGCGCCGAATTGTTCCACTTAGGTCTGTATTTCGATACACCAGTGCACATTTACCAATTGGAAAATGGCAAGGCTAAACTGATTGAATATTCTCCTTCTATGTTCGATTACGGTAAGTCGAAGGTAAAGGGTAGCCAGCTTCCTAAAGATTTAGGTTTTGCAGGCTTTAGAATGCAGTTCAACACTGACTGGCAACGTGACGTGGTCGCCTTCTTGGGCGCAAGCTATTTCCGCGCGGTCGGTCAGGAAATGCAATATGGTCTTTCTGCCCGTGGTTTGGCGGTTGATACTGCGTTGCCTAAGCCTGAAGAATTTCCGATGTTTACCCGTTTTTGGTTAGAGAAGCCGCAACCAGGTTCTAATATTGCGACTGTGTACGCTCTGTTAGATTCACCAAGTGTAACTGGTGCTTATCGTTTCGATATCGAGCCGGGTGAGCGTTTGAAGATGAAGGTTGATGCGGCGATTTATCCGCGTAAGGCTATCGAACGTTTAGGCGTTGCACCACTGACAAGTATGTTCATGGTCGGTGAGAACGATCGCCGTACAGGTTACGACTGGCGTCAAGAGATCCATGATTCAGATGGACTTGCCATGCATACGGGGAACGGTGAATGGATTTGGCGCCCTCTGGGCAATCCAAGTAACTTGAGATTCAACGCCTATAGCGATGAGAATCCAAAGGGCTTTGGGTTAATGCAGCGCGACCGTAATTTCGACCACTACCAAGATGACGGCGTATTCTATGAGAAGCGCCCAAGTCTGTGGATTGAGCCAACAGGTAATTGGGGTAAAGGTTCGGTGCAGTTAGTTGAAATTCCAACACTGGACGAAACCTTCGACAATATCGTGGCTTTCTGGAATCCTGCAGAGCCCATTCAACCAGGCCAAGAGTTACTCTATAGCTACAACATGTACTGGGGCGGTACTCCACCTGTGCAGTCACCCCGTGCCCGCGTAGTGGATACCTTTACTGGTATTGGTGGCGTAGTTGGTCAAAAGCGTAAGTACTATAGCAAGCGCTTCGTGATTGATTTTGCTGGTGGTTCTTTACCAATGCTGGGTAAAGATACTCAAGTGAAAGCGGTTATTTCAACTTCACAAGGCCGTGTGGAAATCGACTCTGCTCGCCCACAACATGCGATCAATGGTTACCGCGCTATGTTTGACCTCGTGCCGCCAGAGGATAGCGTTGAGCCGATTAACCTAAGAGTTTACTTAGAAGTAGATGGTCAACCTTTGTCTGAAACGTGGATGTACCAATGGACACCACCGCCGATGAACGAACGTGAACTGCATAACGCAGGTCATCTACAGTAAGCTATATGGGTGAATCAAAACGCCAGCCTCAGTGCTGGCGTTTTTGTATTAAGCGATTTGTTAATTGCAAGTTGGATTCAAAGTTATTGAGCACTAATTCACTTTTTGAAAATCTAAATAATTTTTCACTGTCAAATACCCAACCTTGGGCGTAATCTGTGGCGTCCTCGTCATAGGTTCGCGATTTATGTTTGAGATATTTACCTCTATCGGCTTTGGTTGGTCGGTGGCTTTAGTGCTGGCAGTGTTATTTGTGTTGGCCTACGAATTTATCAATGGCTTCCACGATACCGCCAATGCTGTTGCGACGGTGATCTACACCAAAGCTATGCCTGCAAATTTAGCGGTGGTTTCATCGGCCCTTTTTAACTTTGCGGGAGTGTTACTTGGCGGACTTGGCGTAGCCTATGCCATAGTACATCTTCTTCCCGTTGACTCCTTATTGGGGATGGACTCCACTCAAGGGCTGTTAATGGTGTTTTCACTGTTATTTTCCGCCATTATCTGGAACTTAGGTACTTGGTACTTTGGTATTCCAGCTTCTAGCTCCCACACCTTAATTGGTTCGATTATGGGGGTTGGTGGCGCATTTGCTTGGATACATCACCAGCCTATATTGCATGGCATTAATCTCACTAAAGCCACGCAAATCATGTTATCTCTGATTATTTCGCCCACCCTTGGTTTTGTGCTGGCTGGAGTACTGCTATTGCTGATGAAGTTCATGTGGCAAAAGCATAAGATCCACCGTACGCCCGATGAACAATTTCAGATTAATGGTAAACGCCATCCACCATTTTGGGCGCGCGTGAGCCTGATAGCTTCGGCCATGGGGGTGAGTTTTGCCCACGGCTCGAATGATGGGCAGAAAGGCATAGGTTTAGTGATGCTGGTGCTTATCTGTATGGCCCCAGCGTATTTTGCCCTCGATATGAGCAGCCAGTCCTATGATTTGGCAAGGACGCAGGATGCAAACCGGCGGATTATGGCTATTTATAGCCGCAATCAAGCGATAATTAGCGATTTAGTTGATGTAAAAGCACAGCTTGAGGCGAGTGATGAGCTGTTGAGTCATTGTTCGGCACAGACCGTGTTACCCGCGATGTCGTTGCTTGATCGCCGTTTGGATAAGGCGAATAGTTTTCAAGATATGACGGTAGAAGAGCGCCGTGAAGTGCGTAGGTTGTTGCTGTGTATCGATGATACCGCTCGTAAAGTGTCTAAATTAGACTTACCAGCCAAGGAGTTAAGCTCTTTAGCTAAATGGCGTAAGGATTTGACTAAATCGACCGAATACGCGCCGCTTTGGGTGATCGTGGCGATTGCGACTGCCTTGGGTTGTGGCACGCTTGTGGGCTGGCGGCGAATTGTTTATACCGTGGGAGAAAAAATAGGCTCGTCTGGAATGACCTATAGCCAAGGTATTGCTGCGCAGGTGACGGCTGCGGCTTCGATCGGGATTGCCAGCGTTACGGGTATGCCAGTTTCAACTACGCATATTCTATCTTCGGCGGTTGCGGGTACTATGGTTGCTAATCGCTCTGGGCTGCAAAGCCAAACCATTAAGCAAATTCTATTGGCATGGGTACTCACGCTGCCTATTACGATGTTCTTGTCGGCATTGGTCTTTATTCTCGCTAACTCAATTTGGGGCTAAGCTGAAGTTGATATGCAGCCTCTTACCAAGAGAGTTGCATTTGCGCAGTAGGATCTGCCAATGGTGGTGTGTGTAACTTGATTGTTGGTAAGCAAATCTCAGCGGCGATTTGCTGCTGTAACTGCTGATATAAACGAACTGCGAGCTCTGGAGCCGTTTGATTGTCGGGTGTATGGATAAAAAGATAGGGTTCTCGACCTTCTTTAATCCAGAGGGGAAGTTGCTGTAACCAATTGTTGAAAAAGCTATCGTTGTTTTTGATCTGTAACTTATCGTTATTGGCGGCTAAGGCTTCGATAGTACCATCGGTTTGTCCGATAAAGCGAACCACTGGCGCATTTGCAGTTGCGATAGCATGTACGGGCAATTGTGGTTTTTTCTTATGGGCATCAATAATTGCTTCGCTAGCGGGCGGTAGGGCAAACAAGGGCCGACTGTCCATAATGATGCGATTTACCTGTTTACCCATCAGCAAGCGGTTTAGTGCTCGCTCAGCCTCTCCCTTCGCAAAAAAGGCTAAATGCCGTACTTCAACGCCATAGGTCAAGCCTTGGGGAAGCATTTCTAAAAAATGCGCCAAGGTTGTTAGTTGCTCCGGGCCAAAGTAGGCGGGAAGTTGGATCTTCCATAGCCCAGTTTTTTCAGCCAAGGGCGACATCACCCGAAAGAATTCCATTAGTTCCTGCTGACAATGTTGCAGCTGTCTTTGATGGGTGATGAGCTGCGGTAGTTTAAAGGTAAAGCGAAAGTCATCTGGTGTTGCGCTGTGCCAGTTCATCACTGTTTGTGTATTTGGCGTGGCGTAAAAACTGGTATTTCCTTCTACAGTGTTAAAAATGGTTGCGTAGCGGGCTAGGCGATCGGCTTGCTTAGTTGTTGCACCATAAACACTGCTTTGCCAATGCTGATGAGACCACATTGCAAGCCCTAGGCGAAAATGATTCGCTTGGTGTGAAGGTGACTTAAGCGCCGTCAAAATAACTCCAGATATAATCAACTAAATTTGAATTGGCTATTGTGCTCAAAGAGTTTTATCTCAGTCAAATACTAAGCATCTTGCGGATGCTGTTATTGGGTTAAGCTAATGTCCAATCCGGCTTTATGTATGGAATGTTGTAATAGTGGAACTGCCATGCTAATTAACCTACTCTAATAGTATGATATTATGTACTATTAACCTTAATCATCGAGTATTCGCGCGTTGGTTCTATACAGGGATGCAAAGCTTAGCTGCAATAGTCAGTTAGCTATTCTCGTTTTGTCTGCTGGCGTGGTGGGAGAGTCGTGTGAAAAACGAAGGTTATACTTCACTTGGTCGCTTTATTGATTTGCTATTAGATGCCATCTGTGTGGTAGATAAATCGGGGCGATTTGAATTTGTGAGTGCGGGTGCTGAACGTATTTTTGGTTACACGCCAGATGAAATGATTGGTATGCAGATGTTGGATTTGGTTTTACCAGAAGACCGTGAACGTACGCTTGCTGCGGCCAATGAAATTATGACAGATCACTATAAAATCGATTTTGAAAATCGTTATATACGCAAAGATGGCAGCATAGTGGATATTCTGTGGTCAGCCCGCTGGTCTGATGAATATCAACAACGCGTTGCGGTGGCTCGCGATATTACCAAAAATAAAAATGCTGAGCGTCGGCAAGCCGCGTTATACGAGATTTCTGAGGCGGTTCATGTGGCCGAGGATTTGTTATCCCTCTATAGTCATATCCACCAGATCATTGCAAAACTTTTACCCGCAGAAAATTTTGCTATCGCGCTTTATGACCAAGATTCAAATCAATTAGATTTTCCTTACCAGTTATCGGTGTCCGATCAAAATATCGCATATATCAGTAATGCTAATTATTTTGCTGAGCAGATCATTCAAACGGGACAATCCTTACTCTTTTGTCCCATGTCGAACACGCTTTCATCGCCATTAGCAGTAACTTTTAAAGATTGCTGGCTCGGCGTGCCGTTGAGATTGCACAAAGGGGTGATTGGCGCGTTGATAATGCATAGCAACCCAGGTTCAAGAACCTATACTTCACAAGATTGTGAATTGGTGGAGTTTGTCTCGACTCAAATTGCGTTCGCCATCGAACGTCGTCAAATGTTGGCTCGCTTAGAGCAGATAGCACTCTACGACCAGTTGACTCATCTACCCAACAGAGAGTTATTTTACGATAGGTTTCAAAAGGCTTTATCTCGAGCGCATCGAGAGTCGAGTTATTTCTCTTTACTTTATTTAGACTTAGATAAATTTAAATGGGTTAACGATACCTACGGACATAGTGTGGGAGATTTGTTGTTACAAATTACTGCGCAGCGGCTTCTTAGCTGCGTGAGAGTTTCTGATACGGTCGCGCGTTTTGGTGGCGATGAATTTGTTATCTTACTGGAGCGAGTTGATTCTGCACACAATACCTTGCTCGTTGCTCAAAAAGTGCTGGATATATTGAATCAGCCTTTTGAGCTTGTAGAGCAGCAAATTCATATTTTTCCAAGTATTGGTGTCGCTTTGTATCCTGAGCATGGCAAAGATGAACAGCAACTTATTTCCTGCGCCGATGCTGCCATGTATAAGGCTAAAAAGAATGGTGGTAATCGTATTGAGTTGGGGTATCAAGGTTTGAAGGGAAAGCACTTATAGGCCAGTGTTAAGACTCTAACTAAAACCCGCTGTAACGAAAATCGCTACAGCGGGCGTTTATATCAATGCAACAAGTGTATTTATAGTTTAAAACGTGACACTTCCTGTTGCAGTGAGGCGGCTAAGTGAGCCAACTCCTGTGACTGCACCATCGCACTTTGGGCCTCAATAGAGAGGTTTTCTGAGACTTCACGAATTGATTCGGTATTGCGATTAATTTCGCTAGTAACAGAGGTTTGTTCCTCTGCGGCCGTTGCAATTTGGCTTGCCATATCAGATATCTCATTAATTGCTTTGCTTATCTGCAGCAGGCTCTCGCTGGCTGAGTTGGCATCAGCCACACTCGTTTCTGCCATATCATGGCTTTGAGTCATGGATTTTACGGCTTTGCCTGCTGTTTGTTGCAAGGTTTCAATCATTGCCTGAATTTCTTGGGTTGATGAGTGAGTGCGTTGCGATAATACGCGAACTTCATCGGCAACCACGGCGAAACCACGACCTTGCTCACCTGCGCGAGCGGCTTCAATGGCTGCGTTTAACGCAAGCAAGTTGGTTTGTTCTGCAATCCCACTGATCGTTAATAGAATGCTATTAATTTTTTGTGAGTGCTCATTCAGCTCGCTGATAATACGTCCTGCGGTATCAACCTCATTTGCTAAGTTACGAATAGATTGCTGACTTTGCATCACTTGTTTTTGACCATGATTCGAGAGGCTCACGGCATTTTGCGCTGTTTGCGCTGTATGTTCGGCGTTGCTGGCAATCTCTTCTGTGGCGCTGGCCATTTCGGTCACTGCGGTGGCGACCATGGTCACTTCATCCTGCTGAACCGCAATGCGTTGGCTGTTATCTGCCGCAGACGCACTGCTGCCCTTAGCTTGGTATTCAAGTTGGCCCGCAATATTGTGCATTCTCGAAATCATGCCGTGTAGACGTTCGACAAAGCGGTTAAAACCTGAGGCTAAGATCCCAATTTCATCATGGCTGTTTGCGGTGTGAATTCTCACCGTCAGATCGCCATCGCCCTCTGCGATATCATTTAGTGCCAAAGCAACTCGTTCTAAGTCTTTGAATTGCATTTTGAAGATTGCGACTAATACTAAACCAAACATTACCAGTAACCCAGCGCCTACGGCGGACATCCACCAAGCGAGCGTAGTCGCTTGCGACATGATTTCTTGTTTGTTCATCACAAATATTAACGCCCAGTCGGTCGACGGAACGTTCGCTACATAGACTAACTGAGTCTCACCATCTAATTCACGCTCTTCCATAGTATTGGCATTGGCGCGTTGTGATAGCCAGGTGGGGGTAAAATCAGAGTCAATAGTAGTAAGTTGTTGATTATTTAACTTACTATTTGGGTGACTAATAATTAGTCCTGTGTTGTCTACCATCAGGGTGTAGCCATTACCGGGGACTTCGAGCCGCTGTACCGCATCGGTGAGTTGGTCAATGGTAAGGTTTGCCGCGGCGACACCGAAGAGTTGGCCCGCAACCATCACTGGCTCAGCGATAGTCACAACTTGTTTTTTAAGGGTGGCGCTGACATAGGGAGCAGTCATAACCATGCTATTAGCGGCTTTTGCATCCATATACCAAGGGCGGACACGTGGGTCATAGTTTGCGGTATTGAGCGCTGGATCTTGGCGGTACATGTTGCCTTGCTCATCACCAAAATAGGTGAGCGCAAATCCCATTGCATTATGTGCTTGTAATAAATAAGGGGTAATTTGCACACTCGGGTCAGCCTCTATGGTCTTTTTAAGGCTTGTAATGGCTGTTTTTCTATCTTTCATCCACAGTCCAATACCTTCGGCAAAAGTATTCGCTAGTTGATCAATCTCGCCTTGGGTATTGCCTATAGCATGATTTCTAATGACGTAGCTTGAAATACTAACCAGTACTGCAACAGTGATGAATACGGCTAAGAGACTACTAAAAAGTAGGCGAGTTTTAAGTGTTGAACGCATATTCTATTCCTTTAAATTCCGCTAGCAACCTAACGTTAATAAAGTATAGCGGCTGAAATAGCTAAAGCATTAATGGTTGATCATTCAGATTTGATAAAGTTGTGGCTGCTAACAGTATTTTGTTTTGTATAAGTATTTTCAAAAGTTACTTATATCATGGTGAACTTGTTTTATTGCACAGTTTTGAAAGGCTTTTTAGCATAGTATTCCTAAAGTGTCATAAGCAAGTGCACTCAAACATAAGTAAGAGAGTAGTATAGATGAAATGGAGTTTTCCTCGCTGGTGCTTTAATCCTTGGTTACATTCATGCTTAATCTTTCTTTTACCAATACTTTTAGCGAGTACAATTTATCCTTGGTTGACGGCCTATAGCATAGAAAAAAGGTTTAATCGTGATTTTGATGAAATAACACTTACTTTTGCAAATGGTGTTGATGATTTTAAGCAAAAAAATATTGAACGGGCATTTGCTAAATTATCTTTTACCTGCAATGAAGATGATATTGCGTTACTCAATAGTCAATCCTTGAGTCCAGCAATTGTTCGTTTTATTCAGCTAGAACTTGCCGATGGTAAAAAATGCTCCAATATCGGTCCGCCAGTCAATTACCATCTTGATCGATCTCGAAGTTTATTTTTTGGCACACAACAGGTCGATATTGCGACAACGGTCGCGGCCACCGATCGTGCTCGTAGTCTTGCCTATGCTTTTCATTTAGGTGAGCAGAAGTTAGTCGTGCTGACTAATAGCTCTGTTTATAACGAAACCCTATCTAACCTTTGCCACGGTTGTTATCAATTACTCATCAGTTATCAAGGGCTTTCCCCCATGGTTAGGGGGACAGAAAATCTTGATGAAAACCACAGCATTATCAAGAAATCTCGTTATATTAAAACGTTAGATGTCACCTTAACCTTAAAGGCGGGTGATGATCTCTATTGGCAAGAAGCCTATCGCATTAGTGTCGTACTCTTTATTGCAGCGTTAATTGCAGCATTTTTAGCTGTGATTTTTTATTGGAACTGGCAATCTGCCCGGGTGTCGCTTGGTATGTTGCTGCAAAAAGGAATGAGTCGAAAAGAATTTATTCCCTATTATCAGCCCATTATCGATTGCCGTTCAGGCGACGTTGTTGGGCAGGAGATGCTGGTACGTTGGCGTCGATTCGATGGTGTATTAGTCCAGCCCAATCAATTTATTCCTTATGCTGAGGATTCGGGGCTCATATTACCGATCACCGATTTATTGCTAGATCAGGTGTATCGCGATTTAGCTCAACTAAAAGGCTGGGTAAGCATCAATATTGTTGCGCAGCACTTAGAGTCTGGCTTGTTGAGTCAATGGTTCTCTTTAAACCGAGATCCCATGGTTAAGCGGATTGCATTTGAGCTGACGGAGCGCAAACCTATCACTCAATTTGAGCTAGCCTTAGCTGAAATAAAAGCCGTTTTACCATTGTGCCATGACTTTAAACTGGATGACTTTGGTACGGGTTTTGGCGGTTTTAGCTATTTACAGCGACTTGGAATTAATAGTATCAAAATTGATAAGATGTTTATCGATACCATTGGTACAAAAGATCTTAAGGGAGCTGTACTTGATGCCATTATTGCCTTTGGACACGAGTCGAATATGGAGATGATTGCCGAAGGCGTGGAAACCCAAGAACAGGTAGATTATTTAGCAGCTAAAGGGGTGTATCAACATCAGGGCTATTTTTATTCTAAGCCACTACCATTGAAAGAGTTATTACATTTTTATCTACAGGTTTCCCATGTAAGGTAAAGATCAAGGCAAAAAGAAGAGGCTCATCAGAGCCTCTTCTTTTTCAACTCATTATCAGTGGGTCATTTTATTTTTGATTAGCACGCAACGCTGCTCTGCTTGACGCGTTTCTAATAAAGTACGACGGCTAAGATTAGATAAGCCTGTTTGGCTGTCTAATACTTTATCCAAGGCGGTAATACTATTGTAATTACAGTCGGTTGGGATCAAGTTACGGCTGTAGCTACGCATAAACACTGGGCCCTTTTTGTCCATATCGGCTAAGTTTGCGAGGCGCTCTTCGGCGGTGGCTGCGCTTAAGAGTTTTTGCTCAGCAGGATAAAGGTTTTCCATGATGATGCGCTGCTTAGCAAACGGTAGGGCATCGGCGTGGACTTTACTCAACCAGCGACGTTTTGCGGCAGCTTCAGGACGGATCACTTGAGCGGCTAATGCCGCTTTTTCCCCAGAATCTGAGTTATCGCGTGCTATTTCCCGTGTTATACGTTGCTGCGCATTCGGGAAGTCGTAGCGATTAAGCTGGATTATGATAGCCCAGCGCAGATCTTGATCTAAAGTTAACCCTTTGATTTTAGTAGTGCCGTCTAGCAATTGCGCTAAATGACGTAAACTGTCACGATCGCTGGCTAATTGGATATAGGCATCGAACCAGCGGCGCTGGAAGTCATTGTCCCCTCGACTCTCCATGGTCTTACGAAGGCTCATTTGCGCTAAGCCTTTAACTGCATTTTCAGCATAGTTTTGCTGAATAGGCGCGATCTGCGCGAGGTATTCTTTACTGCGTAGCAAGCTAGAAATAATTTGACCGACCACAGTGTAGTCATTCTCCGCTGGGGCGTTGACGAATACTGTGCTGAGGTATTGATCTAAACTCAGGTTGCCCTCACGTACACTGTCCCACAAGCTTTGCCATAACATTGAGCGCAATAGCGGATCTGTAACTCGGCTTAACTGTTGCTTGGCGGTATCGAAGGATTTTTCATCGAGTTGCACCTTCACAAAGCCCCAATCATCATAGTTGGGGTAAACCAGATCGGGACAACGCTCACCGACTAATTGTTTCACCTCGGTACGCTCGCCCTTGTAGGTTACTGGTACTGTGGTCTCATGCCTTAAATCGAAACGTCCTTTAGTAAACAGTGCAATTTGGACTTTTTGCTCCCTCAGTGTCGGTAGTTCGCTGCTAGCGGGATATTGCAATAGGCTAAATTCGCTAATGCGGTTACCGTCGCAGCGGTATTCGGCTTTAATGGTGTTTACCCCAGCGCTGTATAGCCATTCCTGTGTCCATGCGCTTAAGTCTCTGCCCGCAGCTTTAGCGAGGCTATTGATAAAGTCATCAAGCTCGGCATTTTGGTAGCTGTATTGTTTGAGGTAGTTGCTCACGCCGCGGCGGAACACCAGATCACCAAGTAAATGGCGTAGCTGCTTGAGCGTCGAGGCGCCTTTTTGATAGGTAATAGCATCGATATTGTCGAAGGCATTTTGGGTGGTCGCTACAGGCACTTCAATCGGATGGGTAGTGACTAAGCTGTCTTGCTCATAGGCGCGCTGTTTGCCTTGAGCATAAAAACTGCGCCAAGCATTCGTAAATTCTGTGGCTTCTTGGGTCGCGAGTGTACCCATAAAAGAAGCAAAACTTTCGTTTAACCACAGGCCATTCCACCACTTCATCGTGACCAAATCGCCAAACCACTGGTGGGCCATTTCGTGCATAATAACACCCGCCAAGCTTTGTTTTTGCTCGGCGGTCATTTCTGCTTTGTGGAGGAAATGATCTTCGGCAAAGGTCACTGCTGCTGCGTTTTCCATTGCGCCATAGAGAAAGTCTGGCACTAGGATTTGGTCGTATTTTTTAAAGGGATAAGGAATACCAAAATAGGCATCAAAGAAGGTTAACCCCTGTTTTGTATAGGTAAACCAGTCCTGTGGGGTCACTTGGTGAGCAACGGATTGTCGTGCAAATAATCGCATAGGATAACGGCCGGAATTATCCTGCCACATATGGTACGGGCCTGCATGCATAGAGAAATTGTAAGGGCTTAATTTAGGCGTTTCAGGAAACTCCCAACGATTAATGGTCCCCGCAGGTGTGACAGAGGACTCGCGCATGGTACTGATCACTTGCCAATCCTTCGGCGCGGTCACACTGATTTTGTAATTGGCTTTTAAATCGGGTTGATCAAATACTGCAAACATCTGTTGAGCAGCGGCAGGCTCAAAGTGAGAGTAGAGGTAGACCTTGCCATCGACGGGATCTTGGAAGCGATGCAAGCCTTCGCCATTAGTGCTGTGCGCTCGGGTAAATTGCACTTCAACCGTGTTATCACCCGAGGTCAGTAAGCGGGTGTTTAAGCTGATATAGGCACCATTGTAATTGGGGTAAATGGCGGTTCCGTTAATCAAAAAACGCTTAATTTGTGCTTTGCTTAGATCCAAGCTCAGTTGCTTAGGAACCTCGCTAAGATTGAAGTGGATCTTAGTTGTTGCGCTGAATTGCGTGTCACCTGTCAGTTGAAAATCCAACTCATAATGCACATCCGATATTACCTGTGAACGTAGGCTTGCCTGATACTGGCTGATATAGGGACTGGCGTCCCTTGGCCCTGTATTTAAAGGACTTTTAACGGCGCACGACATTAATGCAGAGCAGGTGAGGGCGACTAGGCTAGCTTTAAACAAATTCACTACTTAAATCCTTCAACGATTTACTTTATTTATGGCGTAGATGCGGCGTCGTGGGGCAAGAGTCGGCCTGATTGTGTCGCGAACTCTTCTCCATACAAAAGCGGCATCATTGCTTAGTGTTTTGGGCGAGTACACTACCTTATTTAGCATGGATAACCAATGTTAAAAATGTAAAAAAAGCCAGCAAAAATGCTGGCTTTTTTTGGATGTTTCGGCATTAGCCTATTACTTTGAGCGGGATTACATGCCCAAGAAAGACTTAGATTTGGTCTTACGGATTTCTTTTTCGTCAGACCATTCGATAAGACCTGTTTCTAAGTCCATTAGACGCATAGTCATTTTGTAGTAAACGTCTTTGGTGCTGCCATCTTGCTTAACGATGCTAGATAGGTTGCCATACAGCATGTACTGGGCACCGATTTGACGACCAAACTTGATGGCGGTTGATGGGTCAACCATACCGGTATTGTTTTGGTAATCCAGTTGCTTACGAACTGAATCGACTTTAGTCATGTCGATGAAACGGAACTTGCCTGAGCGCAATAATTTGTTGCTGATAGAGTCGGTTACTGACTCAGTATCGATATGCTCAGAGGTTTTGTTTTTGATGCTATCGACAAACAAAATTGGGCGGTTATTCGCTGTCATGGCCACAATCGGTGGGAAAGTCATCATGCTATCAACCATTTTAGCAGCAATGGCTTGCAGATCCGTTGAGCCAAAGTTTTCGTTAACGGTTTCAACCTCTGTGGCATCACCATACTCTACTTTAGATTGACATGCAGCCAGACCCATCACGGCAGCCAGCACAAAAATCAGTTTAAATTGTTTCATAGTCAGTTCCATTTTGTGATTGTAAAAACTTAATGACACTCGTTTTATTCAAACATTCACCGCTCGGTTAAATGATTATTGAATAAATTCGGGTGTAATTACCAGTATCAATTGCCCAGACCAAGGTGGTCTTGCCTGCGGCAACGTCAATTTTGGCCGGTGGTGCTTTATCCAATTGCAGTGTGTATTCGCCAGGATTGAGATAACGCCTGCCAATTTGTGCCTGTTTCGGCAGTGTTAACCAACTACGGCGATCCGCCTGTTCGGTAACAACGTTAAAAATCTGCATAGCAATACTGCCAATATCGGCGGCATTATTGCCGGGTTTACCACTTTTTTCGACTTGATAAGCCATTTCCGATTTGGCATAAACCCTTGCAACTTGGCGGACTAAGGTTCCGGGTAAATCTTCTTTCAAGGCGGTAATCGCTAAGGCATCAATATTGGCGATAGGTTCAGTTTTAAGCACTGTGCCTAAGCCCTGCACTTGAGTCTCTGGCACATAGCTATTGTTTGGCCCATAGGTCGCTAGAGACACGGTTTGCCAGTTGCCATGGATAGTGAAGGGCACTGTTAGCGCTTGTTTTTCAGGGACAAAGCCCTTTTCGACCATCAACACTACTTGGCCTTCACCTGCTTTTGGGAGCTTGGCATCGCCCCAGCGCTTTTTAAACTCATCGTATTGCGGCATGCCGAGTTGTTTGGCAAGGCGGACTAAATCCTGTTGCAGATACGTGTTATCAGGAGTGATTTGGGCTGCTTTACGGTAATCGATAAAGGCATCGTTTGGTTCACCAAGCACTTCGTGTAGTACGCCCGTCGTGTAATAGCTATAAGCATTGAGGAAGGAGCTGGTGACTGTGCCTGCCGCTTGCCCAAGTTTATTCACTTCGGCATCGACCGTACCATTAGCCATAGCTTGTACCGATTTTTGCGATTTTTGATAGCGTTCTTGCTCTGAACTTTGCAATTCGTTACTACGACGAACTTCCACTAGCGCGCCTTGATAGTCGCCGCTGAATAGGTAATTGAGCGCCTGATATTGGTGCAGCATAATGCGCTCAAAGCCCGGGCCGCGGTAGGGAATCGCATTGTCATTTAACACTAAGCTTGTCGCCGTCGCGCCGATATCGCTGGCGCTAATCTTGGCTTTATCATCAAAGGCGGTGTAGGCCGCCACCGCTTGCTCGTAGTATTTTTTACTGCTGGCAAAATCCCCCGCAACTTGAGCGATGCGCCCTGCTTCTTGAGCGTAAAGCAAACCGTCATTGCCTTGGATATTACTGGCTAATTTGTCGATATCCGCCATGGGCGTCGCGGTATTGAGATCTTGTTTGATTGGCGCGATTTGTGCCGGATAATTGATAAAAATACTGTTATAGGCACAGCCGCTCGAACCGAAGATGGCGGCGAGCATCAATGTGCTGATGGTGGGTCTGATAAAAGAGTGAATGAAGGTGGTGTTCATGCCTGTGGGTTACCTTCTTGTGCCATTAGTGTTTGCTGTGGCATTTGTGAACGCTCAAGCAAAGTGATCCCTTGAAGATGATCAAATTCATGTTGGAAAATACGTGCAATAAAACCCGTTAATTCGGCGTGTTGCCACTGTCCCGCTAGGTTTTGATAGCGCACAACTATACTGTGGTGACGCCAAATGGTAAACCGTTGTCCTGGGACAGATAAACAGCCTTCCTCACCTTTTTCGAGTTGTAAAGATGCCAACTCGATGTGTGGATTAACCACCACAACGGGCTCCATTAGCGGTGCATCGGGGTAACGCTCGTTTGGCCGTGATGCCATGATAAATAGCGCTAGCGGGCTGTGCACTTGTGGGGCAGCGATACCGACGCCTTTTGCCTCTACCATGCTTGCCACCATTTGCGATGCTAACTGACTGAGCGTTTCATCAAAGTCGCGTACTTCAATTGCCCGTTGTTTTAAAATGGCTTCACCTACCTGGGCAATCGGTAGCGGCTGACAGGAGTGTTGTATCTCATTTTTAAACATCGCATTCCCTGGATATTTAGTCTTCATCGTTTGGCTGACGATTTTAGTTCGTTATTAATAATGGGGTGGCGGCGTTTCTTCAGCTTGGGTAGCAATATTGCTCGGCTCCATTGCCTGCAACTTGCCAACTAATAACTGGATCTGGTGCTGTTGATGGGCCACGAGTCGATTCAGCTTAATCACCTCTTGGTTTAATTCTTCGACAGTGAGTTCTTGAAAAGCTAATTTAGTTTGCAGCTCTTCAATTTGTTGTTGTACACCTTGCATGGCTAACCTCTATTGTTGCCAAGTCTCAACTAAGCCTTGGCTACTGATACTAACGACTTTATTGGTATCTCGAATTGCCACAGAGTATACAACGGCTCCTCGGTTTTGGCTGTTTTTCGTCAACGCAATTTGCCATTGTGCAATAGGTTTACCCGAACTGCGTTGCCAGAGTATGACTTCGCGGGCGGGAGTTCCCGTTAATAACTGCTTGTCTTGCTCAGTAAAACGTACTGCTGAAAAGGTCATTTGGCGACGATTAATTGCTAATTGATTTAAAAGTTTACCGGTTGAGTTGTCCCAAATTTTTGCTTCATTCGTACTGCCATTGGTAAAGCTTAAACTGCCACTGTCGTTCAGTGCCACCTTAGTCACCCGGCTACCAAGATCCCAAGTGTGGATTGGTTGTCCGGTTTGTGCCTGCCATAAAATGGCCTGCATATCATTTGACCCTGTGAGTGCGATGCGACCATCCGCCGACAGTGCAACCGTATTGACGCGTTCTTTATGGCCTAAGAATTTAATCAGTGCCGTTTTTGCCGCATTTAGAGACATTACACTGCCATCGTTTAAACCAATAAGCAAAACCCCATTGTTGGCTACCGCAACACTTTCTCCCGATGCGGGCAGTGACCACCAACCTACGGATTTTCCGTCGGCTATTGTCCATAGGGCAACTGAATCGCGGCTTAACGATGCGGCGAACTCACCATTAGGTGAAATGGCTGTGCTGGCCACGCCTGTATGAAGGTCGCCATGCACCCATTGGTATTTAAGGGTGTGCTGGGTTAAGTCCCAACATTGGACTCCTTGATTCTGAGTTGCGACAATTGCGAGAGTGCCATCACTCGAGAGACTTGCACTGTAAGAAGGGTCTTTTGAGAGCACGCGAATATCTTCGGCTTTAGGATAGCAAGCCGTCAAAAAAATCGTGCAAATTACCAGCAGTAGGGTTTTCTTCATGAACTTGCTCCTAAAGTTGGTGTCTCTAACTCGGTAGAGTGAAATTAATCACAGTTAACCCATAAAGAATCTAGTTGGTATAACCCAGATAACTAGTATAAAGTTGTCGCGCTTAGGTTATTGTAACCGCTTGAGGATGCTGAGGAAGCTTTAATGAAATCGATTTATAAATTATCGTTAGTTGCATTGGCTGTTATTGGCCTATCTGCTTGTAATCAAGAAGAAAAAGCAACAAATGCAAGCACAAATGTTGAATTAACGACAGAAGCACAAAAAGAAGCCTACAGTGTGGGTGCTTCAATCGGTCGTTATATGTCTGGTCATATTAAAGAGCAAGAAGAATTAGGCCTACCAGTTGACCGCACGCTGATCGTGACAGGTTTTACTAATGGTTTGAATGATCAGCTGAAGTTAACTGAAGAAGAAATGCAAACCATTCTTCAAAGTTTAGACAAAAAATTAAATGACAAGCGTACAGAACAAGCTAAAGCCATTGCGGCGAAAAATCTCGAGGATAGCAAAAAGTTCCTTGAAGAAAACAAAGCTAAGCCAGGCGTAGTCACAACTGAATCGGGCTTGCAATACGAAGTACTCACTCCTGGTTCAGGTGAAAAGCCAGCGGCTGAAGACACGGTTGAAGTAGATTACGTAGGTACTCTGATTGATGGCAAAGAGTTTGATAGCTCTTACAAACGTGGTGAAACGGCTAAATTTCCATTGAATCGTGTTATTCCTGGTTGGACCGAAGGCGTACAGTTAATGCCTGTTGGTGCTAAGTACAAGTTTGTTATCCCTGCAAACTTAGCTTACGGTGAACGTGATACTGGAACGATTCCACCAAACTCAACGCTGATTTTTGAAGTTGAGTTGAAATCAATTGAGAAAGCACAAGCTGCACCTGCTGCTGAACCCGCTAAGAAGTAATTTTTAGTTACAGTATGCTTTTATAAAAATACCGCCTTTGGGCGGTATTTTTTTATGCTGTTAAATCCTACTTTTGTTTTAATTCATTAGTAAACCGAGTTGTAACAGGCTATTTAGCTTTATTAGTGTTTTATTTTGTTATTTGAATAACAAGGTATTGCCGTATCAATAAGCGATTATTTTAGAACGATGGAAGACTGATTAAGTTTTAAATGAATAACGCATATTTAAAGCAACAAATTTAATACGCTTATTCAGAATGGCATGTTTAAAAATATCATAAAAATATCATATTTTTTTTGCGATTATTATTTGTTCACTTAGGTTAACTAGGGGGACTGGATGTCTTTTTCTTACTTATTGTTTTATCGCTGTTTAATAATTTTGTGTTATGGCACTGTTCTGAATGTAAGACAATTTACTCTGTAAAATTACATTTCCATCAATATGTTATGCATGCATAGTGAGATCTTGCCCCCTTTTTTTAGCCCTACAAGTCTGGAATAATCCGCCCGCACGTTAATAAAAATTAGCGGCAATATTATAATAATGGGGTTGTTGATATGGAAAATGTTAATAAGTTGACGGCTATTTCTTTAGCTGTAGCCGCGGCGTTGCCTATGATGGCAAGTGCTGATGTCATAATCACTGAGTATGTTGAAGGTAGCTCTAATAACAAAGCTATCGAATTGTATAACAGCGGTGATGCGGCAATTGATCTCACAGGTTATAAGCTCGTTCGTTATAAAGATGGCGCAACAGATGCGTCAGATATGCAAGTATTAGATGGCCAGAGCATTGCGCCTAAAGCCACTAAAGTGATTCTCAATTCAAGCGGTGTTATTACCCTGCCACAAGGCGTCGATAGTTATTCTGGTAGCTTAAGCTTTAACGGCGGTGATGCTGTCGCTTTGGTTAAAGATGGCGCCGTGGTTGATATTATTGGTGATGTGCCAACGCCAGTCGGTTGGGGACTCGATGTTACCCTTAAGCGTAAACTAGACTCATTAGTCGCAAATACCGTCTTTAATGCTGCCCAGTGGGAACAATTACCTAAAGATACTTTCACTGGTCTTGGTTCTCTGAATACGCCAACCGCACCAGAAACACCTGTATTTAGTTGCAGTGGCGCGAAAATTGTTCCTATTTATCAAGTACAAGGTGCTGGCGAATCTAGCCCTTATGTTCCTCAAGGTGCATTTGAGTCTGAAAGTGAAGTGACGGTTCGCGGGGTGGTGACTGCCCGTGGCGAGAGTTTGTTCAAAGGTTTTTATTTGCAAGAAGTGAAGGGTGATAACTCGCCATATACTTCCGATGGTGTATTTGTCTTTTTAGGTGAAACACCGCCAGCAGCGATCCAACCTGGGGTTGAAATCTGTGTTCAGGGTAAGGTCAAGGAATACTTCGGTCTAACCCAAATTGATATTAAAACCGATAAAAAATTTGAAGTGGGCGCGAAGGGGGAAGTTCCTGTCGCAGCGCCTTTCTATGTTGCCGAGGGAGAAACTCTAGCACAGGCTTTAGAGCGTTATGAAGGCATGAACGTGCTATTAGATGCTGGCAGTGATCTGAAGATCAGCCGCACCTTTAGCTTCGACTATGCGGGCAAGCGTAATAACATGTTGGTGTCTTACAAAGAACCCTTGATGAAGCCAACCCAGTTATACCCAGCGCTTTCTCCTGAGGCAACGGCATTAGTTAAATCTAACCTAGAAAATCAGCTGTTTATCGAATCCGATTACAAACCTGCTGACGGTGTAATTCCTTACTTCCCTGACTTTAATGCTGAAACAGGTTATATCCGCGTCGGTGATCAATTGACCAATCTGCAAGGGGTGATTGGTTATAGCTACGGGGCTTACCGTTTAGTGGCTACGAACACTATTACTGCTGGCGATTTTATCCGCGGCGATGATAGAACAGATGCACCAAGTGTGGCGACTAAAGGTGATATCCGTGTGGCCAGCTTTAACGTACTGAACTTCTTCAATGATGTTGTGGGTGGTGATACTAATCCATCGGGTGGCAACCGCGGCGCATTGACCGAAGAAGAAATGCTGTTACAACGTGCGAAAATCGTTAGTGCCATTACAGCCATGAATGCCGATATCGTTGGCTTGATGGAAATTGCTAACAACGGTTTTGGCGAAAAGAGCGCGATTAAGAACTTAGTCGATGCCTTAAACGAGAAGCAAACTGCTGAAAATGCTTACAGCTATATTGAAATCGTCGATGAAGATAAATACGACGGTAAGTACTTCGGTAGCGATGCGATTACCGTTGGTATGCTGTACCGTGCGGGTAAAGTAAGCCTTGCAGGTGCTGCTCGCACTATTGATACCCCAGAGCAACATGCGAGTGCAGGCAGTGTGACTCGCATTAAAGAGGGTAAGACTGAGACTAACCCAGGTAACGATGCTTACCAACGCCACAGCTTAGCGCAAACCTTTAAGATCCATAATGAAAATCTAACCGTTGTTGTTAACCATCTGAAATCAAAAGGCTCAGGCTGTTTGGAGGATTGGGTTAACTTCGAAGAGTCTGTTGATCCTGCGGATCAACAGGGTAAGTGTAATGCTTTCCGCGTGTCAGCAGCTAAAGTGATCGGTGAAGCGTTGAAAGACGTAAAAGGCGATTTACTGGTTATCGGTGATATGAATGCCTACGGTATGGAAGATCCTATCCGTGTATTGACCGACTACGATGCGAGCAAGTCTGATCGTGCAATCATGACCGCCTCTTGGACAACCTTAAATGGCAAAGTGTTTGAACGCCAAGGCAGCAAGATTGAGAAAGGTTATGGTCTTATCAATCTCAATACTAAAGCTCACGGTACTGGCACTTACTCATACAGCTACAATGGTGAGTTAGGCAACCTTGACCATGCCTTGGCAAACACTAGTCTCGCCAAGCGTTTAGTGGATATTGAAGATTGGCATATCAACTCTGTGGAGTCTACCCTGTTCGAATACGGCAAAAAATTCTCAGGTAATCTCGTAAAATCTGAAAATGCGTTTTCTGCTTCAGACCATGACCCTGTGATAGTTGCATTAAGCTATCCAGCACCTGTTGAGCCACCAAAACCTGAGCCAAAGCCTAAGGATGATGGTGGAGCACTAGGTTACTTAGGCTTAGCCTTGTTATCACTATTTGGATTACAGCGCCGTCGCCGTTAAATACGTGTTAATACGCTCACAACTTATTTTGTGAGCTAAACTCAGAGCTAAGGGATGGTTTTACCATCCCTTTTTATTGAGCTGGTTTTATTGTGTTTTCATCGTATTTCATGGGAATGAGTCTTGAGCCCAACGGAGAAAAAGATGGTTGTGAGTACACCCAAGCATTCCATTGGTGTTACCAAGGCGCCATTGTGGTTTTACGTTATCGCAGTCGTTAGTTTGCTTTGGAATATCATGGGATTATTGGCCTTTGTTATTCAAATGACTATGACGCCAGACGCCATGGCGCAGATGAGTCCTGATCAGATTAAACTCTATGAATCGACACCCGCTTGGCTCAACTTTGTGTTTGGTTTTGCGGTGGTTTCTGGCGTTATCGGTTGTCTGTTTCTACTGATTAAAAAAGCCTTCTCTTATAAAGTGTTGCTCGCGTCACTGGTGGCGGTATTGGTGCAGATGGGTTATGTATTTGGGATTCAGCTGGCGGCAGCGGTATTGGGTACTGATGCTCTTGTGATGCCAAGTGTAGTGATCCTTTGGGGGATTTTCTTAGTTTGGTTTAGCCGTTTGGCTGTCACAAAACATTGGTTAACTTAGTCGTAGCGTTTCCTTGCCGTACAGAACTGGTTAAGCGATGCCTTATGTGTTGAACTTCAGTCACTTCTTAGTAAACTGCTAGCTGGTTTTCTTTACTAGGATGTTGAAATGAGTATTTGGTTTAGGCCGGTAAGCTTAGAGGATTGTGCCCGTTTAGATGCTGGTATGGGGGGCAAAGGCACCTTGATGCAGACCCTAGGGATTGAGATCAGCGAGATTGGCGATGACTATATGAAGGCGACTATGCCTGCCACGCCCGCTGTACATAATCCCTTAGGCATTGTCCATGGGGGCGCGAACGTTGCCTTAGCCGAAACGGTTGCCAGTTATGCGGCAAACTTTGCGGTGGATTTCGAGCAATATTATTGTGTTGGACAAGAGATTAACGCCAACCATTTACGTGCTTCACGTAATGGCGTGCTAACCGCAACGGCAAAACCCATTCATCTGGGGAAACGCAGCTCGGTATGGGAAATCTTAATCCATAATAGTGCAGGGGAGTTGACCTGTATCTCACGGATGACAGCAGCGGTAGTTAAACGCTAATGCAGATTAACCAACCTGTTTCAATGTATAAATCGATAAATAAGGTTTTAATATGGATAGTGCAATGATTTGGGAATGGGTTGGTTATTTGGCGTCTGTGGTAGTAGCTATCTCTTTGATGATGTCAAACATCAAGAAGTTACGTTGGTTGAATTTGCTTGGGGCGGCACTGTTTGTTGCTTATGGGATGGCGATACAGGCTTATCCTGTTGCAGCGGTTAACTTTTTTATTGTACTCATCGATGCTTATTATCTTGTTGTTATCTACCGTGAGCAGCTAAGCCAAAAGTAAGTTTGGAGGTTGGTTTCGATGCAAGTCCTAACCAATCTGCTTATTTTTCAAACCTTTAATTTTAGTCCTCAGTGTAAAAACTCATATCTTCCATCAGTCGGGTATACCCTTTAATGGGTTTTACTCTCCAGATATTAAACAATAATACTGTCTGCACTTAAGTGATGACAGTGAGTATTTCTTAGTTTTAATCTTTAAAATAGATTGTTTAAATCTGTATTAATCGCTTTATTGGATTTTGTCTTTTCTCTATTCTAGCTCCATCGACAACACGTCGCCTGCCAAGGAGATAAGCCATGGCTACTATTTTCGATTTAATTGAATCTTGGATTCACACTAAAAAAGACTAAGGAGCAAGATATGAGTCAACAGTATTTAACCAGCCAGAGCGGTTCCCCTATTGCAGACGATCAAAACTCGTTGTCAGCGGGTGAGCGTGGCCCTTTACTCCTACAAGATTGGCATTTAATTGAAAAGCTTGCTCATTTTAACCGTGAGCGTATTCCTGAGCGTGTAGTTCATGCTAAAGGTACTGGTGTATACGGGACTTTCACTCTGACCAAAGACTTGAGTGATTACACCATTGCCGACCATTTCAATGGTGTGGGTAAGCAAACTGAAACCTTCGTGCGTTTCTCAACCGTTGGCGGTGAAATGGGCTCTGCCGATGCAGAGCGTGACCCCCGTGGTTTTGGTCTGCGCTTCTATACTGCTCGTGGTAATCACGACATAGTGGGTAACAATACGCCGACTTTCTTCCTGCGTGATGGCATTAAGTTCCCAGATTTTATCCATACCCAAAAGCGCAACCCATTGACCAACCTTAAAGATCCACAAGCGATGTGGGACTTCTGGTCATTAAACCCTGAAGCCATGCATCAGGTGACGATTTTGATGTCAGACCGCGGTATTCCGGCAAACTATCGCCAAATGCACGGCTATGGTTCGCATACTTTCTCGTTCTGGAATGCTAAAGGTGAGCGTTTCTGGGTGAAGTTTCACTTTAAATCGCAGCAAGGCGTAGTGAACTTAACTAATGAACAGGCTGATAAGTTAAAAGGGATTGACCCTGATTCATCGCAACGCGATATGGTGGTGGCGATCACCGATGGCAATTTCCCACGTTGGACGGTGAATGTGCAGATTATGCCTGAGGCTGATGCCAACACTTACCATATCAACCCATTTGATTTAACTAAGGTTTGGCCACATGGTGATTACCCATTAATTGAAATCGGTGTGTTAGAGCTAAACCGTTTACCGCAAAACTACTTTGCGGAAGTCGAGCAAGTGGCCTTAGCACCGAGTAACTTAGTGCCTGGTGTAGGCGCATCACCTGATAAAATGTTACAGGCACGTTTGTTCGCCTATGCCGATGCACAGCGTTATCGTATTGGCGCGAATTACAACCAATTGCCAGTAAACTGTCCACATGCGGCTAAAGCCAATCATCATCAACGTGCAGGCGCAATGGCAGGAACTCAATGTCCTTATCATGGCAGTCAAACAGGTGGCGATGCTTCAGCAAACTATGGCCCTAATAGCACTGCGGGCGCCTTGGTAGAACCAGCAAACTTTGCTGAGCCACCACTGCGTTTAGATGGCGAAGCGGCGCGTTACAGCCGATACAA
The DNA here is from genome assembly GCF_014647135.1 of Shewanella xiamenensis. Classification (GTDB taxonomy): domain Bacteria; phylum Pseudomonadota; class Gammaproteobacteria; order Enterobacterales; family Shewanellaceae; genus Shewanella; species Shewanella xiamenensis. The sequence continues at coordinate 360,111 of NZ_BMOP01000001.1, forward strand.
TCAGGATGATTACACCCAAGCCGGTAATTTGTACCGCATCTTCAGCGAAGATGAAAAAGCCCGCTTAGTGGAAACCATTTCAGGCTCACTGCGTCAAGCGAGTTTAGATGTACAGCAACGTATGCTGGCACATTTCCAAAAAGCTGATGCTGATTACGGTCAACGGATCCAAACCGCATTAGGGCTATAAGTTAATCTACTAACCCATAGCAAAGGCCTGTGATATCACAGGCCTTTTAATTATTTAAAATTCAATTAATTAGTTGAATTAATAGATTAAGGTTGCGACCCCAAGTAGGGCAAACAAAATCGCGCAGCCCCTGTGGATCCACTTCATCGGTAATTTTTCGGCACTAAAATGGCCCGCAATCACCACTGGCACGTTCGCCAGCAACATACCCAAAGTGGTACCTGCAACCACCATGGCTAAGGCATCGTATTTTGCGGCTAACACGACAGTCGCGATCTGGGTTTTATCGCCCATTTCGGCAATAAAGAACAGAATAAAGGTTGCGACAAAGGGGCCCATTTTATAGAAACGGCTTTCTTCAGCGTCCACTTTATCGGGGATTAACACCCAAAGGGCAATCGCGAAGAAGGAGGCGGCAACCAAGTAACGCGCTACATCAGGACTCACCCAGTTAATGGCCCATTGTCCAAGCCATGCGGCGGCAAAATGGTTAAACAGGGTTGAGAGTAAAATCCCCATAATGATCGCGGTTTTATTTTTAAATCTTGCAGCGAGTAAGAGGGCAAGCAGTTGAGTTTTATCGCCAATCTCGGCGATAGCAACCGTAAAGGTTGAGGCGAGTAACGCTTCCAAGTGTGATCCTTTTAGGGGTGGTTTTTGACATAAGCACAATAGACCGTCCACCCCTAGGTGCGGTTATTGTGCTCAGGTCTTGCAAGACAAATCGATGATTTGCTGTGAACACCATGGCATGTGGCCAAGTATGTTGATGCTCACCCTAGATATTGATGACTCAAAATCCAGTTAGCTACTCCCCCGAAGCGAGGTGGGCATTATACCCAAGTCGCGATCCGTTTCAAGGTTAAACTTATCAAGATTAAAAGCATAAAATCTGGCAGGTGCCAAAAAAATACCGATCCACATTCTGTAATTCATTGAATTGTAATAATTTAATTTTTGACAACGTTGTCTTTTGTTGTTAGTTTAGCCGCATCTCAGTCTTTGAGTTACATCCTGTTAACTTAATCAATTGAGATCCACCGTATTGGGCAAACTAATTGAAAAATTAGGACGCAAAGCCTCCGGTCTAAGGTTGTAAAAGGATGTTAACTAAGATAGCGGGGTTGCTGTAGAATTCAGCGAATATATTGAATTCTTTAAAAAATAAACGGCTTTGCTTAATGCTGTTTTGCCTAAATACCACTTTTATACCAATGCCAATCTTTTATTGAATGGCCCCTACGGAGTACATTAAAGTGGAACATCTGACTGCTTTTTCTCAATCAACTGTCCCTAAATTTGCAATTCCTAAGCTTACTCAGTTAAGCCTAGTAGCATTAGCCTTGACTGCCGGAAGTTCGTTGCTGAGCCAAACGGCATCGGCTCATGGTTATGTTATATCACCAGAGTCTCGCTCCTACGCCTGTAAATCGGGCAGCAACGTCAACTGTGGCGCCATTCAGTGGGAGCCGCAAAGTGTTGAAGGTCCTTCTGGATTCCCTGAGTCTGGCCCTGCTGACGGTAAAATTGCTAGTGCGGCAAATGGGGCATTTTCTCCTTTGGATGAACAGAGCCCAAGTCGTTGGTCTAAGCGCGATATCAAAGCGGGTTGGAATGACTTTTCTTGGCAGTTTACTGCTAACCACGTTACCCGCAATTGGCGCTACTATTTAACTCGTCAAGGCTGGGATCAAAATCAAGCTCTGAGCCGCGCAAGCTTTGACTTAGCCCCCTTTTGTGTGATCGACGGTGGCATGGTGCAACCGCCAAAGCTAGTGACTCATAATTGTTATGTGCCTGAAGATAGAACGGGTTATCACGTTATCTTGGCCGTGTGGGAAGTGGGTGACACCACCAACAGCTTCTACAATGCCATCGATGTGAACTTGAGCTCAGGCGCTGTGGTGCCGGGCGAGTGGACCGATATTGGTGATATTAATCCGTCACTCGATCTTAAAGCGGGTGATAAGGTGATGACGCGGGTGTTTGACGCCAACGGCGAGCAAACTGCCAAGCAAACTCAGATAACCATTGCCGATGCCACCCAAGGTGCTAAGCAAAATTGGCCATTCCTGTTAGCCAGTGCCATTAATGCTCAGCAGCCACAACTTAAAGCTGGGCAGAAGAATGCGGCTGGTGTGATTTCACCTGTGTATGGCAAAAATGAGATTTTTGCCGCGCCTAAGTCGGGCTTAGAGCGAGTGGAAGTGAGCTTTGATATTGCGCCAGCACCGGGAAATCAGCTTAATGTCACCTCCTTGGCCGATGATTACACCATTGTTGATGGTGCCGCGCAGGTCAGTTTTGATGTGAGCACCAATGCGGATATGCAGGTTTCGGCCTATTTATTTAGCCACGATGGCACCGCAGCAGGTTATGTGACGCAGGCGGTAAACAATACCAGCGCGAGTTTTGTGTTGGATGTCGTTGCCCCTAAGGCAGGACATTATCATTTACAAGTGAAAGCTGAGCCTAAACAAGGTGAAGTTATCCAGCAAAACTTTGATCTTTTCCTAAAAGATCAAGCCACTGCACCGGATGCTGACTTTATCTTCCCTGAGGGGATAAAAAGCTATGCTGCGGGCACTAAAGTGCTACAACCTAAAACTGGTAAAGTCTATCAATGTAAACCTTGGCCCTACAGTGGCTATTGTGTGCAATGGTCACCAACTGCAACGGGTTTTGAACCAGGCGTAGGTAGCTCTTGGACCATGGCTTGGACTGAGCTGTAATTTAACATTTTGAGTGATTGTTAAATTCAACGGAATGGACTTAAGCATATGGAAGGTGTTTAAGTCCATTATCAGCGCGTTTGTGATGTTGCAAAGGCCAAATTAACCTTACGATGATTTTAATCGCGCATTTGGCGTATTTTCACAAAGGTAGCGATTTTGTTGGTTTGTATGTTTTCGTTTATCACTGCGCTATTGAGTTGTTACCATTAGGCGCGCCTTCTATCTTTGTTCACAACTGGCTTGCCCACTGGGATTGGCTCTGTTAATGTCCCTAGCTATCTTCTATTACGCGCGTTGTCGCTGTTTTGCTAAGGCAATCACGATTGAAATTAATGTCACTTTTCTGCAAACGATTTAGTTAGCCTCAATGGCTACTGGGTTGAAATATTCAATAGCTATTGGGGCCAATTGATCTGCTCTATTGAGATCGGATTGGATGCTTTAAGTTTAGTGACGCTTTTCGTTTGAGATTGCTGTTGGCTTAATCACAGAGTGCGCAAGGCTTTATCCTTCAAATCTACTCAAAAACCTTAAAAAAATAATTAATACTTGAACAGGATAATTGTGTGAATTCAAAAATGTTAGGCTCGATAGCCATCGTCGCGGGAACCGCCATTGGCGCGGGAATGTTAGCCTTACCGCTCGCTACGGCGGCCTTAGGTATGGTACCTGCTATTTTGTTGATGGTAGTGATTTGGGGGCTGTCAGCCTATACCTCATTGTTAATGCTTGAGATTAATCTTCGTTCTGGCGTGGGCGATAATGTCCATGCGATTACTGGCAAATTACTCGGTAAGAAAGGCCAAATGGTGCAAGGCGCATCGTTCCTTAGCTTACTCTTTGCCTTAACGGCGGCGTATCTAACAGGAGGCTCATCGCTATTAGTGCTCAAAGCGCAAAATATGTTTGATATCGTGTTAGATAACCAACTTGCGGTGGTGTTATTCACCTTAGTACTGGGCGGGTTTGCGGCATTAGGCGTGGCTTGGGTCGATAAAGTGTCGCGCTTTTTGTTCTCATTGATGATTTTATTGCTGATTGTTGTCGTGCTGTTTTTATTACCTGAAGTCAGTATTTCCAGTATGGCAACCAATGCGATAGCGCAATCCTTGACCAGCAGTTGGATGGCGGCGATCCCTGTGGTATTTACCTCCTTTGGTTTTCACGTGTGTATTGCAACCTTAGTGCGTTATTTAGATGGTGATGCCGCCTCGCTGCGTAAGGTATTGTTAATAGGTTCAACGATTCCGCTTGCCTGTTATATCTTTTGGTTGTTAGTGACCTTAGGCACTGTGGGGGGCAATGAAATCAGTGGCTTTAATGGTTCTTTGCCAGCGCTTATCAGTGCGTTACAAGAGATTGCCCATACGCCTTGGATCAGTAAATGTATTTCGCTATTCGCGGATTTAGCTTTAATTACCTCTTTCCTCGGGGTGACCTTAAGTTTGTATGATTTTGTGGCAGAACTCACCCGCGCTAAGAAGACCTTTTTGGGGCGGACGCAAACCTGGTTATTAACCTTTGTGCCGCCATTGTTATGCGCGCTCTATGTGCCCGAAGGCTTTGTTGCCGTATTAGGCTTTGCTGCGGTGCCGCTGGTGGTGATGATTATTTTTCTGCCGATTGTGATGGCGCTACGTCAACGTCAAGCCGTGCCCCAAGGATACCAAGTGTCAGGCGGAACATTTACCCTTGGACTTGCAGGTCTGTTGGGAGCCATCATTATTGGTGCTCAGCTATTTGTCGCACTTTAAACTGCGGCAATTGAGCGCATTTAAACTTGTAGTGCTTAGTTAATGTATTTGCTTTGTAAGCGAATTTTTCTGAGTCTGTTATAAAGTGCGTGCGATATGCTAAAGTCAGGCTCTATGCCTGACTTTTTACTTTCTGGCTGTCGGGTAAGTGATTCACATCATACGTAGAAATAGCCTCGCAAGCGCTCGGCTTTCTTTATCAAAACGGACTTAAGACAATGAAAAAATGGTTACTCTCAGTTGCTGTGGCGGCGAGTTTTGCTTCCCATGCTGACGAAGGTATGTGGCAGCCCCATCAATTGCCCGCAATGGCCGATGAACTCAAAGCGAAAGGCTTAGAAATTGATGCTAAATCAATCTCTAAACTTACCGAATTCCCGATGAATGCCGTGATAAGCCTTGGTGGCTGTACGGCATCTTTTGTATCACCCAAAGGCTTAGTGGTGACTAACCATCACTGCGCCTATGGTTCGATTCAATACAATTCTACTGCTGAGAAAAACCTGTTACAGGACGGTTTTTTAGCTAAAACCTTTGCTGATGAATTACCCGCAGCCCCAGGCTCACGGGTATATGTGACTGAAGATGTGACTAATGTTACTGAGCGCGTTAAAGCTGGGCTAGAAAACAAAACGGGCCGTGAGTTTTATCAAGGGATTGAAAACCAAGAGAAAGCTCTCGTTGCCGAGTGTGAAAAAGACGAAGGCTATCGTTGCCAGGTGTATAGCTTCCACGGTGGCTTGGAATACTATCTGGTTAAACAGCTAGAAATCCGCGACGTGCGTTTAGTCTACAATCCTGCGGGTAGTGTGGGTAAATACGGTGGCGATATCGATAACTGGATGTGGCCACGTCATACGGGCGACTATTCTTTCTACCGCGCCTATGTGTCTAAAAATGGTAAACCCGCAGAATTTAGCGCTGACAACGTGCCCTACGAGCCAAAGAGCTTCTTAAAAGTCTCTGCTAAAGGCGTGAGTGAAGGTGACTTTGTGATGGTAGCGGGTTACCCCGGCCGCACAAATCGTTATCGCACCGCGACTGAAGTTCAAAATGAGTTTGAGTGGGCTTATCCCGAAGGCAAAATGCTGCGTGAGCGCTTTATTGAAATCATTAAAGCAACTGCGCCAGAGGGCAGTGACGAGCGGATTAAGTATGAGAGCCAAATCGCGGGCTTAGCAAACTATGCTAAAAACTTCACTTCGATGATCGAGTTCTACGGCAAATCGACTATGTTGGCCGATCGTAAAGCCCTTGAAGCTAAACTGGCTGAGTGGATCGCTAAAGACAGCAGCCGTGAGGCTAAATACGGTAAAACCTTAGCCGAATTAGATGCCTTGATTGCTAAGAGCAAAGCGCACCAAGAACGGGATATGATTTTAAGCTACATCAGTAGCACCACTATGTTACCAACGGCGACGAATCTGTACCGTTTAGCCCATGAAAAGCAACTGCCTGATATGCAGCGTGAACCAGGCTTCCAAGACCGTGATATGACTCGCTTTAAGGCAAGCATGGAACGTATTGATCGCCGTTATGCCGCGAGTGTCGATAAGGCCGTACTCTTAGATATGCTAAAACGTTATGCCGCGTTACCTGAAGCGCAGCGTTTACCTGCGATGGATAAAGCCTTTGGTATCGATAACAAGGTTAACGAAGCTAAGCTTGCTAAAACCTTAGATAAAATGTACGCAAAAACCGAACTCGGTAATAAAGATGTGCGTTTAGCTTGGATGGAAAAATCGGTCGACGATTTTAAAGCCTCTAAGGATCCTTTTATTCAATTTGCGGTGGCCATGTATGACACCAATATGAGCGAAGAGAAGAAAGAAAAAGAATTAGACGGCGAGATGATGAAAATACGTCCGCAATATATGGATGCCATCATTGCCTATAATCTTGAGCAGGGTAAGCCCGTTTACGCCGATGCAAACTCTAGCCTGCGTGTTACGGTTGGCCATGTAAAAGGTTATTCGCCAAAAGATGGTTTAGTGGCTGTGCCATTCACTCGCCTCGAAGGCATAGTGCAAAAAGACACGGGAATTGATCCATTCGATGCACCGAAAAAGCAGTTAGAGCTTATTAAACAGAAGCAATACGGTGATTTCTATATGAAATCCATCGATTCTGTGCCTGTAAACTTCCTGTCGACCTTAGATACCACTGGTGGTAACTCAGGTTCACCTACCTTAAACGGCCGCGCCGAATTAGTGGGTCTGCTGTTTGATGGTGTATATGAAAGCATTATCGGCGGCTGGGCATTTGATAATGAGATTAACCGCTCTATTCATGTCGATAGCCGTTATATGTTGTGGGTAATGAAATATTTGGATGGTGCCGACAATCTCTTAGCTGAGATGGAAATCGTTAAATAATCCATTGCCGGATTAGCGTCACTGCGGTCAAAGCAAGACAATAAAAAGCGATAAACCCATAGGGCTTATCGCTTTTTCATTTTGAGATGATAAAACGACCCAATGCCTGCGTATGGTGGAAAGCGGTTTGGGATAGATATTCATTAGGTTGAGTTGCACACGCCCTAGTGCTCGCTAAATATCAAATACTGACTTTCGTTGCATTCACTCAACGAGACAGTAAATAGAAACTAATATTGATACTGGCTTAGGGTTTCTATTAGGGACTAATTCAGCAGTATCCAGTTTGAATTTAGCCCTAAATGTCTTGTGGTGTAGCGCTGATGTATTCACCTAAAGTGATCTGTAAGATAAGAAGATCACTGCAGCTTTGGTGGCACAAAAAATAGTGTGCCACTTCACCCTTAGCAGATTATCAGTTCTTAAAAATTTGGACAGAATCATCTATCTCTGCGGGTTCTTCCTGCATAACGGGTGGGTTGGCGATATGGTCGTCTAAATTATCACTCAGCATTTCACGGTATTCTGCGCTAAACCAGTCGAGTGCATTGTCTTTTTCTGCACCTAAATCGGCTGATTTAATCGCCGCTTCAAAAGCATTAAAACGAGCCGCCGCAAAACGCAGGGCGGTACCTACTTTGCCTACATCACCTTCTTGCTGGCTTAGCTGATTGGCTAAGGCAATAAATTGATCGGCAAGTTCAAAAATAGTGGTGTTGCTCGTGTCTGTCATAGCGCTTACTCAAAATAATTTATTGGTGGGCGATTCTATCCTAATTTCGATCGGAAGGAATCGCTAACTCTTAACTATTGGGATCTAAGTCTGTTGTGACGGTTCCCGTTCTTGAATCGTAATAAATGGATAATTTATCGTTAGCCCGATAAAAATATCGGCATTGATTAGGGTTGAGATAACTGGCTTTATAGTCTGTTTCTGTGGCATCAATATTGAGTCGTGAGACGCTCGGCTGCGCATTTTGGAATAACACTTCCCATACAGAGACACAGTCTTCCACATTATCTAATGAAGGTGATGCCTCATTGCCATAAATATAGTGTTGGGCAGGCCAACCGTTAGCATTAAAGTCCACTTGTTCAGATTGTGCTGTGCCAAATACGGGCAAATCTTCCTTGGGGCCTGAGCCTACTTTCACTGCCCAAACTGAACGCGCTAAATTTAAACCGGATTTAAATCCTGCGCCTGCGGCTTTGACTGTAGCTATCTGCGCATCTTGCTGCACATTGATAAACTTGGGCAAAGCCACAACGGCTAAAATTCCAAGCACAATAATCACTACAACGAGTTCAATTAAGGTAAAGCCTGCGGATTGTGGACTTGAGCCTTGTAAGCGGTCGCGGATCATTTATCTGAATGAATAGGGGATAAGTGCCGACACTATAGCACTTAATTGGTGGCATTTTAACTTGAACTATCAGCAGTTCAGGCGAATTAATCGTACAGTGAGCTTGTCATGGTTGCTTATCACTTTTAAGCTAACGGCATTGTAACTTAAGTAAGAGAAACTGATTTTGGCGACTTGGCAAGCATTTATCGACCATCAACGTACGCAGCCTTACTATCAACAGCTGATCGCATTTGTGAATCAACAGCGAGAAGCGGGCAAAGTGATTTATCCTCCGAAAGAGGATGTGTTTAATGCATTCAAAACAACGCCGCTCGAGCAAGTGCGTGTAGTGTTAATTGGTCAAGATCCCTACCATGGCCCCAATCAAGCCCATGGTTTATGTTTCTCAGTGAAACGAGGGGTTAAACCGCCGCCTTCGCTTGCCAATATGTATAAAGAATTGGTTAACGATATTCCGGGATTCCATATTCCCAACCATGGTGATTTAACGGCCTGGGCTGAACAGGGGATTTTGATGCTTAATACTGTCCTCACGGTAGAACAGGGGCAAGCGCACTCCCATGCCAATGCGGGCTGGGAAATTTTTACGACGGAAGCGTTAAAGCTGCTTAATGCGCAGCAACGTCCAATTATCTTCGTGCTGTGGGGGAGTCATGCCATCAAAAAAGGTGCTGTGATTAACGCGCCACAACACCAAATTCTATCGGGACCGCATCCATCTCCTTTATCGGCGTATCGTGGTTTTTTTGGTTGTGGGCATTTTTCAAAAGTGAATCAACTACTGATGGCTCGGGGCGAAGCGCCGATCCAATGGCAAGTTTAAGTTCCATGTTGTAAAGAATGCTAAAAATAAAAAGGCCTTGCTAAGCAAGGCCTTTTTATTGATTGTTCACAACAGCTTAGTGGTTGCGATCTACTGATATTTTCGCCAGTGAGACTAATGCGGTTTTAAAATCACTGTCAGGTAATGCCGCAAGTGCAGCAATCGCCTTATTTGATTCCTCAATGGCCTTTTGCTGAGTATAAGTGAGCGCGCCGCAATGATGCAGAGCGGCAACTATCTTCTCAATCGCATGGGTGCCATCACCTTGCTCAATCGCATGACGAATGAGTTGCTGCTCTTCTTCTGTGCCATGGGCAATGGCATAGATCAGCGGTAAGGTCGGCTTGCCTTCGGCGAGGTCATCACCGATGTTTTTACCTAACTCTTCACTGTCGGCGGTGTAGTCGAGCAAATCGTCGGTCAATTGGAAGGCTGTACCTAAATACTTACCATAATCGCCCAACGCCGTTTCTTGTTCAGGTGTGGCGCCCGCTAATACAGCGGCAAGTAAGGTTGCGGCTTCGAATAGCTTTGCAGTCTTACAGTAAATCACCCGCATATAGCTTTCTTCGGTAGTATCTGGGTCATTACAGTTCATTAGCTGTAATACTTCGCCCTCAGCTAATACGTTGGTGGTATCGGCTAGTACCCGTAATACTCGCATATTGTCGAGTTCAGTCATCATTTGGAATGAGCGGGTATAAAGGAAGTCACCCACTAATACACTGGCGCTATTACCAAAGAGCGCGTTGGCGGTTTCGCGGCCGCGTCTGAGGGTCGATTCATCGACCACATCATCGTGCAGTAATGAAGCGGTATGAATAAATTCAATAATCGCGGCAAGCTTAAGGTGGGCTTCACCTTGATAGTCGACGGCGCGAGCGGCGAGGACGGATAGTAAAGGACGAAGACGTTTACCACCACCATTGATAATGTAGAAACCTAGCTGGTTGATCAGGGCGACATCTGACTCCAGCTGTTTATAGATCAGCTGATTGACTGCTTGCATATCAGTGTCAGCCAGTTGACGAATAGCGTTTAAATCCATAATAGACTCTGGTTGTGGGGCCATTACGTACCCGGCCTGTATTTTAGGCTCACGTGTTATATAGAATGAATTTTACCTAAAATTCTGACATATGACAGTACTCACACTACTAATGTGCGAGTTATTCCGGCCTTTTTTTATTCTTTCCTAATTAGGGCTTGCCAGATAAGGATTCTTCGCGTAAACTCCGCGCCCATTGTCAATAAAGTTTTTGTAGCATCCTGCCCCCAAGAATGTGGGCCAGCATGTTAGGAATATCGGAGTAAAATAGCTATGTACGCTGTTTTTCAAAGTGGTGGTAAACAACACCGTGTAGCCCCTGGCCACACAGTTCGTTTAGAAAAATTAGAAGTTGCTACTGGTTCAACTGTTGAATTCGATCAAGTTTTACTGATCGCTGACGGTGAAAAAGTGCACGTTGGTGCTCCTTTAGTGGCTGGCGGTAAAGTCGTTGCTGAAGTAGTAAGTCATGGTCGTGGCGAGAAAGTAACTATTGTTAAGTTCCGTCGTCGTAAGCACCACGACAAGAAGTTGGGCCACCGTCAGTGGTTCACCGAAGTTAAAATTACTGCTATCAACGCATAATAGGAGTCTAACTCATGGCACATAAAAAAGCTGGCGGTTCTACTCGTAACGGCCGTGATTCAGAAAGTAAACGTCTAGGTGTTAAGCGCTTTGGCGGTGAATCAGTTCTAGCTGGTAACATTATCGTTCGTCAACGTGGTACTAAATTCCACGCTGGTGTAAACGTGGGTATTGGTCGCGACCACACTCTGTTTGCTCTGACCGACGGTAAAGTAAAATTCGAAGTTAAAGGTCCTAATAACCGTAAGTTTATTAGCATCGAAGCTTAATTTTCGAGTCTAGCTTATACTGTAAAGCCCCGCCTTTGGTGGGGCTTTCTGTTTTTTGTGCTTCTACTTACCTACGTTTCTGGAGCGATTTGATAAATCTTTATCAAATTAAGGGCGTTGACTGGTAAGATTGGGAGCAAGTATCTCGAGTTTTTTGGCGACCGATGAAGTTAAACGGTATAATTCCTTCATTCAGTGATGCCAGGAGTAAGTATGAAGTTTGTCGATGAGGCAGTAATTAGGGTCGAAGCAGGCGACGGCGGTAGCGGTTGCGTGAGTTTCAGACGCGAAAAATATATCCCTGATGGTGGTCCTGATGGTGGTGATGGTGGTGACGGCGGCAGTGTGTATCTGGAGGCCGACGAAAACTTCAACACCTTGATTGAATATCGTTTTGAACGTTTCCACATGGCTGAGCGCGGTGAAAACGGTCGTGGCCGTGATTGTACCGGCCATAGCGGTAAAGATTTGATTTTAAAAGTACCTGTGGGTACTCGTGCGATTGATCATGATACCGAGGAAGTGCTTGGTGATTTAACTACCCATGGCCAGAAGTTATTAGTGGCAAAAGGTGGTTTCCATGGTTTAGGTAATACTCGCTTTAAGAGCAGTACAAACCGTGCGCCACGCCAAAAAACCTTAGGTACTCCGGGTGAAGTGCGTAGCTTAAAATTAGAACTGCTGTTGTTAGCCGATGTTGGCTTGCTTGGTATGCCTAATGCGGGTAAATCGACCTTTATTCGTGCAGTGTCTCGTGCGACACCTAAGGTTGCGGATTATCCCTTTACGACATTAGTGCCTAACCTCGGTGTGGTTAACCCACGTCCAGGGCAAAGCTATGTGATCGCAGATATTCCTGGTTTGATCGAAGGCGCGGCAGAAGGTGCGGGTCTGGGTATTCGCTTCTTAAAGCATTTAGAACGTTGCCGTATTCTGTTACATATCATCGATATCGAGCCAATTGATGGCACAGATCCTGTCGACTCTGCCCGTGCAATCGTCGGTGAGCTTGAAAAGTATTCGCCAAAACTGGCAAGCAAACCTCGTTGGTTAGTCTTCAATAAGGCCGATCTACTGCTCGAAGACGAGCTAAAAGAAAAGGTTGACCGAGTTGTTAAAGAGCTTGGTTGGGAAGGTGAGGTCTACACTATTTCCGCCTATGGCCGCGATGGTACTAAGGAATTAGCGACTAAGCTGTGGGATTTCATCCAAAGTCTTCCTCCTGAAGATAAAGATGCAAATCCAGACGATGAAGTCGAATTCAAGTGGGATAATTATCATCAAGCTAACATTGAGTCCGTCAATGAAGATTATGATGATGACTTCGACGATGACTTTGATGATGATGACTACGATGTTGAAGTCATCTACCAAAGATAATATCCATATCTAAGTTTTGAGAGTTTCGTGTACGCAGATACTCAAAATGATATTACTCGGCAAGTTGTGCGAGTTGCACAACTCTTGCTGGCCTACGGTGCTGAATCTGATTTAGTTGAAGAAATCAGCCAGCGCCTAGGTCAGGCCTTAGGCTTAGCAAGTATCGAGCTTTCTATTTCCTCCAATTCCCTCGTGTTAACGAGTTTAGTTCATGGTCGCTGTATCACGACAACGCGTCGGATCCGTGAGCATGGCATTAACATGACCATAGTGTGTGAGTTACAACGTATTTGTTTACTTGCAGAAAAAGGCCTCTATGGCCCCAATGAAGTGCGCAAACGTTTAGCCCGCATCGAGCCTAAGACCTATCCTCCTTATCTTGTTATATTGATGATAGGCTTATCCTGCGCGAGTTTTTGTCATCTCTTTAATGGTGATGTCGCGGCTTCTATTATTACCTTTTTCGCCTCTGCAGTGGGAATGTCGGTGCGCCTTGCGATTGCAAAGCGGCATTTTAATTTGCTGGTGAATTTTGCGGTGACGGCATTTGTCACTAGCATGTTGGCGCAGACGGGTTATGTATTCAACTTGAGTGAGACTCCGCAGGCGGCTATGGCGGCCAGTGTATTAATGCTGGTGCCGGGATTCCCAATGATCAATGCGATTTCTGATATGGTTAAGGGGCATATGAACGTGGGCATTTCCCGTTGGGGACATGCAACATTACTGACGGTTTCTTCGGTCATTGGGATTACAATCGCAATGCAACTTGGTGGTATTTTTCTGTGATGGAATTACTGACTATTTTGCTACACGATGCCTTTTTTTCAGCGATCCCTGCCATCGGCTTTGCCATGGTATTTAATGTACCTAAACGCTTTTTAGTCTACTGTGCATTAGCTGGCGCAATTGGTCATAGCTCTCGCACACTTATGCTGCAATTTGGCTTACCCATTGAGTGGGCGACCTTTGCCGCTGCGGCCTTAGTGGGCACTATTACAATCGGGTTTGCAAAGCGTCATTTAGCGCCGCCGTTGATGTATGCAGTTGCTGCCATTATCCCCATGATCCCAGGTACTTATGCATTCAATACTGTGATTGCCTTAGTGCAACTCACGGCACAATCGCAGGTAAGCCAAGAGCTAACAGGCCAAGTGATTAGTAATGGGTTAAAAACAGTCTTTATTCTAGGGGCACTATCGGTTGGTTTAGCCTTGCCGAGTTTGTTGTACTTTAGAACCCGTCCAGTTATTAAATAAAAACAATTCCACAGGAGTGACCATGCGCATTGCTATGATAGCCGCGATGGCAAACAATCGAGTCATCGGAAAAGACAATAAAATGCCATGGCATCTACCCGAAGATTTACGCCATTTTAAAGCCATGACCTTAGGTAAGCCAGTTGTGATGGGCCGTAAAACCTTTGAATCAATCGGTCGACCTTTACCTGGGCGTCATAATATTGTGATTTCTCGCCAAGCGGATTTATTGATCGAGGGTGTAACCTGTGTCACATCATTTGAAGCTGCCAAAGAGGCGGCTGGCGATTGTGAAGAGTTGGTGGTCATTGGCGGTGGACAATTGTATCAACAGCTATTACCCCAAGCCGATAGGCTCTATCTAACTCAAATTAACTTAGACGTTGAAGGTGATACCTTTTTCCCTGCTTGGAAAAATGATGAGTGGCAAGAAACCGAATCCGTAGCGGCTATAAATGCTGATGGGCTGGAATATCGCTTTATCAATTTGGCAAAAAAATGTTAAATTATGTCGTTATGTTGTGTACCCTGTGCGTATGGATTGTCAATATGTCGAAGGTATTATACCGGCTAGGCGCCAGTAGGCTGAGATAACTGTGTTATCGAGAGCTATCTGGACCTGAGAGGTCAATTATCGTTAGATATAGACGCAGACCATACAAACCATAAAAAAATTATAAGAAAGTATTAAGGAGTATCGGATGCGTCTAATGCCTGTAGCCTTGGCTGCACTAATCGGATTTAGCTATGTTTCTGTGCCAACCTCGGCTAAAGCGAATGAAGCAGATCCGCTTGTTGCGAGTATTTGTGATTACGTTAAAGCGAACGATAAAAACCGCTTACGTAAAAAATTAAAAGAAAGTCGTGTTAAATTGCGCCAAGTTTACAGCGGAATTAGTTGTGACGGCCAAAGCTTACTACGTACCGCCTATGCCGTGAATGCGAATGATGCAGGTGAGTTTGTTGCTAAGCGGTTATCCGCCAACGAGCTAAGCGTACCAGAAGCGGATGGCATGACTATCCAAGCTTGGGCTGAGGCAAATGGTCATAGTGCCAGTCCTATCACTGCAGCGGTTAAAGAGCGTTTAGGTGCAGGCGCAGGCGGTGAAGAAGAGTAATAGCCTGTTTAATCATTTTCTCGCGTGCTTTTACATAGACAAAGAATAATACATAAAAAATGCCGAACTCAGTTCGGCATTTTTTATGGGTGTCGTTTAGGCCGTTTTTACCGAATATTGAGCTGAGTTCCGAAATTGCATTTATAGCATTTGGCTGCGGTATAGCCTGATAACCTAGTTCAAGGGAAAGCGCAAGCCAAAGAAAAGGGCCGCGACAGCGACCCTATTTATACCTGAGTGTTTGCTTACACTCTAAATTCACCGACAGAAGCTTGTAGCTCTTCGGCAAGCTTAGCCACTTGGTGGCTTGATTGGGCGGTTTGATCTGCGCCAATCGCGGTCTCTTCCGAAATTGCTGCAATATGTTCTAGTTTTTCAGACACTTGTTGGCTTACTAAATTTTGTTCCTGCGCGGCGTGGGCAATATGAGTGCCTGCATCATAGGCTTTATGCACCGACTGGCTGATGGTCTCTAGGGCAAGGTTGGCTTGTTCTGTTTTTGCTACGCAGGCATTGGCTTGGGCACGGCCCATATCCATCGCAGCCACTGCTTGCTGTGCCCCTTGCTGCAATACCTCAATCATTTGTTGAATTTCACGGGTCGAGACTTGGGTTCTTGATGCTAGGCTTCTTACTTCGTCGGCGACGACCGCAAAGCCACGGCCTTGTTCACCCGCCCGCGCGGCTTCAATGGCCGCGTTTAATGCCAATAGGTTCGTCTGTTCGGCAATGCCGCGGATCACATCCAAAATCGAGCCAATTGAGGCGCTATCCGATTGGACCTTGTTAATCACTTGGCCCGCTTTAGCCACTTCTTCCGCTAAGGCCAGAATAGTGTGTTTATTTTCCTCGGCAATAGCACGCATATGCTTAGCTTCTTGATCAGCTTGTTTAATTTGTGCGAGTGCATCATCGGCACTCATCGACACTTGTTGCGCGCTGGAGCTTAATTCTGTCGTTGCAGTAGCCACTTGATCGACTTGATTCTTTTGTTCTTGGATACCCGTGGTGGTTTGTGCGGTGATTGCAGAGGTCTGTTCAGCTGCGGCGGCAAGCTGGTTTGAACGATCTAAAATACCCGCAATTAAGCCGCGTAAACTATCGACCAAGCGATTACAGTTTTTGGCAAGTTCAGCAAACTCATCGTGACCTGAATCATCTAATTTATGGGTTAAATTACCTGAAGCGAGCACATTCAGCGCATTGTTTACTTGGTTCAGCGAGCGTTTTAGGGGCGTGACTACGGCAAAGCTGATAATAACGGCGACAACAATTGCGATAAGCACCACAATCATAGTGCGGATACTGGCTGCATCAATTTGAGCAATGGTTTCTTGGCTCATTTGTGCCGCAACCGCTTCGATATTATTGCTCACTTCTTCCATGTTACGATCGATGATTTTAGCGTCTTTCTCAATAATGCTGAGTTGATTCGATGCCGCCAGTGCGTGGTTCAGCTGGCTCGCTTTGAGTTGCACCATAGAATCTGAGCCTTCGAGGAGTGCCAGTACTTTTTTAATATCTTGGTTAATCGATTCTAAGGTATCAGCTTCAATAATACCCTGCGCATGGCGGTTAACGTATTCGAGCTTATTTTTGCTTTCGCTAAGAATGTAATCAAGTTCCTTGGAAATGAGTTCGTGTTTACTCATTTCTTCGTTTGTCACCAAATCAGCAATGGTGGTGATGATATTCCCCATGCTGCTATCAATTGCACTGGCTGAAGCTGCAAGACTCTGGGCATCAGGGTTTTGGCTATTTTCTAAATCGATAATATCGAGCAGTACCGATGAGGCATCATCGGCGGCATTTTCGAGTTTCTTTTTTAAATTGATAAGCTGTTCTTGTTTGCTTAACGCGGCTTCTCGCTCGGTAAGCATGGCCAAACTATCCCGCTCAAAGGTAGAAAAGCTTGTATTTAATTGAGAAATCAATGATGACAAGTTGTTTTGCTTTTGAACAAGCTGGTTGAGATTGCTGATCTCATTTTTAAACTGGGCGCTATGGTCGTTAAATACTTTACGGATATCGGGAATGAGCCGAGATTTTGGGGCATGGTAAGCGATTAATACTTGACGCTGTTGCTCACTTAGGGACTCGGTTAAATGATTGGTCGATTTTAGGGCTGGTAGGCTGAGTTCTTGCATCATCGCCGAACTATCTTTGAGGCTAATGTTTGTCAGGTAAGAGGTAAATCCTAACAACACAAGTAAAAGCGTGACTATGCTAAACCCGCCAATGACTCGGGTGGCTACATTAACTTTCATAGGATACTCCGGTTATTATTATATTATTCCGAATGAAAAGATTATTAAATTCAGGGCTTAGACGCACTGTCGTTTATCGACCAAAGTTAAGGTTAGTTTAACTCTTTTTTAACTTTTTTTGGGTAATTTTTTGGTCTTTTTCAAGATGCCATAGGGTGAGATGTTCTCCCCAGCAACAGCCTGTATCGAGTGCTTTTAACTTAGGATCTTTCACTTTTCCCATCAATGCAGCCCAATGTCCAAACACTAAGGTGTGACTTTGGCGTAACGCCGATGTAAATTCAAACCACGGGCGAAGCTGTGGATTACTGCAATTTTCTGGTGGCTGTTTACAATCAAAATCCAAATGACCATCGATATACAAATAACGCATGCGGGTCAACGCATTAATACAAAATCGCAGCCGATTTATACCAATAGCACTTGGGTCCCAACGTTCTGCAGTGTCGGTATACATTTGGCGAATGAGAGCATCGAGATAATCATTTTGCTGTAGGGCTTGGCTAACTAGTTGGGATTCTTGCTTTAATTGTTCTAATGACCATTGCGGTGGCACGCCAGCATGGGTCATGATGACGTTATGTTCTGGCAACTCCCGCATTAGGGGTTGCTGCCTAAGCCAGTCGATAAGGCTCGAAATATCCGGTGCGTTTAATAGTGGTGTGAGGTTATCACTGGGTTTATCCCGCTTAAGTTTGCCATGCAGGGCCAGTAAATGCAGATCGTGGTTCCCGAGAACCGTTTTACCCGCATCACCTAGAGATTGAAAAAAGCGCAGTGTCGCTAATGAATCTGGGCCTCTAGCGACAAGATCACCCACCGCCCACAGTTCATCGCGGGATGGATTAAAGTCGACTTTAGCAAGTAATTTTTGGAGTTCGGCAAAACAGCCTTGGACATCACCAACAAAATAATGGGCCACAGTATCCTTTCTTAAATTAAATCAGTGTAATAAACCAGGGGTCGCTAAACGGAAGGGCTTAATGGTTGCCTTAAAACGTTCGCCAGATTCGCTGACCATACCATAAGTTCCATACATAATGCCAAGAGGCGTATCGAGTACTGTGCCACTGGTATATTGGTAGGCGGTATTGGGTGGAATGCTTGGGGTTTCGCCGACTACTCCTGCACCTTGTACTTCAGTCATTTTGCCGTTCGCGTCGGTAATGATCCAGTGACGGGTTTCGAGTTTTGCGGTCTGCTCACCGAGGTTGATAATGGTGATAGTGTAGCTAAAGAGGTATTTCTGATCCTCTGGCGAGGATTGTTGTTCAATATACTCGGTTTTGACTTCGACTCGGATAGAGTTATCCAATACGCTCATGTGAGTTCCTACAATGATATTGGGCACCTAGGTGCCCATCAAACTTAACTGCTTAAGCCTGCTTATCACATACCATATTCGCCATTGCAACATATTGTTCAACGGAGATTTGTTCTGGACGCAGGTTGTGATCGATACCTAACTGTTCGAACTCTTCATCACTTAACACTTGTTTGAGATTATTACGCAGTGTTTTGCGGCGCATATTGAATGCCGTGGTACATAGCTGGCGTAGCACATTCACATCTTTACAGGGGAAGGGTTTTTCAGCATAGGGCAAAAGGCGCACTACCGCTGAATCCACTTTCGGTGGCGGTGCAAAGCTATGGGGTGGTACTTCGAGTACGGGGACCACTTGGCAAAAATATTGTGCCATAACCGTTAATCTGCCATAGGCTTTCGTGCCTGGACTTGCAGATAAACGCAGTACTACTTCCTTCTGCAACATAAAGTGCATGGTTTCAATCAGTTCGGCAAACTCGAACAGATGGAACATTAACGGAGTTGAAATATTGTAAGGTAAGTTACCAAAAACTTTGAGTTTTTTACCTGGGACAACCAACTGACTAAAATCAAACTGCAATGCATCGCCCTGATGAATGGTGAGCTTATCCTTAAGTACTGGGTGATGCTGCAAGCGCTCAACCAAATCGCGGTCTAACTCCACTACTGTGAGATTGTCTATCGAGGAGGCGACTGGCTCCGTTAAAGCGCCAAGGCCTGGGCCGATCTCTACCATCACATGGTCGTTATCGGGGGCGATCGCACCCACAATGCGGTTAATCACATTGTTATCAGTTAAGAAGTTTTGTCCGAAACGCTTTCTGGCCGTGTGGCCTAAATGTACTTTGCTACTCATTAATATCTAATCGTTTAGTTTTTTGAGGATAACTCAATGGCTTTATTCAAGGCGCAGACAAAACTGCCGATATCGGCTTTGCCAGTTCCCGCAAGATCGAGCGCCGTACCATGGTCAACCGAGGTACGGATATAAGGTAAACCCAAGGTAATGTTTACCGATTTGCCAAATCCTTGTGACTTTAGAACGGGTAGACCTTGGTCGTGGTACATGGCCAAGACGACATCCGCGTCCTGTAAATATTTAGGTTGGAACAGGGTATCGGCAGGGAGGGGGCCGACAATGTTCATTTGAAACTCATTACGTAGTTCATTGAGAGCGGGAATAATCACATCGATCTCTTCACGCCCTAAATGTCCATCTTCACCCGCATGGGGATTTAAGCCACAGACATAAATCTTGGGCGAAGCAATGGCAAACTTGCTGATAAGGTCAGCGTGTAAAATCTTGATAATATGATGTAAGCGTTGGCGTGTAATAGCTTTAGCAACATAAGCCAGTGGAATATGAGTGGTCACCAGTGCCACTTGTAAACCTTGAGTTGCTAACATCATCACTACATCGGGGCAGTTAGCCTGATGGGCAAAAAACTCGGTGTGACCACTAAAGGAAATCCCTGCTTGATTGATGATCCCCTTATGCACTGGGCCGGTGACAACGGCATCAAACTCGCCACTCATGTTTTTTTCACCTGCGTAACGCAGAGTCTCAACCACATAGGTACTATTTTGCTCATCAAGTTGCCCACAAACGGCTTCAGTGACGAGCTTGAAGGGGGCGATTGTCAGCGTACCTGCTGCTTGAGGTTTTGGGGCCTGATCAGGCAAATAGGGGCGAAAGGTAACATGAAGGCCAAGTCGTTTAGCCCGGCTGGCTAACAATTCAGGATCCGCACAAACGACTAACTCAGCAGGCCAAGCCTGCTGAGCCAGTTGCACGACTAAATCGGGGCCGATACCCGCAGGTTCTCCGGGGGTAACGGCAATACGTTTAGTGGTCAATTTACCTTAACCTCGATTAGACTCAGGCTGAAAGACTTCAATGTATGCGTCGGCACGCATTTCGTCTAGCCAGTTTTGCAGTTCTTCGTTAAATTTGCGACGGAAAATCAGTTGGTGCGCACGGTTAGTATTAAATTGATCCGTGGCATCGGTTTTTCTACGCTCTTCTAACTGAGTGATATGCCAGCCGTGGGTAGTACGGAAAGGCTCACTGATCTGATCAGGACTTAAACTATTAAGTGTCTGCGCAAATTCTGGCACATAAATACCTGGCTCTGCCCAACCTAACTCGCCCCCCTTAGTCGCTGAACCCGGATCTTCAGAGTATTGACGGGCTAAATCTTCGAATTTAGCTTCGCCTGAACGAATTTGCTTCAGGAACTGTTCTAACATGGCCTTAGCGCGATCTTCCGACAGAATTGGCGATGGCTTGAGCAGGATATGACGCGCTCTCACTTCTTCAATTTCTTTGGTTTGTAAACCACGAGCATCCATAATCTTGATGATATGGAAGCCAGCACCGCTTTTAATTGGGCCGATAATATCGCCTTTTTTGGCGCCATTAATGACTTCAGCAAACAGGGTTGGCATCTCGTTGATGTTCATGTAATCCCAGATACCGCCTTCAAGCGCTTTGGGGCCTGATGAAGAAGCGATAGCGGTGCGGCGGAAATCCTCACCACTGTTTAAACGTTCAAGCACGGCGCTGGCGCGTTTGCTTGACGCTTCGAGTTGTTCACTGGTGGGATTACTCGGAACATCAATAAGGATATGGCCGATTTGGTATTCGACGTCCTTCATACCTTGTTCTTGGATCAGTTTTACAAGGCCGGTGATTTCCTGCGGTGAAACTTGGATACGGCGTTGTACTTGAATACGTTGAATTTCACCTAGGGTGATTTCTTCACGTAGTTGCTCGCGGTATTGGCTGAAGCTTAAGCCTTCGCTTTCAATTTTTTGCTGCATTTGCGCAACGGTCATTTTTTGCTCGCGCGCAATGTTTTCAATGGCTTGGTCTAACTGTAGGTCACCAATATGTAGACCAATGCGATCCGCCATTTGTAATTGCAGACGAGTCAAAATTAATCGCTCGATAACCTGGGTGCGCAGTGCACTGTCGGAGGGTAACGATTGATTCGCGGCCTTAGCATTGGCTTTAACCGTGTCAATCATATTGGTGATTTCACTTTCGAGCACAATACCGTCGTTGATTTGAACGGCAACACGGTCGAGTGGCTGGGGAGCTGCCATGGTTGGCTGGCTGATAGCGAGTGCAAATAAAGCAAAAATCAGATGTTTACTGGGTTTCATCCACAAAATCCTTGGCACGTTCTAAGGTCAGATTCGACGGCTTATTTAAGTTAACTTTACCATTTATATCGAAATTACAGTGAGTTGCCTAAATGTTCTTTTGTTGGTAACTCTTAAAAGATGCGTCACTCAATTCAGTTATTGGGTGAACGCACAGCTTTCATTAACTTGTTTGGACTCTCAGTCCTTGTTGAGGTTCAGCAATCTACCACAATTCTTTGCTAATTCCTCAGATAAAGCGGTTTTCTGTAGTTAAACAGACCATCATTGAGCATATCCGTTACACCTAATGGACCAGAACCACCGAGCCCTTTGATGACTAAGTTGAGGTACACACCACGCTCAAATTGCTCGCGCTCATCGATAATGGCTGAGCCGATGTTGTCATCGTAGTTGGTTTTAATGCGATAGTGATAACTGAGGCGGATTGCATAACAGCATGATTCATATTGGAAACCTGTATAGGTTTCTATGCTACGACTCTCGTTGAGGTCATAGTACCAGTTGCCAACAAAATAGAGGCTGTCATTGATAGGCCAAGCTCCGCGAACACCTGCTTGGGAGATATTAACCAAATCGTTAGTGTTGGAGTTCAGTAGATCGGGTACATAACGATAGCTTAATTGCAGTAGTTTGTTGGCTTCAGGACGGAAGTCTAAGGTGACTTCGGTCTTTTTATTGTCACTGGTGTTGGTATCGTACTGAATGGCTGCGCCTAAATACCAGTCTTGGCTTAAACGAGTATCTAACTCGGCCGCCAATACTGAAGTTGATTGATTTTGCTCAAAAATATTATCTTCATAGCCTAGCTTACTGTCTTGAAGATAGAAGATCTGTCCGAGACTGAATTTGGTCGCTTCTTGGTTGTGATCATCGAAGAAACGAGTTGTAATACCAAGAGTCACTTGGTTGGCATCGGCGATACGGTCAAGGCCAGAGAAGCGGCGATCCCGGAATAGACCAAAGTAGTCGTCCTGCAATTGGGCGGTATCGTAAATACCAATGGCCCGTTGATCCTCATAACCTACATACAGATACTGGAATTGAGGTTCGAGTGTTTGGCGATAATTTTGCTCAAATATCTCGGTAAAACGTTCAAAGTTGATTTGTCCGTTGATACGCACCTGAGGAATGGTACGGCTCACAGTGTCATCTAAGGTATCAAATTTAGTGTTATTTTTGTCCTGCCAATAGTTAGTTTGCATTAACTTTAATTGGCTAGTCAGTGAGCCTGAAGGACCATGGATTGGCAGTGTTAGGCTGGGTGCCATATGCAAACGGGTTGCCGTGTTTACATCGTCATCTTGGTGGGCAAAATTGGTCAGCTCTGAGTTAAAACCAAAGTCCAAGTTGTTCCAAAAGTCGGCGGCACGGTAGTTAAAGTTAACCTGTGGCATGACTTGGTATGGCTTTTCATCTTCGCCCAGTACTTTAATATCCTGCACCCGAGTGCTGATATCCCAATCACGTTCGAAGTAACTCACTTCGCCAATCCGTGATAATTGGTTATCGGTCGCACGGTTAACATCAGACTTTAAATCGTTGAAATAGTTGTTATCCGAAACTTCAGTAAAGTTAGTCAATACTCGCCAGTTTTTATCGATAGCCCCCTGGTGTTGCCAGTTATACAGGTAACGATTTGGGCTGCCACCGATCATTCGATCACTGCCTAGATATTCAAAATTCAAACGGCCATTTTGAGCTTCACCCGCGAGATAACGAAACTCAGTTTTAGTGAATAACCCGCGGTTAGTCATATAGTTTGGCGTAAATGTCAGGTCGTATTCCGGTGCAATATTCCAATAGTAGGGCGCTGACACCTCAAAACCGTTGGTGGTGCTGGTGCTAAAGCTTGGATAGAGGAAGCCTGTTTTACGTTTGTCTGAAACCGGAACCGTCATATAAGGGATGTAGAATACCGGAATATCGGCCACTCGCAGCTTGGCATTCCAGATCTCGCCCCATTCTTCTTCGCTGTTGATCTTAATTTTTTCGGCTTCAAGCAACCAAGAGACGTTGTCAGGCGGACAGGTGGTAAAGTTCGTATTGGTTAAAATCAGGTTGTTGTTTATGGTGATTTGCAGTTTTTCTGCATCACCGTGCACCTGTTGCCCGTGCAGCCAATACTGTGCGCCTTTGAGGGTGGCACGATTGCTGCGCATTTGCGCCTGTAGCGAATCTGCGGTAACGGTAAAATTGCTGTCTTGGAAGACTAAGTTGCCATTAGCATCAAATTGTTCTGTGGCTTGATCGAGGATGGCTTCATCGGCAGCGATGTGTCTATCGCCTTGGCTGAAGACCACATCACCGGTAAAAATCGCTTGCTTACCCATTTCAGCTTTTGAGCGGTCTGAAGCTATTCGAATTTTTGCTTGTTCAGCCGCACTCAACCCCGGTTGAGATACGATACGAGGTACTGGCGGTTCGATTAGGCATTGTGATGCTGAGGTTGCGGGAGATTCGTCTGCCAGGACTAATTTAGGTAACAGGCTCAAGGCCAGAAGGTAACGGATCTGCATCTTAGGTCAATAATAATGATTTCTTAGTCTGGACAAGTATCGACGGGGAAAGTTGCAAACTACAAGTGCAACGCAGCAAATAAATCTCTCAATTTCTTAGCTGTTTCCAAATTATATGCCAGCTATAATAAAGCAATTTTTCTATAAGAGCCATGAAATGACTTTATCCGATCCGAGATTTATTTCCCTTAATCAGTGGCTGAACCGTTATTTTTCCTATGATGTGACCCCGATATTGATTTCGGGTGATGCTAGTTTTAGACGCTATTTCCGCGTCGTTGCGCGTGATGCTAGCTATATTGTCGCCGATTCTCCGCCCGCCTTAGTGCCTATCGCGCCTTTTATCGCCCTCGCTAGTAGCTATGCGGCGGCGGGACTGACAGTTCCAAAAGTGATTACTACCGATGCCGAGCAAGGTTTTATGCTTCTGAGCGATCTGGGGGATACCCAGTTATTGTCTGTACTTACTGACGATAATGTCGCCGATTATTACCGCCGCGCATTGGCATTATTGCCTCAAGTGGCCTCAGTGGTTGAGAGCTTTGATCCTGTCACAGGCAACACGCAGCCCTTGCCTTTATATGATGAGGCGTTTGTGCGCCGCGAGCTGGAGATCTTTACTGAGTGGTTGTTAGAGAGGCATTTACAACTCGAACTTAGCCATGAGGAACGCTTACTGCTGGAGAAGAGTTTTGGCCTCTTAGTAGAAAATGCCCTCGCTCAGCCAAAGGTGGGGATGCACCGGGATTTCCATAGCCGTAACTTGATGCTCAAAGAGGGCGAGTTGTGCGTGATTGATTTCCAAGATGCGGTGTTAGGCCCTGTGACCTATGACGCTGTGTCTTTACTGCGGGATTGCTATATCCGTTGGCCGCAAACCATGGTGCTGGAATTAATGCAGCAGCATTATCAGCAAGTGCTTGAGTTAGGGCAAATTCCGGCGCAGACATCCTTTACCCAGTACCAAACTTGGTTTGATTTAATGGGGCTGCAGCGCCATATCAAGGCCGCGGGTATTTTTGCCCGTTTACACTATCGTGATAACAAGCCCGCCTATATGGCCGATATTCCGTTAACCTTGTCCTACATTGTGGATATTGCCAGTGTTTATCCTGAGTTGGCACCATTTTCCGCTTGGGTGCAATCGCGCGTTGTGCCTGCGTTTGCGGCCAAGGGAAAGGATACTCAGCCGGGAGACAAGCAATGAAGGCGATGATCCTGGCGGCAGGCAGGGGAGAGCGTTTACGCCCATTGACTGACTCTTTACCAAAACCCCTAGTACCGGTGTTAGGTAAGCCGCTGATTGTGTACCATATCGAGAAGTTAGCGGCGGCGGGTATCGTGGATATCGTGATAAATCACGCTTGGCTTGGGCATAAGCTGGTCGAAACCTTAGGCGATGGTCATGCCTTTGGGGTCAAGATCCAATATAGCGCCGAAGCATCGGCACTCGAGACCGGTGGCGGAATTAAACAAGCCTTGCCTCTGCTGATGACGGATGGCGACTCGGATGCACCGTTTTTAGTGCTCAATGGTGATGTGTTTATCGATGCCTTGCCGACGATTGTCCCCTTAGCGGATACAGCTCTGGCGCATTTATGGTTGGTGCCGAATCCCGAGCAACATCCTAACGGCGACTTTGCCTTAGAACAGGGCCTTGTACGTGAACAGGGTGAGCAAAAATACACTTTCTCTGGCATGGGCTTATATCGCCCATCATTATTTGACGGCACGCCGGATGGTGCCTTTGCCCTTGGGCCTTTGCTGCGGGCTAAGATGGCCGATGGCCTGATCACCGGGGCACACTTTAATGGACTCTGGTGCGATGTTGGGACGATTGCGCGTCTGCAAGCATTAGAGTCAGCGCTAGCGTAATGGCATATCGCCTAATGTTTAGCGCCCTGACTTAACGGTTTCACTCGCGATGTCGATTGAGTGACTGAATAAATTATCAAATTGGGAATTAAGATGCGCCTTTGGGGTAAGTTTTTTGGATTTGTTATCGGGTTTATGTTTGGCCGTATTTTCGGTGCTCTGCTGGGCTTATGGCTTGGGCATCTCTACGACAAGCGCGCTGGTGGTGGCGCCAGTTTTAGTCAGATCTTAGGTCAAGCCAAGAATCGACAGGGAATATTCTTTAACACCACCTTCGCCGTGATGGGCCATGTGGCCAAGGCGTCGGGTCGAGTGACTGAAACCGATATTCGTATCGCGACTATGTTGATGGATCAGATGCGCTTAACGGGTGAAGCCCGTAAAGAGGCGCAGCAGGCGTTCCGTGAGGGTAAAGAGCCCGACTTTGACCTGCGTAGCAGCCTGCAAGCCTTTCGCGCCGTGACCCAAGGCCGTCAAGAACTGGTGCAAATGTTTATCGAGATCCAAATTCAAACCGCCCTATCGGACGGTGAGCTCGATGCCGCAGAACATGCAATTCTGATGACGGTGGCCCAAGAGTTAGGTTATGGTCGTGGGCAACTCGATGAATTACTGAAACGTTGGCAAGCGGAATACCGTTTCCACCAAACCTCTAATGGAAATAAAACCTCGATTACCGACGCCTATCATTTGCTCGGCATTAATGCCGAGGCGACGGATCAAGAGGTCAAGCGGGCTTATCGTAAGTTGATGAATGAACATCATCCCGATAAATTGGTTGCTAAGGGGTTACCACCCGAGATGATGGAAATTGCCAATCGTAAGGCGCAGGATATCCAAGCTGCGTACGACAGAGTGAAATCGGAGCGCGGCATGCGCTAATGCTTCGGTTAACGTTGTCGACGCAAGGAATAATAACGATAGATAAGGGATTAAGATGAAATACGTTAACCGATTAAGTGTGATTGCAGGTTTATTACCTCTAACCCTCGCATTGCCAACCTATGCCGAACCCGAGCTGTTTGTCGCCCCCTACGGTGGTTACAGCTTTGGCGGCAGCTCGTTCGATATCAATGAACTCGATGCGAACAACGCTGAAACCAATAATAAGCAGAGTGTGGGTATCGAAGAGGCGAGCCATTACGGCCTCATGTTAGGGATTGGCACTAACGATCCCGGCAATATTTATCTGCTTTACAGTCGCCAATCCTCCGAGCTGAAAAGCGGTGGCCTGTTTACCCCTGACTTAGTCGCCTCCTTAGATGTGGACTATATCCACCTTGGCGGCACTTTATTCTTCCCAAGTGGCGATTTTCAGCCCTACATTACCGCCAGTGCCGGGGTTACTCGGATGATGCCCGATGATTGGTCAACGGAAACCCGTTTCTCCATGGGTATTGGTGGTGGCGTCGAATATCGTATGATGCAAAACTTTGCGTTGTTTGCGGATCTGCGTGGCTACGCGACCTTTATTGACAGTGACACCTCACTTTTTTGTAATGAAGACCAATGCTTATGGCATGTCACATCGGATGTAATGTGGCAAGTGCAAGCCAATCTTGGGGTCAAACTCAGTTTTTAATTTTCCTGCTTTATGGGCAAGGCGCAAACGCAGTTAAGAGGTAAAGATGAAAATAGTCGTACTCGATGGTGAAACCTTAAATCCTGGGGATCTAACCTGGCAAGCGGTCAGCGCATTAGGGGAATTTAGCTGTTTTGCTCGCACGCCCTCGGCGGAGATTATCCCCCGCGCTCAGTATGCCGAAATTGTGCTCACCAACAAGACGCCCCTCGATGCCAACACCTTAGCCCAACTGCCTAAGCTTAAATATATCGGCGTGCTCGCCACTGGCACTAACGTGGTAGATCTTGCCGCCGCAAAAGAGTTAGGCATAGTGGTCACCAACGTGCCCGCCTATGGTCCCGATGCCGTCGCACAAATGGTGTTTGCCCATATTTTGCATCACACGCAAGCGGTTGCGGCGCACCATCAAGCCGTTGCCGCAGGGCAATGGAGCAATTGCAGTGACTTTTGTTTTACCTTAATGCCGCTGCAATCCCTCAAAGGCAAAACCTTAGGCTTGATTGGTTATGGGGATATTGGTCAGCAGGTGGCTAAACTCGCTTTAGCCTTCGGTATGAAGGTGTTAGTCAATACCCGCTCCGAACCCCGTGATTTACCCCAAGGTGTGAGTTGGACATCCCGCGATACGGTATTTAAGGAGTCCGATATTCTCTCGCTCCACTGTCCACTTACCCCTGAGACCACCGAGCTGATTAATGCCCAAACCCTCGAATTAATGAAGCCGCAGGCGCTACTGATCAACACCGCACGCGGCGGCTTAATCGATGAGGCGGCGCTGGCGGCCGCATTAACGCAGGGCAAAGTTTTTGCTGGCGTCGATGTTCTCTCAACCGAACCACCGAGTGCAGATAATCCGCTACTAACAGCACCAAATATCAGTCTCAGCCCCCACAATGCTTGGGCGACCAAAGAAGCACGGCAGAACCTACTTAATATCGCAACGGCAAATCTTAAGTCCTTTCTCCAAGGGGATATTCGTAATTGTGTAAATAGCAAATAATATGAACAAGGAATGTTATGTATAGAACCTTATTGGTATGTATGTTGGGATTTGCTTTAAATGGCTGTGCTCATCAGATCAGGGTGCCAAGCTCCTGCCAAACCGTAAATGAGTGTGCAGAGTTAATAAAGCTCAAAATTCAATCCAATCTTGAATTTGATGAATCATTTAAAGATCAAACTGTAAAAGTTAACTTTCATCTTGATCAAAGCGCTAATGTCATTAGTTATAAAATGTTAGAACCTAGCAAGGTTATTAAACTTAATGAAGCTGTAAAATCAGCCGTGCTTACGTCATCACCTTTTACAGAGGTTTTATCCGCTGATTCAGTGGTTTTTTCTGAGATAAAAGAAGTAAATCTTATCGTGATCCCGCGGTTAGACTAAATGATACTTCATAAAATAGAACACCTTGCAATATGCTAGGTGTTATTTGAGGGATGTTTTGACTCTGATTTTAATCTCGTAAATTACTCTAGTTCATCTTTTCTGAATTAAAGTAACCCACATTTAAAAGAGCGCAGTACGATTTGGGCTAAAAATGCGTTGAGTTTAATGCATTCAAAGTTGGAAATAGCTTTAGGAAAGTTATGACTACGAGATTAATTTGCACTAATCTCGTATTTTCGTTGGCGAAACCACTAGCACTGGCTTGCCATGGTATTCGCTCACCGACACGCAGCAAGTCCATCCTTGGATGCTCGACCGCCCCGTCCGTGGGGCGGACGGTCGTCTCGCAAACCTCCACGGCTCACCTATTTAGCATCGGCGTAATCTGTAAGTTTTAAAGAAATACATAGCACGCTTTTGGGACAAAACCTTACTAGATTATTCACCCTTCTTAGCCTGATTCGGATTAGCTCTTCTAATAACAATGCTTCGTTTGGCAACAAACCAACCAACACTCAATATCTCCAGTCGGAATACGCATAACAGGGGCATGAATCAGTTCTCTGGAGATTTGATTCATCTTGAAGGAAAAAACCGTCCCAGAATCGCCGCAAACGGTGGATTGGTACGGATTTTAGCGGCTCGCGTGAATCAGTCTGGTGTAGAGTGATTCATGAGCTCACTTTGGGATATAAATGAGTTATCTCAATAACTCTAACTCGTTAAATTCGGATTAAAATATCTAGGGATTTATCTTTTGCAAAATAGTAAGAGCCGAAACGAGGCCAAGTGAGCTATAGCAGACGGTTGGGCAACTTATATTAGATGCACTATTGCTTCACAGGTCCAACATCCATTCCATCGTAGCTATCCAAAGCATACTTATTTGCAAAGATGTATAGTTCATCGTTTCTTTTATCTAGTGTCTTAGGTGAATGAATTTCAACCTTTTCTACATGTAACCAATAGATATCTGGCTCATTAGGATCATCTTTATCAGACAAGTATATATCTACGTATTTATATCCTTGTTTTATTAATACTTCGGCTGCTTGCTCTAATTTCTGTGGTTCGTGATGTGTAAAGAAATACCCCCAGAGCATGGGGCCAGATATATTCCATGATGTTTCATTTTTTATGTTCTGGAACATTTCGTTTAAGGAATCAAGTGTTATTTTTTTCCCAAGGATATCTCTCATATCTGCCCCATATGCATATGAATTGGCAATTATCAAACCTAGTAAGAATGTTCTAATATTCATTTTTCTTCTAACATTTTATCTGTGCGCATGCGCGATAATGGTTAACGTTGCTGGACCAACACAGTTAACTATCTGTATTGTAATGAACTTATCAGCTTCCGATTAAATATACCATCTGGGAAAACGCGAATGCGCGTTTTCCAAACCTATTAACTAAAATTCAGTTACTATATTCACCTGATTTTATAGAGTTTTATTTATTGCGGATGGAATTAGTGCGCACTGATTTTGTCTAAAAATCATACCAAAACACCTAAATTTAAATATGACTGTATACCCATACATTGTTAGCCGATTTCTGGTAAGGTCAAACACTAGATAAATGGATGAGATTTTGTATGGCAACAAGAGTAGGTATTTTCGATTGAGATAACGAGCCGAAACACGAAAGGGGGCAATATCTTTTTAGCTGAACGAGCAGCTAGAGGGATAGTTAGGGTTGGCATTGTTGCAACTGTTACCGTTGGCGGCATGGCCGCTCTTTCACATCCATGTGAACGCGGCATTTACACTTCCATGTGTTGCAGATGCCGCCGTCGAGCCTATAGGGACAACTCTTGTTAAATAAAGAGGCGGCGTGTCACTGGGGAAGCAGTGACAATTCCTCCTGCATACCTAATGGCAAATTATCAGGCAGTTAGCTTTAGCGCCTTTCTTTGGTGATATAAGAAAGGCGCTTTGTGTTTTTACTGTTTACGCTTTCTTCTGCGCCACGCGTAAGCGCCGAGTAGGGTGGCTATGATGGCAAAGCTAACGGCCACGGGCTTTTTCAGTTTGTGGTAAATCGCATTCCACTCGGCGATTTGGTTGGCTTTTTCCCGTTCGACGGCGCGGTCAAAGTCTGGGGTTTCACACTGAGTACCAAAATTCTCCGCCCAAGGCACAAAGGGGCCGTTGGCGACGTATTTTTTATAGTAGCGTTGGGCGAGTTCATCATCGCGATATAACACCCAACCTGTGGCTTGGCACAATAACGCCGCATAGGCTTGGCTGTTGTGGGGCACGAGATCGGCGGCCTTGCTTGCTAGTTCGGCGGCTTGGTAGCGATAGTGGAAACGTTTGTCGGGAATCGCTTGGCTGGCACTGATGCGTTGCTGCTCTTTATCACTGAGCTTATCCACTGCATACCAATCTCTTAGGTCGAACATTCCAGCATAAATCGAATAATCCGGCGCTAATTCAAAGCCTAAGATTTCCATTCCTTGATGACGCGCGAGTTCGGCGGCAGACCAATAGGCGCGGGCGCTCTCTATGCCCTTGCTACTCTTGGCTGTGGTCAGTGCCTTGCCATACTCCTGCACATTGGCATTGAGTGTGGGATTACTGAAATAAGCAGGCGCTTCGGCAATCGCGCCTTCACGCAGTAAGCGACGACCTAATAAGTAACGCAGGCGATTGTTGAGTGGCTCGACACTGTCGTACCAATCGCTGTCCTTGGGATATTCGAAGTTCATTACCGGCACATGCTCGTCGATAAACAGCTTAAGCTCGGCGGTGGTGAGCACGCGCTCGGCCACATAGGCAATATCCTGCCAATACTCATCACCACTGGTGAACAGTTGGCTTAGGGCATCGACATATTCGCCCCGTTCAAGGGATAGCACGCCCTGCTCGGCGCGAATGCGGCAATAGGTGGCTTGCTCGGCATCGGCTTCAATGGCCTGCTGCTGGGCATCCTGTTGGCTGGTAGTTACGGCAGTAGCGTTCATATCCGTTGGAAAATGGCGCACTGCTTCGGCATAGGCCTTGGCGGCTTGGGCTTGATCGCCCTTTTGCATCATTAATTTTGCCGTGAGCCACCAAGTCAGGCCGCTGGGTTTAGCGAGGGCAATGAGGCGTTCGGCACTGGCATAGTCGCCCAACTGATAATAAATCGCGGCTAACTTATCGCCTTGGCTCAGCATGAGGCCATCGGTTGGGAAGACGGTCAGCGTTTTAGCGACCTGTTGCCCCATTTCTGTAAGCTGTCCATCAAAGGCGAAGTCATTGGCGCTGCTCTGCCAGTAGGCGATAAGCAACTGCTGCACACTTGGTTGCTGCAATAAGGGCTTAATCTCAGTGATATCTTTCGCCATTAAGGTGCGGCTTAACATCAACAGCGAATCATAGCCACTGCTGTCGCCCTCAGCCGATTGAGTGGCATATAGCTCAATAATCTTATCCAGCGTGGCGGGATTTAAGGCCACATCAATTTTTGGCGGCTCATATTCCCCACGAGTGACTTCAATTTGAGCTTGGCCTTGATGCAGCAGAATATAAGCCTGCTCGCCAAGGCCGGCTAAGCTCAAGCGCAGCGGATCGGCGGCGCCTTGAGTCACCTCAGCTTGTAGCTGCTGCAAGTAAGCATTGGCTTGGACAAAATGGCTATTATCGTTGGCGGTTTTGCTCTTAATCAGCTCGATACGAGACAAGCTATACAGCGCCCACAGGCTGCGGCCCGCACGCTCACTCTCAGGTAGGGCGATGACTTTTTTAAAGTAATCGCTGGCTTTATCGTACTCTTTGGCATCAAACGCCATGGCGCCAAGGCTGTACCAGGTTAAGGCGGGCGCTAAGCTCTCTTTTAACTGCGACGCCAGTTGCTCGGCCTCAGCCAAGCTTTGTGCATCACGCAGGCTATTAACTTGCGCAAGTTGAGCCTCGGATAACTCACTGTTTTCATAAGCGCGAGTCTGGGAAAGATAGCGACTGTGTGCCTCATCCCAAAGATACTCCTGCGCCGCTGGCGCCCCCTGAAACTGCCAAGCTAGTGGTTTGGCTAAACCGCTTAGCTGCTGGCTAAAACTGGTTTGCGGTAAATAACTTAGGTTATTTTGCCTGTCTTGAGTCAACTGTAATGGGAAGTCGGGGCCACAGGCTAATAGCACAGGGGAGAAGAGACTTAACCCAATCAGGCTGGTTTGTTTTAATTTGGTTTTCCAGCGTGGAATAGCCTTCGCTGGCAATGAATTTGACTTATGGCGCATAAATTCCCTGTAAATGTAATGACTCACAACGTGCCCAGCCTATGACTCTGCGTCCATTTGGGCTTAGCTCGACCGCTGAGATTAAATTCGGCGCAAACTGCGTGGAGGTTGGTGCGGCTGCGCGCTCCGTTGAGGTGGCTTGCGGTAACTGCCACACTAATATTCCTTGGGTTAATTTGGCTTGATAACCGTTTTGCGCATCATACCCGCTGCACGCCTGCGCCGCTAGGGACAACTGGCTCGGTAACTTGCCCGCAAGATTGCCCTTATTGACTAACACCAGTTGAAATAAGCGGCTTCCCGGCGCCTCCTGTTGGGGCGACTCGGTATTGGCTTGGCTTAAGATTTCTAGCTCAATCTGCGGGGCGAGTGGTTGCTGCTTGGCGACGGCAATCAGGGTCGAGAGTGGCCAAACCCGTTTATCCCCTTCGAGGGGTAATCTAAACCAAATTATCCCCTTAAGCTTTGGGTCGGCAAAGGTGTGCAGTTTTTTTACAAAGGACTGCAACACCTGTGGATCGGCCATCAGCTCTTGACGCGCAAGATGCTGCGAAGATGCAGTGTCTACCAAAGGCATTTGCATCGGCACTTCACTCTCCACTCGATAACCCGCTGCCGTGCTATACACCGCCGAGCCGTAGGAGGGCAGGGCGATGAGATAGGGCACCTTAGCTAACCGTGACAGCTGCTCGACCCATTGCCAACCTTGGGTGGCGTCGAACAGCCCTAAACGTGGGTCGCTGACACTGTGAATTTGCAGTACCAGCTCATCGATACTGTCAAACAACGGCGGAAACTCTGGGCTGCTCATCCAAGCAGGCAATGAAGTAATACTGAGTTTTAGCGAGTGGGGTAATTGGCTTTTTAACTCGCGTAAAAAAGCGTTATAGGCCGCGAGTTTACTGCTGGCGCTATCGTGGTCGATTTCAATTCCCGCAAGCCTTGTGCCCTTTGCCTGCCAGTCTTGAATGAGCGCGAGGATTTTTTGGAGAGCTTCGCGATTATTTAGGCGCGTTAGTTGGCCATCTAATCTTATCACCGCCACTTTAGGGCGAGGATCGGCCTGTAACCAGGTATGGTTGACCTGCACTTCAAACCAGATATCCGCGCCATTGGGTTTGGGATGGGCTTGCAATGCTAGGATGCGAACGCCATTAAAGGTGTTTTGGCTTTCGACCAAGGCGCTTTGATTGGCATCGCGCCATTGCCGCTGCCAAACATACACCTCTTGGCTTAATTCACGCGGGGCGGCGGTGGCTGTTTTGATGCTCGATGTATCTTGATTCGCAGGCTGACAGGCACTAAGGAAAACTAAGCCAAAGGATAACGCCAGTAACTGGGATAACCTGAGCAAAAGGAAAAGGGTGCGATGTATCGCTTGCAAGGATTTTGAGTGCTTGGGCTCAAAGCGCTTGGGTTCAAAGCGCTTGAGCTCAAAGTGCTTGGACTGAAAGCGTCTAGAGTGAAAGCGCTTAGAGTGAAAGAGAGTGGAATAACAACTGCGTAAATCCATGGGATAAGAGTAAAAGCCTAGCGTGGATTGTGCCAAATAGAGGGCTACTATGCCTCAAAACCACCTTGGATTGCATCAGGCTTTTGCATTAGACGCGAAATCAATTTGGCTGGATAAGATATGGCTGTTAACTCGGCTTTGATGCCTTAATAACGCGCCCAGCAACAGGCTGGGCGCAGTCATTATCGCCAAGGTATTGGCGACAAGTTGTTAAGCATTCATGCCTAGAAAATCACTTTTACCTTAGATGCACTATCCAGCGCTTTGTTGACTGCGCTTTCGATATCTTTATCGCGGGCGAGGGCAACCCCTAAACGGCGGCGACCATCGATTTCAGGCTTAGCGAATAATCTGAGCTGAGTATTCTCCGCCGCCAAGGCATCGGCAAGACCTTGATAGCGAATGTTTTTCGATTTGCCTTCCACCAATACTACCGCTGAGGCGCTGGGGCCATGTTGGTGGATATTCGGGATCGGCAGGCCAAGAATCGCCCTGACATGCAGTGCAAACTCGGATAAATCTTGGCTAATTAAAGTGACTAAGCCGGTATCGTGCGGACGAGGCGAGACTTCAGAGAAGTACACATCACTGCCCTTCACAAACAGTTCTACCCCAAATAAGCCGTAACCGCCGAGGGCTTCCACCACTTTGCTGGCGATTGTTTGGGATTTTGCCAGCACGTCGGCCGACATGGCTTGAGGCTGCCATGATTCGCGGTAGTCGCCGTCTTCTTGTCTGTGGCCAATTGGCGCGCAGAAGTGGATACCATTCACTGCACTAATAGTTAATAGGGTGATTTCGTAATCGAAGGGAATAAAGCCTTCAACAATAACGCGACCACCGCCCGCGCGGCCGCCTTCTTGGGCGTATTGCCAAGCTTTGGCGCTTTGGGATACATCACGGATAACACTTTGGCCCTTGCCCGATGAACTCATCACGGGTTTGACCACGCAGGGTACGCCAATCTTGCCAATGGCTTGATTAAACTCGGTTTCAGTGTCACAGAAGAAATAGGGCGAGGTCGGCAGACCTAAGGTTTCGGCGGCGAGGCGACGAATGCCTTCTCTGTCCATAGTGAGCTTAGTTGCGCGCGCGGTCGGCACCACATTGAGGCCTTCGGCCTCCATCTCAACTAAGGTCTGAGTGGCAATGGCTTCAATCTCGGGGATTACTAAGTGGGGTTTTTCTAGCTCAATAACGGCGCGAAGGGCCTTGGCATCGAGCATATTGATCACATGGGAGCGATGGGCTATTTGCATGGCGGGGGCGTTGGGATAACGATCAACGCCTATCACTTCAACACCTAAGCGTTGTAACTCTATGGCGACTTCTTTACCTAGCTCACCGCAGCCAAGCAACATGGCGCGTCGAGCGCCCTCGGTGTAGGGGGTTCCTATCATGGTGTGGGTACCTTTTTATATTGGGATAATTGACGCCTTGGGACGTTCTTACGCCATAGTCTACCCCGATTGGCGGCAAAGCATGAGACTGAAATTAACAACTGTGTTTTTGATCAAGCTATTTAAGGGGGATTAGGGCGTGTTGACGTTTCGAGATTAGATTTTGTTCGTTCTGGCAAGCACGTGCTCGCGAAACGAGGAATGATGTGTAGTTATTCTACTCAAATGACGAGCGGCTCTTATGACAGAAAGTAAGAG
>NZ_BMOP01000002.1 GCF_014647135.1 Shewanella xiamenensis
CTTACGCGATGATTAGGGCTTTGAACAAACTTACTGGGCTAGGCATGCCTGTAACTTACCGTGTAGTTTGATATTTAGACGATTATGAGGGGCTTTGTTCGCTGAATCGATTTAGGAAACAAAGCCCACGCTCAGATTAAAATGGTTTATTAAACGATCGGTTGGGTAAATTGCGTATATAAAAAATGGCAGAGAAAAATTGTTTCTCCGCCATTTTTATGAAAAAGCTCAATCTATGTTTCTACAACAACCTGCTACATAAAGGCTTTCGTAAAGGCTTCCTTCGACTGGCGAATATAATTGCGTGCACTTTGAGCATGTTGTTCCCATACCGCCCTATCGCTTGGGTCGGTAAAGGGATTTTGCTCGGCGGCAATCGAGCGCTCAAAGCGGTCATAGAAGGTTAACATCGCTGAAGTAATTTGATTAAAACGTTCTTTAAACTCCTGAAACTCATCCATTTTTTCAGTCGTTTTAATCATGTACTGTACCAGTTCAGCATTACTATTAGAGGCAAGTAAGGCTTCGGCTTTGGCGCTGATATTGGCATTCACTTCAGCCATGATTTGCGCCCGAGTCTGCTCATCTTTACTCATCACCTTACTGTAATTTTCGGGCGTACGGGCAATGCTGGCGTGTTGCAGATAGCTACGCAGATGTTTGTCTAAATCCTTGCGGAAATTGTCTAAGTTCTTCTGCATACTGACTAAATCATTATCGAGTGCGGTCACCTGTTGCAACTCTTTTTCGATTTCAGACATAAAGCGCTCGGCCTGCTGGTAAATCTTAAGGCCGTTTTCCTCGGCAAACTTTTTATCACTGCGACTTAAGTCGCTGTTGTCATAGTTTGAGCGATCAAAGGTGGCCGCAAGGAAGGATTTAAAAGGTTCAGCAAAGGCTGAGTAGGCACCAGCACTCACCACATTTAAGGTGGCGGTTGCTAAGTCACCAAAGGGCTTGACCATAGAGCCTAAACGCGCCTGTTGAATCGGCGATGCCACACGCTTAGCATCGGTTAAAACTGACCTAAAGGTGTTATAACCCAAAGGGTTAGACATTTTATTGCGCTCAGAGGTCGCCAGTACAAAGGTGATACTGGAATAAATCGCGTTCGAATACTCAAGGTATTGTCTTTGGCTTTCGAGCTGGGCGGCGTAGTTTTTCCCCAGCGTTCTAAAGGATTCGGCCTGAACCTCGTAGTTTTTGTCTTCTTTAAGTTTATCTAAAATGCCGCCGATAATTTTTTGCTCGTTTTTTTGCAGGGCAATATCTAAGCGAATTTTATCGAGGGTTAAATCATCCAAACTGATAGGGCCATTAATCGCTTCAATATCGAGGCGAACATATTGACGACTCGGATCGTCAATCGACACCCGATGGGCTAAATATTCATTTGTGCCAGGAGTAACATCGATAAGCGCCACATGCTGCCACTGGGCATCCAGTTTTAATACGGGCGATGTGAGCACATTAATCCGATATTGGGTTTGGATATTTTGAGTTTTTACCCAAAACTCTAATAGACCCGCTTCCGATACAGGGTATTTACTGACAATACTGCTATTGCCTTCTGCACATAACAACGCACTCTCGCCACTATGGGGCTCAGCACCCTCAAATTGGCACCCCATGATCCAAGACCAAGGTTGTGATAAGCGGTTACCCTCAAAATCGCTAGCAAACACTAACTCATTATCCTTGGCGCTGGCGTTAACACTGGTTAACACGCCAAACAACAGCATAGAGATGACTGCAGCGGTGTGCATAAGAGCCTCTTAAAACTTAAATAACAAACGAAAAGCCAGACAAAGTGGCCCAGAATTTATCCTATCCACCTGCATTACTGTCAGTCGGTAACGGTATTTTATCGACAACACTCATACTACAGACTGAGCTCATTTTAAGCAGGGTTTAAACCAGCGAAATGTATCAGAGCGCATGCCGACACGCCAGTATTAAGTCGGTTTCAAGACTAAGATAATAACTAAACAAAAATTAGGCTTTAATCTTAAGCCGCTGCATGGCAATGAACATCCAAATGACCAATAGCGTGCTACAGGTCGCGAGCGATATCCACACACCGATCACGCCAAAAGCCCAAGCAAAACAGTAGATAATCGCAGCAATCAGTATGAGTTTTGCGCCAGTTAGAATCGATGCTTGTTTCGAACAATTAATCGCTTGGAAAAAGCTCGCCCCCACTAAAATGAGGCCTTCCATCGGCAAGCCCCAGAAATACCAACGCATGCCTTCAATCGCGACGGGCGTAAGGCTTGGGTTATCACCGGCAAACAGGTACACCAACCATTCAGGGCGGGAATAAATCAACAGTAAGCCAAGTGCGGCGGTGAGTAGGGTCATGCCAAAGGCAATATTGCGTGCCTGTTTAACCCTATCGAAGCGCCCTGCTCCCGCATTAAAGCTATAAATCGGCTGAGTACCGAGGGCAATCCCCTCAAAAATCAGGTAGAAAAACGCTTCGGTATAACTGACCACCCCGTATGCTGCCACATGCAAAGGGCCACCAACCCATAAAAATGCGGTGTTATGCAGAGTCAATACAATCGACAGATACAGATTCATTAAAAAGCTTGGCAAACCAACACGGGCGATGTTGATGCAGTTATCAAGCTTAAGCTTCATCTGCTCTAGGTTGATTTTGAGCTGAGTGCGCGCCCCAAAAAAATGCTGCAGGCAGAGCAAGCCAGTCACAGCCTGCGACAACATGGTGGCAATCGCCGCCCCTGCTAAACCGAAGGGAAACACCACAATAAACAGCCAATCTAAAAAGGTGTTCAGCACGCCACCTAAGATCAGCACAAAGGTCACCATGGATGGGCGACCATCGTTACGCAGCAAGGTGGTAAATGCCATTGAGATAATAGGGAAATGACATAAGGCAAAATA
This sequence comes from Shewanella xiamenensis, assembly GCF_014647135.1. Classification (GTDB taxonomy): domain Bacteria; phylum Pseudomonadota; class Gammaproteobacteria; order Enterobacterales; family Shewanellaceae; genus Shewanella; species Shewanella xiamenensis. The sequence continues at coordinate 2,908 of NZ_BMOP01000002.1, forward strand.
CCAGAACAGGTATTCATTAGCATTTTCGAGTATTTCCCCCTCAGCGCCGAGGGCGATTAAAATATCTCGCGAAAAAATCCCGCCGATTAAGGCAAAAAATGCCCCCGCGAGTAAACATAAACTAAAGGCATTACCGAGCAATTTACGCGCCTTGGCTATATTGCCTTGCCCCAAGTTAATCGAGACTAACGCGGCGCTGCCCATGCCAATCATGGCACCGACGGCGTAGAGAATCGCGCCCACGGGATAAGCCAGCATCATGCCAGCAAGCCCCGTTTCACCGAGATAATGGCCGACGAAGATACCATCAATGGTGACATATACCCCAGTCACCAGCATGGAGGCGATTGTTGGAATGGTATAGCGCCAGAAAAGCTTCGAAATCGGCTCTTGCAGCAGGCGTTGATCCGTTGCGCTATGGGAAACAGCAGTCATAACCAAATCTCACAAAAATAAAGGCAGGGTGCGCACTCAGATTGTTCTAGCGGTATTCACTTAGATAAATAGAATGATGAACAAAAATGCGGCAATGGATTGTACCTAAATTTTACTTTAATACCAAACCCGATTAGCAGGATAAATTTATAACAAAAACTAATCTACACAATATCTTACTGATGGCACACTTTTACCAACCCATCACGACAAATAAAACACTACTCAATAACAGATGTGGCGAAACTCATCATTTTTCACTACTTTTTTGGTATTTACCCCTTAATTAGGTAAAGTGTAGGTTTATATTGCCAGAAATGAGTTAATTATCGAGGCATTATTTGTCTCTGCAATTGAGCTAACCATTTAATTAATAATGAATTAGTTAAATTAAAGTCAATAACAATAATAAAGGGAAGGACATGAGTCACAATAGTCCAAATGCAGAGAATGATCTGCGCGAAGTCAAACAGTTAGGTATGTGGGCCTCCATCACTAGCCTAAGTTATATTTTTTGGTTAGTGGGCGGCATGGAGCTGGTCGAGCGAATCGCCTATTACGGCGTAAAAGCCAGTGCTGGCTTATACGCCAAAGCGCCTGAATCGGCTGGCGGTCTGGGGATCAGCCTCAGCGACTATGGCATTATTATTTCGCTCTGGGCGATTATGCAGACATTTGTACCCGTCTTTACTGGCGGGATTTCCGACAGAGTCGGCTACAAGGAAACCATTTTCGGCTCGACTGTGATTAAAATCATGGGCTACCTGACTATGGCGTTCTTCCCTACCTTTTGGGGCTTTTTATCGGGGGCACTGCTACTCGCCATCGGTACGGGTATCTTTAAACCCGGTATTCAAGGCACCTTAGTGCTCTCCACCAATCGCAATAATACCTCCATGGCTTGGGGGATATTTTACCAAGTCGTGAATATCGGTGGCTTCTTAGGCCCATTGGTTGCCGTGCATATGCGTCAACTTTCTTGGGATAATGTGTTTTATGCCTGCGCCGCAATTATCTCACTAAACTTCCTGTTTTTATTGACATATACCGAGCCAGGAAAAGCCGAGCGCCTCATCCGTAATCAACAAATTAAATCAGGTGAAGTCGAACAAGAGTCCCTATGGCGAGACGCTTGGCATGAGCTTAAAAAGCCAATTGTGATCTATTACATGCTGGTATTTTCAGGTTTTTGGTTCTTGTTTAATGCGCTGTTTGACGTACTACCGATTCATATTTCCGAGTGGGTCGATACCAGTGTGATTGTCACTTCGCTCTTTGGTAGTGAAGGCACCAGCAACGGTATTTTACAATTCTGGCTCGGATTAAATAATGAAGGCACGAAAGTGATGCCTGAGGGCATGCTTAACCTCAACGCCGGCTTGATTATGACGAGCTGCTTTTTAATTGCCGCCCTGACCGCCAAATACCGCATAACTACTGCCATGTTGATTGGCTGTTTACTCAGTATTTTAGCCTTTGTGTTTATCGGTGCCTTCCATGCGGCTTGGTTTATTGTGCTCGCCATCGCGATGTTCTCGATTGGCGAAATGATGATTAGCCCAAAGAAAAACGAATTTATGGGTAACATAGCCCCCGAAGGTAAAAAAGCCATGTACCTTGGTTTTGTCATGCTACCTCAAGGGATTGGTTGGGGCTTAGAAGGTTATTTTGGCCCAAAACTCTATGAAATTTTCGCCTCGAAAGAGTTGTTCTCACGCGACTTATTACTCGAGCGCGGCATGAGCGCAACGGATGTGAATGCCATTCCGCAGGGTGAAGCTTTTACCACCCTAGTCAGCTTTACCGGTGAAAATGCCCATGATCTGACTCAGCTGCTTTACCACAGCCACAACATTGGTATGGCTTGGTATATTATTGCGGCGATTGGTACTATTTCGGCGGTGGGTATTTATTTCTATGGTAAGTGGTTACTGACGCTGCAACGTGCGCAGCAGGCAGCGAACTAATACCTTAACCGCGTTATCGAAGCCGCTAATCGATTCCAATTAAAAAGTGAGTGTGCATGCACTCACTTTTTATTTAACGGTCTTGATACGCGACTAAATCATTAAATCTAGAATTAAAAACCCGCTAACAGTTCGACCTCAAATTGTTCAGCCGATAGCGCTAATCCTAAAACGTCACATTGTGCCTGTAACTGTGCAAGCTCCTTATCAACCGCTGATAAGGTCAAGGTATTATCATCCAGCAAATACACCTGGCGTAAACTGGTGAAGTAAAATAGCAATGTAATCAACGCATTTATATCATTGTCCGCCGCAGCTGCTTTGACTTTAGCCAGCTTGCGATAAATGCGATTTTGCAGTTGCTTTAACTGCCACACATAATAAATCTCTTTAAAAAAGGGCTGAGTTTTTAGCTGATAGACAATAGCACTACAAAGTAATACCGCCAAAATCACCCCGAGTAAATTCCAGTGGAAATTTCCTGTAGGCTCACCGGGTAAAGCCTCTACGCCAAAGAGCGCAATTAATCCAGCCCCAAAGCCAAGGGAGCAAACGATCAAGGCCAACACTAAGGCCACCATAAACAGGTTCATATTGCTACGATAAAGGGATTTATCAATTTGCTGTAACTTCATGGGCTCTCTTTTTATCAAAATACGCATTGGCGGCGCAGCATAACCCAGTTTGCTTGAGCTTGCCTGAATAATATAAGTATTCCGCCATCACACTAATCACAAAGGATACAATTTGAAACAAACATGGTTAAGGATTTATATTATAAAATTACCAATCTTTTTATTTAGTTATCTTCCGGTTATTGAGGCACGGTTATCCGCATTGATGACAGGTACGTGCAGATAGGGATCTAAATCAGTGTACAATTTGCTGATATTCAAAGTACGTAACAATTTATTTAACAAACTCCCCTTACTTGCACCACATTCCACTTGGAATGAAGCAACCATCACAGGAATGAAATGGCATTAAAGAACACCTTGCGAAGGTTAGTTTTGCTCACCCTCATTTGCTTAGTCGCCCCTATAAAAGCAGAGGAGCTCTTTGCTGTAGGGACTCGTTTTAGCCAAATTTTTGAACAAAAACCGAACGGCGAATACATCGGCTTAGGGGTAGATATACTCAACCGTTTTGCCCAGCAACAAAAAGTGACCATTCATTATCAAATAGCGCCTTGGCGCCGAGCGCAATCTATGGTCGAGCGCGGCCAAGCAGATATTTTAATTGGCCCCTATTTTTCGGAAGAACGGCAAAAGCACTTAGCCTTCTCGGCCCAACCCTTTTATCGCGATGAAATCGTTTTTTATGCCAGAGTCAATCATCCCACGCCTTGGGATGGTAGTTATGCCAGTATCCATGGATTAAGAATTGGCAAAATGCAAGGCTGGAGTTACGGCTATTTATTTAACGAACGCACCAAAACGCTCACAATTAATGAATTTGCAGATCTCAAAAGTGGTATTGAACGCTTATCCCGTGGCGATCTCGATTTGCTTGCCACCAACATACGCAATACTCAAGCAGTGCTCGCGCAAATCAAAATTCCACAGGCAATCACACCTATAATGCCAAGAATTGATATCCAAGATGGCTTTATGGCCTTTCCAAAAGACGTAAAATTTCAACCACTTCAACAACGTTTCGATCTATTTATGCAACATATGGTTGAGACAGGCGAATTGGCTACACTGGCAAAAGTACGTGGCGTCACCATTCCCACCTCAATGCTCACCGATTAATCCCCTTCAATTAACCAGCTAAACATTCCATTAAGGCCAGTTCAATGTGGTCCCAATCCAGCTCTTGGGTTGCAATCATTTCAAGCCGAGAATCAACACAATCATCAAGTTCAGTGACAGTCATATCCCCACTGCTCCAATTGATCCCCGCAATACCATCGCTGGTAATCATTACAGCCTTTAACCGAAGTAAAGTAGGATTTGTTTGGGTCTGGAGGGTAATAAATTGCATTAATTTATCAAAATCAAACTCTTGCATAGGTTCAAATACCCAGCCGCAGCTAAAACAGCCCTCCCCCTGATTTTGCTTACGTACTATGCCACGCGCATCAAACTGGTAGACTTGCTCGCTTGCCTCCTCGGTAAACAGCCCCTGCAAACCCAAAGTGTCGGCAGTGTTACGCAACACACTCCGAGATTGGCTCAATGCGTTAATGCTAACGGCTAGGTTACTGGCCGGTTTAGGTAAATCACGGCGGGGTTGCTTAAGGAGCTCAAGTAATTTAGCCGATAAGCCTTGAGGCGAACTATGCTCCACCACTGGCGTATTATCGAGTTGTAAGGCATTGAGATAATGAGTTAATTCCTGAGCTAATTGCCTGCCCTGCAATGCCTCAAACTCAGGATATAAATCGGTTTTGGTCGCAACGATCACATCGGCTACTTGCAACTGCTGCACAAAATTATCATGTCCGCGGTAGCGTTCATCCATTAATTTACGGGCATCAATTAGGCATAAAGTGCTTTGAAGGCGGATAACATGTTGATAATGGGGCGCACTGAGGACTTTAATAATTTCATTAGGATGCCCAAGTCCCGTAGGTTCAATCAGCAAGCGATCAGGCTTAGCACGGGCGATCAGTTGATTGATTGCCACTTGCGTGGGTACGCCCGCCGCGCAGCACATGCAGCCCCCGGCAACTTCACGAATCTGCACCCCACTGTTGTTTGCCTCTAAGAGGCCCGCATCGATACCGACTTCACCAAATTCATTGACTAATATCGCCCAAGTTTCGCCCTCAGGTTTAGTCTTCAAAAGTTGTTTTATAAGCGTTGTTTTACCGACACCTAAAAAACCTGTGATGATATTGGTGGGAATGGCTTTGACGATCATGGACAACACTCGCAGGGTAACGGGCAACGTTTAGGGGCATTCGAGTGTAGGATATTCTAGTTAAAGCTCAACAAAAAGCGCGCCTTGGGCGCGCTGCGTACTGCACTATTTTACTTTATTGCCGCCCTGCGGCTTACCACCAGAACGCTGAGTTTGAAATGGGCTAAATTTAGCCTTATCTTTTGAATACTTACCCTCGCGGGTAGGAGATTTTCTTGCTCTAGCTTGGCTCTCACTCGACTTTCCGGCAGCACTGACTTTGCCAATAGTGCGATCTTTTGGAGCTTTATAACTCCATTTAGTTTTAGTGGTTGCCGCGGGAGCATCGCGGTAACGTGCAGGCAGTGGCGTGCCCTCCTCGTAACCAGGCTGCACGGTGACAGGGAGTTGCTGACCAATTAAAGCTTCAATTTCTGCGAGCATTTCATCATCTGCTGGACTGACAAATGAAATCGCTCGACCTGACAGGCCCGCACGGCCAGTGCGGCCAATACGATGGACATAATCTTCCGCGAGGAAAGGCAACTCTAGGTTTATCACTAAGGGCAGCGCCTGAATATCAAGCCCGCGGGCCGCCACATCGGTTGCCACCAACACGCGCAGTTTTCCGGCTTTAAAATCATCGAGCACACGATTACGCGCGCCTTGGGTTTTATCCCCGTGGAACACGCCCGCGCTGATCCCATCGAGTGTTAACTCCTGCAATAAATGCTCAGCGCATTCCTTAGTACTGGCGAACACCAACACTTGGCGCCAATTATTGCGCCCCACCAGCTCAGATAATAACTCTGCTTTGCGGCGCTTATCGACCCGATACACTAGCTGTTCTACGGTCGATGCCGTGGTATTTTCGGCAACATTAACCCATTCAGGTTGATTGAGCATCTTATGGGAGAGTTGCTTCACCGCATCGCTATAGGTGGCTGAAAACAACATCGTTTGATGTACTGGGGCAATAAGGCGCTTCACCTTTTCAATGTCGCGTACAAAGCCTAAATCGAGCATACGATCCGCTTCGTCGATCACTAAGGTCGTTACACTGGACAGGTCTAAATTGAACTGGCCAATAACATCGAATAGTCGCCCAGGGGTTGCGACGAGGATATCGACGCCCTGCTCGACGCCTTTACGCTGCGGATTCATATTCGCACCGCCATAAACCGCTAAGGTTTTAAGGGGCAAAAACTGGCTATATTTTTGAATATTCGCACAAACTTGAATTGCCAACTCACGGGTTGGTGTCATCACTAAGGCGCGCAGCAAGGGTTTATCGGCAGGCTGGGCAGCAAGTTGCTCAAGCACGGGCAAGGCGAAGGAAGCGGTTTTACCCGTTCCAGTCTGAGCACAGGCCATAATATCCTTCCCCGTTAAGGCGAGAGGAATAACCTGTTGTTGCACTTGAGTGAGTTGCTGATAGCCACACTCAGTTATCGCATTCAAAATAGGTGAAGATAAGCCGAGTGTGTCAAATTTCATAGGAACTCTTAGGTGTTAGTCGGTGGAATTGCTCAATGCGCAGCAAAAAAGAGACGAATCGAAGAGATGACTTGTTGTACTCTTCAACATTATTAATTTTCTGCATCATGCCCTTAAATGGGGCCGCGGAGTCTAGCAAAATTCGCGGCGGATTTATAGGCAAAACGTCGCACGCCTGATAAACCTTTCTCGCCTAGGTGTTTATGTCAGCAAATACTTGCTGGCAAACTCACTGGCACTGACGGGTTTAGAGAATAAATAACCTTGGCCATAGTCGCAGCCTGCATTGAGCAACACCTGCCGCTGTGCCTCGGTTTCAACCCCTTCGGCGATGACTTTCATGCCCAATTTATGAGCCATCACAATAATGGCTTCACACAAGGTGTGGTCATTTTCATCCGTATCAATATGACGTGTAAATGATTGATCTATTTTCAAATAGTCGATATCGAATTTCTTCAAATAGGCCAGTGATGAATACCCGGTACCAAAGTCGTCTAAGGAAACTTGCACGCCCGCATCCCGATAGGCTAACAATTTTTCGGTCACGCCCATGCTAGCATCAAGCAATAGCCCCTCGGTAATTTCCACACAAACGCCAGTACCAGTGACATCTAACTGCTGCAGTAATTCAAGCCAATTGTGTAACAGTGTGCCCTCGTCACGGAACTGTATAGGCGATTTGTTAACACTGATCTGAATTTCCACGCCCAACGTCTTGCGCCACTGGGCGCTTTGGCGTGCTGCTTGTTCAAATACCCAGTTACCGATTTCAACAATCAGCCCAGTATCTTCAGCAACGGGAATAAATTCTGCTGGCGATACAGAGCCGCGCTCCGGATGGAACCAGCGCAATAAGGCTTCTGCCTTAGCCACTTCCCCTGTCGCCATCGCTACTATCGGTTGATAATGCAGTTCAAATTCTTTATTCAGCACGGCTTGACGGAGATCGTGAATTAATCGCATGCGGTACTTAGCGTATTCCTGCATCGATGGCGTGAAATAGTTAAACCGATTGCGGCCTTGATCTTTTGCCGCATACATAGCCTGATCCGCATGTTTAAGTAAACCTTCAATACTAGTCGAATCATCGGGGTAAAGCGTGATACCAATACTAGCGCTAATATAAGCAGTTTCTTCACCGAGCAGATAGGGATCGGCAATACGCCTTAAAATATGTTCGGCAACTCGCTCAATCCCCTTATGATCAGCCATAGCACTTAATACTACGGTAAACTCATCACCGCCAAGTCGCGCCACCACATCGGCATCCCGCACACAGGATTTTAAGCGACTGGCGGTTTCGATCAGTAATTGATCCCCCATGGCGTGACCTAAGGTATCGTTAACCTCTTTAAAGTAATCGAGATCGAGGAACATCAGCGCAAAGTGATTGCGATTACGGTCAGCATTCTTGATTTCGGCACTTAAATATTCGAGCAACATGCGTCGATTAGGCAGGCCAGTCAAGGTATCGTAGTTGGCTTGTTTCCAGATTAAATGTTCACTTTGTTTTTTATCGGTAATATCAGAAAAAAGCGCAACACGACGATAAGGCAAACCCTCGGCATTATTAATCGTATTAATGGTTAGCCAAATGACATACTCTTCATTATTCTTACGCCGTTGGCGCATTTCACCCTGCCACTCGCCTTTTTCGCGAATGTCATTATTCATGCGCTGATAAAAATCGTGACCATTAAGGTCGCAATACATCATACGAATATGCTGTCCACGAATTTCAGACTCGCTATAGCCAGTGATATCGGTAAATGCGGCGTTTACGGTAATAATCACTCCGTTTTCATCGAGTACACTCATGGCTTCGGAGCTATTGTTATAGACTAACGCAGAGAGTTTTAAAGACTCTTCAATCAACTTAGCATCGGTGATATCGGTATAAGTACCGCACATTCTGAGCGCATTGTTATTGGCATCACGGCTCACCACTTTACCGGTATCTAAAATCCAGCGGATGTCGCGGTTAAGGGTTTTTAAGCGATATTCCATCTTATGTTGCGGCGTTTCGCCACGAATATGGGCCTCGATAGAATGCAATACTTTGGGCCTATCCTCAGCCACTATCGAGTCCATCCATTGGCGACTATTGGCATTGAGCATATCGATATCGCAACCTAAAATATCGGCACTGCGGGCGTTTCGCTCGATATGGTCATTACGAATATCCCAGTCCCATACCCCAAGATCGCTACTGCTCAATACCAACTCAAGTTGCTCACGACTGGCGAGCACCTCCATGTCAGCTAATGTTTGCGCCGTGACATCCAAAAAGCCTGCAATCACTAATAATACCTGATGATTTGCGCGCTTACAGGCCACTGTCATATGGGTGTAAACAATCGAGTTATCCTTGGCAATAAAGCGTTTATCTAATTCGTAGTTATCAATTTTTCCTTCAAGCATTAGCTCAAACTTTAATAGATCAGCTTCAACATCATCGGGGTGAGTGAGCTGCTTCCAAGTCATATGCAGCAACTCATCCTCTGAGTATTTAAGCATCTGGCATAACCTTGGATTCACCTTGATCCACTTTTGATCGACGCCAGTAATGGCAATCCCAATATTGCCGACGTTAAATTGGCTGCGGAATAAAAAATCATCTTGCAGGCGAATTTGCTCGTCCCGCTCTAGCTCAAAACGGCGAGATAGCAAAAGACTTAGCAGCCAGGTAGCAAGGGGATAAATCAATAATATTGGTAAGGCGATTTTCGACAATACGGGCAATGCAAGCTGGTTAGGCAGCAGAAAAAACCATGACAACATCACTAAATGCACTAAAAAAGCAAAACCAAAGACTTCTTTACCCGAAATATTGGCAAGATAGGACTTACGATAATGCCGCCATATCACACCGATAAGACCGGAACTGATAATTACGCCAACGCCAACCCACATGGCGACACCGCCAATACTGAGTCGGTACAGCGAAGTGATAACAACGGCAATCACCGTCGGTAAGCCACCAAAAAACAGGCCCGAAACACACAAGAGTACAGAGCGGGTATCGAAGATAATACCGGGTTCGTACATCCATGGGGTGCTCATAATCGCGACACCAATGCCACCGATAAATAAGCCAATCCCCAGCCGCCATAGTAAAAAATACTGCCGCTGATGCTTTTTAGGAATCGCATCGTACAAAAACACTAAGGCGAGCAGTAACGCTGCATTTTGTACTAAGGGTAAGAAAATGCTTTTATCCATGGATGTGGAAGCAACTCCAAAAATGAGGAAATGGTCTATCTTACGAAAACTCTCCCCCAAAAGTGTAGCAGAATTGCTTACAAATCATGATCTAATTACATGGGGTAATTCACAAAATGTTGTAAAGTTGTTTCTGGTAATCAAGGGCGATGCTATGCCAATCGAAGCGCCGCGCTTTCGCCTTGCGTTTTAATTGCATCCAATCACGCGTATTAAATTTATCGAGTGCTTCAGCCAGCTTTGCCAGCATAGCCTCGCCCTGGCTTTTGATATCTTCGCCATAAAACACAAAACCATCGACATTGTCCTCGACCGTATCTTGTAATCCGCCCACACCATGCACTAAACAAGGCTGACCGCTACGCATGGCGAGCATTTGGCTAATACCACAGGGCTCAAAAGAACTCGGCATCAGGAACAAATCACCCACTTGATAAAGACACTGGGAGAGTTCCTCATGGTATCCCTGCAGAAATACAAAATGGGCATACTTAGCCGCAAGGGCTTGAAAAAACAGCCCTATCTCTGGGTCGCCGCTGCCAAGCAGCACAAATAGCGCCTTGGGCTGCGTCTGCTGCAACTGTTGCAGTAATGTCTCTAATACCGATAAGCCAGAAGGTAAAATATGGCGCAGGATCAATACTTTTTGATCGGTAAGCCGACCAACAGACGTCAACAGAAAGTTCGGGAACTCCCCCACAGAGGCTTGGCGCCACAGGGCTTGCAGCCGCGTAAAGGCAATCATATCGACGCCACTCACCTGACTGCGCCCGCCCTGCCACTGCACTAAAGCCGACTCAATGCAATTCAGTAGCGCCCTAAACTCAGTTAATCCCATACGTTCGAGGGAGGTTTGCGCTAAAGCCTCTGGGTATTCGCAACCGTTTAAAATGCCTAGCACTCGCCCCTGATCAGCTTTATGTAGTAAATCCGCCTCAAGCCCTTCGCCACCGAAAAAGCCCAACTCTGGGCGAGAGGGAAGCAAGACTTCCTTCGCGTAGGTAGGTGAGACTAAATGCACCCTATCCGCCAGCCTAATCCCCATCCGCATCGGATTAATGCAATGGGGATAACGGGGGTCGATAATCTGGGCGCGTTGGCCCTCATCCAACTGGGCAAATAAGTGAGGAAACCAAGCCGCAAAGCTTGACGAATCATGGCTCAGCGGCCTAATGCCCTGCAGCGCAAGGTTATGAATCGAAAACACACATGCTATGCTTTTTAACGCTTGATACTCAGGCGCCAGCGCTCGCAGCATGGCTAAACATCCCGTGTGCCAGTCATGCAGATGTAAAAGCTCAGGCATAGGCACAAGCCCTGCCACTAAGGCCTTGGCTACGCTTGCACACAACAGCGCAAACTTAGTCGCATCATCGGCAAAGGGGCGATCACTTGTGCCTTGGCTATAAATCTGCCCGGGGCTCGATTGCCAGAGCCCATGCTCGAGCAAGTAAATATTCGCGCCCTGCACCTTGGGGTGCGCCAGCCAATACAACTTAATCGGCTCCTGTCGCCCGGCAAAACTCACCTCAAACTCATGGATAAGTTTGGCGTCAAAGCCTGTTAAAAATCCGTAGCTGGGCATAATGACATCAGCTTGGATCTCAACCCCCGCCAGCGCTTGGGGCAAGTCACGGATCACATCTGCCATGCCGCCCACTTTCGCCCCTTTCAGCGCCCCATTTTCGGCCGCGACCATTAATATGCGTTTCACCTAACTTCATACTCCAACAGGGTTAATATTCAAGCTAATTAATGGGTTGGCCTTACTCGTAGCCCACCGGCAGTCCTAACATATCGCGGGTGACTAAGGTAATGCCTTTCTCGGACACCCTAAAGCCTTTTGCCCTGTCATGGTCGTGGTTATAACCGATCACTGTGCCTTCGGGGATAATACACCCCCTATCGATGATGGCGTTTTTAATCTTGCAGTGGCGCAGCACCACCACATCGGGCAGCACGACTGAATCCTCAACCACGGAGTAGGAACAGACTCGCACCTCGTTAAACAGCACGCTGCGACGCACAGTCGCGCCCGAGATAATACAGCCGCCGGAAATAATCGAATCCACCGCCATGCCGCGTCTATCGTCATCGTCGAACACAAACTTAGCGGGAGGCAATTGCTCCTGATAGGTCCAAATCGGCCATTTGGCATCGTAGAGGTTTAAGGCCGGCGTGGGCGATAGCAATTCCATATTGGCCTGCCAAAAAGAATCCAAGGTGCCCACATCGCGCCAGTAGGCTTGCTCATTCGGGAAGGCGCTCTTAAAGGGATAGGCAAACACTTTATGTTTTTCGATGATCGAGGGAATAATGTCTTTGCCAAAATCTCGATCGGAATTGGCGTTTTGCGCGTCTTTCTTCAACTGTTCGAACAAAAACTCAGTGTTAAACACATAGTTGCCCATCGAGGCGAGGCACTTCTCTGGATTGCCTGGGGAATGTTTAGGGTATTTAGGTTTTTCTTCAAATCCTAGGATGCGCATCTCGTCATCGACTTCCATCACCCCAAATGCGCCCGCCGCTTCGGCCACGGGCACCTCAAGGCAGGAGACTGTCATATCGGCGCCAGATTCGGCATGGGCGGCCAGTAAACCGGCGTAATCCATACGATACACATGGTCACCCGAGAGCACCATCACGTACTTGGGCAGCTCATGGCGGATGATGTCGATATTTTGGAATACCGCATCAGCCGTGCCTTGATACCAATTCTCAGAGTAACGTTGTGAGGCGGGCAGAATTTCTACCGACTCACCTAATTCCTTTTTAAAGTGGCCCCAACCACGCATCACGTGGCGAATTAACGAGTGCGACTTATATTGGGTCACCACCCCAACGCGGCGGATCCCCGAGTTAATGCAATTCGACAGCGGAAAATCGATGATCCTAAACTTACCACCGAAATACAGCGCGGGTTTAGCACGCCAGTCGGTGAGTTCATGTAAACGCGAGCCTCGGCCACCAGCCAGAATCAATGCATAGGTTTCACGAGTTAAATTACTGATATAACGTACATTAGACATAGGCTCTACTCCCCAAATAGCACATCAGTGCCGATTGCTTCACAACCACTCTTCCCTGCCGCCCTAAGGCCGCAGGATTGCATACAACTGCGTATTCCTTCGCTCATTAACGACTCCCTTACAGTTTCCAAATTTCATCCCGATAGCCTGCAATCGTCACATCACTGGAGAAGCGACCACTGGCCGCCGTGTTGCGAATGCTCATTTGCGTCCACTTTTTCGGATCTTTATAAGCCTTAGCCACAGCCTCTTGGGCGAGGCGATAACTATCGAAATCCGCCGCAGTCATCCACTGATCGTCCGCGCTTTCAATCGAGGCGATAATCGGGTCGAAAATTCCCGGTTCCAGTAGGTTAAAATGGCCGCTCTTGAGTAAAGCCATGACTTCGGATAAGGCGTGGGACTCGGCGATAATGCGCTGAGGTTGGTAATCACAGCGCATTTGGGCCACTTGCTCGGCGTTGAGGCCAAAGAGGAAGAAGTTATCCTCGCCTACCTCTTCGAGCATCTCGATATTGGCGCCATCTAAGGTGCCTATGGTGAGTGCGCCGTTCATCATAAACTTCATATTGCCCGTGCCAGAGGCCTCCTTACCCGCGGTGGAGATTTGTTCGGAGACATCGGTGCCGGGGCAGATTTTTTCCATCGCACTGACGTTGTAATTGGGCAGAAACGCAAAGCGCAGATAAGGCGCCACCACAGGATCGCAATTGACCATATGGGCAACATTACTGGCGAGTTTGATGATGAGCTTCGCCATAAAGTAACCGGGTGCAGCCTTGCCACCGATCAGCACGCAACGTGGCACCAGATGCTCTGTATGCCCCTGCTGGATTTGATGGTAAAGATGAATAACATGCAGAATATTGAGTAGCTGACGCTTGTACTCGTGGATCCGCTTGACCTGCACATCAAACAGCATTGAAGGGTCAAACTCGACGCCACATTCCTTAGCGATCATCTTGGCCAGTACAGCCTTGTTGGCTTGCTTCACTTCACGCCACTTTTGAATAAAGCTGGCGTCTTGGGTTAAGGCATTGAGCGCCGTCAGTTGGCTTAAGTCCGTCACCCAACCTTTGCCTAAATGGTTGGTTAACAGTTTGGCGAGTGAAGGGTTGCAGTGGGCTAACCAACGTCTTGGTGTCACGCCGTTAGTACGATTGTTAAACTTCTCCGGCCACAGGCTATAAAAATCCTTAAACAGGCCCGACTTTAACAATTGGGTATGTAATCCAGCGACACCGTTTACCGAAAAGCTGGCCACTATGGCTAAATAGGCCATGCGCACATGGGGATCGGGGCCATCTTGAATAATCGACATGCTGGCCAGTTTGGCACCATCCCCCGGCCAGTGGTGGGCAACTAAATCGAGGTATCTGGCGTTGATTTCATAGATGATTTCTAAAATACGCGGCAGCATCAATGCCATCATACGCACAGGCCAGCGCTCTAATGCCTCGGGTAGCAGCGTATGATTGGTATAAGCAATGGTTTGACTGGTGATCGACCAAGCGGCATCCCATTCGAGACCATATTCATCCACCAGCAGCCGCATTAACTCGGGGACAGCAATACTGGGATGAGTGTCATTCAATTGCATCACATTTTTTTCAGCAAAATGAGTGAAATCATTGCCATGGTGATGTACCCAACGTTTTAAAATTGCCTGTAAGCTAGCGGAAGACAAAAAATATTGCTGACGCAGCCGCAGCTCCTTACCGTTTTCGCTGGCATCGTTGGGGTAAAGCACCATAGTGATCTGCTCGGCGAGGTTTTTACGCGCCACGGCCTCTGTGTAATCGCCTTGGTTAAATTCTGCTAAGTCAAAATCATCCGTCGCTTCAGCCTTCCAAAGTCTTAAGCTATTCACGCGGCCATTACGATAACCGGGGACAGGCATATCGTAGGCAACAGCGAGCACATCTTGGGTATCGACCCAAATCATGTGCCTGCGCCCTTGTTTATCGACATAGGATTCGGTGTGACCAAAGAACTTTACCGTCACATTATGGTGCGGAACACGCACCTCCCACGGGTTGCCCTCACGTAACCAGCGGTCTGGGCGCTCAACCTGATAACCATCAACTATCTTTTGGGCGAACATGCCGTATTCATAACGAATGCCATACCCAGTAACGGATAAATCCATGCTGGCGCAACTATCGAGAAAACAAGCAGCAAGCCGCCCAAGGCCACCATTGCCTAAGCCCGCGTCATGTTCGGCCTCTTCTATCTCCTCGAGTGAAACAGAGTAATGGCTTAACGCCTCGCGGCTATCTTGCTCTAACTCTAAGTTTAACAAGGCATTGCCCAGTGTCCTGCCCATTAAAAACTCGAGTGACAAATAGGCCACTTGTTTGTTGTCGTAGCAGCTATCTTTGATGCGCGTCTCACGCCAATCATCCAGCATTTGCTCTTTTACGCTGAGAGCCAGCGCTTGAAATAATTCACCACGCGCCCCTTCGCCGCGGCTTAATCCATAGCGAACATGGCGAGTAAACGAAGCGGGCAAGGCATCACAGGGCTCGCAGGGTTCGGGTGCTGGTTTTTTCTTAGTTTCAACGGCTTTTGTTGAACGTTTTTTGGGAGTAACGCCGCTGGTATTTGGGCTCAGCTCACTGTTATGACTCATAGTTAATTCCTTATAAAATCAGCATGAAACAGCATAAGACTGCGATCCTGTAGCAAGTACCGCGTCGGTGAGGACTGAGCATCCAGCGGCTCAGTGGGAGTTAAAAATTGCGGATCGGTTTGGGTATGCAACAGACATTGCCACGGCCCTAAACCGTCAAAAACCGGCAGGGTAAAGGCCAAAGGGTGCTCATCAGCATTAACCATCAACAGCAGTGCTTGAAGGTTGTCATCCTGAGTCTGCGGCTGAGTTGCGGTTAAATTGCCTGATAACACCACACTAAGACTGCGGCCCATAGACTCGCTCCACAGACTTTTGCTCATAGGTTCACCTTGACGGCTAAACCAATCCAGCCTCACCCCCGCACGGGTTGAGACAGGGCTTGCAGCTTGGATTGCAGATGCCTCAGGCGACCAATTGAAGGCATTGGCCACTAGCTGCTCATGGATAAAACGTTTGGCGCACAGCAGCGGGAAGCGTTTACGCAAGGCAATCAGCTGTGAGGTGAAATTCAGCAATGAGCTATCCATGCCATCCGATGACCAATCGAACCAATTCAAGGGGTTATCTTGGCAATAGGCGTTATTATTCCCGCCTTGGGTGCGGCCCGCCTCATCACCACTGAGTAACATAGGCACCCCTTGGGAGAGAAATAGCGTGGTCAATAGATTGCGTTGCTGGCGGGCGCGCAGCGCAAGAATGGTGGCATCCTTAGTGTCGCCCTCTACCCCATAGTGATAGCTGAAGTTCTCATGGTGGCCGTCGCGGTTTTCTTCACCGTTGGCCCAATTGTGCCGCTCGCAATAACTCACTAAATCTTTAAGGGTAAAACCATCGTGACTGGTTAAAAAATTGATACTGGCGGCAGGAGGCCGGCCGCTATGCTCAAAGAAATCCCCCGAGCCATGAAAACGCCGCGCAAACTCGGGCAACATGCCATGATCGCCGCGCCAAAAACGCCGCATAGTGTCGCGGTATCTGTCATTCCACTCGCTAAAGGCCACCGGGAAATTGCCGAGCTGATACCCACCTGGGCCAATATCCCAAGGCTCGGCAATCAGCTTCACCCGGCACAACACAGGGTCTTGCAGCAGCGCATCGAAAAAACCACTTCCGGGGTCAAATCCATAGGCTTCACGGCCAAGGCAGGCGGCTAAATCGAAACGAAAACCATCAACGCCCATCACTTCGACCCAGTAACGCAGCGAATCTAACACCAACTGCAACATGCGCGGATGGTTGAGGTTTAAGGTATTACCGCAGCCAGTATCATTGATATAAAAGCGTTTATCATTTGGATGCAGGCGGTAATAACTCAGATTGTCGATACCGCGAAAGCTAAAGGTCGGCCCGAGGCGACTGCCCTCGGCGCTATGGTTATAGACCACATCGAGAATGACTTCGATACCCGCGCCATGCAGTGCATCCACCATGTTACGAAACTCAGCGATATCCTCACTCGAGAGATAACTCGGCTCAGGCGCAAAAAAGCCAATGCTGTTGTAGCCCCAATAGTTAGATAGCTGTTTTTCAAGTAAAAAAGGCTCGGAGAAGAATGCCTGAACTGGCAGTAACTCGACGCAATTTACGCCGAGATTAACTAAGTAATCTATCGCCGCCTTCGATGCTAGCCCAGCAAAGGTGCCACGCAGCGGCGTATCTATCTCAGGGTGCAGTGCGGTAAAACCCTTTATGTGCATCTCATAGATAATGCACTGCTCAAGCGGTAGTGGCTCACGCTTACTCGAGAGAGGCCGAATAGTATGCGCCTTAGCGGCATTAAAAAGAGGTCGAGTATCGACCACTTTGCATTTGGGGACAAAAGCCGCGTTATCTAAGGTGCTGAAAGATAAGTCTTCATTAGGACTATCTATCTCATAGCCAAAGTTGGCGATATGGTGATGATAACGCCCCACGAGCTGGCGCGCGTAAGGGTCTAACAACAATTTATGCGGATTAAATCTGTGGCCTAATTGCGGCTCGTAGGGACCATAGACACGGTAGCCATACAGCTGGCCAGCACTCAGCCCATGCACATACAAATGCCAGATTTGCTGGGTTTGCTCCGTCAAGGCGATGCGCTGAATTTCCACCTCGCCTTGGGCATCAAACAGACACAACTCCACCCCTGTGGCATGGGCCGAAAACAGGGCGAAATTCACCCCGCCATCATCGACCGTCGCCCCTAAGGGAAAAGGCTGCCCCGCACTTAGGTTAAAGGCGGTTGAGCCATCAGCATTTACAGGTACAGGATTCGTCATAGGCTAACATCTCTGTCGGGCGCATCCGTCGCAGGCCCGAGGATTAAGCAACCCAGGGGCGGCACAGTGATCAACGCGCTCGATGCCATTCCCTGCCAAGGTAAATCTTCGGCAACCACCTTGCCCGCATTCCCCTGATTGCTGCCACCATAGAGATGGCTGTCGCTATTGAGGTACTCACAAAAATCCCCGCCTTGGGGCAAGCCGATACGAAATCCTTGGTGCAGGGTTGGTGTCATATTCACCACAAACACTAAGGGCACATCACTGCCCTCGCCATAGCGAACAAAGCTAAAAATACTGTCGCGGCCATTGTCACAATCGAGCCAGCGAAAACCCTGCGAGTCATAGTCGAGCACGGATAAGGCGGGGAATTGGCGATAGAGCTGATTCAAATCCCGAAGCCAGCGCTGCACGCCTTGGTGAGGCTCGAAGGCGAGCAAATGCCAATCGAGGCTATGGTTATGGTTCCATTCGTCGCGCTGGGCGAACTCGCTGCCCATAAACAGTAGTTTTTTGCCCGGATGCCCCCACATAAAGCCGTAATAGGCCCTGAGGGTAGCGAATTTTTGCCAATCATCGCCGGGGATTTTATGCAGCAAAGAGCCCTTGCCGTGCACTACTTCATCGTGGCTTATCGACAGCATAAATTGCTCCGAATAGGCATACATCAGGCTAAAGGTCAGCTGGTTATGGTGATATTGGCGATAGATGGGATCGCGGCCCAAGTAACTTAGGCTGTCGTTCATCCAGCCCATATTCCACTTAAAACCAAACCCCAGCCCGCCGCTATCCGTCGGCTTAGTCACCCCCGCAAAGGCGGTTGACTCTTCGGCTATCATGCAAATGCCAGGGAAGGCTTGATACAAACGTTGATTCAACATTTGCAGAAAATGAATCGCCTCTAAATTCTCCCGTCCGCCATAGGCATTGGGCAGCCATTGCCCAGGTTCGCGGCTGTAGTCCAGGTACAACATGGATGACACCGCATCGAGCCTTAGCCCATCGAGGTGAAATTCCCGCAGCCAATAGCAGGCATTGCTAAGCAGAAAGCTGCGCACCTCACCGCGATCGTAGTTATAGATCAGGGTATCCCAATCGGGGTGCGTGCCTTTGCGCGGATCTTCATGTTCGTAGAGGCAAGTGCCATCGAAACGCACAAGGCCATGGGGATCCTTAGGGAAATGCGCCGCGACCCAATCGAGTAACACGCCAATCTCGGCCTGATGGCAGGCATCGATAAAGGCCTTTAAGCCATTAGCATCACCAAAACGATGGGTCGGCGCATACAGACCAACGGGTTGATACCCCCAAGAGCCATCGAAGGGATATTCACTGATCGGCATCAACTCGATATGGGTAAAGCCTTGCTCTTTCACATAGGGGATCAACTGCTCGATTAAGTCTTGATAATCAAAATATTGCTCACCAAACTCGCCTTTTCGGCGCCAAGAGCCTAACTGCACTTCGTAGATAGACATGGGCGCACGGTGCCAAGCCGTGCTCGCCCGTTTGTCCATCCATTGTGTATCTGCCCAAGGGTGTTGGTGTTTTTTCGGCACTATGGAGGCATTGTGCGGCGCACATTCCATTTGGGTCGCCATAGGGTCAGATTTAGCGTGACGCTCGCCATTTTGATAAATCAAATCAAACTTATAGTGCGCGCCTTCGGCAACATCAGGCAGGAAAATCTCCCACAAGCCGTTGGCCAGATGCTGGCGCATCACATGGCGAGTATCGTCCCAGTGGTTAAAATCCCCCACCACAGAGACTCGTTTAGCATTGGGTGCCCATACGCAAAAATGGACGCCTTCTACGCTATCGACTTGGTGCCAGTTCGCACCTAAAAAGCGATAGGCCTGCTCAGAACTTCCCTCGCCGAAGAGGTATAAGTCCTGACTATCGAGGAGTGAACCAAACTGATAAGGATCGATAATATTCAGCTCGCAAAGGGGATAAGTCACCCGTAGCGCATACAAAAAGGGCTTAACCCGTCTGCCAAGCGTGCCCGCAAACAGCCCCGCCTCATTGACGCGCTCAAGGCTCGCCACCTTACGGCCATCCTTAAGACTTATCACATCAACCTTTTGGGCATTGCGTAAAAAACAGCGCACCACCAAGGCCTTGCCCTCGTTGATACTGTGCATACCAAGCAGGGAAAACACATCCGTATATTGACCGTTTAACAGCGCGACATCGCTACCGTCATAGAAGTAAGTCTGGGCTTGAGTCATCATTTGGCTTCCATTTTTAGTCAAAGGGTATCTGTATGCGCAGCCGTCTCTGGCAAATGTCTTGCCGCAGCAATGCGTTGCAAACGCTTAGCCAGCGTAGGCCTAGCTGCGGCTTCACTTAGGCTGATGGGCAATCGCCGCTGCCAATTAGGGTACTCGAGCCAAGTGCCGGGAATATTCACCGCATGGCGATCCCCGAGCAGATCGCACCACTGCACGCTGTAAAGCGCGCTATTGCCCGAGGCGCCAAAGGGCATCCACGCCGTTAATAAATCTTCAATATCAATCTGTTGAATATCTGTCTCGGCTAATAAGCCCTGGGAGATTAAGCACTGCGCGAGCTGGTGTTTTTCCTGCTCTCGCCCTGCGAGCGCTTCTCCCAGTTCATCATCAGTCTTGAGCAGTTCGAGTTGTCGCCTCAGGTGCAAATCGCTGCCCGTCCACCAAGCCACTAAGGTCGGTACATCGTGGTTTGCCAGCATCATCAAACTCTGGAACTTATACTGGCTTGGTGGCTTAAAGCCCTGATGGTCTTTGCAGAAGTAGAACAACTCGTTGGAATAGATCCCCGCCTGATACAGGCGATGAATAATATCGGGCGGCACTAGGCCTAAATCCTCACCAATCACCACGCAGCGAGCACGTTGACTCTCAAGGCAGAGAATCGCCAACAGGGTTTCGACCGGGTAATACACATAGGCGCCATGGCCCAGACGTTTATCCAGTGGCCACCACCAGAGTCGCAGCAGCCCCATCACATGGTCGATTCGCAGCGCACCGCAGTGGGTCATATTGGCGCGAGTCAGCTCAATAAAATGACGATATTGATGCTGCTTTAGTTTGACGGGATCGAGGGGCGTGAGACCCCAGTTTTGTCCCTGCGGCGCGAAGGGATCTGGCGGTGCGCCTATGCTGGCGTTTAAGCAAAACTGCTGCGAATTGGCTTGAACCTCAACGCCCTGCAACGCTGCGCCCACGGCTAAATCGCGGATAAGCCCTATGCCCATTCCCGCTTCTTTGGCTTTGAGTTGGCACAATTGCAGTTGATCTTCAGCCACAAACTGCAGGTATAAATAAAAGCCTTCATCCTGTGCGATGGCCCTTGGACTGCGTAGCGATTCGGCTTGGGCAAATTCCCTGAGCGGCGCGCCCTGCTCTGCCACAAAATCCTTAAAACGCTGCGCCCTTGGAGTGTTTGGCTGTAAATGGTGTTCGCAAAAGACAGTGTATAAACGTGCAAAGGCGCGGTACTTAAGCTCGCTGACTTTGGGGTAATCAAGCCAGTTATCCGCATTGAGTAGGGCAATGGCTTCTTGCCATTCCTTTGTGGCAAACTCCGCCTTTAATGGCTCAAATTCAGGCACGCTAGGTAAATGAATATATAGCGGATTAAGCCTTCGACGATCGCAGGGACTATAGGGACTCGGATGTTCCGGCACGGCAATATCTAAAGCATGCAATGGATTGAGTTGAATAAAATCGGCGCCATACTCGGCCACTAAACCGATAAGCTGCTCTAAATCGCCAAAGTCGCCCATGCCCCATTGGCTTTCACTGCGCAGACTATAAAGCTGAAGGCTCACACCCCAAGGTTTATGGCGCTTTCCTTGAGCCACAGCGCTCATCACCCCTTGATAGGCGGTTCTCGGCGCCACCATAAAAGTGCCATGGAACTCAGTCACCTTGCTTGCAGAAGATATACTTGCTGCTGAGGTTCCTGCACTTGATACGCCTTGCTGATCATCCGCCAGCCCAAGCAAACTGACGCTCAGGGTGTGGTACCCAAGCCCCAGGCAAGATAAATCACTTAAGTTGTCTTTATTGTCAGATGTATTTGGCGCGGTGCTAACATTTTCCCATGAACGGCGAGTCTCTGAATCGATATATGGCTCACTGGTATCGTCCACATCACGGCAATAAAACTCATGACCTAAGAGGTCGAGGCGATATTGCAGGAACTGACACTCATTGGCAAAGGGGCTATTGCCAAACTGCGCCAACTCCTGCGCCTGAATCCGATAATCCCCAATGGGTTTTAGCGCCGAAAACGGCACCTCGAGGATAACCCTCTCCCCTTGCTCACAGGTAAAGGTGAGCAGCAGATCGCCACGGTAAGATTGAGGTAAATACAGACAGACCCAAGGTTCGTCGACATAGCACCAATGAAACGCTGGCAACACTTGTGTCCAATGGTGTGCATCGAGTTGATACACCTGAGCGTCAAGCTCGTCGCCACTGGGTAAACTCGTTAACGGTTCATCCTTTGCCTCGCAGGACTGAGTATTTTTTTCCTGCAACATACAGGTCAAAATCCCTTGCCTGTCAGCCTCGGGAATGCGGATGTACTGGCCAAAGCAGTCGGTAAAGTCTGCCCCCACGCCCCGCAAATACAGCAACTTCTCCAGCCCCATATTTGTCGCCCCCGCGACTGCTCATCCATAGTCTTAGATAGGCAGTAACCATGCCAGCGCAAAATAACAGCATGAAGACAGATTTGTGTCAGCCAGATGACAACAAAGAAAACTTATAAATCAGCATCTTGAATAAAATACGTGCCTTTATCACCCAAGCCTTTGCCCACCGAGCTATCTAGCAAACGCACTAGTTTGAAGCAGGGAGTGATTAAAAAAGGTGCAACGCGCTTAAATGGCGCAAGCAAAACAGCATCTTATCTTTGAGTACATTAGTGAGCTTTATCCCTTAGGTTGAATGCCTCTCTGGCACGGGGGTGATTAGATTGGCAACTAGCTGCAACACTTTGTATCAATTACATTTTTCATCTTGAAATTCCCTTCATCGCTCTGTCACTATGCGCGCACAAAACAAAAACAACACTTAATCGCAACATTTACCCATGCCCGCTTACATTATCCAAGCAGGCAAAGGCGTGGCGAACAACGCAAAAATAAGGAAATTGATATGAAAAGAATCACGGGACTTTTACTCGCCAGCAGTTTGAGCATGGTCCTCAGTGCCTGCGGCGGTGGCGAAGATGATCTCACTCCCAATATCCCCAAACCCGACCCAACTCCACCGAGCTTAAGTGCCGATGTCTGTTATTTAATGAGTACCACAAAGGGGGATTTAACCTTAGCCATCGACCTCACCCATATGCCCATCACGGGCAAGAACTTTAAACAGTATGTCGATAAGTCCTTCTATAACGGCACCTTATTCCACAGAACCATTAATAACTTTATGATCCAAGGCGGCGGTTTCACCACGGGATTACAGAGCAAGCCAACGAGCTCGCCGATTAAAAACGAGGCCGCCGTCGGCATCAGCAACAAACGTGGCACAATCGCGATGGCGCGTACCACAGTGTCAGACTCAGCAACATCACAGTTCTTTATCAATGTGTTAGATAATCCGCAGCTCGATGCTTCGGCAAGCAGCTATGGTTATGCTGTGTTTGGTAAAGTCATCGAAGGGATGGATGTGGTCGATCAGATAAGCATTGTGCCGACCAAAACCAGCAACGGTTTTAACGACACACCAGTGACTGAGATTTTGATTAATAGTGTGACAGAAACCAACTGCCCCAAAGCTTGATAAATACTCGGGGTTAAATAAAAAGCACTGATTTATCAGTGCTTTTTATTATTCTCGGCCCAAGGAGATTATTCATCCCCTTGAATTTTACCCACCAACAGCATAGGTGCTGCGTCGATTTTATCGGCGTCCATCATGGCCGCAATTCGCTCCACCGATGAGAGTAGCTGACTCTGCTCCCACTCTTCAAGATTTTGATATTGCTTAATAAAGTGTTCCTGAAGTGGTTTAGGAGACGCCTCTAAAAGTGCACGCCCCGCATCACTTAAATACAAATGGACTTTACGCTTATCGGACTCGCTGCGTTTGCGGATCACTAATCCCCGCCCTTCGAGCCTATCAATAATTGTTGTCACAGTGGCTGGGCTGAGGGTGATTTCTTCGGCCACCTGCTTGGCTAAGGGAGCGCCGAGTTGGGCAATCTTCTGCATCACCATCAACTGTGGTCCCGTCAAGCCGGAATGCTTATTGAGTTGCCGCGAATGAATGTCGATAGCGCGGATCACGCGGCGCAGTGAAATCAGCAGTTGTTCATATTTTTCCATCGTACTTCACATACTCCTCATCAACTCAACGGCCGCACCTTACCAGAAACTCAACCACAACTCACCTTGGCGGGCAATTTTATCGCGTAATAATCTGAGTTTAACTAAACAAGCAAAAGCTGAAAAAAACGTTAAAAAACATAGCGTATGCAGCCCTTAATCTCTGTCATAAAAATTCATTATTTAGTTATCTAGTTCCAACTTTAGTGCGAATTTCACCTCAGGAATCTATCTAAACCGATCTAGATCACAACTTGGCTACCCCTTAATTGGTAGTTTGGTCACCAGAAAGAAACAAATTTAATATACAAGCAAATAGGTGGATATATGGCTGCTAAATTTTTTATTCCTTCCGTCAACGTATTAGGCAAAGGCGCAGTAGATGATGCTATTGGTGATATCAAAACCTTAGGCTTTAAACACGCGCTAATTGTGACGGATAAACCTTTAGTTAATATTGGCCTAGTCGGTGAAGTTGTCGAAAAACTCGGCCAAAATGGTATTACCTCAACCGTGTTTGATGGCGTACAA
Source organism: Shewanella xiamenensis (assembly GCF_014647135.1). Classification (GTDB taxonomy): domain Bacteria; phylum Pseudomonadota; class Gammaproteobacteria; order Enterobacterales; family Shewanellaceae; genus Shewanella; species Shewanella xiamenensis. The sequence continues at coordinate 27,663 of NZ_BMOP01000002.1, forward strand.
CCTAACCCAACCGTTGGGAACGTTGAAGCGGGTCTTGCGCTGTTAAAAGCCAATCAATGCGATTTTGTGATTTCACTCGGTGGCGGCTCACCACACGATTGCGCTAAAGGTATCGCTCTTGTGGCAACCAACGGCGGCAGCATCAAAGACTACGAAGGCTTAGACCAATCCGCTAAGCCACAACTGCCATTAGTAGCCATTAACACCACCGCCGGCACCGCCAGTGAAATGACCCGTTTTTGTATCATCACTGACGAAGCTCGCCATATCAAAATGGCAATTGTCGATAAACACACCACCCCATTACTGTCTGTGAATGACCCAGAGCTGATGCTGAAAAAACCAGCAAGCCTCACTGCTGCAACGGGCATGGACGCGCTGACCCACGCGGTTGAAGCCTATGTGTCTATCGCAGCGAACCCAATTACCGATGCCTGCGCCATTAAGGCCATTGAGCTTATCCAGGGCAACTTAGTGAATGCGGTAAAACAAGGCCAAGATATCGAGGCCCGTGAGCAAATGGCCTATGCGCAATTCTTAGCGGGTATGGCCTTTAACAACGCCAGCTTAGGTTATGTGCATGCCATGGCACACCAATTAGGCGGTTTCTACGATCTGCCCCACGGTGTGTGTAACGCCCTCTTATTACCCCATGTGCAAGAATACAACGCTAAAGTGGTACCGCATCGCTTAAAAGATATCGCCAAAGCGATGGGTGTCGATGTTGCCAATATGACGGATGAGCAAGGTGCTGCGGCTGCAATCACCGCGATTAAAGCCCTATCCGTTGCGGTAAATATTCCAGAAAACCTGACGTTACTCGGGGTTAAAGCAGAAGATATTCCAACGCTGGCTGAAAACGCCTTGAAGGATGCCTGTGGTTTCACTAACCCTAAACAGGCAACCCATGAAGAGATCTGCCAGATCTTCACGAATGCGTTATAAGTCATACAAGCTCTAACGCTTATCAGCGCGCCAATTGACAGGATGTTGTTCGGCTAGCGCAAGCTAACGACATAGAATCGGCCTAAACAAGTTCCCTTGTTTGGGCCTTTCTTTTTATGCATCAAAGACACCTTTAACACCACATGATCACAGCAAAAACCGCCGTAACGTCTTAATCTTCGGCAATTGAGATCGCGCAGATCGAAAATTCCATCAAATAGCGCAAAAACGTGATCTTGGTGGGTTACATGCTGTTACAAATCCGCTAGACTGGCTCCAGTTCGCTTTTTCCCTGCAAAAGATGAAGCCAGCTGAGAGGCCCGTTTTAAGGAACGGGCCTCTGTCCATTCAAGCCCTCATCAACCATGCACTTCCCTCATATTTTGCTAATGTTAAATAGCATACTCATCAAAACATTTTTATACCTATCATTAATTGGTGCTTTATTGCGCAGTAGTTAAGCAAAAACGAATTTGAATGCAAAACTGAGAGATAGCCCAAAGTTATTCGTTAAAAACTCATGCTAAATAACAGCTATGGCAAATAAATTAACTCGCTCATTTTTATATAAAAACACTTGTAAAAACGGTGATTTATCTAGGACGGTATCAGCGTAATTAATGATTGACCGAATTCAAAAACGATGCCTATGATGGCAGCAACATCCTCTACAGGTAGGTACGCTATGACAGCAATTACTCATGTATATAACTACACAGTTAGATGTCCGCATTACAAAGATCCCGAACATACCGCAAGTTGGTTAAACCACATTGAATTAAACCAATCGAGTGAAATTGCATTAAACCGTATCACCAAATGGCATGAACTCTCAGGCACTAAATCCTTTGAAACCAGTAAGTTTGTCGTCCGCAAAGCCGAAAATGAAGAAGCCTATTTTTCGATGCAAAGCGATAGACTTAAAAATGATGGTCATGCGCTCGTCACCTTTAAAATTTTCCTCGATACCTGTTGCGACAAGGCCGCTCCTGAAGAAATTATGCAGCACCTAATCCAAGACTATCAGCAACGTTTAGCCAAGCTAGAACAGGCATAGAACACCATTCGCCGTGGGCATGTAGCGTCAAATGCCCAATTATCCCAAAGGCCAAACCAACGTTTGGCCTTTTTGTTAAGTACTTTAGTCAAAGCTGCAGCAAGCAATTGTGATCTCATGCCTAGGGCGTGTTGACGTTTCAGTTTTTGGAGCAATTTGGCCAGTGTTTATACAAGGCAAAATCCGTGCTTGTAGTCATCCTACATAAACGGACAATAACGCAGCAGAAACGCTGCCCGAAGAGTTCGTCAGACAAGCACTTGCTCTTACTTTCTGTCATTAAGAGCCGCATGTCATTTGAGTAGAATAACTACGCATTATTCTTCGTTTCGCGAGCACTAGCTTGTCGGAATGAAATGTAATCTCGATACATCAATGCGCCCTAGGATTTAGTTAACTGATGACGATGGTGCTCACAAGCGGCATAAAGCGTTTCAGTTAAAAGAACTCTCCCGACACAAGCAGGTGAGCCAGCGCACATTTCACCAAAAAGTGACACGACACACATCACAATTTGCGATCAGCATAATCATACACTCAACCCCCATAAAAAAATAAGACTAATAAAATCAATAAATAATCATTATTCCTGACTCACTTCCCAACATATGGCCTCATTGCTTGAGACATAAAGCTAAGGTTAATATTTTGTTTCACAACCTTACCCTCTGCACAATCTAACGACACAACGAATAGGAATAAGCGGCATGGCTATAGCAAACATTGTTATCGTGGGTGGTGGTGCTGGCGGGATGGAGATTGCGACTAAATTAGGCCACAAACTGGGGCGCAAAGGAAAAGCAAAGATAACGTTAATCGATTGTGCTGAAAGCCATATTTGGAAGCCACTACTGCATGAGGTTGCGACTGGCGCACTCGATGTCGGTATCGACGCTTTAAGCTATCGAAGCCATGCAGCCGCCCATGGTTACCATTTTCAGCAGGGCGCTATGACGGATATCGATAGACAAAACAAACAAGTAGTGCTGTCAGCGATTTGTGATGATAAAGGTGATGTACTACTCCCATCTCGTCATATTGATTATGACTATTTAGTGGTCGCCATTGGCAGCATCGCTAATGACTTTAACATTCCAGGCGTACGTGAACATTGCCAATTTCTTGATAATACAGAGCAAGCAATGGCAATCCGCAAAATTTTGCTGAATAAGTTTCTCCGTTATGCCAGCCATAGCCTGCTGGCCGATAAAATTAAAATTGCTGTTGTAGGTGCAGGGGCCACTGGAGTAGAAATGTCTGCGGAAATGCACCATGCCGTGGATCAGCTGCGCGGGTTTGGCTATAACATCGATTCACGTCTTTTGGAGGTCACCCTCATTGAAGCTGATAAACGGATTTTACCTAAAGTAGAAAAGCGCGAAATTTCAGATTCAGTGACCAAAGAATTAGCCGCGCTCGGCGTTAAGGTCATGACTGAAACACGCATTAATCAGGTGGATGAAACGGGGTTGACCACAACAGATGGGCAGATGATCCCCGCCGATTTAGTGATCTGGTCTACAGGGGTAAAGGCACCGGATTTTCTGAAGGAAATTGGTGGACTAGAAACCAACCATATTAACCAGTTGGTGGTAAAACAGAATATGCAAACCAGCCGCGATCCGCATATTTTTGCAATTGGTGACTGTGCTGCTTGCCCACAACCCAACGGTACTTTTGTTCCACCAAGGGGGCAATCTGCACGACAAATGGCACTCATGACGGCCGACAATATTATGCTACTGCTTGCAGGACAAGACGCCCGTCATCAGTATGTTTATAAAGATCTTGGGTCGCTTGTTAACTTGTCGAAGTTTCATACTGTGGGCAACTTGCTGTCATTTATCGGCGGTGGAGTGATGGTCGAAGGTAAAATCGCTCGCTTTGTTTACACTTCTCTCTATCGGCGACATTTAATTGAACTGCACGGTGTGGTAAAAGGCAGCCTTTTAATGTTTGCTAAAGGTATTAGTCGCATTATTCATCCCCATCTCAAATTGCATTAGCAAGATTATTAAGGCGTTTTGCGTAACTATTTGGTATCTTGCGAGGCAACCGTTAGTTTTCAGGATGAATAACCATGAAAAAAGCTACACTCCTCATACTGCCATTGCTACTTGTCACCACGGCCTGCGCCGATTTAAAGGATGCGGGGCGTGCTATCGGCACCACCACTAAGGATGTCACTAAAGAGATTGGTCATGCCACCCGCGACACCACCAAAGCCATTGGTCATGCTTCAAGAGATGCAGTGAAATCGGTCAAAGAAGATCTTACTAAAGACTCAGAGTGACGCCCGTGCGTCACTCTGCTTTATCGGGGCTCAATCCTTAGGCCGCATTAGCACGAATACCATGGGGAACCGGTAATCCCTGCGCATTCACATTTACAAACACCATCTTATCGATACTCACCACAGGCGCCTGCGTCATCTTATTACGCACTTGGCAACTGACCGTAATGGAACTGTGCCCGAGGCTGACAAGCTCCAAGCCAAATTCCAACACATCCCCTTGGCGCGCCGGCGTCATAAAATTGATTTCAGAAATCAGCTTAGTCACATGGCTGGTGCTTTTCATCTGGCATGCAGCAAAGATAGCCGCCTCCTCGTCAATCCAACTCAATAACTGGCCGCCAAATAGGGTATTTGCAGGATTTAAATGTTCAGGTTTGACTAAACGACGACTGTAATATTTCATGACGGTGACCTCACTGTGAATGCTAAGTTTTACGGCCAATTCACAGCATTATTTAGGCCAAGATAAATAGCCATTGAATAACAATGAGATAGTATTAAGTCTTTGTAAAACGGTTAAAAAATTGCACCAACTCGAGTCAGAGTTGCACCAGAATAATCAATTAGATAAAAAAATAGCGACTCAGAGAGTCGCCAAGCACAGGCAAGCAAAGTATTGACTGGGTGGGAAGTTAAGTCACAAGAGTTGACTTAAAAACCCGTGCAGCACATGTAGGCGAACTGCACGGGGGACAACAGCTGCAATGCAGCTAAACACAGGGTTTACGGGTACAACATCTTACGGGTAGAACCTATTCGCGATACAACAGACTTCGCTTAAAACTGCTCTTCTTCAGTCGAGCCAGTCAACGCAGTCACCGATGAATGACCACCTTGGATAACCGTAGTCACTTGGTCGAAATAACCTGTGCCCACTTCCTGTTGATGCGCCACGAAGGTGTAACCTTTCTTCGCTGCCGCAAACTCAACTTCTTGAACTTTCTCAACATAATGCTTCATACCTTCACCACGAGCGTAATCGTAAGCTAGGTCAAACATGTTGTACCACATGTTGTGGATACCCGCTAAAGTGATGAATTGGTACTTGTAGCCCATGTCTGATAGTGCTTGTTGGAAACGGGCAATCGTTGCATCGTCCAGATTTTTCTTCCAGTTGAACGAAGGTGAACAGTTGTAGGCCAGCAATTGGTCTGGGTACTGAGCATGGATTGCCTCAGCAAAGCGGCGTGCTTCTTCTAAGTCAGGCTTAGCGGTTTCACACCAAATTAAATCCGCATAAGGTGCGTAGGCTAGACCGCGAGAAATCGCTTGGTCCAGACCCGCTTTTACGCGGTAGAAACCTTCATTGGTACGCTCGCCAGTCACAAAGTCACGATCGTACGGATCGCAATCAGAGGTCAATAAATCCGCCGCGTTCGCATCGGTACGAGCGATAACTAAGGTTTCAACACCGCTTACGTCGGCAGCCAGACGTGCTGCAACCAGTTTTTGTACAGCTTCTTGGGTTGGCACTAATACTTTACCGCCCATGTGGCCGCACTTTTTCACTGACGCTAATTGGTCTTCAAAGTGCACACCGGCGGCGCCTGCGTCGATCATTGACTTCATCAACTCGAACGCATTCAGTACGCCACCAAAACCGGCTTCAGCATCGGCAATAATGGGTAGGAAATAATCGACAAAGTTTTCATCTTCCGGATTAACCCCGTTGCTCCACTGGATTTGGTCAGCACGGCGGAAGGAGTTATTAATGCGTGAAACGACCGCAGGCACTGAGTTAGCTGGGTATAAGGATTGATCTGGGTACATAGTGCCCGCTAAGTTAGCGTCGGCAGCCACTTGCCAACCAGACAGATAAATCGCTTCGATACCCGCTTTAGCCTGTTGTACCGCTTGGCCGCCAGTCAGTGCGCCTAACGAGTTCACATAACCTTTTTTTGCGCCACCGTTGACGAGATCCCACAATTTAGCTGCACCACGCTTGGCAATGGTGTTTTCTGGAACAATTGAACCACGAAGTGCCACGACTTCTTCTGCAGTGTATGGGCGACGAACATTTTTCCAACGTGGATTCTCTGCCCAATCTTTTTTGATCGCGTCAATCTGCGCCTGACGTGAAGTCTGTGTTGCCTTAGTCATAGTGTCACTCCTTTCTGTATGATGTTGTAGCAAGTGACGCTGCCCCACCGCGTCACCCTGCCCATTGGTTTAATTGACGGTTTCACCGCCATAACGCATTCCATAGGACGCATTAAGTGTTAACGCATTTATAATTAAGCAGTTAGCATCTCGTAACCGGGTAAGGTTAAGAAGTCGACCAACTCATCCGAAGTGGTAATATCCTCAAGCAATACCGCCGCTTGGGTAAATTTGCCGTGGGTGAATCTGTCACTGCCCACTTCTTTTTTCACGTTTGCTAACTCTTCCACCAGCATGTCTTTAAACAATTGTTTCGTGACAGGTTTGCCGTTGGAGAGTGACTTGCCATGTTGGATCCATTGCCAAATCGAGGCGCGGGAGATTTCAGCGGTTGCCGCATCTTCCATTAATCCATAAATCGGCACACAACCGTTGCCACTGATCCACGCCTCAAGGTATTGCAGAGCAATACGAATATTCAGGCGCATCCCTTGCTCAGTGCGCTCGCCATCACAGGGCTTTAATAACTCAGCGGCGAGAATCGGTGCATCCACATCACGGGTGATATGCAATTGGTTTTGATGATCTTGGCCGATATATTCGTTAAAAATCCCCATCGCCGTATCCGCAAGACCAGGGTGAGCGACCCAAGTACCATCGTGTCCATTGCGAGCCTCAAGCTCTTTGTCCTTACGCACCCGTTGCAACACGGCTTCGTTCTGTACAGGATCCTTCGCCGGAATAAAGGCCGCCATACCTCCCATCGCCAGTGCGCCACGTTTATGGCAGGTTTTGATCAGCAGTCTTGAATAGGCACTTAAGAAAGGCGTATCCATAGTCACCGCTTGGCGGTCAGGTAACACGCGGTCGCTATGGCGCTTTAATGTTTTGATATAACTAAAGATATAGTCCCAACGACCACAGTTTAGTGCGACGATGTTTGAACGTAATTCATAGAGAATTTCGTCCATTTCAAACACCGCGGGTAAGGTCTCAATCAAACAAGTACATTTGATTGTGCCAGGCTGTAGGCAAAATCTTTCTTCAACAAAAGCAAACACTTTTGCCCACCAACGCGCTTCAATATGGCTCTCGAGTTTAGGAATATAGAAGTAAGGACCACTGCCCTTCGCCAGCAATTGGCGATAGTTATGGTAAAAGTACATCGCAAAGTCGAATAACGCGCCAGGAATGGACTGCTGGTTAAATTCAACATGCTTCTCTTTTAAGTGCAGGCCACGTACGCGGCAGATCAATACCGCAGGATTTGGGCCTAATTTATAGTGTTTACCGGTTTCAGGCGCTGTGTATTCAATTTCACCGCGCACGGCATCACGCAGGTTAATCTGACCTTCAACCACCTTCTGCCAGCTTGGTGCTAAAGAGTCTTCAAAATCCGCCATAAACACTTTGGCATTGGCATTAAGTGCATTGATCACCATCTTACGTTCAACGGGACCGGTGATTTCGACACGGCGGTCAAGTAGGTCGTTCGGAATACCGCGGATCTTCCATGCGCCGTCACGAATAGCGCGAGTTTCAGGTAAAAAGTCTGGCAAAGCCCCTTTATCGATACGCGTCTGTCTGTCTTTACGTTTGGCGAGTAAGGTGGGCACTTCAGTTGCAAATTCCCGGCAAAGTGACTCAAGCAACGCCAGCGCACCTTCGGTAAAAATCACTTCTTGGCCAGGGATAGTATTTCCCACTATGGTCAGCGCGCCATTCGCAGTGGTCTTATTCTGTGCCGAATTCAATTGCTGCTCACTTAAAGTTTGTTCCGTCATCTTCTCCCCCTCCCAAGAGGCAAAACTCTTGCTCGTTTACGACTCATTACCAGTAAAGACATGGGTAACATGTACAAACATTCACCGCAAAACATTCAAATGTTCGTTTAGAACCAAAACTTACAGACAAACATTTGTATTTGCAACTATCCAAAAGTGTCATGACAGCTAAAAAAATTGACCAAAAACCATGACAAAATTGGTCTGACCAAAATGATTTTTCAAATATAAATATTTGATTTAAAATAATTTTATATTTAAGCGATAATTACTATTTTGGTAGTGATGAAATTTGTCTGACAACTTTACCACTTCAAGTGCATTGTAATTTTATACGTAATTAAATTACATAATGAAAATTAATATATACACCACTTTTACCTTATTCGACCTAAGTAGAAAACAGACAGCGTTTTGAACTCCACCTTAAGGAAAGCGAGTAAAACCAACAAAAACAACAAGTTAACAAAATTGAAACACTACATAAATTTAAACACTCGTTTAAATATTACGTTTACGTAAACAGTCATCAGGATAGGATGAGAGTGATAGGGATCACGGGTTATGTTTCTCGATCAAAAAGTCGAGTCGATGTGGTTAACCCAAAAAATAAATCACTTTTTTATAAAAAAAATGAAACAAATTAGAAATCTGACTAAGAGTTGCTTCAAGTTGCGCGCCTAGTGGCGGCAAAACTCACCGCAGGATTAATCCACAAACCGTTAATCATACGTAAAGATGACAAACATTTAACTCCCAAGACCTATCAATCAAAGGTTGCAATGGTTATGAAAATCATTATCATTCGCGACCATTCTGTTTGGGGGAACTTTATATGTCAGTATCACAACCTATATTTCGTTTATCACTTATTGCACTCGCCTGCCTCAGTGCTTTACCACATACCGCTTTTGCCGATGACACACCTTCTGCTCGCGATGAAAACATCGAACGCATAACGGTCTACGGCAGACAAAACTCCGTAGTGAAAAACTCTGGGCTTGCGACTAAGTCAGATATGTCCTTGATGGAAACCCCTGCGGCGGTAGTTATCGTTGACCAAGAGCTGATTAACAGCCAAGGAGTCGACAATCTTCAAGACTTAATTCGTAATATCAGCGGGGTGACTCAAGCAGGCAATAACTATGGCATTGGGGATAACTTAGTGATTCGCGGCCTCGGTGCAAACTACACCTATGACGGCATGTATGGCGGAGCTGGCCTTGGTAACACCTTTAACCCCACTCGCTCTTTAACCAATGTGGAATCCGTTGAGGTCTTAAAAGGCCCAGCAACAGGACTCTACGGTATGGGCAGCGCGGGCGGTGTGATCAACCTGATTGAAAAGAAACCGCAATTTGAGTCCAAACACAAATTCACCACTGAAGTTGGCCAGTGGGATACCTACTCGCTAGCCATCGATAGCACGGGTGGAATTACCGATGATCTTGCTTATCGTTTAGTTGCCAAAACCGCCCGCAGTGAAGGCTACCGTGATTTAGGCGCCGATCGTGATGAAGTGTTCGGCTCACTCAAGTGGGTATTAAGTGATAGCCAAGATCTGATGCTATCCGGCGCGTATATCAAAGACGCCATTGCCGTTGACTCCATCGGCCACCCAATCCGTATCTACAATGCCGATTCTGTCGGCGGCAAAACAGCGGGCGAAGTCACTTGGCAAGATTTGATAAACGATCCTAAAGGGCTGGGCATACAACTAACCGACGAGCAGCGTCAGCAATTGGCGGCATCACTCGCAAGTGGTGATGGCTTAACTCCCTATTCCTTTGGTGACGCGGGATTAATTTCTCCCATGGCAAAGGATAATGAAGGTGAAGAATTAAGATTCAAGCTAACCCACAATATCTACTTTACCGATAATCTGTTCCTCAATCAGCAGTTGCAATATCGCGACTACACCACAGGTTTTGCCCGTCAAACAGGGGCTTACAACTATGTGTACTGGAAGCGAAACATCAAGATTGGTGGCGTATCGACTGATGTGATTAACCAGGATCCCCGCGCGCCACTGGTTGAAAATGGCGTGCTCTATCCCTTTGCCGCCAGACGTCAGGAATACCGCCAACTCGATGCCGAAGAAACCTCATGGCAGTATTTTGCTGATCTACGTTACGACTTCCAAATCGGCAATATCGACAACGAATTACTGGTGAACGCTAACTACGAAGACCGCGATATTCGCCTCGAGCAATTCTCAATTTACGATGCAGATCAAGTCATTAAAAACAAACAAGGCGAAGTGATTTACCGTGGTTCGCTACCCTATATTTACGATATCCGTAATCCAAACTGGGGAACGGGTAAATTTGCCGACTACGATCCACTCAAAACCGCCAACTACAACAAAAAAGTCAGCGCTTGGGGCTTAGGCGTGCAACATGTGGGTTATTTAGGTTATGGCTTTACCACCCGTGTTGGCGTGGCCTTTAACGAAATCAAACAGAGCTATGAGCACCTAGGTGTGGATGAGCGCTACAGCGCAAGTCAAGCGAGCCCGACCCCTGAGGAAGATAGTAAAGATAACGGTGTGACCTACAACTTGGGCTTAACTTATATGCCCATTGATGATTTATCGTTTTTCGTTAATCACTCAAAGGGCCGCACCGCCTATAGCATCTTAGGCTCAATCACTGGGGAAAATACCGACCGCGAAGACTCAGAATCCGTCAGTAACGATCTCGGTATGCGCTTTAAAGCCTTTGATGATCAAATGTTGGCATCACTGGTGTTCTTTAAAAGCTCACGCACTAATGTGCCTTACAACAACCCAGACTATAACGCTGGCGTGTCAGGTGCCGAGGTGCCCGTGTACTTTTACGATGGTAGCGAAGATACCAAAGGGGTCGAGTTGGATCTCAATGCCCACTTAAACGATAACTGGCGCATCAACCTCAACGGCATGTATCAGGATGCGAGGGATAAACAAAACCCGAATGACAAAGCCAACTACGACACCCGCCAAAAAGGTGTACCCTATGTTACCGCCAGTGCTTGGGTAACCTATGGTGCAGACTGGTTTGCCTTATCCAGCCCAATTGAGCTGAGTTTAGGCGCCAAGTATGTGGATGATAGAAGCACGCACTCAAGCTCATTTGGTATCCCAGATGGTTATGTGCCTAGCTACACCTTAGTGGATTCTGCCATCAGCTATGCCACCGACTCCTGGAAGTTACAATTGAATATCAACAACCTATTCAATAAAGACTATTACAGCAAAGCCATGTTCCTCGGCGGCATGCCAGGCGAAGAGCGTAATGTGAAACTGCAATATAGCTACAGTTTCTAAGCGTTTTCCTTAAGCCCATAAACAACAAGAGAGCCCATCGGCTCTCTTGTTGTTTTAGCTGGCAGGCTTAACTGACATTCTCCCGGTCGCCACGCATCAGCGACTCCAGCTCAGCTTTACCCTTATTGGATAAATCAATCAGTTTTGCTAAATCATGCTGATGGGCAGCACTGGCGATCACCAGCTTTTTATCGTGCTCGGCAAAAATCTTCACCCTTTCATTGGCTTGTACCTGTGATAAGCCTAAGCCCTGCAAAATCTTCTCACTGGCAGACAAAGCCGAACCAAAGGTTTCACGGAACACATCGGTCACCCCAAGGCTCATTAATCGATAGGCATGGTTACGGTCCCGCGCCCGAGCGACGATATTGATATGGGGGAAATGGGTTTTCACCTGCTGGGCAATTTCAATCGAATCCTCAACATTATCAACAGCCAGCAGCAACAGGCGCGAGCGTGCAATCCCCGCCGACATCAACATATCTAAACGTCTGGCATCGCCAAAATAGACCTCACCACCGTATTTGCGGATCACATCCACATGGCTGGCATCCTTATCTAACGCCACAAATGGAATACCCGATGACGCTAAAATCCGCCCAGTGATCTGCCCTACCCGCCCAAATCCGGCAATGACCACCTCGGATTCAGTCACATTAATGGTATCGGGTAAACGAGTATCCACCACCTTAGGTTTAGTGGCTCTAAAAAGCGTGAAAATCATCGGTGTGACTGCCATGGATAAACCGATGGCGAGCACTAAGATTTGGGCGATTTTATCATCCACTATGCTGGATAATTGCGCCTGCGATAACAGCACAAAGGCAAACTCACCGCCCTCTGCCAAGATAAGCCCTAGGGCAATACTCGGGCGCCATGTATGGTGCCGTAAACGGCCTAGCAGCATTAGCACGAGAGTCTTAATCAGCAGCATGCCCAGCAAAATCGCGAGGATAAGTAAGGGATCGGTTAAAAACAGCTTGAGATCCATACTCATGCCGACCGCCATAAAAAACAGCCCAAGCAGTAAGCCCTTAAAAGGCTCGATATCGGTTTCGAGCTGATGTCGGTAGCTGGAGTTCGCCAGCATAATCCCAGCTAAAAATGCCCCCATACCCGCCGATAGCCCCAGCCACTCCATCAATTCGGCGCTGCCCATCACCAGCAATAATGCAAAGGCGGTTAACACTTCACGAACCCCGCTGCTGGCGACAAGCTTAAGTACCCGCGGCAACAGATATTTGCCCACTAACACAAAGCCAACTAAGGCCACACAGGTCCAATACCAAGGCACCGCATGGTGCTCAATCTGGGCCGAATTAGGCGCAAGATAAGCGGTTAATAGCAACATGGGGATCACGGCGAGATCTTGCATTAACAACACCCCAAAGGCATCGCGGCCAAGCGGAGTAGTCAGTAATCGATGTTCGCTCATCAACTGCACCGCAAAAGCCGTCGATGACAAGGATAACGCCGCGCCAACCACTAATGCTGCCTCAATGGATAAGCCAAATCCCCAAGCTAAACCGCCAATTGCCGCCCAAGAAAGGAGTAACTGACCACTGCCGAGACCAAAGATGGCGCTGCGCAGCTCCCATAACTTGCTCGGATTGAGTTCAAGCCCGAGCACAAACAACATGAGTACCACGCCAAGCTCGGCAAAATGCAGCACGGCGGCGGGATCAGACACCAGCGCCATGCCGCCAGGCCCTAAAATCACCCCAGCAGCGAGATAAGACAGAATCGGTCCTGCGCCAAAACGTTTGCCCAAGGGTACAAAAATCACCGCGGCCAATAAAAATAACAGTACAGAAGTGAGCAGACTCGACTCTTCCATTAGGGCTCCACAACGTTAACGAAAGGCAAAAATAGGGTATAGCCTTAAGCAAAAAAGCTTCGGCTACCGCTGGCAATCATACTCTAGTTAGGCAGGAAAAAGTGTGAAAAATTGACCTAAAAATCATCGAGAAAACGCAAGAAATAAGCGAAAAAGCGAAAGAAGAAAACCGCGTTACATTAACCTAAACAGTCAGTTACACAGACAATACAACTCTACCCCCTACGGCCTTACCAACTGACTGGTAATATTGGTGGCGCGTTTATCGGAGGCTAAAGCGTCCTCATAACAGAATACACTGTTACGACCATTCGATTTTGCGGCATACAGTGCCATATCGGCACGGTGTAGTAGAGGGTCTAGGCTTAAGTCTTCTGTTGTCATACCGCTAACCCCAAAGCTCGCGGTGATAGTAAATTTATGCCCCGACAGATGCGTATCAATGGCTTCAATTCGGCTTCGGCATTGTTCGGCAACTTCCATCCCCTTAGATTCACTGGCGTAAGGCAAGAATAGTGCAAATTCCTCACCGCCAATCCGGGCAAACACATCACCATTGCGCACATGGGGTTTTAATACTTCCACGACTTTTTTCAGCGCCCAGTCACCCGTACCATGGCCGTAGGAATCATTAATCCGTTTAAAATGATCTAAGTCGAATAAAATCACGCAAAAATCGCCCCCTCGGGCAGCGGCTTGCACAAACAGATTTTCACCCAGGTCTTGCCCTGCACCACGGTTAAGCACGCCCGTCAAAGCATCCATTCTGGCCATACGCATAAAACGCCGTTTTTGCAAATTGCCCACGACTAACAAAATCGCGAGGAAAAACAGCCCGCCCACTAATATCGTGATAAACATCAGCATATTAGTGTACTCGCGCTCTTTTACCGTTTGCTGAGCGATGTAAAGTTCGCGCTCTTTGTTTAGCAAGTTGATTTCACGCGTTTGCTCATCAGCATTAAACTTAGCCGCTTGATAAGCAAGGGTTTTCATCTTCGACTCATCAAAAATCAGTTGATTATAATGTTGCTCTTTTCTGGAGTATTCATAGGCTTGCTCAAATTGCTGTTTTTGAGCATAAATCTTAGCGAGTACACCTGATGCACCGTGCTTAAGCTCTGTATTGCTAGAATCATCTAAAAGATTCATCACATATTGAGCATGTAACTCAGCTTTCGTAAAATCTTGCAACAATAAATAAGCTTCACTGAGCAACTCATGTACGCTATTAATCTCCAGCTCAAAATTAAATGATTCATACCCCTTTAGAGAATCTAGTAAGTAAGAGATAGCAGACTGTGGCTCATTCAATCTAAGACTCGATTCTCCCATACCTTTTAATGCAATATTCGCAATTAGTGGGTAACCACTGGATTCACAATAACTACGAGTAGACTTAAATTCATCAAATGCTTGCGAATACGATGCTATCTCTAATTGGTGTACAGATAGATAAAGCTTGGCTCCACAAATATCCTTAACATCACTTTGGGAGGCAAGCGCAAGCGCTTTAGTGGCATATGTAGCAACCTCCTCTGAGATCCCCATAGCCGAATACAAGCTCGCTAAACGTAAATAAGAGGCACGCTTAAGATTTATGTCCTCGATTCGTTCGATTAAACTTAGACTCTTTCCCATTGCAATAAATGCATCATTGAAATGACGAAGAGCAATATAGGCTGTTGCCTCATAACTATATGCAGAAAATAGCATTTCCGAGTCTTTGAGTAAGGCTTCTGCTTGGCCCAATAACTCAATAGCAGTTTGATATTGCCCTGAGTAAATAGAAGCAGCGCCTTTAAAGAGCAAAACTCGTCCCTGCTGCAAGCGAGACATAGAACCAAACTCAGACTCAACGTCCTTGAGTAGGTTAATAGCAGCTGGTAAATCAGAATGTTGTAATGTTTCAATCTTAGTCAGTGTTTCATCATAATTTATAGGTGCAGCAATCAAGCGCATACAGAATATGCACAAGATTACCGACATGAAAACACTAAAAAACTTCAATTAATCACCAATACCGCATGAAATAATAAGGTAGGATTGATAGTTACTATCGCCACTTAACGTTTTGAGCTTTTCCATATCCCCAGTCATTACAGCGTTAATTTCTTCATCAGTTAATCCGTGGGCACGCATCACCGCCTCGGGATTCTGTTTATAGTCTTCCATTAACTGTGCATCTTGGCCTAACAGGGTAAAAAAATCCGATAATGCAAACATGTTTTCTCCTTATTGTTAATAATGACTCAATATCACACTCCAATTTAGCCCAAATCTTCGGGACCGATCCCTAACTTAGCCAAAATAGCATAGTTGTACTCCAGCTTTTTTGCTGGCGGAATTAACAACGTACTAATCGGTGTTAAGTGTGCTTGGGGTAAATTCGCTAAAGGTAAACGCTCGATACGCGGGGCTTGGATTGGCAAATTAGCCGCTTCGTAGATGACCACCTCATGCTCGAGCGGGTACCATTGATTTAACTGCTCCACGAGGATCTGCAACCTATCACTCGAGGTATGAAATTGGGTTAAGGTATGTTCGCCCGCAATCGCGATTTGCCAGAGTAATAAGTGGGTGGTGGGATCCGGCACATGGTTGAAAAACATAAACTGGCTAGCTTCAAAGCTTTGATGCCCGGAGTTGCCAGGGTCAATCCCTAAGTCGGCCCACAGGCAAGCTTCGGCCGAAATCCCCGGCTCCATCTTGGCTGAAAACCCTTCTGCCTTGGCGCGAGTGATAGCCATATGGGATACACAGGCAAACACGCCCGGATGACCATAGAGTGCACACACGGTTTTTTTACCCGCTCTCACCGCATCTAGAATGGCATTGACCATTTGCTCGTAGGTGTCTCGGCGATTTTTAACTTCACCATTTTGCGCATAAAACGGCTGCAAATTGATGACATTGGGATTGAGCTTCGTCAGCCAACGCTGCGAAAAACCGTCGGGTAAGAGTGAAAATACAATATCGGCATGTTCAATATAGCTGCGGCTTAATATGCTAATTTGCCCCGCGAGCTGTAACCCCGTACCCACACAAACGAGTGATCCCAATGGTCTCTCCTAAAAAGGCGATCTCGGCGGATTAATACATAAATTCAAGCGCTGAAATAACGCTCTCTAAAACCAATATCATCGCTGAAATCATCAACACAAAAAACCTTCACAACTCTACCCATCTTTAGTTAACAATGCCACAACACAATACTCTATTTGGTAAAATTTTCTGACCTAATTACCGCCCTACACGGTACATATAAAATAAAAAGCGATACAGGTAACAATCACCGTAAATCAGCGCCCATTATAAAAATCTTCACACACAGCGAACTAAAGCCAACCGCTTAGGTCGAAAACTCACACAATTGCAACGATAAGCGCCGCAACGCCCAATTACCCTTGTCATAAGGGGGAGTGCTTGGGTATGATGGCCGCCAGATTTTCAGAAGTAGCGCATACAATGATCAATAAAAAGCAAAGTCTTACCCTGCTGAGTGCCATTGCGCTCTCAGTTTCGCTCAGTGCCTGTAGCGTGTTTGATTGGCTGATCTATAAGCCCGATATTCCGCAAGGCAACTACATGGAGCCGCAACAGGTTGAAAAGTTGCGTATCGACATGACCAAAGAGCAGGCCGAATACATTCTTGGTCGCCCAGTATTGCGCGACAGCTTTGCCGATGACACTTGGTATTATGTGTACCACTATAAGAGTGGCCGTGATGCGAGCATTACCCACAAAGAACTGATCCTGCACTTTACGGGTAACAAATTAAGCTTAGTGAAGGGCGACTATGAATTAAGCCCAGAGTTTAATACGCCGCTTGAGCAAAGTAAGTTGCCGATGGTAAACACCGCAGAATCTGCGCCACAGGTGCCAGCACAGCGCCCTGACGAAAAGCCATTAGTGAAAGAAAACCAAACCGAAGCGCAAGTTCAAAAGCCAATCAAGTAAGCACACTGGTTTAACACTTGCCTTAAAAACAAAAAGCGCCCATGGCGCTTTTTTTGTGTGCTGGTGTTGCAGACAGATTAAGACACCCGTCCACCGGTCACTTTATTGGCACGACCTTCATCCTTGGCCTTATCGGCACGGCGACGGCGCACATCCTTAGGATCGGCAATCAACGGGCGATAAATCTCCACTCGCTGCCCAGGTAAAATCACTTGGTCATGCTTAATCACATTGCTAAACACCCCAAGCTTAACCGTTTCTAAATCAATCTCAGGGAAAAAACTCACCATATTGCTCTGACGCACTATGTCAATCGCGCTCGTGCCGGGCAATACGCTAACCGAAATCACCTTCTGCTGAGTCGGCAGCGCATAAATAACATCGACGACGAACTTATCTGCTTCATTTGTCACTGTAAATTACCTTAGCGCGGCTGGTAAATGCCGTCACCATTGACACCATAAGATCATTAAACACTTTACCAAAAGCCATATCGACCAATGAGCTGGAAAACTCGAAATTTAAATCGAACTCCACCTTACAGGCATCTTCAGTCAACTCGGTAAAACGCCACTGGCCGAATAAGTGTTTAAAAGGCCCATTTTCAAGTCTTAACTCGATACTCTTTCCCGGCACCACCTGATTGCGCGTGGTAAAGGTCTTACGGATCCCCGCCTTACTCACATCGACCGAGGCCACCATGGTTTTACCATCAAACTCAAGCACTTTACCGCCAACACAACCGGGTAAAAACTCTTTGTACGACTCAACATCATTGACTAAATCATACATTTGCATCGCACTAAAACGAACTAACACACTTCGAGAAATCTGCGGCATAGGGCTTGGCACTCTCAATCTAAGGAAACACGCTGTCTCAAGTGAACTCCGCGCGCCCTAATCTCTAGGGAAGCTAACAAAATTGGTTTGGATTCTACCACGATACTTAAAAAACGCACCCCTCACACATCCCTCTGATGACACAGCAAAAACCGTATAAAAAACCAGCAACAAACTAATGAGGGCTTGAAATAGCTCAAATAAACCCTTATATCCATTTCAAATTGATTCACCGTGCGTATAATGGCGCCACTATGGTAAAGAAAAACTCAAAAAAAGCCGCGCCTGCGACAATCGCACGTAATAAGCGCGCAACCTTCGAATACCGTTTCGAAGAAAAAATGGAAGCCGGCCTGTCCCTCATGGGATGGGAAGTGAAGTCTATCCGCATGGGCAAAGTGAACCTATCGGACTGCTACGTCTTCTTAAAAAATGGCGAAGCCTTTATGCACGGCTGTACCATTATTCCGCTAAACACCGCTTCAACCCATGTGGTGTGCGATCCTATACGACTCAAAAAATTACTGTTAAGTCGTAAAGAGTTGGACAAATTAGCAGGTTTAGTGGAACGCCAAGGCTACTCGATTATCCCTATCTCCATGTACTGGCGTAAAGGGGCTTGGGTCAAAGTGGAAATCGGCCTAGGTAAAGGTAAAAAAGATCACGACAAGCGTGAAGATACTAAAGCGCGCGAATGGGAAGTCGAAAAAGCCCGCGTAATGAAAAAGGAAAAAACGCGCGGATAATGAACAAACGATTGAACTTGCAGCAAATGATACTAGGTTATCTTTACGCTACGAGTTACAATCAACTTTCTTGGGGGCGATTCTGGATTCGACAGGATTCACGAAACCCTGGGAGCATGCCGAGGGGCGGTTGGCCTCGTTAAAAGCCGCAAAGTTATAGTTGCAAACGACGATAACTACGCTCTAGCCGCTTAATGCCGCTAGCCATCTACCACACGCTTCGCACATGGGCAGTGGATTTGATGGTCATCTCACATCGTGCTAGCGAGGGAACCCTGTCCGGGGGTGAACCGCGAAACAGTACCGGACTCACCGTTTGGGATCCTGTCTTTCGGAGTTCAAACGGTTAAACAATAGAAAGACTAAGCATGTAGCGCCTTGGATGTAGGTTTTCTGGACGCGGGTTCAAGTCCCGCCGCCTCCACCAAATATAAGAACGAAGACGTCTCAGGACGTCTTTTTTCTTGCCTAGAACAAAGTAAAATCAACAGCTTACAATCCGTTACTATCCATAAACGTCCATTAACTGCCATATACTCTGGTATTCCAAATGGTATTCCAAGCGAAATGTCGCTATTATTTGGAATACCAAAACGGTTTGGAGATAGTTTATGTGTGCCAGAGCGACTCGTCTTAGTGATAAGGAAATCAAATCAATCAAGCCCGATGACAAGGATAAGGTCTTATCGGATGGGGACGGACTGCAACTCAGAGTCAGATGTAATGGGTCTAAACTCTGGAACTTTAACTATCGTCATCCCACTACCAAAGCGCGTATCAATATTGGAT
This sequence comes from Shewanella xiamenensis, assembly GCF_014647135.1. Taxonomy (GTDB): domain Bacteria; phylum Pseudomonadota; class Gammaproteobacteria; order Enterobacterales; family Shewanellaceae; genus Shewanella; species Shewanella xiamenensis. Next base: position 47,324 of record NZ_BMOP01000002.1, read on the forward strand.
TAGGTACTTACCCAGAAATATCTTTAGCTCAAGCACGGCAATTGACTCTCGAAAATCGAGCATTGGTTGCTCAAGGAATTGATCCCAAAGAACACAGAAGCCAAAAGCGATTAGAAGAACAAAGTGTCACCGAACATACCTTGTTTAATGTTGCATCTCAGTGGATTGAGACCAAAAAACATAGTGTGACAGCTGATTACGCAACAGATATATGGCGCTCATTTGAGCGTCACGTATTCCCCAAACTCAAAGATATGCCCATATCAAAAATCACATCACCGATGATTATTGAGCTTTTTCGCCCTATTGAGGCTTCAGGCAGTTTGGAAACAGTGAAAAGGCTCACTCAACGCCTAAATGAAGTCATGGTATTTGCTGTTAACTGCGGCCTAATTTTTGCCAATCCACTTGTTGGAGTAAAAGCTGGTTTCAAAAAACCGGTAAAAGAAAATATGGCAACCCTAAAACCTGAAGAATTACCTGAGCTCATGTTAGCCCTAGCAAATGCCTCTATCAAACGCACTACCCGTTGCCTAATTGAATGGCAATTACACACTATGACTAGACCTTCTGAAGCCGCTTCAACACGTTGGGATGAGTTTAATTTCGAAGAAAAAATTTGGACTATTCCAGCTGAGAAAATGAAAAAAAGACGAGTTCACACAATCCCACTGACAGAGCAAATGTTGGCACTTCTTGAGACAATGAAGCCCATTAGTGGACACAGGCCTTATGTCTTCCCTTCAGATCGCAATCCTCTAGAGCACTGCAATAGCCAAACTGCAAATATGGCCTTAAAGCGTATGGGCTTTGCAAACCGACTTGTCAGTCATGGCTTACGATCTCTAGCCAGTACAACATTAAATGAACAGGGTTTTGAACCAGATTTGATTGAATCGGCATTAGCACACGTAGACTCAAATCAAGTTAGAACTGCATATAACAGGACAGACTTTTTGGAAAGAAGACGCCCGATGATGAGCTGGTGGAGTGGACATATAGAAGAAGCCTCGAAAGGGTCTCTATCTGCATCAAGCTTTAAAGGATTTAAAGTTGTAAATAGCTAAATAAAAACACCGCGAGCTCGGTTAACAAAAACATCAATCGAGCTCATAAATGCTATGAGCATTGCTTACATTAAATAGTATAAAAATATCTTAGCGTTCTAATCTCAAAAAATAACAAAATTATGACATCAAAAATTATTGAGCATTAACTGATTTAGCAAAACCTAAAATTGTTTGATATAGCTTAAATGTTGATTCATCCTGCATGTGCTCATAAGTACTGACAAGATGATACGCGGGAGATTTATGTTTTGGCATATATATATCGAATGGCTTAATCAAACGTCCATTAGCCAACTCTTTTGAGACTAGAATTCGATTCACATAAGCAATACCAGCACCTTGAATTGCAGCTTCTATTGCTTGAATAGAGTTTTGAAAGATAAGTTTACTCTGGCTCGATTTTCGCTCTACTCCAAAATACTGCATGACAATATCCCATTGAACTAAACGGTTGTTGGTAAAAATCAAAGTATGTTTATCGACAATCTCCTGATTAAAGCTAAGAACATCAGAATTAAAATAATTAGGATGGCATACCGGAATCATTTCTTCATGAAATAAAAAAACTGAGTAGAGATTATCCCAAGAGTCGTAGCCATAACGTATTGCCAGATCTAAATCACACTTAGAAAATTCAAGGTAATCTAATGTATCAATAAATTCAACACTACGATTAAGCTCTTTTAGCTTGTTATCTACTAACCTTGGTAGAAGCCAATTCTTTAATAATGATGGAGGTATAGCTATTTTGATTTTTGGCTTACTCCCTTCAATACCCAGGTCAACCGTAGCTTCTTCCATATTTTGCAAAATCAAAGATATTCTAGAATAATATCTTAAACCACAATAGGTTAGAGTAATCTTCCTACTACCTCTTTCAAATACTTTTTTACCAATAAAATCTTCTAATGTACTTATCTGATGGCTAATTGCACCAGGCGTAACATTCAGTTCCATTGCGGCAAGTTTAAAACTTTGCAATCTAGCAGCGGCCTCAAAATAAATAATCGATTTTATCGGAGGTATAACTCTCATGCCATTTCCTTGTGTTAAGTGAATTTTTCTATTCTGACAAATTAATTTTTTTGCTTTGTCAACATGCAACTCTGCAGCAATGATAAACATGAATTAAAACACTAGAGAGGTAAGAGTAATGTTTAACACCAAGTTATTACCGTTAGCTATATCTGCTTTTTTTATATCAACATTTAGTTATGGTCAAACATTATCAGAATTCCATATTGATAATGGTAATAATTGCCAATCATGTCACACAAAGCCTATAAAGGTTGATGATGCAGAAAGTTATGAAAATAAGTCCTGTGAAAGTTGTCATGGTACTATGGATAAATTAGCTACTAAATCAAAAACAAAACTATCCCCACACCATAGCCATCTTATTGATGTGTCATGTACTAGTTGCCACTCAGGCCATAAACAACCGGTATTCGTCTGCCAAACTTGTCACGACTCTTTTAAAAATGAGTTCAAAATTCCCTTTTCTGATGACAAGCCCATTCTTGATAGCTATCAATTCCCTAAAGTTACTCAAGAAATGATTGATACAGCCCTTGCAAAAGCTCCAGTTGAACAACACCAAGTTGTTGTTATTGGAGCAGGTGCAGCAGGACATGCTGCGGCTATTTCAGCGAGACAACATGGTGTTGCAGATGTCGTTATTCTTGAAAAGCAACCCTATATAGGAGGGAATAGCATGTTAGCCGCAGGCGGAATGTCTGCCGCAGAAACAATCACACAAGCCCTTAAAAACTATCCTGACAGTAAGGCACTGTGGTACGAAGATACAATGAAAGGTGGACATAACATAAACAACCCCGATCTCGTTAAAATCTTGACAGAAAACGGCAGCGCTGGGATTGATTGGCTACAAGCAATGGGAGCAGATTTAACGTCAGCATCAAGTGCTGGGGGGCATAATGCTGAGCGTTTACATAGGCCTACAGGTGGGGCGAAATCAGGTCCTGAAATCGTTAACACCCTAAAGGAAACAGCAAAGAAACTCGGGATTGAAACGCGTACAAATAGTAAAGTCATCCAGCTAGTACAAGATAAACAAGGGGTTGTCACTGGCGTCCTTGTTCAAGGAAAACACTCGAAACTACATATACTTGGAGCTAAAGCAGTCATTATTGCTTCAGGCGGTTTTGCTCGAAATAATGAACTAGTGGCAAAATATCGCCCAGATTTGAAAGGAGTCGATGCAACAAACAATCCAGGTAACGTAGGAGATGCGCTAACTTTTGCCCCCAAAGCAGGTGCAGAGGTTGTTGATATAAAAGAAATTCAAGCCTTTCCAACGGCAGCAGCAGGGAAAATGGTTATTTCAGGGACTGCACGAGGTGCCGGAGCAATCATGTTAAATAATGATGGTGACCGGTTCTGTGATGAAATGGGGCCAAGAGATAAGGTGTCTGAATGTATTTGGGCACAAGAAGGTAAGGATGCTTGGTTAGTTTTTGATGAAACCGTCTTGGATAGACTAGGCCAACTACGTGGAATGTTGGATTTAGGTATTATTTTTAAAGGCAACTCAGCAGATGAAATAGCTAAAGCAACTAAAATGAATGCTCAAAAATTTGACCACGCAATTAAACGTTATAACGATTTTAAAATGAAGGGAAAAGATGCAGACTTTGGCCGTAAAAATATGGCAGATGATCTTCAATACCCAATTTATGCGGTCAAAATTAAACCCGCCGTCCATCACACCATGGGAGGCTTAAAAATTAACGCGAAAACTGAAGTCATCGATCACAATGGCTTACCAATAAAAGGTCTCTTTGCTGCTGGAGAAGTGACAGGAGGAGTTCATGGTGCAAATAGATTGGCAGGGAATGCAATTGCTGACACCATAGTATTTGGACGAATAGCAGGTGAGCAAGTAGCCAATTCGATTAAGTAATCAACCTTGTTTTAATGCCCCCTTCTCTTAGAAGGGGGTTATTGTCCTTATACCTTCCTATTTCTCGAATATAGCTTCAGATCTAGATTTAAGTAGACCATAACTACCATCAGACTTAGGTAGTAAGTTTTTTATTTTTAATCTTCTCTTCGAGTGCCATAAAGTCTTTCAGCCGTAATCCAAAGGTCTGAGGGGTGACAATTTAGCGCTTGGGCAAGTTTCCACACTGAAGCGATAGATGCCTTAGCCACACCACGCTCAACACTTGATACAAATGATCTGGCAAGTTCAGCTTTATTCGCTAGTTCCTCTTGGTTAAACCCCACCTCAACACGACGTAACTTAACCGCTCGGCCGAAGGCCATCCCCATTTTTAATACTTCATCATCATTCACTTGAGAACTCCAGGGCATTGAATACTGGATAATTCTCAAGCACTGGCTATAGACAAACCACACCATAAATGATGCATTTCGACCTGTATAGTTATCATTTTGATATTTAAGGTCTAAAAAATGCTTCTATTGCAAGTAAGCGTCTTTTTAAGATCTGCGATGTCGTTAAACACAATTTTTAAAAGGAGTTATACATGTCTGTCGTAAAAACCATGTCAATCATAGGAATGGTGTTTTTCCCTTTATGCCTCATTCTTGCCTCTGCGTTTGCAGAAGTTGATTTAGAAGCTTCTGCCGGATGGGGGATATTTTCAGCGTTATACGGGATTGGATACTCAATCACCGTTTTCGTCCAAACCAAAAAGCTCACTAATAGTGCCTCGTAATGACTCACCTTCGCCCTTTGAAAAAGCAAAGGGCGTGGGTCTAGAACATTGAAAATCAACTTGGTTTAAAACAAGTTGATAGAGTTCAACGATACTCTGACATACAGTAAAAGTGTGGTTTATATGATTAAAACATTGGTTATTTTAGCTTTAACTTTGATGATTTTTGGCTGTGGAAACTCGCAGCTAACATTGAAATTACTTACGAATATCAAACAACATTTGGCTATATGTACCCAAGTATCAACGTCAAAGCGATTAGCGATACTGTAACGATAAACAAAGTCATCATAAACAGGGGGAATTGTGGCGGTACCATAATGTCGGGACTCCCTAAATTACTTAAATTTGGAGAATCGATTTCAGTGATAGCCAATGGTGATTGTGATGTAAAACAAGTCGATGTGCTTACCGATGATGGCGATTGGTCTGTTACGTTTTGATTTGGATTATAAAAATGCATTACAACACCATATGCCACCCTGTAATCGCATTTACTTATTGAATAGCTAGGAAGTTGCACACCCTCGTAGCTTCCTATCTATCTATCTGTGACATAAAGATGTGTTTGGCAGTCTGGACAGGGGTTAACCTTATTACGAATACCCATAAACATTTTGCCGCAACCAAGGCACTGGCATTTGAGTTGTTGATGTGCAGGGATAGATAAAACATGGCTTCCGGTAGTTAATTCTTTCAGTGCCTTATTGATATCTTCATCTCTCTTAGCAATACACGCCTTCTCTCGGGGATGATAATACCAATCTTTAGCCTTGATACTTGTTTGAAGCCAGCCTAATAACTGGGCTCTGGCAGTTCCTAGTTTCCCTGTTTCGACCATCGGCTGATGATAAAAAAACGTTGATAAAGCATCGATATTGAGTATTGCTGCACCAGCATTCAACTCTTGTAATAATGGCCTTTCGAGTTGGCATTTGCGCCCTCGGTATTCCAAATAGATCACTAGAGAGGCTTTATTGAATTCATATAAAGCATCAACTTTATGCCCGCAAAAATCAGCGTCTACTGTAAGATTTACATCCGCAGTGACTTTTAACTCCTGCTCTTTAGATACCTTAACTTCGGGAGGATACTTTTCTCGCAAAACCTTTGGCACACTAACAGGCTTAAGATATTCAGGTAACTTGAGCGATGCGCCTTGCCGCAGCAATTGATGGATCATCATCCTCACTGAAACTTCAAAAGAAAATTCGCAATCAACAATGTCTGCTTTAGGTGTATTTCTGGTGTGGTGGGTAAAGTGCCATTCTCGCTCATCTCCCTGATGGGCGGACAAAGGCAAATGACAAGAAGGGCAAATACAATCGCAGGCAAGCCCCCGCTCGACCTCTGCAACATCTTTCCATTCGCCAGTGATTTTATCCTGCCCGAAAGGTACACCTAATTTCATATTTGCCATCCTTGCACAAGGTTAATCCACAAGTTCCCAAAATAAAGAGTGCCCTCTCCTAATTCGCTCTAGCGCTCACTGATTAACTTTTTCTGTCACAATTCCAAATTCGGCCATTTTGTTAATCAGCCGAGTGATGCCTTCAATACTCCATTGATTCGAAATCGCGATGCATTCACCAGAACGAAGCAGGATTGTTGCATCATCACTGGAGTGATAACGTTTCATCCTCGACTCTTTAATGTCATCCCATAAGATGGCAACGCCGCTACGGTGGATAGTTCGGTCAAATACTGACAAAATCGCAGCTAAATTTGCTGGGGAGTTCTTTTCTATCCAGTCCTTCAACAACACTAGGGCTAAATTGCGCTTGTTATAGTTTTCGCCTTTGTATCTGAATTGGGAGTAATCCCGCCCGCCTGATTGGCTCTTTTTCTCTTCCGCCCGCTTCTCGCGGAATTTGATTTGATAAGCTTCCGCTTCTGGCACAGGAATAATTTGCTCGGAGTTGATGAGCACATTGCCCTGAAACTTAAATGGTGTCAGCCGTACACAGCTGATATCGAGTCCTTTATCGCGCAGCCACAGCACCGACGTCGTTAACTCTTTGCCAAAATCGGCGGACACCAGCACAATACGTACATCGGTGCCAAAGTCATCAAGACTGCTTTCATCTAACTCGGCGAACTCCAACAGAGTTTTGCGCGCATCAATGTCCAGCCCCTCCTGCTCGATATAAGCCTCAAAGTACTCACAGGCTTTATCAAAGGTCATGTTGGCGATCATGGCAGCATAACGCAGCGCCTGTAGTTCCATATGCGCGCCAGTGTCGTCCCGCTTCAGCTCTATCACCACCAAGTTGGCATTTCTGTCTATCGCCAACAAATCGATGCGCCGACGGCTGTCTTCCCAGTCCGAAAATTCATCAGAAATTATCAGGCAATCCGGTGTAATCGCATCAATGTTATGCTTCAGCGCTTCCTGCAAGTCATAGCGTTCTTGTAGCCCCTCTGCAGCAAAGGTCGTCTGCTCAAGCGGCTGGAGTTTCTTGTTGGAAATGTTGTAAATGCTCATCAACTTACCCCTTAAGTCCTTTTAATTTTAGTAACCTAATTCAAAATAACTAATTGAATCTCTGGAGCAATATAACTAGGTTTGCGCACAAAAAGACCGTAGGTGACGGCAGTGACAGTTACGGTCCCACAAGTAAAACTTGTTGACAAAAGTCCATATGACGGACTACTCTTTGCACCAACACGACCCCGGCCTCTTGGTTGCTTTGCAACTTACGCTGGGGTTCTTATTTGGTGGATTTACCACCACTCCTGCCAGTTCTCTATGTACCCCATATTTGCCAACCCCAGCTTGCGCACCGACTTTTGTGTGGGGAACGTCAGCAGATGATCCCGCAGGCGCAGATGCCACTGGGTATTCGGGCAAATCACCTTGAGTAGATGCCGTGTGATGGCCAGCAACACGAATGGCTTGGCCAGCCGCTCATCGTCTCTTGCCAGGAAATCGCACCATTGCACCTCTCTTGGCTTGGGCAACTTCACCTGCGTCGTCACGTTGCGGTTCCAGAGGCGGCTATGATGGGCGCAGATATTGCGCAGGTAACTGAGACCGTAGATCCAGCTGGCAAACACCTGCCAGTCCAAACCGTATTTGCTGGCGATATGCTGCTGATCCGACACCTTCATCATGCCGATCAACTGCGAGATGGCGCCAAAATCAAATACCTCCACCGCCACCCAGATCGGCAGTTCCTCACCATGGCGCTGATGGTAGTGGCGCACAAAATCCTCTTTGGAACGCTTTACCAACCCCCGGTATTTCTCCATCCACGCCTCAAAGCGGGTCTGGTGACTCCCCCTGAATGCGGGCTGCCGGATAAAGCTGGGGTGGAAGTAGCTGCGATCGAGGTGAGCAAAGGTATTTCGCTTGCCAAGGAGATAGGCAAGATCGACCCGCAAGGCCACCTCGATCCGCTCCAGTGCATCCACTACCAGCAGGCGCAGCTTCTTATCGAACAGATAGAGCTCCACCGCATCCAGCAGATGGGTATCGGGGCAAAACTGGTCCGTCGCCCGGGTCTCCCGTTTGCTTTCCCCCTCAGCCGCAGGCTCAAAGCGGCGAAATGGGTACCAGTAGCCGCTTAAACGGTAATAGCCGATCCGCTCCAGATAGCTCAGTGCGGCATCCCGGTCGGTGACCGTGATACCGCGCCCAATCAGCTGATCCAGTTGCTGTTGATAGCTAAGCCAAGGGCGAGCGTAGGGCATCAGGCAAGGGCTCCTTCCACCAGCGACTCGGCCAGCGCAAGCTGGGTCTGCTGGTTGGTTTGCAGGCGGGATTTAAGTTGATCGCAGAGGGCTATCAATTTATTTATCTTTTTTATTATCTCTCGTGACTCTATCATTGGTGGCAAAGCAATAACCAAATTTTGAATTTGAACTCTTGAAACATTTTTCATTGAGCTGCTTGTCCCACCTGCGACTTTTGCATAGTAGGCGCGAGAAAAAGCACAGTTATTAACCAGATTGATGTAATCGACCAAAATAGATTTAGAAAATTTAAATCTAATTATTTTGTCACTCATCATCAAACAAGGTGGAGCCTCACTTGGAACAACAACGGCCCTTGCAACTAATTCAGCTGTGTTAGCACGAGAAATAAGAAAATCACCTGACTGGACTTCATATTCAGGTTTAGGTTCAAGAGCATTAGGCAATGCTTTGTTTTCATCAGGTTTAAATGTCCCCCATGTCACGGCACTAACCTTAAGCACGCCCCAATTTTTATTTTCTCTTGGGTTGGCTTCACATTGAGGGCTCCAGCCAGCCTCTGATGATAATGCCAAATCATTCAAGCGACACCATTCCCATCCCTTAGGTAATTCAAACGGTTTTTCTTCTTCACTAATCGCAGGTAGCGGCTTCTCTTTTTTTATTTTCTTCTCTTTGACCAGCTGCGCCTTTTCGGCAGCGATGCGTTCCAGCAGAGCTGAGGCGGGTTCATCACTCGGGTCTTGCGGTACCAGCGTGCCCATCACCGCCAGTTGCAAGATGGTCTGCTTCAGAGCTTCGATACTCGCCTCGGTGGTAAAGAGGGTATCGAAGTGAGTGCTTAGCCGCGCCCAGTTTTGTGCCAGTTCATCGGCGTCGGTGCTGTCGGTCAGGGTCGCCAGCAGGGCTTCCACCAGCGTCTGATGGGCCGCCAACTGTGAGTCGCTGCGCTGCTCCAACTTGTCGCAGAGAGCCATTAGCTCATCCACTTTGGCAACGATACGGTGCTGTTCTGCAAATGGTGGAATTGGCAATGGATAGAATGAGAAAAAGTCCTTGGCAAGTCGCTTTTGACCTGCGGTTCCGGTCATTCCTGCCTCACCTTTTTTGAGATATATAGGCGATTTTATATTTAACAATATAAAGAATGCTGAAACATAATCTGTATATGGTCTAGCTATATGAAGCTCTGTCGTTCCTGCGCCTATTCCATTAATTAAACCACGAAAAACTGCAGCCTTACTATTCTCAAAGCAAGGTGTTATTTTTGCTATGCCAATATCCCCATTAGAAAAATGGGTGAAACCTTTCTTTATCTCGCCCCACTTCCTTGCTTCAAATTCATGCTGCCCGTTATATGCGGTGCTGATTAAAGACATGGGTACAAATGATGCGTCAACAGTATCATCGCTTTCATTACGTGGATTGATCTCTGCGATCTCTGCAAGCATTGACCACTCCCACCCATCCGGCAGCTCAAACGGCTTCTCGTCTTCAGCAATTTCTGGTAGCGCCTTGGGCTTTTTAATCTTGCCTTCTTTCACCAAACGCGCCTTTTCAGCGGCAATGCGCTCAAGCAGCACGGAGGCCGGTTCATCACTGGGGTCTTGTGGCACCAATTTGCCGCGCACGGCCAGCTCCAGGATCAGCTCACGCAACTTTTTGATACCAGTAAGTTCCAGCTTGCTGTTGCTGCCGCGCCCGGCACTGCTTTTGGGGCGCACCGCCGCAGTCCAGAGATCCAGGTGGTCGGTAATCAGATTCTCGATCGCCATTATGCCTGCCCCCCTTGCTTGGCCGCACCTTTGCCCAAGGCGTCGCCAAGAATGGCTTTTAGCTGGTCACGCAGGGTCTGGATCTCGGCCTGCTCTGTGGCATAGCGCGCCAGCAGCTCGTCGGGGTCATGGCTTATCTGCTCGCCGACATGGGGGTTTTTGATATCGAGGTTAAAGTTGCGCTCAATAATGGTGTCGATACTGACCTTCCAGGCTTGTTCGTTCTCAACCCGGGCAGCAAAGCCGTCCGCCTCATCGCCCCACCAGGCAATCTCGGCTTCAAACTCCTCGAACTTCATCGGCTTGGTTTTGCTGTAGTTCTTCACCCCAGCCGGATAGGGGTGCTCGTAGAACCAGACCTCCTTGGTGGGCGCTCCCTTGGTGAAGAACAGGATATTGGTCTTGATGCCGGTATAGGGGGCAAACACGCCGTTGGGCAGCCGCACTATGGTGTGCAGGTTGCACTCAGCAGTGAGCAGTTGCTTGATCTTGGTTTTGACCCCTTCGCCAAACAGGGTGCCGTCAGGCAGCACCACGGCGGCACGACCGCCCTTGCCATTGCTGGCGCTGCCATCTTTGAGCACTTCGATGATGAGTTGCAGGAACAGATCGGCGGTCTCGCGGGTTTGCATATCGGCTGGGAAGTTTTTTTCAATACCGTCTTCTTCGGTGCCGCCAAAAGGCGGGTTGGTGATGATAACATCAACATCGTTATCCCAGTTTGACAGTGGCTGGCTTAGTGTATTGCCATGTTTGATTTGCACCGGCACTTCGATGCCGTGCAGCAGCATATTGGTGGTACACAATAGATGCGGCAGCTGTTTCTTCTCAACCCCGTGGATTTGCTGCTGCAGCTGTTGATGCTGGGCGGCGGTGCTGACCTGTGCCTTTAAGTGCTCGACTGCGCAGGCCAAGAAGCCGCCGGTACCGCAGGCAGGGTCTAGCACCTTTTCACCCAACTGGGGATTGATGCGATTAACCATAAATTTGGTCACGGCGCGGGGGGTATAAAACTCACCGGCATTACCGGCGCTTTGCAGATCACGCAGGATTTGCTCGTAGATATCGCCAAACAGGTGGCGCTCACTGGAGTCAGTAAAATCAACCTCGTTGAGTTTGTTGATCACTTGGCGCAGTAAGGTGCCGTTCTTCATGTAGTTAAAGGCATCGCTAAAGGCCTCTTTCACCACATAACCACGGGGGTTGGTGTCTTTGGGGGCGGTTAAGTTTTTGAGGTCAACAAACAGCTCGTTGTTGACGAACTCTAAAAGCTCATCGCCAGTGATGCCTTCTTTGTCTTCGGCCCAGTTGCGCCACAGGTATTCACTTTGTATAGGTGAACGATAATCATCCTGCTCAAATTCCAGTTCTTGTTCCTGCGCATCAAATATTTTAAGAAACAGCAGCCATGAAAGCTGGCCTAGGCGCTGGGCATCGCCATCTACGCCTGCGTCTTTACGCATGATGTCTTGGATGGATTTAATAACGGAACTGATGGACATGAGAGAAATACCTGAATACCGGAAAATGCTTGGGATAGTAGCAAATTAGTGGCGTCAGTACACGAATTGAGGGGATATTTACGAGCAAAATAATTGGATAGCGTGAATAAAAAATCGCTTTGTAGCAAATAGTTAATAACATATATCACAAAATCAATGTCTCTAGATAACAAGGACTGTTAAGGAATAAGTCTTTGTGCTTAAATGCGCGTCACAACAACTCATTAACATGGACGAACGTGAGATACGATGATCATTGAATGCCCCCACTGCCGACACGATAACGAAATAGAGTATGCAGAACATATCCGCTGTAAAAAGTGTGAGAAGGACTATAAAGGCTATAAATTTTCAAAGCGCAAATGGATTGCCACCGGGACCCTTGTTGTTGGCGTAGCTTTTGGTGTTCATACGGGCAAAGACCACCTATTGCACGACAATGCCGAACGCTACCCGATCAAGGACGAATATGCACTGCTGGACAGCTGCGTTAATGGCAGTAATAACCTGCTTCCCGCCAGCTGGTATCAGGATAAACGCAAGGTGTGTTTATGCGCGATGAAAGAAACTCAAAAGCAATTGAGCTATCGCGAGGCACAAAAAAATATCGACAATTTTAAGACTACATTTCGGCTAAATGCCCGCAACTGCAGTTAATCTGAAAAGTAAAAAGGCCTACATCATGTGCAGGCCTTTATCTTATCAGTTCAGATTATTTTTTGGGCGTGTTACCACGCCCAAGGCCGGATGGATTACCCGTCTTGCTTGGGTAATTGGGGTTTGGCTGAGGCTTTGCTGGCGCATAAGCAGGCGATTTAGTCATCACTGTCTCCTTATTTGCCAGCATTTTGGTTTTTTGCTGCTCCGCTTTGGGCGCGGGCAGCGAAAGAACCTTTGGGAACTTGGCCACCATTCTGCTTGGCGGTACCAGACTGAATACGAGCAGCGGCTGCGGGCGTCATTGGGGTTTTATTGTTGGACATAATCAATTCCTTTAATGAGTTAAATGGGTGTCTTCGCTAAGACAGGAATAGAATTACATAAGGACTAGGGACAAATGGGGACAGTACAAAAACAAAAGCAAATTAAAGAAATACTGAGCAAGCTACAGCTGAGTATTCGAAAATTCGCGGGCCTGGTATATGAAGCGCTGTACGATGATTTTGATGAAGAGGCAGAGATTAAGCTAGCTGAAACAATAAAAAAGCAGCTGAGCCGCAAGACGACACCTGAAGCAACTCTGGATCAATACCTTGAGATACTGGCCGAGCAGCCAGGCTTTGAGGTATTGCAACTTGGGTACATTAAAAGCCGCTATGTACCTCACACCTGTTTAAGTGATGAAATGACCGAGGCCATGATCCTGCTTTCTGCCGAGCTGGATTCTCAGACAGAGCAAGCTTGAACACTGCCTGAAGAGCTAATCAGCCCGCTGATTGGTAGATAGCGGCCTCAAGCTCGCTGATAGCCTGCTCGTAATCAGCGACATCCCCAAAGCTCTTTTTCACAATTTCCATAGGGCGTCCCAACTCAGTAAAGGGTGCCACCTTCAATACCTGACGGTTTTCAATCTCCTGCACTCCGGCGTCGGCATACTTATCAAGCAGGCTTTGGAGCACTTGCTGGGCGGTATCTGAGTATTTGGTGAAATAGTTGCGCTTTTTCACCTGCTCGGCACGCTCGCGGCGGGTGAGTGGCGGCTGATCGTACACCACATGGCATATAAGGTCGAAGGGGTCCATTTCTTTGCCGACCTCTTGCTCCAAGAGCTCCCAGACGATCCCCAGAGTTGCCAGTTCCTCTATGACGGCCTGCTTACGCTCGGCGCCATGCCAGCGCTTGATAAACTCGTCCATAGAGGCAAACTGTTTAGACAGGGTTTTACGGGTGTAATCTTTAAATGACTCGGTAACCAGTTTGCCATCAGTGTCGTAATACTGTACCCGCTCCGCCAGCGCTTTTACGTCCACGCCGTTAACATGGAATTTGCGGACTTTATCTTCACTTTCCCAATCACTATCGTTGCCCTGCTTGTTATTGCCTGTCCCCACCACCTGATAGCTGGATGGCGGCTCCTGAATCGAGCCGGGATCGATATCCTCACCATCAAAGATTGAGGCGGGATCGTCGCTGGTTGCATCAACATCATCTCCCGAGATGCTGTTTAAACCTTCTTCGGTATCGAAGTCCTCTGGCTTAACTTGCTTAACCCGCTCGGGGGTGCCGTCGAAGCGCTCGTCGGCAAAGAGTTCAGTAGCCTTTTTGAAATCGAGAATGGTAAACCACAGTTTGTTGTATCTGTCGTCAATGCGGGTTCCACGGCCGATGATCTGCTTGAACTTGGTCATCGACTGAATGGATTGGTCGAGCACCACCAGTTTACAAGTTTTGGCATCTACGCCGGTAGTCATCAGCTCTGAGGTGGTGGTAATGACCGGATAGGCTTTTTTCGGGTTGATGAAGTTATCCAGTTGGCCTTTGCCTATTTCATCATCTCCGGTGATCTTCATGATGTATTTATCGTTTTTGGCCACTTGCTCAGGATTGAGGTTCACCAGCGCTCGGCGCATGCGTTCCGCATGATCGATGTCATTACAGAACACTATGGTTTTGGCCATGGGATCGGTGCGCTGCAAATACTGAGTAATCGTTTTGGCCACCAGTTCAGTACGCTCATCAATGACCAAGGTACGATCCATGTCTTTTTGGTTGTAGATGCGATCTTCAATTTCATGCCCGGCTTTATCCAGCTGGCCTTTGCTTGGGCGCCATCCCTGAACGTCCACATTAATATCAACGCGGATCACCTTGTATGGCGCTAGGAATCCGTCTTCAATGCCTTGCTTGAGTGAATAGGTGTACACAGGATCACCAAAGTATTCGGTGTTGGAGACTTCATCGGTTTCTTTTGGGGTAGCGGTAAGGCCAATTTGAGTCGCAGCGGAGAAATATTCGAGTATTTCACGCCAGGCGCTGTCTTCGGCAGCGCTGCCACGGTGACACTCGTCCACTACGATGAGGTCAAAAAAATCTGGGGCAACTTGTTTATACGCTTTTTGGCTTTCTTCTGGGCCTGTTAGCGCCTGATAAAGAGCGAGATGTATTTCGTAGGCTGGGTCTACAGTTCTGCCGGTAACCTTGGTCATGGCCGGACCGAAGGGCTGAAAATCATTAGTTTTAGTTTGATCGACTAGGATGTTGCGGTCGGCAAGAAACAGGATGCGTTTTTTAGCGCGGGACTTCCACAAGCGCCAGATGATTTGAAAGGCGGTGTAAGTTTTCCCCGTGCCAGTTGCCATCACCAAAAGCACTCTGTCCTGCCCTGCTGCAACAGCCTCCACAGTTTTATTGATGGCTTGAAGCTGATAATAGCGCGGCGCCTTACCGTTGCTGTCAGGATAATAATCCTGTGTGATAACCGGCAAATGCTCTGTCTTGTATCCCTTCCAAGTGCAGTACTTGTCCCAGAGCTGCGCTGGTGTGGGAAAATCTTCGAGGGTAATAGTGGTTTCGAGTGCTACAGGATTGGTTTTATCGTGAAAAACAAAACCATCTCCGTTTGACGCAAATATGAAAGGCACTTCCAGTAAGGCTGCATAATCCAGCCCTTGTTGCATTCCCTTGCCAATTTCGTGCTTGTTGGCCTTGGCCTCTATGACAGCCAGTGGCATGGATGGCTTGTGATAAAGCACTATGTCGGCTGATTTTACTTTGCGCCTTGCAGCCACCTGACCACGAACAATCACTTTACCATCTCGAAGTTTTACCTCTTGACGGATTTGCGTCATATCGTTCCATCCTGCTTGCTTGATGGCTGGTAAAATGAACTTGGAAATGATATCGGCTTCGGTTAACAAGGCTTTTTGCATTAGTAGGCTTCCGCTACATCCATGGGTTGGAATATGTTTTGATTCTCGCACAAAGAAACTGATTCAGGTAGACGTGAACCTGAGTTATTTGATTTAAGACAATGGGATAGATATTTAAAATCAATCAAACACACGCAGATTGGCACGGAAAAATACATTCTGTACAACCATCAGAAAGCAACAGAAGATGCAGACTCAGCACGGCTTCCTCCGAACAACCACCATATTGACAGTCTCAATATTGAAGTTTATGTTAAGGCCGTAAATTAGCACGCGATTCACCAGTGTGATACTGAATTGGCATTTATGGAGAGTATGGGTTGAGCCCGAAATCCAAGCTTGGCCGCTTTGCCATGGACTACATCCATTAGGAGTAGTTGTGAATCCTGATTGAAAGACTCCCATAAGGGGGCTTTCGCCACCGTTTGAGCAGCCATGAGCCAACGGGGGCATTAACTCAGGATCATAACTATGCCAATCAAACAGATCGAAACCGCCCCAAAAACCGCTCAATTTTTTAAAAGTGTATCCTATGAAACTCTAGCCGCATCTTGGTTACAGGCTGATGGCTGGGAAGTCTTTATGCCCCTTACCGATCATGGCAGTAAAACGGATTTGCTTATCTCAGATGGCAAACAGTTTTATCGTATCCAAGTAAAGTCACTGCAAACCAATGATGAAAATACTGAAGTGGATGCCCAATGGCCGAAGGATAAGATTGACTATGTGCTGTACTTTTCTCGCGTAGGGAACTGGGGCTACATTACCCCACCTTTCCAAGGACGTGTAAAACTGAATCGTAAAGGGCATATTCGGTTTCACCAACATCCTAAAAACTTCAATACAATGTTCGCCCAAATTTAGGGTAATTTTTATGCAAAAAGTTTTTTAGGTACATTAATAGGTGCATCGAATTAATCAAAAATAAAAATTCACTATTTAAATTAATAAATTACAAAACAAATTCAGATGACGCCGCCCAAATATAAGAACGAAGACGTCTCAGGACGTCTTTTTTCTTGCCTTGAACAACGCAAAATCAATAACTTACGGCACATTAACGTCTAATTACCTCCAACTACAGCTTTGATTTTTGGGTACACCTGAGGGCACACGGCCTTGACTTCGAAACTACAGTGTACCCATCATGACCATTGTCACTACTCACCTAACAGATAAAGAAATCAAAACGGCAAAACCAAGGGATAAAGAATATAACCTATTTGACGGTGACGGACTCCGCTTAAGAATTATCCAAACAATGGATTTTGAACTATTACAATCCCCCCATGTTTCGGGTATTTGTGCGCAATTGTAGACGATGCATCATAAGCTGTTTAGATAAACGCTCAATCATTGAACAAATGGATTCAGAAACACTATCAACCTCTTGTGTCTTGATATATTTTCTCCGCCAAACCTCAGCTAAAGTGAAAATAAGTTGTTCCGCTTGACTTAGAGATTGATGTGATAACTCTCTGATAAATAAAACTCTACAGCATTCAAAAAAGCAATGTAGCACAATATTATCCGGTAGTTTCTGCTCATTCATTGTTTTATCGAGAACTAACCATTGTGGCTGACCTTCAATAAAAATAATCGCAGACATAATATTAGTGACTGACGCTAATGACGTACCGCCACAACATAAGTCGTGAATATTTTCACAAGCAGCCAAACTCAATTGAAGTCGATAGGCAAGCTGGGCTTTTAACCATTGATGACTCACTGCTGTCACAAACGTCATGAACTAACCTTTAGCGATAGAGTTTTACGGTTTGAGGTATCACGTTAAACTTCGTACCTAAATGTGCAAAAAACACTTGAGCAAGCATAGATATGCCACGATAAAAATCCGTCTTTGCATGAAGCTCTGCTAATGCCAAACAGCGCCCCGCCCAAGGTAAAGTATGTTGTTGCAACAATAGCGTGCAGACTCTCACCTTTTGTGTGTCATTGGGGTTTAACGCTAATTCATCAAACAAGTATTGCAACACTAATAAAATCAAGCCTAAATGGTCTACGGGTTCATTTCGCGTCAGGGATAACTCGATACCATGGGTGTTATAAAAGCTAGCCAGATTTTGAGTCGAAGCCTCATTCAGTAACTGCCCCTCACTGGTGTATACCGATCCCCAGGGGGCAGCTTTAGGATCGCCAGGGCCAAAAAATAGCTGCCCATAGTCTAATTGAAGCTCGATTAATTGCGATTCATCATCTTGCCATTGAGTCAAATAGCTACTTAGCAAAGCTTTTCCTGACTGCTCACCTGTCGAGAGTTCAAGCTCTGGCCACTGTGTTGCTAACTCATCTCGCTTAAATTGTGTCAGTAACGGCATATTAGGGTACGAGTACAAAATGTTATGTAGCACTTTTGCCATTGCACCCCAGGTTTGGTAATCATTCGTGTTGATTGTTGACATAGTGTTCCTTTTACAAACGAAGAAAAACGAGGGGACTAAGCCCCCCATTTTCACTATTACACTTCTGCGGGGTTTAATAATTGCCCACTACCACCAACTGGTTGACCATTTCGATTGGCCTTAATAATCAAGTTTGGTGAAGTAATTGAGGGCGATGGTAAGGGAGCAATATGACCATCACCCTCTCCATATTTCGCTCGTAAATTATCCATAGTGTCAAAGTCGAGTGCCCGTAAAGGACAAGAATCAACGCAAATAGGCTTTTTACCTTCCGCGAGTCTATCGCTGCAACCATCACATTTGGTCATCACCTTTCGCTCGATATCCAGCTGTGGTGCATCATATGGGCAGGCTCTCGCGCAGCTTTCACAACCAATACAAAGTTCAGTGGCAACTTGGACTAATCCATCTTCACGGCGCTTATGCATTGCACCTGTTGGACAGGCTTTAACACACACAGGCTCGCTGCAATGGTTACAACCAATAGACATGTAGTAGGCAAAGACATTTTGTTCAAAACTACCATCGACGTTTTGCGACCAATTACCACCACCATATTCATAAACACGGCGCCAAATAATACCGGGCAAATTAGCGACACCATTATTCATCACATCATCTTTTGCGCGAACCAAGCCAGTCATGCGATCCTTACAGGCAATATGACAGGTTTTACAGCCAGTACATTTGCTGCTATCGAAATAGAAACCATATTGTGTTTGTTGAGTCATTTTCATCTACCCCTTATGCCTTGACGATCTGCACGCGATTGGTGTGTTGTGGGTTTCCCTTTGCGAAAGGGCTTGGTTGGTAACGAGTTAACGTATTAATACAGCCACCAACATCAATTGGGTGCCCGCTCCTTCCAATCCGAGCGATATCAGGTTGATACCAAGCACCCTGACCTAAAGCCACAACACCTGGGGCAACCCTTGGGGTAATCCGTACAGGTAATTCAACTGTGCCACGATCGTTCCACATCTGTACTTTATCGCCACTTCTTAAACCACGACCTAAGGCATCAGTTGGGTTCATCCATACTGCATCTTCTGCGGCTTCGCGCAGCCATGGCACGTTATGATAACTTGAGTGTGTACGCCCCTTGGTGTGATAACCCATTAATTGCAGAGGATAATCATCCTTAGTATCTTCATCGTCGTAGCCTTCCCATGTGGGTTGATACATGGGGATTGCAGTGATGTAATCGCCTTTAACATTAGGATTAAAGATCCAGTCTTTACCCTTTTGCGCCATCGACAATGAGTAGATCTCTACCTTACCGGATGGTGTGCTCACCGCTTTACCACCATTGATATAGCTATCGAGTGCAAGTACTGGCGTCTTGCTAAACGCACGGAACACACCAATCTTTTGCGCTTCAGCGTAACTGTTAGGGAATGCAGGTTGTGCATCCGTATTCGCGCTATTTGTGCGAGTCTTTTGGTATAGTTCCTCTAACCAAGCGGCTTCATCTTTACCTTCTGTGTACTCCGCTTCTTTACCCATTTTGGCAGCAATTAAGCGTCCCATTTCAAACATCGAAATACTTTCCCACATCGGCTTAACGGCAGCCTTCATGGCAACGAGATAACCCATGATCCCGGATGCATAGCTATCATTGACTAAGTCATTCGACTCTAACCAAGTGGTATCTGGTAGTAAGATGTCCGCATAACGTGCGCTCGGTGTCATCCAGCAATCACACACGACTATAAGTTCACATTTGGTGTCATCTTCGAGGATTTTAGCGGTACCGTTACAGTCTGAATGTTGGTTAATTAATGCGTTACTGTTAATCGCAAATACCGCTTTGATATCTGCGCCAAGTGGAGTATCTAAATCAGCTGTACCACGGATCCCATCTTTACGCGCCGTCATTTCATGGCCACGCTCTATCGCTTCTGCCCAAGTAAAGAAAGAAATGGATTCTTTAACCGGATTATTACCACCGCTCATACCTGCACGGTTTAAACTGCCTTGATAAGGCAATGCACCATTACTAACACCTGGCTGCCCTACTTTGCCGGTTAGGAACGAAAGCATATAGCAAGCACGCATGGCTTGTTCACCATTAGCATGACGGTTTACGCCTGCACCAGTCACAATAAACGGTGCTTTAGCATTCATAATCTTGCTAGCGACAGATTTAATATTTGCTTCTGATATTCCGCAAATTTTAGCTGCCCAAGCGGGGGTTCTTGGGCCATTATCGACAAACTTACCTTCACCAAGAATGTAGTTGCGATAGTTGTCTTCAACGTCGATATAAGGCAAATATTGAGTCTTTTTAGGATCGCCACTTGCGGTAAATTCAGCGACAAGTTTTTCAAGAGAGGCCTTGTCAAATCCAACGCAATACTTATCTAAAAATGCCTTGGAATGCGTATCAACCCATCCAGAGCTAATCATTTCATAGGCAATCGCTTCTGCAAATGCCGCATCGGTTCCTGGTCTAATCGGTAACCATTGGCTTTCTTTACCCGCCATTGAGTCCGTATAACGTGGGTCCACCATAATCACTTCAAGGTTCGCATTCGCCTCAAGCGCTTTTAAGAAATCATATCCTTCACCCGACCCACTTTGACGCATTTCACTTGGGTTGTAGCCAATACCGAGGAACAGGTCACTATCGTATAACGCCGTTAAAGAAGAACCTGATGTGCTACCAAACCCAGTTGCTGCGGCCGCTTCATTTTGTTGTGCCCAAGAATAGTTACCATAAATCTTCAGGAATCCCCCATTCAGATTGAGCACACGATCAAAACACGCTGAGCTAGCAAATCCATAATAAGCCCCTGTTCCGTAGTGTTTCAAAATCGACTTATTACCGTAACTACTGGCAATACGCTGAATTTCACTCGCAATCGTTGAAGCAGCCTCATCCCATGATATTGGCACAAACTTAGCTTCTCCACGCTTACCAACACGCTTCATAGGTGTACGTAAGCGATCTGGTGCGTAAGTTCGGCTGCGAAGTGAACGTCCACGGGCACAGGCGCGGATCTGGTGGTTGCCGTATTCATCGCTAGTTTCATGATCAGCTTCAATACGGGTAATGATGCCATCACGACTAAATACTTTGATGGGGCAATTTGAACCACAGTTAACCAAACAAGATGACCAAGTTTGTACTTCATCACCTACTGGCGGCTTAGGTGGCACCACATTCACATCACTAGAACCTGAATTACAGCCAGTGACCGTTGCTGCACAGCCCATGGCTGCACTCATTTTTAGAAAACTTCTGCGTTCCATTGTCTTTACCTCTTATCAATCAAGGCAGCAGGTAGCTGAAGGTAAACATCAGCAAGTGCGCGTTGTAGTTATGGTTTAAGTCGCCTAGGGTGATTAACCCAGGAATGCTATTGACTGCGGATTGGCTATAGTCGGTGTCGTAATAACGCTCGTACTGATAACTTAGCTTGAGCCCCATACGCTCACTCAGAGCGTAGCGACCATAGAGCTCGACACTGTGGTTATAGGAGTAGTAATCGCCGTATGGCTGGACCTCGTTATAGGTGACTAAGATATCGCTTGCGGAGTTGGAGAATTGATAATTCCCACCAAGTGTCAGCCTGTCATCGAATAAACCACTATAGGTAAACCCTGCACCTAAATTGATAAATTCATCAGCAACATCGTTATACCAGTCTGGTGAGGAAAACGATTGGCTACCCGCGATGGCGGAGTCTATCCATTGTTGGCTTGCTGAGGCATAGAGGTGCAATTGCTCAGAGAGTTGCATCCCCAATTGCAGGTCATAACCATAATCGGTCGATTCAGTTAGGCCTATAATGGTTTTAGCGTAATCATCCTTGGCATAATATCCATTTAAATCAATAGTCAACCACGAAAGTGGTACATAATTCACCTTCAGATCAACCGCCTGACGCTCACGGTCTGCGAGATAAAACTTACGCAATAGTGGATTTTCTTCAATCGAGGTATTTTCGACAGCGTTGTAGACCGAGCCGCTGCGGTTCTCATAGCGCCCACCAAAATCAATCACAGTGTTTGCCAAGGATCTGATATTCAGCTTGGCCCAAAATGCGTCATCATGGGTTTGTTCTCGCTCAAGGAAACTGCGTTCTACCTCTTTACGGTCGTAGCCTCCCATGAGGCGATACTCACTGTTAAAACGGTAACTGCTGTGGAGTTTGTATGTCAGCCTTTCGATGTCCATGGGGACATTTTGCTTAAACGCACCACTGACATTATCAAACTCTAATTGCGCAAACTCCCATACAGAGCTTTTATTATCGCGTTCGCTATAGTCAATCTGACCGTTAACACGCCATCGCGGGCTTAACATATTGCTGAAGCCAATCCGCGCATCTAAGGTATCAACCTGACCATCCCAGCTTTGTAATGGATTACCACTGACTTGGATTAAATCGCCATCTTGAAGCATACGTCCAGCGGCGAGACGGCCATTGACGTTGCCACGTCCAAGCATGTATTGCCCAGATAACGAGACTTGATGGGCATCATTATCAGGCGTAGCAGCATACACATCGGGCGAATAAGGTAAGCTTAAGTTATCAATATTATTTCGGTAAAAACTGCCATGGTAAGCCAGCTCGCTTAACCAATTTTCACCCGAAATATTCAGGCCAGCATTGAGGTTATCAGTGTTAGCATCAACAGGCAGTGCAAAGTTAACAGGGCGAGGAGTTACTAAACTACTGCGACGATTACCCGTTTTTTGTTCGTGGTCGTAGTTAATAAACGCCTGCATGACGCCATATTGCGCGGCTAATCCCAAGCCCACCTTTTCGCGTTCCAGCTGTAAATCGACATATCGAGTCGCAGTGTCTGGCAAAAGTAGGCCATTGTTGTGCCACAACTGCGTTTGCGCTCGGCTGTCGTATCGAGTTAATAATTGATAATCAAGGTTCAGGGCATACTGTCCAGACCGACCCGCATCAAGGTGGGCATAGCTGTTCTCTAGTCCCAATTGATATGCTTGAACATTAGCTTCATAACCCGCATTGCGATAACCTACGTCCGCATCCATAGCCGCGCGCAATCCATCGCTGGCATCGCCAAAGGCATTCCCCGCACGAATATCATCATTCTTGGCCCAGCCTGCACTTAACTGCAGCTCAGCTTGATAACGCTTCTCTCCTATGCAGCTTTTACACTGATAAGCATCCAACTTTAGCCCTTGCAGATTAGCTTTGTGCACAGAAAAGTCTGCAGCACTCACACCACTGGTAGCAGCAAGCAATCCCAAGGTAATGATATTAAGTTTAAAAGACATGGCAGACTCCTTAATCAACGGGCAAAATTGCTGCCGCTAGGGTGGTTGGAGCCATGGATTTGGCTATGACAATTGAGGCATCCCATACCAGCACCAAACGCGTCAGTACCTGGCTGAGTGACCACCCGACTAGCATGTCCATCATCGGCATGACATTGTTGGCATAGTTGAGGGACGCGTTGCTTGACGAGCGCGTCATTCACACTGCCGTGGGGATTGTGGCAAGTGGAGCAGTTTTCGGTCACAGGAGCATGTTCCCACAGGAAAGGACCGCGTTTTTCCGCATGGCAGCTATAGCAAGTGTCATTAACTGAGGTCTTTTTTAAGGCACTCTCATTAAATGAACCGTGGGGGTTATGACAATCGATGCAGGTCATGTCATTCCACTTTAATGGATGAGATGAACGCTTATTCATATCGGATTTCTGCCGAGTATGACAAGAAGTGCACACTTGGCTCACCTGTTGCTTTTGCAGTACCGGATCTTTAGCTGCATGGACTTTATGGCAATCCGCACAGGCTATTTCTTCCATGTTATGTAAGCTGCTATGCCAGCCACTTTGCTCAGTTTTTTGATGGCAACCTAAACAAACGGTATTTTGGCTCGGTGCTGACAATGGACTGTCAGAACCAAAGCTAATCATTGGCTCCTTGCCTCCTTGATTGTGCTGTCCGAGTGGCCCATGGCATGCCTCGCATTGCAATCCTGCCATTGGGGATTTGCTATTATTGATATCGCCATGCACCCCATCAAAAATAGCCATAACGGTGTTATTTTTACGATGGCACATTAAACAAGTATCTGCGCCTTTAGCGGAATATTTACCTTCAGCAAACTTATCTGTGAGTATTTTTTCTATTTGCTCTCCCAGTTTGTGACTTGATGGAATATCTTGAGCTTTAACAGATGGAGATAATATAAGGAACAGGCTCGCTCCCATTATCAGAGTTTTAATTTTACGCCATCTCATATTTAATGCCTTATGGTTAACATGACTTAGCAGTGGAAAATCCACTTTTATAGTAACCACAAAGAAACCAAGGTTAACGATTGTTAATAATAAACATCCAATAAGCCAGCCCACATCTAAAAACCACTAAAAACCTGCCTTAAATCACTAAAAAAAACAAAAGAAAATCATTCTCAAAAATCATCCAACACATTGAAAGTAATAAAATTAAAAAAATAAAACCAGAAGAAGAAACTGAAATGGTTAATTTATTGTATTAAAGTTGTTTTGATTAAATCCAAACATTCACTAAGACTAATTATATTTTGATCACATTTCAACAATCCTAGATTTCTAATATAGAGAAGAAGTTGAAATTAATTAATCACCAAAATAAATTAATTTAAAATTAATAATAACCAGATATGTGAATTAATTAATATAAGGTTATCACCAGCTAAGATTCAGTTACTCTAATAAAGATAAAACTCTTTCAATATAATAAATAAAAACTAATTTAGCTAAATAGCATTAACGCACTAAATTTATGCACTCACTCGTCAGCCATCTGACTAAAACCCTATGCCTCCACATATAGCGTGACCAACGTCACTTATCGCAACAAGAAACATTACATCTACATCACCAAACATTAGTATCTGTGACGTTGCGTATGCAATACCGTTTATTAACATACTATAACTACATGGACCTACCTCCCTATGACTTGGACCCAAACATATACGCCACTTGGTAGCTTGTGGCTAACTGCAATAGTCGCCTTACTGCCTATTGTATTTTTCTTTTTAGCTTTGACGGTGTTAAAACTCAAAGGTTATATTGCCGGAGCTTTAACTTTATTGATTGCCCTAGCGGTTGCAATAATCACTTATAAAATGCCTGTCACGATGGCAGTTGCATCTGCGATATATGGTTTTAGTTATGGTCTCTGGCCTATAGCTTGGATCATTATTACCGCGGTATTTTTATATAAAATCACCGTTAAAACAGGCCAATTCGAGATTATACGTTCCTCTGTCATTTCAGTGACAGAAGATCAACGCTTACAAATGCTATTGGTTGGTTTCTCATTTGGAGCCTTCCTTGAGGGAGCGGCGGGTTTTGGTGCTCCCGTGGCTATTACTGCGGCATTATTAGTCGGGCTTGGATTCAATCCGTTGTACGCAGCAGGACTTTGCTTAATCGCGAATACAGCGCCTGTAGCCTTTGGCGCGATGGGAATTCCTATCATTGTCGCAGGTCAGGTTTCATCACTTGATCCATTCCATATTGGACAACTCGCTGGCCGTCAACTGCCAATATTATCGATAATAGTGCCATTCTGGCTTATTGCGATGATGGACGGTATTAGGGGAATTCGTCAAACATGGCCCGCTACATTAGTGGCAGGCGTTTCATTTGCAGTTACACAATTTTTTACCTCAAACTTTATCGGTCCTGAATTACCCGATATTACGTCTGCTTTAGTCAGCCTAGTTTGTTTGACATTATTTTTAAAAGTATGGCAACCAAAAGAAATTTTCACTTTTTCAGGAATGAAGCAAAGAGCTATTACGCCAAAATCTACGTTTTCTAATAGTCAGATATTTAAAGCTTGGTCTCCATTTATTATTCTTACCGCGATTGTAACCCTGTGGAGTTTAAAAGATGTACAACTCGCACTAAGTTTTGCCACTATCAGTATCGAAGTGCCTTACTTGCATAATTTAGTGATAAAAACAGCCCCGATTGTGACTAAAGAAACCCCCTATGCCGCAATATATAAACTCAATATATTAAGCGCAGTAGGAACCGCCATTCTATTAGCCGCAATAATTTCAATTTTTATTCTTAAAATGTCAGTAAGTAATGCACTTAAATCATTTAAAGAAACATTAATTGAATTAAAATTCCCTATATTATCCATAGGCTTAGTATTAGCATTCGCTTTTGTAGCAAACTACTCAGGTCTATCTTCAACCTTAGCGTTAGTACTGGCAGGCACTGGAGTGGCTTTCCCGTTCTTTTCACCATTCTTAGGTTGGCTAGGGGTATTTTTAACCGGTTCAGACACCTCATCAAATGCTCTTTTTGGTGCGCTGCAAGCCAACACTGCAAACCAAATTGGTGTAACACCGGAGTTATTAGTCGCCGCAAATACGACTGGTGGGGTAACAGGAAAAATGATTTCGCCACAATCTATTGCGGTTGCCTGTGCTGCTACAGGGTTAGCGGGCAAAGAATCTGATCTTTTCCGCTTTACTCTAAAGCACAGTCTATTTTTCTGTACTTTTATTGGTTTACTCACAGTGATCCAAGCATACATAATACCTTGGACACTCGTGTTTTTTACTAAGTAAACTTTTCCTATCAAAAATATCAAAATGCCGAGTGAATTATCACTCGGCATTTTTTATATTTGCGATAAAAATAGTTGGCTGTGCTTATATCAATGACTTTATTTAAATGGACGATATGCACTGCACATATATTTACGTTGTCATGCTAATAGCTCAAGATGCCCGAATGAGTTGCGCCTTATTTTGATTAAGGTAAGACCAAACCACACCCAGAAATACCAAATCCTTGAGAATAAAGAACTCGGTAACCGGTACACCATCAACCAACTTCCATACCGAGGGTAAGGTCAACAGGAAGCTCAGCGTCATGACAAAAGTGATGAGTGCACTCAAACTCGCCCAGTAACCAACACGTGGGCGCCAAATCCCTATCACCAGCCCTATTGCTGTGACTATCTCAACCACACCAATTAAGTTAGATACTCCCTGTTCAGATAAAATGCTATAGAGCCAGTTCATCAAAGGATGACTTGCAACGAGAGGACGAATTGCTGCCGCTTCGGTTGGCGTAAACTTAAATATGCCAATCCAGAGGAGTGTCAGTACCACACCGCCAAGAGCAAGCAAAAAACCTTTATCATATTGTTTCATAAATGATCCTTGGCTAAGGACGCAAAGGAACTATTGGGAAATCAATTTCTGTTGCGGCCAAATGATTTCCATAGTTGGTCAGGGTGTTGACTACAACTTGGCCGAGTACTTCGAGCATTAATTCATCATCAACGCCAGCGTGACGAACATTAGCAAGTTGTTCATCGGTGAGCACTCCACGTTGATGAACTAACGCGGTCGCCAGTTGCAACAAAGCATTATCGAGAGGAGACTCTGCATTTCCTTGGCGCGCAGACTTTATCGCGTCAACTGATAGGCCGGCCTTACTCGCTAACAATGTATGTGCAGATAGGCAATATTGGCACTCATTACTTTGGCCAATTGCCAGCGCGAGTAATTCACGCTGAGTCGTCGTTAACCGCCCCTTACCTAGTGCGTCAGCAAAAGCCAAAAATCCATTAAATAACACTGGCGAGTGAGCTAACGTGGCATATAGGTTAGGTACCATACCAAGGTTACGCTGCATTGCGGCAAAGCTTGGTGCAACAGTTGAAGAAGGTTGAGAAACAGGTTTAATACGGCTCATAGTCGTGCTCCAATTTAATTGTGTAAGTTACGGTTGATAGCTTACAGCCCACAATGATACGATTTATCGCAAATAGTCCTTAATTAAACGCCTATCGTCTCAAAATGGATCCTCTCTCAATTCTATTGGCTCATACAGCGCCACGTGCCTCGATGTTTTTCGCTGGTAACTTATGCCAAACCTCGCTTAGCCAAGATTATCCTGAAGGGGGCCATCTACACTTGCTTAACGCGGGTGCGATGACGCTTTATCAAGAATTTGATGAACCACGATTGTTAACAGAACCTTGCCTAATCCTTTTTCCTCGGGGGCTTAAACACAGCATGGAACCCGTTGATGCTAAAGGATGTGATCTCGTCTGTGCGAGCGTTTCATTTGGACAAGGAAAACAATCCCCAATACAAATGGCACTCCCCAATGTATTAGTGCTACCGCTGAGTGAACAGCCAGAATTAAAACCGCTAGTCACCCTACTTTTTTCAGAGGCATTTGCGAATCAATATGGCCAAGCCCCCATTATCACTCGCTTGTTGGAGACAGTATTTATCTTATTGTTGCGTTACATCGTTGATAATGGCCACACTCAACAAGGCATATTGGCTGGATTATCTGATCCACGACTAGCGCGTGCGATTGGCGTGATGCATAAGCGTTATGAGGAAAAATGGACAGTAGCAACACTCGCGAAAGAAGCGGGCATGTCTCGCTCACGTTTTGCGGCTCATTTTCAACTGTTGACGGGATTATCGCCACTTGAGTATCTGACTCAGTGGCGAATGATGATGGCATGCCAACAATTATTGGCTGGGGAACCTATTGCTCAGGTTGCACTGAGTGGTGGATACAGTGGCAGTGCAACCTTTGCACGCGCATTCGAACGAGAATTTGGGATGCCACCAGGACGCTGGCTTAAAGCACACCGTTAGCGCTGATGTGCATTAGCTCATCCTTGAGCCAATACGTTCAGTTCACCTCAAATCGCCCAAGATGGGTTTTGGGCGATTACCGTTCTGCTATTGACCGACATCAACCCCTTTTTGATAGTGATACACGGATGAGGCTTCACCATTGAAGTAATACACTAATTGACCGTGTAATTGATTATCAACGTACTCCTCGCTTCGCTCCAAGCTGCCATCTTCGTTAAAGCTGTAGCTTTTACCTTGCAAGCGGCCTTTATCATCATATTGCATCAGCCCTAATAAATGGCCATTTGCCGAAAACGCTTGCCAGCAATCAACTTCGTGGCCCGCACGGTACTGCCCGTGCCAGAGCTTAACCTGGTTATAGCTACTGTCATCAACCAGCCATTTACCTTCACGTTGACCGTTTACATACTGGCCTTGAGCCTGCAATTGTTTATCAAAGCCACGCTGTAAATACGCACCATGTAATTTTTCGTTTTGATAAAACGCTTGCAGCATTAGCGTGCCATCGGCGGCGATTTCGGTTTGTTCACCGTTAAGCTGGCCTTGTTGATTAAACTGCTCATTACGGGTCATATCAGCGTTTTTTGTCACCCACTTACCGACCTTTACACCGAAATGATATTGCCCGGTGACAAATCCACCGTCTAAGGCATTATCTTCGCGATATGCGCCGTGCATTTTACCTTTGCTGTAGTTAATCCGTCGGACATAACCATTCCAGCCATCCCCAATATACAAACCGTCATACAGTCCCTTGAGTTGTTCTTCCCGTTCAATCAACTCACCGGTTGCAGTAAAACGCTGACGCAGACTCCAGTCCTTTACAGTATCACGCTGATATTGATAGGTTAATGCTCCAGTTGCATCGAAACGTTTTTCAGTAGTTAGCTGGCCTTTGGCAAGATACTGGGTGTCAGTTTGGCTTGTTACTTTACCTTCATCATCATAGCTAATATTTTGAATTTCGCGGCCATCCTTATCATACAATTGTTGCGCTGCTAACCGCCCTTGTGGATCAAAACGCTGCTGTATCCCTACTTGCTTATCATGCTGATAATGTTTAATTTCCTGTAACACATCTGCCGCTTGGTACACCAACACTTCGCCATGTATTTTGCCGTTAAGATAAAACTCTTTGGTGAATAACCAACCTTCCTTTGTCCAATACAGTCGCTCACCTTCTCTTTTTCCCGCCACCATATTCACGGTTTGCTCCGGCTGTCCATTGTTATGGAAGCTTTCATAAAGCCCTTCCATACCGTTAGCGCCATAGGTTACCCGTGTTTGCAGCTGGCCATTGTCAAAATAACTTTGCGCTAATCCAGATTCCACACCATTCACATAATGTTGATGGTCGCGTAATTGACCATTGGTATGGTAACTTTTCTGCTCTCCATGTAACTGGCCATTCAGGTAGTGGTACTCCCCCGAGAGTTTTCCATCTTCCCAGTAATGCAAATGTGTTCCCTGATAACGCCCTTGTGCATCGCTACTGCCCTTGCGAGACAGTTGACCGTCGGGGTAGAAGAACTCGAAATCACCAACGATATAACTCTCCGCTAAATTGGGACTGTTAACGCGGCCCTTAAAAACCGGTTTATCCGTCTCCAGATAAAATAGCTGCACTGGCCACTCGCCATTTTGCGCTGTTGCCGCTTGCTGCTGATAATAGATGGCGTCACCCGGCACATCGCTAAGGCGCCATTGTTCGTCGAGTAAGATCCGCTCCGCAGACGAATTAAATGACATCAAGAGCACTGATAATAGTAATAAAACTCTCATATTCGGCTCCTTAAGGTAATGCTGGGAAGGTGGTAATCCACTGCTTATTCACTGGATCGCCGCTGATGGTCAGATATTCTATCGCGGCAGCTCGCCCTGCCAGCACAAACCAGCGCTCCTCACGTAATACTTGCAGCAACGGGCGCTGATAAAAATCACCGCCATCACCTTGAATAGCTGGAGCTAACGCTACATTCTGCGCATTTAAAAAACGATAACGGCGCATAAAGTCGGCCAACGTTTGAGTCGTATCTAAATTGGGCAGTTGGGTGATATCAATCAGCCAACCTTGTTTAGGTTGATAGGCAAGCGCTTGCCATTGAGGAGTACCAGTGCAGGCTAAAGTGCTGGCCACACGGATACCATAAAAGTTGCGACGGATGCCATCGGCACTCGTCAGTTGATACTGTACAGACTTATCGAGCTGCTCCACTAAGCTGTTTTCAGATTTTATAGATGTCCATTGCAACGTGTGACCATCGACTTGTGGCGCATCCACCACGCTCAAACGACACACCGCGGCTTGCTCGGAGGTTAACTGTAAACCAACGCCGTATTTGGCCAGCATTTGTGGTTCGAGTAATGCGGTATCATCGGGAATAGAGGGTTGCGGTTGCTCATCGTAATGCGCATACATATCGTCACGGTAAAGCGTTGTCTCATACACTGGGGGATAGTTGGTATTTTGCATGTAATCGTTCATCGGAATAAAACGAACATTTTTAGTCAATTCGCGACTATCCGCGGCAGTATTAACATAAATGGTGAGCGTCGGCGGCTCAGCAGGAAAGCTAAACAGGGTGGTGGATTGATATTGCTCCGATGAGACTAACGCCAACATATTCAGCTCAGCAGGGGTTAACCAATCCGGCCCTGTCGTAGTAGGGGTTTGGTACTTCAGCATAGCGCCTTCAGCCCCGTCAAATCGGCCAGTCAACCAAGATTTATTGGTCGCATCCTGCGATGTCAGCAGATAAGTGAAGGGTTTATCGGCAACGGGGGTCAGCTCTAGTTGTAAATCTTGATACTGCAAGGTCACCGTTTTGCTTGGATCTGGCGTCAAGGTCAGTTTGACCAGTTTCGCCCCTTGATAATGGGCTTTAGCACGAAACTCAGCTACCTGATCAAACAGTGTCGAGGGCTCGTTCCAGCCGATAAGCAAATGTTGCTCAAGGGAACGATAAAAACCATCCTTTTCAGGGTAACTGTAACCACCGACCTTAAATAGTTGTATTGGCAGCACGCTGCCATCGGCACTGTGGGCGGTGATATCGGTTAAGTGAAAATCACCAGAGGCTTTTAAACCTGAAACATCATGCTGATAGGCAAGGCTTAGTTGGTCATCACTTAGGTCAAAGTAACCTGCATCAAGCGCAAATACCGCCTCTTCCGCTAAGGTTTTATTCGCATCTTCTAGCACTAATTCAGGTTGTTTTGGGTACTCTGTTGGCGGGAAATCGTAATCAAAACCCACTCGTTGCGACAGGTCACCCAGCTTTCGCTCACTGGGCACCATTATCACATTGCTGCGCATCACGCCTTTAAAGCCATAACGCTCAAATGGCGCTTCAGCGACTAAAGCCATCTGCACTAGCCAACCTCGCTCACGCTCTAGCATCAGTTGGCCGTAAATGTTGGCTTGGGCACCGTCACTTTGCACTTGAGCCAGTACATGTGTCTCTGTGACTTTTAACACGGTAAGCTTGGCATTAGCATGGCCTTGATAGGCTGGAAGCGCAACGATAGCGCCCTCTTTAGCGGGTATGCTGTTAAGAAAGACCGATGAACTAAATAGCTTTTTAAGCTCCTGCTCCAGTTCAAGCCCCCGCTCAGCCAACTGCGCTTGCCATACAGGCTTGTTGAGTGCGCTAAATGCTGTAACGCTGCCATCGTCTAAATTTAATGTAAATTCAAAACCCTGTGAAAAAATAGCGTGCATTTCAGGGTTCCGATCAGCCCGTTCACCGCTGCTCACGCCACTCCCTTGACCATCACGCATTTTCATATAATCGACATGCACTTCAAACCGACTATTTGTGCCCGTATCGAGAACCTTATAACGCAATAATTGATGGGATGTGGTATTCACTGTTTCGGTACGACTATCCGTATCGACTGTAATCTTGGTGGAGCTATACACTTGATATGCACGCTCTTCACCTTTTTTAGGATTAAACTCCACATCAGCATCCCCAAAGGAACAGGCCGATAATAGAAAACAGCTCACTACGCTAACCAAATACTTCATGGTTATTCCTTGTAACTAAATAATTAAACGCCGCATTATGCCCGTTCATGCAACATAAAGAAAATTATTAGGTTATTTTTTACTTATATAGTAGTCATTAGCATAGTATTTTTCTATGCAGGCTTAACGGCTATTTGGCGTGTCGCTTAATGCTATATCTTTCGAGGGCTGAAGAAGGAGGGAATATTAAATAATTAGAAAAACACCGAACTCAAAATATCACTAAATAGTGGTTTAAAGCAAAAAATACTGCCAGCGCAACAAAGTAAACACCATGTTGCAAAAATAACAACTAAGCTAAACAATTATCACCTTGCTAAATGCAGTACATAACTTAGCAAGGTGACAAACTATTGATAAATTTTAGAAGTCGTAACGCATACCAAGGCTAACAATGGTATCGTCAAAATCATCATATTGCTTCACATCAAACTGACCGATTTCGGTGTGTAGCCGTGTTGACTTACTTAATTTATATTCAGCACCAATCGCCCACTGAGAGATTTCTGGCACCTCATCAATTAGGGTGTTTTTACTGGCATAAACACGATTCGCGATTAATCCGGTACCGGAGTTATCAAATCCATATTGAGCCTTTAATGATAATTGGCCTAATTGATATTTGGCACTAACAATAACACCGTCACCTTCACGCTGTTGCCAATCGGTTTTATCAGTATTCACCAATTTTGAATGTTGCAGCATTGTCGCAAACTGCCATTTATCCCACTTATATTGGACAACGCCACGGTAAGCTTCAATATCTTCCACACCATCACTGTAGGCAACAGCAGCGTACACATCACCCGTTTTAAAGAACTTATCACCATAGGTAACCGCTAACTGGTAATTGCCATTATCACGGCGGTTATCATTATTAGTGTAATGATTGTCCTCCAATAAATAGCTCACACCTAATTGCAACTTATTCCAATGGGCGGATTTGTATTCAAAGGAGTCCCCCCAACGCTTATCACCGGCAAATAAACGGTCATGTTTTAAGGAGTAATTGTCCATTGCATCAGACATCCCCTTAGCCATTTTAAATACCGGATCAATCCGTCCAACCGCTAAGGCACCATAAGTGCTGTGCTTCACACCAATAAATGTTGGGCGTGCTGAGAATGGTTTATCGCCACTATCTTGGCTCTCACCATTTACGCCAACCTCAATTTGGTAAAACAGTGAGGTGCTGTCGGTTAATTGGCTAGCGCCTTTAATACCGATGCGCGTAAAGTTATTTTCTAATACGGTGCCGCTTTTATTTTTATGCGTCGCACTGCCACTATCGGAATTGGTTACCGAATAATCGATACGACCATAAAACTTATGTTCATCGGCCACGGCCTGTGTAGCACATAGCGCCAAGGTAAGCATCGAAATAGCAAATGATTTATTCATCATGTTAGGTATCCAATATTACTGAGCAGGTAAGGCATGTTCATTAATCACGCCATCGGCACGCATTTGCTTGTACAACACATCAGCGAGTCGCAGATAGTTGTCCCAGGCATCTGAACGCTTAGTAAAGCCGGTTTGAGCGTAACTACCGGTATCACCTGCCGCAGGTAAATCATTAATATTGAACAGCGAACCACCCTCTTTCAGATGCGAAGATAAGGCATCAATCATCACGTTAAATCCGATACGCGCGGGTTCAACATAATTAATCGAGTCATATTTGGATTGGCGATAAAATGCTTTCAATGAGGCGTCTTGGATATCTTTCTTCTCGTCAGCAAAGATTTCATCGTAATGGGCATGGGTAATTTTGTGGCTATTTTTATCAACCACTAACCGCAACATCGCGGTAACGCCTGTCCAGCGACCTTTTTCATCGAGCAATTTTTCGGCTTGCTGATAAAAAAGCGCATCACTCGCTCCTGCTTGAATCCGACTATGGATCTTAGCGGTCAAGGGGATCATCGATTGCTGAATGCTGTTTGAGGCGCCAGCAACAATATCAATACCTTGATATTTTAATCGGTTAGGCTCGCTGAGCTGGTTGCCTAACTTAGGATCGTAGTGAGGATTTAACTCAAAGGTAAGTTGGTCTTTTTCCATCATTAACTTTTCCATGGTTAATGCGGATTGTACCCATGCGGTACCTTTCTTTTTGCCCATAGAAAAATTGTATTCAGACATACGCTTAGGCACATTTTGGTAAAGGCGGGTATAGTAATTCGGACGACCACTCTCATTAAACTCGGCCAGGATCACATCCTGAAGGTTGTTTGAATCCACTACCACCAACATGCTACCCATATGCCCTTGACGGAAACGGGCTTCTTCAAAGTAGTAATCACCTTTCACTAAGCCTAAACGCGGTTGGATAGACCATTTCAGTTTAAAGTCATCATCCCCTGTTTGGCTGCGTGCACCCACGCTTTGATATTCAGGCTTACTGCCATCTACACGAGGTAAATCATTGATTGCTTTTAAAATACCATTGGATGAGTAGGTTGCGCCTGAGATGGCATCAATCCCCTCATGACCATTACGGCTCACAATCTCGGGTAGCAAACGCTCAGCATTGAGGTACAGTGACTCGGTTTCTTTATGTGACAGAGTTTTTACCTGAGTGATATTCCCCTGCTCAACCTTAACTTCAAGGGTGATGTCGCTCTTTTTACCCTTACCACTGACATGATGGACGCCATCAATATATTTCCCCTGCGGTGCGGTATTAGCACAACCTGCTAAGGCTAATGTTGCGAATGCAACCGCACTAACCAGTAAACTTTTTTTGAAATGTAATTCAGTTTTCATCATATAACGCTCTTCAACTAATGAACTTGCCGCCAGCATAGACCTCGGAAAGAATTCGACAATTGCGGATAACCGCAATATGCCAACCTCAATTCAAAATAGTTGAGTTAGCTAACACTTTGCAGATTGATTACTGTCATCAACGACAATTCATGCTACTAATTCCCCATCATCAAGATGGGGGTTGTATGAAATATTTATTATCTTTTACTGTATTAATTTATCTCTTTTTTACGCCAACAATGGCAAATGCGACTTTTTCACCATTCGACTGCAATACCAATGCAACATTTAATTATGAGCACGGAAAAGGCAGTATGAATACGTTAAAATATTTTGGCACTTCCATTACCATTGATATTTATGAGGCAGACAAAAACAAAGCCTACTCAGCATTATGCCATGCACTTAATGTGGTGCAGGAATATCATTATTTAGCATCAAACTTTAGCACTTACCCTGGCTACACCAATATCCAGACTATCAATAACAATCCTGAACAATTACACCATATCGATGCAAAACTCACCGAATTATTAGCAACCAGTATTGAATGGCATGGCATTACCCAAGGCCGATTTAACGTTGCTTTAGCCCCCGTGTTAGAAGTTTGGCGAAGCTATCGAAAACGTTGCCAACAGGTCGGCACATGCGAACTACCCAGTGATATCGAGTTAGCCAATGCGGCAAAACACATTGATATAAAACAGATAAAACTCGATGTGAACAATAATACCATTCAAATGAAATCAGGAATGAAGCTGGATTTAGGTGGTATTGCTAAAGGTTGGATGGTTGAAAAAGTGTACGACCAATTAAAAGCCGATAATATTACTGCCTTTATGATTAATGCCGGTGGAAATATTCGCCATTTTGGCACCCACCCAGATGGCCGCCAATTTATTACAGCAATTGAAAATCCATTAATCCGCAAATATCAACTAGAACATAAAGATAATATCGAGATTAATAGCGGTGATATTTACCATGAAATAATTCAAGGTGAAGATATTACCATTGTATCCAGTGGTAATTATTTAAACTATTACACTGTAGATGGTCAAGAATATCATCACATTATTGATCCAACGACACTTTACCCGAAAAAAGAAGGTATCTCAGTATCGGTTATTATGAAGAATAATCCCATTCTTGCTGATGTGATTTCAACCAGTTTGTTTTTATTACCGATGCCAGAAGCGCAAGCTTTAATAAAGCGTATTGGCGATATTGAAGCGGTATGGTTTCTGGATGAACAAGGCAACAAAATCGCCACCCCACAATTTGAACAATATCGCGCTAAGTTCAACCCTTAGGCTAATGTGTGAAGCGGCTCAATATATCAGCAATCACTAATAGGCATAATATGGCCAATATTGTTGGCCATATTATCTCCATTACACCAGATGTGATGACTTGGCCGCTTGCAACACATGCTTCTTGGAGCCTAAGTCACTTAATGAAATCGCACTGTCAGGTTTAAACCATGTATCAATTCTTCACTCGATTAATGTTTATCCTGGCCTTTTTTATTGGCTTCAATCTGCCAGCCATTGCCGCTGCTCCCCCTGCAAGTGATCCGGTGCGGATTGGTATCATGGCATTTAATGAGCCCGATGAAGTCATGGCCAATTGGCAGCCTACCGCTGATTGGCTGAGTCAGCAGCTGCATCGTCCAGTACAACTCACGCCATTAACGCCAACTCAATTAGATGAAGCATTAGCTAAGCAACGTATCGACTTTTTAATTGGCAACGCCCTCACCACGGTCGCATTTAAAAAAAACTATGGCACCAGTCACTTACTCACCCTAGTCCATAACCGCGTGCATTCACCCGAACAGAGCATCGGCTCTGCCATCGTCACGCGAATTGACAACAACCTGAGCCAATGGGCACAACTTAAAGATGAAAAGTTAGTATCAAGCGACCCGCAAGCCTTTGGCGGATTTCAAATTTTTGCAGCGACAATGGCAACCAAAGGCATCAATGCCTACCGCGATATTCCCCAGCTGCGTTTTATTGGTTTTCCACAGCAAAAACTATTGCAAATGCTGTTATCGGGTGAGGCTGATGTTGCGGTATTACCTAGCTGTGTGTTGGAAAACGCACTAGAGCGAGGACTCATTCCGGCGAATAAATTAAAAGTGGTGCTTAAGCAAGCGCATCCTGATTTTGCCTGCGAAGTATCCACCCAGTTGTATCCCGGCTACGCCCTAACTAAATTAGGCCATACCGACCATAAACTCGCCACCCAAGTGGTCGCCAGCCTGTTACAAATTCCCCCAGAGAGCCAAGCGGCGGAGCAAGGAAGATATCAATATTGGTCAGCCCCCGTGGACGATAGTCCGGTATTTGAGCTGTTAAAACAATTAGAGCAATGGCCATTTGTCACTAACTGGCAGCGATTACTGCATAGCGCCTTGCCTTGGGGTGGAAGCCTCATCTTTGTCTTGTTACTCGGCTATATTCACCACTTAAGGGTTAAACGTTTAGTGGTCAAACGCACCCAAGCCTTATCTGCCGAAATAGCCCATCATCAGCACACCCAAAAAATCTTACTCGAGCAACAACAACAGTTTTACCGCGCCCAACGGGTACTGCTGACGGGCGAAATGGCCTCAGGCATTGCCCACGAGCTAAAACAACCCCTGGCCGGTATTCGCTATCTCACCCAAGGCTGTTTATATCGGCTAGATAACACCCAAGCCGAGCTTGCTACCGCGCTCAATAAGGTCATCAACCAGGTCGATAGAGCCCAAACCACTATCCATCGTCTGCGCACATTTTGCCAACAAACCAGTGATTACCAGCCCTGTGATTTACGCGCCGTGATAGAAGAAACCTTGACCTTGATGCAACCTGAATTTCAGCGGCTCAAACTCAGCCCTAAAGTCAACTTACAAACCTTACCCGTATTTGCCGATGCCAGTTTGCTCCAGCAAGTGCTGGTGAATTTATTACGCAATGCCCTAGATGCCATGGAAAACAGCCCCCATAAGTCATTGATTATCGACACAGGTACCACAAGCGAAAGCGTCTATATTCATATCACTGACTCGGGTTGCGGCCTGAGTGATAACGCCCTCGAACGCTTATTCTTTCCCTTTGAAACATCAAAACCCCAAGGGCTTGGCCTAGGCATGGTTATCTGCAAACGCATTATTGAGGAACACAAAGGCAAAATTGAAGCACAGCACGCCGCGCCGGGGTTAACGGTAAAAGTCACCCTGCCACTCAACCAGCCATCAGCTTAAGAGAGCTCAAATGACACCACTTTACCTTGTAGATGATGATCAAGATGTACTGGATTCGTTAAGCTGGATGCTTGAAGGGATGGGGCTTAACTGCAAAGGCTTTAACGCTGCGGATACGTTTTTAAAAAGCGTTGATATCAAGCAACCCGCCGTACTTTTGCTCGACATCAAAATGCCAGGTATGGACGGCGTGGCACTGCTAAGCCATTTAAATCAAGTGCAAAGTGTAATCAGCGTCATCATGCTCACCGGTCACGGCACCATTGCCATGGCCGTAGACTGCATCCAACAGGGCGCACTCAACTTTCTTGAAAAACCGGTTGATGGTGAGAAGCTATTTCAGCTTTTAACCCAAGCTCAACAACATACTGAGCAAAAATGGCATCAACAAAATTTGCAATCAGACATTGCCAATCGACTCGCCACCCTCAGCCAGCGTGAAACGCAGGTGATGGAGGGTATTCTGGCGGGAAAAATGAATAAAGTCATCGCGGCGGAGCTAGATATTGCGCAGCGAACCATTGAGTTGCACAGGCAAAAAGTCATGCAAAAAATGCAGGTAAGTAACGCCGCCGAACTTGCTTGGTTGCTAGCCAATCATAAATTTTGAAATTAAGCTTATGATTTAATCAGCCTAATTCTTAGTCGCAGTGAGACAAAGCTCGCTCACTGCGCGTGGAATAAAACCCGAATTGCAGGACGCCCTAACCACACTGACGAGTACAGGGAGATAATGCCTTGGTGTCGGTATTTGATAGCGCGCTACAGGCTGCGCAGGTCATATGGTCACGATAATGTTGGTCAAAAAACTTGATGGTTCTGGCCTCTAACGAATCAAACAGCGCAAAGGTTAACGGCGTTTTCCAATCGTATCGCGCCATCAGGTTTGCCAAATGTCGATAACAGGTTTCACGGCGATCAGATAAAAACTCAGGCGCAATCAATTGACTTTCAAATTGTGTCAGAGCACCCGTTAGATAAAAGGTAATTCCTTGAACTAATTCTTTTATTTGTAATGGAGTGGCGACTAATTCACCATTCTCAACCGCTAAATGTAATGAGTCTGTAAACCACCCCCAAAAAGCATTAATACGTTTTTTAAAACGTTCAACTTTTTCATCACTCGCCAATTTCCACACCATGGTATTTACCGACACCGAACGCAGCGTAAAAAAGCTACTACTGCGCTTAATGGTTTCAAAGGTAAATAATATCGGTAAAAGCACTTTCTCTTGTGCAGTTAACTCTGGATTCTTATGGATAAATATCGGTAAGTGATTTGATGTTGCACTTCTTAAAAATAAACAAACCAACACATCTTCTTTACGTTCAAAAAACTTATATAAAGTACCTGTAGAACATCCAACCTCATGTGCCAGCTGGGAAAACTTAAATGATACAATACCTTGTGATTCAATCAGCCTTTCAGCCGCATCCAATATTTGATTACAACGTAAAATAGAGAGTGAATCAGATGGACATTTCATTCATTTATTCCAACATACGTAAAAAGTACATTATGTGTTGCTAACAAATAATATTTATAGACAGTAAAGAGTTAATCGGGATAAAGGTCACATCCAAACCTCTTAAATACCAACCTTTGTGAGTTACCTCAAACTTACATTTTATCAACAGCATACTTTCATAGATTAAATTATCTTCATCTCGTTCGTTATTAAAGCAATCTACTTCAAAGAAAAGATATTCACGAGATAACTCACGAATAAAATTGTCACTGAAAAAAAGTCGTGACTCACTTCTCCTTAGGCGCGGTTCATAACCTCTATCTTGCTGGTAACTGACATAGAGGGTTAACAAAAAATGCATGATAGAAGAAGTTTTTTAAAGCTAGGTGCAAGCGCAGCGGTCGGCGGTATCGCAGCGGCACTACCAAGTGCAGCATCAGCCACTGAATGCGCCTCAAACATTAAATGGGATGAAACTCGTGATGTGATTGTGGTGGGTTCGGGTTTTGCGGGTCTGTCATCCGCACTAAATGCTAAGCGTCAAGGTCTAGGCTCGATACTGGTATTAGAAAAAATGCAGGTGATCGGGGGTAACTCTGCGATCAACGGTGGCTGGTTAGCTATCCCTAAAAACCCAATTCAATTAGCTCAAGGGATCAATGATGACTCACCCGAAGAGCTAGTGAAGGATCAAATCATTTCTGGCCGCGGTATGCAAAATACCGACATGCTGCGACAAATTGCCAATCGCGCCCTCGATGCCTACCAATTGTGTATCGACACTGGCGTCAAATTCCGCGAAGGCTTTAACCAACAAGTGGGTGGCCACAATAAAGCACGTGCTATTCGCACTCAGCACGGTGTCGGTGGCGATATCACCACAAAGCTGTACGAAGCAGGTAAAAAAGAAGGCGTTGAATACCGTCTACAACACTATGTTGAAGACTTCATCATGGATGGCCAAGAGATTGTTGGCTTGAAAGTGCGTCAAAATTATCGCTTTCCGGATCTCAAAACCGGTAAAACGATCTACATCAAAGCCAACAAGGCCGTTATCCTTGCCCACGGTGGTTTCTCACGTAACTTAGTACTACGTGAACTGGTCGACCCTGCATTAGATAAAACCTTAGATTGTACCAATGCACTCGGCGCAACTGGCGAAGTCACGCTAACGGCTATGGCCCACGGTGCTTTTCCGGTTCATATGAGCTTTATTCAAACAGGTCACTGGGGCTCGCCCGATGAAGGCGGCTTTGGCTGGTCAAATGCTCTGCTCTCGATTGGTTTCCATAAAGGAATTTCAGTCAATGTGTTAGACGGTAAGCGTTTTATGAATGAACGCGCCGATAGAAAAACCTGCTCCGATGCCATTATGAAAAACCGTCATCCAGATGGCTCACCCGCCTATCCCGTGGTGTTTTTTAACCATGACGATCATGTTGGTGCAGAAGAAGTGACCCGCGCAGTGCGTGACCAAATCGCTTGGAAAGTCGATAGCCTTGAGCAATTAGCTAAGCAATTCAATATTCCAGTTGCACAGCTCAAACAAACCGTTGCCGAGTACAACAAGCAAGTGCCCCAGCGCATCGACCCTTTATTTGGCCGCATGATGGATACGGCAGTTGAGCTTAAACCGCCGTTTATTGTGTCGCGTATTTGGCCAAAAGTGCACTACTGCATGGGCGGCTTAAAAACCGATTTAGGTGCGCGAGTCATACACAGCCAGTCACTGACCTCCATCAAAAAGCTCTATGCCGTCGGCGAAGCGACAGGCGGAACTCACGGTGGAACCCGTTTAAGTTCAACAGCTTGCCTAGAGTGCTTAACGATGGGAATTATCGTTGCTGAAACCATCAAATCTGACATGCAGGCCTAAATCATGATGAAAACATTACTACTCACACTCGTTGTTGCAACTCTGTTCACTGGCGCAGCCAATGCCGGAGACCTCGTCAAGATGAAAGGCAGCACCCAAGGCAGAACCAACCACGAATTTATCTACCAAGATGGTTGTAAAGGGTGTCACCAAGGTTCGGGTAAACAAAATGCCACCGATGCGGCCTGCGTTGAATGTCATGGCGAAATCACCAGTATTGCGGTGGATGAGTCCAAACTTGCCATCCCTGAAGCCCATCCACACAAATCACTGCACTACAACGAAGGCGCCAGCTGCTTAGCCTGTCACGGCGAGCATGAGAAAAAGGCGCCAGTGTGCGCTGAATGCCACCGCACTTGGTTCAAAGAAATGTAATTTAATTTTTATAATACAAAAACTTAAGAAAGGTAATGATGATGAAAAAGTCGACTCGGTTTATGTTGTCCATGGTGGCAACGGCTATCGCACTATCTCAAACTAGCGCCTTTGCCGCAGAGCAAGAAGATGGCATCAATGTTGGCGGTGCCGTACGCGTCAACTATGGCTATCGCGATTATGATGAAAAATCGAAAGATAAAGGCGGTGACTTTAACTTCGATATGGCCGCGATTAAATTCGATGGTAAAAAAGGCGATTTCGGTTTAGCGGCGGAATACCGTTTTACCTCAGGCACTAACTATATCAAGTATGGTTATGGCTACTACAACATTGACCCAGATTGGCAACTGCAATTTGGTATCAACAAAGTGCCCTTTGGTAACCGCGAGTTCATCTCAAACAGTTGGTGGTTTGGTCTGCCTTACTATTTAGGCTTTGAAGATGACCATGATATCGGCTTAAAAGCGACCTATGAGAAAAACGGCTGGCACACAGAT
This sequence comes from Shewanella xiamenensis, assembly GCF_014647135.1. Lineage (GTDB taxonomy): Bacteria > Pseudomonadota > Gammaproteobacteria > Enterobacterales > Shewanellaceae > Shewanella > Shewanella xiamenensis. The sequence continues at coordinate 90,278 of NZ_BMOP01000002.1, forward strand.
TTAGCGTTTTATAAAAACGCCGAATACGGCCCAACCGAAAACAAGCGTTATTCGACCGACTTGTATACCGGCACCATCAACGGCACGGAATACAATAACGAAGAAACCAACCAACTTAACGTGCGCCAAACCTACACCGCCGAATACGAAGGTGGCGCGACCACCTTTGGTGGCTCAGTACAGGTAGGCCAAATCTACAACAGCAAAACTGGCAATAATGGCGACCGCTATGCTGTAGCACTGCATTTAGACAGCAGCTACAACGGCTGGAACCTACAAATGCAAGCCATGCAGTATGAATACAACGCTGCAGATGCTATCGACGACAACAAAATTGGCGTATCGGTAGTGAGCTGGCAGTATGAAATCGCCTCAAAAGGCCAAGCCTATAACATCAACATTGCCAAAACCGTTAACACGGATTGGGGCAGCATTAAGTTTTATAACGACTTTGGTTTAATGACGCCTGATGTTGATGACGATAGCTACGACAACAGCATGCAAAACGTCACCGGTATGGCGATTTCAGCTGGCCCAACTTACACCATGATTGACTTTGTCATGGGTAAAAACATGACCTTCTCGACCGCCAATAACGACCACGTTGGCCTACCAGAAGTCGGTAACGATTGGGATAAACGTATCAACATCAACTTTGGTTACTACTTCTAATATTTGCGCAGTTTAGGACGTCCCTCCTCCCTGCCGTTTTAGACTGCTATACCTTTTTTTGCCCTATTCGTTAGGGCTTTTTTATGTTTTTTTCTTATAGAGTGAACGATGAAACAACAATCTTTACCTACACTTGCCGTTTATTTTATCTGTTCATCCTCCCTGTATGCCGCCGATGTGCAGTTAGGCGGATTTATTAAGGCCAACACCCGCTTTGTTGAAGGCAACGTGGCCTTTCAAGACAGTTGGACAGGCGGAGGCAAGGTTGTCGAGCACAGCAAACGCACCCAATTTGGCGCCCAAGAAAGCCGCTTTAACCTGTCGCTCAACACCGATGAAGCCAAAGCCTTTGCTGAAATCGATTTTGTTGGCTCAAGCCAAGGGAATCCGATAATCTCCAACTCCTACAGTCCACGGCTTAGGCATGCCTATATCGGTTATCAAGGCGTCACCGCTGGACAAACCTGGTCAACCTTAGTCAATACCAGTACCTTTGCCGAAACAGCCGATTTAGGTGGGCCATTAGTTGGACAAGCCATGGTAAGACAAGCACTTATCCGCTATAGCACCGAACAATGGCAATTCGCCCTCGAAAATCCCTACACCTACGGCACCCAAGCCCAAACGGATGGACTAACCAGCGTTACAGCAGCCAAACCAAACTGGATTGATACCAGCCATGACTACATCCCAGATATGATTGCTCGCTACAACCAAACCGGCGAGTGGGGCAATGTGTCTCTCTCAGGCTTAGTGCGTTATTTAGATCCAGCGGGCACATCGCAATGGGCTGGCGGGCTCTCCCTTGCCGCCAAACTCCTTACCTTTGGCCAAGATGATCTGCGCCTGCAATTGCATTACGGCCACCTAGGTCGTTATGTCGGCACCGACGCTGCGCGCGATATCATCCAAGGAGAATTAGAAACCTCGACATCCGCCATGTTTGCCTACCGCCACTTTTGGACTGACTACACCCGCTCGACACTCTTTTTTGGACACACAAGCACTGAGAGAGAACAAACGGATCGCAGCCACGTTGGTGTGAATCTGTTTACCAATTTAACCCAAGCACTCACCCTAGGTATTGAAGTGGGCCGCTATCAAATTGAGGATCACAACAGCTCTGCTCATCCCAATGCGCAGCAGGGAATGGCCAACTATGCCCAGCTCAGCATGCAATTGCAGCTGTAAAGCGGCTCGGACGGTAAGATTATTCGCGAGTAAAGTCACGAATAAGTTTGCCACTCAAAATATGCCGTGATCCAATTCACCTTTACCATCAACCAATCACTTTATTGTTAGTCACGTAACAACATAACCAACACAATATCGCCACTAAGCGATGCAAAAATAGGATTGGAATGATGAAATTAAAAATGCTTTTTGGATTAGCCGCACTAACGTCTACAGCGGTTATGGCTCAAGGCCCACAATGTAACCATGCACAACTGCCCTATCAACAAATGACACCAGTGCCGTACGACAGCACACCCTATGTGCCGCAAAACACCATGCCAGAGCAGTGCAGTAACCCAGAAATCGAGGCCTACATTGCCGATTGGGAAGCAGGCAAAATCGACTTTAACACCATCAAACCCAATGACAGCATTGCCGCAGACCAACGTTTTTGTAAAACCTTGGATGACCACGGTAACGTGCTCGAAGCCAAAAACTGTGATCCTAAAAACTCACCTGTGGGTTATATCTGGAAAGAACTCTCAGACAGCCCAATGGTTATCGGTATCACCAATGGTTTGAAATCAGACCATGAGCCACATTTCCACGGTCAACCAGAGTGTTACTACGTGGTCAACGGCAGCAGTAAAACACTGGCAAACAATAAATTTGAAACCTTAGCAAAAGGTCAGTACTTCTATATTCCTGGTGCCCATATTCACAACACCCCAATCCTCAATAAAGAAGGTTTAGGTGTGTTTTACTGGTATCCAAACAACGCCCACTTTAATGGATTTAAATACTACTGGCGTAAAGATGTTAAAAACCTACGCGTGGCCGAAGAAGCCTTTGACCGTGTAGATGCCATCCGCAAACGCGACTTAGATTTAGGCCCATACGGCACCAACGAAGCCTTCTTCAAAAAATGATTTAAAAAACCGAAGTAAAACGCTTCAAAAAAAGGGGTTAACACTCAACTGTTAACCCCTTGCCATTCCCCGCTAGCACGATAGTTAACATCTGCAATCCCTAATAAAACTCGTCAACCCAAGCTGTGCGCCTTAATATAAAGCCGCTTAAATGACTTAACTTATTAGGAAATATGCAAAATGGACTTAATGTTAACTGTAGCAAGGGCAATCTGAATCGTTTTAAAAAGACCACAACACCACCAGATAAAGCAAGATACGGGTGATAACCAGTATTTGCTCCGCGTTGTTAGAAAAACAGCGTCGAATCAATATGAGTTACATGCCCAAAATCCAGCGTATCAAACGATGTTAGCCACGGACTCAATGAAAACCTTTGCGCGCTTAAAAGCCGTTCTTGAAAGCCAAGATTAGCCTGTACTAACGATTCACTCGAACGGCTAAAAGCTTCTCAACTCTGCTTTTCAACCTTGTTGATGCTGCCTTTATATCCGGTGGCATCAACAGCTTTTAGCAGATTATCGAGGTTATAATCCTCAGCGACTGTCACTACCGCTTGCTCAGTTTTCAAATTGGCTTTGGCCTTAATCACGCCATCGGTTTTGCGCAGGGCTTGATTGACGACGGTAACGCATAATGGGCAAGTCATGCCTTTAACATCGAGTGTGACCAACAGATTGTCTGCCCAAGTGGAGGGCGTAAATCCTAATGATGTGATGGCTAATAGGGTCGATAGTGTGGTTAATCGTGTGGTAAATCCTGTGATACGTGATAGTGGCTTCATTCAAACACCTCAAGCAACCAAGGTAAAACAAAGGGATACAGCTGAAAGGCCAACACAATCGGCACGCTAAGCCAGTAAATGAGCAACATTTGTCCTCGGCTAAACTTGCCGGTACAAAGCGGCTTTTTAGCAAAGTACAAACGCCAAAACCCAAACAAGATAAGCCCGGTTGACAGGATCAACATAGGCACTTGTAACCAACCTAAACTCGATAACCCCGACAGCCCCGCGGCAGAGACGCCAAACACTAAATAGATTAAGGGCGCAATACAACAAAGGCTGGAGGCGATCGCCGCAATCACTGCGGCGGTCATGGTGGCTAACAGCTGTTTAACGCTGTTCGCTTGACTGGTAGTCATAGGCAAATACTTTTGGCTCATAGTAATTGACAGGGTCGCCATCCACTTCAGCGTAAGGGTAACCAAAATTGTTGAGTGGAGTCTGCTCTGCGGCGGGGAATAAGTCAAAGTCACGGCCATAGTTAAAGCCTACCCAATTCATTTCCCAGTTACCAAATAGGTAGTCATTCACCGCTTGCACTGCAGGGTCGTTATGTTCTTTATTCTCGGTGAGGCGCATTTTAGTCACATCCGCAGGATCGGCGGGTAACCAGCCATAACCAGCAAGATAAAACATGGCACGGCAATGTTGGCCACCAGTGACATCAGCAACCCCTTTTTCATCAGCACTGCCAAAGGCTTTTTTAGAGTATTTCCCCATCTTGATCGCTTGGCCTAAACGAATACCAAACATCTCACGGGCGGGCACACCCACTGCGCGCATCAGCGCCACAAACACTGAGTTGATATCAGTGCATTTTCCACCGAGTTTGCCACTTTCAAGAATCGCGGCCACATCACCATTACCGCAACCTATCACACTGTTATCACGGTACATATTGGCACTCACCCAGTTATAAATGAGTTGTGCTTGTTTGAGTGGTTCGGTCTCTTTACCCACAATCTTATCGGCGGTCTGCTTCACGATACCGTCCACTGGCATATGCTTGGTTGGCTTAAGGTAGATAGCGACTTCAGCAGGATACTCAGGTTTTACTGGCGCGCGATAGTGGCTTAACTCGCCGCTTTTAAGGGGTTCCCAATCTTGGGTTTCTATCACTAATTCTAATGTTAAGGTCATTTTACCTTTAGCATCGGGCCAAGTCGCAAACAGGGTTTTGGCGCCATAATGGTTATTAGCACTGATATAAGCATCTTGATAAGTGCCGCTAAAGTTAAGTTTTTCAACCTGTTGAAAGGCCGTGTTTTCGGGTAGCGGCACCCATAACTTCACCACACCGGATGAGCCTTCTGGCGCGACTAATTGATAGGTATTGGTTAAGGTAAAACGGCGACGGCCGCAGGCTTTATCGACCATTGAACCTTGGGTCGACGCCGCCAACACTGGCATCACGGTTCCCGCTGCCGAGAGAATTGCTGCACCTTTCAAAAAATCACGCCTTTGCATTAGACATTCCTTATATGGATAAGTATTAGAAAAAAAGAGACCACTAAAGTACTTGATAGCGATTATAGAAAGTCCCATCTGCACCTCAATAGTGTCGTGGATGGGAATGGGATCGATGTACCCAAAACCCCTTAAAGAGCACATAAATGCAAGAACAGTTAAGATAAGTGGGACATTTTGTCGCAAAGGTATTGAGTTTAGCGGTCGGTCAATTCAGTACTCTTAAAAACGTTGTCACACATTACTTATCCATGTTTGGCTCGACAGCCTCTTAACTGATGCATGATCAAAATGACTAAACACCAAATAAATCAAAATCAAAGTAAAAAAGCCCTGAAGCTCTGCCGGAAAATGAAACTTAGACGTGATTGTTGCAAAATTGTTCCAAAAATAATGGTAAAAAACCACATTCATTCTAGGCTTAAAAATGCACATACCTTACAAAAGTAGGTTTATCTATGAAACATAAACTGTTATTCAGTCTCTGTTCTCTCTTACTTGCCACCAGTGCCCAAGCCGAAGTGAATATTTCAGGTTTTGCCTCAGTGGTTGCGGGTAGAGTAATAGATGGCACTGGCGTTGCAGAGTTTGACCTTGGTCCAACCTTCCTAGCTGATTATCCACTCGTGGGCGCATACGATGAAGATATCAGCTTTAAACCCGACACACTTTTTGGTATTCAATTTTCAGCCGATTTACTTGAAGGATTATCCGCCACTGCTCAGGTGGTTTCCCGAGGTGCCGATGACTTTTCAGCCGATTTTGAGTGGGCCTATTTATCCTACGAATTAAATGAACACTGGACGGTACAAGGCGGCAAAAAAAGACTGCCACTCTATTATTACAGTGACTTTTTCGACGTGGGATATGCCTATCCTTGGATCCGTCCACCAGCAGATAACTACACATGGCAAGTCTTTAACTACACGGGTGTCAGCGCATTATATAACTATTTAATGGGTGAATGGACTATGTCAGGACAGGTCTATTACGGCAGTGAAGATAGTGACCCCAATAAATTACTTTCTGATTTCTTCTTCCTAGAGAACACCCGTGAAGTTTGGAAAGATATTGGCGGCATCGTAGTACAATTTAACCGTGATTGGTTAGATATTCGTTTAACCCATATGCAATATACCAATGAACGTTATATTGGCGGCGTACAACAAGAATGGAACGGCAATAAACAAAGAACAGGCAAATTTTACGGCCTATCTGTAAATATTGACTATAACAATTTCTTATTTTTATCTGAGCTGAATCGCTTAGATCTCGATGGTAGTAATCTAGATACTTATCTGGTCACATTGGGATACCGCATTAATTCAGTTATGCCTTTCGTCTCATATTCTGACTTTGATGATGGTGAAGGTGGGGAAGTTCATCACACTACATCTGCGGGAATTCGCTGGGATTTCCATCCCTCAGCAGCCTTTAAAATTCAATACGATGATGTAAAAGATGAAGGCGGCCCAGGCATGAAGGTCGCGGGAGACTCGCAATCCATCAGCCTCGGCGTTGACTTGGTATTTTAGGAGAGAGACATGAAAAAATTACTTTGCTCAATCCTACTTAGCTTAGTATCAATGCCCATTTGGGCAGGCGTGGTGGTAATTGTTCATCCGAGCAATGGCGATACTATTGATCAAAAAGCGATAGAAAACATTTATCTAGGAAAAACAAAAACCTTTCCTAACGGTGCCTCCGCTGTTCCAGTGAATTTGGACAGTGCCGTACCATTAAGGGAAACCTTTGACTCAAAAGTCTTAGGTAAATCATCGAGTCAACTCAAATCCTATTGGTCACAAAAAGTATTTACCGGTAAAGGAACACCGCCCAAAGAAGTCACTAGTGGGGCAGAAATGATTAAACTTGTTTCTTCAAACCCCAATATTATTGGCTATATTGATAGTAGTGAGGCCAATGATTCGGTCAAAGTGGTTGCCGAATTTTAAGTTGGTGTGCCGGAGTATACTCCGGCACCTTTTGGGGGCTGATAATGAATTTTTTTAACAACGTTTCTATTTTTAAAAAAGTTGGCGCAATTTTTATTTTAGCTGTCGTTATATTCACATTAAATTTAAGCATTAGTGTTATTTCAATTAATAAAAATCGCGCAACGCTTAATTATATGGAGCAACAAGTTTATCAAAGAGTAGAGTTAGCCAATCAAAACGTATTTTTTGTGCAACGACTCGATGAACTTTATACCCAATCGGTTTCCTTTGCAGATGAAGATTTATTGACCAACGCGGAAAATATGTACGAGTCAGTTCGTAAGAATCTACAACAGCTTGATAGCGTTGATCCCTCGCAGGCAAATCAGTTAAACGGCTTATCTAATAAACTCACCCGCTACAATGACATGACGCTAAAGCTAGCTAAAGGCATGCTGGCTGGGACTATCGATATGGCAAATATTGGCCAAATCAGCCAAGAAAAGTCCCAAGCCTTTGAAGCGGTACTCAATGAGGTACAAGCCTACAAACAGAGTAAAATCATTGAGTTTAAACAAGCGATCAAAGAAGCCGCTGACAGATCAGAGCAAAGCCTGTGGCTAACGGTGTCCTCTGGTATTGCATTACTTATCGTGATGTTTATTGTAACCATTGCAATTGCTCGCTCGATTAGCTCCGCCGCCCATAGCGTTGCCCGCTCGCTTGAAGAACTCGCTGATGGCAAAGGGGATTTAAATCATCAACTCACTGTTTCTGGCACTGATGAGTTAGGCCAAGTTTCCAGCAACTTCAATCGATTTCTAAGATTACTTGCCGATTCCATCCTCCAAGTAGTGAACGTAACAGACCCGCTGTTAGAGAGTTCACATTCGTTAAAACAGCGGATGGAAGATGCGACTAAAGCGACTCAGCAACAGAGCCAAGATGCGAGTACAGTGCAAGTTTCAATGGAGGATATGCGTCATTCCGTCATTGAAATATCGCAAAATGCTCGACAAGCCGCCAGTGCCGCCCAAGTTGCTGAAAAAGAAGCCATGCAAGGCATGAATGTGGTGCAACGAACCATAGATATCTCCCAAGATCTCAACAAAGGAATCCAAGTTGCTTCAAATTCTATCAATGAGTTAGCTAGAGATACTGAAAATGTCACCTCAATTTTAAATGTGATTACCTCGATTGCAGAACAAACTAATCTGTTAGCGCTAAACGCCGCGATTGAGGCCGCACGAGCGGGTGAACAAGGCCGAGGTTTCGCGGTCGTCGCCGATGAGGTGCGCGCCCTGGCCTCTAAAACCGCCGATGCAACCACTGAAATCCGTCAAGTATTACAAAATCTTAAAACCGCCGCGGTTTCTTCCGTCAATACCATGAATGCCGCCTTAACCAAATCCTCAGAAAATGAAACCAATGCGAAAAATACTGGCCTCGCCTTAAAATCAATCCAAGAGCAAATCGTCAGTATTAATGGAATGAACACGAATATTGCTTCTGCAACCGAAGAACAAGCTTCTGTCGCCTCTCTCGTTGTGAATAATGTGGTTAGTATGAATGCTTCCTTTGACGAAACCTTACAGATTTTGTCACAGGTGCGAAATGTGTCAGAAGGCTTAGTCGATTTTGCCGATGAACTGAAGAATGCGACTTCGCAGTTTAAGCTTTAGCTTGATTCCCACACCTTCAAACAAGCTTTGAGGGTGTGCTCATTTCTTGCGCGTATGGGATGTTTCGAGATTAAATGTTGTTCGTTATGGCAAGATCGTGAAACAAGGAATAACGCCTAGTTATTCTACTTCAATGTCGAGCAACTTTTATGGCAAAAAGTAAGAGCAAGCGTTTGCCAGAAGACACCAAGCTCGGATAAATAAATGTATATCAAACAGCTTATTGCAATGATAACTACGTTCAATGGACTTGCAATAAGCTCACGATTGACGCGTAAACTCACCTTGTAGTGGTCAACTAAATTTGGCAACAGCTTTAGAATCTAGCCAAAATCTTCGCTCGGATTCATTTGGGCTTAATCCTCTTAATACTATTAATCCTATTAACCAGAGTTGAGGCTAACAAGGGTATTACCGAGTCATAAAACCGCTATCTAATGCAAATTCATTTGAGTCAAAGCCAAGTTGAGTGTTTCCAACAGTAGTCACCACAGAACATAACAATCTGATATAGCTAAATAAAAAACACAAAAACTTTCTATGGATACAAAAATATTTGCAATAACGATTGCTCTATCGCCAAAAAATGCAAATAATGTTGCAAATTTAGACTTTGGTGATTCAATCATGAAAAGCATTATTCACGCAGAGCACGCGCCTCTGGCCATTGGCCCTTATTCCCACGGCACTCGCTATAACAACCTTATTTTTACCTCAGGACAACTGCCAGTATGCAAAGACAAAGGTGGCGTGGTTGATGGCGGCATCAGCGAGCAATCGGTGCAATGCCTTGAGAATCTAAAATACGTGCTCGAAGCTGGCGGCGGCAGCATTGAAACCGTACTTAAAACCACTTGTTACTTAAGCGAAATCAGTGATTTTGCCGCTTTTAACGACGTTTATAAAACCTATTTTAAAACCGACTGCCCAGCGCGCAGCTGTTTTGCGGTGAAGGATCTCCCACTGGGTGTCAAAGTGGAAATCGAAGCCATCGCCCACGTTAACGATTAAGCATCTGTAAGGTTGTACCCCGATGAAACCCCAATGGCAGCAGTATATTCACATCATCAACCAAGTTGTTAAACCTGCTTTAGGCTGCACAGAGCCGATTGCCGCAGCTTACGCGGCGGCGGTTGCACGCACATTGTTGACTGGTGATCCAGATGCAATTGCAGTGCAGGTCTCTGATAATCTGTATAAAAACTCAATGGGCGTCTATGTGCCAGGCACAGGCAAAATTGGTCTTGCGATCGCTGCCGCCACTGGCGCACTTGCGGGCAATGCCGACGCAGGATTGGAAGTACTAGCCAGCGTCACCCCAGAGCAAGTGGCGCAAGCACAAACCCTTATTGATGCGGGTAAAGTGAAGGTTGAGCGTACCGCGACCGATGAATTTATCTATTGCTGTGTGACATTAACCGCGGGTGAACAAGAGGCCATGGTGAAAATCTGCGGCGGCCATACTTTAATAGCCGAAAAGCGCCTAAATGGTGAGTTAGTATTTACCGCCGATAACGCCCAAGCCAAGGCTACAGGCTCAATCTGCGACGGCGTCGATATCAATATTGAATCGATTTACCACTTCGCCCAAGAAGTCCCCTTCGAAGAAATCCAATTTATCCTTAAAGCCTCTGAGTTAAATAGCAAATTATCCGATGAAGGTATGTCCAAACCCTATGGATTAGAAGTCGGCCGCACCATGAAAAACGGTATTGCCGCGGGGATTATTGGCGAAGACCTACTCAATAAAATTGTGATGCTAACTGCGGCAGCTTCCGATGCGCGTATGGGCGGCGCTAATCTGCCCGCCATGAGCAATTTAGGCAGTGGTAACCAAGGGATTGCGGCCACGATTCCGGTAGTGATCACCGCTCAGTGTTATAAAGTCAGTGAAGAAAAACTGGCGCGCGCCTTAATTATGAGCCACTTAGGGGCGATTTATATTAAGTCACACTACCCGCCATTATCGGCATTTTGTGGCAATACGGTCACCAGCGCCGCCGCCTCTATGGCGATGGTGTATTTAGCAGGCGGCAGTTTCGAGCAATCCTGCTTTGCGATTCAAAACGTTATCAGCGACAGCTCGGGTATGGTCTGTGATGGTGCGAAAGCCTCCTGCGCTATGAAGGTCAGTACCTCATCGAGTGCGGCGGTGCGCTCCTTCTTAATGGCGCTCAACAGCCAAAACGTTTCTGGGCAAGGCATCATTGCCAAAGATGTTGAGAAGACCATCAAAAACATTGGCAGAATGGTCCTTAATGGTATGTCATCAACGGATGTCACCATTATTAACATCATGTCAGAGTAAGACGGTTATTCCTGATAGGCTTCTGAATAAAGGCTAACATGATGAAATTACATGACTTAACCCAAAGCGATCTGGATATACTCAAGTCGATCGAAAATATCGTCGATGGGATTGCCACCATGTATGGCCAGCACACTGAAGTGGTGCTGCACAGCTTAGATGCTAAGCATCCTTCGGTGGTCAAAATTGCCAATGGTCATATAACCGGGCGAGAAGTTGGCGCGCCGATTACCAATCTTGCGATACAAAAACTAAAATCGGGACAAGATATTTCTAACGCTTACCTGACAAAATGTGCCAACGGTAAAACACTCCGATCAACCACCACCATTATCCGCAATAGCAAAGATCAACCGATTGGATTGCTCTGTATCAACACGGATATGGATGCCCCATTGCAATCAGTCCTGCGCACTATGATGCCAGAACAACTGTTTAGCAATGAGCAGACCCATTCACCCGAAGTATTCGCACGCAATATTGATGAGGCGCTACATAGTGCGATTGACAGTGTGAATCACGAAGTTCGTGCTAACGCTGCGATTTCACCTTCACAAAAAAGTCGCGAAATCGTCAATCAACTCCATGAATTAGGGATTTTTGAACTCAAGGATAGCGCCCAAGTAGCAGCGACTCGATTGGGGATTTCAGTGCATTCCATTTACCGCTATTTGCGTGAAATCAAAGCCAATCAAGCTGAAAACGACAAAGCCTCAGCCTAAAATAAAGGGCTAAGATCTAATAACCTTAGCCCTTGCGTTTTAGTGTTTTGCGCTCGTTATTGTGTGTCTTGTCCGCTCAAGCCCATCATATTCCATGCCTGTACCGTGCCATCGGCCATTAACGCAATGGCATCAAACAAATTGCTTCGAATCTCGCGCATTTGACTCAAATCAACGGCTTGCTTATCTAACGTCATCGCAGGCTCTTCACCCATCCATACAGCAATGGAACCATCTTGGCGTTTAACCGTAAACCCAAAGCCTGTCGGGAAAATATCCGATGCTTGAGTGATTTGAGTTTTAGGTCCAGAGTGACCATCAACCACAGTGCCATCCTGTTTTAAAAAGGCAAACTCCCGCTCATAGGTCACCACCTTGTCCACCTGCGGGATTTCTTGATAACGTGGTTGATGCTGTCCCAAGTCCCAACCTTCCCAAGCAACGGCCGTATTATCCCGACGTAGCGCGACAAATCCCTCATCAAAGGGATAAACCTTATCAATGTTTTGCAACTTTTCCTGTATGACTGACGTATCGGCACCATTGAATTTACTGCCCCATACGTACAGTTGACGACTAATGGTTAGAGCGGCAAACGCACCACGATTTGCATAAATATCAATTACTTTATTGGCGCGACTTGTGGTAGATAAACGCGCTGGAAACGCGGCATGATACTCAATCAATTCGCCCTCACCCCACGAATATACGCTGCCATCAGCCAGCAGTGCCGCGAACCCATGATCGGTGTTAACAACTTTCACAGCAGGCGCTAATTGGCTAAGTTTGGCTAATTGTTCACGGCCTTTTTGCTCATCGCTGAGCCCGCCCCAAGACACTAATTTCCCTGTCGCTGTCCTCGCGGTAAAGGCATTATCATTAGCATAGAGCAAATCGACATGGGTAAGTTCAGAGGCTACGTGACGACTATCGCCGCCATAATCGGCGCCCCCCCAAGTGACTACAGTTCCATCTTGCTTTAAGGCAGCAAAGGCACCTTTGTTAATCAACACTGTGTCAATATTGGTCATAGCAGGCGCGGCATATTGCCCCGAGATCAGTTCGGCAGGCGTTGAATCCAAGTTAGACCAACTCACTACACTGCCATCTTGTTTGATGGCCGCATACAGCACCTCTCCCAACACAAAAGAACGAACACCTGTCAGCACTTGCTTCATCGCCATTCCCCAAGGAATAAGCTTTCCGTCATGGGTTAAGGCCGCAAAACCACAACTATCCTCTGCCGCATATAGGTGTTTTACATTGACCAGAGGCTCGGCGGCATTATTGATATCGCCGCCACAGTCAGGCTCGCCCCATGCCACCACAGTGCCATCTTGCTTGAGCGCCGCAAATGCACTGAGATTACTGTAGATTTGACTCACTTGGGCTAACTGAGCGGGCATCGGGATTTTGGGCGAATCGTCAACCAACTCAAGGTTGTTCGGGGTGGAAGTGACAACATTATTCACGGCGGTTGATGGCCGATGAGCTAAGATCGTGTCAGAAATTTGCTGCTTTAATTCAGGTGATATCTCAGAATCTTGTTTATCAATGAGCAAGTTAACTACATGACCTAAGGCAAAAATTGCTAGCGCCACACCAACCCAGGGAACCTGTTTTTTTTCCACAACTATATCCTTATCGTAACGACAAACTCTCACTGAGTTTAAACGGATGCACAACATCGATGGCTGAGCACTCATTATAATTGGGCGATTGTAACTAAAGTACGAGCAAAATGACATTGCCCTAAAGTCGAGATATTCCATCGCCCTTAAAACAGAAAAGCAGCGATATTCGCTGCTTTTATTCAACATCATCCACAGAATTAGCTAATCCCGTTTACCAACCTTTTCTAAGCCCCACACTAAAGCAATCGCCGCTAACATGCACACAATAGCAAACAAGAGTTGTGAGGGCTGGCCAGTCACTTGCTCAAAATTAAGTGGCGAAATATTTTGTTCCAGCAAAGGCACTTGCTCGCCATGGGAGTTGGTCTGCCAGGTTAAGGTTTGTTTCCAAGGCCAAATTTTGCCTAAGGTACCAAGCATCAATCCGGTTAAAAACACGATAGTAGCATCATGGTATTTACGTAGCAGCGCCGACAATAAATGGCTGAACGTCAATAATCCCATCACAGCCCCAACAGCAAAACACGCCAAAATATCGAGTTGAATATTTTTGGCTGCTGCTAATACAACGGGATATAAGCCAAGCAATAATAAGATAAAACTGCCCGAAATCCCGGGTAACACCATGGCACAAATCGCAATCGCACCGCCAAAGAAGATATTTAAGTAACTGGCTTCCACCGACACAGGATTAAGCACAGTAATTGCCCAAGCAGCCAACACGCCGAGCACAAATAAACCTAAGCGCGCCAGCGTAAAGCCACTCACCTGCTTGAGCATATGCACCACAGAAATAATGATTAAGCCAAAGAAGAATGACCAAATCGGAATGGGATGCGCCACCAGCAACCACGAAATCAGCTTAGCGAAGCTAAAAATACTGGTCAGGATCCCCGCCAATAAACTCACTAAAAATCCGCCATTGATGTGTATAAAAGCGCCTTTTAGCCCCTGCGACTTAATCACCCCCCAAAGGGATGGATTGATGCGCTTAACGCTTTCAAGCAAGGTATCAAGAATGTCAGTAATGAAGGCGATGGTGCCGCCCGAAACCCCTGGCACCACATCGGCGGCGCCCATGGCCATGCCCTTAAAATAGGTCAGCAAATATTTCAATGTAAGTCCTTGTTGCTAAATCAATATGTGGTGTCATTGATGACAAATTTGTCGTGATTATACGGTGTTAGCCTAAAAACAGCGAAATGAAGTTTACTTAATTCAGCCGACTGGCAATTATTGTTACCTCAATGTTACACTCATCCGACCAGAAAAAGATAACCGCGCCACTAAGACCTAACATAATCATTGGCCAAAGATTATCCCCCTTAGTTTGCACTCCGATGAAGGATAAACATGAGTACTCACGAAGAAACCCGTACCAAACCTAACAAGGTGCTTGCGCTTTACCACAAGACCCAAGGTTTACCCTTTGGCCAAAAAATCTTCTCAATGATGGTGTCACGTATGGCGCCTTATTTTGGCACCATCAAACCACTGATCACTGAATTACGCCTTAACTACTGTTCATGTTTAATAAAAAAACGTCATGCTGTTCATAACCATATAAAAACGGTGCACGTGATTGCGATTTGTAATGGCCTAGAAATGGCAATGGGCGTGATGGCCGAAGCCTCGATACCCGCCCATTTACGCTGGATCCCTAAGGGCATGAGTGTGGATTACACCGCCAAAGCGGGCAGCGATATTTTGTGTGTGGCTGAAGTCACGCCAGAGCAATGGGCCCCCGGCGATATGCTGGTGCCCGTAACCGCCTACGACACTCAAGGAGTCGTGGTCGTGAAGGGGCATATCAAATTATGGATTTCAGAAAAGCCGCAAAAATAAGTTAACGCCACCGAGCCAAGGTTAATCGTCAAGCAAGATAACAAGTTAAGTTGTCTTGCCCAAACCTTACGGACTGCTATGCTAAGCAAAACAATCTAACAGGGGGACAACATGGATGAATTTTTACAGGCCGCCATTGATGAAGCCAAACAAGGATTAGCCGAAGGCGGTATCCCCATTGGCTCAGTATTAGTGATTGACGGTAAAATTGTCGCCCGCGGGCATAATAAACGTGTGCAGCAAGGCAGCGCCGTATTACACGCTGAGATGGATTGCCTCGAAAACGCTGGCAGATTGACCGCCGCCGATTATCAAAAAGCCACGCTCTATTCAACCCTCTCCCCCTGCGATATGTGCAGTGGCGCTATTTTACTCTACGGCATCCCTAAGGTAGTGGTCGGTGAAAATGTCACTTTTCAAGGGCCGGAAGCCTATGTACAGTCCCGCGGAGTCGACGTGACAGTGGTAGACAATCACGAGTGCAAGCAATTAATGCGCGATTTTATCGCCGCCAAGCCACAGCTATGGAACGAAGATATTGGTGAATAGCCAATATTTTTTAAGCTTATTATAAGTACGGATCACATTTGAAAATTACCTTGCACCCTAAATACCAATGGTCAGACTTTAAACATACCAAACAAATAGAAAAACTAATTTGGAGCACTTTAGAAGTTACTGATATCGGCGGCTCTTGGGATTATTACAATTTTACGTCTGACAGCTCTGTCTGGTGTAATGGTGAATATTCTTTGACATTGCAATATATGGACGAAAAAAAGTTGCAGTGTATTGTGGTAACAAATCCTGAACCCAGAAACGTAGAGTTAAATTTGCTAGTTGAAATTTTCCTAAAAAAATATGGACTCATTATTAAGTTCTACGAATAAGTTTGTGAAGTTCGCCCTATAAGTTGGATAGAACACTTATACCACGCTCACCCTAAGTATTCTTTCGAAGGGTCGAATGTTAAGCTAACGCCTTGTATTATCAGCTCGAATAATCCGAGGCTGACTCGGTTAATTTTCCCCAATAGCAAAAGGATGCCTGCTATCAAACCTATCACTCAAGCTGCCAAAGATCCTTGGGCAAATCCCTCAAAGGCGAATCACACTCACGATCACTCGATCCCAAGTACTCGCAATGCCAACCTCGATGCGATTCGGGGCTTAGCCGTCTTGGGGATATTTTTTATGAATATCTATTTTATGGGGATAAGTTTTTATGGCTATGCGCCCCATCAAATCCCCTTACTTTCAGACCAAATCCTCCAAAGCGTTAGCAATTTCTTTATTGAAGGGCGCTTTATCAGCCTATTTTCTATCCTTTTTGGTGTTGGGCTTTATATTCAATTTCAGCGATTTAGCAACAAGGGCTTGGCCGCTTATTCGCTGCTAAGCTCACGCTTGAAATGGTTAATTGTCTTTGGCCTGCTCCACGGCATTATTATCTGGCCCGGTGATATTTTACTGACCTATGGGATCAGTGGATTTTTAGCACTTTGTTACCGTGATGCCAGCATCGACGAGTTAAAACGTAAGGCCAATATTTTTATTTTCATTGCCTTAGTGATGATCAGCTTAATAGCGCTTAGCGGCAGTGACGAACTGTTTACCCGCGAATCAGTGCTTTTTGCCGAGCAATACAGCGCTTGGACATCGAGTTACCCCAACCAACTGCTGCTGCATTTAATTCAAGTTGGCTATATGGCGCTCGTGATCCCTTTTACCTTAATGTGGTTTACGGCAGGCTTAATGTTGCTGGGGATGGCACTCTATCAACAGGGCATCTTTGAACAGGGTTTTGACCGTAACACCTTACTCAAACTCGCTTTAGCCACCTTAGTGTTATCCTCCATGGATACCCTATTAGGCTTAACCGAAAACCCCATACTGGTGATGTTTTCAGACATTCTAGTCATGCTGAGTGCTATTCCGATGGCGCTGATTTATATCCATATAGTGGTTTATATCTGCCAAAACCGCTCGACCGTGCTAAAGCCACTGCAAAATGTCGGCAAACTCGCCTTTAGCCTTTATATTCTGCAATCTATCGTTGGCGTATTTATCTTTCGCCACTTTGCCCCAGAGTTACTGTTAACCCTCAATAGAGGCGGTTATATGGCAATAGCCTTGGGTTATTCGCTACTGCAATTGCTGCTTGCGAGTGTATATTTATGCTACTTTAAGCAAGGGCCGCTCGAAAAACTCTGGCGCCACCTTGCCTTTAAATCCATTCGTCCCTAGCACCAGAACAAATGAACAACAAAAAAACGACTCACACCCGCTCGCCCCGCACCTCAAAGCCGAGAGTGATTCACAGCAAGGCGAGTTCGATGCCATTGTTATTAGCGCAGGTCTTTCTCGCCATGTTAATTGGCGCGGCTTGGTGGCATATGCTGCCAGTCGCGATTGCTGGTTTATATCTGGCGCTGAGTTTATGCACTTTTTTCACCTACGCCGTTGATAAATCAGCCGCTAAAAGAGGTAAATGGCGCACCAAAGAAAGTACTTTGCACCTGATGTCGCTGATGGGCGGCTGGCCCGGTGCACTGTTTGCCCAGCACCTTCTACGCCATAAATCAGTAAAAACGGCCTTTCGTAAACTGTTTTGGCTAACGGTAGTAACCAACTTGGCCTTGCTGGGTTATGGGCTCCAAACCGGAGTGATGGATAGATTGATTTAAAGCGCGCATCTCCAATCAACCTGAAATCCCCAATCAACCTGAAGATACGAATGTCAGAGTGCCTACAAGTTGTAGAGCCCTTAGGGACGCCAATTCAAGGCTCATACATAACAAAATGTCGGCCACATTTGGAATTAACACAATACGGAAGTCGCAATGAAAAAATTAGCCCCGTTAACTGTTACTTCTTTTAACGGGGAAATTTTGAGCTATATCAGTACTTAAAACCAGCTTAGGGCAATACTGATAATGACCCCTGTGATAATCAACTGCATTAAACAGAATCCCATAATATCCCGCGCCTTTAATCCGGCGATGGCTAGCACAGGTAGAGCCCAGAAAGGCTGAATGAGATTGGTCCATGCATCACCCCAAGCTACGGCCATAGCAACACGTGCCACATCGGCGCCCAAGGCTTCGGCAGCTGGCAACATAATCGGCGCCTGCACCGCCCATTGTCCGCCGCCCGAAGGCACAAAAATGTTCACAATGCCTGCGCTGATAAAGCTCCAAAATGGCAGGCTTTCTGCGCTGGCAATGGCTACAAATCCTTCGGAGATACTTTGGGCTAAACCCGATTGCATCATCACCGCCATAATGCCTGCGTAGAAGGGGAACTGAATCACAATGCCCGCACCGCCTTTAATCGCTTCGTTAAGACTCAGCAATAAACTGCGTGGCGTTTGATGCAGCGCTATGGCAAGGAACAAAAATAAAAAGTTAACTAAATTAAGGTTTAAGCTGCCGCCCTGCACTGCAAAGTAATAGCCTAAATACACCAGCCCTGCGCCGCCCACACTCCAGCCCAGTAAACGGCTATTTTCTAATGTATCTGCGGGACGAGTAATAGCGTTTGACGCATGCACTGTGTTGCTCTCTTCACTACTCACATTTTCAAGCGCCTTAGGGTCGATATAGATGCTGTCTTTTTCTTCTGGCAACATAAAACGGTTTACCAGTGGCATCACCACAAACAAAATCAGTACTAACAGCAAGTTAAAACTGGCAAAAATGGTCTCACTGGTAGAGATAATGCCAATTTGTGATTCTGAGAAATGCCCCACAGTGGCAATGGTTAACGGAATAGACCCCGCCAAGCCGCCGTGCCAAACCACAAAACCCGAGTACGCACTGGCAACCAATAAACGGTAATCCACTCGTACCTTACGGGCCAACGCCTTGGCAAATAACGCGCCGACTACCAAACCAAAGCCCCAGTTAATCCAACTGGCAGCCAGAGAAACCAGCGTCACTAAGATAATCGCCTGCGGCGCAGACTTAGCGAGTCCGGCGATAGCATCGAGCAATTTTTTTATCGGTGGTGAGCTGGCGAGCATAAATCCCGCCACCAGCACTAACAGCATCTGCATTGAAAAACTCAGCAGTGCCCAAAAGCCATCGCCCCAGTAACTGATAACGTCCATGGGTGTTTTTTGCTCGGCGACCACGGCCGAAATCATCACGACTAACGTGAGAAGTAAGACAAAAATATAGGGATCGGGTAAATAACGGTCGACAAGCTTGACCAACGGTTTTGCGGCTTTAGTTAACATAGGACTATCCTTGTTTATTCTTCTTATCTGTTTTTATTGAGTTTTTATAGAGTCTAATGCCACAGGTTAAGCGATATCTAAAGCTGGATAAAGCCTTCGGATGCTTTTAAAGCGTGAGAAAATGTAACGCGAATCATCCACGGCTACGCGCACGAACATCGCTAGCCTCTCACGCTAAAAAACTGATAACATAGCCAAAATTGACTAAGGTGTTCCTTAAAATGAAAATGTTACTTGCCGTTGTTGTGATTGCTGGGGTGATTTTTTACTTCTTTACCTCAATGAATAACCAAAAAGCGGCCAAAGAAAATATCCGTTTAGGTAATGAATTTTTAGCACAAAATAAAACCAAAGAAGGTGTACTCAGCACAGCTTCAGGTTTGCAATATCAAGTGTTACAGCAAGGCTCTGGTACTGTTCATCCTAAGGCGAGTGATACAGTGACTGTGCATTACCATGGCACTTTGATCGACGGTACCGTATTTGATAGCTCGGTCGAGCGCGGTGAGCCCATTGCCTTCCCGTTGGATCGGGTGATTAAAGGTTGGACCGAAGGCGTGCAACTGATGGTCGAAGGCGATAAGTATCGCTTCTTTATTCCAAGTGAGCTTGCCTACGGCAATCGTAGCACTGGCAAAATTGGCGGTGGTTCGGTACTGATTTTTGATGTTGAACTGTTGAAGATAAATTAATTTCTGCATTAAAAACAAAGCCCTGTATTGCAGGGATTTGTTTTATTTAAGCGTTATTAATATCCTTTACGGGCACGCTGCTGCACCTATATCAGTCCAAACGGACGCGACACCGGGCACATCTCCCTTAGTCCACCATTTTGCCTGCCACTTGCGACCTTTATAGTTAGTGGTCGCGCCGCCGTTGTAGGCTACGCCCGCATCCCAACCTAACTCAACCTGACTCAACAATTGCCATTGATCGGCGGTTCTTGAAGGCGTATTGCCTTGAGTCCAGTATTTGGCCTTCCACACCAATTGATTATGACTAACGGTATTGCCCGTGTTGTAAATACTGGTCGCATTCCAAACGGGATAATTTGCCGCGTTGGGATCAGTAGCATCACATTGCTCCCCCGTCACCTTAGGCGTTACAGTTAAGGTCAAGGTAGCACTGGTATCTAACGCACCATCAGAAACTAATACACTCACACTATACTGAGTCGATTGAGAAACACTCGGCGCCGTGATCACAAGGGTGGCACTGTTTTGTCCGCTCGCCGCAAGGCTGCTTGGCACTGTCCATGCGTAGGTGAGGCTATCGTCATCTGCGTCGGTCGCAGTCGCATTGATACTCACCGATTGCCCTGCTTCAACTGTCACGCTCGCAGGCACATTTACCACAGGCGCTTGATTAGGTGTATCTGCCTTATGGGTAATGGTCACAGTATCCGTTGAGGATAAACCTTCAGGGTCAGTCACTTGCAAGCTAAACACATACACGACATCGGACTGCGTCGCTGACAACGGCACCGAGGCATTCGCTAAATCTGCGTTGCTAATCACTAAACTTGGGCCTGAAACCTGTGTCCATTGATAACCTAAAACTGCGTTTTCAGGGTCACGCGAACCACTGCCGTTAAGTTGTACATCCACTGCGCCTGTGACAGCCACATCTGCGCCCGCATTTGCGATAGGTGATCTATTCGCTGGCGGAGTGGTTCCCTCGCCATGGCCTAAACCTTCGTGCATGGCATTGAGAATATCGCCATTATCGGCATCCAATTCCCACGCAAACAACCCACCTAACTGATTTGCCAGCACATACTGACCTTTGGCTTTCACCGAACGCGCATCGTCGAAAGTGATTAAGTCACCTGTAGATGCATTAAAGACAGAAGGCGCTTCTGCGGTTTCGTCATAGGCATAACTCCAACCAGCCCCCATGTAATCCTTGGCAATTTGGCGATAATCAACCACTCCGGCTTCCCAAGTGCCTTTGACTTTACCCGTCGCCGTGCCAGTGAATGGATTGTTACCACTATAGCCACTCACGCCAGTCCAGCCTCTACCATACATGGCCGCACCAACCACAATCTTACCTGGCGTGACACCTTGCGAGAGCAATGCTTTAACACCATTATCTGTGGTATAGCGAGTATTTGGATCCCAGCTTGCCTCGTAGAGATTGGTTTGATGGCCGAGTTCAGTATTAGTCCAGCCACCGTTAAAGTCATAACTCATCAGGAAGATATAATCCATATACTGCTGTGCAGCCTGATAATCAACTTTCGCAATCTTGTCATCGCCCGCACTGATAGCAGAGGTAAGTTCATAGGTGCGTCCGGTTTCAGCACTCAACTCATCGAGCATTGCCCTTAATTCGCGCATTAAAATGACATAGGTTTGACCATCATTGGCGTTACCTAAGCTTGGATTTGCGCCGCTGCCGCCGGGGAACTCCCAATCAATATCCACACCATCAAAGAACTTCCAAGTTTGTAAAAACTCTTTCACCGAAGCTACAAAGGTATCGCGCTTGGTTTTATCCCCTAAAAAGTAGAAGGGATCAGAGAGCGTCCAGCCACCAACGGACGGGAGGATCTTCAAATCGGGATAGGCTTGCTTTAATGCCATCAATTGGCCGAAGTTGCCTTTGTAGGGATCGGAGTAATCGCTCACACCAGCTTGTGGCATTTGCACCGCTGCCCAAGGATCGTGAATCGCCACTTTAAAATCAGCACGGCCAGCACAGGCACGCTGTAATGCCTCAAAGCTACCCTCAATTTCTTTTAAACTATCATTGATACCGTTGCCGCCACAAATGGGCGTAAAGCCATATAAAATATGAGTTAAGTTTTGCGCGGGCACCTTATCCACCGGGAATTTACGCCCGTAAACACCCCATTCAACAAAATAACCCCCGACCACTTTGCCTGATTTGTTCGCATAGGGGCGATTGTTCTCTTTTAGAGATGCATTCAGTGGTAGTAAATGGCTACCATCGGTATCTGCTACGAGAATTTCTTTAGCATCGCTCTTTGTACAACCATCGCTGTTACATAGTTGCACTTGCATCTGATAACGGCCACCTTTATTCACCTTAAACGTTGCGGTTCCAGAAGTGCCAGATGGCCCTTCCCATACGGGGTTGCCGTTCAGCAAAACTTGCGCGGTATCACCAACATTGCCACTCCAAAGGTTCCAATTAACGGACACATCGGCAGCATCTTTAACCTTTACCAATTGATTGTAAGCAGAAGCGGATTGATTTACTTCGATAATAGCGAACTTCGTTTCGCCCCATCCTATCGTTGGTTTGCCTGGCGCGGCAGCCAATGTATGAAAACTGGCTGTCGATGCCAGCACCGAAGCCACCAACATCGCTGCGGTGGATATTTGAGTTTTAAACATGATAATTCCCTATTGAGTAAGTTATGCATCAATAAGGCAAACAAAGCATAGACAGGAAAAAAATCTTAACACCATGCGCATATAGCGACACGAAGAAACAACCTGCGGTATCCCCGCTATCATAGGTATTCACAAACCTTTAGACCGGAGGCTTTGCGTCCCAACCTTTCGATTGGTTTGCCTTTCACACCAATGACAACGTTGTCATTGTGGTAACTAGCATAGGCTGCAACCAAACCCAATTGCAACCAAATAACAACATTTTTAGTGCAAAACTCGTTACCAAAAAGGATTTTTCGTCAAGAATACCTACGGGGAATAAAAATAATTATCTGTATTTAAAAGAAATTAATAGGATAGATTTAGCTGTCATGACAACCTTTGGTTTGCTCTATCAGCCGGAGTGTTTGTTCACAATATCGAAACGATCAACTGGGCCGTTCGCTATACTATGTATGTCAAAGCGACTAAACGCAGAGAATAAAAATGCGATCATCGAATAAAAGTGTTTAAGTTAACAAATAATTAAGTTAACAATCACTTGGGCCCGATGACCGCATTGTTTCACAACAATTTTATCAGCTCAATTCACCCCAAGTTTATAGGGTAATTGCACTATCAAGCATGAGTAACACGAAGATTTGAGCTTAAGCTGTCGGTTAGTCACTCGCGCTAACTTTATCCGAAAAATCCCTTGCCAAGATCACTGATAAACCACGGCAAACCAAGGTTTCCATATCATCGACGCGATTAATCTTCATTTCGGCTAATGGCGCACTCAAGGCCATGCGTCTTAAACTATCCAGACACCCTTTATAGTAGGGCGCACTGTTCATCATGCCGCCTGCTAACCAGATCCGATTGGGATTAAAGAGATTTACAGCCCACGCCAATCCCATACCGAGATAGGTGCCAGAACGGTATAAATCATCGGCAGTGGAAATCTTACGACTACGGATAGAATCACCACTGGCGAGTTGCTCTAAACTAAACTCACCCGACTCAGTCATCACCCGGCAATGCCCTAACTCACCAGCCACGCCAGTTGCACCGGTGTACGCTTTGCCGTTAAACGCAATCGACATACCGATACCGGTGCCACACATGACTAACAACTCACAGGCATATTTTTCATCACAGGTTGCCTGCATGCCCGCATCGATATCATTACAGATAAACTTAAGCTGACCTTGGGTTTTCAAGGTATCAAAACTCAACCCATTTAAACCGGGCAAGGATTTACAAGATACCAAACGATTCTGTTGTACAAGCCCTGGTACAGCGATCGCTAAATGGTAATGCTGTAAGTCATAATCCCGTTCCAACGCCGCGATTTGATTATTTAAGTCTTCTATTTTAAAGCCTTCACCCGTGGGGATTTTATATTGTTCTGTATGCCCCTTGAGTTGAAGTTCGAACAGGGCTTTGCTACCGCCCACGTCTATTGTTAATGTTTGCATCGCCAACTCCACTGATACATGTGCTCCCCTCTGACCCCGAGCGGAGATGGCGAATGTTAGCATAATGGGTCAATATTAGCGATTGAATAAAACTTAAGTAGCTAATTTGTAAGAATTAGTAACGACTTTTAAGTGATAAAGCTAACAGTTCAATTTAATTGTTTGCGAAAGATCACAGCCATTTTGCTCACAAAATGTCGGCTAAAACACAAAATTGTATACAAAATCCTTTATTCCATATCTTGCATCTTAGTTGCTGAGCTTGCGATAATCGCCGTCAATTTGCATCCTTTTTGCCAGCATTACCCATGATAATTTGGCAGCCTACCTCTGTAGCCAATGCCATCATTTGGAGCCCCTATGTCGTTACCATCGTCGTCACACAATAAGATTGCCAACCGTCTTGCCGCTATTCGTAGTGAGCTAGCAAACGCCAACCTAGATGCCTTTATCATCCCCCGCGCTGATGAATATTTAGGGGAATATGTGCCAGAACACAACGAGCGTCTTTACTGGGCGACGGATTTTACGGGTTCGGCGGGCATGGCGATTGTCCTAAAAGACAAAGCCGCCATTTTTACCGATGGTCGTTATACGGTACAAGTGCGTTTACAAGTCGATGCAAACCTCTTTAGCTATGAAAGCCTGACAGACACTCCGCAAATCGAATGGTTATGCGACACGTTACCCACAGGTTCACGTGTCGGATTTGATGCCCGTTTACACACCTTAGCCTGGTTTGAAAACGCCAAAGCGACGTTAGCGAAAGCCCAGATTGAACTGGTTGCCGTCGAACAGAATCCGATTGATAAGCACTGGCAAAATCGACCTGCACCGTCGAGCGCAGCTATCACCTTATTTAGTAATGAAAGTGCGGGTAAGACCAGCCTGCAAAAACGGACCGAGATTGGCGCACTAGTCAAAAAAGCCGGCGCCGATGTTGCGCTGATTGCCGCTTTAGATTCTTTCTGCTGGCTGCTTAATATCCGTGGTAATGATGTTCCTCGCCTCCCTGTCGTGCTCGGCTGCGCCCTGCTCCATGCCAATGGTGATATGCAGCTGTTTACCGATTTGAGCAAACTCCCCGAAGGCATTGAGGAACACGTTGGAGCGGGTGTGAGCTTTAACAGTGAAGCTTCACTTGCCGATACCTTGGCAAGCTTACAGGGTGTGAAACTGCTGGCCGATCCCAACTCTGCTAACGCTTGGGCGCAAAATCTTGCCCGCGATGCTGGCGCCAAATTGATTGCTGGTATCGACCCAGTCTCTCTGCCTAAAGCCCAAAAAAATGCCGCCGAATTAGCGGGCATGCGTGCCAGCCATATCCGTGATGGTGTAGCAGTGAGCCGTTTTCTTGCATGGCTCGATGCCGAAGTCGTGGCTAATCGTCTGCACGATGAAGCCACTCTTGCCGACAAGTTAGAAAGTTTCCGCCTCGAAGATCCCAAGTATCGCGAGCCAAGCTTCGACACCATCTCCGCCGCTGGCGCCAATGCGGCCATGTGTCACTATAACCATAACAATGGCACGCCTGCGATGATGACGATGAACAGCATCTACTTAGTGGATTCTGGCGCTCAATATCTGGATGGCACCACGGACGTCACCCGCACCATCGCCATTGGCGAAGTAAGTGATGAACAGAAAAAGATGGTGACACTGGTACTTAAAGGCCATATCGCCTTAGATCAAGCCCGCTACCCTAAAGGCACGACAGGCCAACAACTCGATGCTTTTGCCCGCCAACATCTGTGGCAACATGGGTTTGATTACGACCACGGCACAGGCCATGGCGTCGGCCATTTTCTGAGTGTGCATGAAGGCCCACAGCGCATAGGTAAAAATCTTAATGCTATCGCCTTAATGCCTGGCATGGTGTTATCAAATGAGCCAGGTTATTACCGCGCCGACAGTTTTGGTATTCGCCTCGAAAATCTAGTGGTAGTGCAGCATTGCGAAGCCTTAAAGGGCGCCGAACGTGAAATGTATGAATTCGATGCCCTAACGCTGATCCCAATGGATGCTCGCCTTATCGATAAGAGCCTGTTAACCCAAGGCGAAATCGACTGGTTTAATGCTTACCATCAGAAAGTGTTTAATACCCTGTCGCCTTTGATGTCTGGCACTGAACTAGAGTGGCTCACACAGGCGACAAAAGCTATTTAATGACTCATAGTTAAAACCCCTCGTAACTAGATAAACCCAAGACACACTGTCTTGGGTTTATTGTTTTAGAGTATTGAAGCTACACCATTTTAGGTTTGTGCGTCAGTAAACCGCAGATCATCATGTAATACCAACAACATTAGGGCATGTTGACGTTTCAGGGTTATTTTTGCAGCAATTTGGCTGATGTTTATGCAAGGCAAAGTCCGTGCTGTGTAGCATTCTACATAAACGGACGATAACGCAGCAGAAACTTCAGCCAAGTGCTGCCCGAAGGGTTCGTCTGGCAAGCACTTGCTCCTACTTTCTGTCATAAGAGCCGCTCGTCATTTGAGTAAACTACACATCATTCCTCGCTTCGTGAGCATGAGCTTGCCAGAACGAACAAAATTTAATCTAGAAACGTCAACACGCCCTAGATATCTAATCAATTCGGACTATCACTGGTATTTCAATCCAAGGTGCATTGACGCGACTTTCTTTTGAGTCAGTGCAACATGTGGGCACAATGCCTGTGAGGCTCACAAAGGACGACGAATATTCACTATATAAAGCGCTTTATGCACTGACGTTGGCTTGTATAAACCCTCTCCCTATTGCTTCAAAACAACCTTATTAACCTGACAAAAACCGCTAATACTAAAGTAGATATCACACTAAATATGCCGATGAACAGGATAAACACTCGTTTAAATAGCAATAAAAAAACTAATATTTTTAAAAAGTTAGAAAAATAAAAATGCATTACTTTTCTTATGGATAATGCTAAAAACCACTCTCCAATATCCACACAAAAATGATACCATTATCACATAATTAGCCGCCCCCCATGAGAGTCGGCACAAGCTTTAGCATTACATTTACCCTAATCATAATATCGGCCCAGAATGGACACATGAAATGAGCCAGAGTAACCCTAGTCACAATAAAATCAGTAACAACCATCATCACGCACAAGAGATCCGCCTCACTCCTCAAGACGAATTGATTTCCACCACAGATACCCGAGGGATTATTACCTATGTTAATCAACGATTTGTCGAAGTATCAGGATACCGCACCGAAGAATTAATTGGGCATCCGCATAACAAAGTGCGCCATCCCGATATGCCTAGTGCCGCTTTTAAAGAGATGTGGCAAAAACTAAAATCGGGCCAATCTTGGCGTGGCATAGTTAAAAATCGCTGTAAAAATGGCGATTTTTATTGGGTTGATGCCTTTGTTTCTCCCGTGTTTGAGAATGGCACAATTGTTGGTTATCAGTCGGTTCGTCTGCAACCACAGGCAGCCTATGTCACTAGAGCAACAGCTATTTACCGCAGGTTATTGGACAATAAATCCATTGCTAAGCCACTTAGTTTGATGCAAAAACGTGTTGTCTCTGCTGTAGTTGCATCGACAGGATTATTAATTGCGGGTTACCTTTGGGGTTGGGGAGTGATTATCGCTGGCGCGATTTTAATGGGCCTTAACTTAGCTATCTTCTACGATGAAGCCTTTCGTATTCCGGCCAAGTTGATTGATATGCAAACAAAATACGATTCTATAAGTCGCTACATCTACTCGGGAGCTGACACCTCATCGATTCTCGATTTTCAATTGATTTTATTACAAGCCAAGATGAATGGCGTACTCGGCCGCACTCAAGATCAAGCTAATCAATTGCATGCGATAGCCGATCAACTTGTGGTCACCACTGAACAAACCTATGCCAGCCTAGATCAAGAGAAAAACCAGCTCGAGCAACTGGCAAGTGCAATGGAAGAAATGAGTTCGACGATTACCGAAGTTGCTCAAAACACTCAACGAACCTCAACCAGCATTAATACCGCCTATGATCTCTGCCTAAAAAGCAGCGCCAATATGAAGGCTAATACCCAAAAGGTCGAACAGCTGGCTAAATCCGTCGCCGATGCAGCGAATAATGCCAATCTGCTTAATCAAGAAGCTGAACGAGTTGCCAGTGCCATGGGTGAGATTGATTCTATTGCTG
This sequence comes from Shewanella xiamenensis, assembly GCF_014647135.1. Taxonomy (GTDB): domain Bacteria; phylum Pseudomonadota; class Gammaproteobacteria; order Enterobacterales; family Shewanellaceae; genus Shewanella; species Shewanella xiamenensis. The sequence goes on from NZ_BMOP01000002.1 coordinate 118,657, forward strand.
AGCAAACTAACCTGCTTGCCCTCAATGCCGCCATTGAAGCCGCGAGAGCGGGTGAACAAGGGCGCGGCTTTGCAGTGGTGGCCGATGAAGTGCGCGCCCTATCGAGCCGCACTCAGTTATCGACCAACAGTATTTCGCAGAGTGTCGATAAGATGTTCAGCATGTTAAATGCGTGGGCAAAAGAAATGGAGCAAAGCCGCCAACATGCAGAGCAATGCGCTAACGACATTCAAACCTCCGCCAAAAACGTCAACACCATTTACCAAGAAGTCAGCGAGATCCACACCTTTGCACAGCAAAATGCGGTGGCCGCTGATCAGCAGCGCCAAGTGGTGCATGAAATCACCAACAATATTCATTTCATCACCCAAAGCAGCAGTGAAAACCTCGCGGCAACGCATCAGATTGGTGATGCCGCCAATCATTTAAAACACAGCGCTGAAAAAGCACTTGGCCTACGCCGCGCCTTTGGCTAGCTGTAATGCCGCGCGATTGTCGACACACAATAGCGCGGCATCCTTTATCCAAGCCAATCCACGCCTTAAGTTAATCCTCTATTATCAGCAAAACAGCAGCAATATCGTTATAAACAGCCAAAGGGTTAAAAAGTACAGGTTTTAACCGAAAATTTTGCTATACTCCGCGCCCGCCATTTTTCTGACCGCTAAGCGTTAGAAAGGCACAAACAAGTGCGTTAACGTTCGCCCATGGCAGAATACTTTGCTGTAAAAGTGTCTGTAATAGGGTGAGGCGCTTGAATGATTGAATGAGTGAATGACAGGAATCCAAAATGAGATTTGAATCTTTTAGTTTTTGCCCCGAGATTTTACGCGCTATCTCAGATTGCGGTTATCAAAAAATGACACCGATTCAGCAGCAAGCGATCCCAGCCATCCGCCGCGGCCAAGATGTGCTCGCCAGCGCGCAAACCGGCACAGGTAAAACCGCCGCCTTCGCACTGCCGATCCTACAAAAAATGGTTGAAAACCCAAGTGAAACCTTAAAATCTAACACGCGGGTATTAATCCTCACTCCGACTCGCGAACTTGCCGCCCAAGTAGCAGAAAACGTTGAAGCCTACAGCAAGTATTTAAATTTCAGCGTATTAACGATCTACGGTGGCGTAAAGGTTGAGACTCAAGCCCAAAAGTTAAAACGCGGTGCCGATATTATTGTCGCGACCCCTGGCCGTTTACTCGAGCACCTTACCGCCTGTAACTTAAGTCTGTCTAGCGTTGACTTTTTAGTGCTCGATGAAGCCGATCGCATGCTGGATATGGGCTTTAGTGCCGACATTCAAAAAATCCTTCAAGCGGTCAACAAGAAGCGTCAAAACCTACTGTTTTCAGCCACCTTCTCCAGCGCAGTGAAAAAACTGGCTAACGAGATGATGGTCAAACCCCAAGTGATCAGCGCCGATAAACAAAACACCACCGCCGATACCGTTAGCCAAGTGGTGTATCCGGTAGAGCAGCGTCGTAAACGCGAGCTATTATCGGAGTTGATTGGTAAGAAAAACTGGCAACAAGTGTTAGTGTTTACCGCGACCCGCGATGCAGCGGATACTCTGGTTAAAGAATTAAATTTAGATGGTATTCCCTCTGAAGTCGTCCACGGTGAAAAAGCCCAAGGTAGCCGTCGCCGTGCGCTGCGCGAATTTGTATCCGGTAAAGTACGTGTGCTAGTGGCGACCGAAGTGGCCGCCCGCGGTTTAGATATTCCCAGCCTTGAGTATGTGGTCAACTTCGACTTACCCTTCCTTGCCGAAGACTATGTTCACCGTATAGGCCGAACAGGTCGTGCAGGTAAAAGTGGCGTGGCGATTTCATTTGTGAGCCGTGAAGAAGAGCGCACCCTAGCGGATATTGAAAAGCTAATTGGCCAAAAAATTCGCCGCATTACCGTGCCAGGATATGAGGTCGGTAGCCGTGAGTTGTTGTTAAAACAGCTGCAAAACCGTCGCAGTTTTGCCAAAAAACAACAGCGACTCGACAACGTCAGCGAGCAGATCATCGCCGAAAAAAGCATGCAGGGCCGCCGCGTGAAAATGAAAGTTGGTCAAGCCCCAAGCAAAGGCAAAAAACTCAAATAATGTTGTGTTGATAACTATCTTAACGCGCTAATTTAATACACTAATAATAATGTTAAAGCGTCCTTAAACGGACGCTTTTTTATTACCATTTAAAACCTATCTGACTCAGAGTGATTTGCGGACATCTTGTTCTTATTGCAATATCCGAGTGATAGCACTGATTAACAAACCCAATAAATAACGACAAATACTGCAATAAATTTCGCATCTCGCCGTTCTTATTTCTACGTTTACCACCCATGCTCAGTCCACCCAAGCACACAGGCTAATGGCGGTTTACCGTTAACAGCAGAATATTTAATTGAAACAAAAACTAATGACAAGGAGATATGCTCTAATGCAGTCCACACTACAGCGATTTTTACTGACCATCAGCCTACTGCTCGGCAGTTTTAGCACGCTCGCTCAATCTATCGCTAAAGATGAATATTCGGTTAGCCCACTACTCAATGGCGAGCAAATCCCCGCAATCACTTTGCAAGACATGAATGGCCAAAATGTTGATTTAGCCAAATTAACGGCACAAAAACCAACGATTTTCTTCTTTTACCGTGGCGGCTGGTGCCCGTTTTGCAACAACCAAATGGGACAATTAAAAGCGATCGAGCCAAAACTCATTGAAATGGGTTTTCAATTAGTGGGTATATCACCCGATACGCCAGCACTGTTAAAAGCCTCGGCGGCGAAAAATGAGCTCAAATACTTGCTCCTTTCCGATGAAAAAATGCAGGCATCGCAAGCCTTTGGCCTTGCCTTTTATACCAGCAAGCAAGTTACTGAGACTTACCTGAGCCGCTTAAAACTGGATAATCCACTTTGGACAACGCCCGAAGGCGATAAAAGATTAGTCCTGCCAGTACCGGCAATTTATATTGCTGATACTCAAGGATTAATCCATTTCCAATATGTGAATCCCAACTACAAGGTGAGACCTGCGCCTAAGTTGATTCTGACGGCGGCTAGCCTCGTCGGTGCGCCATAATAATCCATATCCCACCCAAGCAGCCGCTAAGAATCGTTATCGATTTAGCGACTGCTTTGCTAAACTAGCTCCGCCGCAATAAATATCGCCCCAATTTAATCAGATCAATCCCTTTAGCCCGCGGCGGAGCCACAATGAATTCTCAAACCTATAATCAAGCCATACTCGAACTCGCACTGGCGGGGCTTACCGATTTAACCACTTCAGCTCAAGCCAAAAAAGCCCAACGCACACCCGCACAGGAAAGCCATTTTTTATGCAACTGGATGGTTGAGGCCCTGAAGGAAAAACGCTTTTCAAAATTGGTTGCCGAGGATCTGACCACGTGGATCCGTATGGCTCGCAGCCAAGGGGCTGGCGCCGAACTTAAGCGGTTATTGGAAAGAATTGTTTTCCAATATCAAGCTGTTGAGAATTCGCAACTCGCATTAGGTACAGCCTTAAATGCCATGATTGCCGAGTTGACTGAGCGCAAGTGGTTAGTGTTTACCGATACCGAAATTAATACGAAACTGAAGCTAGACGGCGATGGCCAATCTAGCTTAGTCATTGATGTAAAAGAATTTACCCAGCATATTCAAGATAATCAGCTCATCAAACCCATCAACTTATATGTCCGTGCCGATGAGCAACAGTTGACTCAAATCGCTCTCTCCCATGGTTTGCTGATAAGCCAGGGCAATAAGAAAACGAGTCTTATCAAACACCATAAGACCTATCGAATTTATCCTCACAATCAGCAACCTGCATTGTGCCAACTGTTGGCTTAACGGCTTAAAACTGCTTGAATAGGTAAACTGCGCCACAGATAACCATTTTTTCACAACGAAAGAATACAATGTAGCGTAGTAACCACTAAGCTCGATCAACCAAGGAGTGAAGGACTCGATGGGTAAAGGAAGTATTCTCTATCGTTGCCTCGTTAAAGGCGTTTTATTACTGATTTTGTTTGCCCCTCAGTCCTATGCAGAACAACTCAAGTACAACATTACTGGCTCATATTCTTGGTATCCGTATTTTATTGCCAATCAACCCGATGCTCCGGGAATAATTTCTGAATTAATTCCGCAGATTTTATCCTTAGCGAATATTGAGGGAGAAAATCTGTCCTTGCCGCCCAAACGGACGAACAACGCCCTTGAAACGGGTCAACTAGATTTTGATGTGGTTAGCCCCAGTTGGTTTGAAAACCAAGATTTTGGTCCCTTATTCGTGAAATCCGATCCCATCATGCCTATCACTGAGTACGTAGTGACCAGACCCGAAGATGTTGAATCATTCAAAGAAATCACTGGAATTAAAGGCAAGCAAATCGGTACCGTCAGGGGATATTTGTACCATGACGACAAGGAGTTTATCCGTGTCGATTTTACCTCTGAACAAGAGTTGATTAAGGCATTAGATAAACACCGCATCACGGCCATTATCTCGGGTAACTATCCCGCCTTATATTGGTCAAACAAGCTTAAGATCCCCGTTGGATTAGCCGCGGTGCATTCTGATGGCCTACTGGTGCTAAGGCTACGGAAAGAGCATGCTGCTCTACTACCTGCGCTCAATCACGCGATAGCGCAGCTAAAAGCCAATGGAAAAGTAGAGCAGATTATCCAAAAATATACCCAAGCCTTCGCAAGCTAAATCGATAAAAGCTCATGTTTCCAAGTACTCACAAGAAAATGGCTCTGCAATAACGCGGCAAGTATGCAGCAACTTTAGTCTTTTCAAATCGCAAAGATGCAATGGATATTCAAGAGGATTTCGCGTTTAGTGCAACCTTAGGTTTTAACACCAAACGCTGCCCCTGATTAAGATGGGTTGTGCAGGCGACCCGCAATAAAGAAGCAAAGTTAGCCACTTCTCCGTGGCGAGTTAACACCTCTCGGTAAATACGGGTTAAAAATACCGCGACACTCAGCTCGGCATCTTCGGCAATCTCTTCAATAATCTGCCAAAAAATCGCCTCGAGGCGCACGCTCGTCACCACACCATCGATGCGAATGGAGCGGGTTTTGAGTTCAAACAGTTCAGGTTCGGCACCGGAATAGATTTCACACACAATATTACTCCCCAAGCAGCTATTGCGCTTTGCTCCAGCCATTGCGCCTTGCTTAAGTCCCCAGCGAATACTCAACTTAAGCCTCTACCCGAACTGTTATGCCATAAATTACACAGGATGAGTATCGTTAATTCAATAACTTGTTAAACTGCGCCAACCATGCAGGATGCGCTGGCCATGCGGGCGCGGTAACTAATTTGCCATCGGTAATTGCCGCAGTGACTTCAATATCACAATATTCAGCGCCAGCTTGTTTCACCTCGGGCGCGCAAGCGGGATAGGCTGACACTTTTTTACCGCGAACCACATTGGCCGCCGTGAGTAACTGCGCGCCATGGCAAATAGCCGCAATCGGTTTATCTTGGGCGGCAAATTCTGCCACGAGGGCAATCACCGCAGGGTTTAGGCGTAAATACTCTGGCGCCCTACCACCTGGAAGCAACAGCGCATCAAAATCACTCGCGTTCGAACCAGCAAAATTGCCATTTAAGGCAAATAAGTGTCCTGGTTTTTCGGTATAGGTTTGGTCGCCTTCAAAGTCATGAATTGCCGTTTTAATGGTTTGCCCCGCCACTTTATCGGGACAAACAACCGTGACACTGTGACCCACCATTTGCAGGGCTTGGAACGGTACCATTAACTCGTAATCTTCAACAAAATCACCGGCGATAATCAAAATATTGGCCATGAGAAACTCCTTTTATTCGATAAGGGAAAACGCAACAGCGGATTTCACTCTACTCCGACCATTAAATTTAGGGTAATAGTGGAATACTACAAATCGATACAGCCGTTTCAGGCATAAAAAAGCGCCCGTAGGCGCTTTAGTCTTTGGTGATTGACCACTCTTAATTATTTATCTTTGGTTCAATCATGGCCTGTTGCTGACTATAACCATTCAGCCCAGTGTTGGCCGATTTCACCACATTTAAGGCCTCGGTCGTCAGTGCATTATTGCCATTGAGCAGATCGTTCAAAGTGCCAGAATCCGCTTGGACTAAGCCTAATTCACGTAGCATGGCATCGACAACTGGCGCATTGGCGCGATAGTTTAAGGCTGCGCTAGTCACTTGTTCAGCGATACCACCTTGGTTGATGGCGGAACTATCACCACCCGTAGCAAATTGATGACCAGCACCATAACCTTGAAGAATTTTAATACCTTCGATGTTTTCCAATGGTTTAACCGCTTGAGCAACAATTTCTGGCAAGGCTTTTAAGATCGCAAGGGATTTTTGCAGCGCAATCTGCTCATCACGCAGCACGTTTTCGGCTTCGTACAGAGCTTGTTTACCAGCCGCTTCAACGGCATAGACTTTTTCATCCGCCTCGGCTTGCAGTTTTTTCGCATCGGCACTGGCACGCGCTTCAATCAAAATCGCACTCGATCTGTCTTCCGCGGCACGTTTCTCGGCTTCAGCTTGCACTGTCACACCAACAGCATCGCGCTCCGCTTCCTTACGGGCATCAATCACTTCAATTTCTTTGCGACGATTGGCTTCCGCCACTTGGCGCGCTGTGATAACCGCTTCCTCTTTCTCCACTTTCAGCTTTTCCGCTTCTGCTGCGCGGGCACGGGCGGCCGACTCTTCTTCCGATTTAGCGGCTACCGCGATGTGTTTTTCCTGCTCGGCGACTTCGATATCACGTTGCTGTTGAATACGCGCCTGTTCGATAGATTTACGTTTTTCAATCTCGCGTGTTTCAATATCTTTGGTCTTTTCAATTTCCGCGGTTTCGATAGCACGTTCTTTGGCAATTTCGGCTTCACGTTCTTCACGCGCCTTGTTTTCTTTTTGCTTAATAATTTCAGCTTTTTGCTCTGCGCGCTTAAATTCGAGTGACTGTTGCTGGATAAGACGTGCTTCTTCTTCCGACTTTTCAATCTCCAGCGATTCTTTTTCAGCCTCTAAGTTACGCTGCTCAATCTTAATGCGGTTTTCCTGCTGAATATCGTTGGTTTCTTTACGCTTTTCTTCAATGATTTTAGCTAGACGCGCGCGACCTTCTGCGTCGAATGCGTTGTTTTCATTGAAAAACTGCAAGTCGGTTTGGTCAAATCCCGTCAAGGAAACGGATTCAAGTTCTAAACCGTTTTTCTCTAAATCGTTAGCAACGTTGTTCTGCACCCGTTGTACAAAATCGGCACGCTGCTCATGCATCTCAGTCATGGTCATTTCGGCTGCAACGGCACGCAACACGTCGACAAACTTAGATTCCATCAGCTTTTTCAGCTCTTCCACCCGCGTGGTACGGGTACCTAAGGTTTGTGCCGCCATCGAAATGCCTTCAGCATTGGGCGCCACACGCAGATAGAAGTCGGCCTTCACATCGACACGCATTCTATCCTTAGTGATCAGCGCATCTTTTTGGGTTTTCTCCACTTCGATACGCAGGGTATTCATATTTACGGCTATGGTTTCATGCAGCACGGGTAAGACGATTGCGCCGCCGTCTTTAATGATTTTTTCACCACCAAAACCAGTACGCACAAAAGCCATTTCCTTCGTTGCCCGTTTGTATAACTTGGCGAAAATCAGACCAATTACAATCAGGCCAATCAATACCATTGCGGCAACCAACAACACAAAATTGCTCGAACTGGTGACTTCGTTTAACACATCCATTTGTTTTCCTTATTCGTTAATAGCTTTGGAAAATTAATTATCAAAGCGAGTCGCAGACCAGACTCTTCCCTCTCTTTTAAGCAGCACCACTTGAGTACCACTAGCAAACTCGATACCTGAAGTTTCAGGCTCGACTAATACATAATGTTTTTGTTGATGTTTATCGCGAACAACCGCTTCCGATGGCATGCCTTTAATGGCGCAGCCTAAGGTGATAGTGCCGACATAACCGCTTAAGTCATCAAGGGATATGGCGGTAGATTCATTTTTGGGGAGCAAATCGGCCAGTACTCGGCCAAGATAGCGACAAGACAATGCACTGCCGACTATGGCGATAGGTAAGGTAAATAGTTGCGGCAGCAAGGTAGCCGAGACTATTAAGCTAATGTAATTAACGAGATAGCCTGCAATGGCAAAACTGGTTAGTGCCAGCACAAACCAGATAAGTAGCGGCAAACGATTGAGGCAAAGCCAGCCAGCAATCCCTGTGAGTCCGCTACCACCAATATCAGCATCATACTCAACATCAGCAGGCACCCACTGGTCTAAGGCGCTCATCATACTTAATCCTATGACGAGTGATAAGGCTTCAAAAACACCAAGGACAAGCACACAGGCGAAGGCAATAGTGTAAGGTAGGTTAGGCTGTTCAACTAAAAACGCCCACATAGTCATCTCCTTGAACGATACAGCAGTCCATTTACTTCACTGTAATTATCAACTTACGAGTGACAGCATAGCAAGGCAAGCTTAGTTTCCAAACAAATATTTATCCTAAAGCAGATTTGAATAACTCCCCATTACGCCATAATGGCGTGAGCCGTTATGGTCAATAATGTTCACGTCCTCCCTTTAGGGGTCTAGTGTGCTTTTGACTGCATGATATTATCATGCTGTTATTGTTATTTTTCGTGCTAATAGATAACGACCGCACCTTAAGATTGAGTCTATGGATACCGCTATGAACACCAAACAACCTACGCCAAGTTACGATAAACTTATGGCGCATTTTCAGAAAATTTCACATTTTGAACATTTTAGTGCGCTAGGTGATTGGGATCAGGCAGCAATGATGCCCTTGGGCGGCGGCAGTGAGCGTGGCGATGCCATGGCTGAACTCGCATTGCATATCCATACCCTTAAAACGTCCCCTCACCTTGGTGATAATCTCGCTCTTGCCGCGCAAGAAGCGCTTACCTCAGAACAACACGCCAACCTAAGGGAAATGCAATATCAGTATCAACAGGCGACTCTAGTGCCGGGTGAGCTGGTTCAAGCCAAAACCAAGATGGCCTATCAGTGTGAAAATGCCTGGCGTGAGCAACGTAAAAACAATGATTGGCAAGGCTTTAAACCTAATCTTAAGGCGATAATCGCCCTTGCGAGGGAAGAAGCTTTAATCCGCGCTCAAGCGCAAAATATTTCCCCCTATGATGCCCTGCTCGATAAATTTGAGCCTGGCATGACTACCGCCAAGCTTGAGCAAACCTTTGGTAATTTAAAAATTTGGCTACCCACGCTCATCCAAAATGTACTCGAAAAACAAGCCGGTGAGCCAACACTTAAGCTTAACGGCCCCTTCGATATCATGGCGCAGCAAGCCCTTGGCCTCGATGTGATGGCCTATTTAGGGTTTGATTTTAACCATGGCAGGCTCGATATCAGTAGTCACCCATTCTGTGGCGGTGTACCGAGTGATGTGCGCATTACGACGCGCTATAACCAAGCCGATTTTAGCAGCGCTATCATGGGCATAGTGCATGAAACTGGCCACGCCCGTTATGAACAGGGTTTACCGAAACAATGGCGCGGTCAACCCGCAGGACTGGCTCGTTCCATGGGCGTCCATGAGAGCCAAAGCTTATTTTGTGAAATGCAGCTCGGTGCCAATCCCGCGTTTTTACGGCAATTGCAGCCACTGATTAAACAGCACTTAGGCTGCGATTTCAGCGCCCAAGACTTGGCAAGACACTACACCCGCGTCAATCCAGGGCTTATCCGCGTCGATGCCGATGAAGTCACCTATCCTTGCCATATTTTATTGCGCTTTGAGGCCGAAAAAGCCTTTATCGACGGTAGCTTGAGTGTGGATGATCTACCCGACTTTTGGTCAAGCCAGATGCAACAACTGCTCGGGATCAATACCGATGGTAACTATCGCGATGGGTGTATGCAGGATATCCATTGGGCAGTCGGTGAACTTGGCTATTTCCCTAGCTATACCCTAGGCGCCATGTATGCTGCTCAGTGCCGTTTTGCAATGGAGCGAAGTTTAGGCCCTATTGAAAACCTTATCGATAATGGGCAGTTATCCCAAGTATTTGACTGGCTTGGAAGCCATATTTGGTCCAAAGGCTCATTACTGACAACGGATGAACTCATCATTCAAGCCACAGGCGAGCCGTTAAACAGTCAATATCTGGCTAAGCATTTAACTCAACGCTATTTGGGCTAAATGCAGTAGCGCTAGGTCATAAAGCGTTGGCAATAACACTCTAGCGCTTAGACTTGGCGCAATCGCATCACTATCGGAGTTTCAAAGCTTTTGCTGCGATTTGGGTATATAATCCCGGACTTATTTATTCAAACTGTTTTGGACGGAAAAAGGTCGACCATGTTATTGCGTGCAATCACCCCACAGGATTGGGATGCTATTTTACAGATCCAGGAAGAATGTTATTCTCAACTGGATCCTGAACCCCTGCATGTATTGCAAAGCAAGTGGCACGTCTCACCTCAATCCTGCTTTGTATTTGAGGTAAATGACTCAGTGGTGGGCTATTGTCTTGCTCATCCTTGGACCACCAATATGCCTCCCGCACTTTATGAGCCAATCATCCATTTACCTAAGGCCGATACTTTGTATCTGCACGATATTGCGATATCGGCAAAGGCTCAAGGTTTAGGCGCGGGGTCTAAAGCCTTAATGCGTCTAAAGCAGCTTGCCGATCGCTTTAACTTGAGCTCCCTCTCCTTAGTGGCAGTGCAAGGCGCTGATAGCTATTGGCGCAAAATGGGCTTTAAACCTAAAGCCATAGAGAAATGCCTTGCTAGCTACACTGATGATGCCATGTACATGATTTATAAACTTAATCATCGAGAAGAATGATGAATCCAACCCTGACGACTATCGGTTTACTCTGTCTTAGCAATATTTTTATGACCTTTGCTTGGTACGGACATTTAAAGTCCTTAGGCTCAAAGCCTTGGATTATCGCTGCCTTGGTCAGTTGGGGCATCGCCCTGTTTGAATACCTTCTGCAAGTGCCGGCTAACCGTATCGGCTACACAGTGATGAATGTCGGACAATTAAAAATCCTACAGGAAGTCATTACCTTAAGCTTGTTTGTGCCCTTCGCCTACTTCTACATGAAGGAACCACTCAAACTCGATTATCTCTGGGCGGGTCTGTGCATCCTCGGTGCGGTGTATTTTATTTTTAGAAGCGAATTTAATTAATTTCAGAACCATTTCAGGACTTATTTCAGGAGAAAACCATGGCGCGTCAAGTGACTTACACCTTCAAAGGTGAGACGAAAACCATTGCCTTTAGTTATGCTAAACACCACGATTTATACGAGGCCGTAGCGGAGGCCGAAGGTATAGACTTAACCAAGTTTCTGGCGATGGAGCAACAAATTGCCATGACCTCACGCAAAGGCGCCAAGGCTGAAAAAGATTATCGCAAAGTCGAATTTGCTCGCTTTGGGTTTAGCAATATCCACTTTGTACGTGATGAAGAACCCGAAGCCTAAACCTTATCGTCATTTATCCATTTAGAATTAGGATCGCCGATGTTAAATGCTGAACATGCCAACTTTCCCCGCGCCGGATTCTTTCGCCGCCTAGGGGCAATGATCTATGACCTACTGCTAGCGGTAGCCGTATATATGTTTTCGGGCGCTATTGGCTTTGGTATTTTTTTTGGACTCACAGCCTCTGGCCTCGTTAGCATGAATGGCTTTGAGCATGTGTCCGACGCCCTCAATGGCACACCGATTTACCATGGGATTTATCAACTTTGGTTAGCGCTCTGCGTAGGTACTTTTTATGCGCTTTTTTGGAGTAAGGGCGGCCAAACCCTCGGGATGCGCGCCTGGCGCCTTAAGATCCAGCACCCAAACGGCCAAAATCTAAGCCTTATCACCGCTTACGCTCGCATTGTGTGGTCATTACTTGGTATTGGTAATCTGTGGGTGCTTATCAACGACGATAAACTCGCACTGCAGGATATGATGACCCGTTCTGAAGTAGTCGTGTTATCCAAAGAAGCTAACCAAATGCGTAATTGGCATGGCGCTTAAATTTAGCTTTTAGTCGCTTATAAAATTGTCCCAATAAAAAACGACGCCATTGCGTCGTTTTTTATTACCCGCGTTTATCACCGCCGGATAAAGTAAAAGGCAATACCCGTAAATAGTAGACTTGGCGCCATTGCCCCGACATACGCAGGTAGTTCATAAACGATACTCATGGGGCCAAATATCTCATTACTGATATAGAAGCTAAATCCAGCAACCACCCCGAGTAACACCCGCGCCCCCATAGTCACTGTCCGCAACGGTCCAAATACAAAGGATAACGCCACCAGCATCATCACCCCTACGGTAACAGGCTGCATCACCTTGCGCCAAAGGGCTAATTCGTAACGACTTGGGTCTTGGCTATTGCTATTAAGATACTCTAAGTATCCCATTAAGCCGCGTATCGATAAGGCCTCAGGCTTAACCGATACCACACTGAGCTTGTCAGGCGTTAAACTTGAGCGCCAAATATCTTCATCTAAATGCTCAAGTTTCACTTCGTCGTAGCTTAAATCGGTACGCTTAACATCCGAGAGATGCCAACTATCTTTACTAAATAACGCACTTTTAGCATGCACGACATTGGTGAGTTTTAACTCACTGTTAAACTTATATAAAGTGATATTGTTGAGCTTATCGATATCCGCAACTTCACCAATATTCACGAACAAATCACCATCTTTTGCCCAAATACCTCGGTGAGATTTAATCAAACTGCCACCGGAGAGTTTGATGGCCTGAAGTTCATTAGCCTTTTGCTCCGCAATTGGAGCGCCCCACTCACCCAATGCCATTACCATCAGCATCAGCGGCACTGCAGTTTTCATCGCCGATAGCGTGATCTGCAAACGCGACATGCCCGATGCTTGCATGACGACAAGCTCCGAATTAGAGGCTAACATCCCCATACCGATCAAGGCACCTAACAGCACAGCCATCGGGAAAAACATTTCAATATCGCGGGGCACCAGAAATAGCACATAAATCCCCGCATCCATCATAGTGTAAGTGCCGCGGCCCACTAAACGCAGTTGGTCCACCCACTTAATAATGCCCGACAAACCTGTCAGCACCAGTAAACATAACGCCGAGGTGCTTAATAAAACTCGGGCGATATAAAGGTCTAAAATCTTCATGCAGCCACCTTTTTACGCGCCATTGCCGCTGATAAACGGGCAAATAGGGGCCTGTCTTTACCGAGCAGTAAAATCCCCATAATCAGTGCCGACAAATGGATCCACCACATGCCTAAATACTGTGGAATAACGCCATCTTGCAGCGCTTTACGACCCGCAACCATCAGACCAAAATAACCTAGGTACAAGAGAACAGCGGGGAGCATTTTGGCGAACTTGCCTTGTCGCACATTGACCCGAGCCAAAGGTACTGCAATTAAGGTCATAATAGGAATAGCCAACGGAATTGCTAGACGCCAATGAAACTCAGCCACGGCTTCAGAACCTTCTACTTTCATCAAGTCTGCCAGCGGTAAAGCTGAAAGTTTACGGCGACGTTCATCGACCTGTTGTTCTTTGATTTGCATCTTATAGCCACCAAATTCAATCATTTGGTAGTCTTTTTGTTGTGGGCTACCCTGATAACGCACCCCATCATTGAGTTGTAACTGCTGTGAGCCATTTTGATCTTCATTAACGCGCCCCCCCTTAGCCACAACCACATTGGTTAAGCCTATTTCATCATTTGGATCGGGGAGTTGGGCCACAAATACTTTTTCAAGCTCATTATCCTTGCCAATGCGTTCGACAAACAGTACCGCACGGCCATTGGGACTGGCCTGAAAACGCCCTTGCACGAGCGCGGCAAGGCCTGCTTCAGATTGTGCTTTCTCCAGCACTTGGTTTTGTTGCTCCTCCGCCCAAGGCGCAACATAAAGGGATAAATACCCAGTAAACAACATGTTAATAACGGCGAGAATCAAAGTTACTCGGGTAACATACCATTCACTCACACCAACACCGTGCAGAATGACCATTTCATTCTCGGCATACATGCGACCATGGGCCATTAATATCCCAAGGAATAAGCTTAAAGGTAAAACCAGAACAACCAGATAGGGTAAATTAAGGCCTATCAAGGTGGCGATAAGAGAAGCGGGAAATTCACCGTCTGAGGCGTCGGCTAATATGCGCACGAAATGCTGGCTAATAAAAATAGTTAACAGTACAAAAAGTACCGCAATTTGCGCCTTTAAAACTTCTCGAATAAGGTATCTAAATACAATCACAGGTAGGATCCGGTCTCTAAACTTATCTTTTTGCTGGTAACAGACTAACTTTCATGTAAACTGTTTACTTTTGGTAGTTTTCTGACCAACTTCAGGGGTTCCTGGCTTACATTAAATGTCACGGCTTTTTCACAAAAACGTGACTCAAGTGCCGAGAATAAATCACCTTTGGAGTAATAACTTAGGCCCTTTTCGGGACAAGCAGACATTATCCAATAAATATAAAAATTTGTCTTTAAGAATCTAGGAGTGCTCATGGAGTTTAGCGTAAAGAGCGGTAGCCCCGAAAAACAACGCTCAGCCTGCATCGTTGTCGGTGTTTATGAACCCCGCCGTCTATCCGGTATCGCCGAGCAATTAGACAAGATTAGCGAAGGTTATATCAGTAATCTACTGCGTCGCGGCGATTTAGAAGGTAAGCCTGGGCAGATGTTATTACTGCACCACGTTCCTAATGTATTGAGTGAACGAGTGCTGTTAGTCGGTTGCGGCAAAGAACGAGAACTAGACGAGCGCCAGTACAAGCAGATCATAACTAAAACCATCAACACCTTAAATGAAACAGGTTCAATGGAAGCGGTATGCTTCTTAACCGAGTTACACGTTAAAGGTCGCGATACCTATTGGAAAGTTCGCCAAGCGGTCGAAACCACCAATAGCAGTTTATACAGCTTTGATGCGCTCAAAACCCGTAAAGGTGAGACCCGTCGTCCGCTGCGTAAATTAGTATTTAATGTGCCAACACGTCGCGAATTAACCTTAGGTGAACGCGCGATTGAGCACGGCATGGCCGTTTCTGCCGGTATGCATTTATGCCGCGATGTGGCTAACATGCCGCCAAATATCTGCAATCCAGCCTATTTAGCCTCTCAAGCTCGCCAATTGGCCGAAGTTCACGAAAATCTACATGTATCAACTGTAGGTGAAGAGCAAATGGCGAAACTCGGCATGAACTCTTACCTTGCCGTAGGCCGCGCCAGCGCCAATGAATCCATTATGACAGTGATGGAATACAAGGGTGCCGTCGATAGCACGGAAAAACCTATCGTATTGATTGGTAAAGGCTTGACCTTCGATTCAGGCGGTATTTCATTAAAACCGGGCGAAGCCATGGATGAAATGAAATACGACATGGGTGGCGCTGCTGGTGTGATCGGCACCATGAAAGCCATTTGTGAAATGAAGCTACCAATCAACGTCGTCGGTATTCTCGCAGGTTGTGAAAACATGCCATCGGGCAACGCTTACCGCCCAGGTGACATTTTAACCACCATGTCAGGGCAAACTGTTGAAGTTCTGAACACCGACGCCGAAGGCCGTCTAGTATTGTGTGACGTGTTGACCTATGTTGAGCGTTTCGACCCTGAACTGGTAATCGACACCGCAACACTCACTGGTGCATGTGTGATTGCCTTAGGTAAACATGCTTCTGGCCTGTTCTCATCACACAATCCACTCGCCCATGAGCTACTCAATGCTGGTGAGCAAAGTGGTGACCGCGCATGGCGCATGCCACTGTGGGATGAGTACCAAGATATGCTCGATAGCCCATTTGCGGATATGACCAACTTAGGTGG
Source organism: Shewanella xiamenensis (assembly GCF_014647135.1). Taxonomy (GTDB): domain Bacteria; phylum Pseudomonadota; class Gammaproteobacteria; order Enterobacterales; family Shewanellaceae; genus Shewanella; species Shewanella xiamenensis. The sequence continues at coordinate 134,540 of NZ_BMOP01000002.1, forward strand.
TCGTCCAGCGGGCGCGATTACGGCGGCTTGTTTCCTCTCGCGTTTCGCGAAAAAGTACAACTGGGCTCACCTAGATGTCGCAGGTACGGCGTGGAACAGCGGTGCCAATAAAGGTTCAACCGGCCGCCCAGTACCGATTTTGACTCAGTTCCTGATCAACCGTGCTGGCGTCGAATTAGGCGAATAATCCCTAACAAGACCAAAAGGCGAAGAAACATTTCTTCGCCTTTTTTATGCAGCAAAGAAAGCGAAATGCCACTGAGACTAATGCGATTAACTATCTGTTCACTCAATTTGATTGCGTGAGAAGAGTTAACAACCGAGATGTGAAAGAATACTGCTATTGAATATTTTTTGATTGACAGCCACGCCCTCGCCCTTTAGTTTTAGTCCCTATGAAAACAAATACCTTAGCGTTTTTTACTTTCTTTTTTACACCCCCACTCTAGGAGGCGGATTTACTGTGTAAAAACGAAAGTAAAAATCCAAAGCCTCCCACTGGGAGGCTTTTTCGTCTTAAACGCTTGAGAATCCGGCGGCAAATGAGGTCAGAATGCAAAAACCACAGCCTTTAAATCACACTCGAGAGCAAATAACCCAGCTCGACAATGAGCTTCTCTCGTTACTCGCCGAACGTCGCCGCTTAAGTCTTGAAGTGGCCCGCAGTAAAGAAGTGGATGTGAGACCCATTCGTGACACCCAAAGGGAAAAAGAACTGCTGGCAAGATTAGTGATGGCAGGACGAGAAAAAGGCTTAGATGCGCATTATGTTATCTCGCTGTATCAAAGCATTATCGAAGACTCGGTACTGAATCAACAGGCTTATCTTCACGGCCGCGCGAACCCTGAAACGCAAAAACAACAATACTGTATCGCCTACCTTGGCGCCCGCGGCTCCTACTCTTACCTTGCCGCGTCTCGCTATTGCCAACGTCGTCAGGTTGAGATGCTCGACTTAGGCTGCCAAAGTTTCGATGAGATAGTCCAAGCCGTTGAGTCAGGTCACGCCGACTATGGCTTTTTGCCGATAGAAAACACTTCGTCCGGCTCAATCAACGAAGTGTATGACGTACTGCAACATACCAGTCTTTCCATCGTGGGCGAGACGACTATCGAAGTAAGCCATTGTCTATTGGGCAAACCGGGCAGCAAACTGAGCGATATCAAAACTGTTTATGCTCACCCGCAGCCCATCAGTCAGTGCAGCCGCTATCTTAGCCAGCACAAAGGCTTAAGACTGGAATATTGCTCAAGTAGCGCCGAGGCCATGGAGAAGGTCAACCAGTCTACCGACAATAGCGCCGCTGCGATTGGTAGCACAGAAGGTGGCGCGCTGTACCAACTCGAGTCAATTGAGTCTGGCCTTGCCAATCAAAAGATTAACCAAAGCCGCTTTATTGTTGTGGCACGAAAAGCCGTAGCCGTACCCGAGCAATTGCCCGCAAAAACTACCCTGATTATGGCCACAGGCCAAAAGGCGGGTGCGTTGGTTGAAGCCCTATTGGTGCTCAAGGCGCATCAACTGAATATGAGCAAACTCGAATCTCGCCCTATTCCTGGCACACCGTGGGAAGAAATGTTCTATCTGGATATCGATGCCAATATTTCCAGCGAAGCCATGCAGCAAGGGCTCAAACAGCTCGAGAGGATCACGCGGTTTATCAAAGTATTGGGGTGTTACCCCTGCGAAACCGTAAAACCGACACAACTCAGCAATAGCCAATTGTTGATTGAACCTAATACCTCTAAAGCCGAAGTATTCAGTGAAGTAAGCACTAAGTCATCTCCCTATCGTTACACTAAGGCTTATAAGGCGCAGGCGAGTGAAATTCACTGCGGCCCCTTTACCATTGGCGCAGGCCATCTTGGTGCTATTGCCAAGATGACTCTGAGCAAAAGCCTGCTGTTAGAGTCGTCACCAACCGTCTTATCCGCCTTTGAGCGCAGAGTGAAACAGCTAAAAGAAGCGGGTTTCCAAGCGGTGATTTTAGACGGATGCCACTCGCTCGCCTCAGCAGAAGCCATCATCCCTAAGCTGCGCCAAACCCTGCATCAGTATGATTTGCTTTGTGTTATTGCCATCGAACAGGCGACGGATATGCCGTTGGCGACAGGCCATGCGGATATGTTGTTCTTAACGGGCAAACAAATGTTTAATCAGGCCTTGCTGACTCAGGCAGGCACCCTGCCGATTCCGCTATTCCTCGAACGTCACGATATGGCAAGCTATGAGGAGTTTATGGCGGCAACGGAGACGATTTTAAGCCAAGGTAACCAACAGCTTATCCTATGTGACTCGGGCATTCGTACCTATAACAATGCCAACTTACCCACTTTGGATTTAGCAAGCCTCATCCAAATCAAGGCCAACAGTCATCTCCCTATAGTGATTAATCCTTGTTATGCCATCAGCGAAGATGCGCTGCTACTGCAAACTCAAGGGATTAAACAGCTCAAAGCCGATGGTCTAGTGCTGAATTGCTCCCTCGAAGAAGATAAAGCACATGACACACTGGCGCTGATGGTCGAGGTCGTCAGGGAGTTATATCGCTAATTTGCGCGAATAACGATACCAAAGAACATACAGCCACGAATATCGTGGCTGTCTTGTTTAGGGCTTTTAGGATTTTAGGCCTCAAGCTTAAACGCAGCAGGGCTAGGTTCGCTCAGGCGCAATCTGGCTATTGGTATCTGTTGCCACCGCATTACTGCGGCGAATTAACCCCGTCATACTCGAGCCCTGCACTAGGATTGAAAACACCACCACGGCATAGGTCATCACGAGCAGTAGCTCTCGCAGCTCGACACTGCTTTGTGAATCGATAATAACGCCCTCGGGTAAACTCATCGCCATGGCCAAGGCTAAACCGCCTCTGAGCCCACCCCAGATAAGTATCGACTCGGCATAGGGATTGTAAGACTTAACCAACCTAAATCCGATATAGGGCAAAAACACACTCACCGCCCGCGCCGTTAATACCAGCGGAATAGCCAGCAGCATAAACCACCATAATGGCGCTTTAAAGGTGACAAGCAGGAGTAATAATCCCAGCAGGAGGAACAGCAGCGCATTGAAGAAGGATTCAATCAACGACCAAAAAGTATAGAGTTTTACCCGCTCATGGCGCACAAAATATTTAGGCACGCTGTAGTTGCCGATAATCATCCCCGCACTCACCATCGCCAGCGGCCCCGACACACCTAATACCTCTGCCATCACATAACCTGCGGTGGGGATCAGTAAAGTGACCAGCATTAATTGGGTTTCTTCCTCACAGTAGCGAAAGAAATGGTGCAACAATACACCCAGCGCTGCACCATAAACGATGCCCCCAAGCGCCTCTTGAACAAACAATAACGAGATTTGCGTGAAGGTCAGCGGCTCAGTTGAAAAGGCTAGATGGGAGATGGCCACAAAAATCACCAGCCCAATGCCATCGTTAAAGAGCGACTCCCCTTCCACCTGAATAGCAATATCTTCGGGCGCGCCCATCTTCTTCAAAATGGCTAATACGGCAATCGGATCTGTGGGTGAAATTAATGCGCCAAAGAGCAAACAATGGCTTAAGGCCAAGGGCAATCCCAACATGGGAGCTATGTAGTAAAGCAAACCACCGACGATAAAAGTCGAGAGCAAGGTACTGACGAAGGCAAGGATGAGGATTTCCCATTTCTGATGCCTTAAGATTTTTAAGCGGATCTGTAATGCCCCAGCAAACAAGAGAAAACCTAACATGCCATTGAGCAATAAGGCTTGAAAGTCGAGTTTCTCCAGCCCTGCCACAAAGTAACCATAAACATTACCGCCAAGTGCTTTACCCGCCAACAATAGCAACAGACTCATGCCCAATGCTAATGCGGTAATGGCGACGGTTTCTTGCAGCTTATGTAAACGTGAAGATGCCACTGAGGTGACTAAGGCTAACGCACAGAGAATACACAGAATTTGATAACTAGACATTAGAGCCTCTTATCTCGTTAAGATGAAAAGACTCTAGCACAAGTTTTAGACTTCTAAACCATCCAATAGACTTAACCAGCCTTTAATTATCCGATGACAAAACCAAATAATACCAAAGAGATAAATCGAAAGACTAAGCCAAGTAATCGGCAAGCAATAACCTAATATTAAGAGTCCTAAAAAAATCATATTAGAATGGCGTTGCCAACGCAGGTGCGAAGCTAGCACCGCATTGCCTTGAGAGTGTCGCTGAGACAAGTTAATAAACAAGCTCAGCAGCACAGGAAGCAGTAACAACGGAAAGCCGGACATTAAGGCGTAAAGTAAATGGCCTAAGCTGCGATCTTCAATTTTTGCGGCATAAGTGGTTGTCGTTGTCATTGAGAGACTCCAGCCGGACGATGAGACTGGGCGTGAACTCCGCCCTTGTCTTTAACCTTACGTTCTCAGCGATATAATCGCAACTACGCTACCAAAATATTTCCGTTAAGGATGGCTCAAACAACTCAATATTAGCCCAACGACAGCGTTACATCCGACTTAAGCTTAGTTGAACAGGCTAACACATATCCGGCATCGATATCAGCTGGCGTCAATGTCATGCTACTAGTTGACTCAGTCTCCCCTTCGAGCACTTGGCATTTGCACGCGCCACATACACCCGAGCGGCAAGCCGCAATAATCGGTAAACCTTCAGCTTCAATCCCCTCAAGTAACGTTTGCTCTGCCGTTAAGGCCCGCTTTTTATCCCCAATAGATAACATAAAGCTTGCGCTGGCATTAACTTGATTTGCTGATTGCATTTCAGCTTGCTTGACTCGGCTTTGCGCTTCTTTCACTGCGGTAGCAAAACTCTCGTGATACAGCTTACTCATATCAAAGTTAAGATCAGTCAGAATCTTTTTCACGGCCTGCATATAAGGCTCTGGCCCGCACAAAAATACGGTTCGCTCGGCAAAATCAGGCACTAAATCTCGTAGATTATTGGCACTTAAACAGCCGATATCGTGTAATGTTTCCTCAGTATGCCAAACCGTATCAGTGGTGACATTCTCCACAATATAACGCAGTTTAAAATCTCGATGGCGCGTAGCCATGGTCTCTAATGAAGTTTTAAAAATAATATCGGCTTGAGTTCGCGCGCTATGTACAAAAGCGATGTCGGCATTCATTTGGGTATCGGTCAAATAACGCGACATCGAATACATAGGTGTTATACCGCAACCTGCGCTCAAAAAGAGGTATTTTTGGGCTGAAATATCAAACAGATTGAACTGCCCTGTTGGCGGCAGGACTCGTACCATTTGTCCTGGCTGTAGATGATCAATCAGATAATTCGATACGAGTCCTCCCTCAACCCGCTTAATGGTCAACATTAACGAGTAAGGTCGGGACGGCGTCGAAGATAAGGTATAACTGCGGCAAGCCTGTTCACCGTTGATGTCTAGCACTAAGGTCATAAATTGACCCGGCTTATAATCAAACTTCATCGGCTCACCCGCTTGAAAGCGAAAACTCACCACATCAGCGGTTTCGTTCCAACGTTCCACACACACTAACTGACTGAAACTGTCTTGACGCGCAGGCGTGGAGGATAAAGTGATATCGGGTAGGGTATTGATATTCATAATCTTTGTATCCATAACACTGCGGCCTTATCGTCAAGCCGCAGTGATTCTATGCTATCAATCGACCTAGGCTACGTTTAGCATGGTCTTAAGATCGGCTTCCACTGTGGTGGTATTACGCAAGCCAAATTTCTCTTCCAAAATCTTGGCTAAGTTTGCAGTTAAAAATGCCGGTGGCGTTGGGCCTGTACGGATATTTTTCACCCCGAGCGACAATAGCGTCAGCAGCACGACAATGGCTTTTTGCTCAAACCATGAAAGCACGAGATTCAATGGTAATTCATTGATATCGCATTCAAAGATTTGTGATAGCGCGATAGCTAGCTGGATTGCCGAATAGGCATCGTTACATTGGCCAATATCGAGTAAGCGCGGAATACCGTTGATATCGCCAAATTCCAACTTGTTGAATTTGTACTTACCACAACCTAAGGTCAGGATGACGGAATCCTTTGGCGCCGATTTCGCTAAATCGGTGAAATAACTCCGCTCCGACTTATCACCATCACAACCTCCGACTAAGAAGAAGTGTTTGATAGAACCGTTTTTCACATTTTCAACTACTGTTGGGGCGGCAGCCATTAAGGCATTTCGGGCAAAACCGATGGTGATATTGTGTGGAATTTCATCGTATTGGAAACCATCAAGTGAGAGAGCCTTGTCGATCACAACTGAAAAATCATCCCCAATTACATGAGTCACACCAGGCCAACCTACGATGCTACGGGTAAAGATACGGTCGCTATATTGGCCCACATTCGGGTCAATAATACAGTTAGATGTCATCACCACAGCGCCAAGGAAGTTGGCAAATTCTTTTTGCTGGTTCTGCCATGCACTACCATAGTTACCCACTAAATGGGGGTATTTTTTAAAGGCTGGGTATGCAAGTGCGGGCAGCATTTCGCCATGGGTATAAACATTAATGCCTTTGCCCGCTGTTTGCTCAAGGATAAGCTCTAAGTCTTTCATATCATGGCCAGAAACCAGAATCGCTTTGCCTTTTACCGGTTTAGTGTTGACGACTGTCGGTTCAGGATGACCAAAGGCTTCGGTCTCGCCCGCGTCAAGCAAAGCCATAATGCGGTAGTTTAATTGGCCAATTTCCATCGCAGTGGAGAATAATTTATCTGCATCAACACTCGGTTCACCGAGAAACGCCATGATTTGATGGAAATCCGCAGCAATCTCAGCATCGGTTTTACCTAGTACACGCGCATGCTCCATATAAGCGGCCGCACCTTTAAGGCCGTATAAACAGAGTAATCTAAGTCCTAAAATATCTTCATGAATGTGATTTTTGTCTTTATTTAGCGACGCGATAGGTGCTTGAGACAGCATTTCAAGCTTGCTTGTGCCTAACACTAACTGCGCGACTGGCGGCATCTGCTCTGCCGTTTTCCCGCTCTTTTCACAAGCGGCTTCATAGGCTGTTTTTAGATTTTCACGGTGTGTTGCAGCTTGCTGTACATAAGCAATGATCCGCTCATCATCGAAGTTGACGTTGGTTAAGGTTGAGAAAAAAGCTTTAGGAACAAAAGTATCGACTTCAGAATCTACAATGCCTAACTCGCGCGCTTTTACCGCATAAACGGAAACACCCTGCAACATGTAGATTAATAAGTCTTGCAGATCCGAGGTTGCCGCTAATTTGCCACACATACCTTGGGAATAACTACAACCATTGCCAGCGGGTGTACGAATGGTTTGCTCACACTGAATACAGAACATGGATAGACTCCTAATTTAAATTCATGCTTTATTTATGCATGTTTAAAATTAGTCTACCTAAACCGAAAATAAGCGACAGTGTTTTCTTACCTTGAATGCCAAATCTTAGAGAATGATCACCTTAAGCAATTACTAATTTACACAATAAAAGTGACTCAAAACCCATAAAAAATGCCCATCAAAGATGGGCATTTTTTATGACTAACTCATTCATTATCAGTTCGTTTTCATATCACTTACCGATTGCAGCATCATGCGGCTTTCACGCTGAAACTGCGGCGCAAAATCACCAAACCACTTAGCAACCGTTTGGAACTGGTTGATAAACGCTTCCCTATCGCCCCGCTTTAATAGCTCTAATGCCTCGCGATAGTTATCCAAATAATCGCCAATCGCATGCTGGCTGTCCTGTTGGGCAAAAATAATATCGGCATAAAGCTCTGGGCTTTGGGCAAACAAGCGCCCTACCATGGCGAGCTCTAAGCGATAGATGGGCGAGCTAAATTGCAGCAGAGTTTCGATATCTGCTTCTTCTTTGCAAAGGTTTAAGCCATACACAAAGGTTGAGAAGTGGCGCATCGCCTGTACCAACTGCATCGCATTATCGTGGCGTTCAGGCTCGGCTTCGACAATTCGTGCGCCCCAAATCGTAATTTGCTCGAGTAACCATTGGTATTTATCCGCTTCGCGTCCATGACACACCACCACAACCTGCTTAGCTAAACTGCCAACATCTGGGCCAAACATAGGATGAAAGCCAACAACGGGTCCCTTGTGGGCAGCTAACATGGCATTCATCGGTTCAGTCTTGATAGAGGTTAAGTCGGCTAAAATACAGTCCTGTGGTAATTGGGTTAGTTTTGCACGGATAAGGTCGCAGGTGATGGCGATAGGCACAGTTACCAGTACCAATCCGGCATCAGCAAATAAGGTTTCCGCTTGCTGCCAGTCGTCTTTATCGAGCACTTTGACCTGATAACCCGAGAGCGACAGCATCTGTTGAAACAGTCCACCAAGCTGGCCTTTCCCGCCCACAATCACAACTGAACCTAGGTCATTTTTCACTTGCTTAAAGCCGACATCCTTCTCATTGAGATAGGACTCACGCATCAAGCGGCGCAAAATATCTTCAATAAGTTGAGGCGCAATACCCATGGTTTTGGCTTCTTCGCGGCGTTTTGCCAGCATTGCGGCTTCACGTTGCGGCGCATAAATCGGCAGGCCTGCGGCATGCTTAACTGTGCCCACCTGCGCGACTAAATCTAGCCGTTTACGCAGTAAATGCAGCAATTGCTGGTCGACGCCGTCGATAAGGCCGCGAAGGTGTTCTAATTCAGTTGTGGTTTTTTCGTTCATGTTATCGGTCCACTACCCACCTAAAAGGAAGGTGTTTAAACGTTAGGCACTTAAGATTTGCTCTCAAGCATTGGCCACTTTGAGCATATCAAAACGCGTTGGCAATACCGAAGATAACTTCGATGCGCCCGCACGTAAAACGCTTTCGGTTTTTTCCCAATTAATACAGGAGTCTGTCACAGAAACCCCGTAGGCCAATTCGCTTAATGGTTTATCACAACTTTGATTACCTTCGTTTAAATGACTTTCTAGCATCACGCCAATAATGGACTTATTGCCGTTGTAGATCTGCGCAAACACATCTTCACACACAGGGACTTGCCTGGTGTAATCCTTAGAGGAATTGCCATGACTGCAATCGATAATAAGGCGCGCATTGAGTTTGGCCTTATGTAGCTGCGCTTCACATTCAGCCACACTGGCCGCATCGTAGTTTGGTGTTACGCCGCCGCGCAGGATCACATGCCCATCGGGGTTTCCCGCCGTTTGCAACAGAGCGACTTGACCCTGTTGGTTAATCCCCATAAATCTGTGGCTGCTGGCCGCCGATTTAAGGGCATTAATTGCCACATCGAGCTTTCCATCTGTACCATTTTTAAAGCCAACGGGCATAGACAAACCCGACGCCATTTCCCTGTGGGTTTGCGATTCAGTCGTGCGAGCACCAATGGCCGACCAAGTCACTAGCTCCGAAATATATTGCGGACTGATAGGGTCGAGCGCTTCGGTGGCGACGGGCAGCTCAAGCTCTGCAAGCCAAATCATCAGCTCACGCGCCATCTTTAAGCCTTTTTCGACATCGAAGGATTCATCCATATCGGGGTCGTTAATCATCCCCTTCCAACCCACTGTGGTACGTGGCTTCTCAAAGTAGACTCGCATTAAGATGTAGAACTCATCGCTGAGTTCATCGTGTAACTTTTTAAGCTTTAAAGCGTATTCCTTGGCGGCATCGATATCATGGATAGAACAAGGTCCAGTGACGATAAGCACGCGGTGATCGCGCTTATGGACAATATCCGCCACGGTTTTGCGTGCATTGAGGATATAACGATACGCGTGCTCAGAGAGTGGCAGAGTCGCTTTTAGCTCCTGCGGTGTAATAAGGACTTTCTCTGAACTGATGTGTACGTTATTGATCGTATCCTGTTGCATGCTTACCACCTAAAACTGAAGTCATATCCCCAGGTTATCAGGAGTCTGGATCTCAAACCGCTGGGGGAAGAATTAAATAGCCGAGGCCACCATGTAATATCGTAATGATACACCATTACAATAGGCGACCAATATGCCTATTAATTGGCAGAAGATCAAGGAAGAATTTAACAAATTCGGCATTTATACCAATCGCATTAGGACGTGTTAACGTTTCGATATTAGATTTTGTTCGTTCTGGCAAGCATGTGCTCGCGAAACGAGGAATGATGTGTAGTTATTCAACTCAAATGACGAGCGGCTCTTATAACAAGGCAAAGGCTTGAAGGCACAGTGGCTCTCTGTCGAAAGCCTTAAACGCACGCGAAATCACTAAAATGGCAAACTTCAGCCAACAAAAAACCGCCACTAGGGCGGTTTTCTGTGCGAACACTACGTCTTGTTTTCTGTAGCGGGTACTATTACTTAGTAGCCAGCTTTTCACGGATACGTGCAGATTTACCTGAACGGTCACGTAAGTAGTACAGTTTGGCACGACGAACGCGGCCACGACGCTTAACTTCAATGCTAGCGATCAGAGGGCTGTGCGTTTGGAATGCACGCTCAACACCTTCGCCATTAGAGATTTTACGTACTGTGAATGCAGAGTGCAGGCCACGGTTACGTTTAGCAATTACAACGCCTTCGAAAGCCTGTAAACGCTCTTTATCACCTTCTTTAACACGAACCTGAACTACTACTGTATCACCAGCACCAAACGCAGGTACGTCTTGTTTCATTTGCTCATCGTTGAGCATTTTAATGATGTTGTTCATAACTTACTCCGTTCTAGAATTAACTGAGCTACGACTAAGCATGCTTGTCCATTGCTTCAACGAACTGCGCTAAAAGAGTCGATTGTTCGTCAGTCAGAGCTAGATTTTCAAATAATTCTGGCCGTCTTAGAAAAGTCCTACCAAGGCTTTGCTGCAAACGCCAGAGTCTAATTTGTTCGTGGTTGCCACTTAGCAGTACTGCAGGTACATCGAGTCCATCCAGACTTTCAGGGCGCGTGTAATGAGGACAGTCCAGTAAACCGTCGGAGAAAGAATCTTGCTCCGCCGAAGCTTGTTTTCCTAGCACGCCAGGAACCAATCTCGATACTGCATCTATCAAGGTCATTGCGGGTAATTCGCCGCCCGAAAGCACGTAATCCCCAACCGACCATTCTTCATCCACTTCCGTTTGAATGATGCGTTCATCAATACCTTCGTACCGACCACACACCAAAATCAACCGGGATGATTTAGCCAACTCAGTAACGCCTTGCTGATCCAGCTTGCGTCCTTGAGGTGACAAGTAAATCACCTTTGCCTCTTCGCCTGCTGCTGCTTTCGCAGCATGAATGGCATCGCGTAAGGGTTGCACCATCATCAACATACCAGGACCACCGCCGTAAGGCCTGTCATCCACAGTACTGTGTCTATCATGGGTGAAATCGCGAGGATTCCACGTGTGCAACTCAAGCAGACCGTTTTTCACGGCACGACCCGTAACCCCAAAGTCTGTTACGGCACGAAACATGTCTGGGAACAGGGTAATTACCCCTAACCACATATGTTGTACCTCGACTTAAAAGTCAGGATCCCAATCCACTAAAATCTGTTTACCTTGGACATCCACCTTCAAGATGAATTGCCCTGGGACAAAGGGAACCATACGTTCCACTTTGCCGAAACTATCTTTAGCGTTGGCCTTAACAAGTAGGACATCGTTCGAACCGGTTTCCACGATTTGATCGACAATCCCCATGTTATAGCCGGTAGTATTAATCACTTCACAACCGATAAGATCACGCCAATAGAACTCGTCTTCTGGCAATGATTGCATCTGCTGCGGCAGGATACCAATTTCGCAATTGGTGAGCATTTGTGCTCGCTCCCGCGTGGTGACACCTTCAAGTTCGGCCACAACGGCCTTGCCTTGGTAACGCCACTGAGTGACTTTTACTTCACGCCATTCGCCATTTTCTTTAATAAGCCAAGGCGAATAATCAAAGATACCTTCAACAGAATCGGTATAGGCGGTGATTTTCAGCCAACCCTTAATGCCATGACAGGAGCCTAATTTCCCCAGTACGACTGGCTGTTGGTTACTGCTCATCAATCTATACCTTAACGCTATTAAGCAGCAGCTTTAGCGTCTTTAATCAATTTTGCTACGCGATCAGTTGTCGCAGCGCCGTTCGCAACCCAGTGCTCAACGCGAGCTAGGTCTAAACGTAAAGTTTCTTCTTGGCCACGGGCCAATGGGTTGAAGAAACCAACACGCTCAATGAAACGACCGTCACGAGCGTTACGGCTGTCAGCAACAACGATGTTGTAAAATGGACGCTTTTTAGCGCCACCACGAGCTAAACGAATGGTAACCATGCGTTTTCAATCCTCTAATGATTTGCTTGAAGCAAAAATAAAAACTGGAACCCCGTGTTCGCGAAGAGTCCCAGATAGAAAGCCGGAAGATTTTACCTGACTTTTCAACGAATGCAACCCAATCTGGCGATTATTAAACCTGCCATAGAATTGCCCGCCTCATTCCAAATACAATCAACCAACTGATAAGACATCAACTTTGATGAAAATCGTTGAGATTAGCGCCCAGGAAATTTCATTCCGCCAGGCATCATACCGCGCATTCCACGCATCATCTTTTGCATGCCGCCCTTAGCCGACATTTTTTTCATCATTTTTTGCATTTGGGTAAACTGTTTCAATAAACGGTTTACATCTTGAATCTCAGTCCCCGAACCCGCAGCAATACGACGCTTACGTGAGCCCTTGATTAAATCAGGGTTTTTACGTTCTTTGGCTGTCATCGAATTGATGATCGCCTCCATTTGGCGAGTCATCTTACCATCTTGAATTTGCGCTAAAGCATCTGGCGGCAACTGACCAACACCGGGCAGCTTTTCAATCATGCTCATCATGCCGCCCATGTTTTTCATTTGCTGCAGCTGTTCACGGAAGTCTTCGAGATCGAAACTACCGCCCTGCTTCACTTTGGAAGCCAGCTTCATCGCCTTTTCTTTATCGACGCCACGCTCCACTTCTTCAATAAGTGAGAGCACATCACCCATACCTAATATGCGTGAGGCGATACGGTCAGGATGGAAAGGTTCTAAGGCATCGGTCTTTTCACCCACACCCAAAAATTTAATTGGCTTGCCTGTGATGTGGCGAATCGATAATGCCGCACCGCCGCGCGCATCACCGTCGACCTTAGTTAAAATCACACCGGTGAGCGGCAGCGCTTCGTTAAAGGCTTTTGCCGTGTTCGCCGCGTCTTGACCTGTCATGGCATCAACCACGAACAGTGTCTCAATCGGTTTAACCGCCGCGTGCAGCGCCTTGATCTCATCCATCATAGCTTCATCGACGTGCAGACGACCCGCGGTGTCGAGAATTACTACATCGATAAATTTAAGTTTAGCGTGGGCAATGGCCGCCTTAGCGATATCGATTGGCTTTTGGCTCACGTCCGATGGGAAGAACTCCACATCGACTTCGGTCGCTAAGGTCTCAAGCTGTTTAATCGCCGCTGGACGATAAACGTCAGCACTGACGACTAATACCGATTTTTTATGGCGCGTACGCAGCAGCTTACCCAGTTTGGCAACGCTGGTTGTTTTACCCGCACCTTGCAGACCCGCCATCATCACCACGGCTGGCGGCTGAGTGGCTAAATCCAGAGCTTGGTTTGCCTCGCCCATGGATTTTTCAAGTTCACTTTGAACAATCTTAATAAAGGCTTGGCCAGGGCTTAGGCTTTTCGCCACTTCTTGGCCAACGGCACGTTCTTTTACATTGTTAACGAATTCACGCACCACAGGCAGGGCAACATCGGCCTCCAGCAGCGCCATACGCACTTCGCGCAGGGTTTCCTTAACGTTTTCTTCGGTTAAGCGACCACGGCCACTGATATTTTTCAGCGTGCGTGACAGTCTGTCGGTTAGATTCTCAAACATCGTCCTGCTCTATACCTTTAAGGATCTCGATTAATGGGCAGTATTATAACCATGCGTGCGTATTATGCTACTGCTACGCCCCGGTTGCGTTAACTTAGGCATTTAATCTGCTACCACACTTATTTTGCGACTTGACGGCGACTATTTACACCTAACAATAAGAATCTGCTAAATTTTGCAACTTATGTCACTGCCCATTTGCTGATAGCTCATGCTATTCTAGGCAAAATATTGATCTGTATGCCCAGTTAAAACTCAAACAATCTGAAAATACGAGTTTCAAGTAGTTTGGGGATATAAGGCACCTTTAACAACACAAATAGGTTAATTACCCATGGTCATTTTTTCTGCCTCAGCCATGTTTTTTTATTGCATCGCATTGGTATTAGTGACAAGCCGGCTGTTCCATCCTGAAGGCCCTAATCGTAAAGCCGTTGCAGGTATCGCAGCGATTGCGGTGATTCTACACGCAGCCGCCCTCTCACAAGCGATATTTACCCCTGATGGACAAAACTTCAGCCTCACTAATGTGATCTCGTTAGTGAACTGGATCATCGCCTTCACCTTTACCGTGATGATGTTTAGGCTAAAAGTGATTGTGGTTGTGCCCGTGGTTTATGCCTGTTCCGTGCTCTCTGTAGCCCTGCTCTGGTTATTGCCGCCTAAGTTTATTACTCACTTTGAGCTGTATCCTGAGGTCTTAGCGCACGTTGTGCTCTCTCTCATGGCATACAGCGCCCTGATGATCGCCGCCCTGTACGCGATTCAACTGGCGATGATCCAAAACAAGCTCAAAAAGAAACAACTCATGTTAAGCCCTAGCATCCCACCACTGATGACGGTAGAAAAACAGCTCTATCATCTTGTAATTATTGGGGTCATTTTACTGAGCTTATCCCTGGCCACAGGCTTTATCTTCCTCGATGACATGTTTGCCGATGGCAAAGGCCATAAGGCGATTTTGTCAATTATCGCGTGGTTTGTGTATATCGCTATGCTGTGGCAGCAGTATTGGGTTGGCTGTAAGATTCGCACCGCAGTCATTTACACTTTAACTGGTGCAACCTTGTTATCCTTAGCTTATTTTGGCGCTCGCATTGTCAAAGAATTAATTCTTAGTTAATAATTTCAAGTCAGCTTAGGTGCTTACTCGCTAAGCTGACTTGACACCCCGTTTATTTCTCGGTATCAACTTAACCCTATCGGCCTAATTGGAGCCTATTTTTGGACGCTATATCGACAAGCGCACTCCTCATTTTCTTATTGGTGCTTATCCTTTTCTCTGCCTATTTTTCAGGTTCTGAAACCGCCATGATGACTCTTAATCGCTATCGATTAAGGCATCTCGCCTCAAATGGTCACAAAGGTGCCATTCGTGCCCTCAAGTTACTTGAACGTCCAGACCGCTTAATTGGCTTGATTTTGATTGGTAACAACCTGGTTAATATTCTCGCTTCAGCCATCGCCACGATTATCGGAATGCGTCTGTGGGGCGATTTAGGGGTCGCGATTGCAACAGGGGTACTGACATTGGTCGTGCTCGTCTTTGGTGAAGTCACACCTAAAACCATTGCCGCACTCAATCCTGAACGTATCGCCTTTCCATCAAGCTATTTACTTATCGCCCTATCGAAAGTATTTTCCTATGTCGTCACTAGCGTCAATTTTATCACCACGGGCATACTGCGCTTAGTGGGGATAAAGTCTATCAACAGCAGCGATGCATTAAGCAAGGAAGAACTTCGCACAGTCGTTCATGAAGCTGGCGCATTGATCCCCCAACGCCACCAAGAAATGTTGTTATCGATCCTAGACTTAGAAAAAGTCACTGTTGAAGATATCATGGTGCCACGCTCGGATATCTATGCAATTAACGTCAATGATGACTTTAAGTATATCAATCGCCAAGTGATCCAAAGCCCACATACTCGCGTGTTGGTTTACCGCGATACCATTGACGATGCTGTCGGCTTTATTCATCTGCGTGATGCGCTGCGCTTGCAATCAAAAGAGCAGTTCAGTAAATCCTCATTGCTGCGCGCAGTCAAAGAGCTCTACTTTATTCCTGAAGGCACACCACTCAATGTGCAATTAGCCAATTTTCAGCACAACAAAGAACGTATTGGCCTCGTCGTGGATGAATACGGTGACATCCAAGGACTGGTAACACTCGAAGATATCCTCGAAGAGATTGTCGGCGACTTCACTACTTCAATGTTACCAACCGCGAGTGAAGAGATTAACCAACAACAGGATGGCAGTTATTTGATTGATGCCAGTATCACCATCCGAGACTTGAACAAAGAGATGAAATGGGATTTTCCAACCGATGGTCCTAAAACCCTCAATGGCCTGATTTTAGAGTATTTGGAGGACATCCCCTCCGAAAACACGAGCCTACGCCTTGCAGGCTACCCGCTAGAAGTCATTGAAGTCGCTGACAATATGGTCAAAACAGTGCGTATCATTCCGCAGTATTATCAGTCTCAAAAGTAACTAGATTACCTCTCTACGCTAAATGCGTGGTTGATTTTATCTTTAGAAAATAGCTTAAAATTGAGCCAGTCTAGATTCCCCTATTAATCTCGATGGTGCATTTAAGCTATTACGTCTAACTTTTTGGTAAACAACATCCTCACAGGGAGCAACAATTTAGATATGTCACACACTTTAGATGTGTACTCATAATCCACGGCCATTCCCACTGACAACAAAACATCCAAATGGGCACAATTAAAAAACTTGTTACTGCCTCAAATCTCTGATAAAAATCATCCTAAGTAGAAATAATCAAGGATGAAAAAATGTTTAAATACTTAGCAATCTCATGCTCATTACTTTATTCTTCCAGTACTTTAGCCTCAAATAATCTCCCGCAAGTCCTTGATTACTATCCTACCTGTGAATATAAAAACATAAGTACAAAAAACAACCATTACACCGTTGAAATAGATAAAAATGAATTATTAGAAATAAAATACACTGACTCAACTCCATTTTATAGCAGATACTTTGAAAAAGTGTTAAAAAGCATTCAACAAGATGCATTATCAGAAGGTGCCGATGCAATTATAATTGAAAGAATCACCCTAAGGATAATTAGCGTAAAAAAAATAAAAAATAATGAATACATAGATAAAATAAAATTTATAACCACTACAACAAATATAAAATCATGCCAGAATGACATTCCCCCTACCACTCCAACCCCTTACAATAGCAAAGGCGAGAATATAGCTAAAGATAAAGAAATACATTTAACCACACTAGCTAAAAATGATTATATAAATATATATAAACAAGCTAAAAACCACCTTGCTCCAGCTGCGAATGTTACATTAAATCGTGCTTATGGCTTAAGTAATGGTGAGCCTGAATCATCTATAAACCAATTGATGGGGCCAGAGAGCGTAAAATTGTCTATGCTGGACGGTTCAACAGCGTATGTTTACGGCAGAACGCTATGGATTTATGCAAAAAACAGCCAGATTGTTAGGATCGATAAAAACCAGAGCATTCTAAATAATCATGGTAGTAATATGATTGAGCCTAGTGATAATTATGACCAAGATAACTGGATTATCGATGGCAAGATACAATTTAAAGCTAAGCTAGCGCAAATACTGTCGCTCGAGAAAATAGAACAAGAAGGCAACGATTATCGCCTCGATGGAAAAAACAATAAGCTAATATTGTATTTCGAAACCTTCAGTTTAAACAATAAACATGAAACAGCAGAGATGTTAACTGGATTTTCGTTTGTTCCACGAGGAAACAGCGGCAAGCGTACTTCGATAAATTTTAATGAATTTGACAACAATAAAATAAAACAAATCATCTCAGATAAAAACGAGGATGAATTTATTCTAAGCCCCTCTCAACTTGCCAACATTATAAAAATACCCAATCAGGTTGACTCCTCACGCAGTGAGCAATGGGTCATCGCCACTGAAAATATTCTCCTCGGCATTAATGATATTGAGGCAAGAAAAGTCAGTAAAATTCGATTTACAGAGTCACTAACGAGAAACCAAAACAACGACGAATTTATGAAAACGTTGAAAAACTACAACATTCCCATCACTAAATCTGATTTTTTATCAAAAAACCAAGAGTCGGAAGATAATTTCGAACAAGTATTTTACCGAAAAGGCAATGTCTCACTCACCGCAACATTCGAGTCGGAAGATATGAATGCACAGCTAATTGATTTACTTATTGAGTTGTAAATGATTAGCCGTGCAGATCCCAAGACAAAAGGCTATAAAACCCAAACTACACTTTTTTGCTATCGAGTGCTCGGCGCTTTTCGATAGCGATAGGTGTAATCTCGGCATCTAACGCCTTTTCTAACCCCAGGATAAAATACACTTCGGCCATTAAGAAAAACGGGCCAATTAACAGTTGGTTTAAATCATCAATAAAGGCAGGCTTTGCCTTCTCGTATTGATGGCCAATCAGCTGAAAAACCCAACCGACGATAAATACCGATATAGCCAACCAGAAGGCGTTGGGAGAGGAGGCCACTAACTCTGTTGAATACACGACGGGGGCGATAAACAAGGCCAGACCAATCGCTAACTTTGCATGCAAACGAAAATAATAAACCAGCACGCCAGCCCCTAAAATCACACCTAAACTCACATCGCCAGCACTACCAAGTGGAATACGGATTGTCGCTAATAATAGAAAAGCCGACCATATAATTAATGGAATACCAATAAAATGAGTTTGAATATTTCGCGGATTTAAATGCACACTTTTATAGGTTGATAACTGCTCTACGGCGGATTTCATCTTGGGCTCCTTTTGCTGTGTCCCTGAAAATTAGTTTATAGATAAAACTGTTGACCTAACCTAGCCCAAAAATGCCAGACTGAACAGTAAAAAGTAACAAAAATGTTGCCATGCATTTTACGCAATAAAAAAGGGAGCTAAGGCTCCCTTTGTGCTAATGGGTTAAAAACTAGCGAGATTCTAGGATAACCGTCGCAATAGCGTAGGATTTTTCATCTGCGATTGAAATGTGTCCAACCACGCCATTGAGCAAAACTAAACGTTGCAGCGCACCTTCAGTAAAATCAATTGTCGGCGCACCATCAGTCGTATTGCCAATGTGGATATGCTGAAAAGATACGCCACGACCAATCCCCGTCCCCAAAGCTTTAGCGGCGGCTTCTTTGGCGGCAAAGCGTTTAGCTAAATAGCGGCTCGGTTGGCTATGCTGTTGATAGATATCGAACTCAGCCTCTGTCAGTACGCGTTTGGCCAGCTTATCGCCGGAACGTGCCACATGGGCCGTGATACGCTCGATTTCAACTATGTCAGTGCCAAGCCCAACGATTGCCATTATTCGCCTCGACGACCTTCTAACATCAGCGCTTTCATATCTTTAACCGCTGTCGCTAAGCCATCAATGGCCGCTCGCGCAACAATGGCATGGCCGATGTTGAGTTCATACAGCTCAGGGATTGCCGCAATCGGCTTAACATTGTGATAATGCAGCCCGTGGCCAGCATTCACCACCAACCCTTTGCCGTGGGCGTATTTTGCCATTTCGCTGATACGCGCAAGCTCTTTTGCCTCATCATCAGCCGTTTTGGCATCGGCATAGCAACCGGTATGGATTTCGATAAGTGGCGCGCCAGAGGCGACTGCTGCATCGATTTGCGTCTTATCGGCATCGATAAACAGTGACACTTGAATACCATTGGCGGCTAAGCGGCTTACCGCAGCAGTGATTTTATCTAATTGACCAGCCACATCTAAACCGCCTTCAGTCGTCACTTCTTGACGCTTTTCAGGGACTAAACAAACGTAGGTTGGTTTGACTTCGCAGGCGATGTTGAGCATTTCTTCAGTCACAGCACACTCAAAGTTCATCCGCGTCTTTAAGGTTTTTGCCAGCAGATACACATCGCGGTCGATAATATGGCGTCTGTCTTCCCGTAAATGAATGGTGATACCGTCGGCACCCGCATGCTCGGCAACCGCCGCCGCATGGACAGGATCGGGATAACTGGTGCCGCGAGCCTGACGCAGGGTCGCAATATGGTCGATATTAACACCCAATAAGATACGGCTCATCGGGAACTCCTTTATGTTGTTAAGGCGAGAATTAACGCTGATTTGCGCCCTATTGTACTGGGACAGACTGTAAAAAACAGGAGCTAGGGCTAATTATTCCCATTCATCTTTGGTGCTGTCGCTTGCATAAACAACTGCCGACTCACCAGTGGCTTATCTCCGAGCAATGGTTGCAGCATAGACCGCATCAGTCGTTTAGCTGCTAAAAACTGCTCTTGCAACAGCTCATTATCGTTAAGTGCGGTTAACATCGCGCCTTGATAGGTGTGCTTTGCTCGGCTGTTTAGCACAAATTGAAACCCGAGTTCAGGCACAAGCTGATAGTAATGTTCAGGGATCAAAGGCTCGCCTTGTGTATCGCGGATAAGGGATGGCATAGCCCCGAGTTCCCGCAAAAGCGCCAGTTCAAGGTAACGCAGTTTCGACTCACAAAACTGCGCCGCAAGCCCTACTAAGGCTTGGTGGTAGATGAGAAATAACGCCTCGGCATTATGGTGAACAGACAGGGTTCGCATCAGCAACTCATTGATATACATGCCGGCATACAGGCTATAACCCGATAAGGGCACGGCTGGCGCGGCCGCTTCAATTTGGCTGATGTTCTTGAGTTCAGACTTACCGCTAAATGCAAAAATCAGCGGCTGAAAAGGTTGAAGGATACTTTTGATGGAGCGTTTACCGCTCCCGACACGCGCGACGGCATCGACACGCCCAATCCCGTCGACCAGGAGATTGACCAGCGCGCTAGACTCCCGATAGGGGCGATGATGCAAAACATAACCCCGTTTCATCAATCTGCACGCTCGTTCATGGTCAGGCTAGGCCTATCATCAGTAACGATTAATCGTCACCGTAACCTAAGCTTCGCAGGGCGCGTTCATCATCGGCCCAACCGGATTTAACCTTCACCCAGACTTCGAGGAACACTTTGTTATCAAACAAGGTTTCCATATCGAGGCGCGCTTGTGTAGCGATGGTACGGATGCGTTCGCCTTTGCTACCAATCACCATCCGCTTTTGGCCTTCTCGCTCGACGAGGATCAGGGCGTTAATTTGGTAAACCCCATTTTCCATCATCTTAAACTGCTCGATTTCAACCGTCGCATCGTAGGGCAATTCATCACCTAAAAAGCGCATCAGTTTTTCGCGGACAATTTCAGAGGCCATAAAACGCTGCGAACGGTCGGTCACATAATCTTCGGGGAAGAAGAATGGATTCTCGGGCAGAGACTCTGCCGCCATATCTAAAATGCGCTTAACGTTAGTGCCCTTACTGGCAGAAATCGGCAGGATCTCATCGAAGGGATACTTCTTGGCCACTTCTTCCAAATAAGGGAAAAGGGCTTCTTTGTCTTTTATATTATCGACTTTGTTGATGGCTAAAACAGTTTTACGCTCTTCACCGCCGCGGCGAAGTTTGCTTAACACCATCTCATCATCGGCGGTCCATGTCATACCATCGACCACAAAAATCACCATAGACACATCGGCAAGCGAGCTCGCCGCCGCGCGGTTCATTAAACGGTTAATCGCACGCTGCTCTTCAATATGCAGACCGGGTGTGTCGATAAACACGATTTGGCGCGGACCATCGGTATGGATACCCATGATGCGATGACGCGTCGTTTGCGGCTTTTTCGAGGTAATACTGATCTTTTGCCCAAGCAAACGGTTCAGCAGGGTCGATTTCCCCACGTTAGGCCGGCCAATAATAGCCACCATGCCACAGTAGGTCACATCATAGTGAACAGACGGCGCTGCTGCGCTCGCTGCATTCATCCTTGCCAGTAATTCGTCTAAGCTCGGCTCATTGCTCGCGTTAGCGGCATCGACAGCTGGCAAGTCTGTTTTTTTGGTCATTTCTTCAGTAACTCCAATACTTGAGCCGCGGCAATCTGCTCGGCTTTGCGGCGTGAGCTCGCAACGCCAATCACGCTTTCACTCAAGTCATCTATACGACATTCAACGGTGAATGTTTGATCGTGGGCATCGCCTTCTATGTTGATTACTTGGTAATCGGGTAGCGGCTTCTTTAACCCTTGTAAATATTCTTGCAGTAAGGTTTTAGCGTCTTTTTGATTCACACCGGGTTGAATCTCAGATAAACGCTCGGCATACCATTTAAGCAACAGCTCACGGCACACTTCGAGGTCCGAATCTAAGTAAATCGCACCAATAATCGCCTCAACCGCATCGGCCAGAATCGACTCGCGTCGAAAACCGCCACTCTTTAATTCGCCAGGACCGAGGAATAAATAATCCCCAAGTTTAAAGGCTTGAGCAATCAAGGTCAGCGTATCGCCACGCACTAAAGTGGCGCGCATCCGGCTTAAATCGCCCTCAGTCGCCTTAGGAAACTGATGATATAAGGCATCCGAAATGACTATCGATAAAATCGAATCACCTAAAAATTCTAAACGCTCATTGTGCTTATTTGCCGCACTTCTATGGGTCAACGCTTGGGTTAGAAGGTCAATATTCTTGAACTCATAACCCAATGTACGACACAAACGCGGCAAATTTTTAATCGGTTCCATACTAGTGAATTCCACCTACACGTTCAAAGCGCACACCGCTTGGTACCCAGGTTGGCAGGAAGTCGGCTTTTGAACGGTCAAACTCAAAACTGATCCAGATAGCCACCGCTTTACCGACAAGATTTTCTTCAGGGACAAAGCCCCAGAAACGGCTGTCGGTACTGTTATCGCGGTTATCACCCATCGCAAAGTAATGGCCTTCGGGAACAAGAAATTCACCCGCGGGTAAATTGCCATCACGCTTGAAATAACCCAACATATCAGGACGGCTTGGATTAATTAAAATATCGTGTGCCACTTCACCGAGTTGCTCTTTATAACGCAGTAAAGGCACACCATCTTGGCTGTAATCACCACGGCTGATTTCGGTACGCGCCACCAGTTCTGGCTCTGGGCAATTAGTTTGCTCAGCACCACAGGCCTTTTGGATCATCAACTGCTTGTTGCGGTAGATAATCCGGTCGCCCGGTAAACCTACAACACGCTTAATGTAATCGACTTGAGGATTCTCTGGGTACTTAAAGACAATCACATCACCACGTTTGGGCTCGCCCGTTTCAATCAGTTTAGTGCGCCATACGGGATCTTTTAGGCCATAACTAAACTTTTCAACCAGAATAAAATCGCCCACTAACAGCGTTGGCATCATAGAACCCGATGGAATTTGAAATGGCTCATAAATAAACGAGCGCAGGATCAGCACAAAGGCAATCACTGGGAAGATGGAGTGCGCAGTCTCAACCACAGTGGGTTCACGGATAATATTGTATTCGGCTTCCTCAGTTAAATTGGCCTGAGAAGCCTTGGCCAAGGCTAAGCTTTCACGGCGTTTAGGCGCAAATACCAGCACATCGACTAACCAGATCAACCCTGAAATCAGAGTGACTAGCACTAAAATAATGGAAAAATAGGCTGCCATTACGTATTGAACTCCTGCCTTGAAATGTAAAGATCTAAACTCAGCGACTATTGTATTTCGACTCGCGAACTTTAGTTAACTTACCGCATTTATAAAAAAACACCACAAAACATACGATAAGCTAAGTAAAGCGCCGCAAACTGCGGCGCAATAATAGCTAAATTGTGTTATCTCGAGTGTTACTCGTTTAGCTTAAGTACCGCTAAGAACGCCTCTTGTGGCACCTCAACGTTACCAACTTGTTTCATCCGTTTCTTACCCTCTTTTTGTTTATTTAAGAGTTTCTTCTTACGGGAAACGTCACCACCATAACACTTAGCTGTTACGTCTTTTCGTAACGCTTTTACGGTAGAACGGGCAATAATCTGGCTACCGACCGCGGCTTGAATCGCGATATCAAACATCTGCCGCGGGATAAGCTCTTTCATCTTCTCAACCAACGCCAAACCACGGTGACGAATATTCGAACGGTGAATAATCATCGCCAGCGCATCCACGCGGTCGCCGTTGATCAGAATATCTAAGCGCACCATGTCCGCCGGATCGAAGCGGATAAAGTTGTACTCTAATGACGCATAACCACGGCTAGTTGATTTTAAGCGATCAAAGAAGTCCATCACCACTTCCGCCATTGGCAGATGGTAAGTCACGGCCACTTGATTACCGTGGTAAACCATATTAACTTGAGTACCGCGTTTTTCGATACACAGCGTAATTACGTTACCTAAGTATTCTTTTGGTACCAGAATATTGGCTTCAACAATCGGTTCACGCATCTCTTCGATGTTGTTAATTGCAGGTAAATCTGCTGGATTATCAACATAGATAGTCTCACCACTGGTCATCAACACTTCATAGACTACCGTAGGTGCGGTCGTGATGAGGTCAAGATCGTATTCGCGCTCTAAACGTTCTTGAATGATTTCCATGTGGAGCAGGCCTAAATAGCCAATACGGAAACCAAAGCCTAACGCAGATGAACTTTCAGGCTCAAAGAACAATGAGGCATCGTTCAGGCTGAGTTTGTTCAGTGCATCACGGAAGTTTTCATATTCATCGGTAGAAATCGGGAACACACCAGCATAAACCTGAGGCTTCACTTTTTTAAAGCCGGGTAATGGCTTATCGGCACCATTTTTAGCCAGTGTTAAGGTATCACCCACTGGCGCACCGTGAATTTCTTTAATACCTGCGATAACGAAACCTACTTCACCGGTTTTTAGCTCGGTTTTATCGGTTTGTTTTGGCGTGAAAATACCGACACGATCTGCGGTATGGTTTTGCCCTGTAGACATCACCTTGAACTTATCACCCTTCTTGAGCACGCCATGTTTAATACGCACTAAAGAAACAACGCCTAAGTAGCTGTCAAACCACGAGTCAATAATGAGGGCTTGCAACGGCGCATCTGGATTGCCTTCTGGCGGTGGAATTTGCTCGACGATAACCTCTAATACATCATCAATACCCACACCGGTTTTTGCAGAACAACGCACCGCGTTCATCGCATCAATACCGACGATGTCTTCAATCTCGGCGGCAACACGCTCAGGATCAGCCTGAGGTAAGTCGATTTTGTTCAGGATAGGTACCACGTCCAGATTCATATCCAGCGCAGTGTAACAGTTTGCCAGCGTTTGAGCTTCAACGCCTTGGCCAGCATCCACCACAAGCAGCGCACCTTCACAGGCGGCTAATGAACGAGATACTTCATAGGAAAAGTCGACGTGACCAGGGGTGTCAATAAAGTTGAGTTGGTAGGTTTCGCCATTTTTGGCTGTATATTCCAACGTAACGCTCTGCGCCTTAATGGTAATACCGCGCTCACGTTCTAAATCCATAGAATCAAGAACTTGTGCATCCATTTCACGGTCGCTTAAACCGCCACAAACCTGAATAAGACGATCTGACAGCGTCGATTTACCATGGTCGATATGGGCAATAATTGAGAAGTTTCTAATGTGTTTCATTATGCTGCTATGACTAATACTGAAAAATGGATACGGTTCAAAGGTGGGAAATTGTACCTGATTGCGGATTCAATACCAATCAGATTCACTCATAGTTGTCTTTATGTCGAAAAATGCCGCCCTCAGCAAAAGTTTATTGTCTAATTGAAATCAATAACAACATGAAATCAAACAGATAATTTATCTAAACTGATCCCTGTGCCTAAATAAGCTAAAATCACAGGTTGCGAATCTACTTCAAGCTGTTTTGCCTTACGTTTTCCAAAAAACCAAGCGGCTAACGCGCCTAAAGCAGCAAAGGCTATCGCACAGAGATCAGAATTGATTACTAACAAACTAGCAAAAAACTGCCCTAATAATGCCCCCGCAAATAAGCCGAAGAGTGGCGTCAAATAAACCAAGGCAGCCGCTTTCAAGATAACACTCTCTGGTAGCCCCAACTTTAGCAGTTCACCAACCTCACAGGCACGTTCACTCTGAATAGAGAATTGCTGTGTCTTTGCAGAAAAAGCCTGTGCAACAGCAGACGTCCCGCAGGACTCACTGCTACTGCAACTCTTGCAGGTGCTTTTAAGCTCGACCTCAACGGTGAGCCAACCTTGATTATCACAGGCGACAACCCGCGCCACTTCTTCCATCATGATGAACCGCTCTATTTTAACATCAAACTTTTCGCGATACGGGCTAAGGTCTCAGTTGGCACTTTACCCACAGCCACCACTTCAGCATTACCGACTTTTTCTGACACTAAAGATAAGCCATTACGCGTAATTAACTCTTCAGGCAATGGCGTTGCTCCAGCCCGAGCAACATAAATAGAAATATTGGCTAAGCCATCAGTCAAGGCAATATATTCAACTGCCTCGTGGCTACCAATCAAACGGTGATGATCACGCACTACTACGCTAAATCCAGCGGGGAGCCAAGAAAACTGCCAATTTTGTCCATCTTGACGTTCAGCCTGATCGATCACAGCAGGCCATTCTTGCTTGTAGGCTTCCTGTAGAATCGATGGGGGCTCGCTAAATTCAATTAATTCAATCACCATTAGTTGTTCAAGCAATTGCTTATCTTGAGTCAACATGTCATATCTGAGTGGCAAATAGGTGTCCATATCTAACCAGATTTGGAAACCATATCGGTATTCATCATTAGGCAACAAGCGGATCATTTGCCCTGGGCGCCCAGCAATGCGAGTGCGGCCCCCTAATACAAATTGATAACCCACTTCTAAATCGCTCATTTTTGATGAGAAAGCCGCAGGCCACACGCCCTGAATATGATTAGAGATGATACTGTATGCGGGTTGATCATGTTCGATAAAGGTGACCCGATTTCCCACTCTTACCGCATTTTTGGGAGGACCGTTGAGGTACTCAAGAAAGGCAACTTCTTGATTATTCACCTTACCGTGAAGATAAACCAAAGGCCGAATATGGTCGGCCTGAAGTTGTATAATCGATGCTTTAAATTCTTTCTCTTTTAAAGCCTGACTCATTTTCTCAAGCCAGACTTTGGCAGGCATATCTTCCTGCGCCACCGCAGGAAATACCAAGGCTAACAAAGCCAACAGGATTAGACGCAAGCTAACTCCTTACTACTGATTGACAGGAACGGGAATAACCTCGCTATTGTCTTCTACAACGGCACCCGTATTCAATCGTTGTTGTAACATATGATCTTGTATATACGTATTAATTCGGCGACGTTGCTCGTTCATTTGGTCATTAGTGTAGCTCTGATTTTGTTGAACAGGCCCCGTCTGTAAGCTCACTGGCGACGCACTACCCATCAAAGGACGAGTAACAAGCACAGGTGATGGCGACGCGGCATCATCAGCTGTTTGGTTAAAGTTCTGTACGCCGACGATGGCAAACATGGCCACAGTAGCGGCAATTGCATACTGACCAAACTGCTTAAATAGTGGCACTACGCGGTTTTTATCCGTTGTAACTTGTTCAGTAACGCCTATCGGAGCCTTGGCTTGGGGCGAGACAATGGCAGGCTCAAGCTCAATTGCAGCAGCAATACTTGCACTAAGGTCTAACGCCATAGTCTGGGGTAATTCACCCCGCATAGCATCACCTATCAAATGATAGTTACGCCATTTATTATGTGAATGCGTATCGGCAGCAAGTTCTGCCATCGTCTGCACATCTGTCTCTCCATCGACAGCGGCTGATACCCATTCTTGACCTAATTTATCCATTGTTCACCTGTCTAAATTTAAGGGTTTCTTAAAATAAGAATTTAGGCTTCCAGCAAAGGCTGAAGCTTTTTATCGATTGCCTCACGGGCACGGAAGATTCGAGATCTTACCGTTCCAACAGGGCAATCCATGATGATGGCGATATCTTCGTAACTCATCCCATCGAGTTCACGCAATGAAATCGCCATACGTAATTCTTCCGGCAATGTTTCTAATGTTTCGAAAACCACTTTCTTGATTTCATCCGATAACATTAGTCGCTCTGGGGAGGCAAACTCCTTTAGCGCATCACTACCTTCATAATATTCGGCATCCTCGGCATCGACATCATTTGCAGGCGCCCTGCGCCCCTGTGATACGAGGTAATTCTTAGCCGTATTAACGGCTATGCGGTACAACCAGGTATAAAACGCACTTTCACCACGAAAGTTTGGCAAAGCTCGATAAGCTTTAATAAACGCTTCCTGTGCTACATCAGCAACGTCGGCTTGGTTACGCACGTAGCGTGAAATCAAGCTAATCACTTTACTCTGATATTTAAGCACTAACAGGTTAAAAGCGTTTTTATCTCCCCGTTGTACGCGCTCAACTAATTGTTGATCACTTATTTGTCCACTCATCCGAGCCGACTTCTCCCAAATCTAAAATGCTGATTTCTCAGTCGCTCGAATCATATTCACTTATGTAGACTCGCGTGCTTTGAAAAAGTTCTAAGAATTATACAAAAAAAGTAAGGTTAAAAGGAAAGTACCCATAATTCGTCAGTTGGTTTACCATAGATGGTACTCTCAGTCATAGCATGATACCCGATGAAACAAGTAGTTGAACACCAATCTGACATATTAGTCATAGGTAGCGGTGCCGCAGGTCTGACACTAGCTTTGCATCTTGCTGAAAAAGCAAACGTAATTCTGCTTTCAAAAGGCCCTCTCTCGGAAGGGTCGACATACTACGCGCAGGGCGGTATCGCCTCCGTCTTCGATGAAAGTGATACTATCGAATCCCATGTAGCCGATACATTAGTGGCTGGTGCTGGTTTGTGCGATAAAGAGGTGGTGACTTTTACCGCCGAAAACGCCAAGAGTGCAATGCAATGGCTAATCGAATGTGGCGTGGCTTTCGATAAAGAAGAAGCCACGGGGAACAATGCTAAAGATGCCCCTTATCACCTTACCCGCGAAGGCGGCCATAGCCATAGACGCATTCTACATGCTGCGGATGCAACGGGCAAAGAGGTGCAGACCACACTGCAAGAACGAGCCCTCGCCCATCCAAACATTCAAGTTTTAGAACGCTATAACGCCATCGACCTTATCACCACCCGCAAATTAAATCGTCCCGGTAATCGCGTGTTAGGTGCCTATGTGTGGAACCGAAATGCCGAGCAAGTTGAAACCATCAAGGCTAAGTTTGTCGCTTTAGCCACTGGCGGTAGTTCTAAGGTTTACCAATATACTTCAAATCCCGATGTGGCTAGTGGTGATGGTATTGCGATGGCATGGCGGGCAGGTTGCCGCGTTGCCAACATGGAATTCAATCAATTCCATCCAACTTGCTTATACCACGCTGATGCCCGTAACTTTTTACTGACCGAAGCTCTACGTGGTGAAGGTGCCTATTTGCGTCGCCCTGATGGCAGCCGCTTTATGCCAGACTTTGATGAACGTGCAGAGTTAGCTCCCCGTGACATCGTTGCCCGCGCCATTGACTATGAGATGAAACGTCTCGGTGCCGATTGCGTGTATCTGGATATCAGCCATAAAGATGCTGACTTTGTAATGAAGCATTTCCCGACGATTTACAGTCGCTGCTTAGAACTCGGTATTGATATTACAAAGGACGCTATTCCGGTCGTCCCGGCAGCCCACTATACCTGTGGTGGGGTGATGACAGACTTACATGGTCAAACCGATCTCAATGGTCTCTATGCCATTGGTGAAGTCGCTTATACAGGCTTGCATGGCGCCAACCGCTTGGCAAGTAACTCGCTGCTTGAGTGCTTGGTATTTGCGCGGGCAGCCTCCCAAGATATTGAGAGTCAACTGCATAAAATCCCCTTACCAGGCCCAATTCCCGCATGGGATGAAAGTAAAGTGTCTAATTCTGATGAAGAAGTCGTTATCGCCCACAACTGGCACGAACTGCGCCTGTTTATGTGGGACTATGTGGGTATCGTACGCTCAGATAAACGCTTAGAGCGCGCACTGCGCCGCTGCTTGATGTTGCAGCAGGAAATCCAAGAGTATTACAGCAACTTCAGAGTCAGTAATAACCTGCTTGAACTGCGTAACTTAGTGCAAGTGGCGGAACTCATTATTCGCTGCGCGATGGAACGTAAAGAAAGTCGAGGGCTGCACTATAATATTGACCATCCTGAAAAGTCAGCTTCTCCACTACCGACCATTTTGCAACCTGAAAAATAAGCGGATAGCTTAACTTAAACGCTTTTAACGGGCTAAATCTTAACAAGGATTTAGCCCGTTTGTTATTTAGACGGTGTGAAAGTCGCATCACTCACAGTTCAGATTCAGATTCAGATTCAGATTCAGATTCAGATTCAGATTCAGATTTAGATTAAAGTAGTTCGTGTTGGCTCACAGCCTGAGTTTTAACTTTAAGTAATAGCCGACACAAGTGGCGATAATCTGTATCACTAAACATATCCGCCCATAGAGGTAAGAGATGCAACCTATCGGCAGATTGATAGTAAACCAAGCAGATAAACGGCGTTACCCAAGTTCTGGGCAATACATGAAACGCCTCCCCCGTTGATAGCCAGCCGTCTCCTTGACCATTAAGCTCAAAACGGCAATGCCATTTCCTCAGTTGCCATAACTGAGAGCACAAGAATCCCAATATTAAGACGGCGAGTATAGCCCTCAGTTCATGTAGTACTGCGGTATCCGTTTCTGGCCAGAGAAGTAAAGAAGTGCTACAGACACAAACAAATACGACCAACGAGAGACGTTGGTCAAAGGAGGCTTTTACACTAAAACTATGGCGCAGCTCGGCCACGGACTTGCACTACCATGCGGGCAAGCTCAGGATCAGGGCAAACTTCATGACCCATAAACCATGCAAATAATTCAGGATCTTCACACTCGAGCAAACGAATAAACAGGGCTTTATCTTCATCAGACAAATCCTGATAAACATTCTCAACGAAGGGCTGGAACAAAACGTCTAATTCGAGCATTCCGCGGCGACATGCCCAACGGACCCGTGCAATGTTCATTAACTCCAAGTTAATCTCTCCCAAAACAAAATTCGCCTTAGTCTACCAGTTCAGTCCATGGAGTGTCGATGCAAGCGTTGTTGAAACACAAGTTTAATACTGCTTAACTTGAGTATCTAATCCGGCAAATAAATCACTAAAATCCGTTTCTAGGAGGCGTTTAACTGCAGGATGCTGGATCATCCGTTCGGCAAACATCACATGGTACTCTTCTTTCACATCTAAGGTTTCACCAAGTAAATGCATGCCATGGGAAATCACTTCTTGGGGATAAATCGACGGCATGACAAAGATACCGCGCTTAAGGTAACCAAAAGCCTTCATCATGGCCGCATCATCAAACTCTCCTAAAATACTCACCTTAAGATTTTGCTCATCAAACCAACGATATAGTTGCTGACCGAGCGAAGTTCTACGACCGGGAATCAATAGCGGCCCTTGCTCTAAACAGGCAGGGAAATCCGCACTGTAAGCTTCAGCAGAAAAGAAACTCACACCACACTCACCCAGTTTTTTCGATAGAATTTCGGGATATTTAAGTGACTCGCCCGCACAGTCTGAAAGGATCATATCGAGTTTATGCTCGCGTAAGCGAGACATTAAGCTTTCATGGGTCGCCTCATAACAGGCAAGGTGCATAGAGCCATCATTAGGAACAACCGAGAGCAACACTCTACTTGATAAGGCTTTCGATAAAGCATCAGCAATCCCAACCTCAAATAGAATAGCGTCATCTTTTTGATAGTTAAGTAAATCGAGCATCTCATAACTGAGAGAAAACATTCTATCGGCATAACGAAAGACGAGCTCTCCGAGCTCTGTCGCTTCTAGATTTCTGCCGACACGTTTAAATAAGCTACCGTTTAGCCTGTCTTCTAAGGCGCGGATTTGCCCAGTAATCGTTTGTGGAGCTAAATAAAGGGCTTCTGCAGCTTTTGCCACAGAGCCCTTTTTCTTAATCATCCAAAAATAGTAAAGATGGTTGTAATTGAGATGGAGCATCGCCAATGAGCTTCCTATTAGGGATGCCACAGCATCTATGCTGTGGCATATCGGGTAGCAATGACCCAGCTTAACAAATAATGAGTCAATATCGCTATTTTAAACGCTGGCAATCCAATAAGTTAACAACGATTCCTTGAAGTTGCTCTAAATCTGCGGCAGTACCAGTGCTAACCGCTTCAGTCACCCCAGAGACTAAACTGTCACGATCAGGAATTCGACTAGCACAATAAGTACGGTTTGCTTCTTGGAAACGTTTACCGCCACGGTATTTTAATGCTCTAGACTCGTAACCATTGGTTTCAAGCCTCGCGCCTAATGCCTCAGGTTTAAACATTAATGCCCCATCAACTATCCCCTCAAGATAGCTTTGGCAGGTTTGTGATGCGACATCTTTGTTACAGGCATCAATTTGCGAAGCCATGGCACTTGAAGATAATGCTAACAATGCAGCAACTCCCACTAATTTCATATTTATCATAGTTATACTCCTTTTTTTGGTAACACTTTTGATAACCAGAAATACCCGATCAAGGCTGCGAGAATTGAGCCAATCAAGGTGCCAAGGCGTGCTAAATCGCCGAACATAGGGTCTGCCTGCTCAAATGCCAACGAAGCAATAAACATCGACATGGTAAAACCAATCCCGCACATCGCCGCCACGGGTGCGATCTGTTTCCAACCGATACCATCAGGCAACTGTGCCAACTTAAGCTTGACAGCAACAAAGCTAAACAGCATCACCCCTATCGGTTTACCTAACATTAATCCCAACGCAATCCCCACTGGCACAGGGGAAATAAGCGTATCTAAGCTCATGTTTCCTAAAGCGACTCCGGCATTAGCAAAGGCAAATACAGGCAGAATTAGGAAGGTGCTCCATGGGTGTAAACTATGCTCTAAATGCTCAGAAGGCGAACTACCATCTTTTGCCCGAAGAGGAACACAGAAGGCAATAATGACACCCGCTAATGTGGCATGAACACCTGACTTGAGCACTGCAACCCACAGGATAAGCCCTAATACGCCATAGGGTGCTAATGAAGTCACTCCTTTACGGTTTAAAGCAACTAAACCAACAATCGCAATACTGGCAATGATTAAACTAATGGTTGATAAATCGGTACTGTAGAAGAGGGCGATAATCACAATAACGCCTAAATCATCAATAATGGCTAATGCCAGCAGAAAGACCTTTAAAGCAACGGGTACGCGGCTACCTAGCAACGCCATGATCCCCAAAGCAAAAGCAATATCCGTCGCTGCAGGAATTGCCCAACCCGCTTGAGTGATAGGATCACCATAGTTAAATAAAAGATAAATTCCCGCAGGCACTAACATGCCACCAATGGCAGCAAAAGTTGGCAGAGAAGCCTGTGCCACACTCGATAATGCGCCTTCGAGTAGCTCGCGCTTAACTTCTAAACCAATCAGCAAGAAAAACAGCGCCATTAGACCGTCGTTAATCCACAGCAACAATGGCTTATGCAGATCGAGTGCACCGACACGCACCTGTACTTCAGTACCGAGAAAACCTTGATAGAGTCCCGCGAGAGGAGAATTGGCCATCAGCATGGCAAAGGCAACGGCAATCAATAAAAGGATGCCGCCGGCGGACTCTTGGCTTAAAAAATTTCTAATCGCTTTTTCCATCTTGCACTCCCAAAAATCATAATAGATTGAGTGTAGACGAAGAAAATGAACAAGTATAATCGTTAGTTTCGACAAAACACCTCGGCTATTCCGAGGTGTTGGTCGATTAATTCGCCATTAAACGGCAACAGGCGCTTTGATATGTGGATGTGGATCGTAGTGGGTCAGTTCGAAGTCTTCGAATTGATAATCGAAAATAGAGGCAGGTTTACGCAAAATTGTCATGGTGGGTAAAGGTCTTGGCTCACGGGTCAACTGCAACGCAGTTTGCTCCATATGGTTGGAGTATAAATGTGTATCGCCACCCGTCCAAACAAAGTCACCTAAGGCTAAATCACATTGTTGCGCGACCATCATCGTCAGCAACGCATAGCTGGCGATATTGAATGGCAAACCTAAAAATACATCACAACTGCGTTGGTACAACTGGCAGGATAATTTGCCGTCGGCGACATAAAACTGGAAAAACGCATGGCATGGCGCCAGTGCCATTTTATCCAGCTCGCCCACGTTCCATGCAGAGACAATCAAACGGCGCGAGTCGGGTTGCGATTTAATTTGCGCAATGACCTGCGAAATTTGATCGATAGCCTCACCACCTTGGGTCGGCCAACTGCGCCACTGCGCGCCGTACACAGGGCCTAAATCGCCGTTTTCATCGGCCCATTCATCCCAAATACTGACCTTATTGTCACGCAGATAAGCAATATTGGTCTCCCCTTTCAGGAACCACAACAGCTCATGGATAATCGAGCGCATATGGCACTTCTTGGTGGTCACTAAGGGGAAGCCCTTACTCAAATCGAAACGCATTTGATAGCCAAACACCGAGCGAGTGCCTGTACCTGTGCGGTCTGATTTATCCACACCTTCGGCTAAAATGTGTTTCATCAAGTCTAAATACTGCTGCATTACTGCTTACCCTCTGGACGAAGAATTAAATATAAACCGAAGAGGATCATCGGCACTGAGAGGATCTGCCCCATTGTCATAAAGCCCCAATAGAGTCCTAACTGTGCATCAGGTTGCCTTACCGTTTCGACAATCACGCGGAAAATACCGTAGCCTAGTAAGAACATACCCGATACTGCGCCGACTTTCTTAGTACGTTTACTGAACCAATAAAGGAGCAAGAATAATGCAACACCTTCAAGAGCAAATTGATAGAGCTGCGAGGGATGGCGTGGTTCTGGTCCACCGCTTGGGAACACCATAGCCCAAGGCACATCAGTCACGCGGCCCCATAGCTCACCATTTATAAAGTTACCAATACGGCCGGCCCCAAGCCCAATAGGCACCACGGGCGCCACCATATCCGCCACGGCAAAGAAGGTACGCTTTTGCTTCCAAGTGATATAAATCATGGCGGTAATCACCCCAATCAAACCACCGTGAAAGGACATGCCACCTTCTGAAATTTTAAATAAATACATTGGACTAGCGAGAAAATAATCAAAATGATAGAAGAGCACATAGCCAATACGACCGCCTAATATCACCCCTAGGAAGCCATAAAACAGTAAATCGGAAACCTGCTCTCTCGTCCATAAACCATTGGAACGGTCAGCCTGACGATTGAGTAACCACATCGCCGCCACAAAACCCACTAAGTAAGTAAATCCATACCAACGCAGCGCAGGTTCAAAGGTTTGTCCAAAAATATCAAAGGGACCAAACTTCACGATCACAGGATCGATATTGGGAAAATTCAATGCCATAACTTATCCATCAACAGCCTCAAATTGAGGGCTAAAAACTAAAAATCAGCTCAGAATTAATTTGAGACCGACACAAAGGAGTAAAAGTGCAAATATTTTTTTAAGGACTGGGGTGGGCCAAGTGCTTGCAGCCTTCACACCAACCGGAGCCATTAAAATTGAGGTTATGATTAAGCCAAATAACGCCGGTAAATAGATATAGCCTAAGGTACCATAAGGCAATTCAGGGGCATTCATGCCCGCAATAATATAGCCGAAACTGCCAGAAAGAGAGATTAAAAAGCCCATCGCAGCAGAAAAACCTACGGCTTGACGCATCTGTAAACCATAAAAAGTCAAAAATGGCACTATCAGTATACCGCCACCTATTCCTGTCAAACCGGCCAAAACCGCAATCAAAGCTGATACAACAAAAAGCACGACTGAATTAGGTAATTGGCGATTTGATTCGGCTTTTACGGGATAAGCCATTTGAATTGTCATTAAAATCACAAAGATGGCAAAACCTTTCTGTAAAGCATCAGCAGGAATACGCTCAGCAATAAAACCTGAAGCCAGCGCGCCTATAATCAGGCCCGGTAACATTGATTTGAACAATTCCCAAGGCACATTACCGCGCTTATGGTGGGCACGTGCCGATGAAATAGAGGTAAGAATAATGGCGGCTAGCGAAGTGGCAATCGCAATATGGGGTAGCTGAGTTGAGCTAATACCGACCGATGGCAAAATATAAAGCAATGCAGGCACGACAATCAAGCCGCCGCCGATACCTAATAATCCTGCCATAAAACCGACAAACGCACCTAACGCCAAGCAAATAAAGAACACCAACAACAAACTATCCACACGAATACCTACAGCGTGATTAAGTGAAGCCTTAGCTTAAAGCAAAAGGCACGATTAGTTAATTAAGAATTGTGGCTAATCCTTGCTGAGTAAAATATTCTTTAACCAGCTCACGCACTTGGAAACCGTTAGATAGGCTTAACGCCTGCGCGAGTAGCTGTGCTAAATCATCACCAGAGACTCGGCGCAGCAGATAGTTAATTCGCGCTAAACTGCCTTGGTTCATACTCAATTGGTTGTATCCCATCGCCACAAGCAAGATCGCGCCCATGGGCTCGCCAGCCAACTCACCACAGATACTGATATCAAGATGATGATATTCACAATCTATTCTTGCCTGATGTAAGGCCCGCAAAATCCCCGGATGATAACTGTCAAATAATGAACTGACCCTCGGGTTATTGCGATCGACTGCGAGTAAATATTGGGTTAAATCGTTACTCCCAACTGACACAAAATCCACTCTCTTTGCCACTTCATCTAACTGATATAGCATTGCAGGCACTTCGAGCATTATGCCAATACGCGGCATTTCGATATTGCTGTTGACATCATTTTTGAGTTCAACATAGGCCTGCTCTAAGTAGGCTAACGCTTGATCGATTTCATCTAAATTACTGACCATGGGTAACAAAATGCTTAACTGCTTGCCTTCTGCGCCAGCCTGTAACATGGCCCTTAACTGCACAAGAAACAGCTCAGGGTGATCCAGTGATAGTCGAATACCACGCCAACCGAGGAAAGGATTGTCTTCTTTAATCGGGAAATACGGCAAAGGCTTATCGCCGCCAACGTCTAAGGTTCTCATCACTACAGGGCGACCCGAAGCCGCTGAGAGTACCTGTTGATAAACCTTTACCTGCTCGGATTCACTCGGAAAACGCTGCTGCAACATAAAGGGGATTTCAGTGCGATATAACCCAATACCATCTGCCCCTTCGGCAATTTCCGAGGCGACACCACTGAGTAATCCCGCATTGAGATAGAGTCTAATTCGCGTGCCATCAAGCATCACAGAAGGCAGCGCTAACTCCTGTGCGTATTGGCGCTGCAACGCTTTTTGCGCTGAGATAAGGCTGCGATATTCGCTAACAATAGCAGGCGATGGCGACACCATAAGCTGCCCACGGCTGGCATTGACGACTAACAGCTTTTGATCAATATCAGCGGAAAGCAACTGTTCAACGCCTGTAATCGCAGGTACACCAAGCGCCCGCGCTAAAATCGCCGCATGGGAGTTAACGCCACCGAGCTCGGTCACAATCCCAGCTAATTTTTGCCGAGGAAATTCAGCCAACATTGTAGCATCGGCTTCTTTCGTCACTAAAATTACAGGTTTATCAGGTTCATGCTCTAATCGCTCAGGCTCAATCAATTGCCTTAGCACCTTTTGCCCCAAATCGCGGATATCACTCGCCCGCTCCTTGAGATAAGGATCTTCCATCGCCAAAAACTGCTGAATATAACGCAACGAAACCCGGCTCACCGCCGATTCAGCCTCCCAGCCCTGCTGTACTTCACGGGTATATTCACCACCGAGGCTGGCATCATCGAGTAGTAACTGTAAAGCATTGAATATTGAGGCGACCTCCTCATCCTGTTCTCGGTCGAAACGCTGAGATAGCGCACCAATCGCCTCTTTACAACGCCCCATTGCCGCGACTAAACGGCTGGATTCAAGGGCAATATCCTCGCAGCGCACATCGGGCTGTTCGAGGGAAATCTCCCCACCGAGCACTAACGCGTGTGCAATAGCGATCCCACTGGATGCAGATGTCCCTTGGAATAAAATCTGTTGATGGAGTGAACTGACCTGCGCCTTTTGTTTTAATCCTCGGATCGCCATCGCAAGCTGCGCAGCCAAGGTCATTAAAAAGGCTTCTTCGCCTTCGCTAAATTGCCGTGCACTAGCTTGCTGCACCACAATCACACCCACAACCGCTTTTTGATAAATAATAGGGACAGCTAAAAAGGCACGGTATTCTTCTTCTGCAACCTCGGGAAAGAGCTTAAAGCGCGGATGTAAACGTGCATCGGCTAAATTCACCGCCTCCTCACGCTCGGCAGCTAAGCCCACCAAGCCCTGAGTTAAAGGCATGCGCACTCGACCGACAGCGCTCTTTTCGAGACCATCGGTTGCGGATAAAACGAGTTCTTGCTGCTCTAGGATATAGACCGAGCAACATTGGGTTTCCATCGCAGCCTTGGTCGATGAAACTAGGACTTCTAATGCGGTTTCTAAGCTGTGGGCAGAAGCCACAGCTTGGGTAATATCCCTGAGCGTATTTAACACTGTTTTCAATCCTCTTTTGAAAATCAGCCCGTTGTCTTTTGTCTTACCCGCTTCCTCGGTATTTCCTGGGTTTGGAATGACAATGCCGTTACCGCAAATTCTTTCATGACCTTACGATAAACATCACGCTTAAATGAGACAACCTGCCGCACCGGATACCAATAACTTACCCAGCGCCAATCGTCAAACTCAGGGTGGCCTGAAGAACTTAAATTAATCGCACTATCTTGGCTTTTGAGTTGTAACAGAAACCACTTTTGCTTTTGGCCAATACACACAGGCTTACTGTCCTGTCTCACTAAGCGTTTAGGTAAACGGTATCTTAGCCAAGAGCGCGTCGAGGTTAATATAGTGACATGCTCGGGTTTTAAGCCAACTTCCTCATACAATTCACGGTACATTGCCTCTTCGGCCGATTCACCATCATCTACACCGCCTTGGGGAAACTGCCATGAGTGTTGTCCAAACCGTCTGGCCCACATGACTTGGCCATATCTGTTACAAATTATTATGCCCACATTTGCGCGAAAGCCGTCGCTATCAATCACATGGACTCCAAATAAGGATAAATTTTAATAAAGCGATTGTTTCACAAAGCCCGTCTCTCAGCAAACCTCTATTTTCAGCTTATCTTTGGATAAATAGTTTCAACTTACTACTTTATCAACAACTCATCGACTTAATCTAAGGGGATATCCACATTTTCTGTGGATATCTCTGTTTGAAACTAGGGTAAACTAGGTATATCGTTCAAAAAACAACAAATAGAATATACATCACAACGCATACCACATCAAAAAAATAACCTATAAATCATCAGGATAAACCTTAACAATTTACAAAATATCTATCCAAACACACAAATGCTCACTTTTTAACCTAAAATAAATTCTATTATTTAATTAGAGTAATCCTTAAATGTTATACACAGAGCACACCCAAAATTACCCACATTCCTATTTAAAAATGCCACTTACTACCATTGACTCAAAGATTTTATTCAGTTAAAGGCACACGCATTGTGAGTTATCCATAATATCTGTGGATAAATATGTGAGAAACGCAAGGGAAAGCCGAGAGTAACTTTGAACACTTTAACTGACACTTGCCTAAAATCAGATAAAAACAATAAAAATCATATTGTTAAACACAAAAAGTTAGCAATGCGTTTATTCTTATTTTAATGTTCATTTTTTGACCTTGGTTGCTAAGCAGTTATTTTCCAGTAAAATTCGCCTATGAAACCTATTATTCCCCCTCAAAATCTGAGCGAATTGCTCGAACGTGCCAATATGTTGGCCGGCGTATCTTTGGCGCAAATTGCTGCCCATCGCGGCATTCATGTCCCCGACAATCTGAAACGCGATAAAGGTTGGGTAGGACAACTCATTGAAATGGAATTAGGTGCGATAGCAGGTTCGAAACCCGAGCAAGATTTTCTTCACCTCGGAGTAGAGCTAAAAACTATCCCCATTGATCATCAGGGCAAACCACTAGAAACCACCTATGTGTGTGTTGCACCGCTGACCAATATCGAAGGATTAACTTGGCAAGACAGCTTAGTGTGTCACAAGTTACAACGAGTACTGTGGGTACCAGTAGAGGGGGAGCGACATATCCCTGTGGGTGAACGCAGAGTTGGCACACCAATACTGTGGCAGCCCGATCCACAAGAGCAAGCATTACTGCAACAGGATTGGGAAGAAATCATGGAGCTGATTGCTCTTGGTAAAGTCGAAAATCTCACCGCTAGGCACGGTGAAGTTCTCCAATTACGCCCTAAAGCTGCTAATAGTAAGGCATTGACTCAAAGTATTGCCGAGGATGGCAGCCTCAAAATGACCAATCCTCGCGGTTTTTATCTCAAGACCGCCTTTACAGCAATGATATTAAATAAAGTGTTTGGTTAAATTTTCGTAGCTATATAGCGTTGTATTGATCCAGATCACAAATATCACTGGCACTCTAGTGATGATTTTCTATAAACTACGGCATCCTGAAATATATGGCCGTATTCGGATACAAAACCCGTTGTGAGAACTCGTAGACAAGCGAAAAAACTTCTTTTTGCGATATTAGCTTGGGCGATAGCCATGGCTGCATTCGTGTTTTTTCGATATGCCCAATCACCAGAACTGCCGCAATGGGCTGTAGGTTCGGCTGATCTCGCGACACTCGCCGTCTATATGGGGATTATTTTTGGCAGCTTACACTGGATGTCCAATCTGATAGCTGATTTTAGCGCTATCAATCGCCTACCTTATATCTTCTCAGTCATTTTTAAAGGATTGTTCCTGTTATTGGGTGCAACAACCTTAGCTTATATGACCCAATTTCTAAATATGTGGGCCATTGAAAATCACATGTCGACTCTTAGACAAATGCTTACGGCGCATATTCTCTATAGTCCCTCATTCCAAGCCTTAATTGTTTATTTAGTCGTAGTACGAGTGAGCTTAGCCTTTGTTGAGCAGATGGGGCTTTTAGTTGGGCCACGTATTTTACTCAATATTGGTTTAGGTAAATACCATAAGCCAAGATACGAACAGCGTTTATTTCTTTACTTAGATATGGTCGCCTCAACAACTCACGCTGAATCCCTTGGCGATTATCGCTTTAGTCGCCTAATCCAAGATAGTTTTAGCTTACTTTCAGATACTGTGAGTAATAACGAAGCTGAAATCTACCGCTAT
This sequence comes from Shewanella xiamenensis, assembly GCF_014647135.1. Taxonomy (GTDB): domain Bacteria; phylum Pseudomonadota; class Gammaproteobacteria; order Enterobacterales; family Shewanellaceae; genus Shewanella; species Shewanella xiamenensis. The sequence continues at coordinate 175,536 of NZ_BMOP01000002.1, forward strand.
ATGGGTGATGCCGTATTAATCCATTGGCCCTTAGAGGAAGGTGTTGTGCACGACCGCTGCATGAATATCTATTTTGAATTTAGCCAGCAATTAAATTGGCAGAGACGTTACTTTGAAGAACACTATGGTTTTGTGCCTAAATTTAAAGCGGCAGCTCACTGTGGGCAAGTCGTTGCAGCAGTTGTTGGTGTTCAAAAACAAGAAATTAGCTTCTTTAGTGATGTGCTAAATACGTTAGCGAGACTGCAGGATCAATGTAATCCCTTAGGACAGCGTATGTTGATCTCTGGCGCCTTAGCGGGACGACTCGATAATCCTAACAGTGAGTATCGTTTGACTAATCTGGGCCCAATTAAATTAAAAGGGAAACAACACTCGATTGAAGTGTTTGGTGTTTCCCCTTTATAAACCTCACCAAAAGCAAAAATACTCAGTGATTATGCGGTTTCGTTAGCTAACAATTTTTGGATCAATAAACCTAGCGTACGGAAAGTTAAAATTCGGCTGGTTGTTTGTCGCCATACTAAACCGATATCGCGATATGGCGCTTCACCTGGCGGAGTCATTACCACCAGATCGGTATCATTCAAGATCCCTGCATCAATCGCCATTTGCGGTAAGAACGTTGTGCCCAGTTTGCTATTTACCATTTGTACTAAGGTATGCAGACTCGTGGCAGCAAAAGGATTGACTTTAGCACTGTCGCCCAACTGACAAGCAGTAATGGCATGGCCAGTAATACAATGCTCGCTCTGCAACAGAAAAATACTCTCATCAGGTAATGTCTGATAATCGATCGGCTGATGAATTCCCCCCACTAAATCTTTGTGGATAACCATCTTAAAGGGATCAATACCTACCTTCATGCTGTGGTAGCCACTGGTATCAACGGGTAGAGCAAGAATGAGTATATCTAATTCCCCTTTACCCAACGCATCGAGTAAGCGCTCTGTTGTATCCTCTTTGAGTAATAGGCTCATCGCGGGATAAGCGTGTTGGCACTGTTTGACAACGCGGCTGAGTAAAAATGGAGCAATGGTAGGAATACAACCTAAGCGGATATCCCCCGTCATAGGCTCACCTTGGTTTTTAACCAATTCAACTAAATCATCTACATCCGTGAGGATTTTGCGAGAACGTTGCACCACTTCCTCACCAATAGCGGTGAACATAAAAGACTTGTGATCCCGTTCAATTAACTGGTGGCCAAGCTGTTCTTCAAGATTCTGAATGCCGCTTGACAGAGTCGATTGGCTGACAAAACACACCTTAGCGGCGCGATTAAAATTCTGCTCTTGATGAAGATTCACCAAGTAATATAGATTCTTAAGGCTAGGTAAATTTTTCATTTTATCGATTGCCACTACGGTTATGAATTAATAAATTTAATCAACTCTACCATAAGTTATCAACTAAAACGCGGCTAAATTACTCAATAGTGTGAGCAAAATCGATTTTCAATCAAGGTAAAACGCTTGAGGCGACTCAGAATAAAGGAGGGAAAAGCAAAAGGGGGGATAAAACGGGAAGGAAGAAGTTATCGAGGTGCAACCTTTACGCCGCACCTCGCAAACCAAACTAGGCTTTAGCCTGTAAGAATTGCTTTAATTGCTGCAGATCGGCACTCGCAAATTCAACAATTTGCGCGACCCAAGTTGCATGTTCAACTTCCCAACGCGCTTCTTCGCCATGCTGCAGTAATTGGGCAATTTGCTGAATACGTTTTAAACCAACTGAACCCGCTGCACCTTTAAATTTGTGGGCCTCAGAACATAAAGTGTCCTTGTCAGCAGCTTCGTTAGCCTTTACTAGATTCCCAACATATTCAGGCATTAATTGCTCAAATAACACCACGCTCTTTAGCAAAGTACCGGCACCAATCGCGCTGCAATACTGTTCTAACGTATTGAGATCTAGAATTGTCTCTAATTCAACTGTGGCCATCTAGGCCTCCCTTAAGTAGTCCAATGCTTAAAACAAATTTATGACATGATACCCACTAAAATTGTCAGCGCAACTTATAGCAGCATTTGTGGTCAAAAGAAGTTTTTATTAACAAAAAATCAACTATATCAAATACTATTAGCGATAAAAAATTACCAAATGAATCCATTCAGCAAATATGGACATTATGGTCGCGCTAATGCCGCCCCTTGTCCACCCTTACTCGCAAGATCCTCAACAATCGCCACTAAGCCATTCCAACGATAACCACACCAATCGGGTGCCAGCAGTATCGGTTTTTTCGCATAGGCGGTCACCCGATGAAAGATCACCTCTTTCGGTGTATGTCGAACCAGTTCGCCGACACAAGCCGCATACTCCTCAATACTGAGCAAAGGTAAGCGCCCTGCACGCCAAGCTTTTGCCATAGTACTGCCCTCAACCACATGTAATGGATGAAGCTTTAAACCATCTACGCCCTGCGTCAGCACGGCCTGAAGGGTCGCCATGTAATCGAGACGAGTCTCACCGGGTAAACCTAAGATAAGGTGGGTACACACCTTTAATCCTCGACTTCTCGCCCGCAAAACGGTATCGCAATAACAGGCAAAATCATGGCCACGATTAATCTTGTATAGTGTCTTGTCGTTGGCGGTTTGTAGCCCAAGCTCCAACCACACATCAACGCCTTTTTGCTGGTAACTTGCTAGTAAATCTAACACATTATCTGGTACGCAATCAGGACGAGTGCCAACACACAGGCCCACAATCTCACTGTCTTTGACCGCCTCATCGTATTTAGCCATCAGCACTTGATACTCATCATAAGTGCTCGTATAAGCCTGAAAATAAGCGATAAACTTATCCGCATTCAGCTTGGGTTTCGCCTCCTTATAACGGGCTTTCCCTTGTTCTAGCTGCTCACTGATGCTAAGTGTTTCCGTTTGCTGATAACTAAAGGACGCCACGTTGCAAAAGGTACAACCACCACGTCCAAGCGTGCCGTCACGGTTAGGACAAGTGAATTTGGCATCTATGGTGAGCTTGCGTAATCGCTCACCGTATTTAGCCTTACAAACAGCACCAAATGTGTTTACATATGCATCGAGCCCCATTAGCTCGCCTGCCATATTTCATGTCGTTTCATTAAAAATAACCAAGATAAAATCACAAGAAAGAAGAAATAATGATGTGTAGATAGACGAAAAAACTCATGATAAACAAAGCGAGCACACTTTTCTTGGCGGTAAATCAAACTCTCATAATATTCACCATATCCAAGCTAAAAACCTGAGCCGCCCCTCACAGTGCCTTTACATTCTGTGATAGCACTCACAACCAAACAGAATAACAATTCACTTATTTCATATTTTTATACACGCACTGTATTTGCAATAAAAATCACTATTTCTAAATCAAAAACAATCCGCGCCAATGTTACATTTTGGTAACTTGCAAGTTTTTCATTTTTTAAAATTCTTTTTATTCATAATGTTATACGGCACTTTAATCAGTTAACGTTAACGTCAAGCAATTGTGTTTTGTGTATGAAACATGAATTAATACCCATATTTTATGCAAAATTTTGGTTTGACCTTTAGTTAATCTCAGGATAATTTGGGTGGTTCGGGTGCATATCTATAGAAAGTCTTTACATTTCTCCCGAGTAGTAATTTCGTTGAGGTCAAGGGAGGTTTTTGTATGAGCTTATATCATCCCAGTTTTGAGCGGGACAATTGTGGGTTTGGCTTGATTGCACAAATGGATGGCGAAGCCAGTCATCGTATAGTGCGCACAGCCATCCATGGCCTTGATCGCATGAAACACCGTGGCGGTATCGCCTCTGATGGTCGAACTGGGGACGGCTGTGGTTTATTGATGCAGCTACCATTGCAATTCTTTGAGGCCGTAGCCGCAGAAAATGACTGGCACTTGAGCCGCAAATTCGCTGTAGGCATGTTGTTTTTAAGCCAAGATGAGGAATTAGCCGACCAAGCTAAATTCATCCTCGAACGCGAACTGGAGCGTGAAACATTAAGTATCGCTGGTTGGCGTAAAGTCCCTATCAATCCTGAGGTATTGGGTGAGATTGGTAAATCGAGCCTACCGCAAATCTATCAAGTGCTGATTAACGCCCCCATTGGTTGGCGTGAGAAAGATCTTGAGCGACGTCTCTACATGGCTCGCCGCCGTTTAGAGCAACAAATTACTGACGATAAAGACTTTTATGTCGCGAGTCTTTCAGGCCAAGTCATCGTCTACAAAGGCTTGATGATGCCTGCCGACTTACCCGCATTCTATCCCGACCTTGCCGATATCCGTTTGAAGAGCTCTATTTGTCTATTCCATCAACGCTTTTCAACTAATACTTCACCTAAATGGCCACTCGCTCAGCCCTTTAGGTATCTTGCCCATAACGGCGAGATCAATACGATTACCGGTAACCGCCAATGGGCTCGCGCTCGCGCCTATAAATTTAATTCGCCGCTGCTGCCTGACTTACAGCAGGCGGCCCCCTTTGTGAATGAAACGGGTTCTGACTCCTCCTCCCTCGACAATATGCTCGAGATGCTGCTCTCAGGCGGGATGGACTTATACCGCGCCATGCGTTTGCTGATCCCGCCAGCATGGCAAAGTAACCCTGAGATGGATGACGAGCTAAAAGCCTTCTATGACTTTAACTCCATGCATATGGAGCCATGGGATGGTCCTGCGGGGATCGTAATGACCAACGGCCGCCACGCCGCTTGCGCGGTCGATCGTAACGGTCTGCGCCCATCTCGGTATGTGATCACCAAAGATCGTATCTTAACCCTTGCCTCAGAAGTCGGCATTTGGGACTACGCCGCCGATGAAGTGATTGAAAAAGGCCGTGTCGGCCCTGGCGAGTTGTTAGTGTTAGATACATTAAATGGCCGTCTATATCAGTCATTCGAAATCGATAACGATCTTAAGCGTCGCCACCCCTACAAAGAATGGATGGCCAAAAACAGTCGTACTTTAATTCCTGCCGAGCAGCTAACGACAGAGCAACATGGCGCCAGTGAATTAAGCCCTGAGCAACTACTGCAATACCAAAAGCAATTTGGTTACACCCGCGAAGAACTTGAACAAGTGATTTGGGTGCTGGCAAAACAAGGCGAAGAAGCGACAGGCTCCATGGGCGATGATACGCCAATGGCCGTATTGTCGAAAAAGTCACGCTCGCTCTATGACTATTTCAGGCAAAAATTCGCTCAAGTCACTAACCCGCCTATCGATCCATTGCGTGAAAAGCACGTGATGTCTCTGGCGACCTGTATCGGCCGCGAGCAAAACCTCTTCAACGAAACTACTGGCCATGCCTATCGAGTGATGTTCAACTCACCGATATTATTATTCAGTGATTTCAATCAATTACTCGGATTAGATAGCACTTACTATCGCGCCAATATCGTCGATTTAAACTACGATCCGAAGGAAGGCTTAGAACAGGCGATTCGCCGTATCACCTCGGAAGCCGAGCGTTTAGCCCGCAGTGGCACAACGCTGCTGATTTTATCCGACCGCGCAATTGATAAATCGGCGCAGGTAATTCCGGCGGCCATGGCGGTCGGCGCAGTACAACAAATGCTTGTGAGTAAGAGCCTACGCTGCGATACCAACATCATTGTTGAGACCGCCTCGGCGCGAGATCCGCACCACTTTGCAGTGCTACTCGGCTTTGGCGCCACGGCGATTTATCCCTATTTAGTGTATGAATCAATCTCAGATCTGGCTAAACGTCATGGACTGACCGACACCACGGCATTGATGCTCAACTTCCGTTACGGCATCGAGAAGGGTCTACGTAAGATCATGTCGAAGATGGGGATCAGCACCGTCGGTTCCTACCGTTGTAGCCAACAGTTTGAGGCCATTGGTATTGCCAGTGATGTGATTGAACTCTGCTTTAAAGGTGTGGTGAGCCGTATAGAAGGCGCAAGCTTTGAGGATATCGCCAACGATCAAGCGCTGCTGCACAAGGCCGCTTACCGCGCCCATGTGCCGCTGCCACAGGGTGGTTTACTCAAATACGTGGATGGCGGTGAGTACCACTGCTTCAACCCAGATGTGGTCAACACATTGCAGGCATCCTTAATCGACAAAAATTTTGCGACCTATAAGAAGTTTGCCCAATTAGTCGATAACCGCCCAGTTGCCACCCTAAGGGATTTGATTGGCATTAAGGCTGACCAAGCCGCAATTGAACTGGATAAGGTCGAAGCTGCTAGCCACTTGTTCCCACGTTTTGACAGTGCGGCCATGAGTATCGGTGCCTTAAGCCCAGAGGCCCATGAAGCATTAGCCATTGCCATGAATCGCTTAGGCGGCCGCTCCAACTCGGGCGAAGGTGGTGAGGATGCTCGCCGCTTTAACACCGAACGTAACTCGGCGATTAAACAAATTGCCTCGGCACGTTTTGGCGTAACCGCCCATTACCTAGTCAATGCCGATGTGTTGCAGATTAAAGTGGCCCAGGGTGCAAAACCCGGTGAAGGCGGACAACTGCCAGGCCATAAGGTGAGTGTGGAAATTGCAGGGCTGCGCCACGCGCGCCCAGGTGTAACCTTAATTTCACCACCACCGCATCATGATATTTACTCTATCGAAGACTTAGCCCAGCTGATTTTCGATTTAAAACAAATCAATACCAAGGCACTGATCTCTGTGAAGTTAGTGTCTGAGCCCGGTGTCGGCACTATCGCTACAGGTGTGGCAAAAGCCTATGCCGATATGATCACTATTTCTGGCTACGATGGTGGCACAGGCGCGAGCCCTATCACCTCGGTGAAATACGCCGGCAGCCCATGGGAACTCGGCCTTGCCGAAGTGCATCAATCTCTGGTGGAAAATGGCCTGCGTCATAAGATCCGCTTGCAGGTCGATGGCGGCCTAAAAACCGGAACCGACGTCATCAAGGCGGCCTTACTCGGCGCCGAAAGCTTTGGTTTTGGGACTGTGCCTATGATTGCCTTAGGTTGTAAGTACCTGCGTATTTGCCACCTGAACAACTGCGCTACTGGTGTCGCAACTCAGGACAAGAAACTGCGCGATAACCACTACCACGGCTTACCAGAGCGAGTGATGACTTACTTTGAGTTTGTCGCCGAGGAAGTGCGCGAATGGATGGCAACCCTAGGGGTCAGCAAGTTCGAAGACTTAGTGGGCCGCAGTGAGTGGCTACATACCTTAGAAGGCCAGACCGATAAACAACGCGGACTCGATTTAGCGCCGATCCTGTATCAGCCTAAGGTCAGAGCCAGCACCTCGCGTACTTGGCAGGAAACCAATCCACCAGCAGATTTAGGCTTACTCAACCAACATCTGCTCAACGAGTGCCAGAGTGCAGTAGATAAGGGCGAGTGTTTCGATGCCGCTTACAGTATCAACAACACTGACCGCTCAGTGGGCGCACGCCTGTCGGGCTATATCGCAACTACCCTTGGCGTTAAAGGCACTAAGGCACCGATTAAACTCAGCTTTAATGGCAGTGCCGGCCAAAGCTTTGGGGTATGGAACAGCCCAGGCCTCGAACTCAAGCTCTGCGGTGATGCCAACGACTACGTCGGTAAAGGCATGTCGGGCGGTAAGATTGTGATTTATCCACCGCTGGGTAGCCCATTCCAGAGCGAGCGCAGCGCGATTGTCGGTAACACTTGTCTGTATGGTGCGACTGGTGGACGCTTCTTCGCCGCAGGTCAAGCGGGTGAACGCTTTGCGGTACGTAACTCGGGCGCGATTGCTGTAGTTGAAGGCTTAGGCGATAACGGCTGCGAATACATGACCAGCGGTATCGTTGTCGTGCTCGGTAAAACTGGGGTGAACTTCGGCGCAGGGATGACGGGCGGCTTTGCTTATGTCTTCGACCAATTTGGCCGCTTTAATCGCCGCGTCAATAGCGAACTGGTAGACACCCAAAAGCTCGAATCGCCTATTCATCAGCAACATTTAAAAGGCTTGATTGAGGAGCATGTGGCCGAGACTGGCAGTGAGCACGCGAAGATGATCTTAAGCGACTTTGCCAACTGGTTAGATTGCTTTGTATTAGTGAAACCGAAAAATATCGCCGTTGCAGATCTGCTCAAATTAGAGCAATCGAGCCCGGAACTGGCAGTAAAAGCGGGGTAATAGCAGATGAGTAACGATTTTCAATTTATTGAAGTGGGTCGTAAAGACCCAACTAAACACCCTGCGGCAAAGCGTTCGACTCAGTTTATTGAGATTTATCAACCCTTTGCGCAAGCACAGGTGAGTGAACAAGCGGACCGTTGTCTCGATTGCGGTAACCCTTATTGTGAGTGGAAATGCCCGCTGCACAACTATATTCCCAACTGGCTGAAACTGGCGCAACAGGGTCGGATCATGGAGGCGGCGGACTTAGTCCATGAGACCAATACCCTGCCCGAGATCTGCGGCCGCGTCTGTCCACAGGACAGACTCTGTGAAGGGGCTTGTACCCTAAACGCCGACTTTGGCGCCGTGACTATTGGTAATGTGGAGAAATACATTACCGATACCGCCATCGCCCAAGGCTGGCGTCCGGATATGAGCAAGGTCACGCCCCGTAAAGAAAAAGTGGCGATTGTGGGCGCAGGTCCAGCTGGCTTAGGCTGCGCCGATATTCTTGCCCGTAATGGGGTTAAGGCTGTGGTGTTTGATAAATATCCCCAGATTGGTGGCCTGCTGACCTACGGTATTCCCGCCTTTAAGCTGGATAAAGCCGTGATGGCAACTCGCCGCACTGTGTTAGAAGGCATGGGTATCGAGTTCAAACTGGGCGTAACTGTGGGCAAAGATGTCGCCTTTAACCAACTGCTTGAGGAATACGATGCTGTCTTCCTCGGTATGGGAACCTACACCGCCATGAAAGCGGGCCTTGAGGGCGAAGATGCCCAAGGCGTGTACCAAGCCCTACCCTACTTGATTGGCAATACCCATCACCTGATGGGCAGCACAAGCCCTGATACGCCTTACCTTAACCTTGCCGGTAAGCGCGTGGTGGTCTTAGGTGGTGGTGATACCGCCATGGACTGTGTTCGCACCGCCGTGCGCCAAGGGGCTAGCAGCGTGATTTGTGCCTATCGCCGTGACGAAGCCAACATGCCGGGTTCTCGCCGCGAAGTGCAAAATGCCCGTGAAGAGGGAGTGAACTTCCTGTTTAACCGTCAACCCGTGGCGATTAAAACCCAGGATGGCAAAGTGGTGGGTGTCGAATGCGTTGAAACTCAAATGGGTAAAGCCGATGCGAGTGGCCGTCAACGTGCCGAAGCGATTGAAGGCAGTGAACAGCTACTCGACGCCGATGCGGTAATTATCGCCTTCGGTTTCCAACCTAGCCCTGCGCCTTGGTTTGCCGATTACGGCATTGAACTCGACCAATGGGGCCGAGTAAAAGCCAGTAAACAGGCCGATAATCCATTCCAAACCACCAATCCAAAGGTATTTGCTGGCGGCGATATGGTCCGTGGCTCGGATCTAGTTGTGACCGCAATTGCCGAAGGACGTGATGCCGCGCAAGGCATTCTTAACTACTTAGATTAATGGTTTTTTGTTGTACCGCTGTAGCTGTGAGTCTAGGACTCGTACCCACGAGTCCACCATTTGCTTGTGAATTTTGGCGCACCTTAGGGTGCGCATTTTTTTACCCATTCGCCGTTTAACATTATCCCAATCAAGCAATCGCAATCCCACAATAACGTCAAAGCATAACTGTGGTATATTAGCCGCCATTCTGTTATCCCACTCTTTTAGTGGCATCACACATTCAGTTGAATCAAAAGGGTCTCCCATGAAAATTGGTATTATTGGCGCAATGGAGCCAGAAGTTGCCCATCTTATTGCGGCTATGACAAACGCCTCTTCGCAAACGATTGCAGGTGTTGAATTTATCGCTGGCACCTTAGCGGGCAAAGACGTTGTAGTCACCCGCTCTGGTATTGGTAAAGTTGCCGCCAGTATCGCCACCACACTGCTAATTGAAAAATACGCCCCCGATGCGGTGATCAACACAGGTTCTGCGGGTGGTTTTGTCGATTCACTGTCGATTGGCGATATCGTGATTTCATCCGAAGTGCGCCACCACGATGTGGATGTCACCGCATTTGGTTACGAAATAGGCCAAATGGCGCAGCAACCCGCAGCCTTTATTCCAGCGCCATACTTAGTCGAAGCAGCCAATAAGGCCATCGCACAATTAGGCGAAGTGAAAGCGATTGAAGGCTTAATCTGTACTGGCGATAGCTTTATTTGCGACCCTGTTCGCACCAAGACCATGTTGGAGCACTTCCCAACCATGGCGGCCTGTGAGATGGAAGGCGCGGCAATTGCCCAAGTTTGTCATCAGTTCGGCGTGCCATTTGTGGTGATCCGCTCGCTCTCTGACAACGCCAACAACGACTCCCCCGTCGACTTCGATTCTTACATTGTGAAGGCAGGTTACCATTCAGCATTGATGGTGATGTTGCTGCTTGAGCAATTAGATCCAAACTCAGTAAAGTAATTGACTAAAGCATGATTGCGGAAAGTACCTGATGCACAGTTCTTTTTATCAACAACTTGTCGAAATTGATGGCGCTTTGTTTGAGGGCTTCTTGGTACTTTTCTTTGCTTTATTGCTGGCGCGTTTAGCGCCATTGCCGAGGGAAATGCAGCCACTGATTTGGTTTAGTCACTTAGCCAAACAGCTCGCCGCCAAAGTCAATCGCCCCGGACGCGCGCCCAGCCAACAGGCAACCGCCGGCTTTTTATCCATGTTGCTGCTGGTATTTCCCTTTTGGGCGATTATCACTTTCTTACTCGAGCTCGCGGCTTTCCCTTGGTTTTTTGAGTTTTTAGTTCTGTATCTGTGTTTGAGTGATGGAGGCTTTAGCCAAGTCGCCGACGAAATCGCTAAGGCATTAAAACGCGAGGATAATGCCAGCGCAAAAAAGCTATTACAGCCGTGGGTTGTCCGTGATACGGATAACCTATCGGAAGTGGGCTTAACCAAAGCGACGATTGAAAAATTGGCTACAGCGCCAATTTACGGTACGGCTTCGACTATCTTCTTCTTTGCGATCGCGGGTGCGCCTATGGTGCTGGCGGTCAGAATGATTAAACAACTCGAGCTCAGCTGGCCACCTATACAACCTAAATATCAGCATTTTTGCAGTACTGTGAATATTATCTCAACGGTACTACTGGCAATACCCGCTTGGTTATGGAGCCTATCTATTGCCATTCAGGGGGGCCCTAAAGCCTTGGCATTACTGTTTCGCACCTCTAAAAATCATCCCGCCCTACGGGGTTATGTGATGAGTGTGTCCTTAGTGGCGAATATTTTACGGATTGAATTAGGCGGACCGCAGAAGTTTTCGGGGCAACGCATTGATGTGGCGAAGATAGTCTATGGCCCACAGCCGCACCATGAGAATATTACTCCCGCAGTAAAACTCACCTCACGCGCCTGCGCAATTTGGTTTAGTTTTATCACGCTTCTTCCCTTCCTTTGGGCGGGTTTACGCTGGCTACAAACCCTGTGATATGATGCCTCTCATCTTAACATTAGGTTAAAGGCTGACTATCTTGTTCGAAAACATGCATGTCTCATTAACAACTCCTGCGTTGTTATTTCCGGCAATTTCCTTGCTATTACTAGCTTACACCAACCGATTCTTTGCACTGGCAGCATTGATCCGTCAGTTAAGTAACGGCGACAAACCCGTGCATCAGGATCAGATTAAAAACTTAAGTCAGCGGATCAGGATTATTCGCCGCATGCAGGAAGCTGGTGTATCGAGTTTTGCCCTGTGTGTGCTCTGTATGATTTTTATTTATATCGGTTTTAACAAGACTGGCTCCATCATCTTTGGTGCCAGCTTGTTACTCTTACTTTATTCACTGATTTTATCTGTCATTGAAATTCGTATTTCTGTGGATGCGCTTAATATCCATATCAAAGAGATGAGTAAATGAACCATTGGATTTACTTCTTCGATTTATGTGGCACGGCAGTATTTGCCCTGTCTGGCGCCTTAGCTGCTGGACGTCATCGCATGGACCCCTTTGGGGTGATAGTGCTTGCATCGGTTACTGCTGTAGGTGGTGGCAGTATCCGTGATGCGCTGATTGGTGCCACACCCGTGTTTTGGATCCGCGACCCAAACTACATCATCGTTATCCTTGCGACTGTAGTGGCTTGTTTGCTGTTAGTACGTCGCCCACGCAAGATGCCTGAGTATACGCTCCCCGTAGCTGATGCCTTAGGTTTAGCCCTGTTCACTGTGATTGGTGCAGAAAAAGCCCTCAATATGGGGCTAAGTGGCATGATTGCCGTCGTGATGGGCTTGATCACGGGCGTAGGAGGAGGCATTATTCGAGACTTACTGTGCCGACAAATCCCTATGGTGTTGCGCACTGAAATCTATGCCACGGCCTCAATTATCGGCGGTATTGGTTATACCGTAAGCTTAGCCTTGGGTATGGGCGAAAAAACGGCACTGTTTTTAGCCATGACCAGTGCATTAATGATCCGCCTATGCGCCATCAAATGGCATTTGTCGTTACCCGCCTTTGATCTCAAAACCAAGAGGGAATAGTTTGCGAATATTGTGTCTTTTAGTCTGCCTTATGTTTATTCCCGCATTGTTTCCTGTGTCTGTACATGCAAACTCAGGAGAAATGCCTGCGGAACAACAGTTAGCCATCAAATATATGAACGCGCTCACTGAACACGACTATAAAACACTCGGCAAATTCTATAACCGCGATAGTATTTTCTTCGATAAAACTGCCAATCGTAAATACACGGGTGGTCGTTTTATTATCGACTTTTTCGAGCGCGCCCATGAGGGAGTGCTCGAATATGATTTTAATATCGAGCATATGTATAACGCGGGCTCATTAGTGGTGATGATTGGTAACTATCACTTTAAGGGGCCAGGGGAGCAATTTGGTAAGCCCGGCAAAATCATTGATGTCGCTATCCCTGGCGTGACTAGCCTTAAACTTGATATGCGCAACCATAGAGTCGCAGAGCATGTGGATCTGATTGACTATCAGACCATGTCAGACCAATTAGCGATGCAATAATCACAAAATTTCGCTTTGATTGAAACTTGAGCCCTAAAAATGAGTCGAAATCTACAATGAGTCATGCGACCGAACCATGGCGCTGAATGCCTAATTCGTTCGTTTAGTTTCAATGAGGTTTGTATGAAGTTTTTTGGACTGATTGCCCTGCTCGCCCTAAATGCTTTGATACTCGTGCCCAACGCACAGGCGCAGCAGCCGATTATTGTTTCCTATGCGGTGCAACCTGTAAGCCATTTCAATCAACAACTGCGTATTGCCCAAGCACAACATCAAGCTTGGAGTGAAGATCCCAAAACCATAAGTAACCAATACGCGGGGCAAAAGTTCACCCTAGTTCGGACCCAGCCGACAAAGTATGGAATATTGACCTATCAAGTGAGTGAAATATCTAAACAACATCCACAAATGCTGTTGATTTTATCACTCAAAAAAGATGCCCAACGCTGGCAGGTCGATTCAGCTCAACTAGCTTGGAAGTGTCGTGATGGCCAGCATTTTGGCACCGACAGATGTAATATTGGTGAACATGAGGCCAGTACGGCACCTTAAGCCTGCATCTCAGATGTAGCCAGCACCAGATAAAATACAGAGATAAAAAGAGCGCCCTTAGTTGGCGCTCTTTTTACTGCTTGGTAAGTACTTATTAACCGTTTAAGCACTCACTGGCTGTAGTCACATGGTGATATCCGATTCAGCTTAAACCAGAGTCACTTTCGCGAACTTACGCTTACCGACTTGGAATACGGCAACCGTGCCAGCGCTTAAGGTCATACGGCTATCGTCAACCTTCTCACCATCCATCTTCACCGCGCCTTGCTTGATCATACGCATCGCATCGGAAGTCGAACCGACTAAGTCGGCATCTTTAAGTAAGTTAGCAATCGCTAAGCCTTCACCCGCCGCTAGTTCAACCTCTGGGATATCATCAGGGATAGCACCCTTTTGGAAACGGTCGATAAAGGCTTGATGGGCACTTTCAGCGGCGGCTTCGTCGTGGAAGCGCGCAATGATTTCCTTCGCGAGTGCAATCTTGGTATCACGAGGGTTAGCACCGTTGGCGATATCTTGTTTGAACTGTTCAATCTCGGCCAAAGGACGGAATGACAGCAGCTCAAAGTAACGCCACATTAATTCGTCAGAAATCGACATGATCTTGCCGAACATTTCATTGGCGAGCTCACTCACACCAATGTAGTTGTGCGCCGATTTAGACATTTTCTTCACGCCATCTAAACCTTCAAGCAGTGGCATCATAATCACAGCTTGTGGTTTTTGGCCTTCGGCTTTCTGTAACTCACGACCCATTAATAGGTTGAACTTCTGGTCAGTCCCCCCTAATTCAACGTCGGCCTTGAGCGCTACAGAGTCATATCCTTGCAGTAGCGGATACATAAATTCGTGGATAGCGATTGATTGACCCGATGCATAACGCTTCTTAAAGTCATCACGTTCCATCATACGAGCAACAGTTTGCTGTGAGGCTAAACGAATCATCCCAGCCGCGCCTAATGGCTCTAACCAGCTCGAGTTGAACTCAATACGCGTTTTTGCGGGATCAAGGATTTTATAAACCTGCTCTTTATAGGTCTCGGCATTGGCTAACACTTGCTCACGAGTCAGTGGTGGACGAGTGCTGTTTTTACCACTTGGATCACCCACCATACCGGTAAAGTCACCAATTAAGAAAATGACCTCATGACCTAACTCTTGGAATAATCTTAACTTATTTAAAATTACTGTGTGTCCAAGATGGATATCCGGTGCAGTAGGATCTGCGCCTAACTTGATACGAAGTGGACGTCCTTCTTTGAGTTTTTCCAGCAGATCCGATTCGAGTAGGATCTCGTCGGTACCACGTCTAATTTCTGCTAATACTTGGTCTAAATCAGCCATCTCGGCGGGGACTCCTAAGGCCATAGTCATAAAATGAGGAGACTTATGTTACTTGTTAGCCACCACAATTGAAAGTGTGTACACTAACGGGATTATTCAAGCCTTAGGTTATCGGTATCGGCGTCAATGGGAAAGGTTATAACGTTATTTAAATTGTTGCCTAAAAAGCATCAAATTCTCCTCAGCATTCTTTCTGTTATCACAATGATAACCTTGCTCTTTCCCTCTGAAGAAGCCCAAGCTTCAAGACAAACTCAAGGTATTGCAGATCATCAAGTCAACACCCGTTACGATGTGCCCTTAGCCTTTCGCTCACCAGAGCGTCCAGAAGGCATTGAAGGACAAACACAGGATGAGGCAAATCGAGCCACAGCCTTGTCTTCAGTAGACGCGTTAGCTGCGGGTAATCATTCAGCCCCCGAAACCCTAGAGAGCGCCCACCATAGGGATGTTGAGCATTTTAATGTTAAGAATGGCGATACTTTAGCCGCCGTTTTTGAGCGAGCAGGACTCACCAGCAAAGATGTATATGAAATCACTCAGTTACCGCTCGCCAAGCAGAATCTATTAAAAATCATTCCTGGCGAAGAAATTGTGATCTCTAAGGACGTCAATGGTGATTTAACCGAAGTGCGCTACCGTGTTGATGCGATATCAACCTTAGTGATCACTAAAGATCACGACAGGTATTTTGAAAAAATCACCGAAAAAGACATTGAAATTCGCACTCAATTCACCAGCGCGAAAATTAAGAGTAACTTCTGGAACGCTGCCGTAGATGCGGGCTTAAATGCTAACCAAATTATGCAACTCTCAACCGTATTTGGTTGGGATATCGACTTTGCCTTAGATTTACGCGAGGGCGATAGCTTCGCCATTATCTATGAGCAAGAGTATGCCGAAGGCGAGTTTTTACGTAATGGCAATATCTTAGCTGCGGAGTTTATTAACCAAGATGAGCGCTACACTGCAGTGCGCTACACCGACGGTAACTACTATTCCGAAAATGGCACAAGTATGCGTAAGGCATTCTTACGCTCACCGGTTGACTTTAAATATGTCAGTTCAAACTTTAATCCTAGACGCCTGCATCCAGTGACAGGACAAGTTAAAGCTCATCGTGGTGTTGACTATGTTGCCGCAATTGGCACCCCCATTAAAGCGGCAGGCAATGGACGAGTTATCGAATCCGGCTACAATCAATTTAATGGTAACTATGTGTTCATTAAGCACAACGATACCTACACGACCAAGTATTTACATTTGACCAAGCGTAATGTCAGCAAAGGGGCTAGCGTTAAGCAGGGGCAAATTATTGGCACATTAGGCAAAACAGGACGCGTCACGGGTGCTCACCTACACTATGAATTTATCGTCAATGGGGTGCACCGCAATCCAAGAACAGTGGATTTGCCCAAGGCCGAATCAATCGCCCGTAAAGAAAAATCTCAATTCGATACTATCAGCAAACAGTTGATGGCAAGCATTTCACAGAACAAGCAAACCCAATTGGCGATGCAATAACGACGGATGGATCCCATCAAATGAACAAGGCTTATTATATTGGACTGATGTCAGGCACCAGTATGGATGGTGTCGATGCTGTGCTAGTCGACTTTGCGGGCGAGCAGCCGCAGCTGATTGCAACGCATACCGAGGCGATCCCGAGCCATTTGCTCAAAGGATTACAACGCCTGTGTCTGCCAGGCAATGATGAAATTAACCGCCTTGGCCGCCTAGACCGCAGTGTTGGCAAATTATTTGCTCTTGCAGTCAATAACTTGCTCGCCAAAGCCCTGATAGCCAAAGAAGACATCATAGCCATTGGTAGCCATGGCCAAACTGTGCGCCATATGCCAAATCTTGAGGTAGGTTTTACCCTGCAGATTGGCGATCCCAACACCATAGCAACCGAAACGGGCATAGATGTGATTGCCGATTTTCGCCGCAAAGACATCGCCTTAGGCGGCCAAGGCGCGCCATTAGTGCCCGCTTTTCACCAGCAAACCTTTGCCCAAGTCGGAAAAAAACGCATCATCCTCAATATTGGTGGTATTGCCAATATCACCTATCTGCCGGGTAATAGCGATGAAGTCTTAGGTTTTGATACTGGGCCGGGCAACACCTTAATTGATGCCTGGATTCAGCAAGTAAAGAATGAACCCTATGACAAAAATGGTACTTGGGCAGCATCGGGTAAAACCGATCAACAGCTACTCGCGCAATTGTTGTCGCACCCTTATTTCTCCCTTGCTTATCCAAAGAGTACTGGGCGAGAACTATTTAATCAGGCCTGGTTAGAGCAGCAATTATCGGCGTTTAATCAATTAGATGAAGAAGATATTCAATCGACACTGCTCGATTTAACCTGTCACAGTATTGCCCGCGACATCCTTAAACTCGCCCAAGCAGGGGAATTATTTGTCTGTGGTGGTGGCGCTTTCAATGGCGAGCTAATGCAGCGTTTAGCGGAGTTACTGCCGAATTATCATATCAATACCACCTCTGCACTCGGAGTCGATCCTAAATGGGCCGAAGGCATCGCCTTTGCATGGCTTGCGATGCGCCATCACTTAGGCCTGCCAGCCAATCTACCTGCCGTCACTGGCGCTTCCCGCGAAGCCGTTTTGGGTGGACGTTTTAGCGCTAAGTAATATTAATGGACACAAATGCTCTTGAGTATTTGTGTCCTGATGATTCTCTTCTATCGACTAAATCACTTTTAATAAAGCCAATTCAAAAACACCGCCAACAACCAATATCCCCTCACATTAAAGTTATCTTTGTCTTTGATATTAATCTAAATACTTAAAACCCATCTATGCTTGATCACAGTTGTGTCATGCAAACTTGCTAAAGTGGTTGTTAACTAAGCCGTAAATACGCAAAGCCAGGTTGTGATGGTCTATAGAGATCCGAACAATCTGCGGGCACAACACTTCAATTAAGGGAATGGTTATTTATCTAGCTACACTTAACCAGCAAGATTAACAATGGTTTATGCAATGGCGTCAAAAAGCCATACCGGCATCAATCGACTGAATAGGAAATCAATCAATGAATATGTCACAAAAAATGGCGGCAGAATTTTTGGGTACACTCTGGCTGGTACTTGGTGGCTGTGGCAGTGCAGTACTGGCAGCAGCTTTTCCTGAGGTGGGCATAGGCTTACTCGGAGTGTCACTCGCCTTTGGTTTAACCGTTCTCACTATGGCCTTCGCGATTGGTCATATCTCAGGTTGCCACCTCAACCCAGCGGTATCATTTGGGCTCTGGGCTGGCGGACGTTTTCCTGCATCGGAACTGTTGCCTTATATCATTGCCCAAGTTGCGGGCGGTATTGTCGGTGCTGGCGTGTTGTACGCAATCGCCTCAGGGCAAGAAGGTTTTAGTCTCGCGGCAGGTTTTGCTTCTAATGGCTTTGGTGAACATTCTCCAGGCGGCTATAGCATGATATCGGTAATGATCTGCGAAATTGTAATGACCTTATTTTTTCTACTCGTCATTTTAGGCTCAACCGATGAACGAGCGCCTAAAGGCTTTGCCCCGATCGCTATTGGTTTATGCTTAACCCTAATCCACCTCATCAGTATTCCTGTATCTAACACCT
The DNA here is from genome assembly GCF_014647135.1 of Shewanella xiamenensis. Lineage (GTDB taxonomy): Bacteria > Pseudomonadota > Gammaproteobacteria > Enterobacterales > Shewanellaceae > Shewanella > Shewanella xiamenensis. Next base: position 194,077 of record NZ_BMOP01000002.1, read on the forward strand.
CAGTAAACCCTGCCCGCAGCACAGGCCCAGCGCTATTTGTTGGTGATTGGGCCGTCTCACAATTATGGCTATTTTGGGCAGCTCCGATCATTGGTGCCATTTTAGCGGGCGTTATCTACCGTTATTTCAACGCTGCCAAGTAATCCCTCTATGCCAACAGCGCTTTGGCTGCGCTGTTGTGCTTTTTCAAACCCCGCTCTAATGTTACCATCTTGGCAACTGGTGAGTTTTGCTGTGCCCACGTTTTTACTTTTGTGGCACGACAGGCTTCGCCCTATTCACGCATAAGAGATATTTTCATGAGCAAGACTGTTAAAACCTTTGCAGAAGCCGCTGGCATGACTCCAGAAGCGCGTTACGACTACCTCGTTGAACAAATCAAGCAACATAAAGTGTTATGGACGCTTCAAGATCAAGATGGTTGCGTGATGCTAACCACTGAAGATGAAGACTGTATCCCAATGTGGCCAACCGAAGAAGCGGCTGAATCTTGGGCAGTCGATGATTGGAGCGACTGCCAAACCTTAGCGATTCCCTATGATGAATGGCATGAACGATGGGTACCAGGCATGGAAGATGACGATCTGTTCGTTGCCGTATTCCCTGTACAGGACGACTTAGGTGTGGTGATCCCACCCTATGAATTAGATCAACGTTTAGTCACTAAACAAAGCCACTAATCCACAAGGGCAAACCACAATGTCGCTGAGCGAGCAAGAATCCTCTTTGGCAACGCAGGCTACGCCACACTTGGCAAAAGCCCGTTTACCTAAACGCTTAATTGCTTTGCTGCTACTTTACGTCGCAGCATCGGTAAGCGGTTTAATCGCCAAACAAGGGGTACTTTTCTGCCTGTTAACCCTATTGATGGTGCTCGGGATTATAGGTCGCCAAAAGGCTGGGCTAATTATGCTAAGAGGTTATACCTTAGTGCAGTTAGCATTAGTGAGTATGCTACCAGTACTGTTATACGATCCTGACAACCTCGTCGCAGGACCAACCACCGTGCACCTTGGCCAGTGGCAGGGAAAACTACCTGACTATGTGATTTTTACTGTGTTGATTGTCTTATCTTTATTGCAGGTTTGGATCGCATTCGATAAGGACGTTAAAGCTTGGTTTAAGCCCAAGTTAAACCTCAATATTATGAACTAACGGCCTATACCAACGCAGCTCAGTAGATCATTACCAATAAAAAAGCCGTCTTGTCGACGGCTTTTTTATTTTCTATATCAGCTAACTACATTTGTAACACAAGCTTATACAGAGAAACTTGCACCACAGCCACAGGTGGTTGTGGCATTAGGGTTCTTCACAAAGAAACGCGAACCTTCGAGACCTGAAGTGTAATCCACTTCACCGCCAACGAGGTATTGTAAGCTCATGGGATCGACGACCAATTGGACGCCTTGTTTCTCAACAGTGAAGTCGCCTTCATTGACCTTTTCATCAAAGGTAAAGCCGTACTGAAATCCAGAACAACCACCGCCAGTAACATACACGCGTAGCTTAAGTGCAGGATTTTGCTCTTCTTCCAACAAGCCTTTTACCTTAGCGGCTGCCGCATCGGTAAATTTAATTGGCATTGTTGCGTCAGCTTGATCAGTCATTACTACCTCTTACATCAGTTTTCTGGGGCAAATTATCCGTTACCTGACTATTTTGTTCAAGTATTACCCGCGGTTCTTTTTCACCCTGTAATAATTCAGGGACACTATAGACATGTTCTGTCTGCGAATTTTTAGTCCAGCGGCTCGAAGGCACCACCACTTTCACTTTGACTTGCACCACATTAAAGCCAGCTGGCACAGTAACTTTGGTATCTATGACCTGAAAATAGCGAAAATCAAATTCAAGCTTAGAACCCGTGAGTTTGTTCACACTTAACTCAACAGATTTACCATCTTGCACACCAATAAGCGTGATTTCGGTGCGGCCTTGAATCGCCTGCTTACGTTTTTGCAGCTGAGTCAAAATCAGTTTGAAATTATATTCATCAACTAAGGCCCCTGGCGTCATTTCAAGGCCATGGATAGCCACACCTTCAGCGTTGTCATCTGGTGACATAATGCTGCGATAAAAGGCTAATTCGTGCTCTAGCTCTTTTTGTTTTTTCATCTGCTGTGCAAACATATCTTGCATTTGCGCATTGGCTTCGCGTTCGACAGATAGCTCTAAATTGCGGGTAGCGAGTTCCTGGGTTTGCAACTCAAGTTCAGCGGTAACACGTTGTAATTTACCCCCACCAATGTGCTTCACGACAGCTTCATCACTGTTTAATACAATAAAGCTCACCCAAGCGCCCAATAAAAATGCTACAAAAACTAATAGCAATAAATACTTGGTCGATGGACGATACTTTAAATCCATGACTTGCAGCCGGTCTAGCCAACGATGATAATTTGGCATTAGGTAACAGCCCCTTATATAAAATACAATCAACTCAAGAACGAGTTCGATACAATACAACTCAGGCCAATGCAGTGCAATTAACGATAAATAAAGCCGCGATTCAAGACGCTATCAGCACAGCTAAAAAGTACTTAACTAACGAGCTACGTGATCATTTATCTCAAGCCAAGATCAGTGCGCAGCTGTGCTTACTGGCCTTGTTATTCGCCATCTTCGCCTCCTGCGTGATCCTGTTGTTTCGACTCTTACTCCAGTGGGCAAACCATTACACCCAAATCGAGACGCAGGATTTTACGGGTAACATCACCGACTGGCGAGCATTGTTGCCACTTTTTGGCGCCTTGTTGATCTGGATTGTCGCCAAACTCGGCTCTAAACGTTACAAGCGCATGGGGATTGCCTATGTATTACATAGGGTTAAATTGCATTACGGCAAAATCCCCTTGCAATCTGCTGCAGGGCAATTTTTTCAGGCCTTGTTTGCCTTAGGGACTAATTTTTCGGTGGGCCGTGAAGGCCCCGCCATTCACCTTGGCGCCGTAAGTGCCAGTGTTCTAGCCGAAAAATTTAATCTTCCCGACAATAGTGTACGGATTATGTGCGCCAGCGGCATTGCCGCGGGGATTGCCGCCACCTTTAACGCCCCACTAGCGGCAGTGATTTTTGTACTCGAAGTGATCGTGCGCGAGTACAAAGTGCATTACTTCTTCCCGATTATGCTATCCGCCATTTGCGGCGCGGTTTCCAGCCAGCTGGTGTTTGGCAATGTGCATGAGTTTGACCGCATTCAGGTGATCCATATTCCATTGGATCACTATCCGATTTTAGCCCTTGGCGGTATTGCACTAGGCTGCGCCGCCGCCTTCTTCAATTACGCGCTCCTTAAAGTCACTGCTACGGGGCAAAACTGGCCACTGATTTATCGGCTTTTGCTGGCGGGCGGTATCACCACCCTGATTGGCTTAATCTTGCCGCAGGCGCTGGGCACTGGAGATTTAGCGATCAGTGAAGCCATTAGCGAGCATCCCAGTTTATTGCTGTTAATCGCCCTGCTTGCCGCAAAGATTATTGCGACGATTGCGGCTATAGGGCTTGGGATCCCGGGCGGATTGATTGGCCCGCTCTACGGCATTGGCGCCTTGATCGGTGCTATCTTAGCCTTAGTCAGTGCGATGTTATTCCCTTCGATTGCGCCTTACGTTGGCCTCTATACAGTGATAGGCATGACGGCCATGATGGGCGTTTGCCTAAGTGCGCCGCTCGCTGCATTAGTCGCGCTGCTCGAAATGACCAACGATGCCAGTATTATTCTGCCCGCGATGTTTGTCACAGCTCCCGCATTTTTGATTGCCTATCAAGGTTTTAAAACTAACTCTATCTTCTTCAAGCAGTTAGAAATTATGGGCTTAGGCTATAAAGTGGCCCCCGTGAATCTGGCGCTACAGAAAAAAGGCGTACGCGCCCTGATGGATAAGCGCTTCGTTATCGTTAACAACAACGATGAGCTACTGCTCGAGGTGTTAAAACGCGCCGAAGGTCGCCCTGTGTTAGTACGTAATGCCGATGGGCTAATAGAAATGCTCAGCCTTGAGATGCAATCCTTTGATGACAACATCACCCTCTCACGCCATCCCATGCAGGGACTAAGTGATACCAAAACCTTAGATGAGGTCTATTCAATACTGTCACCCAAGCGCAGCGGTGAAGTCTTTATCTATCAAGACACGCCAGATAACGTGGTAGGGGTGATTAGTTGGTCGAACCTACAGCAAGAAATTCGCTCAGGCCAAGTCTAAGCCAAATCACAGACTAAACAGTCAACCAAGAGTGGATTGGATTCACAAAATCCTGTTGTTTCACGGTAAAAATACATTACAGAGGCAAGGGTGCTATTTCGCTGCCTTGGTGCATCTGTTACAATCGCGCCTCAGCCACCCTACATAACATTAGGGCTACGAGCGCAATATCTGCACTTGAACGCCCCCTAGCAATTGGAAAACAGGCTGATGAACCAGTTCGAAGGATCCCACATCCTCTCCGTAAACCAGTTAGATCTTGATTCAATCCAAACTATTTTTAATGTCGCCCACCGCATGATGCCCTATGCACTTCGTGAGAAGCGCACAAAAGTGCTCGAAGGCGCCATTTTAGGTAACCTGTTTTTCGAGCCAAGTACCCGTACCCGCGTCAGTTTTGGCTGTGCCTTTAACTTACTCGGCGGCCATGTGCGTGAAACCACTGGTATGGCCTCTTCGTCCTTATCTAAGGGTGAATCCCTGTACGATACCGCCCGCGTACTCTCAACCTATTCCGATGTGATTGCGATGCGCCACCCTGACTCATACTCTGTCAAAGAGTTTGCCGAAGGTAGCCGCGTCCCCGTAATCAATGGCGGTGATGGTTCGAACGAGCACCCAACCCAAGCATTGCTCGATTTGTTTACCATTCAAAAAGAGTTAGGTCATGCTGGCCGAGGTATCGATGGCATGCATATCGCTATGGTCGGTGATTTAAAGTTTGGCCGCACCGTGCATTCATTGTCGCGCTTGCTGTGCATGTATAAGAACATCAGCTTCACACTGATTTCACCAGCTGAATTAGCTATGCCTGATTATGTGATCTCAGACATTGAAAATGCTGGCCATAGCATCAAAATAACAGACCAGCTTGAAGGCCACTTAGATAAAGCAGATATTCTTTATCTGACCCGCATTCAAGAAGAGCGCTTCCCATCTCAGGAAGAAGCAAACAAATACCGCGGTAAATTCCGTTTGAATCGCAGTATTTACACCCAACATTGCAAATCTAACACTGTGATCATGCACCCACTGCCACGGGATTCGCGAGCACAAGCTAATGAGTTAGATAATGATTTAAACAGCCATCCTAATCTCGCTATCTTCAGACAGGCGGACAATGGACTGTTAATTCGTATGGCACTGTTTGCATTGACACTCGGGGTTGACTCGCAACTCGAAAAATATGAGTGTCCCGTTAATTGGTATTCACGTAAAGCCGATCGCTAATCGGCTACATACTTTAAGGACTTAACATGACCCGTTCCGAAGCGCTATTTGAACAGGCTAAAAAAACCATCCCCGGCGGTGTTAACTCTCCGGTTCGTGCATTTAACGGTGTAGGTGGCTCCCCCCTGTTTATTGAAAAAGCTGATGGCGCTTATATTTACGATGCCGATGGTAAAGCTTATATCGACTATGTCGGTTCTTGGGGCCCGATGATCCTCGGCCACAACCATCCGAAGATCCGTGAAGCCGTATTGGCTGCGGTACATAATGGTCTGTCTTTTGGCGCGCCGACCGAACTTGAAGTACAAATGGCTGAGAAAGTGATCGCCATGGTACCTTCTATCGAGCAAGTCCGTATGGTGAGCTCAGGTACTGAAGCGACCATGAGTGCAATTCGCTTAGCGCGCGGTTTTACTAATCGTGACAAGATCTTAAAATTTGAAGGTTGCTACCATGGTCACGCTGACTGTCTATTAGTTAAAGCAGGTTCCGGTGCATTAACCTTAGGCCAACCCAGCTCACCTGGTATTCCTGAAGATTTCGCAAAGCACACCTTAACTGCTGTGTATAACGATCTGGATTCTGTTCGTTCGCTGTTCGAGCAATATCCAACTGAGATTTCTTGTATCATTATCGAGCCCGTTGCTGGCAACATGAACTGCATTCCACCTATCCCAGGCTTCCTCGAAGGTCTGCGTAGCCTGTGTGATGAGTTTGGTGCGCTGCTGATTATCGACGAAGTGATGACAGGTTTCCGTGTATCAAGAAGTGGCGCTCAAGGTCACTATGGCGTTACACCAGACTTAACCACACTCGGTAAAGTCATCGGTGGCGGTATGCCTGTAGGTGCATTTGGTGGCCGTAAAGATGTGATGCAGTTTATCGCACCAACTGGCCCTGTATACCAAGCAGGCACGCTTTCAGGTAACCCTATTGCGATGTCAGCGGGTCTAGCACAAATGGAAGCTCTGTGTGAAGAAGGTCTGTACGAAGCGCTGAGCGCTAAAACCAAGCGCATCGCCGAAGGCTTTAAAGCGGCGGCGGATAAGCACGGCATCCCAATGGCGATCAACTATGTTGGCGGCATGTTCGGCTTCTTCTTTACTGAGCAAGAGCAGATCACTCGCTTCGACCAAGTGACTAAGTGCAATATTGAGCACTTCCGCACTTTCTACCATGGCATGTTAGATGAAGGCGTTTACTTAGCACCGAGTGCTTATGAAGCTGGCTTCCTATCGATGGCCCATGGCGAAGAAGAATTGCGCCTCACGCTTGAAGCGGCTGATCGCGTATTAGCTCGCATGAAAGCGGCAATGTAAGCGAGCGCTTAAAATATCAAGGGACGCATTAGCGTCCCTTTTTCTTACTTAGCTTTTGAAAGTAATATTGTGCAAATCTTAGCCCAATCAATAGCTATCGGACTTTTTTGAACCTAAGGCCGACTTAAAGATAATCGCTGCGACTAAGGCTTGTAGAGTTAACGTGATGTGATCAATCACTAAGCTAGGATTGTGGAATATACCCAAAGCAAGTAATTGTTTACCACTGTAGATCAGCCAAACCAAAGAGCCTAAGAGTAAGAGACTCCGGAGTACAAAGTTCATTTTGCATCATCCTCAAAATACAACATCCAGTGTCCTAACGATAAAAGAGGCACAAGATACCGCTCACTTTCTGTTCGGTCAATATTTCGACGTGGCCATATCTGTGACTCACTCAGCACATTCCGTACAATTGTCGGTAATAAACTCAAATCCAGCATCTAATTTGAACCATTGAATTTTCAATCAGAATTTTCTCTCTAAAGAAAAATTAATTGCAGGATCGATAAAATAACGGCTTAGACTTTAATCGTAGATCTTACTTTACACTCAATAACCAACCCAAAATAAACAACATAAAAAACCAACAAAAAACCACAAGACAGTATTTAAAACTAAAAACACACCCAAACAACTGAGATACACATCACAAAGCAACGCAAAACTGAGTTACAGCTAACAGTTGCGTTATTCGCGCCATTATGTTCTGATCCGCACGCGTTAACACGGCAAACTTAATTAAGCCTTGATAATGCCACTCAATAGCTCGCCTTTGGCCTGCCACGACATTAAAACAGCAGTTGGAATTGCAGTTATGCTATATACCTTTCTGATCATACTGGCACTGCTTGCATTGCTCAGTATTATTTTTGAAGAAGTAACCCACCTTAATAAAGCAAAAACCACCTTATTCTTTGGCTGTATTTCATGGGTAGCACTATTCATGGCTGCTGGAGATCCTAGCCATGAGAAGTTAGTTGCTCATCAACTCAATGAAAACTTGCTTGAAATTGCCACCTTGTGGCTATTTTTAATGTCGACAATGACCTTTGTGGCCTATCTTAACGCCAAAGGTATGATTCAAATCATGGTGCAGAAGCTCTTTCCACAAAAGGTTTCTGTTCGGTTATTGATGATACAAGTCGCATTATTCTCGCTAATTCTGTCCGCCTTTTGTGATAACGTCACCGCTACATTGGTTTCTTTGGGCTTATTAACCACCTTCAAACTCGATAAACAGATGCGTCGCAGAATGGCGGTGTTGATTATTTTCGCAGTGAACTCAGGTGGTGTAGCATTGATCACTGGTGACGTCACCACGCTGATGATCTTCCTCGCGGGTCACGTACATATCTCCGAACTGTTAATGCTATTCATCCCATCAGCCGTGAGTGTCGTTTTACTGGCAACGCTCTTTTCGCTAAAAGCTGAAGGTATCGTCTCAACAACCCCAATTAAACATAGTTATCAAACGGTTGATCTACTGATTGCCCTCGTGTTCTTCTGCACGATTTTAATGACCATGTTACTCAACATTTTGTTTGGCATCCCTCCAGTACTGACCTTCTTAACCGGTCTGTCCATCATGTTCCTGATTGGTCATACAACGCGCAGCGATAAAGAAGAAATCAAGATCCTTGAATATATCCGCCAAGTTGAATATGACACTTTGTTATTCTTCTTAGGGATTTTATTGCTAGTTGGCATGCTTAAAGAAATCGGCACCTTAGATATGCTGACCGAGGCCTATGCCCTATTTAATCCAAATATCTCAAACTTTGTCACAGGCATGGGTTCAGCTCTTATCGATAACGTGCCACTCACTGCTGCCCTATTAAAAGCAGAACCTGTACTCAACACTCCAGAATGGTTAGGCTTAACCTACAGTGTGGGCGTAGGTGGTTCATTGTTAGTGATTGGTTCGGCTGCGGGTATCGTCGCCATGAGCAAAGTAAAAGAGCTCACTTTTGTAAGCTACTTGAAATATGTACCTGCACTATTCCTATGCTACTGTGTTGGCTATGGCTTAACTTTATTCCTCGCATATAACTTCTTTGCTTAATTTAAAACGATAAACAAAAGGCGCCAACAGGCGCCTTTTGTCTTAAGAGAATGCCTTACATCGCCGGAACCCTAAACTGTGTTCCTTGAATGTCTAAAACGACATCCCGCGGACGAATGGCAATGATCTTCAACTTACCACCAATCATATCGCCTTCCTGTAACTCGGCACCGTCAACGTTTAACCAACGTTGACTCGCATCCGTGGAATAAACATGGGCAACAATATTAAATTCCGGTACTTGTAGTTGTAATCCCGCTGGCAGTTGCCCGTATTTAGGAATATCGCCATTTTCCGTTTTAGGGATAGGATCAAGCTTAGGCTCTGTCACAGGCGTTTTAGCCGCTTTGACATATTCCACCTCTTTCAGTGCATCTTGGAAGGTCGCGACCAATTCATCATCTTGACGACTCTGCGCCGTATCCAAGCCAACATCCGTCGCCGCAGCATTAACTTGTTGACGCAGCGCCTCAAGTGTTGCTAACCCTTGACGATTAGCATTCGCCCCCAACATTATTGGTTCAGGATCGGCAAACTCTTGCGCCAGCTCCCCATTTTCGGCAGATGATGGCTGGGCGCGAGTTGTTTCATCTAAGGCCGCTGACGTCGCAAGATAGTCATCATAACTAGGATCAGCATTTGAGGAAGTATTTGTAGCGACAACCTGTGACGAATCTACGCTCGGATAAGCTTGGGCGCTTAAAGGCACATCATTTAATACCTGCTCCCTGGGCAAAGCGACCTTCCCAGCTAATCGAAATCCTGCGGCGTTCCCCTGAATAACAGTATCTTCCTGCGTGGCAACCGTAGTGGCTGCACTTACTGGGTCATTTAAGGATGCGGTCCGGTTAGCCTGACTCGTTGAGACAAAGCTATCAGAACCTGTATTTGAAGCATGCTGAGTTATCACTGTGCCCGTTTGAAGATCACTTCTATTATCATCATTAGCCTTCAAGGGCATCATTGAATTGACCTGTTGCCAATGCGCAACGCCCCATGCCACACCGATACCAAGAGTAATCGCAACGGCAAGCAGCGACAATTTTGCAGCAGGGAAAGAAGCCTTGCGTGGCGCAGGATAACTTGCCCTCGGCGTTAGTACCGCATCGGGTAAAGGTGAAGCTTGCTGTTGTTTATTACGGGTTACCGCGTCGAGTAAAATGGACATTAACTCTGGGCTCCATTATCGGTTAGGCGCGGCCCTTGATCACTTAAGTACAAATTCAGTCTCACTAACGTTTGATTGCCTGCAATACCGTCAGCCTTCAACCCATGTTGGCTTTGAAAGGCTTTAAGATCATTCTCCAACTTAAGATCAAATTGGCTGACTCGGCGTGAAGGTCGTTTAGCCACATGGGCAAGCGCATTCTCCAGCCACTGTAATTGCCCAGGGCTCGATTTTTGGCTAATTTCCAGCATAGGTAAATTTGGGGCCTGCCAGAGAATTTCAAAAGTGCCGCTAAAGTGTTGATTGAACCAAGCTCTATCAACCCAAAGCTGCTGCTCGCCCAATTGCATCAATAGCTGATCACCATCAACTGCAATGACAGCACCATAAAAATCTTGTTGATTATCATCAACTAAATATACAACGGCAGGATAATTTAGCCGCGTAATCGACATCCAATTTCCCTGCTGTTGATAACATGACAGCCCCTGCTCCCGTGCAGACTGACAGGCAGTGAGGCCTTTAAATGGGACTTTACCCCACACATTAAAAAGACCTGCAAAGGCGGTATCAATACTTCGACTTTGTTTGATAGCCTCCTGTAATACCCGCAGACTTGGATCAGCCGCTACAACAGTATTTTGCACTTGAGTGAGTGCTGGTACAGTATTATTTACTGGCGTTTGGCTTTGCTGAACAGAATTGTCAGCTACAACTGTTTGTTCGGCGTGGGTCACAGGCTCGGTCGTCACATTGGCAACCGCGAGTTTATCCGTAAACAACCAATAGGATACTCCAAAAGCTAGTACCAATGCGGCGGCGATAGCACTTGGCCACAGATACTTATGCTGCTGCGGTTCTTCCTCCCCTAATACTTCAGCAGCCGCTTGTCTCACCATATGGTGATCAATGGGCACCTTAGATTGAGCATACCCAGCCATAAGGGCTCGCTCGCACAATAAGTTGATGAGACGAGGAATACCACCACTGTATTTATGCAGTACCTTAATGGCTTTTCGCGTAAATAAAGGTTCAAAACGACCCGCCACCTGTAAACGGTGCAAAACGTAGAGTGCGATTTCATCTTCATTAAGAGGCAATAGATGATAACGAGCAGTGATCCGCTGGGCTAATTGCCGCAGTTCTTGTCGTTTGAGTAGCAGCTGCAGTTCAGGTTGGCCAATCAAAATGACTTGCAGCAGTTTTTTCGTATCGGTCTCGAGATTGGTGAGCAACCTTAATTGCTCTAATACTTCGGCACGCAGATGCTGCGCCTCATCGATGATGAGAACGGTATTGCGGCCTTTCTCATGATTGGCCAGTAAGAAACGACTCAGATGGTCAGTGAGCTGTTTAAGGGTTGGGTTTTCACCATAGCTAATCTTCAATTCATCACAGAGTGTAGCGAGTAATTCCAACTCCGTCAGCGAAGGATTTAAGATAAACGCCGTATCGGTATGATCGGGTAATTGCCCAAGCAAACAACGAGATACTGTTGTCTTCCCTGTGCCGACCTCTCCCGTTAGTAACACAAAGCCACCCGTTTCACCTAACCCATAGGTTAAATGGGCTAAGGCTTCTCTGTGTCTGTCACTCAAGAATAAATAATGTGGATTGGGTGCAATCGAAAAAGGGTTATCACTGAGTCCATAAAAGGCCTTGTACATACCACCAATCATCCTAAGCTAAAAATAACGCCCCACGTTAAAACGTCCAAAGGATATTGTCAAAGCATCAGCAACATGGATGTGACATTCTAATAAATATCTACACTCTAGTTCGCCTTGCAATGGCATCATCATGATAAGCTATGCCTATGGCACACTCGCTAAAATAATCCTGTGAAAATTTACTTAGTTGGCGGCGCTGTACGAGACAGCCTGCTAAACCTTCCAATAAAAGATAAAGATTATATGGTTGTCGGCGCCACTCCTGAGCAAATGCAGCAATTGGGCTATCGCCAAGTAGGTAAAGACTTCCCGGTCTTTTTACACCCTAAAACCCAGCAAGAATATGCGTTAGCGCGTACGGAGCGTAAAGTGGGTTTGGGTTATGGTGGTTTTAGCTGTTATGCCAGTCCCGATGTTACCCTAGAGCAAGATTTGCTAAGACGCGATCTCACCATTAACGCGATTGCCCAAGATGAAGAAGGCAATTTGTATGATCCCTATAATGGTGTCGCGGACATACAGGCACGGCAACTGCGGCATGTGTCAACAGCCTTTGCAGAAGATCCTTTAAGGGTGTTACGAGTGGCACGCTTTGCCGCACGTTTTCATAGTTTAGGTTTCAAGATTGCCAAAGAAACCATGTCCTTGATGCAGCATATGAGCCAAACCGAGGAGTTAACGGCGCTTACGCCTGAGCGCGTTTGGCAAGAAGTCGATAAAAGTCTCGGCGGCCCCAATACAGAGATTTTTTTCCAAGTGCTGCGTCAATGTGGTGCATTGAAAATCCTATTCCCCGAAATTGATGCACTTTTTGGCATCCCACAACCAGAAAAGTGGCACCCTGAGATAGATACAGGTCTGCACACTCTGATGGTGTTAACACAGGCAACATTACTGACTCAAGACAAAGCCGTACGCTTTGCAGCCTTAGTGCACGATCTGGGTAAGGCATTAAGCCCCAAAGAACACTGGCCTAAACACCATGGCCATGGACAAAAAGGATTACCCATCATTAAAAAACTGTGTGAACGGTTACGAGTCCCTAACGAGTATCGCGACCTCGCTCTATTGGTTAGTGATCAGCACCAAAACGTGCACCAAGCATTTGAATTAAGAGCGGAGACAATTGTTAAAGTCTTCGATAAAGCCGATTTTTGGCGTAAACCAGAACGACTAAATCAACTCCTATTGGCTTGTATCGCCGATATGCGAGGACGCACAGGCTTCGAGCATCAAGCCTACCCGCAAAGTGACTACCTTAATGCGTGTTTTTTAGCCGCTAATAATGTGGATATAAAAGCCATCATCGCAGCAGGATTTCAGGGAGGACAGATAAAACAAGCGCTCAATTTGAGGCGGATTGATAACGTCGAGCAAGTGAAACTCAACTGGCCACACCAACAAGCCAAACTGACGCCATAAAATTGTAATTTTTTTGTAAACACATAAACACTTTCTAGTAAATGGGACACCATTTTTCGATGAGAGATGACGATATAACCGGGAAAAAACGCTTTTAAAAAAAAATTTATATGTCTATAGTGGTTAAACGCATTAATATTCGTAGCAAATTAAAATAGCTATGTCATAATTAGGCAGTTTCGATTACCAAGTGACGAAACATTCAAATCCAACCTATTTTAAGGGATTTTTTACAATGAACAAAAAAGTACTGATGATTGCTGGTTTAGCAATGACTGCCCTACTAGGTGGTTGTGCAAACACTACTGCTCTGGAAGAAAGCGTTGCAACTCTGGGCAACAAAGTTGATCAATTGTCAGCTGATGTTGGCTCTCTGAAATCAGAGCAAAGCAAACTGTCTGCAGACGTTAAAGATGCTAAAGCAGCAGCTATGGACGCACAAGCAGAAGCTAAACGCGCTAACGACCGTCTAGACAACGTTGCTTCTCGTTACAAGAAGTAATGATAGGTAATTAACCTGTAATTCATCAGGTTAAGATCAAAGGCTTGAGAGAGATGAAAGCGAATAGCACATCGATCCAAGCCTTTTTTTTATGGTTGATTGTCAGCTTTCACAAGCTAATTCCGTAATAAGCCAAGCTGTGTTGAATAACTGAAATTTAGCTAATGCTTATTAGCTTCACAAACCAAACTCTCAGCTTGACATCAAGATAAACTCTTATCGAAAGAAAACGACTTTCCAGTATTAATCATTCTTAAACTGGTATATCCATCGTAAAATCGATTTTTCACTTTTCATAATCCTCTCCCCTGTTCTCACTAAAAACGTTATTTTTATTAAATCTCTTAACGGGTATTTTAATGAAAGTACAACAGCGCAAACTCAAGCAATTTGCGAGACAAAAGCAGTTAAAAGGTTATATCTGTAATGAACGACGGCTGAATAAATACAAACTTCAAGGCATGCAGTCTTGGGTTAACATGAAAGCAACATAAAAGCTCGATTATTATCATGCACTTGCATTATTCACCCTACAGAAGCATCAAGAAATAGAATACCTAAGCTTATGAATAGGTTAAAAAACACCCAATACGATTATTTATTTTAGCGAGTTAAGATCTGATTAAAGACTTTTGTGCTAAGACTAAAATAAAGTCAATTTCTAGATTATTGAATACTTGAGTCCGAATAAGATGTTTGACTTTATCCGATGCACGCCACGCATAAGGTGTCATATCAAGCAATACCAAAACTTGTTCACCTGTTATCGATAAACTAAATTGCACTCGCTGCTGCTCTTTTACGATTAACCCAGTAGGTAAATTTATTTGGACTGATTTTTCAATGAGTTCTGGATAAATGAGTGTCTTGAGTTGCCATAAATGCCGAGCACCTGGGATCACCTGCAACATAAGCCCTTGCTCTTTAAGCACGCGGACGCATTCTTTTCCCTTCAACGGCTTATCGACAACAGTAATAAAATCGAAGCAATTATCTGCAAAGGGTAACGCTTTGGATGTACTGAGATAGAGCGATGCTGGCGTTTGCGCTTTAGCTGCAGCAAAAATAGTATTTTCTGCATCCGAAACGCCACTGTAGTGGACGTTCATCCCATTTGTCAGCCTTGACAGCAACGAAGATAACGCACGTAAATAAAAGCCCTCAGCACACTCGTAGTCCAACAAACAATCATCAGCCTGTAAATGCGCAGCAATCATCTCACCCATTTTGTCGATTAAAGGCGTAAAAATCCCCGACTCGAGTAAGAAACGTTTAGCTCTGACCTGTTGACGACTATCCCCCGTCGGCTTTTGACGAGCAGGCTTGGTGAACACCCAATATCCAGCTTCATTCTTATCAAAGTGGTGCTTATTGGCACAATAAAAACCTTGGGACGCCTGATGTTGCATCAGTGGCAAACTACATGTAGGACATTGATATTGAAGGCTCATAAACAACTCCAAATACGAAAATTCATGCCTAAAAACACAAAAATCGGGTACTTGACCCGATTTTTTGGCAAAAGAGCGAGTGCATTATAAGAAGATAAATCCACACAACACAGCACCAAGGGCAAGACGATAAATAACGAAAGGCGTCATACCCATGCGGCTAATGATTTTCAAGAAATAATGTATACACAGATAAGCCGCAGCGAAAGAAATCACAGTGCCTAGTGTAAGCGCTTGATAGTCAATGGGAAGCGGGCTTTCAGCCAAATCTTTACCCACTAAAATAGCCGCGCCTAAGCTGACAGGTACAGACATCAAGAACGAGAAACGCGCAGCAGCATCGCGGCTAAGACCTAACATCAGCGCGGCGGTCATCGTCGCACCTGAGCGAGATGTCCCCGGGATTAACGCCAGCGCCTGAGCAAAACCAATTAATAATGCCTTGCGCCACCCCGTTTGATAAACCGTCAAATCACGGCGTGACATCTTATCAGCCCACCAAAGCAGCAAACCAAAGACCACTGTTGTCACTGCAATAACGCCGGCATTGCGTAAATGGGTTTCGATAAAGTCTTTGGCCATAAAACCAAAAAATACAGCAGGTAAAGTAGCAAGAATAATCCACCATGCCAGTTTGCTATCGTCAGAATGCTGACCTTTAACCATGCTGGCAATCCACGCCTTAAACATAGCCCAAAGTTCATGCCTAAAATAAATCACTACGGCAAACAATGAACCTGTATTCACGGCAACATCGAAGGATAACCCTTGATCTTCCCAGCCTAAAAGCTGTGCAGGTAGGATAAGGTGCGCCGAACTTGAAATGGGGAGGAACTCTGTTAATCCTTGAATTAACGCTAAAATAATTACCTGAAACGTATCCATGACAATCCTATCAATCAATTAAAAAGTCAGTCCCAAAGGCCATTCAAAGGCCACCGGCCACAGCTTTTGTGACGTTTTATCATATTCATCCCACATTGCGGCATAGGTTTTTAGCTGCAATGGGTGAATCAAATTAGGGGCGATTTCCGCTAAAGGCCAAAGCACAAAAGCATTACTGACAATTTCGGCGCGGGGCAGTACCACTGGGGTCTGACAAACGACATCATCGTAAAGCAATAGGTCAATATCTAAGGTTCTTGGACTAAACTTTTTGGCCCCCACCAACCGGCCGTGATTTTGCTCGATTTGCTTAAACTGCGCAACTACCTCAGCAATATTCAGACTCGTTTGTGCACAGACCACCATGTTTAAAAAGTTGGTACCATTAAATCCAACCGCTTCACTCTCGTACATTGAGGAGAGTTGCAGCGGGCCAAAGTATTCCCGTAAGGACAGCAAGCCCGCCTTAAGGTAGCGAGTGGGTTCTATATTACTACCTAAACTAATGTATATACGTGCCATACGAATGTCCGAACCGTCCAAACCGAAAACCCGAATCTAAAGATTCAATTAACGTGAGCGCTCAATCTCAACCCCAACAGAAGCGGCTGAAGGGACAGCACCTGGCTTCATCACCACCACTTTTACCCAACTCACCTTAAACTCGGTCAGCAAACACTGGGCAACCCGCTCGGCAACCGTCTCAATCAACTCAATGGGCTTTTCGGTAATGAGCTGAGTCAGGCGATTCGATACCGTCTCATAGCAGAGCGCGTATTGATAATCGTCTGTTACCGCTGCGGCCTTATTATCCCAAGCCATATCCAGATCTAAAAACAAGCTTTGGTGAATTTTCTTTTCCCATTCATAGACGCCAATCACAGTATCAATACGTAATTGTCGAATAAGCACTTTATCCATATTAATTCCTACTCACTCATACCAATGAGGTCTGATAAGCTAAACGCCATAGAGTCTGTATAATCCACCGTTCAATTGAACGACTAATTTACTTTCTACTCGGGCCAATCCGAAGTAGGATAACGCCCAAAAGGATTTGTTCGTTCAGAAACTATCGCAACCTGATAAGTTGCGTAATCGCCATCGCTTATGACTGAATGCTTGCCAAGTGGCCGTTAAATTGTGGCGCGATAATACCTTAAGACGTGTAAGGAAACCAATGTGAGTCAATTAACACTGACACTTTTGATGATTGTGGCCGCCTATTTAGCCGGTTCTGTCTCAAGTGCTGTGCTAGTGTGTAGGATAAGAGGCCTTCCCGACCCAAGAACGCAGGGATCGGGCAACCCCGGAGCAACCAATGTGCTGCGCATTGGCGGCGCAAGTTCGGCTGCCATGGTGTTATTTTTCGACATGCTGAAGGGTGCTCTACCAACGTATCTTGCCTATTTAATGGGAATTGACGCCATTTCCCTCGGCCTTATCGCAATCGCCGCCTGTCTTGGCCATATCTATCCGATCTTTTTTGGTTTTAAAGGTGGCAAAGGCGTTGCAACAGCATTTGGAGCCATGGCGCCAATTGGTGATGACTTGGCCATCTGCTTGATGGCTTCCTGGGTCGTCTTAGTCTTGATTAGCCGCTACTCTTCACTTGCTGCCATTATTACCGCATTGCTTGCACCACTTTATACTTGGTGGCTTGACGATAGGTTTACCATTCCAGTTGCGATGCTCTCGACCCTGATAATCATTCGCCATAAAGAGAATATTCAGCGACTTCTCAAAGGGGAAGAATCTAAGGTATCACGTAAAAAGCGTCCTCCTCCGCCCTAAGCCATTTGAGCATTATCATACATAAATAAAAACAGTGCTTAATGCACTGTTTTTATTTAGATTAACTCGCAGAATATCAAGCAACAGGCGGCAAGGTATCGAGCGGCCATCGCGGTTGACCTTTTACTGCTAAGTCTTCCTGCTGCCCAGCCTTCAAACGCTGTAATCCAGCAAAGGCAATCATGGCGCCATTATCAGTACAAAATTCACCACGAGGATAATAAACGCGACCACCAATAGAGGTCATCATCTCAGCCAAGGTTTCGCGTAAGCGGGTGTTGGCACTCACGCCACCGGCAATCACTAAACGGTTATAACCGGTCTGTTTTAAGGCGCGGCGACATTTAATCGCTAAGGTATCTACAACCGCTTCTTCAAATGCTCGGGCGATGTTGGCGCGGGTTTGCTCATCATCAGGTTCAGCGGCAATGGTATTGGCGGTAAAGGTTTTAAGGCCAGAGAAACTAAAATCAAGCCCAGGTCTATCTGTCATTGGACGCGGGAATTGATAACCAGCAGGCTCGCCTTTGGCGGCAAGTTTGGCAAGCCGTGGCCCCCCAGGATAATCCAGCCCCATTAACTTGGCCGTTTTATCGAAGGCTTCACCGGCAGCGTCATCCACCGACTCACCTAAGACTTCATAAAGGCCGATACCATCGACTTTGACCAACATGGAATGACCGCCTGACACCAACAGTGCAACAAAAGGAAACTCCGGAGCATCTTCTTCAAGCATAGGCGCCAGCAAATGCCCTTCCATATGATGTACACCGATGGCGGGTTTGTTCCACGCAAAGGCAAGTGAGCGACCAACACAGGCGCCCACTAATAAAGCCCCAATTAATCCAGGGCCTTTGGTATAAGCGATACCGTCGATGTCGGCAATGTCGGTATTGGCGTTTTTCAACGCTTGGCGGATCAGCGGGACAATTTTGCGCACATGGTCGCGGGAGGCCAGTTCAGGCACCACGCCACCATAATCCGCATGCAACTTAACCTGACTATATAAAGCATGGGAAAGTAACCCCAGCTTATCGTCATAAACGGCAATACCTGTCTCGTCACAGGATGTCTCAATACCTAGAACCCGCATGGTGCCTCAAATCAAAACGTTTAAAGGGCGCTAATTCTACCTGCATGATGACAATTACTCCAGCCGACAATCACGTTATCCAGCCCCCCAAACCAAGCTGAAATGATTAGGGCTTTACAAGCCTAGTGGTCTCGGTATAAAATTCCGCACCATTTTAAATACACTTGGTTCAAGTCATTGAACCAGACAACCTACACCTAAGGGGTGATGGCGTATGCCAATTATTAAAGTACGTGAAAACGAACCATTCGACGTAGCTCTGCGTCGTTTCAAGCGCTCTTGTGAAAAAGCTGGTATTTTAGCCGACGTGCGTGCTCGTGAATTCTACGAGAAGCCAACTACTGCTCGTAAGCGCGCAAAAGCAGCTGCAGTTAAACGTTTAGCTAAAAAGCTTTCTCGCGAAAACGCACGTCGCGTACGTTTATACTAATCTCTTATGAGCCTAATTGATCAGCTAAAAGACCATATGAAACAGGCCATGATCGCCAAAGAGAAGGCGAGATTGAGCACTATTCGTATGGCACTTGCAGCCATCAAACAGATTGAAGTGGATACCCGCGAAACTCTGAATGATGAGCAGGTTATAGCTGTCTTAACCAAAATGGTGAAACAACGTCGCGATTCGATTGCTCAATATGAAGCAGCGGGTCGTAGCGAGTTGGCCGCAGCAGAAGCAGAAGAGATTCAAGTTATTGAAACTTTCCTGCCCACTCCCCTCTCTGAGGCGGAAATTGCCGCGTTCATCGATGCTGCTATTGCTGAAATAGGCGCATCCTCCATGGCGGATATGGGCAAAGTAATGGGAGCATTAAAACCTAAAGTTCAAGGACGTGCAGACATGGGCGCTATCGGCGCTATGATCCGTGCAAAATTGCAATAATTAGCGTTTCAATGTATGAACAAGCCGTGCCTATGCGCGGCTTGTTTGTTTAAATTCGCGCAAGGCGAGATTTTAAGCACTCAATGGCAATACCTCGTGATTTTATCAATGAGCTAATCGCTCGCACCGACATCGTCGAACTGATCGACCGCAAGGTGCCCTTGAAAAAGGCGGGTAAAAACTACTCGGCCTGTTGTCCTTTTCATAGTGAAAAATCACCTTCGTTTACCGTTAGCCGCGATAAACAGTTTTATCATTGCTTTGGCTGCGGAGCCCACGGCAACGCCATCGATTTTGTGATGGAGTACGACAGACTCGATTTTATCGATGCTATTGAAGATCTTGCCGGACAACTGGGCTTAGAAGTCCCAAGGGAACAAGGCACGGGTAAACGCCAAGACGATGGCCTAAGCCGTGATCTCTACCAATTAATGGAAGAAGCCAGTCGCTTTTTTCAAACCCAGTTAAGACAACACCAAGACAAACAAAAAGTCATCGACTACCTCGCCTATCGCGGATTATCCGATGATATTGTTGAGCATTTTGGGATTGGTTTTGCACCCGACGGTTGGGATGGGTTATTAAGCCGCTACCGACACAGTCAAGATGCACAGGATAAACTCCTGACCGCAGGCATGCTGATCAGCAATGACAGCGGTAAAAGATACGATAGATTCCGTGACCGCCTGATGTTTCCCATTCGCGACCGCCGTGGTCGTGTGATTGGATTTGGTGGCAGAGTATTGGGAGATGGCACACCCAAGTACTTGAATTCTCCAGAAACGCCCATATTTCATAAGGGCAATGAACTCTACGGCCTATACGAGCTAAAGCAACGTCATCGTGATCCAGACAAAATACTGATTGTCGAAGGCTATATGGACGTCGTTGCCCTAGCCCAATATGGTGTCGATTATGCGGTTGCATCGCTTGGCACCTCGACGACAGCTGAACAATTTCAATTGTTGCTGCGTAGTGCTAAAGAAGTCATTTGCTGCTACGACGGCGATAGAGCTGGCCGTGAAGCAGCCTGGAGAGCCTTAGAAACGGGCTTACCAATGTTAAAACCAGGTAATACCGTAAAATTCGCGTTTATGCCTCAAGGTGAAGACCCAGACTCTTTAATACGGCAAAAAGGTAAGGAGCAGTTTGAGCTGTTAATTGATAATGCTCAACCGCTTGAAACGTTTTTATTTGATACATTGGCGCAAAAATATTCCAATGACAAAAAACTAATTGCTGAAAAAGCAAAAGCAATGATCGAAACAGTAAAAGACCCATTGCTACAAAATATATTGCTACATGGGTTAATGAAAGAAGTGCAAATGCAGTCAGTTGAAGAACTTAAACAAAAACTTCAAATTAAATTTGCAACTCATTCGATAGAAAGAAAAGGACTCAAAGGACGCGGTACACCATTGCGACTTGCCATCGCCTTGTTAGTACAGCATCCCGAGCTGGGACTGGGGTTATCTCCGCAACCAGCATTAAACCATCTGCAAATGCCAGGCATCGACTTGCTGCCATTGCTGTTGGCGTTAACTCGAGAGCATAAGTTAAACAGCGCACAACTACTTGAGCAATTCAGAGACAGCCCCCACAGCGGGACGCTGCATAAATTAGCCCAATGGGACCATCAAGTGGCGGAAGAAAACTTGCTCGAAAAGTTTAAACAGACCCTGGTTTGGTTGAACAATCAATATATTGAACAACGATATCAGGAATTGAGTCTAAAACAGACCCATACTAAGGAAGAAAAGATCCAGCTGCAGAAGCTGATCTCAGTCATGAAAGGACTAAACTGAGGCAAAAATGTCCTCATTCAGTATCCCAGTGACTAGCACAGGTAAGTGCACATGGCTATAATTGACGATTTGCGCGGCACTTAGCACGAGCTAACTGTCCGTCGTTGTAACAGTTTCCCAACTTGGATGATATCTATGGATCATACTCCGCAGTCGCAACTCAAGCTGTTGCTTGCCAAAGGTAAAGAGCAAGGTTACTTAACCTATGCAGAAGTGAACGATCACTTACCTGCAGACATGGTCGATTCTGACCAGATCGAAGATATTATCCAGATGATAAATGACATGGGTATTCGGGTATTCGAAGAGGCTCCCGATGCCGATGACATGATGATGTCGGAAGACAACACAGACGAAGATGCAGCAGAAGAAGCAGCCGCCGCCCTTGCCACGGTAGAAAGTGAGCTTGGCCGCACCACGGATCCTGTGCGTATGTACATGCGCGAAATGGGTACCGTTGAACTGCTGACCCGTGAAGGCGAAATCGTTATCGCTAAACGCATCGAAGAAGGCATTAACACAGTTCAAAGCTCAGTAGCCGAATACCCACAAGCGATCGCCATGATCCTTGAGCAATACGACCAGTATGAAGCCGATGAACTGCGCCTGTCTGATATTATCTCTGGATTTGTTAACCCTGACGAAGAAGACTTAGGCCCAACCGCTACTCACATCGGTTCTGAATTATCAGAAGAAGATCTTGAAGATGAAGATGATGAGGAAGACGAGGAAGACGAAGACGGTGATGCCGACGGCGATGATGATGGTAATAAAGGTCCCGATCCTGAAGAGGCTCGTGAACGCTTTAGCCAGTTAAGAACCGCCTACGAAAACGCGCTCAAAATCATCGAAGCCAAAGGCCGTGAACATCCAGAATCGATCAAAGCACTGTTTGAGATCGGTGAGATTTTTAAAGAGTTCCGCCTGGTACCTAAGCAATTTGACCGCTTAGTGAAAAGTATGCGTTCGATGATGGACCGTGTTCGCGTACAAGAGCGTCTCCTGATGAAGCTTTGCGTCGAACAAGCCAAAATGCCAAAGAAAAACTTTGTTAAGTTCTTCACTGGTAACGAAACCAATCTCGATTGGTTTAATGCAGAAAAAACCTCAAACAAACCTTATGCCGAAGGCTTAAGAATGGTTGAGGATGACGTGCAGCGCTGCCGTAGCAAACTGGCCGCCATCGAAGAAGAAACAGGCTTAGTTATTGCCGCGATTAAAGATATTAACCGCCGCATGTCAATCGGTGAGGCTAAAGCTCGTCGTGCGAAGAAAGAAATGGTTGAGGCAAACTTACGTCTGGTAATTTCTATCGCTAAGAAATACACCAACCGCGGTCTGCAATTCTTGGACTTAATCCAAGAAGGTAACATCGGTCTGATGAAGGCTGTTGATAAATTTGAATATCGCCGTGGTTACAAGTTCTCGACCTATGCGACTTGGTGGATCCGTCAGGCAATCACCCGCTCAATCGCGGACCAAGCCCGTACGATCCGTATTCCAGTACACATGATCGAAACTATCAACAAGCTGAACCGTATCTCTCGCCAAATGCTACAGGAAATGGGCCGCGAACCCTCACCTGAAGAATTGGCAGAGCGAATGATGATGCCGGAAGACAAAATCCGTAAGGTACTGAAAATCGCTAAAGAACCGATCTCCATGGAAACCCCAATCGGTGACGATGAAGATTCGCATTTAGGCGATTTTATCGAGGATACCACCCTCGAATTACCTCTGGACAGCGCCACCAGCGAAAGCTTGAAGAGCGCTACCCATGAGGTATTAGCAGGCCTAACAGCCCGTGAAGCCAAAGTACTGCGCATGCGTTTTGGTATCGACATGAACACCGACCACACGCTAGAAGAAGTGGGCAAACAATTTGACGTAACCCGTGAACGTATCCGTCAAATTGAAGCAAAAGCGCTGCGTAAACTGCGTCACCCTTCACGCTCAGAAATCTTAAAGTCCTTCTTAGACGAATAGATAGACGAATAGATAAGTGTCAAATATTAAGCCTAAGCCCCGCACTGCGGGGCTTTTTTTCGCCATCATTCAGTTAACGAGTAACAAACCAGCACAATATACAGCTCAACCCTCTTTCAAAATCAGAGAGTTAAATTACCTTGACCATGAATCGCACGGCAAAAAACCTTTGCAGAAACAACTGTTGATTAACAGATAACCAATTGAATCAATTCGGTGAATTTCATCGAAAAACACGGGTGACAAGCGCAAACAAGCTTAGTATACTGCCACTCGCTTTAGGTGATGACGATTGCCTTTAGTAGGCCCCTTAGCTCAGTTGGTTAGAGCACACGACTCATAATCGTTAGGTCCACGGTTCAAGTCCGTGAGGGGCCACCACCAAATTCAACAAAAAAGCCCATTTAATAATGGGCTTTTTTGTTTCTGCAATCTGTCGATACTGACTCATACCAACGCGACTCATTCCCGATAACTAACTCAAACGCGCTTTCGATTTGTCCCTTTAGGTAATGGCCCAATTAAAGCAAAAACAAAGGCACTAACTGATAACCACGTTAGCGCCTTGATAAGGTTAGAAAACCTGTCAGACCTTAAATAGCAGGAGGCTGACCATCTGGTTAGGTTTTTAACTTACCTAATTGCTGATGTTGTTGTTTTACCAGCTCGGCGAGAACGACGCTGCTTTGCTGTGCTTCGCCAGCAAGACGAGCGAGTTCAGAGGCTGAGTCGGATATGCCAGTAATATTTCGATTAACCTCTTCAGTAACGGCACTTTGCTCCTCTGCCGCCGCAGCAATATGGGTCACTTGCGCTGAAATCTCCTCAATCTGGCTAACCATAGAATTAAGGGAGGTAAGCGCTTGCTCCGTTTGCGAAACGGCCATTTGTGCACGCTCAGCACCTTTATCAATAATCCCCGATGCACTAAGAACCTCTTTTTGGAGCGCATCAATCAGCACGCTAATATCGTCGGTGGAGCTTTGGGTTTTGGAGGCAAGTGCCCTTACTTCATCGGCCACCACCGCAAAACCCCGTCCTTGCTCACCTGCGCGAGCAGCCTCAATAGCCGCATTTAAGGCGAGTAAGTTTGTTTGCGCGGCAATCGAGCTAATCACTTCGAGGATTCGGCTAATATTAGTGCTACTTTCAGCCACTTTACTGACGGCGACTTTAGCCTGCATAGACTCTTGCGACATAGTAGTCACATAATCCATTGCTTTAGTCAGACTCTCTTCACTGAGACGCACATTGCGTGACATAGCCTCCGTTTCGGCAGCGGTTTGTTCAGAAGCTTTGGCAACCTCAAGGGCTGTAGCACTCATTTCATTAACCGCAGTCACAACACTCTCAATCTCACCATATTGACGATGTACGCTATCGCGGGTTAATTCTGCAATTTTTGCAGAGGATAAACTTTCCTCCTGTGTCCGCCCTGCCAACGCTTTAAGCTCGGAGATTAAATCCTTAAGTTTATTGATAAAGGAATTAAATCCTTTACCCAGAGCGATAAGTTCTGCGTGTGAATCGACTTCAATCGATTGAGTTAAATCGCCATCGGCACTGGCTAAATTTTCAACGCGTCCCTGAATGACTTTGAGCGGTGCAATCACGCTGCGGATTACTATGCTGATGGTAACAACCGCTAGAATGGAAACCGCTAGGCCAACAATCAATAAGATGCTGCCAAGTGATGTTGCCATTTCGTCCATTTTTTCATTTAGTTGAATCGAACTCTTGAGTGCCATTGATTTAGGGACTTGAATCGCAAGTGACCACTCTGCGTTGGCAAGGGGAATATTAATCGGATAGGCGACGATAATTTCATCGTCATTTGCCATGTAACCGCCATTTTTATGCAATCCAACAATTTGTGTTGCCAATTTGGGGTCAATAGACTCGGCTAACGGACGCGCCTTTTTACTGTAGTGGCTTGCGGCAACCACTAAACCACGGGTACTGAGCAAAGTCACTTTAGCTTGGCCGTCATAAAGGCTTTTAGACAGTTTATCAATTAACACTTGGAATACTGGTAGGTTGAGATCCACCCCAACCACACCAATAAATTGTTTATGCTTAAGTACAGGAACCGTTAACGACGTCATTAACGCTGTATTGCCAGGGGTGATTTCGTAGAGATAAGGTTCCATTAAACAAGGCTTTAAGGTCTCCTTTGCACATAAAAACCATTCAGCATCTCGTATACCAAATTCGTTGAGAGTTGTTTTATATTTTTCCGATGAATCATCAACTTGGTTATGTTCAACTGTGCCATCATCATTGCGAGTGTAATACACCTCCAATGCTCCAGATGAAGCAACACTATGGCTGACATTAACATTTAAAAATTCACTGTCGAGTCCATCATACCCATTAGCTTCGAACTGGGCATACATTGACGAGATTTGCGTATTTTTCTTTAACACAGCAGCCACAGCGAGTTCTAAACGATCACGCTTGAGTGGCAATTCTTCTGACGTGCTTTCAAGTATGCCTGAAAAGGAATAAGGGATCCGGTAAGCTTCGTTGATAAAACCTGCGACCATTTCGCCATATTCGCCCGCTCGCGCTTCAAGCTTATCGTGGGTCTCCTTTTGCAATGTTTCTTGAACCTGGTAGGAAAGTTCAGCATTTTGATCCGAGAGGGTCCACCATAGACTGATGGAGAGAATAGCCACTATTGAGAGAAATAAGGCGGAAGTGATCCACAACAACTTAGTACTGATGGACAAATGCTTCATCGAGTAAACTCCAAATATAAGGTCAAGAGCCTAATTATTTTGATCTAGTTCATTTTTATTTTTGCTGACTAATTTAAAAAATAGCACTCTGCGTCGGGATTACCAGTCTTTAAGATAGTGAATTGTTAACTATAAGTAAAACTTTTCACCGACAGATTTAGGGCCAATTGCGACCTTTATCCCAATAGGTGGCAATTTGATATTTATCCCAAATCGATGAACGCAAATATGACCAAACTCACAAACCACAAAGATTAGCGAGCCACACTTTTTTACAAAAATTAATTCCAGATTAAAAACACCCATTTCATTTGTAACAAAGTCTATTCTTTGGCGTTGTGGCATTGGTTTGCGCAGGCTATCGCCTTATACTCTTGGCCTTAAACACAAAACAACAATAACGGAAGCAAGCTTTATGACTCTTGGTACCAATCAGGTAAGCAAGACACATTCGTTTATGACTGTGTCACTTATCGAATTATGGGAACGTTTTGGTTATTACGGCATGCAAGCGCTGATCGTGTACTTTATGGTGCAGCGTCTTGGCTTTGATGACTCCCGTGCAAACTTAGTTTGGAGTGCCTGTGCGGCGCTGATTTACGTGTCGCCAGCCATAGGTGGTTGGGTTGGGGATAAAATTCTCGGCACCAAACGCACTATGTTGCTCGGTGCGGGGATTTTATCTGTCGGCTATGCCCTGATGACAGTGCCGACCGAAAACACTTGGTTTATGTTCTCCGCTCTTGGGGTGATTGTGGTCGGTAACGGCCTATTTAAACCCAATGCCGGTAACTTAGTCCGTAAGATTTACGAAGGTGATGACTCTAAGATCGACAGCGCCTTTACCATCTACTACATGGCGGTAAACGTAGGTTCGACTTTCTCTATGCTGTTAACGCCTTGGATTAAGGACTATGTTAACGCGCAATATGGTAACGAATTTGGCTGGCATGCCGCTTTTGCCGTGTGCTGTGTGGGCCTAATCGTCGGCTTAGGTAACTATGCCCTGATGTATAAGAGCCTCGCCAACTATGGTTCAGAGCCTGATACTCGCCCCGTCAACAAAAAGAATCTTGCGATCGTATTGATATTAGCGGCACTTTCCGTTGTTGCTTCGGCGATCATTCTTGAATATGAAGATGTTGCCCGAGTATTCGTGTATGCCGCGGGTGTGGCAGTATTAGGGATTTTCTTCCACTTAATTCGTACCAGTGAGCCAAGTGAGCGTGCCGGCCTTATAGCAGCGCTTATCCTCACAGTGCAAACCGTCTTCTTCTTTATCTTCTATCAACAAATGTCGACTTCGCTGGCCCTGTTTGCGCTGCGTAACGTCGATTGGGATTTCCAAGTCTTTGGTACCCATTTATGGACTTGGTCTCCTGCACAATTCCAAGCACTTAACCCAATCTGGATCATGGTGTTAAGCCCTGTGCTGGCTTGGAGTTATTCTTGGGCTGGTCGCAATAATAAAGACTTTTCGATTGCCGCTAAGTTTGCCTTAGGTTTTGCGGTTGTCGCGATTGGCTTCTTTATCTACGGATTTGCAGGTCAATTTGCCGTTGAGGGTAAAACCTCTTCTTGGGTAATGATTTGGGGTTACGCTTCTTACTCTTTGGGTGAATTACTGGTCAGTGGTCTTGGTTTAGCCATGATCGCTCGCTACGTACCGGCTCGTATGGGCGGCTTTATGATGGGCGCGTATTTCGTGGCATCGGGGATTTCCCAGTACTTGGGCGGCGTTGTGGCTAACTTTGCCAGCGTGCCACAGGACTTAGTCGATCCACTGCAAACTCTGCCCGTCTATACCAATCTATTCAATAAATTAGGTATTGCGGCCGTGGTCTGTACTTTTATCGCCTTAGCCGTATTACCGCTAATGCGCCGTTTGACAGAAAGTCATCACGCCCATAACAGCATTGAAGATAACGCGGCGGCATCACTACGTGATGTGAAAGCCGAGCAATAATTCTTCATTCACATAAGTCATATGTGAGCAATAAAAACTGCCGACAAGCCCCGCTTGCGGCAGTTTTTTTATACCTTTAGGTTACTGCTCATCACCAAACAATCTGAACTTTCTGTGCTGATTTTTCATGCATAGGCTTGGGATAAGGCTTTCACCCCTGTTTGCAAAACTAAGATGTTCGGTTCCAATTTTAACTCAGTGTTAAGCTAAAGCCTTGAGCTTGTTTATTGTTGATACGTCACCATATCCTAGGGTAAGACTCCATCAGCACTGATAGAACAATCGCTTTAGCGCCCACCACATTCATCCGTGGGAGACAAATAAAGCCGTTGCTACAGGGCTGACACACGCAAAGAGGCGCTTAATTTATGGCTACACCATCCACATCATCTGTCATCCCATCGCAGGCTTTGCCCGCGGCTAAATCTCCCCTGGCGGAGATTCCCTTTTCACTGTTAGAGCTTGCCCCTGTTCGCTATGGCGCCAGTATCGGAGACACGCTACGCGCCAGCCTGCAATACGCTAAGGTAGCCGATGACTTAGGCTTTAATCGTTTCTGGTTTGCCGAGCACCACAATATGCCCGGTATCGCCAGCGCCGCGACATCAGTACTAATTGGCTTTATTGCCGAAAATACTAAACGCATTCGCGTCGGTGCGGGCGGGATTATGCTGCCCAACCATGCGCCATTAGTGGTTGCCGAACAGTTTGGTACGCTCGAGAGTCTTTATCCTGGGCGTATCGATTTAGGGCTTGGCCGCGCCCCAGGGAGCGATCAAATCACCAGCCGCGCCCTTAACCGCGATATGAGCCGCGCGGAGCAATTTCCCGCCGAGGTGAGCGAGTTACAAACCCTACTCGGCGACTACAATGGCCATCATCCCGTGAGAGCGATTCCCGGCGAAGGCACCCATGTACCGATTTGGCTACTCGGCTCGAGCCTGTTTAGCGCCCAGCTTGCGGCACAGCGCGGCTTACCCTATGTCTTTGCAGGGCATTTTGCGCCAAGGTTCCTCTACGATGCGATTGAGATTTACCGCCGCGACTTTAAGCCATCTAAGGTGTTGGATAAGCCCTATGTCATGCTTGGCCTGCCGCTTATCGCCGCAGAGACAGACGCCGAAGCCGAATACTTGAGTACCACCTCCAAGCAACGAGTACTTGCGCTAATCCGTGGTGAGGCGCTTTGGTTAAAACCGCCAGTGGAGAGCATGGATGGCTTGTGGAGCGAGCAGGAAAAAACCTATGTCGATAACTTCTTAGGCTTATCCGTCACCGGTGGCCCCACCACCATCAAGCACCGCTTAGAGATGATAGTGAAAGAACTAGGTGTCGATGAGTTTATCTTTACCAACGATTTGTATGATCAGGACAAACGTGAGCGAGCACTGCAAATCCTAATGGAGATTAAAGGCACTTAAGTGTTAAACCACCCCATAAAAAATCCCGCCTAAGCGGGATTTTTTATGGCTATTAACCTTTTAACACGGCATCGAAGCAGGCTTTAAGAATGCCCAGCCCCGCTCCAAGCTGCTCGTCTGGCACTGTCAATGGCACCAAAATCCGCAGCACGTTTCCGTAGGTGCCGCAGGAGAGGAGAATCAATCCTCGGTTTCTTGCCTCGGCTAAGATTTGAGCACAGTACTGAGGTGCAGGTTTGCCATCTTCCATTAATTCAATGGCGATCATCGCCCCTAGACCACGCACATCGGCAATTTGTGGATGTTCGACTTGCATTGTATTTAACGCCGACTTAATCCGCTCGCCAATCGCATTGGCACGCTCAAGCAGCTTTTCCTCTTCAAACACCTCAAGTACGGCAAGCGCCGCCGCACAGGCCAGCGGGTTACCGCCGTAGGTGCCGCCAAGGCCACCGGGGCCAATGGCATCCATGACTTCAGCTTTACCCGTAATACCTGAGAGTGGGAAGCCACCAGCAATGGATTTCGCAAAGGTGGTGATATCGGCACTCACGCCCATTTGCTCCATCGCGAAGAAGGTCCCGGTACGACCCGCACCCGTTTGCACTTCATCGGCAATCAACATAATGCCTTCACGGTCGCACAGTGCGCGTAAACGTTGCATAAAGGCTGGCGATGCGGCATAAAACCCGCCTTCGCCCTGCACAGGTTCGAGAATAATTGCGGCAATATCACTTGGCTCAGCATCATTTTTAAAGATGCGTTCGATAGACGCCATCGCATCATCATCGGACACGCCGTGTAGCACACAGGGAAACTCAGCGCGGAACACATTAGCCGACATTAATCCCATACCTTTGCTGTAAGGCGCAACCTTTCCCGTTAACGCCAGTGCCGCCATAGTGCGACCATGATAACCCGAGGTAAAGGCAATCACGCCCGCCCGCTTAGTGTATGCTCGAGCAACTTTAACTGCATTTTCAACCGCTTCTGAGCCGCTGGTAAATAAGGCTGTCTTCTTGGCAAAATCCCCCGGCACTAACTGATTCAGTTTTTCACAGACTTGAATATAGCTTTCATAACCCAGCACCATAAAACAGGTGTGGGAGAAGTCCTCAAGCTGCGCCGCAACAGCCGCCTTAACCTTAGGATGTAAATGCCCAGTGTTGAGCACAGCAATACCACCTGCAAAGTCGATAAACTCTCGACCTTCAACATCCCACACACTCGCGTTTTCAGCGCGGGCAGTAAAAATTGGGTGAATTTGACCCACTCCACCAGCTACAGCGGCTTGGCGACGTGCCATCAATGAATCATTAGTTGTGCTCATTTTGTGTTCCTTACTTGCATTCCCAACTTGCTGAAGTCGCATTGCCTGTCAAGCGTCAGTCACTTAAACAGACATACAGATATATTTGATTTCTAAATATTCTTCGATACCGAACTTAGAGCCTTCTCGGCCGAGCCCTGAGGATTTCATTCCGCCAAACGGCGCGACTTCGGTGGAGATCAACCCAGTGTTGACGCCTACCATGCCGTATTCCAATGCCTCGGCCACTTTCCACACTAAGGAGATATCACGGCCATAAAAATAAGCCGCTAACCCAAACTCGGTATCATTAGCTTGCTTAATCACATCGTCCACATCGGTAAACTTAAACAGCGGCGCCAGTGGGCCAAAGGTTTCTTCACGGGCCACGCGCATACTGCTATCGACATGTGTCAGTACCGTGGGCTCGAAGAAGTTGCCACCTAAGCTATGGGGCTTGCCGCCCGCAACCACCGTCGCCCCTTTGCTGAGCGCATCCTCAAGATGGCTCTGGACTTTTTCGACCGCCGCGCGATTGATAAGCGGTCCCGTAGTGACGCCTTCAGTAATGCCCTCACCGACCTTTAATTTGCCCACGGCAATACTGAGCTTGCGGGCAAATTCGTCATACACGCCCGCTTGGACATAAATGCGGTTAGCGCAGACACAGGTTTGCCCCGCATTGCGATACTTAGCGATCATGGCACCTTCAACCGCCGCATCGATATTGGCATCGTCGAATACGATAAATGGTGCGTTACCGCCTAATTCTAAAGATAATTTCTTCAGCGTCGGCGCGCATTGCTCCATCAACTTAATGCCCACTTGGGTCGAGCCGGTGAAAGACAACTTACGCACGACTGGGTTACTGCACATCTCATTACCAATGCCGATAGCATCACCAGTGATCACGCTGAACACTCCAGCGGGGATCCCGGCGCGCTCGGCAAGCACGGCCAAAGCTAATGCGGTAAAAGGCGTTTGCGGCGCAGGTTTCACCACCATAGTACAACCCGCCGCCAGTGCTGGCGCGGCTTTGCGGGTGATCATCGCCGCAGGAAAGTTCCAAGGGGTAATGGCCGCAGTCACGCCCACGGGCTGCTTGATCACCATGATACGTTTATCGCCCTGATGCCCAGGAATCGTATCGCCATAGACGCGTTTCGCTTCTTCGGCGAACCATTCGATAAAGGAGGCGGCGTAGGTGACTTCCCCCTTAGCTTCGGCAAGGGGTTTGCCCTGCTCAGTGGTCATCATTAACGCTAAGTCATCACTGTTTTCATTGAGTAATTCAAACCAGCGACGCAGCTTGGCACCACGCTCTTTTGCGGTAAGTGCTCGCCATGCAGGCAACGCCGCTTCAGCTGCCGCAATCGCCGCTTGCGTTTCGGCTTGCCCCATCACAGGGACGCTTGCGATCACCGCGCCCGTCGCGGGATTAGCGATAGCGACAGTTTCTTTTGACTGCGCATCGCACCACTGACCATTGATATAACATTGCTGACGCAGCAGACTCGGGTCTTTTAACAACACTGGAAATTCCTCTCGCTGCGAGGTAATGCCTTACCTCGTATAAAAAATTCAAATTAAATACCTAATTTGTCTCTTAGACTGTAATACCATGCCCCCAATGCACTAAAAGGCACACGTAAGGCGTGTCCGCCGGGGAAGGGATAATGGGGCAGCGCCGCAAAAGCATCGAAACGCTTGGCTTGACCATTGAGCATTTCGGCAATTAACTTGCCTGCCAAGTGGGTATAAGTAACGCCATGGCCGCTACAACCCTGTGAGTAATAGATATTTTTACCAATACGACCGACCTGTGGTAGACGCGATAAGGTCAATAAAAAGTTACCCGTCCAAGCATAATCAACCTTAACTCCTTTTAACTGTGGGAAGGTTTTGAGCATATTCGGGATAATCAGGGATTCAATATCCGCAGGATCGCGGGCACCATACACGACACCACCACCGTAGATCAGGCGCTTGTCGCCAGACAGCCTAAAATAATCAAGCAGATAGTTACAATCTTCGACGCAGTAGTCTTGGGGCAACAGACTTGCAGCCAGCTCTTCATCCAAGGGCTCTGTGGTGATCACTTGTGTACCGCAAGGCATAGACTTGGCTTGTAATTCTGGCATAAGTTTACCGAGGTAAGCGTTACCTGCCACCACCACAAACTTGGCTTTTACACTACCCTTAGCGGTGTGTACGACAGGACTATCGCCTTCATCGACCCGCAGCACCGCTGAGTCTTCAAAAATCTTGCCGCCGAGGGATTCTACTGCACGGGCTTCACCCAAGGCTAAATTCAGCGGGTGAATATGGCCGCCGCTCTTGTCCAACATACCGCCGACATAGCGCTCAGTATTTACCACAGTTCGAATGCCGTTTGCATCGAGCATCTCAAGCTTGCCAACATGACCATGGCTTTCCCATAACTGCTTTTGATGGCGTAAATGTCCCATCTGCTTTTCGTTCATCGCCGCAAATACGCCGCCATCTTTGAGATCGCAGTCAATGTTGTACTTAGCGATACGTTCACGGATGATGCGTCCGCCCTCGAAGGCCATTTGACCAAAGAGCTTGGCTTGTTCTTTGCCAACGGTTTTTTCAATGGTATCAATGTCACGGCTATAGCTGTTGACGATTTGTCCGCCATTACGCCCCGAGGCTCCCCAACCAATTCGCGCCGCTTCGAGCACCACCACACTAAAACCCGATTCGAGTAAATGCAGTGCGGCAGACAGGCCTGTATACCCCGCACCAATCACACAAACATCGGCTTCAATCGATTCCTGTAAACGCGCGCGCTCAACCTTATCGTTGGCCGATGCCGCATAATATGATCCAGTGTGAGGTATGGCTGACATGATGTTCCCTTGATTTTTATGTTCATTATTTTAAACAACTATCACATCCTACACCTTCAAATCGGGAAACACTAGCCATAAAAGCACAATAATTTACACAATGTTTGATATTTCAAACATTGTGTCCTTTATGTCTTAAACAGATTTGAAAATTGAGTGTAGAGGTACAGATAAGAAGACTTGGCGGGAAGAGAGAAGGATGGCCTTTGGTATTAAGGCCATCCTTTTTCACTCGAGATTTCGACTCAGTGCTTGCTCACTCTGCTCTTGAATCTCAGCACTGGAATCCCCGCTTATTTGTGTATGTTAGTACACGTTAGTTAAGCGGCATTCGTTCACGTTTTTCGGCGCGTCTTGCCATATACCACGACAGGAAGGCAATTAACGACACGCACAGAATGATAAGTGTTGCCAAGGCGTTGATCTTAGGCGATACCCCCAAGCGCACCGAGGAGAACACCACCATAGGTAAGGTCGTCGCACCGGGGCCTGAGGCAAAGCTTGCAATCACTAAGTCATCGAGTGACAGGCTAAAGGATAACAACCACCCCGCCACTAATGCCGGCGAAATCATAGGCACAGTGATCAGGAAGAAGGTCTTAAGCGGTGTTGCACCAAGATCCATTGCCGCCTCTTCGATTGACATGTCTAACTCACGCAATCTTGAAGACACCACCACAGCCACATAGGCCGCACAGAAGGTCGAATGGGCAATCCATACAGTCACCATGCCGCGCTCTTTCGGCCAACCTAAAAGATCTGCCAAATGCACAAATAGCAGCAGTAATGACAAACCCGTGATGACCTCTGGCATAACCAAGGGCGCTGTGATCATATTTGACAAAGTGAGCTTGGCCCATGAACGCTTAAACCGCGTCATCACAAAGGCAGCCATAGTGCCGATAATCACCGCCATAGTGGAGCTGTAAAACGCAATTCTTAGGCTGGTCCATACGGCATCGAGGATCTGCTGATCGGCAAATAGCTCGCCGTACCACTTAGGTGAAAAACCGCCCCACACTGTCACAAGCTTGGATTCGTTAAAAGAATAGATCACTAGAATCAGCATAGGCGCGTATAAAAAGAACAACCCAAACCACAGCATTACAGAAGAAAAACTCAGCTTTTTCATAGGTCTTTCTCCAAACTACGTGCTTGATAGCGATGGAATAAGGTAATAGGAATAATCAGTAGTGCCAGCATCACAATCGCCAGTGATGAGGCCATAGGCCAATCACGGTTATTGAAGAATTCCTGCCACAACACTTTACCTATCATTAACGAATCTGGACCGCCGAGCAGTTCAGGGATCACAAACTCGCCGACTGCCGGAATAAATACCAACATCGATCCAGCAATCACCCCACTTTTGGATAAAGGAAAAGTAATTTTCCAGAAAGTGTTAATCCGGCTTGATCCTAAATCCGAAGCAGCCTCAATCAAGCTCATATCTAACTTCACTAAGGTCGCATACAGCGGCAAGATCATAAAGGGCAAATAGGCATAGATAATCCCGATATAGACCGCGATATTGGTGTTCAAGATTTGCAATGGCTCAGAAATGACACCTAACCACATCAATGTGTTATTGATAATACCCGTGTTACTTAAGATCCCCATCCAGGCATAAACGCGGATTAAGAACGAGGTCCAAGAAGGTAGCATCACCAATAACAACAGCACAGTTTGCAACCTTGCTGGCGCACGGGCAATGGCATAGGCCATAGGATAACCAATGATCAAACAACCAATGGTTGAAATGAGCGCCATTTTTAATGAGCTGAGATACGCGGTGTAATACAGCGAATCATCTAGCAACATCAAATAGTTACCCAAATGCAGGAAGATATTTAGTACATCATCTGCATATTGAAAAGTCGCCTCATAGGGCGGAATTGAAATCGCCGCCGTAGAGAAACTAATTTTAAGGACAATGGCAAAGGGCAAGGCGAAGAACAGCAATAGCCAAGTATAAGGTAGACTTATCGTCCAGAAGCGTCCTTTAAGCCATTTAAGTTTGGACTTTATCTTCATGATCTTAACACCACGCCACTGGTGTCCTCCCAACTGATAAACACTTCATCATCCCAGGTTGCATGGTCGGCGCGGCGTTCACGGTTTGTCATACTGCATTGCACAATCTGACCATTTTCAAGGCGAATGTAGTACACCGAGATCCCACCTAAATAGGCTATATCATGCACTATGCCCTTAGCCCAGTTGTATTCACCTTCAGGTTGTTCACGGCTGATAATGGTTTTCTCTGGGCGGACAGCGAGCCATACGTGCTTTTCTTCAACACTGGTGGTTACCCCGTAACCCACATAGAAAGGCTGTACTAAATCATTGGGTTTAATGATGAGGTGGTCGACTTCGTCCACTTCAATCTCACCGCCAAAGAGGTTCACTGAACCGATAAATTCGGCAATCATGCGACTATTTGGACTCTCGTAGATATCCATAGGAGAGCCGGTTTGAGCTATCCAACCATCACTCATAATCGAGATCCGGCCCGCCATGGTCATGGCCTCTTCCTGATCATGGGTCACCATCACACAGGTCACACCAACACGTTCTAGGATTTCAACCACTTCCAACTGCATCTGAGTACGCAGTTTTTTATCTAGCGCACCCATGGGCTCGTCAAGCAATAATAATTTCGGACGTTTTGCCAAAGATCGAGCAAGGGCGACCCGTTGGCGCTGACCACCAGAAAGCTGATGCGGTTTACGTTTCCCGTATTGCTCCATATGTACCAACTTGAGCATTTCCTGTACGCGTTGCTCAATTTCAGCTTTCGGTAATTTGTCTTGCTTTAAACCAAAGGCGATATTTTGTGCCACTGTCATATGGGGAAATAGCGCATAGGATTGGAACATCATATTGATCGGACGTTCATAAGGCGGTAGATCGGTAATATCTTCACCATCGAGAAAAATCCGCCCAGAGGTCGGTCTTTCGAACCCCGCGAGCATACGCAACAAGGTAGACTTACCCGAGCCTGAGCCTCCAAGTAAGGCAAAAATTTCGCCTTTATTGATCGTCAATGATACGTCGTCAACTGCACGCACATCATCAAACAGCTTACTGACCCGCTCAATCTTAAGCAGGACTTTTTCTTGCGTCTTTGTAGTGGGTTTATTGGTGACGCCCGAGGTGCTTGCCATAGTACTTCTCCACCCGAGTATTGATGTGATAACACATTCAACACTTGAGATTTACACAATGAATTAATGAATAGAGATTTAATCTTGAAGACTTAATGTCCAAAGGAGCAGCCATTGTCTTGTTTATCAAAAGGGGCAAGCTGTGCTTGCCCCATGTCGATTATTGGCCAGATTTCACTTTGGTCCAGACGCGAGTTAATACACGTTGGATTTTCAATGGACGAATTTCGCCAATATACAATTTATCTAATACTTCTTTTGGTGGATAAATCGCTGGGTCATTGCGAATCGCTTCATCGACTAAGGGCTGTGCAGGATCGTTAGGATTTGCGTAAGCCACATAGTTAGAGATAGGTGCAATCACCTCAGGGCGAAGTAAGTAGTTGATAAGCTTGTGAGCATTTTCCACGTTAGTGGCGTCTGCTGGGATGGCTAACATATCAAACCACAGGTTGGCGCCTTCTTTAGGAATAGAGTAACCAATCTTATTGCCATTACCCGCTTCATCGGCGCGGGCAGCAGCTTGGAACACATCACCAGAGAAACCATAAGCCACGCAAATATCACCATTGGCGAGATCAGAGATATAACGTGATGAATGGAAATACGTCACATAGGGACGAATCTTTTCGAGTAACTCACCGGCTTTTTCGTAATCTTCGGCCTTAGTACTGTTAGGATCGAGCCCAAGATAAATCATCGCCTGTGGCACCATATCATCGGCCGAATCTAACATGGCAAAGCCACATTTAGAGATTTTTTCAGCATATTTTGGGTTAAAGATCAGCTCCATAGAATTTAATGGTGCATCTTCACCCACAGCCGCTTTCACTTTATTGATGTTGTAACCAATACCATTCGTTCCCCAGAGATAAGGGACTGCATATTGATTACCTGGATCGGCCTTCTCTAACAGCTTCATCAGGTCAGCATTGAGGTTTTTAAAATTGGTGAGTTTAGAGCGGTCTAGTGGCTTGAATGCACCGGCCTTAATCTGTTTAGCGAGGAAATGGTTAGATGGGACAACGATGTCATAGCCGCTGCGACCAGATAATAACTTAGCTTCGACGACTTCGTTGCTATCAAACACATCGTAAATCACCCGAATCCCAGTTTCCTTTTTGAAGTTTTCTAAGGTGTCTTCTGCAATATAATCAGACCAATTATATACACGCACAACTTCTTCAGCTTGAGCAGCTACGCTGGCAAGTGATCCTGCGGTTACTAGCGCCAAAGTCGTCATCTTATTAAATAGCTTCATGCTTTCTCCTTTCTCGGGTAGCAGAATTGCCTTTAACAATTCTGAAATTGTGTCACCGACCATCTGCTCGGTTATTGTTGTTATTCTCGACCAATGCTACACCTTAAAAACCGCATCGGCAGTCTCTACAGCACCATAATGCCTTCATCTCTAGGTCGCTGCAATGAATGGGATTATCAGATTTCATGCCAAATTTATCTATATCTATATTTGCATTAACAAGCATAAAAATAGACTAGTTATCGTAACACCATACATCTTGCAATATTAAGGCAAATGCCTCAAGCCCCTAGGGAAACCGCTGCAACCATCTTACAAAGTTATTAACTAACAGCCAGTTAAAACCAAACTTACAGGTTCAACTTTATGTATTTACTCTTAGGACCCAAGCACCGCACACAGAGACACTAAATGAATGAGCACTCAAAAGAGCAGATAAATCTTCCCTTTATCCAAAGTAAGCACTTAAGGTTAAAAGCACTCTGCACCAAAGTTAAGCAAGCAACCCAAAATGGTGCAGAGAGTTTTTAATCACTGTTTGAATGTTCTCATTGTCAGGCGTTAGAATCCGTTAACAACATGGCAACATTGAACAAAAACAGTGCAACCTATGTAAAACATTTTATACACTGAGTAATAAAAATTCTCGCTCCCACGAACTCACCACTCTGCGGAAATTTTCAAGCTCGGCCTGTTTGACGGCCACAAAGCCCGTGGTAAAGGACTCACCTAAATATTCCTTACAGGCATCACTTTCTTCCATCGCGGCTAACGCCTCTTCCAAGGTTAATGGTAAGCAGTGTGGGTTATTGCTCCGGCTTTCATTGGATTTACCTTGAACGGGTGTGGAGGGTTTAAGTCCCTCGACCATACCGATATAACCACAGAGTAAACTCGCAGCAATGGCTAAGTAGCAGTTAGCATCCGCACCAGGAATGCGGTTTTCAATACGACGATTTTGAGGTGAAGATTCCGGAATACGTAAACCACAGGTCCTATTTTCAACACCCCATTCCAAGTTAACGGGCGCAGAGGTTCCCGGTAAGAATCGACGGAATGAGTTAGCATTTGGCGCCATCAAAGGTAGGAGTTCAGGAATAAATTTCTGTAGCCCTGCGATATAACTCAAAAACAACGCACTTTGCGTACCATCTTCGTTGGTAAATATATTTTTACCGGTTTCTTTGTTAATCACACTTTGATGAATATGCATAGCACTACCCGGCTCATCGGTTACGGGTTTTGCCATAAAGGTAGCGCAAACATTATGCTTTAATGCCGCTTCACGTAGAGTGCGCTTAAACACAAATACCTGATCCGCCAATGATAACGGGTTACCGTGACTGAAGTTAATCTCCATCTGTGCTGGGCCATCTTCATGGATAAGCGTATCAATATCTAAACCCTGAATTTCGCACCAGTCATACATATCTTCAAACAGAGGATCGTATTCGTTGGCGGCATCAATTGAAAAAGACTGACGCCCCGCTTCCGGTCTGCCTGAGCGGCCAATAGGCGGCTTGAGGGGTAAATCGTGATCATCGCTGCGGCTGGTCAAGTAAAACTCCATCTCAGGTGCAATAACAGGCTCCCAGCCTTTTTCATCATAAAGAGACAACACTTTTTTCAAGACGTTACGAGGTGATAATTCGATAGGATTGCCCATTCTGTCGTAACAATCGTGGATCACCTGTGCCGTAGCTTCAATCGTCCAAGGCAGCATAAATACTGCATTTTCATCGGGAACGCAGACAAAATCGATATCGGCATCATCGAGCAAACTGTAATAGATATCATCGTCGACAAAGTCACCGGTGACGGTTTGCAGCAACACGCTTTCGGGTAAGCGCATACCTTTTTCATCGAGAAATTTATCTACTGGGGCAATTTTGCCACGGGCGATACCAGTCATATCGCTGATAACACATTCGACTTCTGTGATTTTTCGTTCTTTTAAAAAAGCGATTAGCTTATTCATTTTATTTCACTCGAGTTGTAGCCCTACGACGACACGCATCGCCAAAGGCATTGAATATTGAGAGGTAAAATGGGTTTTCACTTACTTTCCATTCAGGATGCCATTGCACACCGAGGGCAAATTCAGTGGCATCGATCACGGAGAAAGCCTCCACAAGACCATCAGGAGCACAAGCTTCTGGCCGCAACCCCATCCCAAGGCGCTCCACGCCTTGAGTATGCACAGAGTTAACCTCTGCAGAGTTACGGCCCCAAGCCTCGTAAATGACCCCCCCAGGCTCCACAGTAATACTGTGGGATGGCCCATATTGCACCTCTAACGAGGCCTCTTTATCTTCTCTATGTTCAATAAAACCGCCCACTTCGTGTAACTTCTGGTGCAGACTGCCACCAAAAGCCACGTTCATTTCTTGAAAACCGCGACAAATCCCAAGCACGGGGACTCCCGCAGCAATGGCAGCTCGAATAAGTGGTAGTGTCGTAGCGTCTCGCTTAGGATCGTGGTGAGTACCCGCTTCACTCGGTACCCCCGCATAAAGGTGTGGCTCAACGTTAGAGGGCGAACCCGTAAACAGAATACCGTCAAGTCTTGCCAGAATGGCTTCGATAGGTTGGTCCGCGCCTAAGGATGGGATCACAAGTGGCCACCCCTTAGCACCATTTACCACACCTAATAGGTATTTTTCGCCAACAATATTAAAAGGGTGTGAACCCAATCGTTGGTTACACGCAATAACACCAATAAGGGGTAACAGGGTAGACATAACTCACCTTCCAAGCATTTATTCACGAGTACAATGAACAAGTTAATTTTTAATGTTCATTTTTTCACACAGTACACCGAAATTTAACCCCAGGCAAGAGGTTAAACACTTGTTAATGACAGTTTGATTTTAATGCGTAATTTTTAGTTTTAATACAGAAACTTAAACTAACAATCTTTGTTTTTTGATGATAAAACAACCACCAGCAGTATTGTTAGGATAAAAATTAGCCAAAGATAAAGACTGAAAACCTAAGTTCATTTGAAAAATATTATTTACACTTTGAATGATATATTACAATCCAAAGCCGGACTAACATGGTGAGTAACTGGTGGGTTCTCAAAGAGAACGCTACCCTAGGCAATCTAGGACAGCGTTACGCAATTAGAAATTAGCAGGGGTTGTAGCACTGATCAGCCGACAAGGCTCATCGAAGGGATTGCGAAATCGATGGGGTAGCTCACTATTAAAGTAATAGCTATCACCCGCTTCTAAGATATATACCTCGTCGCCAACGGTAAGCTCGAACTTACCTTCAATCACCATGGCAGCTTCTTCACCTTCGTGTTTCAGCATTTCCTCGCCCGTATCCGAACCCGGTGGATAGGTTTCACTCATCACCGACATGGCACGATTGGGAAAATCACGACCAATCAATTTGAATTCTAATGGCCCTGTACCTATGTTGAGGAGTTCATCGGAGCGATATACCACTTTTTGCTCACACTCAATTGAAGCTTCAATTGAGAAAAAATCGACTAAAGACATAGGGATACCCGACAATACTTTTTTCAAAGAACTGACGGATGGGCTAACACTGTTTTTTTCGATCATTGAAATCGTACTGTTAGTCACACCAGCACGCTTAGCCAACTCGCGTTGAGATAAGCCTTTCATTTTTCGAACAGTTCTGAGACTGGCTCCAATATCCAAATTTCACATCTCCCCAAAGGATCGGTCGCCCCGATAGATGAAGAACGGTTGTTCAGGATAAACACCATCCCAAACACATTTTAGCCCTAAAAGCGTGAGTTTAATCGCTTCCGTTGTATTCTAGCTAAAAAGTGTGTTAAATAAAACGAACACTTTAAAGCAGTATCACAAAAGTGTGATGAGTATACTGAGACAAGCCCAATTTACAATAAAAACAATTTTTTGGAGCCCTAATGGCCACTAAACCTCCAGTGCATAGTGAACAATACCCTCACTCTTATTATCTTGATACTGCTAAAGAAATTTACGCTCACCCTCAACTTGAAGGCAGCATAACGGCAGATGTTTGTATTGTGGGTGGCGGCTTTAGCGGCATTAACACAGCGATTGAGCTAAGACAGCGAGGCTTAAGTGTGGTGTTGCTTGAGGCAAAACGAATTGGCTGGGGCGCTTCAGGACGCAATGGCGGCGAGCTGATCCGAGGTATTGGCCATGACCCAGCGCAATTTATAAACGAAATTGGACAAGAAGGTGTTAGTGCGATCCAGCAAATGGGCTTTGAAGCCGTGGAGATCGTTAGAAATCGGATACAGACCCATGATATCGATTGTGACTTACAAATGGGCTATTGCGATCTTGCAGTGAAGCCTCGACATATGATTGAGCTTCAAGACGAATTCGACAGTCTTAAAAGCCTAGGATATCAGCATGAAATAAAGCTGCTGACCCAATCCCAACTCAGTGAAGTTATCGGCTCAGAATTTTACCAAGGTGCCCTAGTGGATATGGGAAGTGGCCATTTACATCCACTTAACTTGGCCTTGGGTGAGGCTCGTGTTGCCCGTGAATTAGGTGCGCAATTATTTGAATACAGCGCCGTAGAAAAGATTATTTCAGGCAATAAACCGCGAGTATTAACGGCAAAAGGCGAAGTGACTTGCCAATATCTCGTACTCGCAGGCAACGCCTATATTGGCCATAAATTAAATAGCTACATCGGCGGTAAGGTGCTTCCTGCGGGGAGTTATCTACTTGCAACTGAACCACTCACAGAAGCGCAATGCCAAAGCCTTATCCCGCAAAACATGGCATTTGCAGATATGCGAATCGCCCTAGATTACTTCCACTTATCAGCGGATAGACGCTTACTGTTTGGTGGCCTTTGTACTTATTCAGGCAAAGACCCAAAGGATATAGAGGCAGCGCTTAGGCCCAATCTTGAAAAGGTATTCCCACAATTAAAAGGCGTACGCATCGATTACGAATGGGGCGGCATGATAGGCATTGGCGCCAACCGTATGCCGCAAATTGGTCGCCTACCCGATGCGAGTAATATTTTTTACGCCCAAGCCTATGCAGGTCATGGCGTAAATGCCACCCACATGGCAGCAAAACTCCTAGCCGAAGCCATTTGTCAGCAAGCAGGATATTTTGATGTATTCGCCAAGATTAAGCATATGACCTTCCCTGGCGGCCCCACATTCCGCTCGCCTATGCTGGCTGCAGGTATGCTGTACCACAGGTTTAAGGACTTATTCTAAGGTTTGCTCTGTCGTTGGATAAACGCGCAAGTATCCAACGACCTATAGGGCGCGGGTTAATTTAATCCGCCTACGCCGCCTTGCCCACAGAATAAAAGGCAGTGAACCAAGATAATGCACGATTAACGCCACCAACACGCCAAAACCGATACCACTGGCGGTTAACGGGATGCCAGGCTTAAAGTTAACAATAGTCTGCTCTAAATATTCAAAACGAGCGGGATTGAACATATAGGCGGTTTTCTCGAAGAGATTGCCCTGCTCAAAAGTCTGCATTCCCTGTTGAAGTGTTTGCAGCAGAGCCAACGTCTGGCGCTTTTGCTCGGCATCCGCCCTAACGCTAGGCTCTTCATTTTGCAAATGGCGGGCGATCATGGTTTCCACATCGCTGAAGTGATACGCCTTAGCCGTGGCCTTATAGCCCTCAACTTGCCATTGAGTCGAAGTATAGAGCCCCGCCAAAAATTGCTGATAATGATCGGCTAATTGGGGGAGTTGCAGCGCCATCACTAAGATAAAGCCAAAGATCAATTTATCGAACAATCTGGTTATCATGACAAACTCCTTGATAAGTCAAAGGACATATCACCGTCAATTGATTGCGGCAAGGTTAGCATTCCGAAGGACTGCACTCCACCTAATATCGTTTAACGCTCGATGGGTAAATCGTTGCGACTGCCCCAGTC
Organism: Shewanella xiamenensis; assembly: GCF_014647135.1. Lineage (GTDB taxonomy): Bacteria > Pseudomonadota > Gammaproteobacteria > Enterobacterales > Shewanellaceae > Shewanella > Shewanella xiamenensis. Next base: position 238,194 of record NZ_BMOP01000002.1, read on the forward strand.
CGCCCAAGAACCATCGTAAAGTACAGCATCAGTATGCCCCGCAGCGACCGAGGCTAAGATTAAAATACAGGCGGTAATACCCGAGCCACAGCTAAAAATCCTTAACGGTTTATCGCTAACAAGCCCTTGAAACAGCTTAACCAATTCGGCCACATCTTTGATTTTGAAGCCATTGAGCACGTCACCAAAGGGGAGATTGACCGAATGGGGAATATGCCCGCTGCGCACTCCAGGTCGCGGCTCACTCACTTGGCCTAAAAAGCGCGCCGATCCCCGTGCATCAATAATTGCACTATCGCTATCATCAAGTTTGGCTAACACAGCCTCAGCATCCATCACCTTCGCAGGCTGATATTCCAGTACAGCAGTCAGTTCCTCACTATCGCTTGCGCCATAATCTATCCCTTCTTCCTGGTAGCGAGATGAGGTGACTCTATCTTCAGCCATCCATTGAGGTAAGCCACCATCGAGCACATACACACGGTGAAATCCCATTACTTTGAAAATCCACCAAGCGCGCGGAGATGAATAAATACCTTGATTATCATAGATAACAACCACGCTGTTCGGGCTAATACCAAGCTTGGCAATTCCTTCTACAAACTGTTCAAATTTGGGTAACGCATGGGTTTGAGAAGACGTTTTATCGCAAAAATCCTCTTCCACATCAAAGCACCTCGAGCGAGGAATACATACAGGCTCTGAATAGACAATCGGCTCTTTGCCCAAAACCACGGCCATACTGGCGTCGAGTAACACTAAATCAGGCGAGGTAAGATGCGCTTCGAGCCATTGAGTACTGACGAGAGGATATTCCATTGGTTGTCCTTATTGTTGTTTTATTGATTCAAATTCAACACCCCATCGCGATTATCTTGCATTAATGGCGTATTGAAGTTTCGAGGTATTTTGACAGCAATTTAACCTGAAAACGCCCCCTAAATACTTTCAAAATGATTTAGGCTTTGTGGTGATTCACCTCCACTAAACCAGCTATTTTCTACAGGTGCAACAAGCATTTTTCGATAACCTTGATACTTAACGGCCTATAATCGCTGAATCAAAACTAAGCCAATACATTGAATAACAATATAAAAAATACGCTCAACTTTAGTTACTGCAAAGAGTAAACCGAGGTAGCGCCAGATAAACCATCTTATCTTTAACCCTAGCTCATCAGCTAGCCATCTTCGCCTTCACGACTTCTAGTCTCATAGGTACCGTTTACTCGTTATCTGTAGGTAAAGTGAGAGTCACAATTGTATGTGCACAGCTCAAAATAATTGGCCTCATAATAAAGACTTATGCTATAAGTTACCCCATTAGGAATAGGCTAATATGGACATAAAATGCGTGTTTGCGGTGAGACTAAGGCTAAAATTGAGCAGCGATGTTTTTCGACACTGTTTTTTTTACTGAGTACCTCACTATTATTGTTATTCTTAGTCAGCCATCAAGCTAAAGCTCAAGAAAGTCAAAATGTTATACAAAACTCCTCATCTCAGACTGTTACCTTAGCAGCCGAAGACAGTTGGCCCCCATTTGCAAACCAGTTTGGCCAAGGCATTTCTCATCGACTGATCGAAGCCGCATTTAAACAAGCTCACATTGAGGTCAATAGTCTTGTTGTGCCCTACAGCCGAGCCTTGATGATGGCCGAAAAAGGGGCTGTCGATGGAGTATTTAATGTCACCAGAGAAGCCAGCACTGAGCAACGTTTCGTCTTTGGGCAGATGCCATTATTTGTCGCAACAGCCTCATTCTATCAACGAAAGCAACGTTCTTTACTTGCTGAAAACAAATGGCAAATACCAAAAGGCAGCAATGTTGGAGTAATAAAAAGCTATGAATATGGGGACGAATTTCCTGAATTAGTCAAACAACGTCAATTGAACATCGTCACGGTCGCCACCCAACAGCAACTTATCAATTTACTGCTGATTGGCCGAATCGATGCGGCTGTTATGTTTGATCTTGTCGCACAAGAAAACCTGCAAAAAATGGGTGTAAGCGATGAAGTCATCGCCGCCTTTGACAACCACAGCAGTCAGATTTATTTAGCGTTCTCGAAGGAAAACCCTAAAGCTGCGTTATTGGCTAAAGCCCTCGATCAAGGCTTATCCATGCTGAAAGAAAATGGCCAATATCAGCAATTGTTGAGTGCTAATTAATTACCTAATCCAGCCTTGAAGTTAGCTCCCCACACTCTGTCCTTGAATGCGGATAATCTCTTGATTGACCCACTGCAATAACTGTTTAATGGCTTTAGATAAAATCTGATTTTGGCGCACAATATAGCCTAGGCTTGTACTTGGAAAATCCGGCAGTGGTGTCACCTTACTCTTTAAGTTTGTCTTAGTGTAAATGGAAAACTCAGGCACAATAGCCACCCCAAAGCCAGCCTCCGCCCAATCGATTTGGGCATCAACACTGCCGACTTCCATAATCCGATAGCGAGGCAAATTTAAGCTAGGTAAGGCGGGATCAAGCAGCTCGCGGGTACGGGTATCGTGCCCAAGTAAAATCAAGGTAGGTTGCTCCGCTAATGGCATATCATCACGCCCTTGACTCTGCTGCCATAGCGCTAAATTGTTCCCAAGTGCGCACCATTTGATTTGCTGCAACTCAGTAAAATGTAGCGGCTGACTTTCCTTTTGAGCGATAACAAAACCTAAATCCGCCTCGGCATTGGTGACCAGTTCCGAAGCTTGAAACGAAGTCGTATTAAGCAGGGAAAAATCAATCCCGGGGAATTCCGCTTTAAACAATTGAAAAGGCTGAATTAACAAAAAGCGAGAAATGATGTCGCTAGCCGCTATGGTTAAGGTACCTTGGCTAAGATCGTTGATGGCATTGAGATCCGCCTGACACACTTGCAACTCCATCAAGGTCTTCTGGCTGCTCTCGAGCAAACGGAACCCCGCCTGAGTTAACCTAAACGGATTGCGTTCAATCAACTTCACCCGCGTGTTCTGCTCAAGTTGTTTGATATGTAGGCTGACATTGGGCTGTGTCATATGCAGCGCCGCAGCTGCTTTACCAAAGTGTTTACACTCAGCCAATGTCACAAAGGTTTTTAGCCAATGAAGTTCGAGCATTGCTTTTATCTCCATCCATCATTCCCAATTGCGTCATGATATATGACTTTCTTATCGATGCGATAACTATAATTAATTTCTCTTATTCGATAACGGGGTCTAGCATAACCGCTTAATTCCTGTGGAGATGATGTTATGCCGTCTATCGTAGTTGTGGGTGCAAATTGGGGTGATGAAGGCAAAGGCCGCATCGTAGATTATTTAGCCGCTGATGCTGCTGCGAGTGTTCGCTTTCAAGGCGGTAACAACGCAGGCCATACAGTCGTAAACGACTATGGCACCTTTAAATTACACCAATTACCTAGCGGTATTTTCAATCCAAACTGCGTTGCAGTACTTGGCCCAGGCATGGTGATCAGCCCTGAAAAACTCAGTGTTGAAATCGCCGAAGTCGAAGCGGCTGGCATTGAAGTTAAGTTATGCATTTCTGACCGCGCAACCCTTTGCTTACCTATCCACGCACTGGAAGATACCTTAGAAGAACAACGCTTAGGCGATCTGGCCTACGGTTCAACCCGTCAAGGTATCGCTCCCGCCTATGGCGATCGTGTGATGAAAAAAGGCATTCTGGTTGGTTGGTTAAAGCAACCCGAAGTACTGCAAGAGCGCATTCAATTTATGCTTGATTGGAAGCTACCACAGTTAAAGGCGCTCTATCCAAGCTGTGACTTCTCCCAAACTGCCGCCGAAATGACTCAGTGGTTATTAGATGTCACCGCGCCATGGCGTCCCTTTATCTGTAACGTGACAGAGCCATTAAAAGCGCTGCAAAAACAAGATGCTAACTTACTGTTTGAAGCGCAATTAGGCGCAGGTCGTGACTTAATTTACGGTGAATATCCGTACACAACCTCTTCTAACGTGACGGCGGCTTTCGCAGGTTTAGGCAGTGGCTTACCCGCGCTGCGCCCAGAGCGCATCATTGCCGTAGCCAAAGCCTTTAGCTCATCTGTCGGTACAGGTACTTTAGTTACCGCGATGGAAGAGCAGGATGACTTCCGTAAAAACGCCAACGAGTTTGGTGCGACTACGGGTCGTCCACGTGATATGGGTTACTTCGATGCCGTTGCTACTCGTAATGGTGTTGAGCTGCAAGCAGCAACTGAAATCGCCCTGACCAAGATTGACTGCCTGACAGGCATGAAAGATCTCAAGATTTGTGTTGCCTACGACGGTGAGCACACTGAGAACCCAATTTGGCCACAAACGGCTGCATTAAGCCCAGTGTATGAGCAAATGGAAAGCTGGAGTGAAGACATCACCACTTGCCGTACCTTCGAAAGTCTGCCAAAGGCTGCACAACATTATGTTGAACGCATCGAAGCCCTCATGGGCGTGCGCGTCAGCATGGTGTCAGTTGGACCTGAGCGCGATCAAATGATCATTCGCTAACGCATCGATTACCCTACAAAAAAGCCATATTCGTTTCGGCGAATATGGCTTTTTACTTTTGCTTTTTATACTCATCCCCCATTCCAATGGGACTGAGCGACTCTCTTGGGTTTTGTTTCACAAAATAAACCGCTAGACTGCGCTCAAATGAATAATCCTATATCGATGATTTTATGCCGCAATTTAGCCCGACTTATTCTTTTCCTGTGCAAATTTACTACGAAGATACCGACTTTTCTGGTGTGGTGTATCACCCGAACTTTTTGAAATACTTCGAGCGCGCCCGTGAGCATGTGATTGGCGCCGAGCGTTTACGCGAGCTCTGGCAACAGCAACAATTAGGTTTCGCCGTGTATCGCAGTGATATGTTGTGCCACGAAGGCGTGGAATTTGCCGACATCATCGATATCCGCACTAAGTTCTACTTTGAGAGTAAATACCGCACTGTATGGCAGCAGGAAATTTGGCGACCCAACGGCAAAAAACCTGCGGTTACGGCCACCATTGAAATGGTCTGTATGAATCAAGCGCGACAACTCGCGCCGATGCCAGCAGAGTTAATAACTCAATTAAGCTTAGGAATGTGACCCCATATTGACGCAAAGCATTTTGGGAGCAGGACGAAGTCGATGCCAGTGCATCTCAAGCTCTACTGCCCGCATTGGCTTGGCGTAGCATATGCCTTGAATCCGATCGACGCCCATCTTGACTAAGAAATTAAGCACCTCTTGGGTTTCGACGCCTTCGACCGTTACCTCATAACCGAGTTTTTTAGCAATATTAATGCTGGCCTCAAGGATATATTCAGAGGGTTCGTTCGGTTTCAGATCCTCAAGAAATGCTTTATCAATCTTCACTTCGTTTGCAGGTAAGTGTTTTAAATAAGCGAGGGAAGAATGACCAGTACCAAAATCATCGATGGCGAGTTTTACCCCAAGGCTGCGGATTTGCGCTAAGGTATCAACGGCTTTATTTAAATCTGCCATCAAAGTACTCTCAGTAATTTCAATCATTAAGCATTCTGGCGGTAACTGGTAATGCTTTAGGCGCGCATCGATTTCATGGGGTAAGGTTTCACTATCGAGATCGCGAGTCGATAAATTCAACGCAACACAAACAGAAATCCCCGCTAATCGCCATTTTACCTGCTGCTGGAGCACTTGTTCTAAGGCCCAATGGCTAACGAGATCGATCATACCCGCGCATTCGGCAAGTGGGATAAATTCCCCAGGAGAAACCAATCCTAGCTCTTCATGTTCCCAGCGGATTAATGCCTCGACCTGAGTGCATCCGCCTGAAGCAACATCCTGCTTAGGTTGGTAAACCATGTATAAATGATTGCGTTGTAAACCATTAGGCAAGCTATCAATAATCTTTAATTCTCGCAGCTGGCGAATATCGTCATTCTCACTGTAACAGGCAATTTCGATTCGAGTTGAACGGGCTTTTTTGAGTGCCAAATCGAGTCTTCTGAGCATATTACTCACGTCGGCATGGTGCTGCGCTAATTGCAAACAGCCAATTTGTAGGCGCACACTGACTGGCGTATCCTTAATTTTAAAGGGTACCTGCAAGCGACCACGTAAATGCAGCAACGACTCCTGCGACAAACTCTGCTCATAATAGAGAAAAAACTCATCACCATTTAAGCGGGCAATCAGTTTCGGCTTTAGGCTTAAGCCAGTTAACCGCTCGGCAAACTGTTTTAGCAAAATATCGCCAAACACAAACCCAAAAAGATCGTTCACATAGCGAAAACGATAAATATCAATAAGTACTAAAGTACCTTGTGTGATAGGCATTAACGAAGCCAGTGCGCGTTTAAGTCCAACACGATTATTTAACCCTGTCAGCTTATCTTTGCCCATGCCCGCGGGTAACGCGGCTAACATCTCATTTAAGGAATGATACAGGGACGCATACTCTTGCGGCACGTCTGTAATGTTAAGTGGGCTTCGGTCCGTCTTTTGCTTTTCAAGTTGAGGGCATAACTGTGCTAAGAATTGCTGCTGTTGGCGCAATGCTTGGGATCTTGTGCGTAAAAGAAACAGCACGGCGATCAAAACGATAACCAACGCTAAACTGATAAACTCCAGAATAACCATATCTAGGCCTCAATCTTACAGCGTAAGCTAATGACCAATATTTCCTCACCATAGGACAAGATTAATTTCCTTCTAAGCCCTAGGATTACTGGTAACTTTCTTTGATTGAATGGAATTTATCCATAAATTCATCACTTGCTAAGTCATTCGCCGAGACGGGCAATCCACGGCTAACAAACACATCCATCCGCTGCTCAAAATCAGCTCCTGCGCGTAACTCACCAGTGTAAAATGCCGCGGCGCGAATAAAATCTAAGTAGGTAACATGGTCGGGTAAATAGGGCAAATCAGCCCATCGCTCAACCACTTCCATCACCTCTGGTGCAAAATCCCAACTTTTTAACACGGCACGACCTAAAGGGCCTTGCATTTTACGTACTAAAGAACGCAATTGCTCAATACTGGTAAATAACTCAGGATGGGCCTCCGCCTCGGTGAGCACAGGCAAAGCACCGATATTATGGACTAAACCTGCAAGGGTTAAAGTGTCTAAATTTAACTGGCTAGGACGACGCTTATTGTACATCTGCAATATGGCACAAGCCGCGGCCGTCACATCGATAGAAGTACGCCAAACCTCATCCATCACTTCCCACACCATTTCATTGGTGGAAATAAATAGCTGCTCCATCGCCACTGATGTCGCAATACTCTTAATTTGGATTAAGCCAATACGGGAGACTGCGCTATTAATACTCTCGGCGGGAATCCCACGACTATACAAGGCACTGTTGGCCACTTTAATAATACGCGCCGAAATGGCCGCATCTTGACCGATCACCTCTGCCACTTGCTTAAGACTTGCATCTGAGCGGCTCACCACTTCTTGCACCCGCATGGCGACTTCAGGCAAGGTTGGCAATACTAAGGCATCATCTTTTAATTTTTTAAGTAATCCGACTAACAGTAGATGTTCAGTAGACATCTTCGCTCCCATCAATCTGCAAACATAAAGCGGTAATAGTTGGAGTATATCAGTTGACGATCATTTGATGGGCAGAAAAAAGCATCAGACGTTAATTATTTGTATGACGCTGTTATCAATTTAGTCTCACGACAAAACATTTTACGCTTTGATATCTCAGATTAAGTTAAAGGTGAAAATCAATGGAAACACACAAATGGATTAATGGTCTCGCGCGATCGTCAGAGCAAGAATGGTAGGTATATTCGTAAAACGCGAACTATACCTAATCTTAGACGTAGCAATTTGCATAACCCTACTTTGATTGTGTAAAATGCCGCCCCCGCGCACTGCGCCTCCATCTACCAACCAATTCGAGAGTCATTATGTTTAAACCAGAGTTGTTATCTCCCGCTGGGACGCTGAAAAACATGCGTTACGCCTTTGCCTATGGTGCAGATGCCGTGTATGCCGGTCAGCCGAGATACAGCCTAAGGGTACGTAATAACGACTTTAAAATGGAAAACCTAGCCACAGGTATCGAAGAAGCCCATGCGTTAGGTAAAAAGCTTTATGTGGTGAGTAACATTGCCCCCCACAACGCTAAGCTCAAAACCTATATCAAGGATATGGAACCCGTAGTGGCGATGAAGCCCGATGCGCTGATCATGTCAGACCCAGGTTTAATCATGATGGTGCGTGAAGCCTTCCCTGAGCAAGTGGTGCATTTATCGGTACAAGCCAACGCCATTAACTGGGCATCGGTCAAATTCTGGCAGACCCAAGGCATTAAACGGGTGATTTTATCCCGCGAATTATCCTTAGATGAAATCGAAGAAATCCGTCAACGCTGCCCGGATATCGAGTTAGAAGTGTTTGTCCACGGCGCCCTGTGTATGGCCTACTCTGGCCGCTGTTTACTGTCGGGTTACATCAACAAACGCGATCCAAACCAAGGCACTTGTACTAACGCCTGTCGCTGGAAATACGATGTGCATGAAGCGCAGCAAACCGACTCGGGCGATATCATCGCTCTGTCGCCACAAGCTAATGCGGTGCAAATCGAGACGCCGACCTTAGGCGCGGGTCCTGCGACCGACCAAATCTTCCTGCTGCAAGAAGCCAATCGCCCCGGCGAATACATGCCAGCGTTTGAAGATGAGCATGGCACTTATATCATGAACTCTAAGGACTTACGCGCAATCCAACACGTTGAGCGTTTGGCCAAAATGGGCATCGACTCGCTGAAGATCGAAGGTCGTACTAAGTCGTTCTACTATGTGGCCCGTACCGCCCAGCTATACCGTCAGGCCATCGACGATGCCGCCTCAGGCAAGAGCTTCGATCGCAGCTTAATGAACCAACTCGAAGGCTTAGCGCACCGCGGCTATACCGAAGGCTTCTTACGTCGCCACGTGCATGATGAATACCAAAACTACGACTATGGCTACTCGGTTAGCGATACCCAACAATTTGTCGGTGAATTAACCGGTAAACGCAATCTGGCTGGCCTTGCCGAAATCGAAGTGAAGAACAAATTCTCTGTCGGTGATAGTGTTGAATTAATGACGCCGCAGGGCAATATCAGCCTCACTATCGAACAACTCGAAAACCGCAAAGCCGAAGCGGTTGAGGCAGGTTTAGGTTCAGGCCATACCGTTTACTTGCCCGTGCCAAAAGAGGTTGATCTGAACCACGGTATTTTACTGCGTAACCTGCCTCAAGGTCAGGATACCCGTAACCCACACGAAGCAGGCTAAGGCATGGCATTACTGATCGACGACAGCTGCATCAATTGCGACATGTGTGAACCTGAATGCCCAAATCAGGCCATCACCATGGGGGAAGAAATCTATGAAATCGACCCAGACCGCTGCACCGAATGCGTAGGCCACTACGATAAGCCGACCTGCGTCTCCGTCTGTCCGATTGATTGTATTGACCCTGACCCTAACCGCGTCGAGTCCCACGACGAGCTGTTGGTCAAATTTGCCATTCTCACGCAAAAAATTTGAGTGAGCGTCAGCCGTTTAAACTTAACAAAAAGCCCCGCAATGTAAGCGGGGCTTTGTTTATCGGTTGATTACAACCACGTTCGCATCAGCTTAAGCTTGGGGATTTAGCTAAAATCACCGTCGGTTTTGCCTCAAGCTGCAAACGCACAATGGCATCGGCCAGCTTTTCAACGCTTAAGCGGATCGGCGTAGGTAAGCTAGCAAATTCGATACTGAGCAGCAGGTTTTTCACCTCAAGCCCTAACTCGGTATCGCCTTCAATGCTCAGTTTACGCTGGAAAAACAGCGTATCTGGGTCTTCTTTCGCCGCCGCAACCAACAATAATTCCGCAGACTTGGCACTAAATGTCACTTGGGCATCGGTCAGTTCACGCACCTGCCAACGGCCATCGAAACTCACTTCAAAATGCAGATTTAGATCTTCAACTCGAATCGCAACCCACTTACCTGCCAAAAAATCTAACTCGCCATCTTCGGCCTGCGATGCCAGCAACTGTGTTAGTAGTTGGCTTAGCACCTTGGCCTTGAGGCTAAAGGGCACTTTAGAGAGTGGCAAACGGATCAGTTTTGGGGTGAGTTCTAACAATTGTTTAGCAAGATTAGCTGAAAAAACAGCGGACATAAGCAGTTACCTAAGGATAAAAAACACTATATCTCCCAGTTTACCGAGATTTTATGATCTTAAACCTGTTTTAAATCAATTCACCGCCATTCAATCTTCCCTACACTCTGCCCCTGTTATTTTATCGGGAGCACCATTATGGAGTTGTTGTGTCCAGCAGGAAACCTGGCCTCGCTAAAGTCGGCGCTGCAGGCCGGAGCCGATGCTGTCTACCTTGGGTTAAAGGATGATACCAATGCACGTTCATTCGCGGGCTTAAACTTCACCCCTGCAAAATTACAGGAAGCCGCCGAGCTCACCCATCAGCGGGGCAAGAAAATCTTCCTCACCTTAAATACCTTTCCTAAGCCAAATGAAGAGCACCGTTGGTATCAAGCTATCGACTTGGCGGCCAGTATTGGCGTTGATGCCTTAATCGTTGCCGATCTGTCGCTGCTCGACTATGCCCACAGGCAATATCCGCATATTCCGCTGCATTTATCGGTACAGGCCAGCGCCACCAACTTGGGCGCACTGAGTTTTTATAAAGAGGCTTTTAATATCGCGCGGGTGGTATTACCCAGAGTGCTGTCGATGAAACAAGTACGTGACTTAGCCAAGGTCAGCCCAGTCGATTTAGAGGTCTTTGCCTTTGGCAGCCTGTGCATTATGGCCGAAGGCCGCTGCCACTTATCCTCCTATGTTACCGGTCAATCGCCAAACACTGGTGGCTCTTGCTCGCCAGCGAAACACGTGCGCTGGCAGGAACAGGGCCAAGACAGGCTGACTCGCCTCAACGAGGTCTTAATTGATAAATCAGGGCTCGATGAACAAATGGGCTATCCTGTGGTCTGTAAGGGCCGTTATCTCACCCAAGACGATGATAAACCGCAATATCTGCTCGAGTCTCCCACCAGCTTAAATACCCTTAGCTTGCTGCCTGAGCTTGCCAAGGCGGGCATAGTGTCACTCAAGATTGAGGGGCGTCAACGCAGCCCAGCCTATGTGGAGCAAGTGACTAAAGTTTGGCGTCAAGCGATTGATACTTATCTTAAACAGCCAGATAAATTCCAGACGCAGGCCCATTGGGAGCAAGCCCTAGCAAAAGTCTCCGAAGGTCAAATTACCACCTTAGGCGCCTACGAGCGTGACTGGCAATAGCCCTAGCAATAACCACGAAGAAGAAACGATTATGAAAATTTCCCTCGGCCCACTGCTCTATTGCTGGGAAAAACAACAGGTCATCGACTTTTACCAGCAAGTAGCCAACAGCCAGATCCCATTAGTTTATCTGGGTGAAGCCGTTTGTAGCCGTCGACGCGAACTCAAGTTTGGCGACTATCTTGAACTGGCCAAAATGCTTAAATCTGCGGGTAAAGAGGTGGTGCTGTCGACGCTCGCCCTAATCGAAGCGCCCTCTGAATACACTGAGCTTAAACGCCAAGTCGACAATGGCGAATTTAGCATTGAGGCCAACGACATGGCGGCCGTGTATCTCGCCAAGGAGCACAAGCTGCCCTTTGTCTGCGGCGCCAGCATCAATAACTACAACCGCGCCAGTTTAGATATTTTGCAGCGCTTTGGCATGCAGCGCTTTGTGATGCCGGTAGAACTGTCGAAGACTTGGCTTAGCCAAGTGGTCGCGCAAAAGCCCGAATTCGAAGTCGAAGTACTCGGCCATGGCTACTTGCCGCTCGCCCACTCGGCGCGTTGCTTTACTGCAAGGCATCAACATTTGTCGAAGGACAGCTGCGAAACCGTTTGCCGCCAATACAGCAAGGGTTTACTAGCACAAACCCAAGAAGCTCAGCCTTTGCTGAGGTTAAATGGCATTCAAACCCAGTCGGCCAGCTGTGTCGATTTGCGCAGCGAAATCAATGAAATGATAAAGGTTGGCGTAGATGTGTTTCGGGTTTCGCCCAGCAGCGTAGCCTGTATCACTCAGGCCGATACGCTGGTCGAGGCATTAACTAGCGAGGCAACGGACGCTCAGTTTCCTCTTAGCGATGATCACTGTAACGGTTACTGGTTTGGCGAAGCAGGGCTAAAATCCTTGGTCAGATAAAAGACATAGCCTACTTCACTCAAGCGTTTGCTGCTGGGTCAATGTGGGGATACATGATGGTGGTGTTAATAGCAGCGCCACCGTCCAACTTAATAGACTCCCAAGCCCAATCCATTCCAGCAATGCAGGCCACCATAAATCGGGCCTTGGCAATTGCAGTACCATTTCTTGATAGAAAGGTCTGTCTCCTTCCGTTAAGCCCAATGCTAACAGCGGCACATAGAGAAAAGTCATCATACTGAGCAATACCAACAGCGCTAATAATATCGTCAAGCGCTGACGGTGCTGCGAGCCGAATCCCACCCATAGTAGATAACAAATTGCACTTAAGCTGCCAAAGTAGAAAAACCATTTAAGTGCGAGGATATGCAAGTGATACACATTGACTGGAAATAGCCCAACACAGGCTAAGGCTAAAAACGTCAGTGCTAAAGCGCAAAAGAAAGGATACCCCCAAAACCCGCTTACAGTCTGTAGGGAGGAAAGACAATAAAAAACAACGCTTAAACTGCCAAAAAATAAACCGCCATTGAGCACCACGGCAAAGCTAGAATGGCCATAGGTACCCAATTCACTCAGTGTATGATTTAAAAAATTGAAGGAGCGTGTTTCAGAATAATCAAATCCGAATACCGCCACACAGATCCCCAGCATCAATCCAAAAATACCAAGAAAACCAAACTTAGTGGCAAGTGCCGAGCCCCTTGTTGCCATATTCATTTTTATAACAGTCATGGATAATTTAGCCAAACCAAAGTAGTACTAACTTACATGGAATTACAAAGAATTAAAGCGGCCCCTATCCTCTTTAGCGTAATATTTTATTTCATCACTATTCGCGATTTTTTAGTCATCGCAAAAACACTCCGAATTTAGTCATTTTTCAATAAAATATATGCAAATCCAAAGTTAAAAATGAATAAATAATCACAATAAATTCAATTATCGCTGTATCGTCCCAAAAGGTTAACCCATCATTGCCACCAGTGTTAGTTCGCTCACATTAAGTTAGCAACAACTGAAGCCCCGATACGATTCATGGACAAAAAAGCATCTAAAAGTGTATTTAGTGAAGATCCATTGAGAAAATTTTGAACAAAATATCACAAAAAAACCAACAACCCCAAGAGTAAAACAACTCAATAAACAATTCGCAACACAACAATGTAATCACTTGATTCAATTAAAATAATCTGCATAAAAACGCTATTTTACGCCCAAATCATTCATTAGAAATCGCCCAAATAACTATGCTATTTTGCTGCTTATCTCAAACAAATTTCCGAATCGTTTTACATAGCGGCGCTAAGCGAGTAATCTTCCCCCTTCTCGATTTTGAGTTGAATTAAAATGCACCTCACCCCAGCAAAGAATGCGGTTTTGAGAGAGCATTGATTCAAGTTTATTTGTGCGACTCGTACTTTAAGGTGTACACCATTGGCTACTGAACATAAAAACCGCAACATTAAGACGATACTCACCTTTATCGTCCCTTCGCTGATCGGTCTGCTGCTGTTTATGACCCCTATCAGCTATAACGATGCGATAACTATTCCCATCGCAATCATCTCTAAAGCACTGCAAAGCGTGTTAAGCGATGTATTAACCTTAATCGTGACTGTGATTGTTGTCGCCATGGCCTTTGCCTCTGTGCTGACAAAGTTACTCAAACCTAAGTTTGTGCTGAACAATCACTTCCTCAATGGTTTACTCAATATCAGCCCGCTGTGGCTTACCACCCGTGTCGTTGGCGCTGTCTTTATCGTGCTGACCTACTTTGGCATTGGCCCCGAAGCGATTAACTCTTCAAGTACCGGTGCCTTAGTGCTGAACGATTTGTTACCGGTACTCTTCTCGGTGTTTATCTTCGCCGGTATGTTGCTGCCACTGCTATTAAACTTCGGTCTATTAGAGCTATTTGGTACTCTGCTGACTAAAGTGATGCGCCCCGTGTTTAACCTGCCAGGTCGCAGCGCCATCGACTGTATGGCCTCTTGGTTAGGTGATGGTAGCGTTGGGATCCTGCTGACCAGCAAGCAATACGAAGCGCGTTTTTACACCCAAAGGGAAGCCGCGGTTATCGGTACCACCTTCTCGGCGGTGTCAATTACCTTCAGCTTAGTGGTGATCTCACAGGTGAAGTTAGAGCATATGTTTGTGCCCTTCTACCTGACCGTGTGTTTAGCGGGTTTTGCGGCGGCCGTGATTGTACCTAAGTTACCGCCACTGTCGTGGAAGAAGGATAACTATATCGACGATACGCCACGTCAACCCGATGATGAGATGATCCCCGCAGGACACGGCGCACTCTCTTGGGGCTTTGATAAAGCGCTCGAGAAAGCGGCCAGTGCTGGTGGTATCAAAGCCGTCTTAAATGAAGGTATTAAAAACGTTATCGATATGATATTTGGCATTCTCCCTGTAGTAATGGCCATTGGTACCACCGCGCTGATCATCGCCGAGCATACGCCTATCTTCAATTACTTAGGTATGCCATTCATTCCGTTACTGGAACTGCTGCATATCCCAGAAGCCACCGAAGCCTCTAAAACTATCGTTGTTGGCTTTGCCGATATGTTTATCCCGTCGATTTTAGCCAGCTCTATCGAATCGGATATGACCCGCTTTGTGATTGCCGCGTTATCCGTAACCCAGCTAATTTACATGAGTGAAGTGGGCGCACTGCTGATTGGCAGTAAGATCCCAGTGAATTTTGTTGAGCTTTTTGTCGTGTTCGTACTGCGCACCTTAGTGACTCTGCCAGTAATTGCCGGCGTGGCTCACCTGCTGTTCTAAGCGCAACATAACCTTAAATATCAAGGGGAGTCAGATTAACTGACTCCCCTTTTTTGTACTCACTATCGCCCTACTAATAACCGTACGTGCAACTTTCACTGCGAAATAATGATAATAAACGCCCTGAATAGATAAAATGCCATGCCCCACGAGCAGCCAACCTCTGCATCTAAGCATCACCCAACTCCGCGGAGCTATGCAGTCTATTTTTAACTTACTTGTGCCCGTCAGATACAAAAAAGCGGTAGCGCTTTATGCTCTACCGCTTTTTTACAACGCATCATCACAGCGTCGAGAATTACAATCTGCGCGCTTCAATCACGCTATCGACTTGGGAGAGCTTAGATAACACCCGCGATAAGCCATCGAGGTTGTATAGCTCTAATTCCAGCTCAATGGCTGCCGTCTGATTCTTAATATCCGATGAGGAGCTCATGGCGAGTACATTGGATTTTTCGGCGGCGAGTACTGAGGTGAGATCCCGCAATAAGCCGCTGCGATCATGGGCTAAGACGCGCAGGCGCATGCGATAACCACCTGAATAGTTCTCGCCCCAAACCACATCGACGCCACGTTCTGGGTGAACGCGCATTAACTCTTTCACCTGCTCACAGTCGGAGCGATGCACCGAAATACCGCGCCCTTTAGTGATAAAGCCTAAAATCTCATCCCCAGGCACGGGCTGGCAGCAACGGGCGATATGGCTGAGTAAGTTACCCACGCCATTCACTTCCACCTGCCCACGGCTGTTGGTACCAGATTTGGGTTGGCTCTTCTTAACTAATTCTTCAACTGCATCTTCTTCGCTCGCCTCATCGAGGCGCAACTTACTCTGGATATGGTTAACAACCTGATGTAAACGCACATCACCGCCACCGATGGCCGCAAGCAAGTCGTCCATACTTGCCATGTTAAAACGTTCAACAGCGATGGCAGCATCTTTGATTTTAAGGCTCACTCGCGCCAGCTCGGCTTCGAGCATTTCTTTACCGGCGATAATGTTTTTATCGCGGTCTTGCTGCTTAAACCAATGCTGAATTTTCGAGCGCGCCCGCGATGTGCGGATATAACCTAAGTTTGGATTGAGCCAATCGCGCTTAGGATTGGGGTGCTTCGAGGTAATGATCTCGATACGCTCACCCGTTTCAACCTGATAAGTAAACGGCACAATGCGGCCATCGACCTTAGCACCGATACACTTATGGCCGACCTGCGAGTGAATATAGTAAGCAAAGTCGAGCACGGTTGAGCCAAGTGGCAAGTCGACCACTTCACCGCTTGGGGTAAACACATAGACTCTATCTTCAAACACTTGGCTGCGGACTTCTTCAACCAAGTTGCCGCTTTCGACCACGTCCTCCTGCCATTGCAGAATTTTACGCAGCCAATTGATTTTTTCTTCGTAACCGCTTTGCTTACCGGAGTGATTACCCTCTTTGTATTTCCAGTGCGCGGCAACCCCCAGCTCTGCATCTTCATGCATATCTTGGGTACGAATTTGAATTTCAACGGTTTTACCCTCTGGCCCCACCACAACAGTATGGATGGATTGATACCCGTTAGGTTTAGGGTTGGCCACGTAATCGTCGAACTCGCGCGGGATATGGTGCCAAAGTGTATGCACCACCCCTAAGGCGCCGTAGCAGTCCTGCAAACGTTCGGTGACAATCCGCACGGCGCGCACGTCAAACAACTCATCAAACTTGAGGTGTTTGCCCTTCATCTTACGCCAGATGCTGTAGATATGTTTTGGACGACCATACACCTTAGCGCGGATATGATCCTCATCGAGGCGTTGTTGCAACTGTTCAACAAATTTTTCGATATAGACTTCGCGGTCTAACCGCTTACCATCAAGCTGTTTGGCAATATCCTTGTAGGTATCTGGATGCAGATAACGGAAGGAAATATCTTCTAATTCCCACTTTAACTGACCAATACCCAAACGGTTAGCGAGCGGCGCATAGATATCGGCGATTTCGCGGGCCAGCAAGACGCGAGTTTCTTCGTCGGCATTTTTCACGGCGCGCAGCAAACAAACACGCTCGGCCAGTTTTATCACCACGGCGCGCACGTCTTCGACCATCGCCAGCAACATGCGGCGGATATTGTCGATTTGCGGCTCGGTTGAGCGGCTATTGGGATTGATTTTTAACGCGCCAATAGCATCCATGGTCACCACGCTGGCGACTAAACGCGCCAGCGGCTCACCAAACTTTTCTTTGATCGCTTCTTCGTCTAATAAGCCCGCATCAAACACCACAAACAGGATGGCCGCTTGCAGCGTCTCAATGTCCATATTCAGAGGCGCGAGGATTTCAATCATCTCGCGGGCACGTTCAAGCAGTTCTCTTTTCGCGGCAGGACTCTTAGCGGGTAAAGCATCGACCTGCTCAATCAGGTCGAGTAAGGTTTGCGCCTCATCGACATGACTAACATAGCGAGCCACCCACTCTTCAAGATGAAAATCGGGATCATTAAAGTGCGCTTCGCGAACAGAGACCATCTTAATTTGTTTCCTTATTCGTGCTCAGAGAAAAGTGGCACCACCTCGGCACTCCTATCTTCAGCATTGGCACGGACTTGTCAAACCCAACGAGACGAAACTTCACATTTTTTACGTTATTCAAACGCTTTGCTTACTTTACACACGAATAACGCGGGCAAATGAGAAAACCTTGCCCGACATACAAGACTTATTTTGCAAGCTCAAACAACGCCATGGCTTCGATATGATGTGTCTGCGGGAACATATCGATTAAGCCTAACTTTTGTAACTTGTAGCCACGTTCGAGCAACACCGCACTGTCGCGGGCTAAGCTCGCCGGATTACAAGACACATACACCACTTGGCGGGGTTTCATCTTCTTAAGCCATTGCAAACTCTCAAATGCACCCGCGCGTGCTGGATCGAGTAGCAATTTATCAATCTTACCCATCCAAGGCTCGCAGGATAAATCGGCACTTAAGTCGCCATGGTAAAAGGTTAAATTGCTTAAGCCATTTGCCGCCGCGTTTTCACGGGCTTGGCTAACCATTTCTGGCACCCCTTCAACCCCAATCACTTCGGCGCCCAGTTTAGCTAAAGGCAAACTGAAGTTCCCCATACCACAGAAGAGATCGAGAATGCGCTCACCCGGCTGCGGTGCTAACCAGTCTAACGCCTGCGCCACCATGGCCTTGTTAATTTGCGCATTGACTTGCACAAAGTTGCCAGGGGTAAAGGTTAAGCTCACAGGCGTTGCATCGGCTTTATCATCGAGCAGCTGATAGACGGGCAATAACAGCGAGCCATTCACCCCATGGAACTCGCCGTCGTTGTCTTGCAAACAAATATGGATTTGATGCTGCTCGGCAAACTGCGCAAGCTTAGCCATATCCTTATCGTTTAAGGTTTTTGTGATTCGAATTACCGCAAAATGACCATTGTCGGCATCAATCAATTCTAAGTGCCCAAGGCTTGATTTCGCCGCCAGTTGATTAAGTAACTTAGCAAACGGGGCGATTAAATCCGCTAAGGGCTTAGCCAAGACTAAACAGCTATCAATAGGTACGACTTGGTTGCTGCTTGAGGCACGAAACCCAAGGCTTAACTGCTTGGTATTTTTATCAAATAGGGTCGCAAGGCGTGCGCGGCGGCGATAGTGCCAGCCTTCGCCGGTCAATGCGGGCACTGAGTTGCCTTCGGCGCCAGCAAATTTGGCCATAATATCAATCAAGGCCGCCGACTTATGCTCACGCTGGCCAGCTAATGACATATGCTGCAAATCACAGCCACCACAGCTTTGGTAGTGTGGACATAACGGCAAAACCCGCTCAGCGCTTGGCGTCTCGACTTTAATAAGCTTGGCTCGGGCATAGTTTTTCTTTTGTTCGGTCAGCTGCGCCTGCACGGTTTCACTGGGCAAGGCGCCGGGGATAAATACGACTTTTCCCTGATGTTGTGCTATACCTGCCCCAAGGTGATCGAGCTGTTGCACGCTAAAGGATTGCTTCGCGGACAATTGCTTGGAACTATTTGGTTTTGCTTTAAAAAATTGTGCCATTCCGGCCTCTAAATCAATAAAAAACTGGTCAAGACCGCCCTTTTTCTGGCAGTCTTATAAAATTATATCGTCCCTAGAACTTAGGAAACTGCGCTGCGGCTATGAACCCTGTCAACAACATGACCAAATACAGCTTACGTTCCTGGGTTCTGGTGCTTGCGCTTGCGCCGACGATCTTAGTCGGTATTCTGCTGGGCAGCTACTTTACCATAAATCGCTTCTATGAACTCGAAGATACGCTGATTGAACAGGGCAGTAATATTATCGAGCCTTTAGCAATTGCCAGCGAAGTGGGACTGGTCGGTAATGATAGGGAAGCAACGAAAAGACTCCTTGCCGCAGCCCAACTCAATAAATCCACGCTGGTTAAATCGATTGCGATTTTTGATATCCATAATCAACTCTTTGTTACATCGCACTACCATAAAGATTTCGAGATCATGCGCTACAAAGAGGCGCTAACCAATCTGCACAAAACCGAAATTGAACATGTAGGCGACAGCCTTATTCTACGCACACCGATCTTTGCCACCGCTCAGCCTACGGGTGGCGAGCCTGCAAATTTTGATATCCAAACCGATAATGGCGAGTTACTCGGCTATATTTCGGTCATTATCAATAAAGAACGCGCCTTGCTAGAGCAACACAGAGCCGCCGTGGCCGCCTTTATTATCGTGTTGATTGGGGTGCAATTGAACCTGTTGTTTACCTTTCGTCTGGTTAAAAACGTCACCCAGCCGATTACCGAAATGGTGCGGGTGGTCGCCAAAATCCGTGAGGGTAAACTGGATGCGCGGCTCGAAGGCAATCTTATCGGCGAGCTGGATCTGCTAAAACGCGGCATTAATGCCATGGCAGGATCGTTATCGGAATACCACGATGAGATGCAGCAAAATATCGATCAGGCGACATCGGATCTGCGGGAAACCTTAGAACAAATTGAGATCCAAAACGTCGAGCTCGATTTAGCCAAAAAACGCGCGTTAGAAGCTAGCCGCATTAAGTCAGAGTTTTTGGCGAATATGTCCCATGAACTGCGAACACCGCTTAATGGTGTGATTGGTTTTGCGCGCCAACTCGTTAAAACCCCGCTGCACTCGAGCCAAGTCGATTACATTAATACCATTGAGCGCAGCGCGACTAATCTACTGGCGATTATCAACGATATCCTCGACTTCTCGAAACTTGAAGCCGGCAAAATGGTGTTAGAAAACATGCCATTCGGCCTAAGGGAAACCTTGGGTGAAACCATCACTTTAATCTCCGGTAGCGCGCAGGCCAAAGGGCTGGAATTGGTCGTCGATATTGCGCCCAACGTCCCCGACAACGTTAACGGCGATGCCATGCGAGTGTGCCAAATTATCAATAATTTAGTGGGCAATGCTATCAAGTTTACCGACTCAGGCAGCGTACTGGTTAAATTAGAATTACAAGCGCAGACCGATGAACAAGTGGTGCTGCGCTGTGATGTTATCGATACTGGGATTGGGATTGATGAAAGTCAGCAAGACTTCCTGTTCCAAGCCTTTGGTCAAGCGGACTCCTCGATTTCCCGCCGCTTTGGCGGAACAGGGCTTGGATTAGTCATCACCAAACGCCTCGTCAACCAAATGGGCGGGCAAATTGGCTTTACCTCGTCAGTGGATAAGGGCTCGAACTTCTGGTTTACGCTGCCTTTGGGCCTTGGTCAATTCCAAATTGGTGATTCACTACCGCTTGAAAAACTGAAAGATAAAACCGTGCTCTTTTATGAGCCCAGAGTGCTCACCCATTCAGTGATTAGTCGCCAACTAACACAGTGGGATACTAAGGTCACTCATCATCAACATATTCCTAGTTTGCTGACAACCCTATCAACGACTGAGCATCCGTTTGATTATGTGTTATTGAGTTGCCATGGATTTAGCAATCCCAATCAATTGGTGAGTACGTTAAATCTAGCCAAGACAAAAACAGATTGTTTAGTCGTGCTATTCGACTGCCAAGAGCAAGACATGTTAAGTCAGTTTATTCGCCCCAATGCTGACGTGGTATTGTCTCTGCCAGTAAGCGAGCACCAACTGGCGCGTAATATGCTCTATCCACCAATGGAATATGACCTATTACCACCCGCAAATATTACAGTTCCAGCGGCGCGCCAATCGCTTACCGTATTAGCGGTGGACGATAACTTCGCCAATTTAAAACTGATTGATACGCTGCTTAACGAACTAGTCACTACCGTTATCGCTGTCAATAGCGGTGAAGAAGCGGTAAAACAGGCAAAGACTCGCACTTTTGATCTTATCTTTATGGATATCCAGATGCCGGGCACCGATGGCATCAGTGCGACCAAGCAAATTCGCCAAGGGTCGATGAACCGCAATACGCCGATTATTGCCGTAACCGCCCATGCCATTGCCGAGGAACGTGAGCTAATTTTAGGTAGTGGCATGGATGGTTATTTGCCCAAACCCATAGATGAAGCCGCACTTAAAGCAGAGATTAACCGCTGGATTACTCGGCCCAAATTCACTCACTTTGATTTACATACCCTCAACTGGGATCTTTGCTTAACCCAAGCTAACCATAAGTCTGACCTAGCATTAGATATGCTACGCATGTTATTGGAATCGTTACCTCAAACGGTCTCGGCGATAGAGACGGCACTGAGTCAAAACGATCAAACCACGATGCTCAGCACTATCCATAAACTTCATGGCGCCAGTTGCTATTGCGGGGTGCCGACCACACAGCGATTATGCCAAGAGATTGAATCGGCATTGAAACGTGATGCCCGTGTCGAAGATCTCGAACCGGAAATACTAGAGTTACTTGATGAGCTAACTAAGGTAGAATCGGCGGCAAAACAAGTGCTATCACAGCTATCAGCGGAAATAACAGATGACCAAAAAAACGGGCTTCTTTAAGCGTTTAAAAGCGCTAGAACTACCACAGAAAAAACTCTTTGCCATTGCCCTTTGCCAACGAATGTTGCCTAACTATCAACTGTTTTCAGAGGTTTGTGAGTTTGGTGATCCTGCGGTATTAAGCACTGTGCTCGAGCTTCTTTGGCAATCCCAGTACGACAATAAGCTGAAATTCAACATCGATGTGCATCTGCAACGCTTAGAAGATAACACCCCAGATCCTGCCGATTTTGATAGCTATGGCGTATACCCAGCAATGGATGCCGTGGTTGCACTTTCCACTTTGCTTGGGGCGATTCAAACCAACCTTGAGGAAGATATCACCAATATCAGTAAGTTATCCTCAAGCACTGTGGCGAACTATATCGAGACTATCAGCGATGTAGAGTTAACCGATGATGCCTTAGATGACTACGTCTTCGCCCATGAAGTGATGGAAGAAGAGCGCGCGCTACAAAATACCCTGCTGGAAATTATCGAAGAAAACCCTAAGATCACTGCCGAATTAGTGAAGGGTTTACGCAAAGAGATTATCGAAGCGGGTGTATCGAATATCGGGATCAGCGTCGCATAATAAACCCGTTTAAGGTCTAGGGTTTATCTCTTCAGTTGCCTTGAAAATCCGGTGATGTTACCTAACATTTTTACTGCTTAGGTAGCATCAACGACGGGTTTGAATCACCGGAGGATAGAGTTAACTCTATAACCCATTCAATATGAAAAAAATTGTTTACCAAGGTTTTATTTTAACCAATAGCGAAGGCCTTACCGATACCTGGAAACTCACCATAGGCGGGCAAAACCGTATTGGTTCTCTATTTGAATTACGCCGTTTAGTGAATTATTACCGTGAGCTTGGGATTGTGCCCGCCACCCGCGCGAGCCTGCAAGATGCGAAGCAAACGCAAAACTCCATGAGCCAAAATACTTTAAAACCCCGTAAACGTTAATCTTAAGCCATTGAAAAGAGTTCGGGCGCTTTGGATTGCATAAACTCGATAAACACCTTCACTTTCAGCGGTTGCTGACTACGCTGGTGATAAAGAATCGAAATTCTACGTTGTTCGCCAATCCATTCCGGTAAGAGCACTTTTAAACGCCCTTCTTTAATCTGTTGTTTTACAAATAATTCTGGCCCATACAGAATACCACCATGATCTAAGGTCGCCTGAATCGCGCCATGGAGATCCGTGAGCGTGAGTTTTGTTGGGCCATTAAAATAGAAAGACTCGCCATTAGGATGCTTTAAATGCCAATTAAACAGCGGCCAAACTTTGATCAACTGATGGTTTTCAAGATCATCGGGATGGATTAATTCAGGGGCATGGGCTAAATATTCCGGCGTCGCAAACAAACGATAATCAAGCTCACCTAAAGTACTCGACACCCAAGAAGAATCAGGCTGTGCACCACCGACAATCGCGACATCAATCCCTTTATCAATTAAATCCACTAACTCATTGCTTTGGGAAATGTGTAAACGAATATCGGGATATAAACGGCCAAACTCGTTTAATGCGTGAATAAAGATAATTGAAATAATTGAGATTGGCGCAGCTATCCGCAATGTGCCTTCAGGTTTATCGCTGCCAATGCCACTGAGCTCATCGAACTGTGCAATCGCACTCTGATATCGCTGAAATAACGCTAAACCTTCCTCGGTTAACCTCAGCTTACGGGTACTTCGCATAAACAATTGCTTATCGAGTTTTTCTTCAAGCTTGGCCAGCTTACGGCTCACGGTGGCGATAGGCATATCGAGCACTTTCGCGGCTTGAGAAAAACTGCCCGCATTCACCAAATGCACAAACAGATAAATTAACTGCAGCTCAGCGCCAACATCATCAGCCATGTTCAATCCCATCGTTTAGCGTGAGTGCCGCTCACAGGTATAAGGCACTAACTCATTGTGTTTTAAACGTAGAATTATTCATTTCTACGACCATAGCGCAATAGCTTCCAAGGTTAATCCTATGCTATTTTGCCAATAAGTTTACTGCGCTAACACCGATTATTGTCAATTACCCTAGGTATTATTCCCTGCTAGCGCACCCACAACGTCTTCTTGCGGGAAAGCAAAAACACAAAAGGATGAGTGAGGGATATGACCATTTTAACCCCTCTGTTTGCCGTCTTCGGGATCATGCTGCTCGGCACACTTGTACAAAAACTGCGTTTTCTCCCAGTAGAAACCGACCAAGTGCTCAATCAATATGTCTACTATATTGCGTTTCCTGCCATTCTCTTGATTGCACTGGCCCAGCAACCGATCCAAGAAATTCTGCAATGGGGATTTATTGCAGGCTATAGCGCCGCCATGCTGATGATTTATCTGATTTGTGTTGGTATATCCTTACTTTTCAATCCTAAACAGCATGCAATTGCCGCCGTGCGCGCCTTAAATGCCACCTTTGGCAATACCGCATTTATTGGTATTCCGCTGCTGGTGATTATATTTCCTGAACAACAAAGCGCCCTAGTTGCCGCCGCCATAGCCAGTTTATTGTCCGTGCTTATGTTTGCCGTGGCCTTGGTCTCGCTGGAGCTTACGACAAATACCCACAGACAACACCACGCCGTAGTGATCATGTGTTTAGCTGTGGTTAAAAATCCCATCGTTATCGGCTGCTTTATCGGCATTGCAATTTCGGCATTGGGGATAACACTACCCTCTGGCGTAGCGATGATGATCCAACAAATTGGCAATACCTCAAGCCCCTGCGCTTTATTTGCCGTTGGCATGGTATTAGCCAAAGCCATGCGCTACCAAAAAGATAGCAAGGTATTTAGCCTGACGAATCTTATCGAACTTAGCCTTATCAACCTCTTTAAATTAATCCTACAACCCGCATTGGTTTTCTTCATGCTTAAAAGCGTTGGCGTTAGTGGAGATTACTTAGTGATGGGTGTAATCCTCAGTGCCTTACCTACGGCGGCCAGCGTCTATTTACTTGCTCAGCGCTATAACACCCAAGCCTCAACCAGTGCGCAGGGGATATTATTTGGCACTATAGTGACTTTTTTTAGCTTACCTATTTTAGAACAACTTGTTAAAACCTATTCATAAACAAGCGATTAAACTCTAGCTCATTGCAATGTGTCGAATATTTACCCAAAGCCACTTTACTGTATATAAAATCAGTATATACTGTTTATCAATACAGTGATTTGGTAAGTTTTTCGACAGGAACTCATTATGCTTTGCCAACTCAGCATCAATAATTTCGCTATCGTTCGTTTTCTCGAACTGGATTTTCGTCCCGGTATGACCAGCATTACTGGTGAAACTGGCGCAGGTAAATCCATCGCCATCGACGCATTAGGTTTGTGCCTAGGTAATCGTGCCGATGCCAGTAGTGTTCGCCCTGGTGCAAGTAAAACCGAAGTCAGTGCTCGATTTTCACTACACGATGTTCCCCTTGCCAAACGTTGGCTCGAAGATAACGATCTCGAACTTGATGATGAGTGTATTCTGCGTCGAACTATTGGCAGTGATGGCCGCTCACGCGCCTACATTAATGGCAATCCTGTGCCGTTAACTCAACTGAAATTACTCGGGCAATTGCTGGTCGGTATTCATGGTCAGCACGCCCACCACGCTATGCTAAAGAGTGATCATCAACTCACCTTGCTCGACAGCTACGCCAATCACAGACTACTGATAGACACAGTGGCAGCAAGCTATCAACGCTGCAAACAAATCGAAGCCGAACTCAAGCAATTAGAAGCCTCACAGCATGAACGTATTGCCCGAAAACAACTGGTGCAATATCAAGTTGAAGAGCTAGATGAATTCGACCTCAAGATCGGTGAATTTGAAGATATTGAGCAAGAGCATAAACGCCTCGCCAATGGCACTGAACTGGTGGATAGCTGCCAAGCCAGCCTATATTTACTCACAGATGGCGAAGAGAGCAATATTGAATCACTGCTTAACAAGGCTGTAAGCCTTGCTGAAAATTTGCAAAGCTACGATCCCGCATTAACCAATGTCAGTACCATGTTGAATGAGGCCCTCATTCAAGTACAAGAGAGCGCGGGAGAATTACAGCATTACCTGAGTAAACTCGAACTCGATCCCGCACATTTTGCCTATTTAGAGGAACGACTCTCAAAGGCTATGCAACTGGCCCGTAAGCATCATGTTAGCCCTGACAAATTAGCCGAACATCATTTGGCGCTCAAAGCGGAACTCACAACCCTCGATGACGATGAAACTAAGTTAGAGGAAATCCAACTCCAAGTTGAAGCGAGTAAAACAGCTTATTTAGCGAACGCACAAAAACTGAGCCAGAGCCGCGCCCGTTATGCAAAAGAACTGGATAAGTTAGTGACTCAATCTATCCACGAACTCAACATGCCCAAGGGTAAGTTCACCATTGAAGTGAATTTTAATCCCGAGATTATGTCGGTAAATGGCAGCGATAACATCGAGTTTATGGTCACAACCAACCCTGGCCAGCCTTTACAACCGATTTCACGGGTAGCCTCTGGCGGTGAATTGTCGCGTATCGGTTTAGGCATCCAAGTGATTACCGCGAAAAAGGTTGCCACTCCTACCCTGATTTTCGACGAGGTGGATGTGGGAATTTCAGGCCCGACCGCTGCAGTGGTTGGCAGAATGCTGCGTAGTCTAGGGGAATCGACTCAAGTACTTTGTGTAACCCATTTACCTCAAGTTGCTGGTAATGGCCATCAACATATGTTTGTGAATAAATTCAACAAGGCGGGCAGTACAGAAACCACAATGATGCCTTTGGATAGGGAGCAACGTATCCAAGAATTAGCCAGACTTCTTGGTGGCGATACAATTACTTCTAACACTCTCGCCAATGCACGAGAACTATTACAGTAAAAATACAGTAAGCCACTGCAACGAAAATAAAGCTTGATAGCCAATGCCTTATCTACAGCAGATAATGCATTGGCATTTATAGGGTAACGAACTTTAGTTTGGGTTAACTAAAGATATTATTGGCTAATAAAGACAATTACTTGCAGGCAAATAAGTGCAAAAAATCCTGCTAATACATCGTCTATCATAATGCCAAAACCACCTTCAACTTTGGCGTCGAGCCAACGTATCGGCCAAGGTTTTAGGATATCGAATAGCCGAAACAGCACAAAACCGACAGCGAGCCACAGAATACCAGCGGGGGCGGCAATCATAGTGATCAATAAACCTGCAACTTCATCCCATACAATCGCGCCATGGTCATGTACGCCCATGTCCTTAGCGGCCTTATCGCAGATATAAATCCCCGCGAGTACGCACACTAAGGTCACGGCTAAATACCAACTCAAGGGCAACTGGGCCAATAATAAATAGAGCGGGACTGCCGCCAAGGTACCAAAAGTACCTGGAGCCTTAGCCGCTAAACCACTGCCAAAACCAAGGGCTAAAAAATGAATAGGATTTTTAAGGGACAGGCGCGACAGCGCCTGATCTTGGGATAACAACTTCATTAAAAATGCTCAAAACCGTGGTACGGTGGCGTAAATAGCTCACCATTAAGTTGCAACTTAAGCTTACTGCCCGCACAGATTTGCCCAACACGGACAAACTTAGTGCCAGCATGGCTGAGGGCGGTTTCTAACGCACCTTTTTGTGCCTCAGGCACGGTAAAGAGCAGTTCATAATCCTCGCCCCCCGTCAGCGCATAGCCTAATGCATGTTCTTCGCTCACGGTATCTTGCATCGCACGCGACAAAGGAATCGCCCCCACATCGACTACAGCGCCAACCTTTGATGCCTTGAGGATATGCCCAATATCCGAGATAAAACCATCGGATAAATCGATGGCACTGGATGCCAAAGAGCGCAATGATTGCCCAGCCAATACTCGAGGAGTGGGTCGATAATGGCGATTAATCAAAAACTCTTTATGCTCCGCTCGCGCATGTTGCACGCCGCGGATCAAGTCCAGCCCTAACGCAGAATCACCAAGCGTACCCGTTACATAAATCCAGTCACCGGCCTTAGCGCCATGACGGGTCAAGGCTTTGCCATGGGGGACTTGCCCGTGCACTGTGATATTAATTGCCCTAGGCCCGCGAGTTGTGTCACCACCTATTAAGGCGATGCCATAATATTCTGCCGCTTCAAACAGGCCTTCACTAAAACCACTCAGCCAGGTCTCGTTAACCTCTGGCAAAGTGAGTGCAAGCGTCATCCACGCAGGCTCGGCCCCCATTGCCGCTAAATCAGAAAGATTTACAGCTAAGGCTTTGTAACCTAAGGCTTGAGGTGGAATATCGGGGAAGAAGTGAACATTTTCGACTAAGGTATCGCAGGAAATGGCGATCGACTTGTTTTCGGCGGGCTGCACAAGGGCGCAATCGTCGCCAATACTCAATTTGACATCACGGCGTGCTGGGCCGCGGTGATTGAAATAACATTCAATAAGCTGGAATTCTTTCACTGTACAGTTTGGCGCGACTCACATCGGCCACCTTTGTTAGCAATGAAAAACGGTATCCTAAGATACCGTTTGTCCTTATTACTTACGTGCAACCAGTTTGTCGAGTAATCCATTAACAAACTTATGGCTTTCATCCGCACCGAAAGCTTTAGCCAATTCAATCGCCTCGTTAATGGCAACTTTAAATGGCACATCTTTACGGAAAGTCAGCTCATAGGCCGCTAGGCGTACTATGGCTTTCTCCACTGGAGACACCTCATCAATGGGGCGATCTAAGTGTGGAATGATCAACTCATCCAATTGGGTTTTCTTAGTTGCTACGCCTGCAAATAGCTCACGAAAATAAGCTACGTCTACACCATCGAGACTCTGTTCAGTTAAAAACTCATGCTCGACATCGGCAATATTATTCCCGCTTAGTTGCCATGAATAAATGGCTTGAACGGCTAAACGGCGGGCCTTGCGGCGCTCAGAAGGCTTCATTATTTTTCCTACTATTACAACTGTTGTTCAAGCTGTTGCAGAACGTTGACCATTTCAAGCAAGCTTAGCGCAGCTTCGCCGCCCTTGTTACCCGCTTTAGTACCTGAACGCTCAATAGCTTGTTCAATGGTATCTGTCGTCAATACACCGAAGGCAACGGGCAGATCGAACTCTAATGCGATTTGAGCTAGACCTTTGTTACATTCGCCTGCAACAAAATCAAAATGAGGGGTACCACCACGGATCACAGCACCAAGTGCAATGATACCGTCAAACTTACCACTTGCGGCAACACGACGTGCAGCCAGTGGTAACTCAACCGCACCAGGTACACGGACGACAGTGATGTTTTCATCACTGACTTGGCCAAAACGTTTCAGCGTGTCAAGTGCACCTTCAAGCAGGCTCTCAACTAAAAAGCTGTTAAAACGCGAAATTACAATCGCAACTTTGGCATTCTTCGCTTCGATATTACCTTGAACTACGTTCATTTTCTTACCTAATTTAGCTAAAGCACCCGGCTTGGGCGAAAAGTGGCGACATAATACCACAGTCAATCGCCCACAGCCCTATGCAAATTATACAAATGATTAATTTTACCTTAGTGTAACGTCTAACAAGCTCGGCCTGTTACTCCGCCACGTATTCGGTCACTTCAAGCCCAAAGCCTGAGAGTGAATGGTAACGCTTAGGCGAGCTTAAGAGTCGCATTTTAGTTACTCCAAGGCTGGCAAGGATTTGCGAGCCAACACCCACGCGGCGTGAAGTACCTTGCCATTTTGCTGGTGCGGGAGCCTGACCTTGATCTTCCGCCTCAAAGGCTTTGACTTTAGCGAGAATTTCACAGGTATGCTCTTGATTGCCCAGCAGCACCAACACTCCACCTTCGGCAGAAATGCGCTCCATGGCTTTTTCAAGCGGCCAGCTACGCTGCTGATCGCGCTCTGAGTGGAGTAAATCGTTGAAGGTATTTTGTAAGTGTACGCGCACTAAACAATCCGGTTTCACCTCGCCCTTCACTAAGGCAAAGTGCAGTTGATTGTCGATAGTGTCCCTAAAAGTCACCATGTCGAACTCGCCAAAGCGGGTTGGCAGCTTACATTTAGCTTCGCGCACGACAGTGGTTTCTTTGGTGTTGCGATATTCGATAAGCGCCGCAATAGTGCCGATTTTAATCCCATGCAATTCAGAGAAAATCTCTAAATCAGGGCGACGGGCCATAGTGCCGTCTTCATTGAGGATCTCAACAATCACACCCGATGGCTCAAGCCCCGCTAAACGGGCTAAATCACAACCCGCCTCAGTGTGACCTGCGCGGGTTAACACGCCGCCGTCCTGCGCCATTAATGGGAAGATATGACCAGGTTGTACTAAATCCGATGCCTTGGCATCTTTTGCTACGGCCGCTTTCACCGTGACAGCGCGATCGTGGGCCGAAATCCCGGTGGTTACGCCTTCTGCCGCTTCAATCGATACCGTAAAGTTAGTCGAGAACTGCGCATTGTTGTTAGTCACCATCAAGGGCAGATTTAACTGCTGGCAACGGGCTTTAGTCATGGTTTGGCAGATGAGCCCGCGGCCGTATTTCGCCATAAAGTTGATCGCTTCAGGCGTGACCAGCTCGGCCGCCATAATCAGGTCGCCTTCGTTTTCTCTGTCTTCGTCATCCATCAAAATAACCATTTTGCCTTGACGAATATCCTCGATGATCTCTTCTATACTGTGCAGCGCCATTGTAGGACCTTTATGATTTTACTGTTGTTATGAAATTCTATACCTAAGTGAGCTAAGTGCCAGTGCCCTAACGCACAAAGCCAGCACGGGCTAACATTTCCATGGTCACCCCACCGCCTTGGGTTTCTTTAGTATCAAAGCGCATTAAACGCTCTAAATAGCGGGCGATTAAATCCACTTCAATATTCACCTTATCGCCGGCTTTCAAATCCACCAGTGTGGTTTCACCCGCCGTATGAGGCACTATGGTTAAACGAAAACGGTGTCCATCGACCTCGTTTACCGTGAGGCTCACGCCATCGATGGTGATAGAACCTTTATGGGCGATATAGCGAGCCAGCTCAGTTGGCGCCGCTAACCAAAACTCAATCGCTTGACCACGAGCAAGACGCTGCTCTACGGTGGCAATGCCATCCACATGGCCGCTCACCATGTGCCCGCCGAGGCGAGTTGTCGGGGTAACGGCTTTTTCAAGATTAACCTTAGTACCCACTTTGTAGTTAGCAAAGCCTGTGAGACTGACAGTTTCAGCCGACACATCCGCCACATAGCCATCGGCTAATTGCTGAACCACAGTCAAACACACACCATTGGTGGCGATACTGTCGCCTAAACGCACATCGCTTAAATCCAGTTTGCCACTGGCGACCGTTAAGCGAATATCATCGCCTTTACGTTCTAGCTTTCGCAGCGTGCCAACGGCCTCAATAATCCCAGTAAACATGGCTAACTCACTTATTCGATAAAGATGGATTGGACTCGAGCCTCAAGGTGAGGCGCGTATCTGCGCCCACTTTACGCTCATCGACCAATTTGAGGGGCGGAATATCGGCCATCATTTGATAATCGGGTAATTCAAGTAGATTACGTCCTTGGCCGCCAAGAATTTTCACCGCTTGATACAGTACTAACTCATCGGCTAATCCCGCGCCGATAAAGGCACCAGCTAAGGTCGCGCCCGCTTCGATAAGCACCTGATTACAGCTTTTGCCTAAATAGCTTAAGAGTGTGGGCAGCGAGATTCGACCATCAATCGCCGGTAATTGAAGACAAGTCACATGGGACGGCAACTGCGCCATAAAGGCTGGCGAGTATGGCTCAGTTGAGACTAATAAAATCGGCGATTCAATCGCAAGCAAGGCTGCCTTAATCGGCATGCGGCAGCGACTGTCTAAAATCACCCGTAGCGGTTGTAAAATTTGCGCCTCACTCAATAGTGAGTTAAGACTGCCAAGCTCTGAGTAACGCACATTGAGGGATGGATCATCGGCCAGTACGGTTTCAATCCCAGTGACCAGTGCGCAGGCGCGCAAACGTAAGCGCTGCACATCGCGGCGAGCTTCGGGGCCTGTAATCCACTTAGAGACACCATTGGATAATGCGGTTTTACCATCGAGGCTCGCGGCAAGCTTTACCGTCACCCAAGGTAGGCCCGACTCCATGCGCTTCATAAAACCAAGATTTAAAGCATAGGCCTCATCGCGATGTAAACCGACATCCACTTGAATGCCCGCATCGCGCAGCATTTGAATACCGCGACCACCGACCTGAGGATTGGGATCTTCAACCGCCACCACCACACGTTTTACACCTATGTTGATCAACGCCAAGGCGCAGGGCGGCGTACGACCATAATGGCTGCAAGGCTCTAAGGTGACATAGGCGGTCGCGCCACGGGCAAGCTCGCCAGCCATGCGCAGTGCATGCACCTCGGCGTGGGGCTCGCCGGCTTTTTGATGATAACCTTCACCGACAATCTGATTATCTTTTACGATAACGCAGCCCACACTGGGATTGGGGCGAGTGGTATAAAATCCTTTGCGAGCCAGTTGTATGGCTCGGCTCATCATCTGGTTATCGAGTTCTGACCAATTCATATAAACCCTATGAAATCTTGAGGAAGCGTGCCCGAATGCGGCGCATAACGAGGCGCTAACCTAAGCGCTAACCTAAGATAACCCATGTTACTTTTGCAGTTTCGCAATCGCCTCACCAAATTCGGAGACGTCTTCAAAGGCGCGATAAACCGAGGCAAAACGAATATAGGCAACCTTATCCAGGCTCATTAACTGTTCCATCATCAAGTTACCTATCATCTCGGATGGCACTTCGCGCTCGCCAGTAGCGCGCAGCGTTGACTTGATTTTACTTAAGGCCTGTTCGATTTCATCCATAGACACGGGGCGCTTTTCGACCGCGCGTAACATGCCTGCTTGCAGCTTTTCTTCATCGAAGGGTTGGCGCGTGCCATCGCGTTTAATCACCCGTGGCATGACTAATTCAGCCCCTTCGAAGGTAGTAAATCTTTCGTGGCATTCGGTGCATTCTCGGCGACGACGCACTTGATGGCCTTCCGCCACTAATCGGGAATCGATCACTTTAGTATCTGTCGCGCTGCAAAATGGACAATGCATTGAGCCTCCTGCCGTGAATGGAATAAAGCCTGTGGCTTTCGCTGTTTCTCGCTTAAACCGAGCGGGTTTAAGTCTAAGATTTTAGCAATAAAAATGGCCGCTTAATGCGGCCATGGGATTTTATCCTATTTATCGGCTGAGGTTAACCACCTAAGAGTGACACCCTAAGCAGTTGTGAACTCAGCCGTCATATTCAGATAAATTAACGAATTAACCGTAAACAGGGAAACGGGCGCACAGTGCCAATACTTGGCCTTTTACGCGCTCGATAACCGCTGGGTTGTGGGCATCGTCGAGGATGTCACAGATCCAACCGGTTAACTCTTTCGCTTCAGCTTCTTTAAAGCCACGGCGAGTGATCGCAGGCGTACCAATACGTACACCAGAGGTCACGAATGGAGAACGTGGATCGTTTGGCACAGAGTTTTTGTTTACTGTGATGTTTGCGCTACCTAACGCGGCATCGGCTTCTTTACCCGTCAGGTCGCGACCGATTAAGTCCACCAGCATTAAGTGGTTGTCAGTACCGCCTGAAACGATTTTGTAACCGCGCTCTAAGAACACTTCAACCATGGCTTTAGCGTTCTTAACCACTTGTTGTTGGTAAGCTTTGAACTCTGGCTCTAAAGCTTCTTTGAAGGCGACCGCTTTACCCGCGATAACGTGCATCAAAGGACCGCCTTGACCGCCTGGGAATACCGCTGAGTTCAGCTTCTTGTACAGCTCTTCATCGTCGGCAGCAGACAGAATGATACCACCACGAGGACCGGCTAAGGTCTTGTGAGTAGTTGACGTCACAACGTGAGCGTGTGGCACAGGGTTTGGATACACACCAGCGGCGATAAGACCCGCAACGTGCGCCATGTCGACAAACAGGTAAGCACCGATTTTGTCTGCAATTTCGCGCATTCTTGCCCAGTCAACGATGCCTGAGTAAGCAGAGAAACCACCGATCATCATCTTAGGCTTATGTTCAACCGCCAGACGTTCCATTTCGTCGTAGTCGATTTTGCCTGATTCATCGATGCCGTAAGGAATGATGTTGTACAGTCTACCAGAGAAGTTTACAGGTGAACCGTGGGTCAAGTGACCACCATGAGCGAGGTTCATACCTAAAACGGTATCGCCTGGTTTTAACAATGCCATGTAAACGGCGCTGTTTGCTTGAGAACCTGAGTGAGGTTGTACGTTTGCGTAAGTCGCACCAAACAGTTGTTTTGCACGCTCAATCGCTAAGGTTTCAACTACGTCCACATACTCACAACCACCGTAGTAACGCTTGCCTGGGTAACCTTCGGCGTACTTGTTGGTTAATTGTGAACCTTGCGCTTGCATCACGCGTGGACTGGTGTAGTTTTCAGAAGCAATCAGCTCAATATGCTCTTCTTGACGCAGAGTTTCGTTCTGAATTGCGTTGAACAGTTCCGGATCATAATCTGCGATATTCATATCTTTTTTCAGCATTGCTTACTCCAGCTGCCAATTCTTGTAGGTAGGGTTGCGCGGTATTCTACTCGTAACGAGCCGACAATCCCAGTCTCTGAAACATGAAAATCCTACAGTTTTACCTTGAACTCGCCTCAATGCCGAGTTGAGTTCGGCGCACAATCGAGTAGAATTAGCCGCATCATTAGTCACTTATAGATGCAGAAAAATGGCTCAGTTTGTTTACAGCATGCTGCGGGTGGGCAAGGTTGTTCCTCCTAAGAAGCAGATCCTTAAAGACATTTCCTTAAGCTTTTTCCCCGGCGCTAAGATCGGTGTGTTAGGTCTTAACGGTTCTGGTAAATCCACCCTACTGCGCATCATGGCCGGTATCGATACCGAAATTGAGGGTGAAGCGCGTCCAATGCCGGGCCTGAAGATTGGTTACCTGCCGCAAGAACCGAAACTCGACCCAACGCAAACCGTGCGTGAAGCGATTGAAGAAGCGGTTTCTGAAGCCAAAAATGCCCTCAAACGCTTAGACGAAGTCTATGCAGCTTACGCCGATCCCGATGCGGACTTCGACGCGCTTGCCAAAGAGCAAGGCGAACTCGAAGCCATCATTCAGGCGCAGGACGCCCATAATCTGGACAACATCCTCGAACGTGCGGCGAATGCGCTGCGTCTGCCAGATTGGGATGAAAAGATTGAAGTGTTATCGGGTGGTGAGCGTCGCCGTGTGGCAATTTGTCGTCTGCTGCTGGAAAAACCAGAGATGCTGCTACTCGACGAACCGACCAACCACTTGGACGCCGAATCAGTCGCTTGGCTCGAACACTTCCTGCAGGAATACTCGGGCACCGTTGTGGCGATTACCCACGACCGTTACTTCCTCGACAATGCTGCTGGCTGGATTTTAGAACTTGACCGTGGTGAGGGTATCCCATGGGAAGGTAACTACTCTTCTTGGCTGGAGCAAAAGGATGCTCGCTTGAAGCAGGAATCTGCCGCAGAAAGCGCGCGTCAAAAGACCATTGCGAAAGAATTAGAATGGGTTCGCCAAGGCGCAAAAGGCCGTCAGTCTAAGGGCAAGGCCCGTATGGCGCGCTTCGAAGAGCTGAACACTAACGATTACCAAAAACGTAACGAAACCAACGAGCTGTTTATTCCGCCCGGACCACGTTTAGGTGACAAAGTCATCGAAGTGAAGAACTTAACCAAATCCTATGGTGACCGCGTCCTTATCGACAACCTGTCGTTCTCTGTACCTAAAGGCGCGATCGTCGGTATTATCGGTGCCAACGGTGCAGGTAAATCGACCCTGTTCCGCATGCTGTCAGGCAGCGAGCAACCCGATAGCGGCACCATTGAGATAGGTGAAACCGTGCAACTTGCGTCGGTTGAACAGTTCCGCGATTCGATGAATGACAAAAACACCATTTGGCAAGAAATCTCTGGTGGTCAAGACATCATGCGCATCAACAACATGGAAATTCCAAGTCGCGCCTATGTGGGCCGCTTTAACTTCCGTGGTGCAGATCAGCAAAAGATTATCGGTACTCTATCGGGCGGTGAGCGCAACCGTGTTCACTTAGCTAAACTGTTGCAGGCTGGCGGTAACGTACTGCTCCTCGACGAACCCACCAACGACTTAGACGTTGAAACCCTGCGCGCACTGGAAGAAGCGATCCTCGAATTCCCAGGTTGCGCTATGGTGATCTCGCACGACCGTTGGTTCTTAGACCGTATCGCGACCCACATTCTGGACTACCGCGACGAAGGCCAAGTGAACTTCTACGAAGGTAACTACACCGAATACTCGGCATGGTTGAAGAACACCTATGGTGCCGATGTGATTGAACCACACCGCCTGAAATACAAGCGTATGACGAAATAGATCGAGAATCTAGAATCTAGAATCTAGAATCTAGAATCTAGGCAAGCGTGCATCTGAGGAGGTTAACTCGAAAGGGTTAAGCTCCTTTTTATTGCATTGAATTTAGGGTGAGGATTTTCCGTTATTTAAGGCTGGCACTATATTCATGCTGGTTCATGCTAGCAAAGTAGGCCACTAGCATATCCATCATCACTCTTAATGCAGGCTGCATATGTTTACGGGATTGATATACGCCGTATACGCCCAAGGTTTGAGGTTGAAACTCCAGCAACAATGGCACTAATTCGCCAGTGTCGAGATAGGGCTTCGCCGCCCACAGGGGCTGCATGGCAATCCCCTCCCCCGCTAAAGTAGCGTTTAACACCACCATAGAATCATTGGCACTTAAATTACCTCTTACGGGAATATTAAAAAGCTGTCCCGCCTCGATACCATCAGGATGATTAATTTGAGTAAAACGCCACATCACATCGCCAAAGTAGGAATAGGTTAAACAGTTATGCCGAGTTAAATCCTCGGGATGGCTAATAAGTGAATGGGTGGCAAGATAACGCGGTGCGGCGCAGACCACGGACTCACATTCCCCTAAACGTCTGGCGATTAGACTAGGATCGAGCTCATTAGTGATACGTATGGCAAGATCAATACGTTCGGCAACTAAATCAACGGTTTGGCTGCTAACATGAAAGTTAACACTCGCCTGAGGATATTGGGCTAAGTAAGGACGCACGACCGTGGGAAGGAGTAAATGGGCCATAAATTGTGAGCAACTGATCCGCAGCAATCCTCGCGGTTGGGCGCTTTGTACATGACTGACCGCGGGGACTTCCTGCGCTAATTCAAGCAAGCGCTGGCAATAATCGAGCACTTGCTCGCCCGCACTGGTCAGGCTCAAACGTCTTGTCGAACGGTGCAGTAAGCGTGCACCTGACCATTCTTCCATCTCACTTAAATAGCGGGTCACCATAGAGCGAGACATATCCAACGCCTCTGCGGCGCCAATCATACTGCCCCGCTCAACGATAGTCACAAATACCTTTGCCGCTTCGAGTCTATCCATGGTTTATCCGCCCCTTGTGTTGATTGCCTTGCACTAAATAATCGGTTTCAAACGTTGATTCATCCGAATTATGCAACAAATAAGCGCAAGTTTCCGTGTTTATCTAACGTTTTTTGCAACCTAAACTAAGCTCACTTTTGCAGCAGTGCAAATCACCGAATCCTATTTGAATGAATAAGTGAGAACAGAAATGACACTATTGAATGCTCTAAAATTAACCTCTTTGAAACCCCAGTTAGCCGCAACCATGCTGGTGGCGGGAATGGCTACTGCTCAGGCAGCACCTTTGCAAGTGAGCCATTTTAATCCGGGCGAAAACAGTATTTTTGCGGTGTCTTCAAGCTTTATCAGCGGTGAACATGAAATGATGCTGGTCGATGCACAATTTCAAAAAAATGATGCCCAAACCTTAGTGGATACCATTAAAGCCAGCGGTAAAAAGCTTACCTTGATGTATATCAGCCATAGCGATCCGGATTTTTACTTTGGGTTGGATGTGATTAAACAAAACTTCCCCGAGGTCGAAATCGTCGCCACTCAAACTACGGTCGATGACATTAAAGCCTCGATGGACGGCAAGCTCGCCTACTGGGGACCGATTTTAAAGGACAATGCTCCGAGCCAATTAGTGCTGCCAAAAGTGGTCACCACCAATCGCTTTAGTATCGACGGTGAACAAGTGCTGATAGAAGGGCTAGAGGATGCTCACCCTAAGCATACCTTCCTGTGGGTACCGTCGGCTAAAACCATCACTGGTGGCGTTGAAGTGTTTGATAACACCCATGTTTGGATGGCAGATACCCAAAGTGTTGAGTCGCGTAAAGCCTGGTTAACCCATTTAGAAAAGATGGAAGCCTTATCTCCCAAAGAGGTTATCCCTGGACATTATCTCGGTGATGCCAGATTTGATAAGCGCGCCATCGCTTTTACTCGCGATTATATTAATGCCTTTGAAAAGGCAGCCAAAACAGCAAAAGATTCTGCGGACTTAATCGCCAAGATGCTCGCACTCTACCCACAAATTCCTTTAGATGCAGGGCTTGAGATCAGTGCCAAAGTCATCATGGGTGAAATGCGCTGGCCAATGTAAGGGAATAGGGGCATGGATATCTCCATGTCCCATTCAATCTGACATTCGCGCTTAGGCTAGCCCTTAAGCCAAAAAGCCAGAACAAAAGACTGTTTTTTGTAGGAATAATTGCGATGAACCCAACTATCAATACCACCATGAAAGCTAAGGCCGTGTTACATGCCATTATCGATCCCTTGTGCGGTTGGTGTTACGCAGCCGCACCGCTGTTTGATGCAGCAGCCGCTGCCGGATTTACCATCAAACTCCACGCAGGCGGCATGCTCACCGGCCCAAGGCGCAAACAGATAGATAACCAATGGCGCGATTATGTGATGCCCCATGATCAACGGATAGCCGCGTTAACCGGACAAGCCTTTGGTGAAAACTATTATGAAGGCTTATTACGTGATACCAGCATTGTACTGGATTCTGCGCCCCCCATTAGAGCTATGCTTGCCGTTGCAGCCTTAGGGGGCAATGAGCTAGCTTACCTACATGCAGTGCAACTCGCCCATTATCGCGATGGCAAAAACGCCAGCGATGAACAGAATCTACATCTTTTAGCGGAAAAAATGGGAATAGATGGCGCTGCCTTTACGAAGGAATTTGCCCAAAATGAAGACGCGTTTTACCAGCACATTTTGGCATCACGGGCGCTGATGAATCAGCTGGGTGCCCAAGGTTTCCCTTCAGTAGCACTCACGACAAGTGAGGGAAATCTGCGTTTACTCAATCACAGCCGTTTTTACGGTCATCCGAGCAAGTGGCTTGAGTATCTGAATGAACAAGTGTCTTAACACGCCACTTTCTTGAAAGTGCGCCAGTCTTACATTTTACTTATGAAGACTCAAACCTTGGCTTTTTGAGTCTGGGGTTTCCCCCTTAAACGATGGGATAAGTCACTATAGGATTTATCCCATCGGCATTTTCAATGTTGATACCACAGGCCAAGTTAACCCTGATTCTCGGGCGCAAGCTCGGCTTGCTTTGCCTGTTCTAGCGTAAAAGGCTCACTCCTTTTTACACATTCAAGTACCGCTTTCGCGTAGAGCGGAATCGGCTTATCCCGAGGTAAACGCGGTAATTGTGTACCTGGCAACCTGAGTAAATAGTCATTCACCTTAGATTCAAACCACGAGAAACGTATCAATTTAAATCCTTGATTCGTTTCTAAATAGCATTTGTAATCCTGTCGCTTCTCAGTTTCTGTCGCCAGCGCTGACCATTGGAATCCCGCTAGCAGCAACAAACCAAGGGCACCGTATTTCATCATAAGGCTATTACTCATCTCGACTCGTTAACTCTTTACATCATTGACTGATGTAATAATAAATTTTGTTCGTTGTTGGCCCGCCCCCAATACACTTAGGGTTACCACTTTCACATGTCGCCTCATCTGGCACCGCATTACCGATACCAATCAAAAACATATCTGGCGTTGGTACTTTAGCATTCGGGTCCTTAGGCTGCTCGGCAGGCGGGATCACCAACTGCGGCGTATCCAGTACCAACTCACCTGCATACAAATAATCTGTTTTGTAACCACGAGTGCCCCTGTGCAAATTCTTTTTATAAAGATAGCCTTTGCCCGAACTCAAACATTGGTTGACTGAGCCATCACTACCAGGCACAAAACTGCTGAAGTACACCTCCCCCCCGACTATGGTCGCAGACGACAGGCTTTTTTCGCCTTTACGAGAGAAGTTATAGTACCAACCTCGTTTTTGACTAAAAACGATTTCACTGGCCTGATCATTGGGCGCCGCCGAACTGACATCATATAAATCACTTAACTGTAGTGTTTTAGGCACAGGCTTTTGATTTGATTTACCTTGGAATGATTGAGTGACTATGTTTCTATCTTGCAATGCAAAAAACATATCCGAGCGAGACACATCACTTGGCTTTGCCCTGTGGCCACTCCCGACAACAATTGCGTCGTAAGGAATATTCTGTGATGTGACAACTTTGGTCGATGTTCCATTAACGACTTTAGTCAGCTCAAAGGTATTGGAGATCAAGGTCTGGGCCACTATAGGCCCAGAAAAGAATCGCCTATCTCCTGCCACTGAACTCTTATCCCCTAATGCGGCAAATTTAAATCCCGACCAGGTCGACACATTCGCGGAGGGCATATCCATCCGCCATACATTACCTTGGATATCTGTGGCATAGATTCTATCGGTATGACCATCACCATTGCCGTCTAATACAGCAACACTGCTTGGAATACTGTTGGCAATACCTGGCAATGGCGTGTTAGCCCCACTGCCGCCGAATTGATGGATTAACGCCCCCGTTTGCGCATCGACAATAAACACGCCACGGCCACTGCTGTCATCAGTACCAATCTCAGCGCCATCTTTAGTTGAAGGGGAATATCCCGCACCAAAGATAAGCACGGGTTTATCCCCTGAAGCGCTTGGAATCGTGGTAACTACAGGCGTCGACCAAGATTGCCCTAACTCGCCCATACCGGGTGAACTGGCATCTATCTTCCACATAAAACTGGGGTTATCAGGTGTGGTCACATCGAGGGCGTAATACGCATTGCCGCCTCGGCGCATTCCCACAAATACCCATGCCTTTTCAATCCGTTTGCCCTGCATTTTGGTGTAGGCAACTGGCGAGCCATCAATACCGTATACCGAGTGTACGCCCGTCGGCGCGTTAGCCTTGAGATCGCGAAAATTCGGCAGTAGCTCATAGGGGATAAATCCCCAAGTCTCAGACACGCTATCACCTTCATCCTTAAACATATGCAGGAACCCATGGTTTGTCCCGACAAGAATTCGAATATCGGGTTTAGCTTCAGAACCAAAATTGAGTGCTAAGGGCTTGGAATGTAGAGCATCTCCCATTATATCGGCGCGCCAATTTGGGGTTGCGCCACTGGCAGTACTTAAGTCCTGATTTTTATCGTTATCAACATCGATTCCCTTCGCCCAGTCAAATAGCCCAGTGAGTTCTGTTTCATCGACCCCCATATAGGTGGCTAAACGCACATTATCCCCAGCTTTTCGAGCTGCATTTGACAGAGTAAAAGCGCTCAATCCACTGCCAAAATTACTGTATAAAGTGCGACTAGTCGCCTGCTGCATCGCGGCTAGCACCCCACCACGCTTAACATCATTACCATCACCGCTGCTTCCGCATTCTTCAGCTGATGTCCAATAGGAGCAAGCATCGGCTTTGATATTGCCATCTTCGCCTATCACATTTTTGCCTTTGCTATCGACAACATCACCGTCACTGGTCACCTTGAACTTTTTAATATTCCCTAGCCATCTTGGTCCCTTATTAGGCAAGAACATAGAGTAATAAGCTGAATCAAAGGTTTGAGTACGATTGAAGTTATTGCTCGCTACCGAGGGGGAAGTAAAGCTGGCATTTTTTTCGAGGATATTATTTAAAGCCGTTTGCAATGAAGAACGCAATTGACTGGCATCGGTGGCATCAAAATACTTACCACCGCCATTATCGGCGGTTTGTTTCAGTAGGTGTTCAGCACTGGCTGCGCCTTCACTAAACCCAATGGTAAAGGTTCTAACGGTTTGTTTTCCGGCTAAATTAGGATTCACATCCTCAGTTCGCATCCAGCCAGAAAGCGCACTGAGATAACTTTTCGGGTTGGAGGTATGCTTACCTACACCATTGGTTAAACGCTCAATAATGCCATCGGCCGCGTTATCCAGCGTTGGCTCACCGTCGGTGATATAGACGATATACGCTTCATTTTGGCAAGGCTTAAACGGCGAATTGTACGTGTTACTTCCAATAATAAGCGCAGCTGGGTCAGTAAAGGGATTAGAACTGGCGTTGTAGGTACCTTGGTAACGCCCCCAATTATCGTAGTAATTATAATCGCTATCATCATCGCCAAAATACTGTTCCTGCCCACCAAAATAACGATAGGCTTCGTAGAGCGTTTCGCATAGCGGCGTATTTTGGGCATAACTAATAAGATTAACCCTTTTCAATAAATCAATTTTGGCTTGGGCGGACATAGTCTTAATCCCAGAGATAATCCGCCCACCGTCACGCGCACCATCACGTGGCCCATTCATATTAAAAATAGCTAAACCAAAATCCACACCCGGCGTAGTTAAAACCACACTTTCAATCGCATCTTGTGCCAGCTCTAGACGGGTTTTATTGACCTTCTTTTTAGTACCATGGTGCCATTTTAAATAATCTTCGGTATAAACAGTGACCACTTTGCCGGAGCCAAAACCTGTTTTCTGCGCCTTTGCCTTCGCGCTTGCCTTAGCACTCTCGGATGAG
The DNA here is from genome assembly GCF_014647135.1 of Shewanella xiamenensis. Classification (GTDB taxonomy): domain Bacteria; phylum Pseudomonadota; class Gammaproteobacteria; order Enterobacterales; family Shewanellaceae; genus Shewanella; species Shewanella xiamenensis. Next base: position 280,916 of record NZ_BMOP01000002.1, read on the forward strand.
TGAATATTGACTGCCGTGTACCGAACGGGTTTAGCCGCAGAGCCTAAACTGTCAACGGGTAAACCGTTAGCCTCTCCTGCTGCATTACCGAGTCTTTCCTCTTGGATATCTTCAAAGCAATCGACAGCAGCTATCGAGCTACCATTTAGTTCAGAAAATTCTTTCCACGCACCAGTCCCCCCCGAAAAACCATACTCACGAAAGAAACCAGTGAAGGTGCCATACCGATTGAGGTAATCCCACGAGCTTTCACAGCCATTGAGTGCTGCATTAAACTGACGCATTTCACGCGAAGAGGCAGGATTAGGTAACTCAGCATTATCAGCCGAACCTCGGCTATAAAATAGCTTTCCCGACTGGGCATAGTTAGCATTACGTTTATTCTCGTAAGGAGCATCGACCCCATAGGCAAGATTACTCATACTGCCGGAGTTATCGAAAATGATCAGCACCTGCGGGCGCGAGCCATTACGGGCGGACGCTTCGAACACATAAAGCTCTGTATCATCAGCAACGCTTGACGCGGTAAATAAACTCGCCGCGCCGACAACGAGGCTCGAAATAATAAAAGCGACTATTGATGTTAACGTATGGCGGACGTTTTGAAGGCGAGATTGACAAATATGTTTCAATAAAACGTAATTAAGCGAAAAGATCATCAACGAGCTTTTCTGACATTTAAATAAAAACTGACTCATACAGTATGCGCATCTGTTATTAAGGAATAATAAAAGCACCTGCATTTACAAAACTAGGATTTAAATTGTTTAAAAAAGGCCAAATTAACCGCACAACAAACAGTAAGTTAACCGAACGTAAAACAGTAAAATCATAAACTTAGGTTACTTTCAGCAATTATTACCATTATGCACACCGAATTGACAACAAATAAATAAAAAATGTATCTAATAAAAATATCACCATCATAGTAATGAGCTAAAAAAATAAAAAAAGTGACACTTATGATATTGAGAATGCGCTATTAACGTTATAGGAAATAAAGGAGAACACCTGCCCCAAAAATATAAAAAATGCTATACCATTAATTTAACTTGCCAAAACAAAACAGGCTGAACAACAAACATAGAGATAAAGCATTCTCACCATGAAAATATCCCAACATAGGATCCCTTGCCCTACCAAGTTATTAACATTATGCTAACCAACCACGTTTAATAACTCAGGAGCTTTGAATGCACGCGCTCTTCCGCCATGGTTTAGGTCACTCGACACCTCAACCACAGAATATATCTTCGCTCACATTGAAGAAGAGACTGACTTCGGCTCAGGCTACACTGTTTACTTTGCTAAGTTTATTTTCTGTTGGCGCATTTAGCACTGAACTTACGCCATCATCCGTGACCGATGGTCCTTATGTTTTCCTCGACCAAGGTAACCAAAATACCGCCTACTGGATCTGCCAGAGTCAGTTAAAACAAACCCCTATCGCAAACAATCAATTGGCTCGCCCAAATGATTGTGGCAACTTGCCACAGCCCAAACGCCATACCGATGCTCCCAAAGTTGAAGCTGATACCTACACTCATGCAGGCAAGATAGTGGCCTTAAGCGATGTGCATGGGCAATTCGATGTGATGATTAACCTGCTGAAAGCCCATCAGATTATCGATGAAAATAATCACTGGGCCTTTGGTGACGGCCATATGGTCATGACGGGAGATATGTTCGACCGTGGTCACCAAGTTAACGAAGTTCTGTGGTTTTTATATGAGTTAGATAAGCAAGCCCAAGCCGCCGGTGGTCGATTACATTTACTTATGGGCAACCACGAGCAAATGGTGTTTCGCGGCGACTTACGTTATGTGAATGAGCGCTATCAAACCTCGGCGGGATTACTCAATCGCAGCTATGATGCGCTCTACAATAAAGACACCGAAATCGGCCGTTGGCTTCGCAGTAAAAACACGCTGGTGAAAATCAATAATCTGCTGTTTATGCACGGAGGAATAAGCCCTGAATGGGTCGAGCGTAAACTCAATATCAGCGATGCTAATCAGTTATTCCGTCAACATTTAGACGATAAAAAAGAAGATTTAAAACAAAACGATCTGTTGAATTTCCTGTTTTTCACTAATGGCCCCACTTGGTACCGTGGCTACTTTAAAGATGCACTCGCTGAACCCGAAATCGACCGAATCCTAAACTACTTTAAGGTTGATCATATTATCGTCGGCCACACTTCACAGGAACGAGTACTTGGACTTTACCATAATAAAATCATTGCAATAGATAGTAGTATTAAGGATGGTCAGTCAGGAGAATTATTACTGATAGACGACAATAAACTCACCCGCGGGCTATATAAGGGTGAGCAAGTAGCACTTTAAATCGATTCAGGGCTTATAGGTTTAATCCATAAGCCCTTTTTATTATTCAATAAAAGGATAACGAGTCGACTCCATATCGAGTAAGCGATAACTTACCTCTCTATACAAAATTCAACTCATCGGCTTAACACCCCCTATACTCAGCAAATAACGCTTTAACGTTAGGGATGCGTATGGACTTCAAACTGCTGATAAATTTAAGCCTTGTATTGCTGTTGCTAGGATTGCCTTCCCGCAGTTTTGCAGGACGAGATTTAAACTTAGTTGCGACCAATTATCCGCCCTTTTATGCCGATTCGTTACCCGAGCAAGGTGGCGTTGCCCAAGTCGTTAAAGAGGCCTTTAAACGCCAAGGCTACAATGCCAGTGTTAAGTTTTATCCCTTTGCGCGAGCAGCATTACTGGTAAAAACCGGCCAAGCCGATGGTATTATTGGACTTTGGTACCGCAAAGAACGTGAGCAATGGGCGCATTATTCTGCACCGATACAAGCCGTACAGATTGTCTTCTACAAACGTAAAGATAACCCGTTACGTTTTAGTCAATTAAGCGAACTTAAGCCCTTTACCATCGGCATTGGCCGCGGTTACGCCAATCCACCCGAAATAGCCGCCACAGGACTCACGACAGAGGAAGGTAATTCCGACGAAATGAATCTTAAGAAATTGTTTCTAAAACGCATTGACTTAGTGTTAATCGGCCACAATCTTGCTCAATATTTAATCAAGCAAAATCAAAGTGAATATGCCGATACTTTCGAGCAGGTAGGAGACCCCATCGCCACTGAGGTATTCCATCTGGGCGTCTCTTTGGCGATAACAGATCAGTCCACCTTGATCGACGAATTTAACAAAGGCCTTGAAAGCATGGGCCAAGATGGTCGTCTTGAGGCAATTTTAAGCCAGTATCCGCAAATTCAATCAGCCGTAGATCCGATAGAAAAAATACGAACACAAGCACATCCTTAGCAGAATAACTCAGCTATCGTATGCACTTCGAATGGGGCGAATGAGATTGCCATGGGGTATCTCGACACAAAACACAATTTCTTTCACTTTCGAGTGCTTAACTTTACAAACTTTTACCCACCTGATGACGGTTATTCACTAGAATAGCGCCATTAGTGCTAACGCCTGTTAACCGTCTTTGTGCGAGATAATTATTCCAATGAAAAAAACCATAATAGCCATTGCCTTAGTTGCGGCGGTTGCCGCCGCTGTGAGCTTTAGTGATGTATTGCAGGCTGCCAAACCCGAAAGTGCCCCCCAGCTTATGCGTACCGTGCCGGTTGTCACAGGGGAAGTGGTTGAACATCCACTGGCTCAATCTATTTCACTGATTGGTAAACTGGCCGCTGAGCGCGCAGTGGTGATCGCGCCGCAAGTCACCGGCAAAATTAAACAAATTGCCGTGACTTCGAATCAAACAGTGAAAAAAGGCCAGTTGCTAATCGAACTCGATGATATGAAAGCTCAAGCTGCGGTGGCTGAAGCTAATGCCTTTTTAAATGATGAAACCCGCAAGCTCAGAGAGTTTGAAAAACTTATCAGCCGCAATGCCATCACTCAAACCGAAATCGATGCTCAAAAAGCCAGTGTCGATATTGCCAGAGCACGCTTAGCCTCTGCGCAGGCGGATTTACATTATCATTCCCTTATTGCACCTTTTGCCGGTAAAACCGGGCTGATTAACTTTAGCGAAGGTAAGATGGTAAGTATTGGCACAGAGTTAATGACCTTAGATGATTTATCCAGCATGCGACTGGACTTACAAGTGCCTGAACATTTTCTGTCACAACTTAGCATTGGCATGCCAGTATCGGCCACCAGCCGAGCTTGGCCAGGACAAACCTTTATCGGCAAAGTGGTCGCCATCGATCCCCGCGTGAATGAAGAAACCTTAAACCTGAAGATCCGCGTACAATTTGAAAATAGCGATAATCGCTTAAAACCTGGCATGATGATGTCATCAACCATCACCTTCCCACCGATTTCAGCCCCCATAGTGCCAGTGCAAGCCCTAGAATATTCAGGCACTAAACGCTATGTGTATGTGGTTGGTGAGGATCATATCGCCCATCGCACCGAAGTGATTTTGGGTGCCCGTGTTGGCGACCAAGTGCTTATCGATAGCGGCCTTAAAATTGGCGATAAAGTGGTGGTTCAAGGGCTTGTGAATATGCGCGATGGCTTAAAAATCAATGAAGTCGCTCTTGAAGCTAAGAATAGTAATAACCGCCCAGCCAAGTCAGACGTCAACACTGCGGAGACGAAATAATGTGGCTGTCCGATGTCTCAGTTAAACGCCCCGTCGTTGCAATTGTTTTAAGCTTACTGCTATGCGTGTTTGGCTTAGTGTCCTTTACTAAACTTTCAGTGCGGGAAATGCCCGATGTTGAAAGCCCAGTGGTGACAGTCAGCACCAGTTATTCCGGTGCATCGGCAGCGATTATGGAAAGTCAAATCACCAAGACCCTTGAGGATGAACTCACGGGGATCAGCGGTATCGATGAAATCACCTCTACCACTCGTAATGGTAGCTCGCGGATCACGGTCAAATTCCTCCTCGGTTGGAACTTAACCGAAGGGGTGAGTGATGTGCGTGATGCCGTGGCCCGCGCCCAGCGCCGTCTGCCGGAAGACGCTAACGATCCTGTAGTATCGAAGGACAATGGCTCAGGCGAACCCTCCGTGTATGTGAACTTAAGTTCAACCGTGATGGACAGAACCCAGCTGACCGATTATGCCCAGCGGGTTTTAGAAGACAGATTCAGTCTGATCAGCGGCGTGAGTTCCATCAGCATTTCGGGTGGTCTTTATAAGGTCATGTATGTCAAGCTCAGACCCGAGCAAATGGCGGGGCGCAACGTCACCGTCACCGATATTACCAGCGCCCTACGTAAAGAGAACATCGAAACCCCTGGCGGCCAAGTGCGTAACGATACCACAGTGATGTCGGTGCGTACCAAAAGGCTCTATTACACCCCAAAGGATTTTGACTATTTAGTCGTACGCACCGCCAGCGACGGGACACCTATCTATTTAAAAGATGTGGCCGATGTTGCCGTGGGCGCACAGAATGAAAACTCCACCTTTAAAAGTGATGGTATTGTTAACCTAAGCTTAGGGGTGATCACTCAATCCGATGCAAACCCATTAGTAGTCGCTCAGGAAGTCCATAAAGAAGTCGATAAAATTCAAGACTTTTTACCCGATGGCACCAGTCTTGTAGTCGACTTTGACTCCACCGTCTTTATTGACCGCTCAATCAACGAGGTCTACAACACCCTCTATGTCACTGGCGCCCTCGTGGTGTTAGTGCTGTATATCTTTATCGGTCAAGCAAGGGCAACCCTTATCCCCGCGGTAACGGTTCCAGTATCATTAATCTCCGCCTTTATTGCCGCCAACATGCTAGGTTATTCAATTAACCTACTGACATTAATGGCATTAATCCTCGCCATTGGTCTCGTGGTCGACGATGCGATTGTGGTGGTCGAAAACATTTTCCACCATATCGAAAAAGGCGAAGAGCCGCTGCTTGCGGCTTACAAAGGCACACGGGAAGTCGGCTTTGCGGTCGTGGCAACCACCGCGGTGTTAGTCATGGTGTTCCTGCCGATTTCATTTATGGATGGCATGGTCGGTTTACTCTTTACCGAGTTTTCCGTGATGCTGGCAGTGTCTGTACTGTTCTCATCCCTCATTGCCCTCACGCTAACGCCAGTATTGAGTAGCAAATTACTCAAAGCCAATGTAAAACCTAACCGTTTCAATCGCATTGTGGATAGTGGTTTTGCGCGCATGGAAAGGGTTTACCGTGTGGGTGTAACCCATGCGATCCGCTTTAGATTACTGGCACCACTGGTCATTCTCGCCTGTATTGGCGGTAGTGCATGGTTAATGCAGCAAGTCCCCTCGCAATTAGCGCCGCAGGAAGACCGCGGTGTACTCTACGCCTTTGTGAAAGGCGCCGAGGGCACTAGCTATAACCGTATGACGGCGAACATGGATATCGTCGAAGACAGATTAATGCCACTCCTTGGCCAAGGTGTATTGCGTTCTTTCAGTGTGCAAGCTCCTGCCTTTGGTGGTCGTGCTGGCGATCAAACTGGCTATGTGATCATGCAGCTAGAGGATTGGGAACATCGCAATGTCACGGCGCAACAGGCGCTAGGGATTATAAGTAAAGCATTGAAAGATATTCCCGATGTGATGGTTCGCCCTATGATGCCAGGTTTTAGGGGGCAATCGAGTGAGCCAGTACAATTTGTACTGGGTGGCTCTGATTATGCGGAACTCTTTAAATGGGCACAGGTGTTAAAAGAGCAAGCCAATGCCAGCCCGATGATGGAAGGCGCGGATCTGGATTACGCCGAAACCACACCAGAACTGATTGTCAGCGTTGATAAAGAGCGCGCAGCAGAACTTGGGATCAGCGTCGATGACGTCTCACAAACCTTAGAAGTGATGCTCGGCGGTCGTAAAGAAACCACCTATGTGGATCGCGGCGAAGAGTACGATGTGTATCTGCGCGGTGATGAAAACAGTTTTAACAACGTCGGCGATTTAAGCCAAATCTATATGCGTTCAGCCAAGGGCGAATTAGTCACGCTCGATACGGTCACCCATATCGAAGAAGTGGCCTCAGCGCAAAGATTGAGCCATACCAATAAACAAAAATCCATCACCCTTAAGGCCAACATCAGTAAAGGTTACACCTTAGGCGAGGCCTTAACGTTCTTGGAAAACAAGTCCATAGAGTTATTACCCAAGGATATTTCCATTGGCTATACCGGTGAATCAAAAGACTTTAAAGAAAACCAAAGTAGTATTTTTATTGTATTCGGTTTAGCGCTACTAGTAGCTTACTTGGTACTCGCTGCGCAATTTGAGAGTTTTATCAACCCCCTAGTGGTGATGTTTACCGTGCCAATGGGAGTATTTGGAGGTTTCCTCGGCCTGTTAGTGACCAGCCAAGGTATTAACATCTATAGCCAGATCGGCATGATTATGTTGATTGGCATGGTGACCAAAAACGGGATCTTAATTGTCGAGTTTGCCAACCAACTGCGTGACCGAGGTTTAGCCTTAGATAAAGCCATTATCGATGCCTCAACCCGCCGTTTACGCCCGATTTTGATGACGGCCTTCACCACCTTAGTCGGCGCGATACCGCTGATTTTCTCAACGGGCGCAGGCTCTGAGAGCCGGATTGCGGTGGGGACTGTGGTGTTTTTCGGCATGGCCTTTGCGACCTTTGTCACCCTGTTTGTCATCCCGGCAATGTACCGTTTAATCTCGGCCGCGACCCATTCACCGGGTTATGTTGAAGCAAAACTCGAAGCGGCCATTAAAGCACAAGAGTTAGCGGCACAAGAGGCAGCGAAACAGCAGGAACAAACGGCAAAAGCCTAATTTATCGCCATGATGTAAACAGGCGCGAAATAATGCGTTTGCTTAAATCATAAAAGCCAAGGGAGCTGTCCCTTGGCTTTTTCATTTAGGTTTCAGATGAGTTCCTTCTATGTTTTATTCAACCTACATGATCTGCAAAATCAAGTCCGACGCATAACAGTGACAGCGCCTTTATCAGCTTTTTTAAACAACATACCGGCACAACACCGGCGCAATACTTTAAATAATCAATCCATTAACCTAACTAAAAATCCGTTAAGCAAAGCTAAACTCGGCCATTCCCGATTAGATCCATTGCTGTTTTTGCCTGCTCGCGCCATTAGCTACCTTGCTGTGCTATAGTGCGCAGAGTCTTCCAACTGATAGCCATAACTTATCCCTTGAAAAGAATCGCCCTCTTTGTCGATGTGCAAAACATTTATTACACCTGCCGTGAGGCCTATCAGCGCCAGTTTAACTATCGTCAACTCTGGCAACACTTGAGTGCGCAAGGAAATATTGTCAGTGCTGTCGCCTATGCCATTCATCGAGGTGATGATGGCCAGCTTAAGTTTCAAGATGCTTTGAGACATATCGGCTTTGAGTTAAAACTTAAGCCCTTTATCCAGCGCAGTGACGGATCAGCAAAGGGAGATTGGGATGTGGGGATCACAATTGATGTACTCGATACCGCTCCCAATGTGGATACCGTAATACTGCTTTCTGGCGATGGTGATTTTGCAATCTTGCTTGAGAAAATAACGCAAAAATATGACGTTAAGACAGAAGTCTATGGCGTCCCCCAACTGACAGCAAAATCACTGATGGATGCAGCAACACAGTTTAATCCGATTGATGATGCCTTACTGCTCTAACAACAATGAATATTAAGCTGAAAATTCTTGGGTTGATAATTGATAAAAATTATCTATATCTGCCAACAAAATACTGTAAACACCTGCATCTAACTGCCCTTTATCGACCATGGGCTGCATAATGTCGCCAATCTCTGATAGCGATAAAGAGCCTCGATAGGGTCGCTTTTGAGTCAACGCCTGAAAAACATCGACCACAGCAAGAATACGCGAAGGTAAATCTAATTGTCCCTGCTGCTTACTGAAGGGATAGCCTGAACCATCGAGACGTTCATGGTGATTTGAGGCCCATTCGCCTATTACAGACTTAGGGAAAAAACGATGTAAAGTATGCTCTGTATCAACAGTATGACGTTTGACAATCGAATACTCTTCCTTTGTTAATTTGCCTTCTTTATGCAGCAATAGGTCAGGCGTTTTGAGCTTACCGACATCATGTAACAATCCCGCAACGTACAATAATTCAGCATCGGTATCTGATACACCGCAGTCCTTTGCCACTAATTTTGCTAACAGTGCGACTTTTTCTGAATGGTGAAATGTAAAGGGACTCTTAGCATCAACTATTCGAGCTAAAAATCGCGCTAACTGCTTCACCCCCTCAATATCTAATTCTTTGTCGTAAAAGTGATTAGCTTTGAACTCCAGACCTAATAACTCAATATGAGTTGCATCCATGTTGTACCAAAAGCCATCCTTTTTGACCAGTTGACACATTGCATTGACCATTTCTGCTTCAAATAAGGTTCCACTATGGGCCAATAAATTCTCTGCGACCATACTTTCATGCAATGTAATCAGCTCCTCATGACAACCATGCGTATATCTGGCTCTTAAAAAGTCGGTACGATCCGCTAAGAAAATCAGTGCTGCAATATCACGGTCAAATACGGAAAGCTCATGGGATTGCAACTCAAGCCAAGGTGTGTGGTGGTAAAGAACGACAGGCGCAAAAACATCTAAAATCGGGCATTTAAGCAATGCCTCATAGCCACGTTGACTATGGCACTGCGCATCTTCTGGCTGCATTAATTTGAGCAGACGTAAGTGCTCTTCGGAGGAAGAAACGCCGCAATCATGAATAAGTCCGGCAAAATAGGCGAACTGCTTTTTTTCATCGGGCCAACCGAGCACATTCGCACATTCGTAAGCCATATAACCAACCCGATGACCGTGGTGCAAATCGTCCACCCCAACAAAATCCAATGCCGTCGCAACGGCTAATAAAGCATGCCTTACATCAATATTGACTTTGAAGTCATGGGGCTGAAAGGCATTCATTGAATTTTCCTAATAAATTATTTGTCCCTCACTAAAATATAGTCAATACCTTGATAATTAGCTGCAAAATACAAAAAAGGCCTGAAATTTCAGGCCTTTTTTATCGATATAAAATAGAACTTATGACACAGCTAAGTTAGACCTCTGATGCTGTACTATGACGGGCGCGTTTTGCTAAGGCATAGTAAAACAATGGTGTCAGGATCAAACCAAACAGTGTCACCCCTATCATGCCGGCAAATACCGCAACCCCCATGGCCTGACGCATTTCAGCCCCCGCGCCCGTTGAAAACACCATGGGTACCACTCCCATGATAAAGGCAATAGAGGTCATCAAGATGGGGCGTAAGCGTAAGCGGGCCGCCTCGAGAATTGACTCCATGACTTCCATACCATGGTCTTGTTTTTCCTTGGCAAATTCGACAATCAGAATCGCGTTCTTGGTCGCTAAGCCCACGAGGACGATAAGACCAATCTGAGTGAAAATATTATTATCACCGCCATAGATAAGCACGCCACTGAGCGCTGAGAGTAAGGTCATTGGGATAATTAAGATAATCGCCAATGGTAAACTCAAACTCTCGTACTGCGCAGCCAGCACCATAAACACCAGCAGGATCACCAGAGGGAACACTAACAAGCCTGTGTTACCGGCGAGGATCTGCTGATAGGTCAGCTCAGTCCACTCGTAGGTCATGCCTATCGGCAAAGTCTCGGCGAGGATTTTCTCAATCGCTGCCTGCGCTTGGCCCGAACTCACACCGGGTGCAGGGCCACCGTTAATCTCAGCCGTGGTGAAACCGTTATAGTGCATTACACGATCGGGACCTGCGCTCTGACTCACATTGATAAAGGAGCCGAGTGGGATCATATCGCCATTCACATTAGGCACTTTTAGCTGACTAATCTGCTGCGGGCTTTGACGGAATGCTTCGTCGGCCTGCATATTCACCTGATAGGTTCGACCGAAACGATTGAAGTCGTTGACATAGGTCGAGCCCATATAGGTTTGTAATGTCTGGAAAATTTGATCGAGCGACACTGCCTGCTGTTTCGCTTTAGTCCGATCGATATCCAGTTCAAGTTGTGGCACGTTCACTTGATAGCTAGAGAAAATCCCCGCTAATTGTGGATCGGCCCACGCCTTGTACATTACTTGTTGGGTCACCTGATACAAGGCCTCATAACCAAGGTTGGCTCTGTCTTGAATTTGCAGACGGAACCCTCCAATAGTGCCGAGGCCTTGCACAGGTGGCGGCGGGAAGATGGCAATAAACGCATCCTGAATACCAGCAAATTGCTGATTTAATTGCCCGGCAATCGCATTCGCCGACAGCTCAGGACGCTTACGTAACTCAAAATCATCTAGGGCAACAAACACGACGCCCGAGTTAGGACTATTGGTAAAACCGTTGATACTCAGACCGGGGAAGGCAATAGAGTGCGCCACACCGGGGTGATTTAAGGCAATGTCGGACATTTTCTTGATCACCGCATCGGTACGCTCGAGTGAGGCCGCATCCGGTAATTGGGCAAATGCCACTAAATACTGTTTATCTTGGCCGGGTACATAGCCCGTTGGAGTATTCACAAATTGCACGCCCGTAAGCGCAACCATGCCCAGATACACCAGTCCGATAATGCCGCCAAAACGGATCACCTTACGTACTAGATAGCCATAACCCTCTGATGCACGGTTGAATAAACGGTTAAAAGGCGTGAACAACCAAGCACCGAACAACTTGTCCATTAGACGAGTTAAACCATCCTTTGGCGCATTATGGCTCTTGAGTAACAACGCCGATAACGCAGGGCTCAAGGTGAGCGAGTTAATGGCCGAGATAAAGGTAGAGATAGTGATAGTCAGCGCAAACTGCTTATAAAACTGCCCCGTTAATCCGCTCATAAAGGCGGTAGGAATAAACACCGCGGCCAACACTAAAGTGGTTGCCACAATAGGCCCAGTCACTTCCTTCATCGCCTTTTGCGTTGCGGCAATTGGGCTTAAACCCGAAGCGATATTTCGCTCCACGTTTTCTACCACCACAATGGCATCGTCGACCACAATCCCGATGGCCAGCACCAGACCGAACAGCGACAGCGCATTAAGCGAGAAGCCCATCAAGTGCATAAAGGCGAAGGTTCCCACCAAAGACACAGGCACGGCCACCAGTGGAATAATCGAAGCGCGCCAAGTCTGTAGGAACAGCACCACCACTAACACCACTAAGAGCACGGCTTCAAGTAAGGTTTTGATCACAGCTTCAATCGAGCCACGCACAAACACAGTTGGATCGTACACAATCTCGTATTGCAGCCCTTCGGGGAATGACTTCGCCAGTCTTGCCATTTCGGCGCGCACATCGTCGGAGATTTGAATCGCATTCGAGCCTGATGCTTGGAACACTGGGATCGCTACCGCATCCTTGTTATCCAGCAATGAACGCAGCGCATAACTAGTTGCACCGAGTTCGACACGCGCCACATCCTTAAGACGGATCACCTCACCGTTTTGACCAACCTTGATGATAATATCTTCGAATTCTGACAGTTCAGTCAGACGCCCCTTAACGTTAATCAAGAGTTGGAAGTCGGCATTACCGCTAGGCTGCGCCCCTAAACTGCCCGCTGCCGCTTGCTGATTTTGCTCACGTACGGCGGCGATAATTTCAGTTGGCGACATGCCAAGCGCCGAGACTTTATTCGGGTCAAGCCAGATCCGCAGACTATATTCGCCCGCACCGAATAAACGCACCGCGCCCACGCCTTTGATGCGTGCTAACTCATCTTTTACGTTGAGCGCCGCGTAGTTAGACAAATACAGCATGTCATAACGGTTATCTGGCGACAGTAAATGCACCACCATGGTTAAGTCTGGCGATGATTTTTCTGTCACAATCCCGAGGCGTTGAACCTCCTGCGGCAAACGCGGCATAGCACGGTCTACCCGGCTCTGTACTTGGGTTTGCGCTCTGTCCACATCGGTGCCAATCGCAAAGGTGATGGTCAAGGTCATGCGTCCATCGGACGTCGCCTGCGATGACATATACAGCATGTCTTCGACGCCGTTAATTTCCTGCTCTAAGGGCGAGGCAACCGTTTCGGCGATGACTTTAGGGTTAGCGCCAGGGTAATTGGCGGTGACCACGACCGTTGGTGGCACCACTTCAGGGTATTCGGTAATGGGTAATTGCCAGACGGCAATCGCCCCTGTGATAAAAAACAGCAGCGAGAGAACGGCTGCAAATATCGGTCTTTTAATAAAAAACTGCGACAACATTCTGTTGGATTCCTTAACCGCGGCTCGCTACTTCAACGTCTGGAGTGGTGATATTTTCTTGATGTTTATCAAGCAGTAATTGAGCTTGACGAAGCGCCTCTAGCTGTTCGCTGTCGGCCATATCAACCAGGTGTGGCTCAATTTGCATCTTAGGACGAACCCTTTGCATACCATTGACGACGATTTTGTCGTCTGCCGCTAAACCTTGCTTAACAATGCGTAAACCTTGAACTTTTTCACCTAGGGTGACACCGCGATACTCCACGGTGCCATCGTTTGCCACCACTAAGACGAACTTGTTGTTCAGATCCGTGCCTACGGCTTTATCGTCAATTAAGATGCCGTCGTAGGCGCCACTACCTGCGGTACGTAATCTGGCGAACAGACCAGGGAGCAAGCTGTTGTCTTCATTGCTAAACGTGGCACGTACTCGAATAGTGCCCGTCTGTCTGTCCATCGAGTTATCGACAAAGTCCACTAGACCTATGTGTTGATATTCGCGTTCGTTAGCCAGCGCCATATACACGGGATTGTCGCCGGCACGAGGGTCTTTACGCTTTTTCTCGGCAGTTAACTTGACGTATTTCAGATAGGTTTGCTCATCCACATCGAAGTAGGCATACATGCTGGCGGTCGACACTAAGCTGGTTAACACACTCTGCCCCGCAGACACATAGTTACCCGCAGTGACATTGGCGTAGGAGGCTCGGCCATCAATCGGCGCGCGCACTTGGGTGTAATCTAAGTCCAACTCGGCGCGCAGCAGCGCCGCTTTCACAGAGGCCACGGCCGCCGTGGTTTGGCGTTTGTTAGACTCGCGGGTATCGAGTAATTCTGCCGATACTGCCTTTTGGGCAAAGAGTTTGCGGGCACGTTCTAAGTCGTTAGTGGCCAGTTGCTCAGCAGAGAGCGCGCTAGCAAGATCTGCTTTTAACCGGGCCACTTCCGCTTCAAACACACTTGCATCGATACGAAATAGCACATCGCCTTTTTTCACTAAGGCGCCTTCTTTAAAGTTTACCGACGCGATATAGCCTGACACGCGTGGCACTAAGGTCACACTCTCTGGCGCCTGCAAACGGCCGGTAAATTCATCCCACTCGGTAACGCGCTCATGCAATACCTGCGCAACATCGACCTTAGGTGCACCCGGTGCTTGCCCCTGCTGGGCTTCGGGTTCACCACAGGCCGAAAGGACAAAAGCCGCCACGGCAGTCAACATCAATATCCGTAAAGGTTGGTTACTTTTCATCTTACAATCCTCATGTGGCAGGCATTTATCTCGTTTAAGACAGACATCAGTAATAGGCACTCGGTCAAAACCAATAAATACCGACTGGTAAAAAATATTATGTACTGAGCGGTAATATATAGTGTAAAATGACCCTGTCAACAGATTTTTGTACCGATGAGTATTTAATTTTTTGTGACAGCGTGAAACTTTGTAGTTAAGCCTTTGAGGTAATTAGGGCGTGTTGACGTTTCGAGATTAGATTTTGTTCGTTCTGGCAAGCACGTGCTCGCGAAACGAGGAATGATGTGTAGTGATTCTACTCAAATGACGAGCGGCTCTTATGACAGAAAGTAAGAGCAAGGGCTTGCCAGACGAACCCTTCGGGCAGCATTTGGCTGGCGTTTCTGCTGCGTTATCGTCCGTTTATGTAGAATAACTACACTGCACGGACGTTGCCTTGCATAAAAGCCAGCTAAATTGCTGCAAAAATAACCCTGAAACGTCAATACGCCCTAGCCACAGCGAACGTGTTATGTGGGCTTGAATGGACGATATATTTTGGTGAGTTACTCACCTAACCCGCAGACAGCAGGCAAGAGTGGCTGGACATGAACTAAACCCATGTCTATCCTAGGGGCAATTGAGAATTGAGGAGCCTAATGATGTCAACCGTCACCCAGACGCCCTGCGTAGGTCGTCCACGAGCCTTCGACGCCGACGATGCATTGGCCAAAGCCTTGGAAGTCTTCTGGCGAAAAGGTTTTGAAGGTACATCGTTAACCGATCTCACTCAGGCCATGGGCATCAACAAACCCAGCCTTTACGCCGCCTTTGGTAATAAAGAGCAGCTGTTTCTGAAAGCGATCGAGTTATACGAACAGCGCCCCTGTGCGTTTTTCTATCCTTCTCTTGAAAAAGAAACTGCCTATCAAGTCGTTGAATCTATGCTCTATGGCGCTGCATCCTCCTTAGTGGATGAGAGCCACCCCCAAGGTTGCTTGATAGTACAAGGCGCCCTCGCCTGTAGCGAAGCAGGACAAGCGATTAAAGAAACTCTTATCACCCGCCGTCGTGATGGTGAACAGGCTTTATGCGAACGCCTGCAACGAGCAAAGGATGAAGGCGATCTTCCCGCGGATGCCGATCCGCTGCTACTGTCTCGATATATTGGCACAGTGCTGCAAGGCATGGCTGTGCAAGCCACCAATGGCATTTGCCCCAATGAATTACGCAAAGTGGCTGAGTTAGTGTTAGCTAACTTTCCGAAAAATAATCCGTGATAGCACGATTAGCATATGACTATTGACATAAACCCCAGTGAACACTGGGGTTTATGCTTTTAAGACGCTAAAAAAATCGAGATGAGTATCGAGTTAACACTGGACTTGATGAGTGACCAGACTTGGACGCAGCAGATTGTCATGGACGGGACAACGATTACACACAGTATCTAAAAACTCATTCTTTTCTGCATCGGTTAAGTCGGCGTCTATGCTGGCATTGATGGCGATTTCTTTAAATCCAACAGGATCGTCCGAGGGTTGGCCTAATAATCCCGCCGAATTCATCACGGCTCTTACATGCACATCAAACTGATGGATGGTAATATTGCGTTCACGCGCAACCATCTTAGCTATCGCAGAAATGCAGCCACCAAGCGAGAATAAAAAAGTCTCTAAAGGGTTAGCTCCTTCATTGGTAGCGCTAGGTTGATCAATAACCAGTAAATGCTCCCGCACCTGCGCTGTAACCTTCCAACCGCTTGCCATATGTGTGGTGACTTCAACAACTTTTTCAGCCATAACAAACTCCATTAGTTTTATTTCAATCAGATTATTCTAATGATGTTAACATGAAAAGTCACAAGCTAAGATCACAGTTTATAAAGTCAGGTTAGGAAGTCAGTGTATGGGTTTAACCTAGATATCTAGAGTGTAAGGTTTTAATTAAATCGCGATACATGTCAGTTATTCTGCACAGACAAACCAATGAAAATCCAAGCCATCGAAGTAAAAAAGGCATTAAAAAGCCCCTTTCAATAACATTGAAAGAGGCCAAGTATGCGTTAAAGCGTTATCGCACTATCCACTTATAGCACTATCCACGTTGCCTTGATTTCAGTGTATTTATCAAAGGAGTGTAGAGATTTATCTCGGCCATTACCCGATTGCTTATATCCACCGAAAGGTGCTGTCATATCGCCGCCATCATAATGGTTAATCCACACCATACCACTACGCAATGCTTTAGCCGTTTTATGCGCCTTGCTGATATCCGCTGTCCAAACACCTGCCGCTAAGCCGTAAATGGTATCGTTAGCGATCGCAATCGCCTCCTCCATACCATTGAATTCAATGACAGATAATACAGGGCCAAAGATTTCCTCACTGGCAATTTTCATTTGGTTTTTCACATTTGAAAATACCGTTGGCTGCACATACACACCGCCCGTTTCGGCCAGCACTTGTTGTCCACCATGCACTAAGCTCGCGCCCTCATCTTGGCCCGCCTTGATATAGCTTAAGATGGTATCTAATTGCTGCTTATCGACCACTGCGCCGCTAACGGTAGCAGGATCCAGTGGATGCCCAGGCTGCCACGTGGCGAGCTCTTCTGCTATAAGTGCAATCAGCTGATCTTTAACACCAGCTTCCACCAGTAAACGCGAGCCTGCGGTACAAACTTCACCTTGGTTAAAAGCAATGGCTTCAGCGGCAGCCACAGCCGCTGCTTTAAGATCAGGCGCATCGTTAAATACGATGTTCGGGCTTTTACCGCCCGCCTCTAACCAGACCCGCTTCATATTCGACTCGCCAGCATAAATCATTAATTGCTTGGCGATTTTTGTTGAGCCAGTAAAGACTAAGGTATCCACGTCCATATGCAGCGCCAGTGCTTTGCCGACGGTATGGCCATAACCGGGGAGCACGTTTAGTACACCTTTAGGGATCCCAGCTTGAACGGCAAGCTCGGCAATACGAATGGCGGTGAGCGGTGATTTTTCAGAGGGTTTAAGGATAACACTGTTCCCCGTCACGAGTGCTGGGCCTAACTTCCAGCAGGCCATTAGTAGCGGGAAATTCCAAGGCACAATCGCTGCCACCACGCCCACGGGTTCACGAGTAATCATGCCGATTTCATTATGTGCCGTCGGCGCCAGCTCATCGTAGAGTTTATCAATGGCTTCCCCCGACCAACGGATGGCACGGGCAGCGCCGGCAATATCTACCGCCTTTGAAAAACGTATCGGTTTACCCATATCCAACGTTTCTAACAGAGCGAGTTCATTGGCATTTTCTTCCAATAACTCGGCAAAACGGATCATCACTTGTTTACGTTTAACAGGCGTAGCCTTTGACCATACCCCAGACTCAAAAACCTCACGAGCATTAGCCACGGCGATATTGGCGTCCATCAAATCGCAACTGGCAACTTGCGCTAATAAACGGCCATCGATTGGACTGATGCAATCAAAGGTATTGCCTGATGTCGCATCTCGATACTCGCCGTTAATAAAAGCCTTACCATTGATTGCTAGGCTTGCAGCGAGGTTTTCCCAATCGCTCCGTGTTTTAGGTGTACTCATGATGACCTCTTAATCGTTTGTATTCGTTTATTTTATCTTTATTGGGATAAGGGCTATCTCGACTAACAACTGCCAAAGATGACCTAAGGCTGTAACTGCTGCCTAGATTACGCTTTTAAGACATCAAAATTCAATATTTTTTACAAAAATAGCATTTTTGCCACAAATAACTGCACACGCCTCTTCCATGTTCATTATTTCTAACATAGCATAGCAAATATTAGCCACTCTTAACGAAGACCTGACCCCATTTAACAAGGAAAAGGACAAGGTAAACATCTATGGCCGACTCACCCAACAATCTCGCCCACGAGCATCCTTCACTTGAACACTATTGGATGCCTTTTACCGCCAATCGCCAATTTAAAGCGAGCCCTCGATTACTCGCCAAAGCTGAAGGCATGCATTACACAGATATCAATGGCAACAAGGTATTAGACTCAACCGCGGGGTTATGGTGTTGTAATGCGGGCCATGGTCGACGTGAGATCAGTGAGGCCGTCAGCAAACAAATTCGAGAAATGGATTACGCCCCCTCCTTCCAAATGGGCCATCCCATCGCTTTTGAATTGGCAGAGCGTTTAACCGAACTCAGCCCTGAAGGACTCAACAAAGTATTCTTTACCAACTCAGGCTCTGAGTCGGTAGATACCGCGCTTAAAATGGCACTTTGCTACCATAGAGCCAATGGCCAAGCGTCACGCACCCGCTTTATTGGTCGTGAAATGGGTTACCATGGCGTAGGATTTGGTGGGATCTCGGTGGGTGGTTTAAGCAATAACCGTAAAGCCTTCAGCGGCCAGCTATTGCAAGGCGTGGATCACCTGCCTCACACTTTAGATATTCAACATTCAGCCTTTAGCCGTGGCTTACCAAGCCTCGGTGCTGAAAAAGCAGAGGTATTAGAACAATTAGTCACACTCCATGGCGCCGAAAATATTGCTGCCGTTATTGTTGAACCTATGTCAGGTTCTGCAGGGGTAATTTTACCACCTCAAGGCTACTTAAAACGCTTACGTGAAATCACTAAAAAACACGGCATCTTATTGATTTTCGATGAAGTCATTACCGCATTTGGCCGTGTAGGTGCAGCATTCGCCAGCCAACGTTGGGGCGTTATCCCCGACATAATCACCACAGCCAAAGCCATTAATAATGGCGCCATCCCCATGGGCGCCGTGTTTGTGCAGGATTATATCCACGATACTTGCATGCAAGGGCCAACCGAACTGATTGAATTTTTCCACGGTTATACCTATTCGGGCCATCCAGTCGCTGCCGCCGCAGCACTCGCCACGCTCTCAATCTACGAAAATGAGCAGTTGTTTGAACGCAGCTTCGAACTTGAACGTTATTTTGAAGAGGCTGTTCATAGCCTCAAAGGGTTACCCAATGTGATTGATATTCGCAACACCGGATTAGTTGCGGGTTTCCAGCTTGCACCTAATAACGAAGGCGTTGGCAAACGTGGTTATCGGGTGTTCGAGCGCTGTTTTCATCAAGGCACGCTCGTGCGGGCAACAGGCGATATTATCGCCATGTCCCCACCACTCATTGTTGAGAAACATCAAATTGACCAAATGGTAAATAGTCTCAGCGATGCCATTCATGCCGTTGGATGATGCACAATTTTCAATCACACGCCCAGAAATTAGGGAAAAGAAAGGTTAGGTATGCTTAAGATTACCCACTATGTGAATGGCCAACACACTCCAGCGAGTACAAGAAGCCAAGAAATTTTTGAACCGGCCACTGGCGAATGCCGAGGTCAAGTATCCCTCGCCAGCAGCGATGAAGTCGCTGCCGCGATTGCCATCGCCAAAGCGGCCTTTGAGACTTGGTCACAGGTAACGCCCCTTAATCGCGCCCGTGTGCTTTTTAAATTCAAAGCGTTAGTCGAGCAGCATATGGATGAACTGGCGCAGCTCATCACCCTAGAGCACGGCAAAGTGATCGATGATGCCAAAGGAGAACTTATCCGCGGCCTCGAAGTTGTCGAATTTGCCTGTGGTATCCCGCACTTACTCAAAGGGGAGCACACGCAACAGGTTGGCGGTGGTGTGGACTCCTGGTCCGTTAATCAAGCTTTAGGTGTTGTCGCTGGCATAGCGCCCTTTAACTTCCCCGTGATGGTTCCCATGTGGATGTTCCCAATCGCCATTGCCTGCGGCAACACCTTTATTATGAAACCCTCAGAAAAAGATCCAAGTTCAGTGATGCGGATTGCCGAGTTGCTCAAACAAGCTGGCTTACCTGATGGAGTGTTTAACGTGATCAATGGCGACAAAGAGGCCGTCGATACCCTGCTCACTCATCCAGATGTGCAAGCCATAAGCTTTGTTGGTTCCACTCCAATCGCTGAGTATATCTACAGCACCGCATCCAAACACGGTAAACGGGTACAAGCCTTAGGCGGTGCCAAAAACCATATGCTGCTGATGCCAGACGCGGATTTAGATCAAGCGGTAAGTGCACTGATGGGCGCAGCCTACGGCAGTGCAGGCGAGCGTTGTATGGCGATATCGGTGGTGTTGGCTGTGGGCGATGTGGGCGATAAACTGGTCGACAAGTTATTACCACAAATCCAACAATTAAAAGTGGGCAATGGCCTCACGCCAGAGATGGAAATGGGCCCCCTTATTTCTAAACAACACTTAGCCAAAGTCACTGACTATGTAGAAACTGGAGTTCAGGAAGGAGCAACCTTACTGGTAGACGGCCGACAATTAACCGTTGCCGATCATCAACAAGGTTACTTCTTAGGGGCGTGTTTATTCGACCATGTCACGCCGGATATGCGGATCTATCGCGAAGAAATCTTTGGCCCTGTGCTATCTATTGTTCGAGTCAACGATTATCCCAGTGCACTTACACTTATCAACCAACATGAATTTGGCAACGGCACCGCCATTTTCACCCAAAGCGGTGAGGCTGCCCGTCATTTTTGTCACCATGTGCAGGTGGGTATGGTCGGCGTTAACGTTCCTATTCCTGTGCCTATGGCCTTCCATTCATTTGGTGGTTGGAAGCGTTCGCTCTTTGGTCCTTTGCATATGCATGGCCCTGATGGTGTTCGTTTTTATACCAAACGCAAAGCCATTACCGCTCGCTGGCCTGTAGGCAAACAGACTCAAGCTGAGTTTGTTATGCCCACCATGAAATAATCCGGAGCCATTTATGACAGTGAGCGTCACGTCGATCATTCGCTTTGCCAGCGCACAATCGCCAGTGGAGAGCTATCAAGTCGCCCCTGAAAAGCGTATTGCAGGCAATCCCACCCAGCAATTGCAAAATCATTATTCTAGCCCTTGTAATCAATTCCATAGTGGAATTTGGCAAAGTGAATCAGGCGCTTGGAAAATCAACTACACTGAATATGAGTATTGTGAAATTCTCGAAGGAACCAGTGTGATCACCGATCTTGAGGGACAATCTCAAACCTTTAGCGTAGGTGATCGCTTTATTATTCCAGCGGGATTTCAAGGTGTGTGGCAAGTCGTCACCCCCTGTCGCAAGGTGTATGTCATCTTCGAACAAAACTCACAGTAATACAGAGGTGCATTTTGCCTCAATGAACAAAGTTAAAGTGAGTTAGCTTTACCGCCATGAGGTCACAGCAACGGAGTTTCCTTGGCTGTTGTTTGGCAAATTATCGGATGTACAGACCTGTTTTAAAACATAAAAGAAGCTTGTGCATCCGTGTCAATCAAGAAAATGGGAGAAATACCGTGAATAACAACCTACAGAAAAAACGGCTAGCACAACTTGCTGGACTCGCGCTTACTACCAGCTTATTTTCCAGCATAGCCAGTGCAGAAGTGTCTGGTGAGATTAGCTTAACTAACGATTATCGCTTCCGCGGTGTCTCGCAAACCGCTGGAGATCCCGCTGTACAAGGTGGAATAGACTGGAGTTTTGAATCAGGATTTTCCGTCGGCGCCTGGGCCAGTAACGTCGACTTTGATGAACCTGGTTATAATGGCCCAGATGTTGAGTATGACTTCTATGTTGCCTACGGCGGTGATATCAATGATAACGTCAGCTACGACGTGACACTGAACCGCTATAACTATTCGGGCGAGAGTGATCTTGGCTATTTCGAAGTAACGGCTGGCGTCGAGTTTAGCGGATTTCGCGTAGCCTATTGGTATACCAATGACTACGGTGGCACTGATTTAGATTACCACTACGGTGAAGTCAATTATTCCTATGAGTTTGTCGAAAACTGGAATCTCGATCTGCATTACGGCTACAACGTTGGCGATGCATTAGATGATGGTGAAGGCTTCGATAGTTACTCCGACTATTCTGTTGGTGTCTCCACGGAATTAATGGGATTTGGCCTTTCACTTGCTTGGCTTGGCACAGATTTAAGTGGCGATCAAAAAGTCTCCGACGGTGTATACCAAAACGACGATACCGTCCTCGCGAGCGTTAGTTACGCTTTCTAATAGGGTTATCTCATTAGACAAAACACCCTAGTACAAAAGTCATTAAAAAGCCCTCTTTCGAGGGCTTAGTTATTTTTGTCATGAATGTATTATTAATTTGAAGACCAACTGCGCATCTTATGGCCTTTGACTGCATAGAAGAGAATAAACAGATAACAAGGTAACATCACCATATACCCGCCCTGCTGCCCCATTTCGGTTGCCGAACTCATTAAACCCCAAGACACTGGACCAAAGGCACCGCCGGCAATCCCCATGATAAGGAGCGCAGAACCCGTACTCGTCAATTTGCCCATGCCCGACAAAGCAAGAGGCCATACGGCAGGCCATACAATCGCATTGGCTAATCCTAAGAAAGCAATCAATAGCAAGGTATCAGGTAAAGCTACGCCCCCAAAAGGCACCAACAAAGTGTTAGCAATAGCGTAGGAATTGTTATCCCCAAACAGAATGCCTAAGGTGAGTAATATGCCTAAAATTGCGGAAATCATCAGCGCTGTCGGTTGAGAAATAATGCGAGGGATAAGGATAATCCCCAGCGTATAACCCAGCACCATGCAAACCATAGTGTATGAGGTCATGACCCCGTAATGCTCAACGCCTAAAGATAGCGCAAAGGTACCTATAGTATCGCCAGCGATCACCTCTACCGCTACGTACACAAACAATGCCAACACACCAAATGCTAAGTTAGGGTGAGATAACGCCGCTTTAATCTGGCTTTTATCTGTATGCTCAGCGACTTCATCTTCATTAGATAATTCTGGTAATGGGGATTTTTTCACCGCCAAGGCTAAAACACCGATAAACACCGCCATGCCTAAGTAAGGAAAAACCAAACTATTGGCCATTTCATCAATTTGTACTTGCGTTAATGTTGTGCCGATACGGTCTTTAAAACTATCTAAAATCAACGCTGAGAACACTAACGGTGCAATCACCCCCGCACCTTTGTTCAAAATACCCATCACGCTAACACGCGCCGCCGCAGACTCTTCAGGCCCAAGACGAACAACATAAGGATTTACTGCGGTTTGCAGTAACGTCTGCCCCGCCCCCATCACTAGTTGAGCAAATAAAAATAGGGCGAAGACTTGGGTCTTCGCCGCTGGAATAAACAGTAAACCCGCGAGCATCATCACGCCCATACCCAAGGCCATCCCATTTTTGTAGCCCACTTTACGGATAAGCCAAGCCGAGGGCAGTGCAGTAAAAGTCACCGCGATATAGAAAGAAAACAGGATTAATGAAGCTTGGAAGGGATTGAGTTGCAAAATTTGTTTTAAATAGGGCATTAAAGAACCATTCAACCAGGTTGCAAACCCGAGGATGAAAAAGAGTGCTGCCACTATCGCCATGGGGATAAAACTGCTTTTCTGCTGGCTTTTATCGAGTGTCATTTCCATAAACCTGCTTCTTATAGTAATTAATTTTAAGGTGATTGCGGGACAAAAATCCGCTGAGTATTGCACACATCCCTATTGCAACTCATCTGCAATGGCTAATGTTATCATTCGAACTCACCATTGTTTCAGTGATGTTAAAACAAACAACACAAAAAGACAACGCTGTCATTTGCAATTTAATCCTAAAATACCGCGTTAAACGCCACTGTGGCTCCTAAACTTTCACTCACTACTGATTTAAAGCAAAAGACACATACGACGAATAACTCATGTGAAATAAAAAAGCCGCAGAGTTTACTCTGCGGCCTGTTGAAAGCACAAAATAACGAAAGATTAAATCCGCACAAAAATCTTGCGCCGATACATCCAATACAGCACTAACCATTGAACGGTGAGCAAACCAATCACGGCAGCTAAAGGTTGAGCATTTTCCGGCAATACCGCGATAACGCCACCAAACACACTTTGGGCAATATACTTCCAATCCACTAGGCTCGATGCCAAATAAATAATGATGGCGTTAGTACCAATCACCACAAACACAAAGACGAGCTTTTGCCATTTCAGTACATCCACTAGGGCATAAAACAGTGCTAACAACAGCATGCTCCAACCGCTAGTAACCAACACAAAAGAGCTTGTCCACAGATCTTTATTGACGGGAATGACCCCATCCAGCAACCAACCTAAGGCTAAACAAACACCACCGGCAACACTCAATAGGCCGACTTTAGCCCACTCACCTTTAGGATGAGATTTCACAATAAAGTGACCGACAAACACACCAGCTAAGGCATTGACTACGGCGGGCAGTGTCGATAACAGGCCTTCAGGATCGGGCGTTCTTCCTTGATAACTCACACCCGGCAATAAAAGGCTATCCACATAAGCATTGATTGACTCAGTGGGTGATAACACACCCGCCTGTCCACCAGGAAACGGTAACCAGAGTTGCGCCGCGCCATAGGCCACTAATATGCCTAGAGCCACCAGCACTTGGGTCCGTAAACGGGTATGCCACACCAGCAAGGCGGCAAAAAACCACGCAAAGGCAATACGGCCTAATACACTAGCATAACGGATTTTTTCAGGGTCGGCAGGTGCTCCCGCTCCCCAACCATGGTTATAAAGAATACCAAGCAACAATAGCAAAAACAGCCGCTTAACGCCATGACGATACACAGGCAGGCGCTCATGCATCGGCAGTTTATCTAAGCGTTTTGGCGATAATCCAAGGGCAACACCGGAGAGGAAAATAAACAGCGGAAAAATCAAATCATAGAAGCGAAAGCCATTCCACTCACTATGATGCATTTGGGTATCACCCCATTGCCAGCCCGCCCAGCCAGTCAAAATAAGCAAGGCGCCAAATAGGGCTTCGCCACCTAAAATCCAAAACATATCAAACCCGCGTAGGGCATCAAGGGACATCAATCTTGGCTTTGGCTGACGCTTTTTCGCGGCAGCATCCTGAGCATTAACGCCCGCATTGGCGACAGATTCCGGCGCAGTCGTACTCATACCATTATCCTTTATTATTGTTATTTAATTTATTTTTCAAGATGTAGAGCAAAATGCAGACTGTACAATAAAAAAACTTAGCCCCTGTCATCAAAATACGACAAGGGCCAAGGTGAACGCTTTACGGACTCAACACACTAAGGGCGAACATAAACCGCATTTCCAGCAATATAGTTGGCCAGCACTTTGTGTTGATTATCTAGCAGCACTAAATCGGCACGCTGCCCTACGGCTAACCGACCGACGCTCTCGGCAATGCCAAGGAACTCGGCTGGATACAAAGATGCCATCCGCAAGGCCTCACCGAGCGGTAAACCTAGCATATTCACCGTATTATGGACCGCACTTGCCATATCTAACACACAGCCAGCCAGTTCACCCGTCACCGCATTTAATCTGTCGCCGACACGCAGCACCTGTGTACCAAACAGCTCAAAACTGGTTTCATCATCCAGACCCACAGGCGGCATAGCATCGGTCACCAACATCACTTTGCCACGGGGTTTGGCACGTAGGGCAACACGAGCTGCAGCGGGATGCACATGATGACCATCGACAATCAAACCACACCAAGCGGTTTCGCTCTCAATTGCCGCACCCACCACACCAGGCTCGCGGGAACCTAAGGGTGACATCGCATTATATAAATGGGTAAAACCTGTCGCCCCAGCCTTTAAAGCCGCAACAACCGTATCGTAGTCCGCATTGGAGTGGCCCAAACACACTTTAACGCCCGACGCCACCAACAGGCGGATCACCTCGGGCGAGACATTTTCAGGTGCTAAGGTCACCACTCGAATACCTAAATCCTGACGGCAAAAAATCGCCAGTTCAGCCTCGGTGATCTCACGGATAAAGCCTTGTGGATGCACGCCTTTTTTAGGTACCGAAAGATGCGGGCCTTCAAAATGTACGCCTAATACGCCTGCACTTTTTTGCGCAACCGCAAGAGCAACGGCATCGGCCGCCTTAGCCATCACCTGCACATTATCGGTAATCAGCGTGGGTAAAAAGCCTGTGGTACCAAAGCGAGCATGCGCCTTGCGTATGGTTTCAATGCAAGCAACCGTTGGGCTGCTATTGAATAACGCGCCGCCACCGCCGTTAACTTGCACATCGATAAACCCTGGCACTAGGGTGCCTGGGTAGCGAATTTCCTTAGCACCCGATGCGGTGTCTAAGCTGGCTATCAGCCCATCTTCAATGGTGACTGGCACATCCCGATGGAAGGCTTCACCATCAAACAGTTGCTCGGCAATTAAGGTGAATTTCATCCAAACCTCTTTTCAAATTAACGCGGCGATAACGGCCAGCCATTACAGCGTTTGAGTGACTTTTTTCAGCCCTGCGGGTTGGTCAGGGTCAATACCACGGGCAATCGCAACTGCGGCCACGTCGATATAAAAACGTTGTAACAGGGCTAACGGCGCCACACGTGGATGAATATCCGTCGATGTTTGATTTAAATGGACTAAATCGGCACCACGTTGGCTCACATTTTCAATCTGTTCGATATGGCTAGCGTAAGACTCATCGCCAATGCACACATCCACAATCGTGAGTTTTTTCTCAACTAAGGTCACTGGACCATGGAGAAACTCTGCGCTACTGAAGGCTTCAGCGTGGATTGAGCACACTTCTTTTAACTTAAGCGCAATTTCCTTAGACACCGCATAACCTAAGCCACGGCCTAACACGACTAAGTTTTTAACGTTTTCAACTGATTCAGGCGTCAGTTGTGGCTCAGCATCAACCGCCGTTTGCAGCGCTTGTGGTAAAGAGCTTACCGCTGCGGCGAGGGATTCGCTCTGCGTCCACGCCGAGGCTAATTGTAGAATCGCCGACAGAGTCGCAAGGTAGCTCTTTGTTGCAGCTACGGCTTTTTCTTCGCCTGCACGTAATGGTACCACCACATCGACGATGTCCTTAATTGGTGCGGTTTCATCGTTCACTAACGCCACACAAAACGCGCCTGCGTTTTTCGCCATACGCGCTTGGGCTAAAATATCAGGGCTACGGCCAGATTGTGAAATCACAATCACTAATCCGCCTTCTAACTTCAAGGTTTTACCATAAACGCTGGCTACCGATGGCGCGGCGGCAAACGTTGGCACGCCGACTTCAATTTCAAAAAGATATTTAGCAAATACACCCGCATGGTCCGATGAACCACGGCCCACAATCATCACAAAACGGGGATCGAAAGCACGCAGTTTTTCACCTAACTGCTGCATTAAATCGGCGTTAGCGGCTAACTGACCCGCAATCTTCTGCGGCGCGGTGCGAGCTTCTTGCTCCATAATAGTGTTTGTCATGTTATTTACCTTACAAATCAATACGGGTATTGCTTTAGCACTGATGCGCTAAAACGGCTTATTCATTAATGTTGATTGAGTTAAATTGCTGCTGAGCGAAGTACATGGCACCCAATTCTGGCGGTGCTAAGGTTTCAGAAATCTTTGCTACCACATCGCTGCCAAGCCAGGCCTGTAGCGGTTCGGCAAGGCCACCGATCATCGAAAAACGCACCGGATTGAGGCTAAACAGCTTGCGTGCCATTTCACTGATGTAATCGGCTCCTTCCTGCACAATCCCGCGAGCGACTTCATCACCCGCGTTTGCACAATCGAGTACGCTTCTGGCTAATTCGGCATAGCAACTCGAAGACTTACCGGCGAGATGCTCGACGATGCCCAAGGCATCACTTACCCCAAAATGGTTTAACAGCATCTTGGTTAAAGCAGTCGGCGCGGCAAAGCCATCGAGGGCGAGTAACACATGCTCGGCGGCTTTTAAGCCAAGCCAAGCACCGCTGCCCTTATCACCCAGCGCAAAACCGTGGCCACCAATACTTAAGCTGTCATCACCTACATGGGCATAACCGCAAGACCCCGTACCCGTAATGATCACCGCACCATCCGCGCCGCGGTGTGCACCGATACAAGCGGTATGAAGATCCGTAGTGACATACATGGCAGCAAACGGATGCTGCCAGCTGATCACGTCCTGATACAGGCGCGGCACATTGACTCCCGCCAGCCCTAAGCCCGCAACGAGTAAATGGCTATCGGTTTCCTTCATGCCCGCATCCAACAGAGCTTGGCGAGTCGATGCTTCAATCGATGCAAATGCTTGTGCAAGACCATGCAGCGGATTAGCGCGCCCAGCAACACCTGTCCCTAAAACGGTACCGTCCGCAGTATAGATAGTGGCTCGGCACTTACTGCCGCCCCCATCAACACCGATAAACAGTTGTTGATCTTTTGTCTGGACTAACCCCATGACATCCCTCTTCATCTCTTAATGCAGCGCTACCGTTGCTTATACTTATGCCGTTAATACGACACTCAACTTTAGTTAACTCAATGTTACAGTAAAAATGACAGCGTTGTCATTTACTTTTTGAAGCAATTTATAATCAAATGTCAGGCGAAAGAATTGACTGAAAGTGAAAAAGAAAAAGGCTGTACTTTTCTTTTAAAATACAGCAAGATACATAACAGATTAATTAACGATTAAGCTTCTGCCTTTGCGGATACCATCAGCAGCAATAGCACGGATCTCAACGGGCGCAGTTACCGCCTGCCCTGCTTGATAGGATTGCCATTGCCCACTCGCTTGTCGCCACTCAATCTTAAGTCCTGGATAAGCCACGTTGGCAAACAGTTTACCGTCACGGATCTCGGCACCGACAGTCGGCACTCGGTAATCGATACCCGCTTTATCGAGTTTGATAAACTCCTTATGTCCTAAGGTGTTAGCCATTTGCAGCCAAGATTGTGCCTGCGCGTCACGCATTGCCGCAGTAAAGTGCCCAGTGCTTTGGTTATACAATGCACCTTGATATTGGTAAGGCACTTCCCACTCTGCTTGATGCCAAGCACGCTCAGCCAGCATCAATAAACGCGGGAAAATCATGTACTCAACGGTATCGTTGCTGCGAATGGTTTCACTCCACAATTGCCCCTGTAAACCAGCAAAGTTTTTACCTTGCTCCCGTGGTCCAGATTTTTTGCCTTTCTCATCGGTTCTTGCCCTATCGTCGGCTTCGAAAGGCAGATTTTGCAAGTCGGTCCACTGCTCCGCATTCGCCACTAAGTTATCCGGCATAAAGCTAAATACTTTGTGCGCGTTGGTGGCACGGCTTGCCCAGTAATAGCCGTGCTCTTTAGGATCGGCTTCGTAGGGAAAATCAAAATACAGCACTTCAGGATTAGAGAGCACCACATCCCAACCGTTGTTCACTTGCTGATTGGCATGCTCATATCCTTTATAGGCGATCACATCCCAAATATTAGATTGGACTTTAGCTGGCATATAACTTGGGCGAACATGGCTCATGCCATCACTCCAACCTGCGGCTTCAATGCCTTTTTCCGCCAGTTGATTCGATATCCGCTCAATAAAGTAAGCGCCTAAATCCTCGATGGATTTCACGCCTTTATCGTTATTGGCTACAAAGGATAAACACTCAGGAGATTGCTTCCACGCCCCAGCGGTTTCGTCGGCGCCGATATGGTATCGAGTTAATGGTTGACCCGCGGCTTGGTGTAATTTGGCAATTTCATCAATCACTTTATCGACAAATTGATAGGTCGATTCCATACAGACATTCAGGGTGTTGTCGTTGTAATACTGCACCGAAGAATACACAGTCGTATCAGCCGCATCCGACAACAAATAGGTTTTCGCCTCCGTAGGCTTACCTTGGGCGAGTAATTTACGGTAACGCGCCTCCATGGATTTTATCGCTGCGCGACTATGGCCAGGCATGTCCATCGAAGGGATCACTTGAATTTGGCGGGCATCGGCATATTTGACTATATCGATATAGTCTTGTTTGCTATAGAAACCATTAACGCTCGACTCCGCAACAGGCCCACTGCCAAGCTGCGGTAACAAACAGGTAGTTTCCTCAAGATCGTGGCAACGCTTACTACCAATATCGGTCAGTTCAGGCAGACCATCAATCTCTAAGCGCCAACCTTCATCATCGGCCATATGCAGATGTAATTTGTTGAGTTTGTAAGCCGCCATTTGATCAATCAGCGCAAAAATCATCGCCTTACTGTGGAAATTACGGGCCACATCGATATGCATACCGCGGAATGGATATCTTGGGCTATCTTCAATTGTCATCGCATTTACGCGCAGCTCTTGCACATCAATCAAACTGGCAAGTGACGATAGCGCATAGGAAAATCCTGCCGCATCACCTGCGGCAATCTTGATACCATCGGGTTTGATATCCAGCAGATAACTGCTCTCTGCACCTTGGCGCCAGCTCAATTTCACCACTAAGCCTTGTTCTGACTCTTTAACGCCCAAACGTGCTAAGCGTTCAAGCGCCGCAGCCACTTGCTCGGTTTTAAAAGACTGATTTCCAGCAGATGGACTCAATACTGACGCGACATCCAATGTAATGCCAGAGGTGAGTGATACCGCTTTATCATGAGAATGGATCGCGACTTTTTGCGGCGTGGGAATAATGGTATTGACCGCTAAACTGGCATCTTCACTGACATTTTGGTTATTGCTAAATAGCTGTGATGCGGTCGCAGGCACTAATTTATCCGC
This sequence comes from Shewanella xiamenensis, assembly GCF_014647135.1. Taxonomy (GTDB): domain Bacteria; phylum Pseudomonadota; class Gammaproteobacteria; order Enterobacterales; family Shewanellaceae; genus Shewanella; species Shewanella xiamenensis. Next base: position 311,871 of record NZ_BMOP01000002.1, read on the forward strand.
ATCAGTACGGCGATACTGCTTCACCATATCGGTGTACGCCTCAACATAGTGGCGCACTTCCATCCCCGTTTCAGGATCTTGCTTCACTTGCGTGCTGGCAATCACCACTGGCGATAAATCCCCAGCAACGATGTAATAGTTTGGCATAGCATCGGTTTCGGACAGTTGCCAAAGCTCACCACGGAACCTTAAGGTCTTTTTAACCCCTTTGTTAAAACCGCTGAATGCCTCAGTAGGCGTTATCCGATAAAGATCGCCCTTGACATGAGTGATGGAAAACTCTTTGCCCTCAACCGATTGCACCGGACGCATCTGGCTAAAATAAATCGCCCAGTCGTGACCTTTGAGATCAACGCCAGGGGCAAAATCAATTTCAGCTACAAAACAACGACCTTCAGCGGCGGCTTTGTCACAGTTATTATCGGGTCGGTTAGTGAGCACGCGATAACTCACGCCCAAGGTATCCCCAAACTGCTGCAATTGCGCTTGGGTTAATGACGCAGGCGTGGCGAGCTCGGCTGAGCTTGGCACTGGCACATTCACTGTTTTAGGCGCTTGGCTACAGGCACTTAAACCTAATGCAAATAAAATGGCGGTGGCGGCAATCGTTTTATTCATGATATTCCTTTTCTAGCTTCAGAAATGGCTACAATCTGAAGGAAGTTACTAACGTCCGCAGTCTTTCCCCTTGGTGAAACAGTCGCTCACTCGATTGTGCTAGATGCTCACTATCGAGGGAGGCTGAACCTGAGACATTGGCAAGATCATTTAATGTACGAGAAATCGCTTCGGTGACACAGGTCTGCTCCTGCGCCGCATGGGAAACTTCGATATTCATATTACTGATATTTGAAACTAAATCAGTCACTTTAGATAGAACGAGTTTAATTTCTTCCGAACGGTTGACCCCTTGATTGGAGAGAGTCTGACTCGATTGCATCACATTCACGGTTTCGGCAACTCGGCTCTGCACCTGTTGGATCATTTTTTGGATTTCTCCCGTCGCCTGTTGGGTGCGACTCGCTAAAGAGCGCACTTCATCGGCAACGACGGCAAAACCACGCCCCTGCTCACCCGCTCTGGCAGCTTCAATCGCGGCATTTAACGCCAGCAGATTAGTCTGCTCAGCAATGCTGCTGATCACCACCACAACTTCATCAATACGCTGCGTTTCCTGTTGTAACTGCGACACCGACTGAGCCGAACGTGTTAACTCAGCCGCAAGTTGGCGAGTAATGGCTAAGCCCGAGTCAAACTGACGCTGGCCATCGTCAACCGCCCTATCGGCTTGGGTTGCCGCATCGGCGGTACGTTTAGCATTGATGGCCACTTCGTTGGCACTGGCACTCAATTGAGTCACGGCCGTGACCGCGGCTTCGGTTTCTTTAAGCTGAGCTTGCACACGCTGGTTGTTACTTTGCGACAACGTGCCCAGCGCTTTAGCATCGCCCAATAGCAGAGCAGAGGTTTCATGCACCCTTGAAATCGTGCCGTGAATGTGTTCGACAAAACCGTTGAAAGCATTGGCGAGCTTGCCAATTTCATCTTCAGTTTCAACGGGTAATCGATGACTTAAATCGCCATCACCATTAGCAATCTCTTCTAACGCGGTGACAACCTTATCTAATGGGGTGATCACTAAACGCTTTAAAATAATGAAAATAACGAAGAGGCTGCCCGCTAAAATCAACAAAGCCTGTATAAAGTAGCTCAGCAACAACTCGGATAACTGCGCTTTTACGGGCAAAATGGAAAAAGTAATGGTTAAGCGTCCGGTAGGATTACCTTGGTCGCTGAACTGTAACTCTCTTGTTTGTAGATAGTTGACGGCAACTTCCTCGGCTTGTTTATCCTCTGCGAGCAGCTTACCGCGATGATCCACAACGGTAATTTGATAAATTTGTTCAGACTTTAACATGACGGATAATACAGCCCGGATCTGTTCGTAATCGTAGGTAAAAATCGGCTGTGCCATTGTGACTTGCAGATTAGCGACCGTATTGTCTTCAAAGGCCATTTCGCTGCTCATTAGCTTATCGCTCGCCAACCAATAGGATGCTCCAAACAAGGCGCTCACGATCGTAAATATCGCCGCAGCTAGCCCAATTTGTACTTTTAAGGCTAAATTTTTCATTATGTTGCACCTTGCATACTAAATAGATCTAACCACAGCTCCTGGCGTTCAATCGGCGTTAAGGGATGTAAATCTGGCGTATCTAAGCGGATAATCACGCGCCGCTCAAACTGCGCATCACGGTAGAGCTGCTCAATCTTAAGTTCACGATTAAACATTTCATCGAAGCTACCGTCGCTAATCATGTGTTCAAGCCCCGCTAAGATTGCCTCAGCTAACTCGGGGCGTTTTGGTGAGACAAAAAAATAGGCCGGAGAGCGATATTGCAGCAGGATATGGCTATCAATCTTAAGTGCGGGATCGGGGTGGCTCGCAAGTTCATCGCCGATTTCCTGTGCGCCAAGCGCAAGGTAGTCGAACCGTCCACCTTCTAACATCGGGTATAGATTGGTGTACTGATAGCTCGTTACCAACGGCACATCATTGGCTTCGAGAATGCTCGCATCGGGCCAATAACGGTTTTGCCCAGCGGTTAATTGTTTAAAATCCGCCAGTGTTTTTACGTTGGCAAACTTAGCCTCATCACTCTTACGGATAATTAATAATCTGTTACCAAGCAATCCCTTAAACAGTGGGATCCGTACGGGCAGCATGGTTTCCTCAAGCTCTTTGGAAGTCATGCTCCAAAATACGTCAACAGTGCCGGCAAGTGCTTCTTCTGCATTGCGTTTTTGGTTCATCTGCGTCGACATTTGTTCTACTTGATACGGCTTGCCGGAGCGGCGCAGCGCCTCTTTAAGCAGATTAAACTGCCATTGCTGTTGGATGGTAGTCACTATCTTGATAGGAGTGGGATTGCTTGCCGAAGAAGTGCCAGCCGCAAAAGCAGCATTAGTAAGCGTGAACGACATTTGCTCCACAGCGGCTATCGCGGTGAAACTCAACGCACACAGCATAACGCTCGGCCAGAGTCTCAAGATGGACATCAACAAACGCTTAGCCAGAGTTGTCACTACGCTGCAAAGCAATGTAGCAATATGAATAACCATGAATCGCAGCCTCTTTTATAACTGGAAAATCCAGCGAGTTTTATTTATTAATGCCGCTAACTTGTTTGCTTATACTAAGCAAGGTCGCTCTACCTAAAAAAATGGCTGGGCACTGCTTACAGTACCCAGCCAACGCTAGTTTCTGGGGAGAGACTATCAAATATTAAAGACAAACGTACCGCCGCCCGACCAGCAATACTTCTGCCAAACACATGAATAAGGAGACCTCATCCTCTTCATGCAGACCTTACTAAACAACGCATCACACAAGCAGATGACAGCGTTGTCATTCATTAAATTACACAAGAAAGAACAGGATTTCTACATTTTTTTGACAATTAGCTTTATATTTTTAAGAAAAATAAATTTATTCTTTAAATTTCAATTTGTTAAATTTAAATCTATATTTATCAACCTATGTGACAACGCTGTCTTTGACTGATAACATAGGCGCAACAACTCAAACGACACACTCAGTTATCTTAAAAAGATGCTCACATATATCCCTACCTTTAAGCGTAAAAACACCTTCAGCGGCCAATATTATCGGTCGTTAACGGTACTGCTCACTCTGTTAAGCACATGGATAGTTTGGTTTGTTCAATTCGCACAACCATTTGAGTTAATTAAAGAATATGGCAAGTTTATATTTTTAGGAATAACAGGAGCTATCTTTGCTAATTCAACTGGAGCAGGCGGAGGCGTTATTTTCATCCCTGTTTTCTCTAGTTTAGATTTTACCGAAACTCAAAGCGTTTCAACGTCTTTTATGATCCAGTGTTTTGGCATGACTGCTGGCGCAATTTCATGGTCAAAATACTATCAACGGCATCACCATATGGATAAAACTTGGTATGGTTTTATTCCATGTATCTTGCTTTGTGCATGCTTTTCAGTACTCGGCCTTTGGAGCAGCGAGTTATGGCAACTGACTTCGCCCTCTTCGCTCCACACCAGTTTTAGCCTTTTCTCTATCGCACTTGGGATAGCAATCATTTTCAGCAGTCAACACCGCTATCTGCAAAGTAATAGTCTTAAATCCATAGACTATTTTTGTTTAGCGGTTATTGGTTACTTTGGCGGGATCATCACCGCTTGGTTGTCTGTTGGTGTAGGTGAACTGATTGTAATCTATCTGATGTTACGAGGTATCTGCGCCAAGATGGCGGTCGCGGTTGGCGTTGTGGTATCAGCCATAACCGTTTGGTCGGCAAGCCCAATACACGTGTTCTCCGACCACAGTCACGCTTTATATGAATTAGTGCTATTTGCAGGACCCGGTGCAATTATCGGAGGATTGTTAGCCCGCAAGCTGGCGCTATATCTTCCAGTCAAAACCTTAAAACTGTTTTTTGCAAGCTGGATTATTTTGACTGGGAGTGTGATGCTAGCAAACTAAATAGCCTCAATTACAATAGTTCGCTTTAATATTATTAAAACGAACTATATAAAATTGAGTTTATTTTTCCATCACTAAATCAATTAAATTTAATGAGCAAAGATGCGCGTAAATAGCCGAATAGAAACCTCGTTTAGCAAAATCAAGTAATGTCGTATCATCTAACTGCTGCAGTTTTCCTTCGTCAATGGTATATATTCCATCAATATTGGTTTTAGTGCCATCAAGTGTAGTCACTGTTAATGTACGTGGTTGCAACAGTCCATGATTGAGTAACACTTTGATAAAGTACTTTGTCATCTCATGATAACTAGCCTGTAAACTCGCCAATTCAAGTTTTTTTGATAAATAAACCGTTTGATTGCCTGAATCATCAAATAAACGATGCGCTTCATGTTCTGCCACTGATGAATTATTGACATCGACACCCAAGATAACTTTGTCGTTATCTATATAACTCATTCCAAAAGGATACAATTGAACTTGAATAGGTAAATAGCGACATTGCCACTGACCGTTTTTGAGTAACTTATTAGTATTAGGCTTAAGTGCAGTAATCGCAATGGAGAGGAACTCACCAGTTTGAGCGTTTTTTGTAAACACGATAGGGAAACTGGTCGCAGCAGACATAAACTCTTGAACCTGAAGAGGGAGCATATGCATGGTTTCAAAAAGGCTGTAATCAACCTTATCCCCAATCGCTAAATTTTTATGACTTGCGTCATTTAAAGGTACAAATTGTGTTTTCATTTTATTTTTCCTTTTTACACATTAAATTAAAGCGCTTAGATAGCTTGCAAGCCATAAGTACAAATCTTATCAATCAATTCTCTATGTTCTGGTAACCCCTCAAACATTTGGCGCTTCACATTAGACATGTTACTCATATAAGCATTCAAATTAGCTTTTGCGACTAAACCTCTATCATGCGGTTGAGTCGGATATTTCATCCCATAAAGAACATATAAGTAATTATCTAAGTTAAACACCTCAAACTTTGAGGGGAAATCCTCTGCAATAGGGCTAAATGACTTCCACATGTTAAGCCGCTCTTTTAACGGCTCAGGAATTGTCTCTTCACGCTGATTATCAAGCCAAAATGCCGAGTCATTTCTATCTGACAAACAATAATGCAATTTGGCAAATTCGACGACCCTTTCCCATGCGTGGTTAACAGTGCGATTAAAACGCATTGATAAGTAATCCACCTCATCTTTATTAGCAGGGAAACGTTCAGCAAGAAATCGAGCAGAAAAGTCCGTTAATAAAATTGAAGTCGCTTCTATGGGTTCTAAAAAGCCCTGTGCCAGCCCTAATGCAACGCAGTTTTTGACCCAAAATTGTTGACGATAGCCTACCGTCATAGGGATTTTGCGATGGGGAATATCGGCAAGTTTACCACCAAGATAACGGTCAAACTTTTGTTCAGCTTCAGTTTGATTCATATGCGCTGATGAATATACAAATCCTGTACCGCGGCGCTGGGTAAGCGCAATATCCCAAATCCACCCGGCTTGATGTGCTGTTGCTTTAGTATAAGGAGGAATAACATCAGCAGGCTGAGTCGGAATTTGCGCAACTAATGCCGTATCAATAAAAAGTTGCTGCGCTTTACTGATAAATGGCACTTTTAATGCCTTAGCTAACAAAATAGATTCAAAGCCACTGCAATCAATATAGAAATCAAAAGATAGATTCCCCTGCTCAGTCTGCAATGACTCGATAGCGCCATCTACACCTAAGCACACGTCGTGTACCGTCGTTAAAATATGCTCTACATTAAATTTCTCAATGGCATTTTTAGCGAGTAATTTGGCAAACTTTGCTGCATTGAGGTGATAGGCATAGCCTAAAACACCAGCATATTCTGGCGTAGTAATGAGCTTTGGTGCTTTAGCCGCTTCGCAAGCTAAATGCTGTGGGGAAACAAAATCGGCAAAATATCCGCTTTGTTCGGCCAACCACGTCGATACAGCGTCACCTTGGTGTAAATTAATGATATCGAATAGATGATGATAAAAATTATGCTTACCGTGACGCGATTTATCTAACCAGTTCACAAATTTAATAGACTGTTTAAACGTGACATCGCATGTTCGAATAAATTCTGACTCACTAATACCAAAACTCTGTAATGATTTTCTAATCGAAGGCACTGTACCTTCCCCGACACCAATAATAGGAATATCAGGAGATTCAATCACTGAAATAGATAACCCAGAACGCCCCTTCAATGCTCGGCCTAAGTGGTTCGCCGCTAACCAACCTGAAGTACCGCCACCTATAATAGCTATTTTTCTGATTGTCATCACGAGCCTCTAAATTGGAGAAACCTAAGTTTATTATTAAATTTATTGATAATAAAAAGCCTAGCGAATGCTAGGCTTTTTCGTGATTAAATTGAATTAGAAGCGTAACGCTACACCAAGCTTGTAGCGAGCTTCACCATCGAAGCTCCATACTGGGTAGTTATCTTTAAATTCACTAATAACACCTTCTGCATCAACAGGTGAAACACCTTTCTGAATACTGTCTTCTTCAAGTAAGTTAACGACTTCAAATGTTACAGATAGATAATCTGTCACATTATAGTTAGCACTTAAATCTACTGTGCCATAAGCTTGATGCTCGCGGTTACCGTAGAAACCTGGTAATTCACGCATCATATACTCTGAACGCCAGTTATATGCTATACGAGCAGAGAAATCATCCATCTCGTAGTAACCGACTAAGTTTACAGTGTGCTTAGATGAGTCTGAGAACACTCCTACACGATCAGCATAATTTTCAGCAGGTGAGGTTGCATCGGCAAAGGTGTAGTTAGCGGAGTAACCAAAACCGTTATCGAATGAATCTAGTAATTGCAGTTCAATACCATCGATTGAACCACCTGTAGCATTATAGTTTTCACTCACTGTCCAACAGTCATATATACCTGCACCACAGGAGCTACCACCTTGACTCACTAAGTTTGGATCTTCAATACCAATTTGTTGATTTAATTTTTCACGGGTTGAAATAAATGAACTAACATCTTTAATAAAGTAAGTTGCTGCAAATAAACCTTCGCCGCTGAAATACCACTCTAAGCTTAAATCTGCTTGAGAGGCTTTAAATGGCAACAGATTCACACTCCCAGTTACTTTCTTTTCGTTACCTGGAGTACCGTCGTTAAAACCAGGTAATTTAGAAGTCGCAAAAAGATCTGCGTAGTTAGGGCGAGACATAACTTGTGCTGCTGATGCTCTTAAAATTAAATCGCTTGCTAAATCAAATGCAATGTTTACGCTTGGTAAAACATCATTATAGCTTGCCTTATCTGTACTTAAATCATCGGCATAAGTACCTTTTGTGCTGAATGCGTAATAATCCGATTCAACATCGGTAGAGATATATCTTAAACCGAAATTACCCCGTACACCTTCACCAGCAAATGTGGCCATAGTGTATAGAGCTAAGTTTTTCTCTTGAAGCGTACCGTAACCAGATTTGTCTAAAGTAAAGCCATCAATGGCGGCGTAAGCATCTCTGATCATATTGTCAAAGATAGGCTTAGGTAAGGTAAAACCTGCACCTGATGATATAGTTCCTGAGTAATATTCAGAGGCGTCTTTTGCAGTAATATTTGATGATTGCGCAGCTTCAGTCGTTTGAGTTACGTCATGATCAGCATAACTAATACCTGATTTAATTGAGGTAATAACACCAAACTCAACTGGAACGGTTATATCAAAGGTCGCAAATGACTCTTCATCAGTATTAGGTTGTTTTTTCAATGCCCAACCCGCAGTTTCCAACTTGCCATTGAAATCACTGGCATCGAAAGCATTATTAGCGATGTCAATTTTGATAACATCACCAGTTGCATCGTAAATACCCGCAAAATCAGCCGCTTTACCAATAGACTGACCATAGTTGGATGTCAAATCGGTACCACCCTCAGCTTTAGTCTTACCGATACGGCCTTCTAACTTATAGGCATCAGCTTGATATGCAAAATCGAGGTCCACTGTATCAGAGGACATGCTTGCCTTACGAGCCCAAGTTTGTGCCCATGCAAAACCACCTTTATCGGTATGCTCAACTAAAGTACAAACACCTGCGGCATTTTTCTTAAGACACTTGTTTTCACCCTGTTGGGTCGGGAATAAGAAAATTGACGTATTGGCATTGTTTGCATCAAGCTGCAAACTCATAACATTTAGACCGAACTCAAGGCTATCAGTTGGTCTGTATTGGAAAGCAGCATTAACAGCAGTGCGTTCACGGTCTTGTTGGAAAGTTGTAGGAACAATTTCCCCCCAACCAAGTAACGACTCAATACCATTACGTTGGTATTCAGTTTTATCTAATGAACCAGCAACTAAAAAGCCAAATTTTTCGTCTTCCGTTTTCCAGCTATATAAACCTGAAGTCTGCGGATCTGTCGCTTCAGAAACAGTACCGTAATCACCTTTCGCACTTAAAAATACAGAATTAGCTTCTAAATCAAGCGGCTTACGAGTCTTAACTAACACTGTGCCGCCAATACCGCCCTCTGCAACATCAGCCTGAGAAGATTTCTTGACCTCTATACCACCAACTAATTCGGGAGGAAGTAAGCTGTAATTAAAACTGCGATCAATGGCTTGTTGATCAAACCATCCTGTTGAGGCGACAGAATGCCCATTTAATAATGTGCTAGTAAGTTGGCTAGAAGCACCTCGAATAGAAACTTGTTGACCTTGGCCAAACTGACGGTTTACCGCAACACCAGGAATACGGCCTAAAGACTCCCCCACGTCACCGTCAGGAAATTTACCAATATCTTCAGCGGTCACAGCATCAACAACAGCGTCAGAAAAACGTTTGTCGTTAACAGAAGCTTTCATTGAAGCTCTCATACCACGCACTTCAATTTTTTCAATATTTTCAGGAGCGGCAGCAGTTGCAGCTGCTTCTGCAGCGACAGCACTGATTGAAACCGCGCTGCCGAGGAGGATAGCAATGTTTGTAGCTAGTACACTTTTCTTAAAGGATGATGGTCGCATCTCGTTTCCCTTCCATAACTTTATTATCGTTTTAGTATTCATAACCATTCCGATGGAATGACAACGCTGTCATGTCTAGAGCAAACATTACACAATAATTAACAGCCTTGCCACAACAAAATAACTCTGGACGAAAAAAAATGTCATAACACTGACTTTGGCAGGATAGAATCTGAATATATTTAAGCAAAAATAATCACTTAAATAATTTGATGTAAAATTACAACTTATAACCGAGTGTTAACAGTTGAAAAATGCCGCAGTTTGTAACAAATGAGCATTGCTATACGGCATAAATGCTCGCACTATAAGCAACATAATAAAAAGTTAACTGACAACGCTGTCGGCTTGTAAATTACGCTTAAAGGATTGAGGTTCATCAATCTGCTAGCCCTTCGCAAATTCGAATAAAGAGTTTTTAGATCAATGAAAGTCACTATCAACGACGTCGCTAAATATGCTGGAGTGTCAATCAAGACAGTTTCCCGCGTAACCAATAATGAGCCATCGGTGAAACAAGCCACGATTGATAAAGTGAACGAGGCCATTAAAGCATTAAATTATCAGCCCAATCTTGCCGCAAGAAATCTGGCAGGGACAAAATCCTATGCTATTGGTTTTATTTATGATAATCCTAACGCGTATTACATTATTGATATGCAAAATGGGATTTTATCGGCATGTAAAGATAAAGGCTACGAGCTTGTTATCCACCCTTGTAATGCTAAATCTGACACAATTTGTGATGAGCTGACTCAGCTTGTTAAACATTCGAGGCTTGCAGGTTTAGTGTTAACACCGCCACTTTCAGAAGATCCAAAAGTACTGAAATCTCTCAACGAGATCGATGCAAATTATGTCCGCATTATTGCAGGGGAAGGAGTTAAAGAGCCAGATGGGCTCACCATTTTAGTGAATGACAAGTCGGGGGCGGTTGAAATAACCCAGCATTTGATTGATTTGGGCCATAAAAATATCGCTTTTATAAGTGGTGATTTGCACCACGAATCCACTAAAGAACGATTACTTGGCTATAAACAAGCATTAACAAAAAACCATCTAATTCTGAATGAGGATTACATAATTGAAGGGAAATACTCATTTGAATCGGGGGTCGAAGGCGCAAATATCCTGATTAAACTTAAAAATCGTCCTACTGCGATTGTTGCTTGTAACGACGAAATTGCAGCAGGAGCACTTTTTGCCGCACGTTTAGCAGGGCTTGATATTCCTGGTGACTTGTCGATTGTAGGATTCGAAGATAGCCCATTTTCACGCCAAACTTGGCCGAAGCTTACCACTGTTCATCAACCCAATTCTGAAATTGCCCAAGTTGCGACAGAACTGTTAATCGATAAACGTCGTGAGCTAGATGCTAAATTTGCAAAAACATTTACCCCAGAGCCAGTTATCCGCGATTCTTCTGCCTCACCTAAACACTAGGATATATTGATGTTTTAGACTTATATTCGTAGTGTGAGATGCAAAAGTGGCGCATTGTCGTCGTAGTACGTAAACGGATTCTCTAGTAGCAGTAATATCAAATCCAATATCGAAAAATGCCATACTAAAAACACGAGAGAGCATAGCTCACTCGTGTTTATACCATTAGTGTAATTTCAGCTTTGGTCTTTGCCACTTGAGTAGCTTTTGTGCGATGCGATAAATAATCGCAGAGAACCAGCCATATAGGCTTGCTAAATGCCTTTGATATAAAGAGATGTACATCAGCCTTGCGATATGGCCTTCAACGAAGAAAGTGCCAGAGCGTAGATTCCCCATTAAATTACCCACGGCCGAAAAGCGGCTTAATGAAACTAAGGAACCATAATCTTTATAGACAAAAGCCTTTTCAGCCTTATTTTGTAGCCGGTTCACAATATTCTCATATAGCGTATCTGCCATCTGAGCAGCGGCTTGAGCGCGTGGCGGAACAGGTTGACCAGACTCGAGAATTAATAGGGCGCAATCCCCAATGGCATAAATATCTTGATGGCCTTTCACCCGCATACAGGCATCAACTTCGACTTGGTTTCGCGGCGTAATAGGCAGTTTAGAAAAATTTCGGAAGGCTTTTGGACCTTTAACGCCAGCCGCCCAAACCTTTAGGCCTGCCTCAATCACATCACCATCTTGAGTGATGAAGCCGTCACGCGTCACTTCCTTTACCTGCACCCCGATGTGTAAACGAATACCGATTTTATCAAGTACGGCTTGGGCTCTAGCACTTACACGCTCTGGTAGTTGGGGAAGAATTTTGGGAGAGGCTTCAATAAGATGCACATCAAGATGATGTTTTGAGATATTAAGGTAACCATATTCTTTAACTGATTCAATCACATGATGAAGTTCAGCGGCTAACTCAACGCCTGTTGCGCCTGCGCCAACAATGCCTATACTGACTTTCTCTTGTGTTTCATTGAGTTGTAACAAGGCATCCAAGAGCTTTTGATGAAATAAGTTAGCGTTATCTAAACTATCGAGAAAAATACAATGTTGCTCCGCTCCTAGGGTATTAAAGCTATTGGATACTCCACCTAAGGCCAGAACTAAATAATCATATTCAATCTGACGAGGTTCAAGCAATAATTCTCCTGAATCACTATATACAGCAGCAAGCTGAATAGTCTTTGCATCTGGTTCACACTGCTCAATTTCACCACGAATATAACGATATCCATTTTTAAGGCCATGATCTCTGTAAAGTAATCCCTCAATCGACTGATCGATAACCCCCACAGCAACTTCGTGTAATTTTGGCTTCCAGATATGAATAGGGCTTTTATCAATTAAGCAGACATCGACGACATCACCACCGCCCAACTTACGGCCTAATTTTGAGGCCAGCGCTAAACCTGCAGCTCCACCGCCCACAATCACGATTCGTTTCGTAGCCAAAATAACAACCTCACAAGCTCATTTAAGTGGCTAAGTTATACCATGGAACAGATAAGAGATAACTACTTTAGTCTAACTAAGCAGACCATTTTACATTAAAGATATTTCAGAAATCGAACGACTTAATGAGCTACGTGATAAAATTTAGGCAACAAAAAAGGGCCCTCAGGCCCTAATTTTAAAAGAATAGATTTAAACCGCTTCTTCGTTTTCTTCCCCAGTTCGAATCCGGATAACCCGCTCAACATCTGTCACAAATATTTTGCCATCACCAATCTTACCAGTACGTGCAGTTTCAACAATCACATCTATAGCTTGATCAACGAGATCATCTTGGATCACAAGCTCAATTTTTACTTTTGGCAAAAAATCAACCATATACTCAGCACCACGATAAAGCTCCGTATGTCCTTTCTGACGACCGAAACCTTTGACTTCGAGCACAGTCATTCCCGTGATCCCAATCTCAGCAAGTGACTCGCGCACATCATCTAATTTAAAAGGCTTAATAATGGCTTCAACTTTCTTCATCAAACATTCCTCAGCACTTGCTTACAGATAATCAAACAGAATAACACTAGCTTACACGTGGTTAAGGCATTATTGAAGCATTGGCATCGCTTTACTCATAAAACACAGTTTCTATAAAACGGTTCTTAGCACATAAAAATCTAAAAATTACATCGCAGATCCTAGCCTGACAGTTATACTTGGAGTTAGCTGTTGATGTTTAAACCCCTGCTGGACGCGGGACACTTATGACAAAGGAACTGTTATGAAAACCCATCAAAATGGTTTTAGCCTGATAGAACTATTCACCACTTTATCCATATCAACACTTCTCCTTACGATTGGGGCTCCATCGTATACTGACATAACTGACCATTTTAGAGCAGATTCGAATATAAAAACTGTTCAACAAACATTCGCATTTGCACGTAACACCGCAATAAACTACGGATATAGGGTAACTGCTTGTCCTCTCGTTAATGGACACTGCACTGATAACTGGCAGCAAGGTATCTCAGTTTTTACTGACTCAGGTGCAGCTGAAACACTTGATTTAAATGATAAAGTGATAATGACTATTGATGAGTTCGATAGCAAAGATTTTATAAAGTACAACCGTAGCTCTGTAAGATTTCAGCCAGATGGGCTTGCATCAGGCAGTAACGGAACCTTTAAATATTGCCCACGAACAATAGATAACAAAAATTCTAAAGCAATAGTGGTCAATCAAGCGGGACGAGTTCGCTTATCTACCGCAAAAAATATTGACTGTAAATAAATGCATATTGATAAATATGCTAGTACACGACCCATTGAATGCAGCTAAGTTGTTAATGCACTGCCACAGTATTGAGATGCAGAGCATCAGCTTTCTCTATACTGAATATAAATTACTCGTACATAACTAAAACCATTTAAACCTTGTGTATTGGCTGTGCTAATTATAAACGACACTGTAAAACAACTTATTGGTTATATTGAATATCTTAGATAGTTACTGATCTTGTAGGCTCTCTCGCATATACTTAACCGAGTTAACGCGAGGATTATTCAATGTTTACTCTCTCAAAAGGTTTTACTTTAGTTGAACTAATGGTCACCATCGCAATTGCGGCTTTACTTCTTTCTATTGGCGTCCCCTCTTTTACAGCAATGTATGAAGCGACTCGTAGCGCAAATGAAATACAAAAAATTAATGACCTTTTTGCCTTTGCGCGAAATCAAGCGGTGAATTACGGTTCTACAGTCACAGTATGCCCCTATGCAGCCTCCCCCTGTGGTAATGACTGGAGTAAGGGGTTTAGTGTGTATATTGAAAAAAATGGTTCAAAAAAAGTCCTAAAGGTAATAGATGGATTTAACTCTAAAGATACGATTTCACTAACTGGCCCGACAGATAAAACCGTGAACTTTACTTCTGATGGCCTAGTATCTACTGAAACATCTATTATATATTGCCCAAGTGGAGAAAGTGATGGTTCTAAAAGCATAAAAATTAGTACATCAGGATTAATTAAAGAGGGAAGTGATAACCAAAGTTGCTTATAACTGACTGAGCATCCACTTACAAATTATCACTATATTAAATTTCAAAAATGCCAAATCAAATGAAACGATTTGGCATTTTTAATACTGAGTTTAAAAACATCGTTTTGGCGCTAAGTTTTTATTAAGCTTAAAATGAATCACTAAAAGTGTTTATCTAGGTGTCAACTTATCCAATTCTTGAGCCTTAAGGCTGTTGAAAGAAGCATTAAGTTCAACGCATTCTTCAACTGCATTGATGTATGACTTTTTACCATCATTTGAGTGATGACGAAGAGTGCCTACAAGGCTAGCCATTCGTAACGGCATTTCACTCATCTTCCAACGATAAAAAGCAATTTCAGCATTATTATTAAACGTTACATAACATTTGAAATCCTGTTCGACTTGAGGATTTCCAGTAACAGCCCAAACTTTGCTCGATATCAACACCAAAATCGTGGAGAGAATGACTCGTTTCATTTCCAACACTCCGCACTTGGACCTTTAGCCCCTGTATCTGTTAAGGTCAAAGGAGCACAGGAAGAATCACGACTTGCCTGTATCCCTTGAGCGACTGCTTTTAGCGTAAATGATGTTGTACCACTTGATGTCACAGAATAATTACCATGTTCAGTAATATAGGGATCTGCGCCTATCAGCTTAGTTAAATCAGTAGCATACTTACGATTATCTAAGTAATACTGTTCTTGTAAATTAGCTAATCTCATCAACGCCGACAATCCTTCAGCTCTCGTACTTTGCGCAACGTATCGAGTATAAGAAGGATATGCAATTGCCGATAAAATGCCAATAATGACAACAACAATCATCACTTCAATTAATGTAAATCCTTTATCTTTAATCTTCATATTTACTTATTCATTTATATGGTAATAAATTTTATTGGTATTTAAACCACCACCCAATCCAATGGTTCCTTTGCATTCGCCATTCTCACACTCCCCTTTTCCTACACCAATAATATACGCTTCAGCTTTTTCTCCATCTTTAGGCTTAGGAATAACTATTTGGGGAGTATCAGGTACCCGCTCACCTACCTCGTAATAAACTTGGCTATAAGAACGAGTCCCCTTATGCAAATCGAACACGTACAACCTACCTTGCCCTGAAAAACCACACACACCTGAATCCAAATCAACTGATTGATTAGTTGGCGGTACAAAAGAGGTAAAATAGACTTTACCATTAAAAATTAGTGATGCTGATAAACTCTTTTCTCCAATAGCTGTAAAGCTGTACTGCCAGCCTTTCATTTTTCCAAATGCAATATCACCATCTTTATCACTAGGAGCTGAATTGGTGACATCATAAAGATCCATAGAAGTCAATGTTACAGGCTTTGTAGTAAAATTTTGCGTTACAACGTTACGGTCTTGGAATACATAAAATTTATCTTTAATACTTAAGCCTAGTGGGTTATCACGATTACCCGAACCAATCGTCACAGCATCATAAGGAATTTTTTGATAACTTAAAGTTGCGCCATCTGAATGCACATTATTAAATTCAGTCTGAGCAACCACTGGACCCGCAAAAAACATACGATTATCCGGTGCAGGCCCGGCAATGGATGCGAACTTAAATACTGTCCACTTATCCTTGTCTGTGCCAAATAAATCCATACGCCAAACATTGCCTGAAATATCACTAGAGTATATGCGGTCAGTATTACCATCATTATCACTATCGAGTATAGCAACTTTAGCAACAACACTCCCCATACCTGTATCGGTAAATTTTGTGATAAGCGTGCCATCCTTTGCATTTACGATATAAACCGCTTGTCCAGAACCTTGAGCCGATGCCATACCTCCACCAAAAATTAATACAGGATCACTAATTCCTTTTAAAAATGTAACAACAGGCTCTGACCAAGTTTGGCCCAAATCTTCAAAGCCAGTTGAATCAGAATTAATCATCCATTTAAATGTTGGTGAATCTGGTTTTGAAATATCTAAAGCATAATAAGATGTACCACCACTACGCATACCTAAGTAAAGCCAAGCATCTTTTACTTTGCCCGTACTATCTGTTTTTGTGTAAGCCACTGGGGATAAATCCATCCCATAAACAGAATGCACACCCGTTGCAGGATTATTTCTTAGTTTAGGAATATTGCCCCAAAGCTCATTAGGGATAAATGCCCAGGATTCAGAAACTGAACCCACAGAATAATCTGCACTACCCAAATCGGAGTCCTTAAACATATGCACTAAACCTTGGTTAGTACTAAGAATAATCCTCACATCCATAGTGGTAGCAGATCCAAAATTAATTGCTAAAGGTTTAGAGTGCAGAGGATCGCCCATCATATCCTCCCTAGGATCTGAAGTGCTATCGTCATTATCATCATCATCGACATCCACACCATACAACCAATCCAAATCAGTTTGTGAATAGCTAGAAACGAAGGAAGACGTTGCCAAATTCACTAGATTGGTACCGCTATTAGTATAAATTTTGCGATTTTTAAGCTGGCTTCTTAATGTCGGTAATACCCCACCAGACAGCACCTTATTTCCATCGTTTACACCGGAACAAGCATTCCAATAGGTACATGTATCAATAGAAATGTTACCATTTGTATCAATAGCATTAGCGCTACCGCCAGGACCGACAATCTCCCCTGCTGAGTTCACCTTTAGCTTTTTAAGGTTACCACTCCAACGCGGACCATTTCCAGGCAGAAACATAGCATAATATGCGGCATTATAGGTTTGAGTTTTATCAAAATTATTACTGGCAATACTTGGAGATGTAAACGTAGAGTCAATCGTTAAAATTGATTTTAACGCATCGTCCAAAGCCGTTACTAAATCAAGACCATTTTTTGCGACATAGTATCCTTTAGAAATACCATCACTATTGCGCGGATTTCCACCTCTAAAAGCTGTTTCTTCCAATAAATCTGCTGCCGCATCAGCACCGTCCGAAAAACCAATAGTAAAAATACGAATATTTTGTTTGTTATCAACTCCCATAGAATCTTTATTTCCGATAACTACATCATTGTTGTACATATAGGCAGCTAAAGCCGGCATGTAACTAGTATCATTTTCATTCTGAGGATTTTTAAAGTTAAATATAGTATAATCAGCATCTTTATTTTTAGCTGTCGAAGTTAAATTTTTAATTAGTAAATCAGCTGACTTATCAACTGTTGGTGCACCATCAGTAATATAAATAACATAAGCTGTATCAGGACATTTTTTAAAAGGAGTTGAATAATTTCCTGTCATTAGAATGCTTGGCGGGGTATTTTTTTTATAAT
Source organism: Shewanella xiamenensis (assembly GCF_014647135.1). Lineage (GTDB taxonomy): Bacteria > Pseudomonadota > Gammaproteobacteria > Enterobacterales > Shewanellaceae > Shewanella > Shewanella xiamenensis. The sequence goes on from NZ_BMOP01000002.1 coordinate 329,650, forward strand.
TTAAAGACTTATAATCAGTATCTTTATTTCCAAAGGTTACTGGACCACCACTAAAGTACATGTAAGCCTCATAAAGAGTTTCACATAATGGCGTATTTGTTTGCGCCGGCATACCTTTGATTAAATTGGTTAAACTTGTTTTATTCACTGAATTCATTTCAGCCAAGTCATAAACAACTCGGCCACCATCAGCATTAGATTCATCAGGAAAATTAAGATTAAATACAGCCAGACTAGCATCAATTGGTACAGCAAGTGAGTCTAAAGCAGAAATTAATGCTTTCTTGGCAACATCAAGACGAGTACCAACACCACCACTCTCTTGTCCTTCTTTAGTTGTCGTAACCCATTTGTGCCAGACTAGATAATGAGCAGTATAAAGCGTCACTGGTTGCCCTGAGCCAAACTGAGTGTTTTTTAAACTATTTAAGCGGTCGGTTTCGGTAGCGCTGGTTGTATACATCGATTTATTGTTTATGGGATAACCATTTGCAAAAGAGTTACCTTTCAATTTACCCGGATTAACAGGATCAGCATTTAAAATATCTTCATAGCAATCAACAATATCATTTTGATTAAAACCATTATTATCAGCAAGATTATTCCATGTATTTCTGTTGCTACTAAACTCTCTTAAATAACCAGTATAACGTCCTTTAGAAACTAAAGCCTTTGCAGCTGTATTGCAGTTATTATTATCTTTATAAAATCGTCTCCCATCATTAGGCTTATCGGGAGTAGGCATATTACTAGTATTATCAATTCCCCCTGCATTCCAGTAGGTTCCCTTGTCGTTAATATAACCTGAGTAATTCTCCAAAAAAGTTCCAAATCCATCAGGATAAGTACAAACTCCTGCATTTTTATCTGCCTCAGAGCAATAAGAAGTTACAGCATTTTCTTCCACGGTGGACATACTGCCAGAATTATCAAAAATAAAGAGTACCTGCGGGCGTTTGCCTGTTCTAACTGTTGAATCCACCAAATAGAGTTCAGTATCATCAGCAAACGTCAAGCCTGCTGAAAAAGTGATAACTATAAATATTCCAATGAGCAATTTGTTTAACATGATATTAATCCTATTAAGGCAAGACTTGCTGCTCTACACCTGATACAACGGTTAGTTGACCTAAGTCATCTCGACCAAATGTTCTTGTACTACTAATTTCCACTCGGCGACAATTCACTAAATTAGCCCCAGTTGCGTTTGCTGTTCGCTGACAGGCTACATTTCTAACTCCTGTAAGGGGGTATGGGGTAAGTTGCTGTACACCATTAAAAAGTTTTTCCGTAGTAGCAACATTTAGATTCGCCAATAGCATGCCTTCATATTTTAGTATCACTTGCTGTAGCCCACCATCAGCAATTGATTTAGCTTCAATCCGCTCAGCTCCGGCTCCAGACATACGTATGGCTTGGGTTGAATTGACGGCTAAGGCGACACCTATTATTGTCATTAAAAGCAGTACAATGAGTGCGAAAAATAATACTATCCCTTTCTGCTTTCTCATCTATTCGTCCTCTAATTGCGAATTAACACAGGATTGGCAAGCACCATAGTGGTTGAAACCACTTTTCGTCTAAAGTGGTCATTTAATCCTTTGATTTCCTTGTCACCTAAAGTGTAAGTCGTATCATTTGTATAGCTTTTATCTTCATCGATTGCTCTAACTAATAAATAAACTCTAACAGCAACTAAACGCTGAAATAATTCGTTATCCCACATTAAAGGTGTAACATTTTCAGCAGGCATAAAACTATCAGCGGTATCATCGCCATCATTATCAAAACCATAGAGAATACGCATATTTTCTATGCCTTCGACTAATTGTTCTTCATTGTTCATACCATTGTTTTTTGTTAACGTTTTACGTCTTAACACCGGTACTAAACCATCATTCTTAATAAAATAAATATGATGTTGATATTCCCAAAATCGTGCATTTTCAAGCGCAGGATTCGGAGGATTACCCCCTTTAAATAACACCGCTTGACTAGAATTTGCTGCCATGTAATAGCGCTCTCCGTTGGGATTTGTAACTGGAGGCCCGATCAGCCTTTTTATTTGGATCACATCCGTATTTGCATTAACACCATTTAAGCACGTTAACTCCACAGCACTTTTACCTGCTTCATATCCCCACAGTCTTCTAAAGTGTGCAGGTTCATTATTGGGCAATGTGCCATTATTTATCCCAGCCCCAATACAATCATTCGCGATGCCATCTCTTAATGTCATATTGGTGCCAAGTACAAAATCGGTTCCAGTGATATCACCCATAAAGCCGAGTTGGGTAATATCTCTTTCCATCAGCGCCAATGCAATCCTGCCATTTTCTTGTAATTGGTTGAATTGACTAGTCGTTACCACATTTGAAGATGACATACTAAACATAGAGAACAGCCCTAGCGTAAGAAATAGCCCGATCAGCATCGAAACCATTAACTCCACTAACGACATTCCCTTTTGAAAATTCGTCATTTTGTCTGCTCGCCTAAATAATCACTGTTGATACGACAAAAATACGTCGACGAGTGCCAAGATCTTCACCACATTCATTCCCTGTGTATGTTGTGCCGGCTCCCTCACGAATACCTCTCCACGCCACGGCAACAGTCACCGTCGTTCCATCAATGGCTATACAAGCTGTTGGAGTATCTAATCCACCGACATTTTGGCCATCAACGATTTCCGCAGCGCCCATGAAACTCTGCTCCCATTGATAAAGGTCCCAAGCTTCAGTTTCAGCTGGAGAACATAAACTGACTGCGCCAACAGCAACATCACACTCTTTAGCCGGCTTAGCCAGCGTTCCAGTATATTCTCCGCTATAATTGGCTAATTGCGTTCGATTAAGCTTCATACGGTTAATAATATCGTTGGCATAGTAAGAAGCTTGTGTCTGCTGAAAAGATTCAAAGCTGCCGCGCTTAGCCACTATGTGTAAATTAAAAATACCGATCAGGCCAATCACTAAGATCACTAATGCAACAAGCACTTCTATTAGTGAGAAGCCTCGTTGAAATTCTTGATGTGTCAATCGTTCGAATTTAGTCATATTTTTGACATGCTTTTCAGCTATTTACCCTTTTAAATCTTAATCTTACGATAAAACCATTGCTAACAGTTAATAATAGATGAGTAAAATGTAAGTGGCCAGTAACAATAGCATATAAGCTGCAATCTCATTATGCTTTGTTTGAATTTAGTCATACTTAGACAATAAAAAAGAGGCCATTGGCCTCTTTCAATTGACTACTATTTTCTACATTAATTAACGTAGTTCAGCGGGTACGGCAAAGACAGTATCTTCTTTTCGTCCTTCGACTTCAGTCACCACACTTGGCGCTAATTTCGCTATGGCTTGAACCACTTGCTGTACAAGAACCTCTGGTGCAGACGCGCCAGCTGTTACAGCAACTTTAGTTACACCCTCAAACCAAGATGAATCAATATCATCTGCAGTATCAACCAAATAAGACTCTGTACCCGTTTTTAATGCTAATTCACGTAAGCGATTAGAGTTAGAACTGTTTTTCGAACCGACCACAATCAACAAATCAACATCGGCCGATAAGTTACGCACCGCATCTTGACGGTTTTGCGTCGCATAGCAAATATCATCCTTACGAGGGCCTTCAATGGACGGGAAACGCTTTAATAAGGCGCTAATGATATCGAGAGTATCATCTACCGAGAGGGTCGTTTGAGTCACGAAGCAGAGGTTATTAGGATCGCGAACTTCTAAAGTCTCGACATCTGCCGGGGATTCAATCAGATAAACCCCACCATTAGGGTTATCATATTGTCCCATGGTGCCTTCAACTTCAGGATGTCCCGCATGGCCAATCAAAATACATTCAATACCCTTGCGACTTGCTCGAGTGACCTGCAAATGCACTTTGGTGACTAATGGACAAGTTGCATCGAATACTCGCAACCCACGCGCTTTAGCTTCGGCACGTACCGCCTGAGAAACCCCATGAGCACTGAAGATAACAATATTGTTATCAGGCACTTGGTCTAACTCTTCGACAAAAACAGCACCGCGGTCTTTCAAATTTTGCACCACATAGCGGTTATGCACGACCTCATGGCGAACATAAATCGGTGGTGAAAATAACTCGAGCGCACGCTCAACGATGCTAATGGCACGATCCACACCAGCACAAAAGCCGCGAGGATTTGCCAGCATAATATTTAAACTTGGGCTGGTAGGATCTAATTTCATCTTAAAATACCTTCACCACGTCGAGTTCAAATGTGACTTTGCGTCCCGCTAGAGGGTGATTGAGATCGACCGTTATCGAGTCGCCCGCAACCTCACGCACAATTCCAGGTATCTCACTGCCGCCAGGACCAGCGAAACTGACGATAACACCCACTTCTAGCTCCATGTCGGCTGGAAAGCGGGTTCTATCCATATAATGAATAGCATCGGGATTTGACTCACCAAACGCATCGACCGCTTCAAGCGTAAAGCTGTGCTTATCACCTTCATTCAAGGAGGCAAGCTGCGCTTCAAATGCTGGGCTTAAACTACCATCACCGATATTGAGACGTGCTGGCTTACCCGAGGCTTTAGTGCTATCGGCGGTCGAACCATCTTCAAGCACAATATTCATATGGCACAATAACGAACGTGTCACAGTCACTACTTCACCTCTTCGGTTTTATCTTGTTCGGATTTGCTGTTAAAAAACGAATCCCAAATGATCAGCACTGCGCCGATAAAAATCGCGGAATCGGCGATATTAAAGGCGGGATAATGGCTCTTACCCCAATAAAAATCGATAAAATCCACCACAAAACCATGCATCAATCGATCGATTAAGTTACCTAAGGCGCCACCAATCACTAAGGTGTAAGCCAAATTTAACTTCCATAGGGATGCCGCTTGCTTACGCAGCCACACAGTCAACAAGGTACTAAAACCAACGGCCACTAAGGTAAATAACCAACGTTGCCAACCGCCCGCTTCACTTAAAAAGCTAAATGCGGCGCCATAGTTACGTACATAGGTGAAATTAAAAAAAGGTAATAACTGCACCGATTCGAACAAATCAAAATTGGCTAAGACCCATTGTTTGGATAGTTGATCGGCCAAAAACACCAATACAACTACCCAATACCAACGTAAGCCACTGTCTTTCCAAGTTAATGGCATACAGATCCTTTACGCAAACAGACGAACTTCGCCGTCACCTTCAATATTGGTTACGCAGCGATGGCACAGCGTTGGGTGAGCCTCAATCGTGCCCACTTCTTCCCTGTGGTGCCAACAACGTTCGCATTTTTCTGCTGTTGTTGCATTTACCACTAACTTCAATGACGCCAGCTCAGTTTCAACGGCATCGCTTGTCGCATCTGCCAATGGCAATACTTTAGCTTCTGAAGTTAACAGGACGAAACGCAGCTCATCACCAATGTGCGTTAACTGTTCAGTTAACGCCGCATCAGCAAACAGTGTGACTTCGGCTTCTAAGGAGCCACCAATACGTTTATCACGGCGCGCTTGCTCGATGACCTTGTTGACCTCGTTACGTACAGTCAGCAGATTTTCCCAGTACGCATCGCTTAAATCAGTATCTAAAGTGATAGATTGCAGACCTTGATACCATTCTTGGGTAAACACGTAAGCATCACGTTGACCTGGCAGTAATTGCCACACTTCATCGGCAGTAAAGCTCAGGATTGGCGCAATCCAACGCACCATAGCTTCGGCGATATGGAACAATGCCGATTGACAGCTACGGCGGGCATGGCCCTCTTGCTTAGCGGTATATTGGCGGTCTTTAATGATGTCTAAGTAGAAGCTACCTAGCTCAACCGAGCAAAACTGCATCAGCTTTTGCGTCACAATATGGAAGTTATATTGCTCGTAAGCTTCGATAATTTCTTGCTGAAGAGCGGCCGCGCGGCGCACAGCCCAACGATCTAACGCCACCATATCTTCTACTGCCACTAAGTCATTAGCAGGATCGAAGCCATTAAGGTTCGCCAGTAAGAAACGAGCGGTGTTACGAATACGGCGATAAGCATCGGCGCTACGGTTTAAGATTTCATCCGATACAGTCATTTCACCGCTGTAGTCGGTTGCTGCAACCCATAGGCGCAAAATGTCCGCACCTAGTTTGTTAGTCACTTGCTGCGGCGCAATCACGTTACCAATAGATTTCGACATCTTGCGACCTTTACCATCAACGGTAAAGCCGTGGGTAAGCACTTGCTTGTAAGGTGCTTTACCAGTCATCGCGGTAGAAATCATCAATGATGACATAAACCAACCGCGGTGTTGATCGCTACCTTCGAGGTATAAATCGACGCCATGACCATGAAACTCAGGGCGCGCGCCTACCACTGAAGCAAAGGTTGAACCTGAGTCGTACCATACGTCTAAGGTATCGGTCACTTTACGGTATTGTTCAGCTTCTTCCCCGAGTAATTCAGCAGCATCGAGATCCCACCAAGCTTGAATGCCTTCCTGCTCAATACGATTAGCTACACGTGCCATTAATGACACGCTGTCAGGGTGCAGCTCTTCAGTTTCGCGGTGTACGAATAATGTAATTGGTACGCCCCAAGTTCGTTGACGGGAGATACACCAATCAGGGCGATTCTCAACCATCTTTTCGATGCGGCTTTGGCCCCAGTCAGGGATCCACTGAGTCTGCTCAATTTCACCTAATGCTTGCTTACGCAGGTTGTGGTTATCCATTGAGATAAACCATTGCGGCGTAGCACGGAAGATAATGGGCGTTTTATGGCGCCAGCAGTGTGGATAGCTGTGACGGTACGCAACATGGTGTAATAGCGCGCCTTTTTCTTTCAGCAGCGCAACCACATTGTCGTTTGCTTTAAATACATGTTGGCCAGCAAAGAACTCAGTATCTGGTTTGTAGACACCGTTATCACCAACTGGGTTTGCCACTTCTAAACCGTATTTTTGACCTACCACGAAGTCGTCTTGACCGTGGCCTGGTGCCGTGTGAACCACGCCAGTACCCGCGTCAGTGGTCACGTGGTCGCCTAAAATCGCTGGGACGTCAAAGGCTAAGAATGGATGCTTAAAGCGAACCAATTCAAGCGCTACACCTTTAACTTTACCTAACACGCTATGGCTCTCGGCGCCGTAACGCGTCATACAAGCTTCAACTAACACGTCGGCCAGAATAACCGCGTGAGTCGCCCCCTCTTTCACAAATTCAACCAAGCTGTAATCAAGCTCAGGGCTGATAGATAACGCGCGGTTCGCAGGCAGCGTCCAAGGTGTGGTTGTCCAAATCACCATAGCGACTGGATGTGAGTAATCGCTTACACCAAACTGAGCGGCAACGGCTTTGCTGTCAGTTGCAGTAAAGGCCACATCAATAGCGGGAGAGGTTTTATCCTCGTATTCCACTTCGGCTTCAGCAAGGGCAGAACCACAGTCTGTACACCAGTGAACAGGTTTAACACCTTTATGTAAGTGACCGTTTTCAATCACTTTTGATAAAGAGCGAACAATATTGGCTTCAGTGGCAAAATCCATTGTTAGATAAGGTTTTTGCCAATCGCCTAACACGCCTAAACGAATAAAATCTTCGCGTTGGCCATCGACTTGCTCGGCAGCATATTTACGGCATTCTTCACGGAATTCGGCCGCAGAAATTTTTTGACCAGGCTTACCGACTTTTTGCTCAACTTTCAGTTCAATTGGCAGACCGTGGCAATCCCAACCCGGCACATAAGGCGCGTCAAAACCTGACATAGTTTTTGACTTAACAATAATGTCCTTAAGAATTTTGTTGACTGAGTGACCAATATGAATGCTGCCGTTCGCATACGGTGGGCCGTCATGCAAAATAAAAGGTGTGCGGCCAATTCGGCTATCACGGATCTGCTGATACAGACCGTCTTTCGTCCAGCGCTCTAACATCTCTGGCTCGCGATTTGCCAAATTACCACGCATCGGAAACTCAGTTTCCGGCAAATTCAAAGTAAATTTATAGTCGCTCATTGATCCTATACCGTTAATTAAACTGATAAATATCAGCCTGCATCGTTACCAAATAAAGCTCTGGCCTCATTTGCATCATTCAAAATTTGTTGTTTTAGTGCATCCAATGAATCAAAAGGTTGTTCATCGCGAAGTTTTGCCACTAACTCAACCTCAACATGCTTGCCATAAATGTCACCTTCAAAATCAAAAAGATGCACCTCAAGCTGACAAACTTGACCATTTACGGTCGGGCGGAAACCAATGTTGGCAACCCCTTCATAAATATCGCTATCTTCCCAATAGAGTTTCACCGCAAACACCCCGCGCACTGGCACCACATTGCGCTTGAGGGCGATATTGGCGGTGGGAAAACCTATGGTTCGGCCAATTTTTTGGCCATGGGCCACACGGCCGCTTAAGGTAAAGGGGTGACCGAGTAGGCGTCTCGCCTGCTCCAGGTTTCCTTTAGCCAATTGTTCTCTTACCGCGGTCGAGCTCACACGTTGCGAGCCCACCATAAAACTCTGGGTGCTGACCACGGTAAAGCCATAACGAACTCCCGCCTGCATCAGCATTTCGAAATTGCCTTTTCGGCCTTGACCGAAGCAAAAGTCATCGCCAACGACGAGGTATTTAACCCCGAGCTTGCGCACCAGCAGTTCTTCGATGAAATGCTCCGCTGGTTGATCTGCAAAGGCACGGTTGAAGTTAACACACACTAACCGTTCAACGCCTAACTCATCGAGCAGGATGATTTTGTCCCGCAATAAGCTCAGACGCGCGGGCGCATTCTCACCACGGAATAACTCCTGTGGTTGAGGTTCAAATGTCATCACTGTCGGAGGTAATGAAAGCTGTTTGGCCTTTTGCACCAAATTAGCAATCACCTGTGCATGGCCGCGATGCACGCCATCAAAATTACCTATCGTCAGCACACAGCCATGGTGAGATGACAAAATGTTATGTATACCGCGGATTAATTCCATAACTTTAGACAACTGCCAAGCGCAAATCGGCTGATTATATAACAGCTAACGATAAGAATCAGCAATCAAACTCCCCGTTTCATTGACCAAGGACGAATTCCTAACGCCAATAAGCCAAGTAAATACGTCATAGCACCAACAGCAATCAAGCCAATCAAAGCCTTAGCACGTAAAGCTAAATGCCATTCTACCCATTGAGATTGCGTGGGTAATAAATAGTACAAGACTACCACCATCAATGCCGTAGAGACCACGGCTTTAAGGAAAAACACCATAGTTGGTTTGGTAATACGATAAACCCCTGCTTTATGCAGGCCGCGATAAAGTAATGTGGCATTAAGCAAGGCTGACATGGATGTAGCAATCGCCAAACCCACATAACCAAATGGGATTGCAAATATTAAGTTAAAGCCCATATTGGTGATCATAGCGATGATGCCATAGCGTACGGGGGTTTTAGTATCCTGGCGAGAATAATATCCTGGCGCTAAGACCTTGATTAACATAAAACTCAGTAAACCGCTTCCGTAAGCCATCAAACTGTAAGAGGCCATTTGCACATCATTGATAGTAAAGGCGCCGCGCATAAACAGTACCATTAACATAGGCTGCGCGAGCACTATCAACCCCATCATCGCAGGCAAACCGAGTAATAAAATCGCTTTAATTCCCCAATCCATGGTGTTACCAAAGCCATCTCCTTCTGCATTCACATGATTTCGCGATAACGCGGGTAAAATCACGGTTGCAATAGCAATACCAAATAAACCAAGTGGAAACTCTAATAATCGGTCTGAATAATAGAGCCAACTAATAGAACCAGTCATCAAGAAGCTGGCGATAAAGGTATCAAATAACAAGTTGATTTGTGAGACAGAAACCCCAAACAATGCAGGGATCATCAAAGTTCTAATCTTCACAACCCCGGGATGTTGCCAACCCCACGAAGGTTTTACTAACGCTTTCTCTCGGAGCAGAAACGGAATTTGGAATAAAAACTGAATTAAACCACCGCAAAATACCCCCCATCCCAAGGTAATTTCGGGCTGAGAAGACGTCGGCGCGAAAAACATTGCCGCCACAATAATGGCCACATTTAGAAACACTGGCGTAAAAGCCGATACAGCAAAGCGTCCTCGAGTATTTAAGATTGAGCCCGCTAAAGCAGTAAAGGTGATAAACCACAGATAAGGAAAAGTGATTTTTAGTACGACCGTTGCTAACTCAAACTTAGCGCCATCGGGCTCATTGTTAAGCCAAGCCACAAACCAGCCGCCACCAAATAAGGCGGACAACACAGGCGATGCGATGACACCGACAAGCGTCACAATGGTCACCAACAGCCCTAAGGTTCCCGCCACTTTACTGAGTAACTCTCGAGTCTCGTCCGAAGTGTGTTTTTCTTGATATTCGGTCAGTACGGGAACAAATGCCTGAGCAAAAGCCCCCTCAGCAAATAATCGGCGTAAAAAGTTAGGAATTTTATTCGCGAAGAAAAAAACGTCTGCGCTTGTCCCTGCACCCATTAAATTGGCAACGACAACATCTCTAACCAAACCTAAAACACGGGAAATCAATGTCATAGCACTAACAATCATGCCTGACTTCAATAATTTTTTACTCAAACGTCCCCCAGACCTATATCGAATGGATTAGGTGATTCATCTCAAAAAATCGACTCAGGCTCTGTCACACTGCGGTAATAGCTGCTAGAATTGCGCCACATATTACACGAGTTGGGTTGAAGATAGCCAAGGCAGGTTGAATTAATTTATCTTTATGATGATTATTCAATCATAGTCATTGACAAAGTGACTAAATGCAGGCATATTCCTCGGCCTTTAAAAGTATCAAATCCAGTTTTTAGGAGTTGCACCTTGGCTAATAGCAAGTCTGCAAAGAAGCGCGCGCTTCAATCTGAAAAGCGTCGTCAGCATAACGCCAGCCGTCGCTCAATGTTACGTACATACGTTAAAAAAGTTATCGCAGCTATCAAAGCTGGTGATCACAAAACAGCAACCGAAGCTTTCGCTGCTGCACAACCAATCGTTGACCGTATGGCGACTAAAGGCCTTATTCACAAGAATAAAGCTGCTCGTCATAAGGCTCGTTTGAACGCTAAGATCAAAGCGCTTGTTGCTTAATTATCTTAGTAAATAAAAAAAACCGGCAATTGCCGGTTTTTTTATATCTGCTGAAAACCATTAATGACAATAAATATTGTTTAGTAAATGGATCATCTCACGCACTTCATCACTCTTCAGTGAATAAAATACGGTCTGCGCTTCTTTGCGTGTGGTTACTAAATTATCTTTGCGTAACCAAGCAAGGTGTTGTGATAGTGCCGATTGACTTAAGCCTAATTTTTTATTCATTTCGCCAACGCACATTTCTCCTTCATTCAGTAAATAACAAAGGATAAATAAACGGCGTTCGTTTGCGAGTGCCTTTAATAGCACCACGGCATGATCGGCTCGCTCCTGCATTAATTCAATATTCATTACGCACATTTTCTCCTAAAACTAACCCCTGCGCTAATATAGCGTTGCCTTACAGATATAGTCGGGACATAAAGCACACTTTTTGCTAGATTGTTTTCAAAAGTGGGACATGCTTAATAAAAACAAAGGAAACCTATGAAACCCTACCAAACAACGTTGATAACAGGCCTTTTTATTAGTGGTTTGAGCGCTTGCCAAACTCATATCGAAACACCAGTCAAAACAGATATCCCTTCTCAATTACAACAAACCGCTTTAGCCTCTTCGATTGGATATGACATTGTCGAATCTCTTACGGTAGAAGTAGGACCGCGCCTTGCTGGTAGTCCAAAAGACATTATTGCCGTGAACTGGGCAATGAATAAGTTAACCAGCCTCGGGTTTGATAAGGTTTATAAAGAGCCAGTACAGGTTCCTATTTGGGAACGTGGAGAAGCCAAAGCCAAGATTATCTCTCCGGTAGAGCAACCTTTGGTGATTACTGCATTGGGTGGCAGCATTGCAACGCCAGTAACGGGCATTAGGGCTAGAATAGCTCGCTTTGATAGCCTAGAAGCATTACAACAAGCCAACCCTGATGATGTAAAAGGTAAAATTGCCTTTATCGATCAAAAAACGGAGCGTCATATAACTGGTGAAGGTTACGGTAAAAGTGTCGGCGGCCGCTCGAAGGGCGCAGTCGCAGCAGCACAAAAGGGAGCCGTAGCAATCGTCATTCGCTCAATAGGCACCGACCATGACCGCATGGCACACACTGGCGTGATGCGTTATCAAGATGGTGTGACTAAAATCCCTGCTGCGGCGATGTCTAATCCCGATGCAGACTTAGTCGATGCTATGTTAAAACGCGATCCGAATGCGGTGCTCGAGCTACATATGTCACCGAAGGATTTAGGTACAAATACCTCTTACAACGTTATTGCAGAAGTCACTGGCAGTAGTAAACCTAACGAAATCGTGCTGATTGGTGCCCATTTAGATTCATGGGATGAAGGTACAGGTGCAATTGATGATGGCGCTGGCGTTGCGATTGTGACAGCGGCAGCAAAACATATTCAAGATCTTCCACAAAAGCCCGCTCGTACAGTGCGAGTAGTACTATATGCAGCCGAAGAAATTGGCTTAGTGGGGGGTAAGGCTTATGCTGAAGCACACAAAGCCGAGTTACCTCTACATTATATTGCTGCAGAATCAGATTTCGGCGCGGGTCCGATTTATCAAATCGATACTAAAGTAAGTGACAACGTTTTCGCCCAAGTTCAAGAGAGCATTAAACCAATGACATACAACGGTGTCGCCCTTGGTAATAATCAGGCCTCTGGCGGACCTGATGTCTCTATGCTACCCGCATTAGGCGTACCTGTTGCATCATTAAGACAGGATGGCCACGATTACTTCGATTATCACCACACACCTAACGATACCTTAGATAAAATCAATCCTAAGGCTCTGGCACAAAATGTGGCGGCATATGCTCAATTTGCTTATATCATGGCAAACTCAAATTTAGTGTTAACGCCCATTAGCACTGAATCGAAATAAGCCGCATAAGTAAATCATTCACCCATAAGAAGAAAAATGCCAGTCAGCTTAACTGACTGGCATTAAGCCTAAGCAGCTCTTTTTATTTAAGCCGTAATACGTTATTGCGCTTCACGTAAAAATGTTGGCTCATTCGGTTTACTCAATTCTTCACTGTAGTAATAACCTGCCACATCAAATGCTTTTAATTCATCAATCGAACTCACTTGCTGATCAATAATATATCTTGCCATCATTCCCCGCGCTTTTTTCGCAAAGAAACTAATGACTTTGTATTGACCATTTTTAAAGTCTTTAAAAACAGGAGTGATTAATTGTCCTGCTAATTGCTTTGGCTTTATCGCCTTAAAATATTCATTGGATGCAAGGTTGATAATGATCTCATCCCCCTGCGCAGCGACCGCATTATTGACCGCTACGGTGAGAGTGTTGCCCCAAAAATCGTAGAGATTCTTACCTTTAGGATTGGCAAGGGCCGTCCCCATTTCTAAGCGATAAGGTAAAATTAAATCCAATGGCCGCAGTAACCCGTATAGCCCAGATAAAATGCGCAACTGCGACTGACTACGTTCAAGCTGTTCAGGTGTCAGGGTCTCAGCATCAAAACCTGTGTAAACATCGCCTCTAAAAGCGAAAATAGCTTGCTTAGCATTATCAATACTGTAATCGGGTGTCCACTCGCCAAAACGTGCCGCATTTAAGCCCGCAATGTTATCGCTGACCTTCATTAATGTTGCTATGTCACAGGGGGTTAACCGTTGGCAAACTTGAATGAGCTCTTGGCTATAAGCTAAAAAATCGGGCCGAGTATGGGTTTGAGTCAAGGGAGGTTGCTCAAAATCTAGGGTTTTCGCCGGTGAAACCAAAATCAACATTAACACGCTCCAACAAATAAAATACGCCACTATGATACTGAACAAGCATAAAAAAACCACGTACGGATGACGTGGTTTTTCCGATAGCGCTAATCAGTGAACTTGAGCTTAGCGACTAACCGCAGATTCAGTACGCGATTTAGCCAACTCATTGGCACTATTGTCCTGCCAAATGCCATCATCAAGTTGTTCCATCAATTCGGGGAACTTACTGCGGTCAAACTCAGGCATTTTGCCACTCTTTAATTGTTCACAGTAATCGTTGATAACCCGTATCGCCAAGCCAGATAACAGCAACAATGCGACGATATTGACCGTTGCCATTAGCCCCATTGACACATCGGCTAAGTTCCACACTAAGCTGATTTTGGCTACGGCACCAAACATCACCATGCCTAATACGCACAGGCGAAATAACGGTAACGCCTTAGTACTGTTACCCGTTAAGAACATCACATTGGTTTCGGCGTAGGAATAATTAGCAATGATTGAGGTAAAGCAGAATAGAAAAATCGCTATCGCAATAAAGGCACCGCCCCAATCACCAACATGATTCGACATCGCATTAATAGTAAGACGAATACCATCATCACTAGAACCTATGTCACCAGACAACAAGATAATGGCAGCCGTTGCGGTACAAATAACAATAGTATCAACAAAAACTCCCATCATCTGCACAAAGCCCTGAGATGCTGGATGATTAGGATTAGGTGAGGCACTCGCCGCCACGTTTGCCGCGCTGCCCATCCCCGCCTCATTTGAGAACAAACCACGGGCAATACCTGCTTGCATCGCCTGAGCGACTGTATAAGCAACGCCACCTGCTGCTGCCTCTTGCCAACCGAAAGCACTTTTTACAATCAGGCTAATAACTGCGGGTAATTGCTCTAAATTGAACAACACAATAATGAAAGCTATTAGAATATAAGCCAACGCCATAATTGGCACGATAAACTCAGATACTCGCGCAACTTTACGTAAGCCGCCGACGATAACAAAACCACTGGCTAACACTAAGCCGATACCGACATAGGTCGGATCGAAGCCAAACACGCGCTCCATCGCCCCCGTAATGGTATTGGCTTGCACCGCGTTAAACACCAAACCAAAAGCGATGATCAGGAAGAAAGCGAACAACACCCCCATCCATCTCTGACCAAGTCCCTTCTCCATATAATAAGAAGGGCCACCACGAAATTGGCCGTTGGTATCACGCACCTTATAAACCTGCGCAAGAGTGGACTCTACCATAGCCGTTGCCATACCCAACATGGCAATTAACCACATCCAAAAGACAGCGCCAGGTCCGGCGGAGCCAATGGCCACCGCTACACCCGCCATGTTTCCGGCACCCACTCGGGCAGCCATACTCGTACAGAATACTTGGAATGAAGACAAACCACTTTCACAGCCTTGGCGGCTCATGGTCATGACTTTTAGAGAGTGTTTGAAGTGTGTAAGTTGAATAAATACAAGTCGTAAGGTGAAATAGAGCCCCGCACCCACCAGTCCGTAAACGAGCAATTTGCCCCAGAGCAGTGCGTTCAAAAAGTTTACAATCGTTTCTAACATATTATTTTACTTCTTCCCGTAGCAAATGCCCTCCCCCACCTATACTTAGCGAGGTGCAACATTTGTGGTGAATGAATCCTTCCAAATAAAGGTAAGAATATCGGTAGATTTATTCTTTCAAATTATCCTTCCGTGAATTTACAACATCACGGCTACCGAATTCAACGCAGCAAAATAGCACAGTATTCGAAATTACTCATGTGATCAAGCCTAGGTTTACATTGTTAAATAGCTACAAGCTCACGTTCATAAAGCTTAGATAAGTTACTGTTAATATTGAATTAACAATTTAACAAACTTCATTCACATGCGTTAACGACAAACACAAGTTTTAAAATTTGGATGTAGGGCACATTTTTGTAATAAAATTACAAATATAGTAACTCCAAGAAAACATTATTCACTTCCGTCTGCTCTAGTGAGGCTTAATATGACGACAACACATGAGATAAATGCTCTTAAAAAATACGTAAGAGCCACTAACTTCCTAGCCACCTCCCAGATTTACTTAAAGCAAAACGTACTTCATAAGCGCCCACTAGCGCACTCGGACATTAAGCCTCGCTTGCTCGGTCACTGGGGAACCTGTCCAGGTATCAACTTTGTCTACGCGAACGTTAACCGACTCATTGTAAAACACAATCGTCCCTTTATTTACTTAGTTGGTCCAGGACACGGCTTCCCTGCCGTACAAGCTAACTTATTCATTGAAGGCTCTCTAAGCCACTACTATCCAGAAACCATTCCTTATAATGAAACGGGCATTGAGGATATTTGTAAAAAGTTCTCAGCAGCATACGGTTATCCTTCACATGCTAATCCTGAAGCACCAGGACAAATTCTGGAAGGTGGTGAATTAGGTTATTCATTATCCGTTGGCTGGGGCGCAGTGCTTGATAACCCCGATCTTATCGCGACAGTATTAATAGGTGATGGAGAATCAGAAACAGGCCCATTAGCCGCATCTTGGTATGCAAACCGATTGGTATCACCTGCCACCAACGGTGCTGTACTACCTATCGTCCATATTAACGGCTATAAAATTTCTGGCCCAACCCGTATGGGACGCATGAGCCATGAAGAATTAGATCTTGAATTCCGCGGTCTTGGCTACCACCCCATTATTGTGGACAGCGAAGCGGAAGAAGATATCTACGTTCAAATGGCAACCGCCATGGATACCGCTTATAGCATGATTAATGATATCCAAGCCCGAGCACGTAAAGGCGAAGATATTGTAAAACCTCGCTGGCCAGTGATTTTAATGCGCACAGCCAAAGGTTGGACAGGCGTAAGCGAATATAATGGTAAGAAGTTAGAAGGCAACTGCGAATCACACCAAGTGATTGTCAATAAATGCGCGACCGATAAAGGCCATCTAGCCGCATTGGATAACTGGTTAGCTAGCTACCAGTTCCAAGAGCTCTATCAAATCAATGCTCAAGGTGAACTGATTTTTGATGCGGATATTAGCTCATTGATCCCACCAAAACACTTAGCTTGTGGTCGCCAACATCTCACTTATGGTGGTGAAGTTGTTAGAGCTTTATCCAATCCAGATCTAGAAAAACTCAGTTACGGTCCAGAAGTACCACGCGGACACCGCGGTTACTCCATGCTGAAAATGGGTGAATGGATGCGTGACGCATTCAAACTGAACCGTGATCAACGCAATTTACGCATTTTCAGCCCTGATGAAACCTATTCAAACCAACTGCAAGCGGTATTTGAAGAAACCGACCGTGCATGGCAATGGCCAATTGAAAGCTGGGATGAAGATATGTCTCGCGATGGCCGTGTGCTAGAGCTCCTTTCTGAGAACTTACTATTTGGTATGTTACATGGCTACACAGTGACAGGTCGCCACGGCATGTTCCCAACCTACGAGTCATTCTCGCAAGTAGTTTCATCCATGGCCGACCAATATTGTAAGTATGTTTATGCCAGTCAAGGGGTGCATTTCCGTAAACCTTTACCAGCGTGCAACGTAGTACTTTCTTCATTATTAGAACGTCAGGATCACAACGGTTACTCGCATCAAAACCCATCGTTCCTAGGTGCGATGTTAGAAAAACATCCAAAGATTATCTCTGCTTATTTACCAGCTGATGCAAACAGCACCTTAGTGTATACCGAACGCGCTTTTGCGGATCGTGACAAACTGAACATCCTAGTCGCAGGTAAAAAAGAGCTGCCACAATGGCTAAGCTTAGATGAAGCACGTAAACAAGCCAAAGATGGTGTCATGGTGTGGGATTTTGCTTCAGATGAAAATCCAGATATCGTCCTTGCTGGCTGTGGTGATTATGTCACTCAAGAATGTATGGCCTCTTTAGTGATCATTCGGGAAATGCTGCCTCGAGTCAGAATCCGTTTTGTGAGCGTCACCGAATTAAGCAGTGATGGTTTAGGTAGCCGTAAATTTAAAGAAAAACCATGGATGATGGATGAAATATTTACTCAAGATAAAGGAGTAGTATTTAACTATCACGGTTATCCAAATACAATCAAAAAGTTAATTTTTGATTACAAAGGAAGCCGCCGTTTTAGAATTAAAGGTTATGAAGAAGAAGGCTCAACAACTACACCATTTGATATGGGTGTGCGTAATGGAACCTCTCGCTACCACCTTGTTATTGATATGGCTTATAAACTATTCCAACAAGGCGTCATTGATGAGACTAAACACGTTTCAATCACAACAGATATGTTGCAAAGACTTGTTGATCACCGTAACTATATTAAAGCACATGGTGTTGACCCAACTGAGATCGAAAATTGGGTTTGGACTCGCTAGCAGTTAATTAAATTAACAAAATAAATACAATTTAAAGGCATCCAAAAGGATGCCTTTTTAACATCTCAAGTTGATTACAGGATGGAGCCCCATAAAAAAACTTCAGACTAAGCACTGGAAAATTTTAACAAATGCAGTGATAATTAACCGCTGGCTACAATACCAAAGGATCCCCACACTAAGTGCTAGCAATGTTTTGCTTAAAACCCGCAAAGCATATTGGTGGAGAATCATAAACAATGGACTTAGAAAAAATGATGAAGAATACATTAAAAGTAGTTTTACTTACATCAATGCTTCCACTTGCTGCCAGTGCATCTCAAGAGTTAACTCCTTGGTATGTTGGTGCAGGTTTAGGCGTTAATAACTATGAACACATTGCAACTGATAACGGCGATGATAACCCATACGCATGGGATATTTTCGCAGGCTATATGTTTAATGACTACTTTGGTGCAGAAATCGGCTATCGTGATCTAGGTAGTGCAGATTGGACCTATGCAGGCATTAGCAATGATGCAGATGTAAAAGGTGCAACTCTTGGCCTAGTTGGCGTATGGCCACTAGGTAACCGTTGGAGCCTGTCTGCTGAAGCTGGCGCAATGTACTACACCTTAGAAAACAACCAACGCGTTGGTAACGTATCAACTTCTTACAGCGAAAACGACTTCGCACCATATTTCGGTGCTGGTGTTGGCTATAACTTCACTGATAACCTGAAGTTACAAGCTAAATACCGTCGCTATGAAAACTTAGATGATAACGCTGGCGCTAACGCTATCGTTCCAGTAAATGCTGACAGCAACTATTGGGGCTTAGAATTAAGCTACCGTTTTGGTACTCCAGCAGCCGCGGCGCCTGTAGCTGCCGCCGTTGTTGCAGCAGCACCAGTTGACTCAGACAACGATGGTGTATACGACGATAAAGATCAGTGCCCAGCAACGCCTGCAACTCACAAAGTTGACTCTGTTGGCTGTACTATCTATGAAAACGTTAAAAAGCAAGAAGATGTAGGTTCTATCCAGTTTGCTAACGATTCTGCAGTAGTGAAGAAAGAGTACTACAAAGACATCGAAAGACTGGCTAACTACCTGAACAAGAACCCAGAATTCACTGTTGAAATCGCGGGTCACGCTTCTAACGTAGGTAAACCAGAATACAACATGGTTCTGTCTGACAAGCGTGCTGACGCTGTTGCTAAGATCCTTGTTGAAAAATATGGCATCAGCCAAAGCCGCGTAACTTCTAACGGTTACGGTATCACTAAGCCATTAGTGGCTGGTGACTCGAAAGAAGCTCATGCAGCTAACCGCCGCATCGAAGCCATCGTGACAACTACTGAAAAACAACCTGTTCTGAAGTAATTGCACTGTTAAGAATAAAAAAGTCGCTGCTTGCAGCGACTTTTTGTTTTTAAGGCATCTACACTACCTAACCTGATGGCGCTAAGACTGATTAAGTGGCATTCACCACTATGTTCAGCAAGAAACGATATAGTTTTACCATTTTTGTAATTTTTTTACATTGATGGTTGGAAAAGTTGGCAAAATCGCTTCTAATAGTCATCAGTTCATTTCTGAGTTTTGACCGCTATCTGAGAAGGATGTTTTTCATGGCAAATACATTAGAGCAACTCAAGTCATACACTACTATTGTGGCCGATACTGGCGATATTGAAGCAATTAAGCGCTATCAACCAGAAGACGCAACCACTAACCCATCACTCATTCTAAAAGCCGCTCAAATCCCTGAGTATAGCGCTCTAATCGACAATGCTATTGCATGGGCTAAATTACAAAGTGCTGATATTGAGCAACAGATTGATGATGCCAGCGATAAACTTGCAGTGAACATTGGCGTGGAAATTCTGAAACTGGTTCCTGGCCGAATTTCAACCGAAGTGGATGCCCGCTTATCCTTCGATAAAGAAAAATCCATTGCAAAAGCGCATAAGCTTGTTCGTCTATATCAAGAAGCAGGAATAGATAAATCTCGCATTTTGATCAAATTAGCCTCAACTTGGGAAGGCATTTGTGCCGCCAAAGAGTTAGAGCAAGAAGGCATCAACTGTAACTTAACCCTATTATTTAGCTTCGCTCAAGCACGTGCCTGTGCTGAAGCTGGCGTGTACTTAATTTCTCCATTCGTTGGCCGCATCCTCGATTGGTACAAAAAAGACACAGGTAAAGACTATGACGCAGTAAATGATCCTGGTGTCGTTTCTGTAACCGAAATTTACAACTACTACAAGCAGCATGGCTATAACACGGTAGTCATGGGGGCAAGTTTCCGTAATATCGGTGAAATCATCGAATTAGCGGGTTGTGACCGCCTGACTATTGGTCCTTCATTACTCGAAGAGCTAGCAAACTCTCAAGTCGCTATTCAACCTAAACTCATTCCTGCCAGCACTACAGTTGCTGCGGGTGAGCCTTTAACCGAAGCGCAATTCCGCTGGGACTTTAACCAAGATCCTATGGCCGTTGACAAGCTAGCAGAAGGCATCCGTAACTTCGCCATCGACCAAGGCAAACTCGAAGTCATGCTCAAGGCTAAACTGGCAAACTAAGTATCTTCGGAGACGATTCGATGACTATCTTGACCCAAAGCACAACCTGGAAGGCGTTAGCAGCCCATAGCCAGCAGATCCCGCATATGCGAGAACTCTTTGCAGGCGATCCTGCACGCTTTAGCAACATGTCGCTTTCTACCTGTGGCTTATTTTTAGATTATTCAAAAAATAGAGCAACACCTGAGACTCTCAACTTGCTGCAGACACTGGCGCAAGAAGCCAAGCTTGACGCTAAAATCAAGGCGATGTTTGCCGGTGATATCATTAACACCACCGAAAAACGTGCCGTTTTGCATACCGCACTACGCAGTACCGCGGACCAATCCATCATTGCCGAAGGTCAAGATATCGTTCCTGAAGTACAGCAAACGCTGAACAAGATGCAGCAGTTTGTCACTTCAGTCACCTCAGGACAGTGGAAAGGCTACACAGGCAAAGCCATTACCGATATTGTCAGTATCGGTATCGGTGGTTCATTCCTTGGCCCTAAAATTGTTTCCCAAGCCTTACGTCCATACTGGATAACAGGTCTCAATTGCCATTTTGTTGCCAACGTAGATGGCACCTCGATCAGTGAAAAACTCAAGCTGCTCGATCCTGAAACCACGCTTTTTATCATGTCGTCTAAGTCTTTTGGTACACAAGAGACGCTGACCAACACCTTAACGGCCAAAGCGTGGTTCTTAGCTAAAGGTGGTTCACAGTCAGATGTCGCGAAACACTTTGTTGCCGTGACCTCTAACGTGGCAAAAGCAACTGAGTTTGGTATTGATGCCGCTAATATCTTCCCTATGTGGGACTGGGTTGGAGGTCGCTATTCTCTGTGGTCTGCCATTGGTTTACCCATCGCTTTACTCATCGGCATGGATAACTTCCGCTCCCTATTAAAGGGCGCGCACCAAATGGATACCCATTTTGCCACTGCGCCTTTAGCGGAAAATATGCCCGTCATCATGGGACTATTCTCACTGTGGTATGGCAATTTTTTTAATGCTCAAAGCCATGTGGTATTGACCTACGATCATTACCTTCGCGGACTTCCTGCCTACTTCCAACAACTGGATATGGAAAGTAACGGTAAATCAGTCACGCTCAATGGTACGCATGTGGATTACAGCACAGGTCCTGTGATTTGGGGCGGCGAAGGCACAAACGGTCAACACGCTTACCATCAGTTGCTGCATCAAGGTACTGCATTAATTCCTGCTGATTTCATTATGCCGCTGCAAAGCCATAACCCTATCGGTGAACACCATGATCAGTTAGCCTCTAACTGCTTTGGACAAACTCAAGCACTCATGCAAGGCCGTACCTTAGATGAAGCGCTGGCTGAATTGAGCAAGAGCAACTTGAGTGATGAAGAAAAGTTACTTATCGCCAAACACAAAGTCATGCCGGGCAATAAGCCAAGCAACACTCTGTTAATGGATAAGCTGACTCCAGAAACCTTAGGCGCACTGATTGCGCTCTATGAGCACAGAACCTTTGTCCAAGGCGCCATTTGGGACATCAACTCCTTCGACCAATGGGGTGTTGAGCTTGGCAAAACCTTAGGTAACGACGTCCTCGCCCGTATAGGTGCAGATCAAGAAGCGACTGCGTTAGATGCCTCAAGCAATGGCCTAATCAATCTTTATCGACGGGGCAAAATCTGATCGAACAAAAAGCCAGCAATTGCTGGCTTTTTTATTGTATCTCATTAATAAAATAAACATTTCAAGAAGCAACCACCACTAAAGTGATAGTTAAGATCAATGACATATCATCCAAATTTCATTTCAAGTTAACACAAATGAAACATAATTCTTGCACCCTGTTTTGAAAATATGTTATTTAATCGCTGACAAAACATACAACAACAGGAGGTTACCATGGATCGTTTAGATTATGGTTGTGCGCTAGATGAAGTTGTAGAAAGACCCGACCGTTCGCGTGGTGCTAATAAAAAGCGTAAGTGGCGCGAAATCGAGGCGTTAAAGGACAAACATCGTTTACTCAAGGAACTGCAAGAGATTGATAACAACTTTGATTACGATATAGACACCATCCAGTTGTAACCTGCTGTTTTTTTTTATTGACAGGATATAGAGAAAAAGCGCTTATGGCGCTTTTTCTGTTTTTACCCTTCAGATGACTTACAACCCCTAATCGGACGCTTTTAAATAGGAACGTAAGTCATCAAAGGCTTGCTGCTCTCGGTCAAGGAATAGCGGATCATCAATTAACGATGCTTGGCATTGTTGTTCAATCTCCTTCCAATCTTGCTCGGTTAAAGACTTCGCAAGTAAGGGGAAAATCTCCCGCTCTTCCATTTGCATATGTTTTTCTTGTAAGTCAACATATTCGGCAAAATCGGCAATCAGTTTATCCCTTGCGACAACAATGTCACTTAATATCAGGTTTAAAGTATTCATTAATGCCGATGAAGCCGCAGTCACAACTTGGTGCTCGGCACTTAGCTTGTCGATCTCATCATTCGCCTTATGTGCCAAATAATAAGCATAAATAATATCTTCAACGGGGTGATGGCTACGCTCAGCATATCCTTGCATATACTCAACGATGTCTCTCACAACAATAAAATTAATCGCCTCGCCTTCAACTAATTTCATCTGTTTATTTTTCAAGACATTCAATAGCACTGCTATATGTTTATGATCATGCATGAGTCTTTTGAGCATATCGCCTCCTGAACTTAGGACTGACTATTGATACTAGTCAAGTCGTTTATCAATATCCAATATAACAGGCGAGTTCCTGTGCACTTTATGACCATGATCAAGTAATTAACATTACGATCTGTAAAAAGTGTCCTAGATTAATACGACAACGTTAAGAATAAGATATTAATATCAGTGAGTGGCCTTAATGAGACCAGCCCACTGATTTACGCTTTATTTGCTCACAGAATGAAGCTGATGCTGTAGAGCTTTAAATTTCTCAATTGCCTTTGTGTCATCGGTAGATTCAGCATTGGTTTTAGACAACTCGGGATACTGCTTCACTAAGCTTTGCTCAAGAGCTAAGGCTTCCTGTATTTGCTTCGAGTCTATTAACGCCTGCAAACGTGTTAATGACGCCATCAACACATCTTTATCACGCAGCGCAGCTGTGGCTTCATCACTTTGAGGCAATGCACGCGCCCTTTGCGATAATGCTTGAGACTCTGCTTGCTGATTTTCCGGGGCTGACATCTTAGCTTCGGCCCTCATTGCTTCCCTTTGCCTACTTTGTGTTGCGGCATCTTCCATTCTCGCTTGACGCGCCATTTCGACTTGCTGATCAGCGTGATCTAACGGTGCTTGAGCGGGCATGGGCGCACTCATAGTCAACGCTGCTGGCGCGACTAACTCTTCCTCAAAATTGCCTCGGTTGAGGATCACTAAACCGACAACGAGCGCTAAGGAAGCGGCGCTCGATAACGCCCATGGGAAACGGCGCCACACAGGCGTAGCAGCAGGCTTTAGCTGGCTCACATTCATTTCAGCCAAATGAGCTTGTGATAGGCGCAAAATATCTTGGTCGAGCCGCTCGGGTGGCATTTCCAGTGCTTGCTTGTGATACCAAGCCGAGACTTCCTGACGTAGTGCCTCTTCTTCCGATGACAGAGTGGAATTACTCATGGCCAACCTCCTGCCATTTAGCATTGACACAATCTTTTAAGCTTTGATACGCGTAGCGAATGCGGCTCTTGGTCGCTTCGAGTGTCACCCCTGCGATATCGCTGATCACCGCTGCGGTAAAGCCCATTTCGATATTGAGAATAAAGGCCTCTTTCTGCACTTGGGGTAACAGGGCAATACAGGTTTTCAGTAACAGGCTCTTTTGCGTTTCCTGCCAATGTACATCGGGTTGTTCCTGCTCCGCCCCCACAAAGGTATCTAGCCCTTCCTCATTATCATGGCTAACTAAGTCGACGGGTTTGACAGCTCTAACGTGGTCAATCAACAGATTATGGGCAATCCGATAGAGCCAAGTAGTAAACTTAGCACTCGGCTCATAATTGGCGGCGGCACGGATCACCCTCCCCCAGGTTTCTTGATATAAATCTTCGGCTAACTGTTTGTCACCGAGTTGGCGCACAAAGTAACGGTACAAGGCGCCTTTGTGTTTGAGATAAAGCTGCTCAAACGCTTTGCCATCGCCTTTGGCATAGCGTTGCATTAACTGTTCATCGGTATGCTCATGGGCATGCATTTGCGGTATCGCCAGGGCCATGGCAGCTCCCTAATGGTTAACTAACTGAAACATAATAATTTGGCTCATTGTTGATGCGGTTTGTCCTCGGGCGGGAAAGGTTTATCTCCGGCATCAAAGGATTTTTTGATTGCTACTCGCTGTGTTTGTGCAAGCATTGCAGCGGTATCCACAAGCTGCATAAATTCATGTCGGTAGCCGCTGGTATCTTCCCCCAGCGCAGAACGAGTGAGCGCACTAAGCTTATTATAATCAAATTGATGCAAATAGTGACTTTGATTCAGTAACTGTCCTAATCCTGCCACCGCAGCGGCAAAGCGAAAATCATCACTCGCCTGTGCTAAGGATTTCACTTTTTGATCGGCACGGATTGGATAACTCAGTAACTGGCTTTGAGTGGCATCCGGTAGCTGATAACGTAATTTCAGATAGGCGATTTCATCGCGGCTATATTTTTCATTGCCCGTTTTGGGATTATACCCATAGCGAAGTTGATCATTAGACAAATTACCCGCATCAACATAACGCAGCTCGTAAAGTGCCGTGACGGTATGCCCAGCGCCTATTTCGCCCGCATCCACCTTGTCGTTATTAAAATCTTCACGCGCTAAGGCGCGGTTCTCATAACCGATAAGACGGTATTCGGCCACAAGAGCAGGATTAAACTCGACCTGCACTTTCACCTCTTTGGCTATGGTGAGCAAGGTTGCACTTAATTGTTCCACCAGCACTTTTCTCGCCTCATTGAGGGAATCGATATAGGCATATTGTCCATTGCCTTTATCGGCTAATTGCTCCATCAAATGGTCATTGTAATCACCCATGCCAAAGCCGAGCGTCGTTAACCCAATCCCTTGTTGTTTCTGTGCGCTAACCAAATCGATTAGCTCATCGAGATTGGTCGTGCCGACATTAAAGTCACCGTCGGTCGCAAGTATCACTCGATTAATGCCGCCTTTAACAAAGTGTTTCTGCGCTAACTGATAAGCAAGCAGAATCCCCTGCGCCCCATTGGTTGAACCACCCGCACTAAGCTGCTCTAACGCATAATGAAGAGTTTGACTGTCGTTACCCGCCGCGCCATCTAACACCACTCCAGCGGCGCCGGCGTAGACGACAATCGATACCTTATCCTGAGCATCCAGTTGCTGGGTCAGCATTTTCAAGGCAGTTTGCAACAGAGGTAACTTATCAGGCGATGCCATCGACCCTGACACATCTAGCAAAAACACTAAGTTACTGGCGCCCAGTTCAGCTTTACTCTGCTCATACCCCTTCAAACCAATGCGAAGTAACATCATGTCATCGTTATAGGGTGATGGAGCAAGCTCAGTCGTAACACTGAAGGGCGCCTCATTTTTCCTCGGCAGTGGATAGTCATAGGAAAAATAATTCAGCATTTCTTCAACCCGCAGCGTGTCCTTCTGTGGCAATCGCCCTTCCTTTAGCATTCGCCTTAACGTCGTGTAACTGCCGGTATCGACATCGATAGCAAAAGTCGATACAGGGATCTCCCCTGCGACCATGATGCCGTTTTGCACTTGCTTCTCGAATCGATTGCGCTCAGGTCGTACAGCCCCTGGCCAATCGCCGTTTAACGCGGGCACCGCACTGATACTGGCCGCAGGTTGAGCAATATACGATCGCCCCTCAGCATTCATTGTTTGCAGCCTAGCTAACGAGACTTGCTCCTGTATGGCGATTGCAGCATCCAATTGCCGATTGGCCTGACGCTTGGCACTTTCCTTAAGCTCTGCGCTTTGCTTAAGTTCTGCACTTTGCTTTAGCGCTGCTTGTTGCTCCGCGGCAATTTTTGCTTGAACTGCTAATTCAGTAGGGTTTTGCTGCTTCGCGGATTTATCACTGCAAGCAGTCAAGCCGAGTAGTACAGCGACTGTTAATCCCGAAACAACAAAGCTTAAATGCGTTTTATGGCGAAAGACTGGATATGGATATCTCATGATAGTGACCTAGTGATAGTGACCTCAATGGTTGATATCCCTATAAACGCAGCCTAAGCACAAAAGGGTTATTTGATAAGAGAAATCGCCACACTCACTTTGCCAAGCATACTATTTATTAAAAACAAAGACATTTAAGCGTCTTTTGCAACCATGATCACACAAGAACATTCTTCTGGACTCTAGAATAGAGCCTTGTAATAAGCCGCGTTTATGGACCCACTAGTGTCACACTCTGCTCATTTGTTTTCATTAAGAATTGCCCACGCCCTTAGCGAAGCGTGCGTAAAAGATAAATATTCGTTTAAACGTTTTGGACAAGATCTCATGGCGGGTCTGACCGTCGGGATCATTGCGATACCACTGGCAATGGCACTGGCGATAGCCAGCGGTGTCGCCCCACAATATGGCTTATACACCGCCATTGTCGGTGGTTTTATTATCGCCATGACAGGTGGCTCCCGTTATAGCGTCTCGGGGCCAACGGCCGCCTTCGTCGTCTTACTCTATCCCATCGCCCAACAATTTGGGTTGGCGGGACTGCTGATCGCCACCGTCATGTCTGGCATGATGCTGGTTGCCATGGCGATGTTAAGACTGGGTCGATTAATCCTATACATTCCTGAATCGGTCACCTTAGGCTTTACCGCAGGGATTGGGGTGGTGATAGCAACCTTGCAGCTAAAAGACTTCTTCGGTCTGCATATAGAGCACATGCCAGAGCAATATTTTGCCAAACTCATGGCACTAGGTCAGGCATTGCCTGCACTTCACCTACCAAGCTTATTAGTGGCTGCTGCTACCTTAGCCACTATGCTACTCTGGCCTAGATTAAAAATCCCAGTACCTGCCCACCTTCCGGCCATCGTTTTGGGTAGTATTCTCGCTTTAGTGTTAAATGCTATGGGCGCTGATATTGAGACCATAGGAACACGTTTCCATTACCAATTAAGCGACGGCAGTGTCGGCACAGGTATCCCTGCGGTTCTCCCCCACTTTGAATGGCCTTGGTTACAAACTGGCGCCAATGGTCAAACCTTTGAATTTAATCTGGCCACTTTTCAAGCCTTACTCCCTGCCGCCTTCGCGATTGCCATGTTAGGTGCCATAGAATCGCTGCTATGTGCCGTTGTGCTTGATGGTATGACAGGCAAGCGCCATAGCGCGAACAGCGAGCTTCTCGGCCAAGGGATAGGCAATATTATCGCCCCCTTCTTTGGCGGGATCCCAGCAACCGCGGCGATTGCCCGCAGTGCGGCAAACGTTAAAGCGGGTGCTCAGAGTCCGATCGCATCGATGATCCATGCCATAGTGGTCTTGGTTGGTTTAGTCGCGCTCGCAGGAGTACTTGCCTACTTACCTATGTCGGCCATGGCCGCATTATTACTGGTTGTAGCTTGGAATATGAGTGAAGCCCCAAAAGCAGTGCACTTACTGAAAACTGCGCCCACCAGCGATATATTGGTGTTTTTAAGCTGTTTTTCACTCACGGTGATATTCGATATGGTGATCGCCATCAGCGTGGGGATTATTTTAGCCGCGCTACTATTTATGAAAGAAATCGCGGAGATGACCAAGCTGTATGATATCAGTAGCAACAAGCGTTATATCGATCAGCCTCTGCCCGCCGACTGGGCCGTGCTCAAAATTAATGGCCCGCTATTTTTTGCCGCTGCCGATCGTATTTTTGCCGAAATAGCCAGCCTCACTCAAGATAAACAAGTGATTGTACTTTACTTAGATGGGGTATCGATTCTGGATGCAGGCGGTCTTGCAGCACTCAATAAACTGATTGAAAAATGTAAGCATAACCATACTAAGTTGATTATTGCCGATTTGCAGTTTCAGCCCATTCGCACCCTTGCAAGGGCTAAAGTGCAACCGATTGAAGGGATACTGAAGTTTTATCCTACCCTGCGGGAAGCCTTAGCCGAAGCGCCATCATTTGAGCATATCGTCGAATCTAATCCAGCAGCAACCCACTAATTGCAAATTGATATTTTATCCCCAACGCACAGTATCTACGTTGGGGTATAGGGTTTATTTAGGCCAATTCAACGAACACTTTATCCATCCTAAAGGCACTATTTTTACGCGCAAAAAACGCCAGAAATCGGGCTTTACATGGTATTATTCTGCGCCATGATGCTCCCAGCTCTTACAGGAGCCGCGAACATCGACTGTACCCAGACCTGAAACAAGGTCGAAATATAATTAAAATTAGTGAGTTAAGGAGTTATCATGCAAGCCCTTGTTGCTGTTGTTATGGGTTCTAAGAGTGATTGGCCCACAATGGAAGCCGCCGCTGAGATCATGGATAAACTGCAAGTGCCTTACCATGTTGAAGTTGTATCAGCCCATAGAACGCCAGATAAGCTGATGGAGTTTGCAGCCGGAGCCGCTGACCGTGGTTTTAAAATTATTATCGGTGGCGCGGGCGGTGCAGCTCATTTACCCGGTATGATTGCCTCAAAAACTCGCTTACCTGTATTAGGTGTACCAGTACAAAGCAAAGCGCTATCGGGCATGGATAGCTTACTGTCTATCGTGCAGATGCCAAAGGGTATCGCCGTAGGCACACTCGCCATCGGTACCGCTGGAGCCTTTAACGCTGGTCTACTGGCCTGCCAAATTCTCGCCAATAACGATGCAGATCTTGCCGCACGTTTAGAAGCCTTTAGGGAAGAACAAACCCGCGCAGTACTGGACAATCCCGATCCGAGGGAAGCCTAATGACCCAAGCAAATGCAAAATCAAAGGTTTGGGTATTAGGGAATGGTCAACTCGGCGCTATGCTGACCCACGCAGGCGAGCCACTGGCTATTGATGTTCGCGCCGTCGATATCATGACGCCAACCGATGAAATCCTGCCGCTAGCGCCTCAGGATATTATCACCGCCGAACGCGAGCAGTGGCCAGAATCCGCCTTAAGCTTACAACTCAGTAGCCATCCGCATTTTGTTAACGGCCCAGTATTTAGCCGTTTGGCCGACCGTTACTGCCAAAAAAGCTTACTCGATCAGCTCCAAGTCCCAACGGCACCTTGGACACTTGTCGATGATAAGACCAACGTCGAAAACTTGTATCAAGCCTTTGGCCCACGCGTGTTGATGAAACGTCGCACGGGCGGTTACGACGGTAAGGGCCAACATTGGCTCAAACAAGCTGAAGCGGGTGACATCCCCCAAGATTGGCGCAACTTAGCCATTGCCGAACAAGCAATCAACTTCGATGAAGAAGTCTCCTTAGTCGGCGTGCGTACCCGTGAAGGTCAATGCGTGTTTTATCCATTAACACTCAACCTGCACCAAGATGGCATTTTGATGGCCTCAATTTCGCCACTGACTCGTCTGAATCACCTGCAAGCGCAAGCGGAAGGCATGCTGAGCGCTATTATGCATGAGCTGGAATATGTCGGCGTAATGGCGATGGAATGTTTCCGAGTTGGTGATAAGCTGCTGGTTAACGAGTTAGCGCCGCGGGTACACAACTCAGGCCATTGGACCCAAGCGGGTACCCATATGGATCAATTCCAACTGCATTTAAGAGCTTTGTGTGGGATTGCTATTCCGCAGCCACAGGTGAACTTTCAATGCGTGATGGTCAATCTGATCGGTATTGATAACGATCCTCGCTGGTTAAGCTTGCCTAATGCTGAGCTCTATTGGTACAACAAAGAGGTTCGCCCAGGCCGTAAAGTCGGGCACTTAAATCTTTCGGTGCCTAATACGGGCGTGTTAACAGATAGTATTGGCGCGTTGCAAACTTGGATGCCAAACCAATACCAAGCGCCCCTTGCGTGGATTTTAGCCGAGTTTGCGAAAGCCTAACCGAGCAGCGCAACTCACTGATAAGGGAATATATTTATTCCTTTATCAGTGAATTTATCAACTTCGTTATATACTTATTCTTACTCAGCGTGAATGAGTTAGTGATGTGGCGATTCAATCAGACTAACCGGAGCACGAATAAAGGAACTGCCGAGTGAAATTAAGGGATAATTTTAAACGTAAAACTATTGACCGCTTAGACTATCGCTATCACCTCTTATTGTTGATTGTACCGATAGTGCTTTTCGTTTTATTGTTCGTTTTTAATGCTCCGACAGAAGGCTGGACTATTCTCCCTCTGCTGTTTGTGTGCCTTATCTATGTCATTGCCTACAGCTTAATCTACTATCTCCACCAAGGGCGTTTAACTCGCCTATGGCAACATCTAGAGCAAGTTGTGAACATTAACGATGCCATTTACGAACTTGCCCACCTGTCGAGTCAGTATAAAAATGAACATGCATTTCTCGATGCCCTGTTGAATAAAGCCGTCTGTATTATTAACGGTGCAGAAATGGGCAGCATTATCAAAGTCAATGAAGATAACCATAGACTGCATTTCGAGTCAGTAGTTGGACTCGATCTTAATAAGCTAAAACAATTGAATTTTTCCCTTGAACAATCCTTCGAGTATCGACTCACCAAGGGTAAATGTGACCGTGTAGTCGTTGTGGATGATATGAAAAATATCAATGCCGCAAGCACGCTAACAGATGAACAGCAACAGGTGCTGCTTACAGCAGCCAAGCAACCGATACGCTCCACTCTCTCCAGCCCAATACGGATTGATGGCAAACTTTACGGTATGCTGAATCTCGATAGCAGTAGTGTTGGCGCCTTTAACGACTACGACCGTAATTTGGTCTCTATTCTTACCCACGAGGCCAGCAACGCCATTGCCCTGTATCAAAAGTCATTACAAATCACTAAACTCGCCAACTTCGACAACTTAACCGGACTCTATAACCGTAAAAACTTCGAAGATGCCCTGCAACATTGGCAACCTAAGGCTCAATTAGGCAGCTTTTTAGTGATCATTGATATGGATAATCTCAAAATTATCAATGATCAACAGGGACATCAGGTCGGCGATGTGGCAATAAAAGAAGTCGCTAAAACAATCCTAGGTTTCTGGAAACACAAAGGCATTATCTCTCGGTTTGGTGGCGATGAGTTTGTCGCCCTATGCCATGGCCCGCTTGAATTACTCGAAAACGATCTGGATGCCATGCGCCTTAAGTTACATCATGAGTCGCCGCTAAATCTCAATTTTAGTGTAGGCATCGCCCCTTACGATAATGATTGGGCTAAGTCTTTTAAACAGGCTGATAATGCAATGTATGAGCAAAAGCGCGGTAAAAAACAGGCCGTTAATGCACTCGAAGCCATAGCGGCTAATAATCAGCTGCCGCAATAAACATTCGGCAACAGCTTATAGTCAATAAGCTCCTCGTACATGGGCGCAAGGTTAATCAAAAAATAGTCGCCATAACCAAGAAGAATCTAAATCCTCCTTGCAGGTTTTATACTGAGCCGCATAACGTTTGGCTCTATCATCCACCTTAGCTGCAACCTTGACTAACCAAGCCTTAGACTTATAAGAGCCTCGACGATAACCTCCCCAACCTTCGTGGTAATTGAGGTACTGCGCCTTCGCATCCCATTTAGAAATTCCATTGATTTTATTGGTCTTGTAAATAAACCAGCCCATAAAATCCATGGCATCATCAAAATTACTGCGCGAAGACCAACTATTACCAGTCTCGCGAACATAGTCATCCCACGTCATGGATTTGGCCTGCGCATAACCATAGGCATCACTGGCTCGGCCAATGGGAATAAAGCCTAAAAAGTACTGCATAGGCGGCGCCGCATTATGTTTAAACGAGCTTTCTTGATACATCATTGCCAGAGGCACATGCACGGGTACGCCCCATTTATCGCGGGTATCCTTAGCGGCCTCGTACCATGAACGATGTTCTTGAAAAATATCGCAAAGGTTGTCAGGAGATTTTGGCGGAGAAGTGGCGCAACCAGACAGAAAACCTATGGATGCACATAACAGAGTTGTCGAAAGCCATTTCATTAAGCGCTTGTTCTCCAAAGAAGTAAAACTTGCCCATCATCGCACAGTGATAGAATGAGGCAAAGCACCAATCCTGTTTTTGGCGCTAAGATCACCTTCGCGCCTATTTCCAGGTCATACTCATTAACAGAAATGACAATCCATTGTTAAAACGAACTATTTTGTTTCAGGACTTAAATCAAACTGGCATTCATGATTTTCTTGTTGCCACACACCAGGCTCCCAATAGTTGGTATCTTTACCCATGTAGCGTTTATCCGTGTGGAATAATGCCCCTATGTGGTAACGCTGGTGCCCTTCGACCACTAACGTAAAGGTTTTTGGCGTTCGCGCGCTAAGGGACACCCCAAGGGATGGAGCATCAATTAACTCGGCAACGGTAAACTCATATTCCCCAGGTGCTAATTGATAATTAGGCTTTGAGACCACAGGCTTACCATCTAGATGAGTCACCACCACTCGATACCAATGGGTACTAGCATCGGGTTGTAAATAGCCCGATACCGTACCACAACTTAAATCATCTTCAGGGGATGAAGCGCAACCTGAGAGTAACGCAGTAGACCCAAGCAAACTGGCAGCGAGAATAAATGTCCGCATCTTCACACCTTGACTCATTAGGCTGGCGCGCCGAAATAGTCAGTCAGATAATCATCAAAGGATACCGCACTTTGCGCCGCTTCGATGTCCGCTTGCTTGTTAAGCGATGCTTGTGCCTCAGCTTGATAATCGCTGACAACCTCAGCTGATAAGGGGTAATCCATAAAATATTGATGATATTGCTGTGCCAATGACATCACCCACTGCCCATGATCTTGCCCCTTGGTTACCAATTGCTGAAGCACTTGGCCCGACAAGGTTTTTTGTGGGTCATTTACAGCTTCACGCCAATGGGCTAAGGCCACTTGGTAATCGTGTTTATCACCATCGAGTAACTTAGCCAATGAGTCCAAATGCTCAAAGAGATCCAAGAGCCACGTCTGCAATGGCCGCGTACCCGAATCGGTCATCAGTTCAAGCCCTGGTTTACGGCCTTCAAGCACAACTGACTTTAAGTTAGCACTTAAACGAGCTTCCTCTGCCGCATCTGATTTAGGAGAATCTGTTAATAAACAATAGAGTAAGAACAAGTCGAGGAAACGCACTTGGCTAGCCTCAATCCCAATCGGGCTAAAAGGGTTCACATCTAATGCACGTACCTCAATATATTCCACCCCTGCGCGGGCAAGGGCTTCAGAGGGTTTCTCACCACTTTTTGTCACCCGTTTAGCGCGGATAGGCGAGTAAAATTCGTTTTCAATTTGCAGCACATTAGCATTGAGTTGACGATATTCACCATCCACCTTGACGCCAATATTGGCAAAATTTGCCGATGGCATCTTAATTGCCGCTTTAATCCCCGCCAAATACTCAGGCAGAGAATTATAACTAATATTGAGATCTTCTTGCTCTTTATTGGTATAGCCCAAATCGCTCATCCGTAGCGACGTTGCATAGGGTAAATACAGTGTGCCGCGTCCCGACTTTTCAAAACGTAAATCGGTCTTTTGACCCTTGATAAATGAGCTACACAACGCTGGAGAGGCGCCAAACAAATAAGGCAACACCCAGACCAAACGGCGATAATTGCGGATAAGTCCAAAGTAAGACTCGGAGATAAAATCCTCAAAGCTCAAGCCTTTATCGCTCAGTTCATAGAGGCGTTGCCACAATTCCCGCGATACCGAGAAGTTAAAATGCACCCCAGAAATAATCTGCATCAAAGCGCCGTAACGATAAGTTAAGCCCTTACGATACAAGGTTTTCATCTTACCCGTGTTCGACGTACCGTACCGAGCAATGGGGATATTCGCCTCATCTTTTACATAGCAGGGCATGCTCACGGGCCAAAGACGCTGACCATGCAAATGCCGCACACTATAGGCATGGGTCTGGGTCAAGCCTTGCAATAGCGGCTCAACCTGATTATTCACCGGAGTAATAAATTCAAGCAGTGCTTCACTGTAGTCAGTTGTAATACGCGAGTGAGTCAAGGCCGACCCTAACTCGATGGGGTGACCATCTAGCGCAAGGTAGCCAGATTCATCAATACGTAGCGCCTCACGCTCAATTCCACGTTGCATG
Source organism: Shewanella xiamenensis (assembly GCF_014647135.1). Lineage (GTDB taxonomy): Bacteria > Pseudomonadota > Gammaproteobacteria > Enterobacterales > Shewanellaceae > Shewanella > Shewanella xiamenensis. Next base: position 364,678 of record NZ_BMOP01000002.1, read on the forward strand.
CCAAGGAGTGCGGCACGCCCTTGAGCGTCCGAGAAATGTTGTACTAATTCATTGAATGGCTTCAATTTGCGCTTCTCTGATTGGTGGTTCGCTATCGCGACAAGGTTAACAGTCAGACCTTTATTTTGAGGCTTATCTTTCAAAATACGCCTCAAAATAAATCTAAACCTGTCCATGGGGCAAGCCAAATTACATTCTTCTGCGATTAAACGCAGACGGTGACAGCTAATGCTGTCACCGCCATACACTTTAACGCTTTAGACAACAGCCACTTTGTGCTGCACGATTAACTTGTCTGCAATTTATACCCAAACAACCTAAAGAGGTTGAAACTTGTATCTTTGGGTTTGTTAGGTATATAAGGCCAAAAAGCTAATTTACAATACTAAAGTTTCAATTGGATAGCCTAAAGTTGCCAAATCCGCTTCAATTTTAGCCTTGTCACCAACAACCAAGATGATCATTTGTGAGATATCTAGCTCGGAAGCCGCGAGGGCATTGAGTTCATCTTTTGTTACAGTATTTATAATTTTGTCCTGCTCGGTAGTAAAATCTTGGCTTAATTGATAACGCTGAATCATCCGCATAAAACCCGCCTTCTGATAAGGCGTCTCATAATCTAACGCCTGCCCTTGGGAAACCGAGTTTCGCATAAAGGTCAGCTCCGCATCAGTCATCCCTTGCTGCTGATAAGCTTTGATTTCTTTAATAAACTCATTTAAGGCTTTAGCAGTTACATCAGTACGCACATCGCTAGAGGCGATAAACTCCCCCGCTTCCCCCGCGCCCGAAAAGCTTGTACGCGCGCCATAGGTATAGCCCTTATTCTCACGTAGGTTAAGGTTAATACGACTATTAAAAGCCCCCCCTAGAGGGTAGTTCATTAAATACGATTTAAAATAATTGCCTGTTGCATCATAGGGTAAGGCGCGTTTCGCAATATTGATCACCGACTGAGCCGCACCCGGTTTATCAATCACGTAAATACTCCCCCCTTTAAGCGCAGGGAATGATTTGAGCGGCGGCAATACACTGGCCTCACCTTGCCATTGACTTAATCCTGCAAGTTTTGGTAGCAATGCGCTTTCAGGCAGATTTGCCACAGTAATAATTTTGGCATTAGCACCACGATACTGCTCGGCGTAAAATGCCTTCACATCCGCAAGTGTCAGCGCGCCTACTGAATCTAACGTTCCCGCATCACTCACCCCAAGGGCGTTATTGTTACCATAGAGCAAGCTATACAGCGCAGCACTGGCCTGATAACTCGGATTAGACTGCATATGCTGAATTTGCTGGAGTTGTTGCTGTTTAACCCGAGCAAAATCGGCCTCATTGAAGGCAGGCTCAAACAGCTTTTCTTCTAAGATGGCTAATGTTTCATCCAAATGCTCGGTGAGCGCTGAAACTTTAATCGTGCTTTGATACTCAGATGCACTAAAATCGACCGTACTACCTAACATCTCAAGCGCCTGTGACAATTGTTCACTGCTACGCTTTTGGGTCGATTCATTGAGCATTTCCGCAGTTAAGCTTGCCAGTCCCGCCTTTTCGACGGGGACGAGTCGATGACCACCGTTAAGATAAATCACCAACTCAACCGTTGGTGTCTCGGCGCTTTGAGTGCCCATCACTTCAATGCCATTGGCTAACTTACTGGTCCAGATTTGCGGCACTTTCAGCACAGGCGCAGCCCCCGTTGCGGGCATTTTTGAACGATCAAAGCTTGAAACCAATTTAGCGGTAGGTAATTCACCTTCAACCGCCGTTTGGGCGACCGGCAGCGTTTGGGCAGTGAAGTTATCGGGATGGGCAACTAAGGCCTTCATACCCTGCGGCACCACACTCATCACCACCATAGGTTTGTCTTTGATGTATTTTTTAAATACGCGCATCACATCGTCTTTAGTGACATTAGCGTAACGAGCAAGGTCAGAAGCTATTTTATTCGGCTCACCAAACAAGGTTTGATTTAGCGCCAAAGTCGATACTTTTCCTTTGACACTTTGCAGACCAAATATGCTATCGGCCTCAAACTGGACTTTTACTTTTTGCAAGTCTTCGTCGGTCACGCCGCGCTGCTCGAACTCATTAATAGATGCCAAGATCCGTTGCTCAAGCTCAGCAAGCGTCGTCCCTTTTTGTGGATTAGCTAGGGCGTAAATCGACATCTGGCATGCCAACTCCTGACAGGGTTGGCTCACGCTGGCCTGCACTGCATAACCATCCTTCACCAGATTTTTATAGATTAATGAGGTTTTCCCTCCACCTAAAATATTGGCTAATAAATCCAGCGCAGCCTCATCGGGATGACTGGCATACACGGTCGGAAACCCTATACGGATCAGCGGTAAATGTACGTTATCTTCCATCGAAATATAGCGGGTCTTATCAAGCGTAACTAAGGTCTTAGGTTCAGACTGAACCTCTGGGCCTCGGGGGATTTCGCCAAAGTATTTATTTACCCAAGCTAAAGCTTGCTGCTCATCAAAATCGCCACCAATCGTCAGCGTGGCATTATTAGGGCCGTACCAGCGCTGGAAAAAGTGCTTAACATCATCCACTGTGGCGCGGTTAAGATCCTCTGGCCAGCCAATAACAGGCCAGGAATATGGATGTCCAACTGGAAACATAGCTTGATTAAAACGCTCGCTCATTCGGCCATAGGGTTGATTATCAATCCGTTGAGCGCGCTCATTTTTTACCGTCTCACGCTGCACTTCAAATTTCTCACTGGTCAGCGCTGGCAATAAAAAGCCCATACGGTCAGACTCAAGCCACAGCATTTTTTCGAGCTGATTGCTAGGGACTGTCTCAAAATAGTTGGTTCTATCAGTATTAGTGGAACCGTTAAGCATTCCACCCGCCTCGGTCACCACCTCAAAATGCTGCTCATCGGCAACGTGCTCTGAGCCTTGGAACATCATATGTTCAAATAAGTGGGCGAATCCTGAGCGGCCGGCAAGCTCACGGGCTGAGCCGACATGATAAGTCACATCAACATGCACTAGAGGATCAGAGCGATCCTGATGCAAAATTACGGTAAGGCCATTAGCAAGCTGATATTTTTTATAGGGAATACCGACTTGTGAATCTGTGAGTTGCACATTTTCAATTAATCTTATACCTGTAGGTATTTGGGTTGAAGTTTCAGAGGCACAGCCTGCAAGTGCAGCGGAAATCGCAACCGCTAGTATCCATTTTTTCAAAGTATTCCCCTTATACATCAATGGGCTAAAAATTAGCTCAGCTCAAAACCTTTTATCCACAATCACTTAAGACGCTTAAATATCAGCAAAGTTCCAAGCAATACAATGACTTCCTTTACTAAATCCCGCCCTTTAACCGAACAACTCCGTTAATAAATCAACCAAGCCAGTGTAATGTCACTGCTGCAACCATAAGATAACGAACTGTTTTACCGATAAAAATCATACTCAACGCGGGTAACATGGGTAGCTTTAACCAACCCGCAAGTAAACATAATATATCCCCGATAATCGGTGCCCACGACAGTAATAAGGACCACACGCCATAACGCTCGATAAGTGTTAAGGCTTTGGCATGTTTGCCTTCACTCAATGCCTCTGGGGACTTAGCAAACCGCCCTAAACGTCCAAGATAAAAACTTGTCATCGCCCCTAAGGTATTACCAATACTGGCTACAGCAACTAATACTAACCAAGCTTGCGGGACTTTATTTAACAGGGCGACGAGCAAAACTTCAGATCCACCCGGTAACAAGGTGGCCGCCAAAAAAGCTCCCGAAAACATGACAATTAAGTCCGACATAAAAACTTACTCTATGAAATTAATAATTTTTTACATTAAATATTGGGTTACAACCTTGACGTTAAAACGATGTAAAAACCAACTATTTCACAACAAACTCATTTATCACAATAAGTTATAAGAAAATCGGTTTGTTATAACCCTGTCACTGCCGATACAATGCCTTTAATGGCAGAAATTGTCCTGTACCTGACGCGCCGCTTGGTATAAGTTCATTTACTTCAAGTGGATACACATACTAGCATCTCAGGTCTATGGGCTTGTAATGATATATTTTTGGAAAACGCATGATCCTTCAAACTATTAGCCGCATCCCTTTTTGGCAAAAAGTCCTCACAGGCTTTATCTTAGGTGCGCTCGTTGGCGTGTTATTAGGCGAAAGCGCAACTGTGCTTAAACCGCTTGGCGATCTATTTATTAGCGCGATTAAGATGCTAGTTGCGCCACTGGTCTTCTGCGCTATCGTGGTAAGTATTACCTCGCTAGGCTCTCAAACCAATCTAAAACGCTTAAGCCTTAAGACCTTAGGCATGTTTATGCTAACAGGTACAATCGCCTCGTTAATCGGCTTAGCCGTTGGTTCGCTTATTGATATGGGCGGCACGATGCAACTGGCCACCACTGAAGTGCGTGAGCGCAATATACCCGGGTTTGCGCAGGTGCTACTCGATATGATCCCTGTCAATCCATTTGCCTCACTGGCCGAAGGTAAAGTACTACAAATTATTGTGTTTGCCGCTTTAGTCGGAATTGCCATCAACAAGGTTGGCGAGAAGGCTGAGCCGCTTAAACGCACAATTGAAGCGGGCGCCGAAGTGATGTTTCAACTGACTCGCATGGTGTTAAAACTCACCCCAATTGGTGTATTTGGTTTGATGGCTTGGGTGGTGGGTGAATATGGTTTATCGACCCTATTACCTCTAGGTAAGTTTATCGCCGCAATCTATATTGCAGCCCTGATACATATGATTTTTGTGTATGGTGGCTTTGTGAAATTTGCAGGCTTAAGCCCTATGCAATTTTTCCGCAAGGCCATGCCTGCGCAATTAGTGGCTTTTAGTACCTCTTCAAGCTTTGGCACGTTGCCAGCCAGCACTAGAGCGGTTGAAACCATGGGCGTTTCTAAGCGCTACAGCGCCTTTGTTATGCCGCTCGGTGCCACCATGAACATGGATGGCTGTGGTGGTATCTATCCTGCAATTTCGGCGATTTTTATCGCGCAGATTTATGGCATTCCACTCGATACCTTAGATTATGTGATGATTGCCGTCACCGCCACGGTTGCCTCTGTCGGTACTGCTGGCGTGCCAGGCAGCGCAATGGTGATGTTAACAGTGACCTTAGGTGTGATTGGGTTACCGCTCGAAGGTATTGCCTTTATCGCCGCAATCGACCGTATTATCGATATGATCCGCACCGCGACGAACGTAACTGGCGATATGATGACTGCCGTTGTGATTGGTAAATCAGAAAATGAGTTGGATATTGAACAGTTTAATGCCAAAGATACTCAAGCATCGTTAGCCTAATACCTTGGATTGAATCACTGTATACAAAAAACCACCTTAACTAAGGTGGTTTTTTTAGCCCTTTTAAAAGCCATGCATGCTGGTGCTCACCCTAAACCAACCGGCAATACTGTTACGTTGCGCCAAGGTTTTAGTCACCTCATGGGGAAAACGCTCGCTTAAGAAAATCACAAAGTGCCCCATTTTTGGCGCTATACGTTCAATCTCATTATCGGCTTCATCGTAAATAATCAGCTCGCCGCAGTCTGCTGGCGTCCAATCCGGATTTAAGAAAAACACCGTAGTTAAGATGCGGTTTTGACTGCCTTTTAGCGCATCCACATGCTTCTTATAAAAAGCGCCGGGTTGATACACAGCATAATGACTTTCATAGTCAAACAACCCCATAAATAAGCGACGATTGAGCCCATCCTTTAATTGCATCATCAAATCCAAATAGAGTGAATCAGGCTCATGCTGCTCCTCTAACCACTGAATCCGGTCACGACGAATATCGGGGTTAAGTTGTTGTTCTGCACCACGTCCGATGGAGGCCGCTTTCAACTCATGTATTTCTGTTGTTCGAACTTTTTCCAGCAATACTTGGCTTATATGACTAGGAACTAACTCGGGTAAAAAGATATAGCCTTTGTCTACCAAGGCGTCAGCGATCACATCCAGCACTGCTTCACTTAATTGCGAAACCATTAATGCTACATCCAATATAAAGAGGCTACGCTTTAGCTGTACTCAAGGGCTCAAAGGAGGGGAAACTGAGCCTGATTTTCGAGGGGCGTCGATACGGGATAAAGAAGTTATCCCACAGTCAAATGTGGCGGGATTTTAGAGTAAAGATTATCGAAAAACAATAGCGTAAAAAAAGGCTTGATAGGTTGCCCTACCAAGCCTTTGGCCTTTTTTACAATGACTCGTTTAGTCGACTAAACCACGACGTTTTAATAAGGCATCGGTCGTAGGTTTTTGACCAGTAAAGTGGATGTAATTCTGCATTAAATCTTCGCTGTTGCCTTTAGACAATACCGCTTCACGGAACTTATCGCCGTTTTCAGCTTTTAAGCCCCCATGTTGGCCCATATAGGCGAAGGCATCGGCGGCAAACACTTCTGTCCACAGGTAAGCGTAATAACCGGCTGAATAGCCACCCGAGAAGGCATGGCTAAAATAGCTCGACTTATAACGCGGTGGGATCGGCGCGAAATCGAGGCCATGTTTGGCTAACACTTGATGCTCAAACTGTTCCACATCCTTGATTTGGGTGTCGGCACCAATCGAGTGCCATTCCATATCCAGTAATGCAGCCGCTAAATACTCAACAGTATCAAAACCTTGACCAAATTTATTGGAGGCTAAGATTTTATCGAGTAAGGCTTTAGGAATAGGTTCACCGGTTTGGTAGTGTTTGGCGTAATTGGCAATGACCGCAGGGTCAATGTTCCAATCTTCGTTAACTTGAGACGGAAACTCCACAAAGTCGCGCGCCGTAGAGGTGCCCGCCACACTTGGGTATTTCACCTTGGAGAATAAACCATGCACCGCATGACCAAATTCGTGGAACATAGTGGTCACTTCATCGAAGGTCATCAAGGTTGGACCGTCAGCAGGTTTTGGGATATTCAGTGCGTTATATACCACAGGCTTAGTGCCTAGCAGGCCGCTTTGAGTGACAAACTCATCCATCCACGCGCCGCCGCCCTTACCTTCACGGGCATAAGGGTCAAGATAGAACAGACCAATAGAGCTGTTGTCTTTATCGAAAACCTCAAAGGCGAGCACATCGCTATGCCATACTGGTAAATCGGTGCGAGGTTTAATGCTAATGCCGTAGAGTTTGTGCATTGCGAAGAACAAACCATCCTTGAGCACTGAATTGAATTCAAAATAAGGTTTGATGCTGCTCTCGTCGAGGGCATACTTTTGTTGGCGCACTTTCTCGGCGTAATAAGCCCAATCCCAAGGTTGTAATTCAAAATTGCCGCCAGCTTTTTTGATTTCAGCTTGGATATCCGCCGCATCGGCCTTAGCGTGAGCCAACGCCTTAGGCGCCAAGTCATCTAAAATTTCATACACTGCGCTTGGCGTTTTAGCCATTTGGTCGGCCACGGCATAGGCAGCCCAAGTATCAAAGCCGAGTAAATTGGCTTTCTTGGCGCGCAACTGCGCCATCTTCACGATTAAAGGGCCATTGCTAGCAACGGCACGGTGGGCCGAGGTTTCCCAGACTTTTTGGCGCAGTTCACGATTATTTAAACTGGCTAAAATAGGCTGACGCGTCGTGTTCACTAAGGTAATCAAGTAACCCGTTTTACCCGCTGCTTGCGCTGCGGCCGCTAAGGTCGCGATTTCACTGTCAGATAAACCGTCTAGCTGTGCCTTGTCTGTCACGACAATCACATCGTCTTTAAATGACTTTAAGCTGTTTTGGGAAAACTCAGTCGCAAGGGTGGCCAACTCAGCGTTGAAATCACGCATTTGGGCTTTATCGGCATCGGATAATTTGGCCCCAGCACGCACAAACTGCTCGTAATAAAACTCGACTAGGCGCTTATCTTCAGCATTTAACGTGTCACGTTGTTGATAAACGGTTTCAACACGTGCAAATAAGCTTGGATCTAAATAAATGTTATCGCGATGAGCCGATAACTTAGGCGCTAAATCCGCCTCCGTTTTTTGAAAATTATCATCGGAGATCAAACCCGCGAGGTTAAAGAAGGTGCGTGACACTCGAGTCAACAACCCACCCGACGTTTCCATAGCTAAAATGGTATTCTCAAAGGTCGGTGCCTGTTTATTGCCAATAATGGCGGCGATTTCAGCCTCGTGCTCTTTTATCCCCTGCGCAAAGGCGGGGGCATAATCCGAGCTCTTGATCAAATTAAACTGTGGTGCTTGATCTTGTAATGGACTCTTACTTAATAACACATTGGTCGCATCTATTTGAGCTGGTGTTGAAGCAGCTTTGGCTGCGACAGCATTAGTAGCTTCAGTATTTACAGCAGAATTTTCAGAACAGGCGCCCAATAACAACGCCGCGGTAACAGCGGTAAAAATAACAGACTTACGCATATTAACTCCCTTAAGTGTCACTGCCCTGTCTTTATATTTTTTAAGTGAAAGGTGCGAGTAACGGATTTTGGCTTCTCTTCCAACGAGTGCATCTTCAAGGCACTGTCGTCGATGCACAACCTTAGCAAGTTAACCGCCATTCAGCCAAGCTTTCGACCAACGTATTCAAGGCTAAATTGTATCGCTTTATGTGTGACGAACCTCAAATAACATCATCAAGCGAGCACCACTGCCATGCCCACATTACATCTGAATAACAAAAATTATAAACAACATGATAAATATAAAAATAATTTAATTTAAAAATAATAAGTTACCTAAGAACAATTATAAAAACGCTAAAGGTTAACGCGATAACGATATAAAAATCGGCTTAAAACCAAACCATTTAAATAACAAATATTAATTATTTTTAACAAACAACCAATCCAAGTGTTTATCCAATAGACAAACAAAAATCACGTCATATATCGGTTGTAATTTAATCAATCGAATTCATTGTCACAATTTAATACAGCCTTTATCCAATTAATGTCACATTCAGATCATCAAATGTCTTTATAATCCTGTTCGTTAACTTAATGCTTCTGTAACTAATCGTTTTCAGAACAGTTTCAGAATATAAGTTAACAGGATGATGGGCATGCTCAAAAATAGAGCATGTATTAGGGTCACATAAATATAAATAGAGAAAACTATGTTAAATAAAAAACTACTCGCAGTGATGATCACTGCCGCCCTTGGTGTAAGCGCCTGTGGCTCAGATGATGAGCCAATTGTTCAAGCGGATTTACGTGTACTAGAAACCACCGATCTGCACACGAATATCATGGATTTCAACTACTACAGTGGTAAAGAAGACCCAACAATTGGTCTCGCGCGTACCGCAAGTTTAATTCATGCGGCTCGTCAGGAGTCCAAAAACAGTGTGCTCGTTGATAACGGTGATCTGCTTCAAGGCAGTCCAATGGGCGACTATATGGCTAAAGTCGGCCTGCAAATGGGTGATGTTCATCCGGCTTATAAAGCGATGAACCTACTAGATTATGAAGTGGGGAATATCGGGAATCACGAATTTAACTATGGTTTAGACTTTTTAAATAAATCACTTCATGGTGCTAAATTTCCTTATATTAACGCCAACGTATATTGTGCTGATGAAAACGGTTGTTGGAATAATGTGAAAAAAGGTGAGCATTTATTCACCCCATATATCATTAAAGAAAAACAAATTATCGATAACGAAGGAAATAACCAAACCATTAAGATTGGTTATATTGGTTTTGTGCCGCCACAAATCTTATTGTGGGATAAACAAAATCTTACTGGCAAAGTTAAGGTTGAAGATATCGTCGAGACAGCAAAGAAATATGTGCCTGAAATGAAGGCGAAAGGCGCTGATTTGATTATCGCGATCCCCCACTCTGGTATCGGTTCAACAGAGAATCCTGGCGATCCAATGGCGGAAAACGCTACCTACGCGTTAACGAATGTAAAAGATATTAATGCCATTATGTTTGGTCACAGCCACTCCATCTTCCCCGATGCCAAATATGCCGACCTACCTAATACAGATGTGACTAAGGGTCTATTAAACGGCGTCCCAGCCGTAATGCCTGGACGTTGGGGTGACAACTTAGGTGTGGTAGACTTTAAACTAGAGCGTAAAGACGGTAAATGGATGGTACTTAGTGCAACGACTAAGGCTCGTCCTATCTATGATGGCGCAACTAAAACGCCATTAGTGGAAGCAGACGCTGCCATTCATGATGCAGTCGCCGCCGAGCACCAAGGCACACTTGCCTTCGTGGATGAGCCAATTGGGGTTGCTGCCGCCGATATGTATAGCTTCTTGACCTTAGTGCAGGACGATCCAACGGTGCAAATCGTTTCCGATGCACAAATAGCCAACGTAAAAGCCAAACTCCCTGAGGCGTTAAAAGATCTGCCAGTCTTATCGGCATCTGCGCCATTCAAAGCCGGCGGACGCCATGGCACAACCAGCGATGCAGACCAATACGTGCAAGTGGATAAAGGCGCATTGACCTTTAAAAATGCTGCCGATCTTTATCTCTACCCCAATACCATGGTGGCGGTAAAGGCCACAGGTGCAGAGCTGAAAGACTGGCTGGAATGTTCCGCTAACCAGTTTAAGCAAATCGACCCAAGTAAAACAACGCCACAGGAGTTAATCAACTGGGACGGTCATCCAACCTACAACTTCGACGTACTCGATGGTTTAACTTATAAAATTGATGTCACTCAACCAAGTAAATTCGACCGTGACTGCGCTGTTGTCAACGCCAATGCTAACCGTATCGTCGATTTAAGCTATACCGATGAAAATGGCAAAGTATTCACTGGCGAAGAATTTGCAGCCAAAGAATTTATCGTGGCCTCAAATAACTATCGCGCCTTTGGTGGTAAGTTCGCCGGTACAGGCAGTGACCATGTGGTTCTGGAACTGCCAGATACCAACCGTGAAGCCTTAGCGGCCTATATCACAGCGCAATCTAAGTACAATGAAACAACAGGCAAGTACGAAGGCATGGTAAACCCAAGTGCTGACTACAACTGGGATTTCAAAACCATCAACACGAATGTGACCCTTGATATTCGCTTCCAAACCCAAGATAGCGATAAAGCCGCAACCTTTATCGAAGCGAATAAACAACGCGAAATGACCAAACTGAGTAAAGATGAACTCGGTTTTGCCGTGTACCGCATCAACCTAAGCCAGGATAAAGCAAAGTAATTTGCGTTACTTCCACTTAGATTAAGTTAAAGACAATTAGGTTTAACCTAGCTTCGTGCTGTGGATCAGAAAAGGCTCTTCGTGAGCCTTTTCTTTTAGTTTTATCCCTGCATACTCTAAACCTTAACAGAATAAACTAAATGAGTTTATTCCTTTGCCATCTAAGGTTTTGTGTAATCCGCTATCTCACTTATCATTAGTAAGTGATATAAACGAAGAGAAAGCCTATGAAATCCCCTTCTATACTGTGTGCATCAACCCTATTGCTTGCCAGCCTACAACCCGTTTGTGCCGAAGTCATTCTACAGCTTCCAAGCGATGTTGAGCTGCTCACCGTAAATGGACAAAAGCCATTAAACACCTCACCTGTTACGCTAAGTAATGGATTGAACCAAATCGCTTTTCGCTACAATGCTCAATACCGTAAACAGGCAAATTCAGTACGCTATCAATCGGACGTGCTGATCATTCGCTTTAATCAAACAGACCAAGAATTATACCATTCCGCATTGAAGTCTGATCTAATAGCAAGCAACCCAACAGCTTAAAATTGGATTATGAAACCTGAAACTGCTGAAAGTCTGCTTAGCCTCTCCAAAAGAGAAAAAAATCCGCATAAGCGC
>NZ_BMOP01000003.1 GCF_014647135.1 Shewanella xiamenensis
GATGTCATGCTCTCGAGCTTGCTGCGCGGTGGCTTGAAAACCCGCTTCAGCAATATCACTGGCTTGAATATTCTCATTGCGGATAAATCGGTAGGCCCCTTCCATCTCAGCGGGGGATAAGGGAAGTTTGGACACGGCAACTCCGGGTTGTTGGGTAATTGAGGTAGCCAGTGAAACAAGTCTTTGTGTACGTCTTGGGTCGTTGAGGTTTGCGTGCCCAAATTGACATTGCGCCCACTGCTCTGGATCCATCATCTTCATCATAATCGCCTCGAATATTTAGCCCTAGACGATCTGATCACAATGCGGGGAATGAGTTCAAAAAAAATCCCTGAGCATTGTTCAGGGATTTGTGTATGAGAGACAGGCTTATGCTGGCTTTTTGTTGTCTTAGAGAAACAACACTCTTCACAAAGAACGAGCTAAAGCTTCTTGCTCTTTAGTGTCCAGAGATAAGAAATAACTGTATTTCATCTTTAACCTCCGAACCAAAACGCAATACGCTCTGATTCTAAAGAAGTCTAAAACCAAACCGAATAAGCAAAAAGGAATCACTATTACGATAGTCATAGTGAGAAAAATATGAATGAACTCAGTGAAATTTCCAAACTCACTCATCACAGTTCGAAGCAGCGCAAACAGAATGCCCCCTAAAGTCAGGTAAATGACATACAAGAATGATAAATAAGCAACCCTTATAAAAGCTCTTAATCCTTTCACCTTGATTCACCCATACTTATCAAATGGACATTCCACTTCGTCACATCCCCTAGGAAATCATCTATTGAGTACCATGCCTATTTACTGGATAAATCTAGGTATGAGTTCTCAAGCCTTATTTGCATTAGGGTTTCTGGTGTATCGACCGCTTTAAAACCAAACTGAGCATAGAGTCCATGGGCATCGCGGGTGGCGAGCATTATGCGTCTTAATCCTTGCAGATCAGGATGTTCCATAATTGCTGCCATCATCATCTTACTTAACCCTAAGCCGCGGTGGGATTCGAGGACAAACACATCGGCAAGGTAGGCAAAGGTGGCTTTATCGGTAATCAGTCGCGCAAAGGCAAGCTGTTGATTATCCCTATCAAATACTCCAAAACATAAACTGTTGCTAAGCGCCTTTTGCAGCAGCGCGGCAGGCATGCCCTGCGCCCAATAACTGTTGGAAATAAAACCATGGATAACATCAAAATCCATTTCCGATAGCTCACTGCTGACTCGATATTCCATTTATCGCTCCAATTTATCGTTAAATACCGCTTAATCTAGGTATGTTTTGCACTCATAAATATCATCAACGCCATGCCTAATAACACCACTTTTGCTAATGAATACATGGCTCCAGCAAAGGAGCCACCACCGTGATAGCTAAAAGCAAGATGGCGATTGATCTCAAATCGAAAAGAGTTAGCCAAGTGGCGATAAGCAAGAAAATAAAATAATGAGGCAGCTGGCCAAATGCCGATAATCAAGGTTTGGCCCTGAGCCTTTGTAGTCAAAACCGCCGAAATCCAGGGAATACAAAGGCAAACCGCATATATCCAAGCAAAACGCTTAAGTAACTGGCGAATCTTTTTGTCTGATAATGACTTCAATCTAAAATTCCTTTTCACCTCTATTTACCCGCTATCAGCGCGGATCACATCGGCTCGATTTGCTCGACCATCAACTGTAGGGTGAAATTACCTCGATATTCGTTCACATCGAGCTTATAGACGATACGCGCATGCTGAATTGTCGCATCGGGCCAAGTGTGCAAATCCACATTAAAGGCAATCGCATCCAACATCACAGTGCCGCATGGGGTTTCAAGCACTAATTTAAGGTGGCGCTCCCCCACTATCCGCTGCTGGATGATCTTAAAATAGCCATCGAATAATGGCTCCTCGAAGGACTGACCCCAAGGCCCCGCATTGCGGAGTAACTGGGCGATTTCAAGGGTAAGTTCCGTCGGCGTTAATTCGCCATCGGACCAAAGCTCGCCCGTTAGCTGCTCAGGCTTTAACAGTTCACGCACTGCATCATCGTAGGCTTTGGCAAAAGTTGCAAAGCCACCGGACTTTAAGGTTAAACCTGCCGCCATCGCGTGGCCGCCAAATTTACAAATCAGCCCCGGATGGCGGGAGTTAACTAGCTCCAGCAAGTCACGCATATGCAAACCTTTGATGGAGCGCGCCGAGCCTTTAATTTCGCCATTACCCGCGTCGGCAAAGGCGATAACGGGTCTGTGGTATTTATCTTTAATTCGCGAGGCAAGAATACCGATAACCCCTTGGTGCCAATCCTCTTGAAAAAGGGCGATACCCCATGGGAGCTGTTCTTCATTAAGCTTTAGATATTCAAGACTTTTCAGCGCCTCTTGCTGCATCCCCACCTCAAGCTCCCGTCGCTCTTGGTTGAGGCTATCAAGCTCTGCCGCCATCCGCCTTGCATACATGATGTCTTCGCACAGCAGGGTTTCGACCCCGAGCGCCATTTCATCCAGCCTGCCGGCGGCATTGAGCCTTGGCCCCACGGCAAAACCAAAATCAGAGGCAACAATCCGAGCAGGATTACGTTTGGCCACTTCGAGTAAGGCAGTAATGCCCACGCGGCAACGGCCACTGCGTACCCGCTGTAATCCCGCCTCGACCAGAATACGATTGTTGGCATCGAGCGATACCACATCGGCCACAGTGCCAAGGGCAACAATATCCAGCAGAGTGCCAAGGTTAGGCTCTGCAATACCGCGGGCTTGATACCAGTGACGAGCGCGCAGCTCTGCCCTAAGCGCAGTCATCAGATAAAAGGCGACCCCAACGCCAGCAATGGATTTACTGGCAAACTGACAACCAGGCTGATTGGGATTCACTATAGCATCGGCCGCAGGTAACTCATGGCCGGGTAAGTGATGGTCGGTGATCACCACCTGCATGCCAAAGGCCTTGGCGGCAGCAACGCCTTCAATGGAGGAAATACCGTTATCAACAGTAATAAGTAATTCTGCCTGTTTGGTTGCCGCCACGGCGACAATCTCAGGACTCAGGCCATAACCGTAGTCAAAGCGATTGGGGATCAGATAATCGACTTTACTCGCGCCCATCATTCGTAGCGCGAGGATACACACACTTGTCGAGGTGGCGCCATCGGCATCAAAATCGCCAACGATCAGAATCGACTTATCAAGCTGCATCGCATCGGCAATCAACTTGGCGGCGTGATCCAAGCCCTTCATAGTATCGGGCCTTAACAAGCCTTTAAGTACCAGTTCACACTCGGCGGACATGACTCCACGGCGAGCATAGAGCTGTCTTAACAACGGCGGAAGGTGAGCGGGTAAATGGCTATCATCAACGGTTGGACGACGGATTATTTTATGGATCAAGGGAACAAACTCTTAAACAATCATGGGGCTAAGATAACAAAAAGGTGAGCTTTAGGCTCACCTTTAATGGGATAAGTTTAGCCGAATTGCGACTATTGGCGCGCTTCTAAAGTACGTAATAAATCCGCAGGTGGTTGATATCCTGGGATCATATTGCCATCTTCTAACACGATAGCAGGCGTGCCGTTAATACCAAAGCTGGTACCTAATTCGTATTGTTCGGCGATTTTAGCATCACAGGTCGCGGCAGAGACTTTTTTACCCGCCTTGGCTTCTGTCATGGCTTTTAATGGATCCTTAGCACACCAAATGGCCTGCATTTCATCGGCATTGGCAGATGGCACACCCGCACGTGGGAAAGCTAAGTAACGTACGGTAATACCCAACTTGTTATACTCAGCCATTTGGCTATGTAACTTGCGGCAATAACCACAGCTCACATCGGTAAACACAGTTACAACGTGTTTTTCATCTTTCGCTTTATACACCAACATATGATCTTCAAGCGGCTTCATCATCGCCAAACGTGGGCCTGCAAGTGCCGCTTCGGTCAGGTTTTTCATCCCTTTATCAAGATCGTATAAATTACCGTGGAACATTTTTGAACCATCACGGCTGATATAGAGCACGCCGCGATTAGTCATCGCTTGATATAAACCTTCGATGGGCGAATCCTGCATTGAAATCACTTCAACATCTAACATTTCACTGAGTTTTTGCTTAATCGCAGCAGTGTCTGGAGTGGTCGCCGTTGCGGCGCTGGCCAGAGGCGCAACAACAAGCGCGAAAACTAAAGATAATGCTCGGGTCAACTTCATGGGGACTTCCTATTAAGTAAATCGCTACTGCGACATATGGGTCAGGTTAATAGACCCTGTATGGGGGCAAAAAGTTACAGACAAGCCAAATAGAATGCAAATTTATACTGTAACTAAATTCAACCATTCACGGTTTTGTGATCCACAAAGCCTATCCCCGTGGATGATGCTGCTGATGTAACTCTTGTAATCTCGCTCGGGCGACATGGGTATAGATTTGAGTTGTCGATAAGTCACTGTGGCCTAAAAGTAATTGTACAACCCTAAGATCGGCGCCATGGTTTAGTAAATGGGTGGCGAAGGCATGACGCAATGTATGGGGTGAAAGTTCAGTTTCAATTCCAGCTCGGCTCGCGTAGAGCTTAATACGATGCCAAAAGGTTTGCCGCGTCATCATCTGCGAGCGCTTTGAAGGGAACACCACGTCAGATTGAACATAGCCTAAGAGTTCATGCCGCGCCGAAGTTAAATAATGTTCTACGGCGGTTATTGCTACCTCACCCATTGGCACTAAACGCTCTTTACCGCCCTTACCCACAATCCGCACTAAGCCTTGGCGCAAGCTCATCTGCTCCATGGTTAATCCCACCAGCTCGCTCACCCGCAGTCCGGTGGCATATAACAACTCAAGCATAGCTTTATCGCGGCATTCAACGGGGTCGTCCACATTGGGCTCAGCCAGTAACCTATCAACCTGTGACTCGCTTAGAGAATCAGGTAAATGCCGACTTAACTTAGGCGATTCAATCAGTGCCATGGGATCGCCTGCAATCTGTTTGGTCTGCAATAAATAGGTGTAAAAACGCCGTAAACTACTCAGCAAACGTGCACTACTAGTGCGGGCAAATTGTTGCTCGACCCGATAAGCTAAGTAAGCACGAACGTCAGCTTGACCCACATCGCACAAACCCAATCCTTGGCTTTGCAGATAGCGATCAAAATGGCGTAAATCGGTGCGATAGGCACTCAAGGTATTATCACTTAAGCCCTTACTAGACCAAAGATCATCAAGAAATGCATCAATAAGCGGATCACACGGATAGGTTTTAGCCACGAAAACTCCATAAAAAACGGCGTATGGTAGATACGCCGTTGATATTAACTTAATTTCTCCGCGACTGGCAGTCGCCTTTATTTAGGCGGCAGTGACTGCTTTTGCACCGCCACCGCGAATCATTAAACACAGCACAATGACCACTAAGGTTGGCAATAACCACGCCATTCCCTCTTCATACAGCGGTAGGAGAGACAGGGTGGGAGACATACCACTGACCAGATCGATAAAGCTTTGCGCCGCTTCAGTCACGCCTTTACCGTCTTCACCCGTGAGGCTTTTTGCGGCAACCTTCATACCGTCAAAGATGCCAAACAGGAGTGCCACAGACAGGGTCGCACGGTGAGCAAACTGCGGACGAGGGAAATATTCAGTTAAAAAGGTTACCGCGACCAGTGCAATAGCCACAGGGTAAACCGTCATTAATACCGGAATGCTGATATTAATCAGTTGTGACAGCCCAACGTTCGCAATCACAGCACAGATAGCGCTTAATATAATCACCAGAAAACGATAAGACAGCTTTGGCATTAGCTCATTGAAAAACTCAGAGCACGCACTCACTAATCCCACCGCCGTAGTTAAACAGGCTAGCGTTACCACTGCCGATAACAACACAGTGCCTAAATTGCCAAACTCACGGGTCACATAGTTAGTTAAAATTTCACCGCCATTTTTAGCACCTGCGGCAATATCGCCCGCCGTGGCACCTAAAAAGAACAATGACACATAAACAAAGGCAAGACCCGCTGCGGCAATAAAGGCGGCGCGAATAAGGTACTTAGTCTGTGCGCTAGGCTGCTCGATGCCCTTTTTACGCAGCAGATCGATAATCAACATACCGAACATCAAAGATGCCAGAGTATCCATGGTGTTATAGCCTTCAAGGATACCTTTAGTCAGTGGATGGTTCTTGTAATCACCTACGGCCGCGCCAACATCAGAAGCGGGTAAAAACACCACAGACAAGGCTAAACCTACTAGTAATAACAATAGGATAGGGGTTAATACTTTACCGACGCTGTCGAGTAATTTCCCGGGGAACAATGCCAGCAGCATAGTCACAGTAAAGAAGCACAGGGTATAAATTAGTTGCGACAGATTAAGCGATAAACTGCCAAGCATAATGGTTGCTGTGGTGTTATCAATAAAGGGCTTAGCACCGATTTCATAGGCCACTAGACCGGTACGCGGCGCTGCAAATGCAGGCCCGATGATGATATAAATCGCAATGGCTAATGCCGTTGCCGCAAACACAGGCAACATCGCCATAACCTTACCTTGAGCCTTAGCAACAGCAATGAGCCCGACCAAAGGTAAACCTACGGCTGTGATGAGAAACCCTAACATAGCAAGGAGCATGTTCTCCCCAGCTAACATCCCCGCAAAGGGAGGAAAAATTAAGTTACCCGCCCCCAAAAAAAACGCGAAGGTCATAAAACCTAAGCCTAATGTATCCCCAATACTCATCTGATTGTCTTGCACGGAAAGCCCCATCTTGTCTTATTGTTTTTAATAAACTTAAGTGATTATGTGTCGATTAGCCATAGCTAAAACAAAGCCCATCCGGAGTGCAAATCTATGTTTACACAATTCCGTGGTAAATATGTGCGATATCTGCTGAGTTTATAAACAAAAATGAACTAAAAATTGGCTTCATTGCCGATTTATTCACCTAAAAACCCGTTCACCTATCCGTTAATCATAAAATTGATTAAAAATGGGGGCGAAACTAATATCAGAATTCAAAAATCAATACAACAGGTAAGATAGTTTTTATCGAAAAAAGCGTTCCAATGCTAATTAACTGCTAACAATGAGTTACCAAGGTAATAAATTAAACCGCCAATTAAGTGAACTTAGACTCAAAACAGCACAAAAATACAAAAACGCGATCTCATAGGAAGAATAGAGCGATTAGGGCATGTTGGCGTTTCAGGACGAATCTTTAAACATCAATGCGCCCGACTCATAACCATAAAAATCTTAGCGAAAGCACAACTCGCCCTTTAAAATAGCCACGATCTTAAATCGCATTCCCTTATTCATCGGATAAATGAGTTTTCATGGCTTTTACCTTTAAACAATTCCACATTGATGATCTTAATTGTGGCATGCCCGTTAGCACCGACGGCGTGATATTAGGCGCATGGGCACCGCTTGCTCAGGCAAAACACATTCTAGATATAGGGGCCGGAAGTGGATTATTGAGTTTAATGGCAGCGCAGCGAAGCCTTGGGCAGATCACCGCGGTGGAGCTTGAGGAAAAAGCCGCCGCCGCATGCCAATTCAATATGGTGCAAAGTCCTTGGGCGGACAGGCTCAGTATTATCCATAGCGATATTCAAGACTTTTGCCAGCAAACTCAGTATTACGGATATTTTGATCATATCATCTGCAACCCGCCTTATTTCGAACATGGCCTCAAGGCGAACGACCAGCATAGAGCGATGGCGCGCCATACCCATACCTTAGGATTTGAGCCATTGCTAAAAGCAATCTCCCAATGCTTATCACCTGAGGGTTCTGCAAGTCTTATATTGCCGATTCAAAGTCTTATACGCTTTAAAGTCTGCCTAAATCAGTTCGCACTTTATCTCAGGCAAGAGGTACAGGTTAAAAGTGTGGAGAATAAAGCCGCCAATCGCGTTTTGCTGTTATTGACTAAAACACAGGGGAGCCAGTGCCTGCAAACCGTATTCACCATCCGTGGATTAGAGGGAAGTTACACGAATCAAATGGTCGAACTGACAAAGGATTTCTATCTTAAGCTATAGGCATGCTAGTTAGGCGCCTGATAAACCAATGGCTACTTATCTATCCATTTATTTTTAATTTCAATCACTTTATCTAAATTTTCGGTAAATAACTGCACTAACTCAGGGTCAAAATGGGAGCCACTCTGTTCATGAAGATACGCCATCGTTTCTGCAATCGACCAAGCTTCTTTGTAAGGACGTTTGCTAGTGAGCGCATCAAACACATCAGCAAGGGCAACGATGCGCCCCTCAAGCGGGATGTCTTTTCCCTTTAGGCCATTTGGATAACCCGTACC
Organism: Shewanella xiamenensis; assembly: GCF_014647135.1. GTDB lineage: Bacteria > Pseudomonadota > Gammaproteobacteria > Enterobacterales > Shewanellaceae > Shewanella > Shewanella xiamenensis. The sequence continues at coordinate 8,294 of NZ_BMOP01000003.1, forward strand.
ATCCCATTTTTCGTGATGGGTAAGTGCCACTGATTTTGCTAACCGTAACAACTCAGAATCGGCTTCACCGATAATTTCAGCACCGATATAGGGGTGAGTTTTCATAATAGCAAACTCGTCTTTGGTGAGTTTAGCAGGCTTAAGCATAATGCTATCGGGAATACCAATCTTACCAATATCATGCATAGGTGCTGCATGTAATAAGTCATCCGCCTGTGCCTCACTAAGACCATAGGCCAACGCCAAGATTTGAGCATAGTGGCTCATGCGCATTACATGGGTGCCGGTTTCGTTGTCCTTATATTCGGCGGCGCGACCTAAGCGTTGAATAACTTGCAGACGTGTTCGACGTAATTCATCTGCCTGCACAAGGGAGAGATGGGTTTTAACGCGAGCCTTAACTATGGTTGGTGACACAGGTTTGACTATGTAATCAACGCCACCTACGTCAAAACCTGCCGCCTCATCATGCTCGTCGTTAAGCGCAGTCACAAAGATCACTGGAATCGGCAGGGTTTCAGGCATGCTTTTAAGTGCTTGGCATACTTCTAAACCTGTCATATCAGGCATCATGATGTCGAGTAAAATTAAAGCCGGCAGCTCAACCTTGGCAAGATGCAATGCTTCTTCACCACTTTTAGCAAAAATCAAACGATAGTCTTGATGCAATATTTGTTTCAAAACCCGCAAATTAACTGGCTCATCGTCTACCAGTAATAAGGTCTTCTTATCGTCAGTCGCAATCTGCATAGCTATTCCTTATTTGAGCTAATGACAAGCCGCAACTTAACTAATTCAGTATGGGCAATATCAAAATCAAAATTATCGAGGGCATCAACAATGGTGTTTACCATGGGTTGATGGACCGATAGATTTTCAATGGCGGTTAAATCAGCTTCTTCAAAGGAGTGGTGTTGTACTGCCGCAATTAAAGCATCAATATGCGGTAAAGCTTGGTTTGGATCAGTCTGAGGAGTAGATATCTGCACGTCTTTATAGTGAGCGAGTTGCTGCACATAACGAGTGATCTGCACTATGGTTGATTCAAGTTCATTGAATAACTGCTGTCTAGCCACTAAAACCTGTGGCTCTGAGTCAGCCATTTGCTCTAATGCCGCAAGCAAGGCCATACAACGGAATAAGCCTAAATTGCCAGAAATGCCTTTTAATCCATGACCTTGCTGGACAATCGCATCCCGATCCGATTGGTTAATTGCCTGCTCAAGCTGCCGAGACTTTTCGGGCCATTGAGCGATAAACTTTTCTAATTCTTGGATAAACTTTGCTTTACTTCCCCAGAGTTGTATCCCTCTTTGCTCATCGATGATGGCATTGAGATCGGGCTCATTTTTATTGAATGACTGTGTGGACAGTTCAAGGTTTAATACGCGGGCGATTTCGACATTTAATAAATAAAAATCAATGGGTTTATTAGCAAAACCATCCATTCCTACTTGTTGTGTCTCGAGTTTATCCTGCTCAAGCACACTCGCTGTTAACGCAATCATTGGCATGTAGGTTAACCCAGATTCAAGCTCCTGTTGGCGTCTACGCCTTGCTGCGGTTAAGCCATCCATTACTGGCATCTGTAAGTCAATTAAGGTGATATCAATATCATGCCTTTGCATTCGTAATAGAGCCTGCTCACCATCACGGGCAGTAATCACTCGATGTCCATGTCGAGTTAAATATACTGAAAGCAGATCAATATTTTGTTGAATATCATCAACTACCAGTATTGTTAATGGAGGCAGTGACACCTTGTCATAACTCGGTAGAGTTAAGTCTTCAACACTTTGAATGAGAGGAATTGTAAATCTGAAGGTACTGCCCAAACCTAAGCGGCTTTCAACCTCAATATGCCCGCCCATTAACTCTACTAATTGTTTGCTGATAGTAGTACCTAAGCCAGTACCACCGTATTTACGGCTCATAGAGGCATCCGCCTGGGAAAAGGCATCAAACACTCGCTCAAGCTGCTCTGGCGACATGCCAATCCCAGTATCGATAACTTCAAATGTCACTTGATTGTCTAACGGAGAGAAAACTCTTACGGTCACTTTTCCTTCTGCGGTGAATTTAACAGCATTACCTATTAAGTTGAGCAACACTTGGCGTATCCGCTCAGGCGACCCCATAAAGTGGGTTCCCATCGTTGGCGCGATATCCACTTCCAGTAATAAATGCTGCTTTTGGGCCTGCAACCACAAGGTTGAGATAACAGTATCAATTTCAGTCGTTAAAGAGAAAACGCGGGTTTCAAGTTCCAGCTTGCCTTTGTCGAGTTTGGCACTGTCTAAAACATCATTGAGTAAATGCAATAATGATTTGGCCGAACGATTAATGGTTGATAATTGCTTTTGTTGCTCATAATCCAAGGATGATTCTAACAAAATATCGCTAAAACCTATGATGGCATTCATTGGGGTACGGATCTCATGGCTCATATTGGCCAAGAAGGCTGAGCGAGCGGCGGCAGCTTGTTCCGCATTATTCTTCGCGGCCACCAGATCCTGCTCCATTACCTTACGTTCAGTAATATCCATGATAAAACCATCAATCCACCCGTCTGGATTTTGCTCATCAAAAATATAATTTCCATGCTCAAACAGCCAACGCACCTCACCATCGGCACGGATAATACGGTATTCCATCGAAAAGGTTGGTGGCTGTGCTTGTGCGTAAATAGTATCGACATCATCGGGATAATAAAGCGAAGAGAATAAACGTTTAGCGTTAGGAAGCTCAAAATCTGAAGCTGGGTATCCCGTGATATTTAATACCGCATCGCTGATGTAAACCATGGGCCAGCCTTGAGTATTCATACAGCGATAGGCCACCCCGGGGATATTACTGATCAACGATCTCAGCTTGGCCTCATTATTTTTCAGCTCTTGCTCCATCTCATTTCGCTGGCTGAGATCGGAAATAAAACCGACAAAGTAATGGGATTTGCCTTGCATCATATGCCCAATACCGAGGCGGACGGGCACTAAATGGCCATTTTTATGCTGCGCCAGTACCTCTCGTCCCGTACCAATAATCTGTGCCTCACGGGTTTTAACATATTGAGCGATATAACTATCATGCTGGGGGCGAATGGAGGCGGGCACAATTTTTTTGACATTGCTACCAAGTAACTCTGTCGAGGGCCACCCCAAGATACGCGTCACCGCTTGGTTTACGCTAACGATAATACCTTGACCATCGATGGTGATAATGCCATCCACTGCGGTATCCATCATAGCCAGCATTCGATCTTCGTTTGATTTAGCGAGTAAAGATAGATCTTTATATTTAAAGATCACATTCACAATCAGCACTAAGCAGATAATGATGACGGTAATAATCGATACCCCGAGCGCAAGATAAAACGAAATTTCAGACGTTTGTTCGCTAAGCTCTAGTCCAGCGGGTTTAACAAAACGCGCCGCCGCCATACCCGTGTAATGCATACCTGCAATCGCCAATCCCATCACGATACTGGCAATAAAATTACTCGTAATAGTGCTCATGCTGGATGAGATAAACTGATTCAGTCCGGTACGAACCCAAAGTGCAATAATGGCTAAAATCACCGCAACGATAATCGACAGAGCAAATATTAGAGGGTCGTAACGCAATAATGGCGCCATATCCATGGCAGCCATCCCCACATAATGCATTACCCCAATACCGACACCCACTAAAACACCGCCAATCAATACTTGGGGAAACCGAAAACGTGGTTGAGATAGTAGGCTAAGCGCCACCCACGAGGCCGCAATACTGGGTAACACAGATAAGGCAGTAAGACCAAACTGATAAGAAACTGGAGTGCATAAATTAAAGGCCAGCATGCCAATAAAATGCATTGACCACACGCCCCCACCGAGGACAAGACTCCCTGTGAATAACATGATTTGCTGTCGCGATTTAGATTGGGTTTGTGCAGCTTGTGTCGCAACTTGAAACGCCATAAAGGCAGAAAAAATAGCAATAAAAATAGAAATAGCGACCAATAAAGGGTCGTAATAAACATTGAGTAACAGGCTATCTTGAGATGAAGTAAAAAAAGATGATAACCAATTAAAAATCATAATATTCAAGCCCATATTAGATAAATAGAATCACGCCGAAATGGTTTGCCAATTCAAGTAGGGCTAACGCTTAGGGGCCATAAAATGATGAGTATGGTCTATAAATGGCATCGATTTATTGCTTAAACGCCAAACCACGCGGATACAATCCATCCAACACTCTGAATAAACGCCAGACATTTGTTACAAAAATCACTTTTATCTTATACAAGTTTTACCAATTGTCTGCCTCAAAATGCGACAAATCACATTATCACTGCGAATTTATCCGTGGGGTTCAGAGTAAAAGAGGCCTTTCGATCAACCCCATCACCGAAAAGCGAAGCCATTGGGATTAAGTTATTTAAGTTAACAGGCATAAGCTTTATAATGCTGGGCTATTATTCGTCGAGACGCTGCGCATGCAATTTGAAGATTTCCAGCTTGACCCTAGCTTATTAGAGTCACTTAAAGCCATGGGGCACAATACGCCCACCACAATCCAACAAGAAACGTTGCCGCATGCTTTAGAGCAACGGGATATTTTGGCGCGCGCCCCGACGGGTACAGGTAAAACCGCCAGTTTCTTATTACCCGCGCTACAACATTTAATCGACTTCCCGCGTCGTTACTCGGGTCAAGCGCGTGTATTAATTCTTACCCCAACCCGTGAATTGGCGAGCCAAATTCACCGCTATGCCTGCCATTTAGCCACAGACCAAGGGCTAAATATTGCCATTATCACGGGTGGAGTGCCCTATGCACCTCAAGAAGAAGCGCTAAAGGGCAATATCGATATTCTGGTCGCGACACCGGGTCGCCTGATGGAATATTTAGATAAAGGTAAATTCAGTGCAGAATCCGTCGACATACTGATCATCGATGAAGCTGACCGTATGCTCGATATGGGATTCTCAGCCGTGGTAAAAGCCATTGCACTCGAAGCCCAAGGCCGCAAGCAGAATATGCTGTTTTCAGCCACCCTTGAAGGCAGTGGTGTTATCCGCTTTGCCCGCGAAGTGCTTAATGATCCTATCGAAATCGATGTTGATGCACCGCGCAAAGAGAAAGCCAAGATCCACCAATGGATCCATCTCGCCGATGATAAAGACCATAAATTTGCCCTGCTTTGCCATTTGTTAAAACAGGAAGAAGTAAAACGCGCCATCGTATTCGTGAAGACTCGCGATGTGGTCTCTAGCCTCGAAGGTCAGTTACTCCAAGCCGGCATCCCTTGTGCTTTTATGCGCGGAGATATGGAACAGAAGAAACGTTTCCAAGCCTTAAGTCGTTTTACTAAGGGCGAAGTGAATGTATTGCTGGCGACCGATGTGGCTGCCCGCGGTATCGATATTGATGATATCACCCACGTGATTAACTTCGATATGCCACGTTCAGCCGATACCTACATCCACCGTATTGGTCGTACTGGCCGCGCGGGTGCCAAAGGTACGGCAATTTCTCTGGCTGAGGCCCATGATATGCGCATCGTTGGTAAGATTGAGCGCTATATTGAGCAACCCCTTAAACGCCGAATCATTGAGGAATTACGTCCTAAGCACAAAGAGGCGCGAGTTCCATCCAAGAAAAAGGCAAAAGTAAAAGCCAAAGAAGCGGCGAAAAAAACCAGCAAAAAAGAAGCGGCAAAAAAAGCTAGCAAAATTGCCCGCAAAAAACAGTCCTAGGTTTTCTAACCTTGGAATAAGCTGATACTTACTTCTGCCTAAAAGCCGCAAAATTGCGGCTTTTTTTATGCTCATTGACCTAGCAAATATTTTTGTACGGGGTGGAACCCTATATGACAAAAAACACTCTACTCCTACGCAATTGTATCCTCAGCAAACTAAACCGACGCGGTAACAGGACACAAACTCGATAGCATCATCTTTAGACACATTTTATTTACAAAAATAAATTTATTGCGCAGCCTGACTCTGATACTTTAGGCGCATTAAGCGATTTAGCACGGATGTAACAATCATATGATCAAAACCTTACTAAGGAGATTATCTCCTTTTTTTATCTTACTGCTCTTTATTGTTGGCGCTGGTTTGCTGATGAAAACCAAGGAGACACCTGAGCAGAAACCCGAAGAAATGCCGATCCCGATAGTGGATGTCACCCGGGTTGAGCAACAAACGGTTTCGCTTAACTTACCCTCCTACGGTGTTGTCACGCCCAAATATAAAACGCAACTGGTGACTGAAGTCCAAGGGCGGATGCTGACGATTTCACCTCAATTTGTTGCCGGTGGCATAGTGAAAAAAGGCGACCAACTTGCCCAGATCGAACCTTCAGATTACGAAGCCGACTTAATGCAAGCCGAAGCGACATTGGCTCAAGCAACCGCAGCACTCAATGAGGAAATCGCCCGCGGCGAAGTTGCCAAAATTGAGTTTAAGGGTTACGACAAAGGATTGCCGCCTGAACTCGGTTTGCGCATACCTCAATTGAAAAAAGAACAAGCTAACGTTAAATATGCGCAGGCGGCTTTAGCTCGCGCCCAGCGTAACTTAGAACGTACCGTTATTCGTGCGCCCTTTGATGGCATTATCAAGGCAAGAAATGTCGACTTAGGACAATACGTTACCCTAGGTACAAATCTTGGTGAACTGTATGACACCCGCATTGCGGAAATTCGCCTACCTATCTCTAACGATGATTTGGCCTATTTGGAATCCGTCGATAATCCCGATACCCAAGTCACCTTGAGCGCCTCATTGGCAGGCAAGGAAAATACCTGGATAGGCAATATCATCCGCAGCGAAGGGGTGATTGATGCCGATAACCGCATGGTTTACCTCGTCGCCGAGATAAAAGATCCTTACCTGCGAGAGCACAAAACCCAAGGCAGTTTACCACTGAAATACGGCAGTTTTGTGAACGCCGTGATTAAGGGCCGCACCGTCGATGGCATAGTCAAACTACCTCGCCATGTGGTACGCAATGAGCATGTCGCCTTGATTAACAATAACAATATCGTCGAAATGCGCCATGTGAATGTCGTGCGTAGCGATCTTGAAAACGTATTTATCAAGGACAGCTTAAAAACCGGTGAGCGGGTTGCTATCACTCACTTTAATAACATGGCCAATGGCCAATTAGTCAAAGTGATAGGCGAAGAAACAAAACCAGTGCAGACGCCTAAGGAAGATGCTCCTGAGTCGAGTCTTGCGGCCACTGGAGTAAAATAATGGATACGCAAAAAGGGATCTTAGCTTGGTTTGCCCGTAATAGCGTGGCAGCTAACCTGTTAATGTGGGCACTGCTGATTGGCGGGATGTTTAGCACAGTGCTGATCAATAAAGAGGTATTTCCCTCTTTCAACCTGAATTTATTGAGTATTACCGTTGCTTACCCAGGTGCTGCGCCACAGGAAATCGAAGAAGGCATCAACATCAAGATTGAAGAAGCCATTCAAGATATCAACGGCATTAAAAAAGTCACCTCGGTTGCCAGTGAAGGTGTTGGCTCAATCACGGTAGAAGTGGAAGACGACTACGACGTCCAAATCGTACTCGATGAAGCCAAGTTACGACTGGATGCGATTTCCACCTTCCCGGTGAACATCGAAAAACCACAAATCTTTAAAATCGAGCCCGAAAACAACGTGATTTGGGTGTCGGTGTACGGAGATATGTCACTGCACGATATGAAGGAGCTAGCCAAATCGGTGCGTGATGATTTGACCCAGCTCCCCGCCGTAACCCGTGCTAAAGTCACGGGAGTTCGCGACTATGAAATCGGTATCGAAGTCTCGGAAGATAAGCTGCGGGAATACGGCTTAACTTTCTCACAAGTCGCAACGGCGGTACAAAACTCCTCCATCGACTTACCAGGCGGCTCGATACGCGCCGAAGATGGCGACATTCTGCTGCGCACTAAAGGTCAAGCCTATACGGGCGATGATTTTGCCAATATCGTTGTCACTACCCGTGCCGACGGTAGCCGGGTGATGTTACCGCAAGTTGCCACCATTAAGGACGATTTTGAAGAGCGTCTAGAGTACACCCGTTTTAACGGCAAACCCGCCGCGATTATCGAAGTCACCAGCGTCAACGATCAAAATGCCCTCGATATTGCTCAGCAGGTAAAAGACTACGTCGAGAAACGTCGTGCAACCCTACCTGCGAATGCTCAATTGGATACTTGGGGCGACTTAACTCACTACCTCAAGGGCCGTTTAAACATGATGATGTCGAACATGTTTTATGGCGCACTGTTAGTGTTTGTGATTTTGGCGTTGTTCCTCGATCTTAAACTCGCTTTCTGGGTGATGATGGGCATCCCCGTGTGCTTCCTCGGTACAATGCTGATCATGCCGCTTGAACCTTTCTCCATGACCATCAACATGCTGACACTGTTTGCCTTTATTTTGGTCTTGGGGATAGTGGTCGATGACGCAATTGTTATAGGGGAAAGCGCTTACAGTGAGGTCGAACGCCACGGACATTCGATTGACAATGTGATCCGTGGGGCGCAAAAGGTCGCCATGCCCGCCACCTTTGGGGTATTAACCACCATAGCCGCCTTTATCCCTATGCTAATGGTCTCAGGTCCGATGGGAATTATTTGGAAGTCCATCGGCATGATCGTCATCATGTGTCTGGCATTTTCACTGGTTGAATCTAAATTTATTCTCCCAGCACACTTGGCACATATGAAGTTTAAAAAGCCAGGGGAACCTACGGGTTTCTTTGGGCGCTTTAAAGAAAAATTTAACAATCGTGTTCAACACTTTATTCACCACAGTTACCGCAACTTCCTCGAGCGCTGTATCCAGCATCGCTATAACGTAGTAGCAGTCTTTATAGGTGTGCTGATTTTGTCTGTCGCTTTAGTGGCAAGCGGGAAAGTGCGCTGGGTGTTCTTCCCTGATATTCCTTCCGACTTTATCCAAGTTCAATTAGAAATGGATGAGGGAAGCTCAGAACAAAACACCCTCAAGGTGGTACAGGAGATTGAAGAAGCCCTGTACAAAATGAACGCAAAAATGGAGAAAGATAACGGCAGCGAAGTAGTGAAACACAGCTTTATCAACATGAGCTCACGCACCTCTGCCTTTATTTTTGCCGAACTGACTAAGGGTGAAGATCGGAATGTCGACGGTGAAACCATTGCTACCGAGTGGCGTGAACAATTGCCCGAGTTATTGTCAGTCAAGAAACTCGACTTTAACGCTAGAGGTAACGGTGGCGGCGGTGGTGGCGATATTTCTTTTAGATTAACCTCAAGCGATTTAGAAGAATTATCAGCTGCGGCTCGCGATCTTAAGCAAAAGCTAGCGACCTACGAGGGAGTGTATGATATCGCCGATAACTTTTCCTCGGGCAGCCATGAGATCCGTTTAAAAATCCGCCCCGAGGCGGAAGCATTAGGTTTAACCTTATCCGATTTAGCACGCCAAGTCCGTTACGGCTTCTACGGTTATGAAGCACAACGTATTTTACGTAATAAAGAAGAAATCAAAGTCATGGTTCGCTATCCCTTAGAACAGCGCCGTACCGTTGGCTATCTGGAGAATATGTTGATCCGAACGCCGCAAGGTAAGTCGGTACCTTTCTCCACCGTTGCTGAAGTCGAAAAGGGTGAATCTTATGCGTCTATTACCCGTGTCGATGGTAAACGAGCAATAACCATTAACGCTAACGCGAATAAAAACAAAGTTGAACCTTCTAAAGTCGTTAATGAAATCCAGAAAGATTACTTGCCGCAACTTCAGGCAAAATATCCTAAGATTCAAACGGCTCTCGATGGTGGCAGTTTGGATGAACAGAATGCCATGGTCGGATTGATACAAGGTTTCTTCTTTGCACTGTTTACCATTTATGCCTTGATGGCTGTGCCGCTTAAATCCTACAGCCAGCCACTGATCATTATGTCAGTGATCCCTTTTGGGATTATCGGCGCCCTGTTTGGGCATTTGATCCAAGGGCTTGCCATGAGTGTGTTGAGTCTTTGTGGTATCGTTGCACTTGCAGGGGTCGTGGTGAACGATTCGCTGATCTTAGTTGACTTTGTTAACCGAGCTCGTGAACAAGGTCAATCGGTGAGGCAAGCAGCGGTCGATTCAGGATGTTATCGTTTTAGGGCGATTATCTTGACCTCATTGACCACCTTTGTCGGTCTAGTGCCTATTATTCTTGAGCGCAGCTTACAGGCGCAGATAGTGATCCCCATGGCGACTTCGCTCGCCTTCGGTATCCTATTCTCAACAGTCGTCACCTTAATTTTAGTGCCGCTACTGTATATCATACTTGATGATGCTAAGCGTGTTGGTAGCCGCTTCTACCATTGGTGGTGGCGTCCGAAAAAAACGCAGGACACTCCATTGCATATCAACGAGAGCCACAGTATCTCCTTGGATGCCATACATGAGTCAGACTATAAGCGGGATTAGTTATCGTCTGTAATCTATGAGAATCCCATAAAAAGAGAGCTTAGGCTCTCTTTTGCTTTTGCAGTGCGCCATTCTAAAACGCGTAGTGCGATCTAAGTGGCAGTTATCCCTGTGGGCATTGGTTACACTCACCCTAAGTTATCGCTTAGACCCAAATAAAGTCGTTGTATGCCAAACTCACACACTGCTAGAGCCAAACCTGAACCGCTCATCGCCACTGAGACCTTAGCCAATGGCCATACTACCGCAGAAGTCTGTACCAATGAGACCTGCGCAACCGAAACCTTGGTCTACGACATTCGTAAAAGCCGTTATCTCAACATCACTGGCCGCTGTACTCTGCGTTGTATCTTTTGTCCGAAACACAATGGCAGCAAGCAAATCCATGAATATCAATTGGCACTAACCCACCAGCCCAAACCGGAGGAAATTATCCCGCTGTTAGGCAATGTGGAAGACTTTGAGGAATATGTGTTTTGTGGCTATGGCGAGCCGACCATGAATCTTCCAACGCTGCTTGCCGTCGCCAAGGAAATTAAACGTCGTGGCGGTCGAGTTAGGGTCAACACCGATGGATTGGGTAATCTTGTGCATCGACGTAACATCCTGCCCGAACTGGCTGAGTGTGTTGATGGCTTATCTATCTCACTCAATGCCGATAATGAGGCGGCCTATAACCAACATTGCCGACCGAAACTTGCAGACTCTTACGCCGCGGTAAATGCCTTTATCGCCCTCGCACCCCACTATATTGAGCGAGTGCAAGTCTCAGCGATTGAAGGATTAGACGGAGTAGATATCGACCTTTGTCGTGAGCAAGTGCTCGCAACTGGCTGCGAGTTTAAACACAGAGTACTCGGCACACTCGGCTAGCAAGCTCCTTGACTCTCCACTAGATTGAATCTCTTGCTCGGGATAAGGCCATCACCGAGCAACTTGCCACTGTCGTAACATTTCATTCGTGTTAACATAGCCAAATTAACAGATCATCAACTCAAAATCGGCCCATGCTGAAGAACAAACCAAGCCTACATCCACTCGCACCATTACTTTCATTGACCCAAGGGCTGCATTGGTCTCACCAACGCCTGTTGGCTGTTGCGAGTCAGTTATCGATGCTTGTGATAGGTATGATCATTTTAACTAATTTAATCATCACCTTAGGTGAACGTAGGTTACAGGAAGAATGGGCAACTCAAAGATATAGCGAATTACAAACGATAGGCACGCTGATCACAGATAAGGTTGCCTTTCAGCAGTTTCGCACTCAGTTGTTCGCCAAGGATGAACTACTCAATCAATATCTTAAAAATCCAACTCCTGCAGCAGAGCAAAAATTACAGGCAAGTTGGCAAGAACTCGTTGAGCATATTCCCGAACTACTAGGGATTGCCCTCTTCGACCCTCAGGGAAATTATAAATTTGCAACACCGGCTAACTTTAGTCAGGATGCACTTCCAGCGACCCTTCTTGGTTCTAGCCGTAATTTAGGTGGAAAAGAAGTGTTCACCTCACCTTTAGAGTTTGTGCCACTCAATGGCATGCTCGAACCCTATATGTATCAAATGACTTGGTTAGAAAAACCCGATCAAAGCTCTTTAGGTTATCTCGTAACCTACAATTCAATGGTACAGATGTTAGAGGCGATAAAACCTGCTTTCTCAAGCAATAAATCCCCCATGTTAGTACTGGATACCCAAGGATTACTCTATGCAGGGGTAAGCGATCTTGCACCGTTAACCCATATTCCTGATACCTTAGGCGCGAGTTTACGCCAAAGTTATCCGGCACTATGGCGCGAAATGTCGATGAGCAACTTTGGCCAGTTTCACGGTGAAGATGCGACGTTTGTTTACCTTAAAGTTGAACTCACTAACCAACCCGAGCTGCGCCGGGAATATTTTTTACTCTCTTATATCCGTAACGACGATATTGCCTCAAAGTTTTCGCAGTGGCAGAACATCGTTATCGTCGCATCTTTAGTTCTGACGTTACTGGCCGCTTGGGTCATTCTACTTAGCCACATGTATCGGTTACAGTATCGCTCGCGCCAATACAGCATTGACGTTGCAAACTCACTGTTTAACAGTGAAATAGGCTTTATATTAGCCAATGAACAGGCGCGCATTATCAGTGCCAACCCTAAAGCGGCCGAAGCGACTCGAGTTCCCCAAGATGAACTAACTGATCGAAGTCTGCAACGAGCCTTAAATCTCGATGATCTAACGCACACGCAAATCCTCGAACAAGTGCACCGATTGGGAGAATGGTCTGGTCACTTGTCGCTCGACAATGAAACGGGTTCAACACTAAGAGTCAACGTACGACAAGCCCCGCGATTAGGGCGAGGTTTACCCCATATGTTGATCACGCTTGAAGATATCAGCGCCATTATTAACAGTCAGAACCAGGCATTCTTAAGTGAGCTGTTGTGTGATACCACGGTGGCGACCGCACTGACGGATGCCAATGGTAAGTTGATAAAAATTAACCCCGTATTTGATCAGCTCATGCAACTCAACGGCGATCTGAATCATGATTTAGCGTCATTGCTGTCTAACGATTTAGGTAATCAATGGCAACGGATCACTGCCCAAATCAGCATGCAAGGCCAATGGCAAGGCCAGATCCTTTGCTCACCCAATCTACGTCACTCAAATTGTTTACAGGCCACCCTCAAGGGGCATGTCGCGACTGACGGTGAGATTGATTACATCATCTGTACCTTAGAACAAGCTATCGATGGCCAACGTGGCGCAGAACCCCGCAGTTTTGTGCCACATCGCAGCACGATTTTGCAGCACCTGTCAGATTTAGAACGCTATTTTGCTTCACTTTCGCCCCAAAGCCGCAACCACTCGAGTCTACTCGTGATGGACATTAATCCAGAGGGATTACTGAGCCACATGAGCGATATCGATCAACTCGAAAATCGCCAGCAAGAAGTGGAAATTCAGCTATTACTTGAAATACCAACCCACTACCAAATACTCCATTGGCAACTGGGTAAGCTGTTGTTATTACTTCCAGATACCGATGCAACAGCGGCACATCACTTTGCCCTTAATACCATAGAAAAGCTTAATAGCAACGGTTTAGGTGAAGGGATCAGCATCGGCATAGCTAGCTATCAAGAAGGACAAAGTCTGGAGCAATACCTCAGCAATGCCGAGGTTGCACTCAAACGGGCAAAACAGAATAACGACCAGAATATCGGCCAGGCTTTTACTCGCCAGCCGTCTTAACGGGCGGATTAAAAGAATCTGGCAGTTGGCTTTGGGTGATTTCGATAATCGCAGAGCGGTTCATCGTGATTTTATAGCGAGCATATTCCGGCTCTTCACGGCCATCACGTAGCACTAAAATCAGATTAACCTGGTAACGACGCTCGACCGACTCATGGCTGATTTTGCCCTCAAGCTCCTTGTAAATCTTGGCTTTGCCCCGCTCTAAGTAGCGGGCAAACGGCACAAAACTAAAGTTGACTTGCTCTTGAATTGTTGAATAGCCGGCCTGAAACTCGCCTTGGTTTACCCGAGTCGCAATTTTGTAATGGAGGATCTCGGCATCGACTTTGTTCTGGCTATGCCGGTGTTTTAGGATTTCGTTTACCTTTTCGGGTAAATCCTGTGGCCGCATAAACTCCAACCACACCAATTGTTTAGCAATAACAGCCTGGCTAGTGGTATCCCTTAAGATACGGCTCCACCGCGGCCGACCACGCTGGATAAAGCGCCAAAGAGCATTACGCACATCGTCCTTAAAGATTTCCCTAAATCCGTATATCACCGCTAAGGTCAATACGAGGGCAATAGTAAAACCGCTAAAAACGCCCTGCGCTTCAATAATCAGCGCCGACACCACCAACATCACTAATGCCGTGGCAAGCCCCGTTGTGAACTTTTTAAGGCCGGTCCCCAGCGGTTTTAACTCTTCTTTAAGTACGACCCCTTGCTGAATCAAACGCCGTAATAACAGCATCTTATTCGAAATTCGATTAGGATCTTGTTTTGTCTGTGCCGAGTTATAGTTATTGGCATCACGATAGGCTGATTCATTTCGACAAAGAGTCAGCACTCGCTCTTGAATGTCGGAAAAGTCGCTGGTACGGGTAGCGTGGGCTAATACTTTTAGCAGTTGCTGCTCACAAAACCAAGACAGATAGTTATCCGCATTTTCAAAATAGGATTTCCATTTAGCATCGCCTGGTTCATTACGGCGAAACTTTTTTAGCAATTGGGTTATCTGTTCACACAACTCATCGAGTGCGAGATAAAAATGCTCAACATCAGCAATCCGATTGAGTTCTTTGACATCGTTTTCAACCGCTACCGCAAATTGGTAGGCAAACAAGTTTAAGTACAGCCTAAACTCTTCCACAGTGCGGCGATTCATACTAGCAAAACGGCCTTGTACGAGCGGTAAATGCAAACCTTCGGAATAGTAAGAACGGCGGCCAACAATGGCGCTATGATAATATTCTTCTTCGTTTAAGGTGTGCGCACCTATGCCCATTTCCTTAGGTAAAAAGAAATAGAGGTCAAGCTGACGATTATCGCCCTTTTCCATCTGGTGGCTGAACTTAATCGACAGGGATTCTTCTTGTTTGACACGTATCTTAAACACAAAAACCTTAATGATTGGAGCCAAAGAGTCAGCATTAACACCATCGAAAATACAATCTAAACCGAAAGCGCGCTAAATTCACTGATTAAATTCGGCTATTGACGATTCGACAACCACAAACCGTATTACTGGGCTGAAACAATACCACGGCGTAGTCTTGGTCTGGGTCACTATCAAGCACCTCAATGCTAAGGTTATGTCTGCCTGACTCACTAAAATGTAAGCTACTTATATAAGACAGATACTTCATATGCTCTGGCCAATGTTTTTTATCGACCTCCTCAGATTCTGTCTTGGTCTTAACCGACACGTTGTAGGCCATACGATTGAGTTCCATATTTTGCACTTCGCCCTGCATCAGAATGGTGCCTGCACTGGAGCCATCGAGGTTAAAATATCGATAATTAATCTGTGCATTGCCCGCTGAGATCAGCACATCGACTAAAAGATAGTATTTACCATCTTCAACCCGTTGAGCATGACGGTCAAAAAGTTCGGAGCTGCAATTGAGGATCACCGCCTTATTTGAGACTGATTGCAGATAAATCACCCCGCAAGCCACAATCAGCGCAGTGAGAATCGTGAGATTTATCGTCCACTTTAGCCACTTAGCCACAGATCCCAATCTCCTGTAGCCACTGTGCATCAATAAACTCTTTAGGGCGTCTAAAATCACTTATCTTTAAGTTTCGAATAACGGACTGCCCGAGCTTATGGCCGCGCAAAGTAATGTTAAGCACTTGTTTATCATGTGAAAGAGAAGAATAAACCTCGGACCAATCACTCTGTCCGCAGCGGCTTAGTCCCTGGCCCAATCGATCGCCTAACTCAAACAATATGGTATTGTTCGTTTTAGAATTAGCGTAAAGGTGCAAGCGAATATGTTGTCCTGATGCCAAAGGAAGTTCTGTCGATAACAAGGGTTCAGTCGGCACACTATGATCAATTCGGCTAAGATAAAAACCCGAAATCGCCAGCATAAAACCAAAAACCAGTAGCGCACTCCACCAAGGTAGTGACTGTAATCGAGGATAATGAAAGCTTTTTAACCGCTGCCCTTGGGTATTGTGTAGCAAATAACCTTGGCCTTTGACGGTTTCAATCAGCCCTTCATACTGCGGACCAAGAAACGAGCGGATCATAAATACTGCGCGAGCGAGTGAAGTATCTGTTAGCGGTGGGTGCTCACCATCACCAGTCTTAAGCTCATGCTTTGAGACCAGTTTACCTTGATGTTCAACCAATAATGTCAACACCTGTAACTCAGCACGAGGAAGGTGCCAAGATTCATTCCGAGCTTGTTCGACGAGCAAACCACGCTCTTTGTCAAACCAACAGCTCCCCACTTGCATAAAGAAAATCCCAAGCCTATAAAATCATGGAATTAAGTCTATGCAAGGCTTCTAATGATTACTGTGATCCTGTTAACCCAAGGCGGCAAATAATTACATTTCGTGAGATAAGCCGCAGGTTGGGTGTATAAAATAAAAATCTGCTTTAGTTCACAGATGTAAATGGTATTTGCAGACAATAACTTGGGCTGATAAATGCTTACAAATTTACATAAATATCACAAATAATGTGTGTCACCACAAATTACAATCTAAAAAAGCGAATTATTACCCAAAATTCAACCTTATAAAGCAATTAAAAATTCAACGACACCTTCTTCACTAATAAGGGAAATATCCTCTCTGGCAAATCACATTATTTATCTTTTAGCTCCCTAGAATGGCTTTCATCAAACCAGTTTTCTGATTGATAAATAAAAGCAATTACTAAAGAGGAATTTATGATGAGCATTAATCGACGCCAAGCATTAACTCGTATTATCGGTATTAGCACAGCGGCAGCGGGCGCAACATTAATGGGTACGTCAGCCTTTGCGGCGACCAATGCCGACGGTCAATATCAATTAGCACTCGGCGAAAAACTCAAATACGCACCACTAGACCCCATGGCAACCGCCAAACTCGCCTACGAGACTGGTGGTGGCTGTATGCACCAAGTCTTTCACTCTGTCGTCACTATGCTAGCGCAATCTAATAGTGCCGATGCTGATAAGTTTAAAACTATCCCAACCGCGCTTGCTGGTTATGGTTTTGCAGGGGTCACAGGCCAAGGCACCTTATGTGGTAACCTCAACGCTATCGGTATGTTAGTCAATATCTTAGATGATATTAATGGTCAGAACAGCGCCGTGATTGCTAACACATTCCGTTATTATGAAAATACAACGCTACCTTTATCTTCCCCTGAATTTATTGCAGGCATAGGCTCAACCGCAGAAAAAACGGCTCTGGTTGGTAGTTCATCAAAAGCCATGAGCGTATTGTGCCACTCTTCTATTAGTAACTGGTCTAGGGCATCAGGCCTACCCTTTGCTAAAAAAGGTGAACGCTGTTATCGCCTATCAGCTTCCATGGCGTATTACCTGGTCGAACTGCTAAACCGTGCCCATCAAGGAGAGAATATCGGAGCCTTACCAGGTAGCAAACCCTCACTTGAGGCTCAGGATTGCCAAGTTTGTCATGGCAGCACAGGAACATTAGGCTCGGCAGCAAGCGTTAAAACGGATATGGAATGTACCACTTGCCACACTGGACATTTTAATTAAGGAGGCAGTGATGAAATACCCATTACTTGCGTTAACCCTCGCTTCGTTTGCCCTTGCTGGCTGTGGTAGTGATGATAACAAGTCAGAGGAAATTACACCTCCGCCACCACCTCCGCCCGTCGAAAAAACCGTGAGTATTGACGAGGCGACGCAAATTAATCTGGCAGTAAAGCAATTTGATCCCAATACTGGCACGTTGTTATTTACATTGGCTGATGCGTCACAAGCGGCAATCACTGCGGCTAAAAACTACGATATTTACTATTTTGGCTTTCCTGACAAGAATAAATCGTCGTCAAATGCTAAAGCATGGAAACGTTGGCATGTCACTCAAAGCTATCGTTGCCAAAGCAAAGGTGAATGCAGCGGTAAATTAACCGAGGTAAAAAATGGTCAATATCAGTTTGAAATAGCAGGACTTGATTGGCAGCAACAGGACCCAAGTGGCGCAGTGTCCCAAATTAAAGTCGCGATTCAGATCTATGGCAATCAAACGCATAACACTCTTAAATTAATCTCGGTGGCGACGCTCTGACAAACGAGCAACATTGCCTCACGCAAGCACTCAACCCGGTAGTAGCGCCATACAGCCGGGTTGTTCAATAAAACTCATATTAAAAAACCGAAGCTAATCCTTTAATTAACGGTGTACTATTAGAGCGACAAGCCCACAAAGAACCACTAGGCCGAAACTTCACTAAGGTGAAATCATTTACTGTATCAAAATCAACAATTTGCATATCAAAATCAATCACACCCTCTTTAACTAGCACGCCCCGAGATTTATCTACCGCATCGTGAATCGGTCCTGGCAACTCAGTTTGAAGCAAATCCATTTCAACGCTTGCTGTATCAACTCTCAATTTATAGGTCATGCTGCCGACTTCAAATGCTAATGACTCACCGTGGTAAACGATCGAAGCGATATTCCTCCCCCCCACTCCATAATGGTAAGACAGCTTAATGGCATCCCCCTCAAGATTAATATTAAGCGTTAAGTTTTTGTTGAATTTTGAGGATTGATTTACCACGAAGGGAGAAGCATACAACTCAGCATAACAACTTAAATCCAGAGTCTCTTTGCCACCGATATCATCATTTATCAATAGAAATAAAATCGTACCGATAAATAAAATTGCTAAATAATGCCATAATCGAATACGTTTCCATATACTTTTAATTAAATCAAACTTCGTCACAAATACCTACCTGCTTTAACCAATTCAAATCAAAATCATCGGAATTAAAATCATTTGAGAAAAGCTTAATGACCTTGTAATTCGTACTTTTGGTTTTATCATCTAGAAAAATCGTAAGCATTTGCTGGCCATTGGATACTGAAACAGATATGGATTGCCAAGGAAATACAGCACATGCAGACACCTGCGATATAAATTGATTAGCAAAAGGTTTTATGGTTTTCATTTTTTGCTTACCTGTATAAAAAGAAACTTCTGCCACCCTGTCATCAGCTAAAGTTAATTGCTGACTATAATTAGGGCTGATAGAGGTAGGATTACCTATACGATTAAAAAATACGCAAAAAGTGATAAATCCCAAAGACAATAATAAAAAGAACGGCAAGGCCTCAATTTTAATAAAGGGCGTACCTAATATCCCTGAGACCTTTTTTACTGGTGCTTTATAGAGCACATAACCTTGATCAGACATTTTACCTATGTAAGATAAATTATCATCACCTAAAAAGCGCTTTAATTGATGGATGATTTGTTCAAGACGCTCATAAGGACGACGCCCTCTATAATGTTGAAAGACTATTTGCATCAACTCCAATCGCGAAACAACCTTACCCTGATGCTCAATTAAATACTGAATAACGAGAAATTCATCCGGCTCAAGATCCCAGCAACGATCAGAAATTTGATTATGCAGCTGCTGTTTACGTACACAAAACCAACAACACCCAATTTGCATCTTAGCCCTCACGTCAAAAAATGATGGGCTAAGTATACCTGTAACAAATCGATTTCACTGTGATCTAGACTAAGTCACAATTTATAGTGAAATAATCTGTGAATTACATCAATAAAAAATTAAATGCTGAAAGAATGCATTGATACAACATGATTCATTTGTTCTCAAAACATTGCAGCATTGAGCCACATATGTACTAAAATACTCGCCACATATCCCAACGCAATGACAGGAGTCCAACGTAAGTGTGATCCGAAGGTGTAAATCCCCCTCGCCTGACCCATTAATGCAACCCCTGCCGCACTGCCGATGGACAATAAACTGCCACCCACCCCTGCGGTTAACGTCACCAGTAACCACTGACCTAAGGCCATATCTGGATTCATAGTCAACACCGCAAACATCACCGGAATATTATCCACGACTGAAGACAACAAACCGATGGCTACGTTGGCAAAGGTCGCATCCCAATGGGAATACAAGGCCTCAGAAACGAGACTTAAATACCCCATAAAACCAAGACCACCGACGCATAACACTACCCCGTAGAAAAACAGCAATGTATCCCACTCAGCACGGGAGATCCGATTAAACACATCGAATGGCACGACACTACCTAACTGTTGAAGACGCTGTTTATCCTGACGTAACTCCGCCTTTGCCCGTTCACGAGCAACGGAGCGATCAAAGGTCTTACGCAGGTAATAACCAAAGAATTGCAAGAAGCCAAGACCTGTCATCATCCCCAGCACCGGTGGCATACCAAGGAAAGAGTGAGCACATACTGCAGTAGCAATCGTCAGTAGGAAGAGCGCCACAATACGTTTAGCGCCAGGTTTAGTGTAAACCTGCTCTTTTTCAGGCTCAGGGATATAATGCGGAATAAATATACTCATAATTGCCGCTGGCACGACAAAGTTGACTAATGCAGGAATAAATAGATGGAAAAAATCGGCAAAGTGCACTAACCCTTTTTGCCATACCATCAGGGTCGTGATATCACCAAATGGACTAAATGCGCCGCCCGCATTGGCCGCCACCACGATATTGATACAAGCGAGGGTAATAAATTTTCGCTGTCCAGCGCCAACTTTCATGACCACAGCGCACATTAATAATGCGGTGGTTAAATTATCAGCCACGGGCGAAATAAAGAAAGCCATAAAGCCTGTCAACCAGAAAACGGTTCGTAAGCTAAAACCACGTCCCACTAACCAACCGCGAATGGCATCGAATAAATTACGTTCTTCCATGGCATTGATATAGGTCATCGCTACCAATAGGAAGAGTAATAACTCGGCATATTCCAATAAATTATGCTTAAAGGCTGCTTCAGAGACCTCTGACATACCATTTTGCACATACACAAAACCTATCATGCCCCAAATAATGCCGGCTGCGACCAATACGGGTTTGGATTTACGCAGGTGCAGCGCCTCTTCGGCCATCACCAAAATATAGGCAAGTACGAAGACGCATACGGCAATATACCCCACTGATGCAGCGGTTAAATCGAGCCGTTCTGTTCCTTCGGTCATTGCCCAAACTGCTGGTGAGAATCCGCTCAATATTGCAACACAGAATAGGCTAAATAATGCCATTCCACTGTTTCTAAACCACCGCTGTAATTTCATCTAAATTCATCTCTGCAAGGGAAATCAGTTCGCAAATTACCATAGCTCGGGCTCTGTAAATTTTGATAAAACGCAACTTTCTATGTATTTCCCGATAACCAAAGGCACTTACAACATTAATTTTTGTATAACTACAGGCGAAACTAATAAAGATTTAACTAACTTTGTTTCAAGTTAGTCTAAAAACAGCCAATAAAAAAGCACCTCTCGGTGCTTTTATGTTGATATCAATCACATTGATTAGAACGAATAGAGCAAGGTCATATTGGTTTCGGTATCGGTGCTCTTTTTATTGTCCAGCGGCTCGCTGTTATAACGCACGATAATGGCAAACTTCATTGCCAAGGCGCCAATAATATTCGCAGTGAGTGAGGTTTCCGAACGCGCATCTAATTTATCACCATAGTCGGCGACAAAACGCTGTTGGAATTTTGAGGTTTCTGTGATTTCAGTTTCGAAGTTAATCACACCGTGGGCAACCACACTGTCATTGGAATCTGTGCCCTCTAACAGAGCTTGCTCTGAATCGAGGCGTTGATAGATATAACCGGGACCGATTTCAACATCTAAGAAAGTCTTGCTGGTGTCATAGAGCCTATGACCATAACCCGTCGCGCCAGATACTGTGTAGTCATAACCGGTAAAAGGGTCAACTTCGTAGTTAGCGTTAGCAAATAGATAGCTGCGGTCAGTCATCTTATAGTTGCCTTGTGCCCCCGCTAAATAGCGCTTAGCCGTAACCTCGCCAGTATCCTCTTTATATAAACCTTCTAAAAGATATTGGTTTTCCCAATCACCTAATTCGTGTTTGAAGTTTAAGCGACCTTTGTAAGATGAGGTATCTGTGTTGCCTGTGGTTAAGGTTGCACCTAGCTCGGCTTCGCCCGCGAATGTTTTATCGCCTTTAACAAAATCGGCTCCCGCATTCGCCATAAATGGCGCCGTCATCAATAGTGCAGCGGTCAGTACTTTCTTCATGTTTATCCGTTCCTGTTCCGTTTAATCCCCTAAAAATCTGCGTAATACTAACATTTACGATTGAAAAATAAAAATTCATCGATTTTTTGCATAAAAAAGCCCGCTAATCAGCGGGCTTTGAAAAGTGATTTAAGGCTTACAGGTTGATCTTAGGGTCTAAAGCACCTGATTGATACGCTTTGTACATTGCTTGTAAAGACAAAGGCTTAATCTTAGAGGCTTGACCCGCACAACCAAAGGCCTCGTAGCGAACGGTACAGATGTCTGCCATCGCTTCCATAGAGGCTTTCAGGAACTTACGTGGGTCGAACTCGCTTGGGTGTTCGGCCAAGTATTTACGTACCGCACCAGTAGACGCTAAGCGCAGGTCGGTATCGATGTTCACTTTACGCACGCCGTGTTTGATACCTTCAACGATTTCTTCTAATGGCACGCCGTAAGTTTCAGGAATTTGACCACCGTATTGGTTGATGATCTTAAGCCATTCTTGCGGTACGGAAGATGAACCGTGCATTACTAAGTGAGTGTTAGGAATGCGGGCATGGATTTCTTTGATGCGGTCGATACGCAGTACATCACCCGTTGGTTTACGGCTGAACTTGTATGCGCCGTGGCTGGTACCAATTGCAATCGCTAGCGCGTCAACATGGGTATCAGCAACGAAGCGTGCCGCTTCTTCTGGGCTGGTCAGCAGTTGGTCGTGGCTTAATACGCCTTCAGCGCCCACACCGTCTTCTTCACCGGCAGTACCGGTTTCTAAGCTGCCTAAACAACCGATTTCGCCCTCGACAGACACACCACACGCGTGGGCGAATGCAACAGTTCTGCGAGTCACATCAACGTTGTACTCGTAAGAAGCAGGGGTTTTACCATCCGCCATTAATGAGCCGTCCATCATTACTGATGACATACCTAATTGGATAGAACGCTGACAAATATCAGGGTCAGTACCATGGTCTTGGTGGATACAGACTGGGATATCGGGATACTGCTCAAGTGCAGCCGTCATCAGATATTTTAAGAATTGTGGACGCGCATATTTACGCGCACCCGCAGAGGCTTGCACGATAACAGGGCTGTCTGTCGCTTCTGCGGCCTGCATGATGGCGCGCATTTGCTCAAGGTTGTTTACGTTAAACGCAGGCACACCGTATCCATGTTCTGCCGCGTGATCGAGTAGTTGTCGTAGGGAAATTAACGCCATTTTTTAACTCCAATAATAGGGTGACTTCACATTAACGCTGGGTCACCGAGGTCGCTATCGTTTGGATGGATTTTTATGCTCAATCGCTCTAGTGATGTGTAAATCCCTTTAGAGAAGGAGCGGTTTTTTTATAATTTTTTATCATTTTTTGTGCTGTCGCGGCGCAGTGCCGCGACAGCGCAATACCTAACTCAATGTTAGGCACCGCGTTTTTTCAGCATAGCTACAGCGGGTAACTCTTTACCTTCGAGGAACTCGAGGAAAGCACCGCCGCCAGTAGAGATGTAAGAGACTTTATCGGCGATACCGTATTTATCGACCGCCGCTAAGGTGTCACCACCGCCAGCGATAGAGAAGGCTTTAGAATCAGCGATAGCTTGCGCGATACGCTTAGTGCCTTCACCGAATTGGTCGAACTCGAACACGCCCACAGGGCCGTTCCATACGATAGTGCCAGCAGACTCAATGATTTTCGCTAAGGCTTCGGCGCTGTCGGGACCGATGTCGAAAATCATGTCACTATCGCCAACATCTCTCACTGCTTTTAAGGTCGCAGCAGCCGTTGGACTAAACTCACCCGCCACAACCACATCGGTAGGCACAGGAATGTCGCCACCGCGGCTTTGGGCGTTCGCCACTAAGCGCTTAGCTTCATCAATTAAATCCGCTTCGTATAAGGATTTACCCACATTGTGGCCCGCCGCAGCGATAAAGGTGTTGGCAATACCACCGCCAACCACTAATTGATCCACAATGCCGGATAAACTTTCTAATACGGTCAGCTTAGTCGACACTTTAGAGCCACCAACGATGGCCACTAATGGACGAGCAGGATTATCTAACGCCTTACCTAAAGCATCTAATTCTTGTGCTAATAATGGACCAGCACAGGCGATTGGCGCGTATAAACCAACGCCATTGGTTGAGGCTTCTGCACGGTGAGCTGTGCCGAAAGCATCCATCACATACACATCACATAAGGCCGCCATTTTCTTTGACAGAGCTTCGTCGTTTTTCTTCTCGCCTTTGTTAAAGCGAACGTTTTCAAACACAACCACTTCGCCTACCGCAACTTCAACGCCGTCTAAATAGTCGGTCGCTAAACGGACGGTGCAAGACAGGGCTTTGGCCAAGTAATCGACCACAGGCTGCATGGAGAATTCACTGTTGTACTCACCCTCGGTTGGACGACCTAAGTGAGACATCACCATTACCGCCGCGCCTTTAGCAAGGGCTAACTCGATAGTAGGGAGTGAGGCGCGCAAGCGTGCATCACTGGTGACGACGCCGTTGCTGACAGGCACATTGAGATCTTCACGAATAAGCACTCGCTTACCTTGGAGATCTAAATCTGACATATTGATAATTGCCATGGTAACGCTTCCTTTTATAATCAAAAAACAAACTGGTTTTTCATCAATCGGTTAGTGTAGATAGCGATTCGGCACTCGACATCCCGTCGAATTGGCGACCCACAGTTTAACCCATTGGTATCAATTCTTATCTTCAGCTTTGTTTAGCTGCAATCATCGCCAAACTAGTATCTAACATGCGATTGGCAAAGCCCCACTCGTTATCGCACCACAGCAACAGTTTAACCAACTGCCCTGCGCTCACCCGAGTCTGGGTGCCATCGACAATACTGGAGCGTGGATCATGGTTAAAATCACAGGATACCAGCGGCTCGTCAGTATAGCCTAAGATGCCGTTAAATCGTCCATTGGCGGCCAATTCTAACACTTGATTGACGGTCGCAATATCCACTGTTTTATCTAATGTTACCGAAAGATCGATAGCGGTAACGTTAATCGTCGGTACTCGCACCGAAATCGCCTCAAATTTGTCCTTCATGTGCGGCAAAATCCGCTCAATACCGCGGGCAAGTTTAGTATCAACAGGGATAATCGACTGCCCAGCCGCTCGGGTGCGGCGTAAGTCATCATGATAGGCATCAATCACTTGCTGATCGTTCATCGCTGAATGGATGGTGGTAATCGCGCCACTTTTCACCCCAAAGTGCTTATCGAGTACATCAATCACAGGCACGATACAGTTGGTGGTACAAGAAGCATTAGAGACCACGGTATGCTCGGCGCGCAATAGATCGTGGTTCACACCGTAAACGATAGTGCCGTCGACATCGGCCGATGAAGGATGACTAATTAAGACTTGTTTGGCACCCGCGTGGATATGGGCCTCGCAGCTTTGTCGATCTAAAATGGCACCTGTCGCTTCATAGACGATATCGATGTCCATCTCGCGCCAAGGTAGCTTGGCTGGATCAGGTTCATGGAGAATTTTGATGGCGTCATCGCCGATCAGCATCTGATCATCGACTAATTTGACTCTGGGCTGAAATCGACCGTGGGTAGTATCGTACTGGGTCAAATGGACAATGGCTTCAGGCTTAGCCAACTCATTGATTGCGACAATTTGGATTTGCTGGCGTTTTCCGGACTCATATAAAGCACGAAGGATTGAGCGGCCAATACGACCATAACCATTGATTGCGACTCGGATCATTGAGGTCTTTATTTCCTCTTAACAATACTGCATATACAAAAACGGCCTGCAAACGATTGCAGGCCGCATTATACAGATTAACCTTTCAAAAGTTTAACCTTTTGTCGGTAATCCCATCACCTAAGCGATTAGCCTAGTGATTTTGCAGCATTCAGCACATTTTCAACGGTGAAACCGAAGTGCTTCAGCAGCACGTTGCCTGGCGCAGACTCACCAAAGGTAGTCATGCCAACAACTGTGCCTTCGAAACCAACATATTTGTACCAGAAGTCAGTATGTGCCGCTTCGATAGCGATACGCTTAGTCACCGCTTTTGGCAGTACAGATTCTTTGTAAGCAGCATCTTGCTTATCAAACTCAGTGTTTGATGGCATAGAAACCACGCGAACTTGTTTGCCTTGTTCGCTCAGCGCAGCCGCAGCTTCTACCGCTAATTGCACTTCACTACCGGTCGCAATCAGGATGTACTCAGGCGTACCTGCACAGTCTTGCAGTACGTAAGCGCCTTTTGCCACATTCGCTAATTGCTCAGCAGTACGAGCTTGAGCCTTCAGGTTTTGACGGCTGAAGACTAGCGATGTTGGAGCATGACGACGTTCAATAGCCGCTTTCCAAGCAACTGCGGTTTCAGCCGCGTCACATGGGCGCCATACCGCCATGTTTGGCGTCATACGCAGGTTAGCTAATTGCTCAACTGGTTGATGAGTTGGACCATCTTCACCTTGACCGATAGAGTCATGGGTGTAAACGAAGATGTTTTGAATACCCATCAGTGCAGACATACGTACTGCGTTACGTGCGTATTCCATAAACATCATGAACGTCGCGCCGTAGTTGATGAAACCACCATGCAGTGACACACCGTTCATGATGCCGCTCATACCGAACTCACGCACACCGTAGTACACGTAGTTACCCGCTGGATCTTCTTGAATGCCTTTAGAACCTGCCCACAGGGTCAGGTTAGAACCTGCTAAGTCAGCACTGCCGCCCAACAGTTCAGGCAGCATAGCGCCAAAGGCTGCAATCGCGTTTTGTGACGCTTTACGGCTCGCAATGCCTTCGCCTTTCGCTTGGCATTCTTGGATAAAGGCTTGTGCTTTGGCTTCGAAATCAGCTGGTAATTCACCTTTCAGAACGCGGCGCTCGTATTCGCTTGCCAGTTCTGGGTATGCAGCAGCGTAAGCGGCAAACTTGTCGTTCCATGCAGCTTCACGGGCTGCTCCCACTTCTTTAGCATCCCAACCGGCGTATACATCGGCAGGGATTTCGAATGGCGCATGTGGCCAGCCTAAGAATTCACGGGCTGCAGCGATTTCCGCATCACCTAATGGCGCGCCGTGGCAATCGTGGCTGCCAGATTTGTTTGGCGAACCAAAACCGATAATGGTTTTGCAGCAGATCATGGTTGGTTTGTCGGTGACCGCTTTAGCCGCTTCGATAGCAGCACGAATCGCATCGCTATCGTGACCATCTACGTTAGCAATCACGTGCCAGCCGTATGATTCGAAACGTTTTGGCGTATCATCGGTAAACCAGCCTTCAACGTGGCCGTCGATAGAGATGCCATTGTCATCCCAAAATGCGATCAGTTTGCCTAGACCTAAAGTACCAGCCAAAGAACACGCTTCGTGGGAAATACCTTCCATCAAGCAGCCATCGCCGAGGAAGCAGTATGTGTAGTGGTCAACAATCTCGTGACCTTCACGGTTAAACTGTGCCGCTAAGGTTTTTTCTGCAATCGCCATACCCACAGCGTTGCTGATCCCCGCACCTAATGGACCCGTGGTGGTTTCAACACCTGGGGTGTAACCATATTCTGGGTGACCTGGGGTTTTAGAATGTAACTGACGGAATTGCTTCAGTTCATCCATTGGCAGATCGTAGCCAGTGAGGTGTAATAAAGAGTAGATCAGCATAGAGCCGTGACCGTTAGAGAGGATAAAGCGGTCTCTATCTACCCATTTCGGATTGTTCGGGTTGTGCTTAAGGAAATCATTCCACAGCACTTCAGCAATATCTGCCATGCCCATTGGGGCGCCTGGGTGGCCTGAGTTTGCTTTTTGAACTGCATCCATACTTAACGCACGGATTGCGTTGGCGAGTACTTTACGGGAAGACATGCTCTCTCCTGCTTAATTTGTGGGGTCTAGCGGGCAATTTGGACGCATATTTTCCCCTACATAGCGAAGCGACGCAAACGAAAATTCATCACAATCTCGCCTTACCATCGCCAATAGAACTTTTTGCGATAAAAAAATGGCTTAAGGATGAACTATTCAAGCCAATGATTCGTAGTTTAAGTCGCTATGACAATACTCTGTACAATTTCCCCCAAAGCACGTCTCGGTGGAAAAGAGGAAATGCCGCCGCGTATCCTTAACGGAATTAGATGGATTTTAAACACTTTTAATTAATTATTTTCAATCAGTTAAATGACTAACATGCTTTTTAGTTCAAATTTTAAAGCTGAGATTTACCTCACTAAGTACAGAAATATTTAGCTTTGGGGGTGTCATGGCGATGAAATTCCACTAAAATAGCCGTCTAGATGTAGATGCTTCTACACGTTTGATTGCTAACAACGAGATTTTCCTACTATGGCAAAGCACTTGTTTACTTCTGAGTCGGTCTCAGAAGGTCATCCCGATAAAATTGCAGATCAGATTTCTGATGCTGTGCTAGACGCGATTCTGGCCCAAGATCCTAAAGCACGTGTCGCGTGCGAAACGTATGTCAAAACTGGCATGGTATTAGTAGGTGGCGAAGTGACCACCTCTGCCTGGGTTGATATTGAAGAGCTGACCCGTAAAACGGTTCGTGAAATTGGTTATATCCATTCTGATATGGGCTTCGATGCCGATTCTTGCGCCGTATTAAACGCGATTGGTAAACAGTCTCCAGACATCAACCAAGGTGTTGACCGCGCTGATCCAAAAGAGCAAGGTGCCGGCGACCAAGGGTTAATGTTTGGTTATGCCAGCAACGAAACAGACATTCTGATGCCAGCGCCTATTACTTATGCCCACGCATTAGTGAAGCGTCAATCAGAAGTGCGTAAAAACGGCACTCTGCCATGGTTACGCCCAGATGCGAAAAGCCAAGTCACCTTCGCTTACGAAGACAACAAAATTGTTGGTATCGATGCGATCGTACTGTCTACCCAACACAGCCCAGACATCGCCCAAGCGGACCTGATCGAAGGCGTGATGGAAACCATCATCAAGCCAGTTCTGCCTGCACAATGGCTGAGCAAGGACACTAAATACTTCATTAACCCAACTGGCCGTTTCGTTATCGGTGGTCCAATGGGTGACTGTGGTTTAACCGGTCGTAAGATCATCGTGGATACCTACGGTGGTATGGCGCGTCACGGTGGTGGTGCATTCTCAGGTAAAGACCCATCAAAAGTTGACCGTAGTGCTGCTTACGCTGCCCGTTACGTTGCGAAAAACATCGTAGCAGCGGGTCTGGCAGACCGTTGTGAGATCCAAGTGTCTTACGCTATCGGTGTGGCAGAACCTACTTCTATCAGTGTTGAGACTTTCGGTACGGGTAAAGTATCTGAAGAAGTCTTAATCAAGTTAGTCCGTCAACACTTCGACCTGCGTCCATACGGCCTGACTGAAATGTTGAACTTAGCTCGTCCAATTTACCAAGCGACAGCCGCTTATGGTCACTTTGGCCGCAGCGAGTTCCCATGGGAAGCGACGGATAAAGCTGACGCACTGCGCGCCGATGCAGGTCTGTAATCTGCATTAAGCTCACGCTTTCGCACAAAAAAACCGCCTAAGGGCGGTTTTTTTATGCTTAGGATGTATTGCCTAACTCCATTCCTCTCAGCAAGATGGCTTTCACTCTAGGCAAAAGACAGAGACTCAATGAAGCCGTTAATCGCACAACTCCAATCCTGTTCTTGGGCGAACAAAGTGGGCCATTACGAGCCCATGGCCAACACCTTAGGTAGCCTAGAAGACATAGCCACTTGCCTTGAAAGGGAGCCCGGCCGTTTTTTCGAACCGCCCTACACTGAACCCTATGAAAGCTTATGTGTTAGCGACCATAAACAAGCCAACAGATTAAAGCCCCAAGTATCTAGTGAAATCGTCGCTCAAATAGCGAAAACCGCCTATCTGGAAACGTGGAAAATAATGCCCGTTGCTGAGATTTGCGCGCTAGTCGCAGATGATGCCGATACCTTAGCCACCTTATTGTTAGCCGAAGTCACGCTATGTGACTTCACACAAGAACGTCTAGCCTGGTACTTGCAGGGACGGCTTCCTTTTGGCTATCAAGGAAATTTCCCGACGGGGGAATGGTTAATTCTGTGATCCGGATTAACAGTGATCAAAATGGGCGTTTTGCATACACAGCAGATTTATCTGCGCGGCGGATAACAGTGCACACTCTTGTTCGCCAATTATCCTTGCACCTTGAACGACCTCAGGCGTTAAACATACTATAGCCGCACTGTAAGCATTGGTGCGGCCGCAATCGAGCCAACAATCTTCAATCTGTAACCAATAATGGGGGCGACTATCGTCGCAATCGACTTCAAATCCTCGGGCCTCACATTGCTGCAAGGCACACTCGGATAATAATACGCGCAGGTTGTCCCACGCCGATAAACTTGTCTGGGCATAGTTAGTCAACAAGATATTGACCAAGGATTTACTCACCATTTATCTCCAACCAAAAGGCTTTAGCATCGGGTCCTGGCATTGCCTTGGCATATAACCAACCTTGCACATAAGCAACACCAGCTTCTTTTACAAACTCGGCTTCAACACGGGTTTCAACACCCTCAGCTGTTAAGCTAAAACCTAAACTACTACAAAGTTTGCAAATTTGCAGATATAAAGTACGACCTTTAGGCTCACTGGCATTGGCGAGAATACTGCGATCTAGCTTAATACCATCAACATTGATTCGACTCAGTAGACTTAAACTCGAAAACCCAGTACCAAAATCATCCAACCAAAAATGGAAACCACACAGCTTAAGCTGTTTGATACTGCTATCAATGCGGCTTAGATCCAACATGAATGCCGATTCTAACATCTCAATTTCGACCTGATGAGCAACACTACCTAATCTATCATTCATAATCGCTAATAATTGACTATCGGTGATGTTATTTGGGTCAATATTTATACTGACCTTAGGAAAAAAGCCCTCTAATGCCCAACGAGCAAGATCTTCTGCAACGGTATTAATTACAAAACGATCAATAATGTGGGAATAGCCCGCACGTTGAAACGCATCAATAAAATAAGGGCCTTTTAAGGCCCCATACTCATCCCGAAGACGAATTAGCGCCTCAAATCCAACCACTTTACCATCAATTAAAGCAATCTTAGGTTGATAGTGAAGCTGCAATTCACCGGCTAACACCTCTTTGATGGTTTTCTCTAAATTAATTTCAGCCTTTAAAGACTCTGATTGTTTTTTTAGATAATGTGTTTCATTCATCAGCTCAATATCTGCTTGAAATTGAATCCTTTTCATAAGTTCTCGATCGAACTCATAGTGTTCACTCATTAAAGAAAATCGCTGTACAAATGGTAGATAAATCAACACACCGATAGCTATCAAAAAACATTGAAATAACACAGCACTAAAATGCCCACTCGCCATATAAGCATTAATAAATGGAGGTGTTATCCAAGGAAAGCTATGAGCATCAAATTCTAGAATACCTATACTGATGGCGCTATAGGCCAATATAAAATTCACTATGGGCGAGAGTATAAATGGCAATAATAATCTAGGGTTAAAAATAATAGGTAAACCATAAATCAATATTTCATTGATATTGAAAAATGCAAAGGGCGTTGCAATCTTAGCAATATGGCGTGTTGCACTGTCTTTAGAACTAATGAAAATAGCAATAATGAGCGATAATGTCGCCCCGCTGCCACCGTAAAGAATAAACAAATCCATAAATTGACTCGCGGTTAGATTAGGTACAACCTCAGTCAAGCCATTATCGACACCAATTAATAGTAGGTATGCATTATCACCGTGCACACCGAAGCTCCAGAGCACATGGGTTAATAAAATACGGATAAACAATTGGATCCCAATACTAGCGGTTTGCAAAGTATCAATTAGTGGCGAAAAAAACCAACTAAGTAAGGCAGATGCTTCGGTAACAAGCATCAATATAACCATAAAACAAATAACTACTGGCAAAAAAATATTCAGATGCTGTTTTAAGTATCGACTCAATGCTTTTCCTTTTACTAAGTCTAGCCATCGCCAAGTAACCAATATGCGCAATAGATATGCCGTTAAAATCGGTAATAAAACCACCCGAGGATCACCTAAAACCACATCAACATAATCAATGCTAAGTACTTCCTCTGTGGTTGGCACATGCAAAGCTAATAAAATGCTAAAGGAGATTGAGCACACAACAATCGCTGAAAGCTGAAGATATTTGGCAAAATGAAAGGAAAGAGAAATAAGCGCAAGCAACGGAAATATCTTTGCAAGCTGCACTGAAAAAAATGTTAAGCCATAAAAAAATGCCGTTGTTTGCCATTCCGGGATCCAACTACTTAATAACGCTATAACCAGTGATAGTAGTGAGTTAACAAGAATAAATGGCAGTAACGCGATAAAGGACTCACGTACAGAGATAAGAAAACTTCTGTCCAGAAAATTTCGAAGTTCAAACATGATATCAGGGTTATTATTGACAACTATTTAATAAAACATAGTCGATCAATCTTTTAGGACACAATCAACCTAAAAAATACTGATTTTTGAAAGCAGAACAACGTAACATATGGCGGGAAAACGAGTTAACGATGAGCGAGTGCATATGAGCGAATATCAACACTCATAATATAATAATCCCTATCAGAAAAAGTAAAAAAATCTGCAACTTGCATTTTAGCTTTACGAGTATGCGCCGCCAAAGAACGCTCATTTTCATCAGCTATAAACGTCACCAGATAAGTAAAACTAGGCGCAACTTCTCGGTAAATGCGAGTAACAAGTGCCTCAAAAACGCCTTGGCCACGATATGCTTTATCAACCCAGATGGGACCGTATTGACAGCTGTTTTGCACCGTTAATTGAGGACCATCGCCATTGATTCGATTCAATCTTTTCAACAAATTGCGATAAATTGGCCAGGTCTCAAAAAACGACCAACGTCCCGCAATCACATAACCTATAATGCGTCCGTTAATTTCAGCGACCACAATCCAATGCTTATCAATTAGCTGAATTAATTCATTACGATTAAATGCTTGCCCTTCCAAATTGACACCATTAGACATTAACTCATCATTGAGATGCTGGCGCTCTAACGCGGCCAATATATCAACATCTTGTTTAGTTGCTAATCGCGTTTGCATCAGAGGTATGTCCAAGTTGAGCTTATCGCTAGATTTTAAGCGCGTCAGTATA
Source organism: Shewanella xiamenensis (assembly GCF_014647135.1). GTDB lineage: Bacteria > Pseudomonadota > Gammaproteobacteria > Enterobacterales > Shewanellaceae > Shewanella > Shewanella xiamenensis. Next base: position 41,691 of record NZ_BMOP01000003.1, read on the forward strand.
CTTAAATAAATACTAAAGACTTTATCTTTTAGGAAAAAATTTGCTAATAACGCTATTGTTTCCCACACTTATTGAATTGTAGGTCATTTACTCGCCATTTTATGCTGCCAGAGACTATCAATCCCCAAATCAGTGTGCTTGACAACGATCTACTTCAAGTCAATTTAGGTCGTTGGATGCAACAATGCGAATTAATAAAAAGTTACTACAGCGCTACCCACGTGTTTGTATTACAGATAACGCAATCGGGTTTTGAAGTGATCGTCAGTTCCGTCAGCGAAACGCCGCTTTTTACTTCTGGCACGCTTTTTCCAAATAACTTCCCGCTCTTTGAAGCATTAAAAAATAGCAACATAGACGGAGATTATCTCAATTTAAGCCGCTTTATGCTCGATGAACTTCCAAGAGATTTTGACGGAATTCAATACATTCTGTCCCGCCCCATTGCATGGCCAGATGGCAGTCAATTTGGTTCACTATGCGTGTTAAATCCCCATATGGCCGATCCTTTAAGCAACAGCGCCATGCTTGAACCTTTCCAAATCCTGCTTCAGCAGGAATTATCCCTGTTATGTCAAAACCATAGAATCGAATCGCTATCAATGCGCGATCAAGAGACCGGCATGCTCAACCATTACGGCTTTATGATGATGGCTCCTAGGCAACTCAATCTTGGACGACGCTTTGGTGCCCATGCGGGGATTCTTTTCTTCGAATTGATTGAAGCTGACTCGCCGGAAAAACGCTTAGAAGAGAAACACCACAGGCTGCTGGGCAATTTAGTCCAAGATACCATTCGCACCGCCGATGTGGCCGCCCATTTCAGCGCAACCCAGTTTGTGGTGTTAGCCTTTGTCGATAGTGAGCGCGATATATTGCACATTATGAAGCGGGTCGAAAAACAATTAGAGCAGCAAAATCACCATCTCAAGCTCGATGCCAGTTACAGCTTTTTTACCCCCGAATCGACGGCCAAGTTAGCGCCCATGATGGAAGATGCTCGCTGTAAACTAAAATCTATGTTGCAAGAGCCAACACAATCGAGCAGTAATCAGGCAAAAGGGATCAATGCCGAGCTTTATAACAACCCCGCTGCAGACTCGGCCGAGTTGTAAAAGTCGCAAACGCTATTATTTTGGCAACTCATCCTGACGCTTCGCCCATTGGATAAATAACACCACAGGATAAGGTGACATCAACACTAAGCCTAAGCCAATTAAGCTTGCGATCAATAACATCCCACTGATTTCTAGACTCCATTGGGTCAACATATAGATCCCAAGTCCACAAACTAACATCAAAACACCTAACCAATGTAAAAACTTCAATAAATTCATAGTGCTTTTAATGGTATCTGTCATATAAACCTCTTTTTATCTCCCGCTAAACTTGTACACTATGGTCATGAATACGGAAAAAGGAACTGAGACAATGTTAAAACAAACATTTCTATTAAGCGCATTACTTTTTGGCTTAACGGCTTGTCAGAGTACTGACGTCGCCCATCAAGACACAGTGTCATTACAGGGAAGCTGGCATATTGAAGCAGTCCAAGGACAACCGACTGTTGATTACAGCCCAGCTCAAATCACCTTCGATGCTGAAGGTAAGCTTTCAGGCAATAACAGCTGCAATAACTTTTTTGGCCAATATAACCAGCAAGGACAGGAGCTGAAAATCATCCCTGGTGGTAGCACCATGAAAGCCTGTGTCGATTCATTGATGCAGCAAGAGCATAAAGTCATGCAAGCACTACCACTGGTCGCTAAGGCCAAATTAGTGCAAGGACGTCTGACATTACTCAGCAGCGACGATAAACCTGTTCTAGTGTTAACCCAACTGAAATAAAAGTGTATCGATAATAAAAAACCGCCAATTGGCGGTTTTTTATTCGAATCAAATCTTAACTCGATCGATTAACTCTTAGTCGCAGCACTTTCGTTTGCGGCATTTTGCTCTGCAATCACGGCGCTTTGCACCATATCAGCATTGTAATGCTCAACGTCAAGCTCATCTTCTGATTTGGCAATTACGGTCGTCGCCACTAAGTCACCAGAGACGTTCACAACAGTTCGCGCCATATCCAAAATGCGGTCAATCCCCGCAATCAAGGCTACACCTTCTAAGGGTAAGCCCACAGTCGAGAGCACTAGAGTCAACATCACTAAGCCTGCGCCCGGTACCCCCGCGGTGCCGATTGAGGCTAACGTCGCGGTTAAAATAATCGTTAGATAGTCGACCCAAGTTAAATCAATCCCAAAGGCCTGCGCCACAAATAGCGCGGTCACGCCTTGGTATAGGGCTGTACCATCCATATTGATGGTGGTGCCTAAGGGCAATACAAAACTGGAGATCTTCTTGTTTACCCCAAGATATTCGCTCGCACATTTCATACTTGCAGGTAAAGTGCCTGCCGAACTTGAGGTGGTAAATGCCACCGCCATCGCATTGCTGATCCCCTTAAAAAAATGCAACGGATTAAGCTTGGCAAATAGGCGCAGCACTATGCTGTAGAAACCTAACACATGGATAATACAGCCAATATAAACGGCAATAATGACTTTAATCAGTGGCCATAGCATGTCGATGCCATACTCACCCGCAACCCATGCCATTAGACCAAACACACCATAGGGCGCAAGCTTCATCACCATATCGGTCAACTTGTACATGGCCTCGGCAAGGCTCTCAAACACCTTAATCGCAGGTTTGCCATGGTCGCCAATCAATACCAATGCAATCCCAAGTGCCACGGCAAACACAATGACTTGTAGGATCTGGCCACTCGCCAATGCAGCGACGGGGTTGGTGGGCACTATATCAATCAGCGTTTGCATCACCGAGGGTACTTCTTTGGCCGTACTTACCGCCTCGTGTTGCAACAAAGGAACACCCGCACCAGGCTGAATCACATAGCCCACCACTAAGCCTAGGCTTATCGCAATCGCCGTCGTACAGAGATAAAACGCAAAGGATTTAAAACCAATCCGTCCCATTTTGGCGGTATCCTCCATTGAGGTGACACCAACAATCAAGGAACAAAAGACTAAAGGCACAATCAGCATTTTGATGGTATTCACAAACAGCGTGCCAATAGGTTTTAGGTAGGAAGCCTGCTCGCCTAAAGTGACCCCCACCAGAATCCCGAGCACCATACCAACGAAAATTTGTAGCCACAGGGGCACTGACATCCAAGCAGACCAGATCCGGCCTAAGGCTGATGACCTTTGTTTTGACATGTTTATAACCTTGAATTTGAAATGATGATAGGGCAAAGCCTTATCCTTGGCGGGACTAACCTTCAATTAGCCAGCCGCCGAGTCTACCATAAGCAATAAAACTTTAAGGATGATCTATATCACGTTGATATCAACCGCGGCAAAATCCAGCTAAAGCATGGCTTAGGCCTCGAATTGCGCCGTATTGTCTGACGGAGCAAAACGTTGACGATACAACGATGCAGGCGGCTGCTCGCACTCGATAAGGTAGCTCCAATAGTCATCATCGAAACCGCTAAAGAGTGACTGATTTTCCCCCTGAGATTTGAGGATCAAATACCACCAAACCAGCCCCCATAAGCCAAAGGTAACTAAAGTTAGCATAAAGTGCATCCCATGGTTAACTTGAAGATCTTTATGAGCATCATAAGGTTGTAAGAATATTGGTTTAAACCGACGAGTTGATTTAACGAATCCCATAATCGCGCCACTTCTGCTAGTGAAAACCTTATTCAAGCCTAGCAGACTAGACTTTAGTCGTACAAAATTTAGCCGCAATTAAAGGGCAATAGGGATCTGTGCTCACTCGTTCTGATGGGGGGTTCCGTGCTACAGTGTATGCCTAACTCATCCCGACACATCAGCGTCATCCCAAACACAAGAGCGGTAAATGCCATTAACCGCCGAGGAGTTGTTAAATGTTGATCCGTAAAGCTAAAGTGCAAGATCTTAGCGCCCTAGTCCAATTTAATCAGGCAATGGCTCAAGAGACTGAAGGTCTTGTCTTAGATGAAACCACGCTTATCAAAGGCGTCAATACCCTACTTAGTCATCCCGAAAAAGGCTTTTACCTGGTGGCTGAAATCGATGCCGAAATTGTCGGCTCGCTGATGGTTACCTTCGAGTGGAGCGACTGGCGAGCCAAAGATTACTACTGGATCCAGAGCGTATATATTCGCCCGCAAAATCGCCGTCAGGGGATTTATGGCAAGCTCTATGCTGAGGTAAAACAATTGGCCGAGGCCAATGGTGGCGCCGCCAGCTTCCGTTTATATGTCGAGCAGGAAAACCTCGCAGCCCAGCAAACCTACCAAGCCTTAGGGATGAAGCAAAGTTACTATCTAATGTACGAAGAAAAGTAATAAAAAAGGATCGAGCAATGCTCGATCCTTTCATTTAAACCGCTTATGTATCTCAGTCTTAACTGAGTAGACCAAATAGAATCGCCGTCATCGCCAGTAAACCTGCAATCACCACAAACACATTGCTGATACGGTGACGATAAGCTTTTAGTGCCGGCACTTTATACACTGCATACATTGGCATTAAGTACAAAATCGCCGCAATCACCGGGCCGCCTAGTGCCTCAATCATTCCCAGAATACTTGGGTTTTTAATCGCAACGCCCCAAATGGTGGCAAACATAAACACGAGGATAAACTTGTTCAGTTTATTGTCACAGACTTGCTTATTGCTTGAGCGTAATTGCTTAACAATAATGCCCTTCATACCTTCAGTTGCGCCCATATAGTGACCAAAGAAGGAAGAAACAATCGCGATAAAGGCAATGAAAGGCCCGAAATAACTGACAAAACCGCTATCATGCACGTTTGCTAAATAGGACAAAATCGGCAGGTTCTTTGCCTTCGCTTCGGCCAATTGTTCAGGCGACAATGACAACACGCAGGAGAACACAAATAGCATCACAAAGCCGACTAACATCATCGAGGTATTACGCAGGATCACATCGGCCTTACGTGCAGCATTGCCGCCATGGTCGCGCTTAAGGGAAACCGAAAATTGCGAAATCGCCGGAGAATGGTTAAAGGCAAACACCAGTACAGGGATGGTTAGCCATACTGTGCCTAAAAAGGCGCCGGTTTCAGGCACAACTTGCAGTGCATCCATTTTCCATTCAGGAATAAGATACAAAGACATAAAGGCCAAAATCCCTACCAGCGGATACACCAGTAGTTGAGTCACCTTCAACATAAATTGCTCACCGGCTACCATCACGGCCATCATGCCGAAAATCAAGATACCAGAAAGCAGAAAACGCGGCGGTGATGCCATGCCCAATTGGTTGACGATAAAACTATCAACAGTATTGGTGATCCCCACGCCATAGATCAGCACAATCGGATAGATCGCTAAAAAATAGAGCAGCGTAATCGCCTTGCCCGCGCCAATCCCAAAGTGTTCTTCAACCACTTGGGTAATGTCACTGCCAGGAATGCTCGATGAACAAACAAAGCGTGAAAGACCACGGTGGGCCAAATAGGTCATAGGTCCGATGATAATGGCCATCAAGACTAAGGGCCAAAAACCACCCATACCCGCATTGATAGGTAGAAAGAGAATGCCCGCCCCCACAGCGGTACCAAATAAACTCAGCATCCAAGTAGTATCTTGGCGCGTCCAAGGTAAGCGTCTTGTTGTGCTTTCTTGCGTGCTTTGAGGTGTTTCTAAAACACTGATCGCATCTTTTTGCATAGTAAAATTACCTTACGGTGAAACCGCATAAAAAATTCGGCGTAAGGATAGCGAAAAAGCTTAAGCAAAAGTTGATCTAAAACCATTTTAAGTAATGGAATTTCAAATAAAGCTGGGATTGAGATCTAGATCTATGAATTTATGTAATAAATTTTCAATGGTGCATCAAAGTGATCACAATTAATCACCAAGAAAGTACAGTAAATTTACCCTTAAGCCTAAATGGCGACATTACTCTGTCGTCGATAAAAGCCACAAAAACGTGTTAAGTCGCAAAAAACCGATAAATACAACAAAGCTCAAACAACCACTATAAAAACTTGAACTAGATCACTAGCGGCATTGTTAAATTTTTACATTTTGTAACGTTGAACAACCTATAAAAAGCCCACCCAATAAAAAGGCCCACCTAAGTGGGCCAATGAATCACCACCCGACTAGCGCAGCATTATTGGGCTTTTTGCAGCACCAACTCAGTGGTTGAGACTACGGCTGGCGCAATATCAGCTTCCTTAAACAGTAAAGGACGGAAACTCTTACTGCTGGAATACAGATTGCTTTGGTCGGTAAAGGACGGCGACAGTATATTACTCGACTGAGAATAAGTGAGTATGCCGCGGGCAACAGGGCCCTCATCGGTAAAGCTCACCGCCATCATCCAACTTGAACCATAACGTATTTGATATCCCTTCGCCGTTAAGCCAGAACCCATGGCTTTGCCTGTAACGACGTCCATCAGAGGCGCATATTTATGTTGTGGAATTAACGTATCGTCGCCTGACAAGCTAGTTGAAAACACGTTAAAACCACCCTCAGCGTTGTGACTCCCTGGCCAAGGCAAACGCGCTCCGCTGGCAGTACCATCGGGAAGAGACTTCTCGACAAACTGCACATCACCTAGCGGTGCATCTAAAGCAAAACCTGCGGCTTCTAAATTCAGCGCCGCATGGGCAAGCGCCACTAATGCACTGCCGTCGGTAGCCAGTGTATTCGGAGTGGTCGCCGCATTCGCGGGATCAAATCTCTTGGTCAGCATCGTCTTTTGATTAAACTGATGGGCAAATTCGCGCAGTAAGGCGCCGCCTTTGCTGTCATTATCTTGCTTACCATTCCAGGCTTTTAACGCCGCACAAGCTGAGGTGAGATCTTTTGATAAACTGGCAGACACTACCACAGGCGTACTGCCTTGTGCCTCACATTGGGCAATTAATGCCGGCAAGACCAGTTCAGCCAAGTAACTACGATTTGATAATACGGCAGCCTCCAACTCTTGGAGATTGAACTTACCATCGCTGCCTGCCGCATCCTGCATTAGCGTTAATCCCATACGGGTACGCAGTGATAATTGCCCTGCTTCTGGGCCATACATAGGCGAGAAGTACGTCAGGGGCTCATTCAAGTTTGTTGACCAGAAGGAATCATTAGAGTTTTGCACAAAGTCACTACGCTCCAGCTTAGGCGCACGTTCATAGGGCGTTGGGCCACTAAAGCTAAACAAGGAAGTATTACCCGGCAAAATAGTAAAGCCTGCTTTCTCTTTTGCTGCCTTAATATCGGGCGAAGTCTTTAACAGCACAACGGCAGACTCGGACAAACCGGGTACTGTCGAGTCATCGATATAGAAGGCATTGCCCTCTTTATCGGCATACATAGTGTTGTTGAAAATAACCCCGTCGTAATCTTTAAAGGCTTGTTGAAATTCATCTTTATTGGTCGCTAAGTTCATGGCGAGCCAGTGATCGACAGGATCCATTGTCGCCATATTGGCATCTTGGATCATAAAGGCACTGCCATCATCCCAACCAAAAGGCGCAAGCGTAGGTGGCGCCTCAACCATAGGGCCTTTGGCCGTGGTGTAAATATCCTTTTCAGCCACTAACATGCCCGCAGGACCGGCGTTCACTATGATAGAAACCGTCTCTTTATTGATCGGCATGGGCTTACCATCAAACAGATATTGCAATCTATCGCCCGAGACCAACTCAAGGTTGTACATCACAAAATGCTCAGCGGTAGAGAAGGTATGAGTCCAAGCTAAGTCTTTGTTAAAGCCAATATTGATTGGACCAGGCATCCCCACCAGCGAGCCGCCCATCATATCTAAATGCCCAGGAATAGTGATATGGGATTGCCAGAAACGCAGGTTACCCGTGTGCGGGAAATGCGGGTTGCCGAGCACCATACCGCGGCCATTTTCGGTCTTGTCTTTACCGAGTCCCCAGCCGTTAGAACCTAAATCCCGAGGATTGGTTTCTGGCGTGGTAATACGGGCTGCGCGGGCAATCAATTTAGACTGCATATCGCTGACAAACGCGGTCTGCTCTTGGCTCGGCGCTGGACCCACGATACGTGGCATATATTCCTGTGCATCCCCGGGATTAGCGTAGAAAATCAAATCGAGGAAGTTAGCCGCTCCGGGTAACAATGCAATGGAAAACAAATAAGTGACCACATCTTCAGGCACGATAGGTTTTACCCAAGGTTGGCCGCCACAGAAAGGTTCTGCTGTTTGTTTACCCGCCTCTACATCCGCAAGATACTGGTTATAACCCGCGGTAAAACCTTGGATCAATGCACGAGAGCGTTCACTAAACTGCGGCCACTTAGCTTCGGCTTGCTCACGGATTTTTAAGGCTTTGTAGGCAAAATCGGAGATTAAGTTGCCATTATCTTCGGCGGTAGGTAGCCCTGTGGTGAAATCTATCGACGCATGGGGGCCAAAGTACATAGAGCGCTGGGAATTCGCCTTAATAAAACCATCGGCGAGTACACAGAGGTTGTCCTGCGCCTGTGCGTAACCGCTACCAAAACCTAGGCTTTCTAAATTGTCGGCTTGGATATGGGGTACGCCGTAGGTGGTTCGTCGGATATTGGCTTTGAGTAAGCCATTAGGGGCAAAGGTTTGCAGTTGGGTTTCAGGTTCGGTTGGTGGAGTACTATCTTCGCTATCGTTACAGCCTGTGAGCATCACCCCGCAGGCCATCCCCATCGCGATCATGAGTTTGTTGAATTTCATTATTATTATCTCTTAATTTTGGTTCCTTCAATGACATCGCTTTACTGCTTAAATCAGCTAACTTACTGAAGGAGCAATAATGGCATGTCGCTTCCTGATGCTCTGCTATGGCTATTTGCTTCCCAAACATTTGCTTTTGCTGAGCTGTTTTTACTGAGTCATAGCAATGAATATGGCAGAATAGAAAACCCATAGGCGAGACACCTCCGACCATTTAAGCAATGATCCATATGAGCGTCCACTTTAAAAATCAAAATAAATAACTTATATGCAACAAAATATTATCAAGGTAATCGTTGGGTCGAAAAACCCCGTCAAAGTGAATGCTGCGACCAATGCGATGAAGCTGCTGTTTCCTGAATACCAGATTGAAACCCTCAGCATGGACGCACCTTCTGGCGTCCCCGCTCAGCCCATGACAGATAGCGATACCCGCCAAGGTGCAGTGAATCGCGTTAACTATTGCCAACGACATACCGAAGCTGATTATTATTTTGCGATGGAAGGCGGCGTCGACCATTTCGAGTTTGGCCCAGCAACCTTTGCCTATATTGCAATTGCTCACCAGCAACGCTTAAGCATTGGCCGTGGCGCACTGTTACCGCTGCCGATGCAGGTTTATCAGGCTCTTGAAGCGGGTGAAGAGCTGGGTCATGTGATGGATAGACTGTTTAATACTGTCAATATCAAACAAAAAGGTGGCGCAATAGGCCTGCTCACCCACGGCCACGCTACTCGTGAAAGCAATTATACCCAAGCGATCATCCTCGCGATGGCGCCGTTTTTAAATCCCGAGATTTACCCATAAATTTGTTAATAAAATATTGCAAAACAACGCAAGGCCCGCTAATTTAGTTGTAACTTGCAACTAAATTATGCGATATAAGCCTAGCTAGCCCACCGGCTTGCAATACTCGTCAGGCTCAACGTTGCATAACGTAAAGGCGTTTAATTTAACTATGGCAAATGATTTAGACTCATCTAGCCAACTCCGGCAGCTCTCTCGCTATATGGTGAGGCATCTAGGCATGCTTAACGCAGCAGTCGGTGATTTACCTCTCTCCCCCGTGCAAGCCCATGCTTTGCTTGAGATCGGTAATCAACCGCAAACCATTAAAGATCTCGCCAGCAAACTAAGTATTGATAAATCCAATGCTAGCCGAGCAATAAAGCACTTAATCGATAAGCATCTCGCCCAGAGCCAAATGCACCCTAAGGATAGTCGTTGCCTTGTCGTACAACTGACGCCTACAGGTAAAAAGTTACTTGCAAAACTCAATAGCCAACAAAATCAGCTTTTTCAAGAAATCTTAGCGCAACTCACCTCTGATCAAATTCACCATATTGAGCAAGCCCTCATGCAGTACAACCAAGCAATAGATAAAGCCAAACAACAGTCAGGCTGCATAATTCGTGCAGCCTCAGCCACCGATGATGCCGCCATAGCCCAAGTTATCCGCGATGTATCTGCCGAATATGGTTTGACCGCAGATAAAGGCTATAGCGTGGCCGACCCGACCTTAGATTGTTTAAGTCAGATTTATTCGCAAGCGGGTGCTCAATATTGGGTTGTTGAATATGAAGGTAGAGTCGTTGGTGGTGCAGGCATTGCCCCACTTGCCAATAATGCAGGCATTTGTGAACTACAAAAAATGTACTTTATGCCCGAAATCCGCGGTAAAGGCTTAGCTAAACGTTTAGCATTACTCGCTCTCGACTTTGCCCGTCAAACGGGTTACCAAAGCTGCTACTTAGAAACGACTGCGATATTAAAAGAAGCACTCAAGCTCTATGAACACTTAGGCTTTTACCCTCTGAGCGCACCACTGGGAAATACTGGCCACGATGCCTGTGAGATCCCGATGTTATTACCATTGCAACCTAAATAATTCCATTTAGCAGGCCACGGATGGTCTGCCAACCGAGTAAATCCCCGCTATATTCTTCGCTAAACATCCTGCCTGATAATAAGCGGCAATCAATGCCAATCAACACAGTTAATCACTTATTCAACTAAAATCAGTCTTTAATTCTCCTTATTAGCATAGAGTTTTAGTGGCTAACTATATTAAAATACACATAAAATCACTCAGTTAAATGATGTTTATTTGAAATAATTTTGCTGCATTATTGTTAAAGCATTAAAAGGGAAGCCCATGCTAAATTGGATTTTTGGTGATAATAATCTCACCCTGCGGGAAATATGTGTTAATAACGAGCTGTCTACAGCCAAGAAAATTCAAAAAATTAATAAGTACCTCGCCAATGGCGGTGATATTAATTTTATTGATCCCGATATTTCCCCCTGTAATGTGTTAGTCCCGCTTTCTCGTAGCCCTGAATCCGACCTCGAATTGATACAATATCTGCTGGATAATGGCGCTCAAATTGAATGCAATGGCTTTAGTGCCCTGCACGCAGCAATTGAGTTTAATAATCCTGAGTTGGTAAAGCTCTACCTCAAGGCTGGTGCTAACGTTTACTATCAAAATCAATTTAATAACTGCTGGTTAAACTACTTATTTCATCCAAATCCTCAGTATATCTACCAAGACAGTCAGCGTATTGCCATGATCGACCTCTTGCTTGAACTGGGATTGGATATCAATCATTCAGTGAGTTTTTGGACCAATGGCGAGTTAAATCATCCCTTAGAAATCCTTTATGCTGAGCGCAGTAAAGATGTCTTTTTACATATCATTAATAAAGATCTTTATTTGGACATTGGGCAATTAAGCCTGATTGAAGAGATTATTTTTTCCAGCGACTTTTGGGGAGTTGAAGCCTTCGCGCCATTAGTAAAACGCTATCCTGAGTTTAAAAAGTCCCGTTATATTATGGCCAACGATAGCAGCTTTTGGGATGACGCCAATTTACTCGAACTCTGTGTCTATGCTAAATCACAACAATACACTGAATATCTGCTAGATCATTATCCGCAGCTCAAAGCCGACTCCCACGCTAAAAGTTTGCTCTATGCGGCATTGACCTCAGAATTTGATCTCAGAATTATCGAAAAATTGATTAAGGCGACCGTCGATATCAATCGCATCTATAGGATGACACCGCCTGACGCCGACCATTCCCCCGTGCTCAACCAATTTATTGATAACGCGCAATTTACCGATGTGAATAAACGGCATTATATCTATCAAGCTCTAGAACTGTTGCTCAAATATGGTGCCAATCCAAATTCCGTATTTATGAATGCGGGTAAACCCTATGAAATGTTAGCTTGGTCGAACTTGCGACTATTGGTTTATCCGATGGTCGAGAAGAAAACCTTTCTGCCGGAGTTTCTCGACCTCTTCATAAAATATGGCATGGATATCAATAAAAAGTTTGGTGCGGTGGATGAACCAAGCTTGCTGACTATCTGCCAACGTGGTTCGGGTAAGGAAGATCAAGCCACACTTATCCAAGTGATGGAATATCTGCTCACCAAGGGACTCGATTTAAGCCTTACCAATATCTACAACACTAACTACGTGTCCGCTGCGGCCATCGCCTGTCGAACCCAAGTACTTGAATGGCTGATTAATCAAGGCGGGGATATTTTTACCCATTGCGGCCATGATAATTCGCCTATTCTGCACAAGGCGATTTCGACCTACTGGTGGGACCAAATCACAGGCCCGATGCGGCGTAATACTGTGGAACTATTACTAAGCCACGGAGCCAAAATTGAAGAATTCTCAGTAGATGAACAATTTACGCCACTGATGTGCGCCTGCTATTACGGCGCGCAGTCCTGCGTTGAGGTGTTACTAGAGCATGGCGCCAACCCCAATGCCATCAATGCCGAAGACACCACTCCAGCGCTTTGCGCCGTGATGGGCGGCAGCTCGAATGAGTTTCCACGCTTTGAATCAACAGCGGTGCGGATCTTAAGACTGCTGCAGCAATATGGCGCCGACTTAACCGTAAGTAACAGCTTAGGTTATAGCCCGCTGAGTGTGACTATGGAGCAGGAATACAAAGAGATTTTCGAAGTACTACTGCAAATTGTCCCCTACAGTGAAACTCAACTTGAGCAAGCCCTGAGCAAAGCCCAGCCACAAAGTTATTTCCAACGCCGGCTATTACAGAAACTAGGGCGTGAAATACCAGCTGCACCCACAGTTATCGACCATAACGTAGCGAAGCCAGAAGTCGCATCGCTTACGCTTGAATGTGGCACAACCCATATGGAGGCACCAAAACCTGCACATACTCATAAAGCCAGATTAGAGGTCAGTGATGCGGCGGTGGATAGAAGCCAAATTCCGACGCTGTTCGATCTCAAAAGCAAAGTACAGCAATTCTTTAAGCCGATAGCCAGCGATCCAAGCATCACGGCTCAACAGTTAAACTCAGTTAAAGAACAGGTTGAACTATTGATTGAAAAGCTCGACAACTTTAGCTTTTTCCGCAATCAAGCGACAAAAGCCGAATTTGAAGAAGGAGTTCAGGACTATCTCGATGAAATGGTTGATGAAATCAACAAGGTTATCGGGGATGATTATCCCGCACTTACCGAAGCCTTAGTCGATTCCGTCTGGACGATTTTGCAATACTTTAGAGTAGAGATTGAAATCGAAACTGCGCTAAGAAAGCGCTTTTGGTAACAGTTAGCACCTTAGCTAGCAACCCAAGATAAAGCCCCTTTTATATCGTCACTTAAAGGGGCTTTATACTTTCGAGGTTAAGCCTAACCACGCATCAGCAGACTTAGCAGTCTATTCGCCAACATAATGGCGAAAGCTAAGGCTTAAACATCAGAGACTTAAACATTAGAAGCTTTAGCAAGCAGCAACTGGCTACGGATCATTTGACGGATCTGATTATGCAGTTCAAATACTCGAGCGCGATCATTAAGATTTAGCGATAGATTTTCCAGCATCACCAAATCCAAATTAAATTCGGGATAATGCAGCGTCATCGACATATAACCGGTTAAATAACCCGTATGACTGTATTCGACGATGCCATCGTCCTTATTGATCCTTATTCCATAACCATAACGCATATTCGGCCACAAAAATTGGATCTCGGTATACGCCGTTGTCATCCTTTGATAACTCTCTGGACTCAACAACTTGCCAGCATGTAATTGCTGCTGAAAGTCGGCATAAGTGGCCGCCGAGGCAATTAATCCACCAGCGGGCAATAACGCTTCATCAATTACCAGCTCAGCAGGTGCAATCACTTCGCTTTCCTGTAAACCAACGGCGAGTGAAGGCACTTTGGTGTGAATCACCTCAAGACTACCCTGCTCAGCACTCAGGCCATTAAGCTGGTATCGCGCAGCAAATTGCGCCACTTGCTCGGCAAAGGATTGGTGATTGACCTTTTCAAGCACTTGCCCAAGCAGTGAATAACCAAAGTTGGAATATTCAAATTGGCGACCAGGCTCAAATCGATTGGCCTTACCTAGCTTATCGACACCCGATGTATGCGTCAGCAGTTGATGCAGCGTAATCCGCTCATCATATCGACCGGGATTTAAAGCGTTTGCACTTGAATTTGTGCCCGCCACAACGGCTTTTAATGCCTTGTTATCTCCCTTCGTATCGCCAAAAAGGTAATGATTTAACGTTTGATTTAAATCGAGTTTTCCCGCATCGACCGCCTGTAATATCAAGGTTGCAGTGATTTGTTTAGAGAGCGATGCCATCACAAAGCGCGAATCTTTACTAATACCTTCACCCTTTTGCAATTCAAGCAGTGGTTTCCCCCGCTCAAGCAGAATGACACTGCCACTAAATGGCTGCGGCGAATCCATTATCGCCGCTTGGATTAAGCTCTTAATCTCCGCAGTCTTTGAGACAGAGGATGCTGTTTGGCTTTCAAGCTTAACTGACTGACCGCCTTGCGCGCTTTCCGACACAATCGCAGTTTCAAACGACTCACCAACACTATTGGCACTTGGGAATAATAACAACCCCGATAGCAGGGAGCCGATAACACTCAAACGCATGGGTTATCCTTAACTTAATTAGCAAATACTGCCTGATTAGAAAGCGGCCAGCTTATCATAAGTTTTCATAGTGTTGCGGCGTTTGAGATGAGCAATCAAAGTATGGATTGAGTTTTTAAAAGCAAAGTCAAAGTCGTGGGGCTTCACCCCCTTGATTTTTAATAAAGAGTCGACCAAAGAGAACTGCTCGTCCTATCCTCCTTGCCTATCGTTTTCACATCAGCCAAACCGCCCCTAACGGAGTTGAAAAACCCTTGGGCATTTAGCGTCCCTTATGTTATCGCATCAGACGCTCTCCCTGATTCGACTGCCCTGCGGCAACTCCTAGGGGATAGTGAACTCCAGTAGCTTTAGTGCTGTCTGCTCGTCATGCAAAGCAAACCGAGTAACGCTTACCATAATTTTTAGAAAATTTAACAATGGGTGGCTCGTTAAATTCTCATGCCTAGAGTGATTTACAGGAGAGGAACTTATTTTATCTGTGCTAAGCTTGAAGCAGTAAATAGCGCTCGCCTACTTGTTATATGGCGAACTAGTATCCTTATATTAGGCAAGAAGGCCGATGACATCATTCCAAGAAATTCACGATATTCTATTTAGAGAACATGAAAGACAATATGAAAATTTTACCCGTCTAATTTTAACCCTTTCAGTTGGTTTCGTAACTTTCACATTAGCTCTCAAACAAGTAAATAATCCTTTAGATATTGGCTATAAACTCGCGATACTACTCCACTCACTTTCAATCTTATTTGGAGTATGGTTGCAATTTATCTTAGTTAAGAGGCCACTAGATGACCTACAAAAAGCAGCGAAAATTTTTGATGAATTATCAACGACAAAACTGGGAAGATCAAAATATTTCCACAGAGGTCCACCTATAACTGAAGTGATATCATTTTATGCACAGATAATATGTTTTATAATTTCGTTTGCAGTCCTTGTTACAATGACATTATTAAGCTGAACACCTTGAAATATTTTAAATTTTTCGTTTCTTTCACTGGGACAAGTATAATATCTCGCGCCCCATAATTATCACTAAAATGTTATACATAAGGATAAAGATGAGTTATTCATTTGATATAAAGTCTTCTGTTGATCTGTTAAACGAACTATCTCGTAGAGTCGAAGACTACAACCGTGACCAGTTATCATCTGGCAATGCGGTTATTTGCGCCATTTTATGCTGGCATGTTGTCGAATGGATTTATCAAGAATATGGTGAGCAACTCACAGAGTTCAAAACCCAAAAGGACTTTCTCTGTCATATAAAATCACAATGTATTTCGCTTTCTTACATGCAAGATGTAGCAAACGGAAGTAAACATCGAGGGATAACTCGGTATATACCAGAGATAAAATCAACGGAAAAACACAATGGAGCATTTTCTTCAGGCTTCTCTAATGGTTTTGATATCTCATGTTTACGAATGGAAATTGAGGGAAACCAGTTTGTTTACTTTGGCGAAGAAATAACTAAAGCTCTTTTCTTTTTGAAGGGATATTTTAATAATTGCTTAGCAAGGAATTAGCCGTAGATCTCCTAATGATTTAGTCTTAAATAATGCCCGTGAATCACTCTACACCAGACTGATTCACGCCCCCCCAAAAAACCGTCCTAGGCCGCCATTTGCAGCTATTTTTGGGCGGTTTTTCCTTTAAGATGAATCATTTCTCTAGAAAACTGGTTCATGCCCCTGTTATGCCTATTTCGACTGGAGATATCGAGTGTTGGTTGGTTTGTAGCCAAACGAAGCGTTGCTATTAGAAGAGCTAATCCGAATCTGGCTAAGAAGGGTGAATTATCTAACAAGGCTTTGTCCCAAAACGAGCAACATATCTGCTTTAAAATAAACAGGCGACACGGATGTTAAACAGGTGAGCCATGGTGATGGGCAAGACGACCGTCCGCCCCATGGACGGGGCGGTCGAGCATCCAAGGACGGACTTGCTGCGTGTCGGTGAGTCAATGCCATGGCGAGCCTATTCACATTGACTAATGTTAACAGCCACTTTTGCCACGTCTTTAAAGCAATCTCAATCACTATTCGCTTGAGGGGAAGCCGAAAGCAGATTATGTTGTTGATTTAAAATGGCAGATAGAATTATTGGTTGCCGTTTTCAATGGCTAAGGCGTGTAGTAACTGAAATGGATAACTTTGACTATAAATTGGGTACGTTAAACGGGATACTCACAGGGCTATCCTATGTAAACAATAAAGCGAATCACGGCTATACGTTTGAAATCACTAAAATTGATGCATCAAAACCATTAGAGATTGCAACGGAAAATTATCTTAAGGGTTTTTATAAGGATGCCAGGGTTAGCTTTAGTGAAGTCATAGACTGGCGTAGTGAGATCAATGCAGCACTTCATGATTGGCTTTTTTCCTATCTCCTACCTACAACACAGGGCGGTTGCGGCTCAGCTTTTACTTCTCTTAAGGATGTCGATAACGCCTTTTCAATGTCCATAAAAAGCTTTAGAGACGAATTTATCAAACAGATAAGTGATCAACTTGATGCGCTGGTAGAGGTCAAAAGGGTTTTAGCTGTTTCATTAATAACGGATGAATGGTACGAGATGGAATGGGTTGATTTTGCTATCGAGGGCAAGAAAGGAGTTGTATTTATTCACTTGGGCGTTTCTGATTGACCTCCTTTAAATTTGCTTCACAGGATCAGGTTAAATATCCCTATGAGCACTGAACTCATCCATGCAGTTAAAGCCAAGGATACACTTGCGGTTAAGCGCATTATTGCCAATGGCGCTGATCTTGAAGGCGTTGACGAGAATGGGATGACGGCACTGTTGCATGCCTGTGAGCTACAGTCTTTTGAAATACTCAAACTACTTGTGGATGCAGGGGCCGATGTGAATCATCCAAATGCGCTGGGGTATCGTCCGCTCGATATTGCTTACTGGCAAGGAGAGTTTCGCATGGGATGCTATACCGCTGAGAGTCAGCGTATGGTGAGCTATTTAAGCCGCCATGGCGGTAAATCCTTTAGCTAGTAGCTAGATATCAAAGCCAACTAAAAGCCCTATAAACAAAAATCGCGTTAGGCTCCGCTGTTCTAGCTGTGCCTAACGCGATTTTCTATTCCACTTACCGCTTAATCACCAAAGTCATCGAGCAGGATATTTTCAGGCTCGACCCCTAAGCTTTCAAGCATACGGATCACCGAGGAGTTCATGATTGGAGGGCCACACATGTAGTACTCGCAATCCTCTGGTGCCTTATGATGTTTAAGGTAATTTTCGTAAATCACATTATGAATAAAGCCGGTGTAACCCGTCCAGTTATCCTCTGGTAACGGCTCCGACAGCGCCACATGCCAAACAAAGTTGTCATTCTCAGCCGCTAATGCATCGAAATCATGTTGGTAAAACACCTCACGGGTCGAACGGGCACCGTACCAAAAACTCATCTTACGCTTGGTCTTTTTACTCTTTAGCTGATCGAAAATATGTGAGCGCATCGGTGCCATGCCCGCACCACCACCGATAAATACCATTTCTGCATCGGTATCCTTCACAAAGAACTCACCGAATGGGCCAGAAATAGTCACCTTATCCCCCGCCTTGAGGTTAAAGATATAAGAAGACATCTTACCCGGTGGCACATTGGCCGATGGTGGCGTGGCAATCCGCACGTTAAGCATAATGCGGCCCTTTTCATCGGGATAGTTCGCCATCGAATAGGCGCGCAGCACATCTTCATTAACAGTGGAGACTAAGTCGAAGAGACCGTATTTTTCCCAATCGTCTCGGTACTTAGCCGGAATATCAAAATCGGCGTACTTCACCACATGGGCTGGCGCTTCAATTTGAATATAGCCCCCCGCCTTAAAGCGCACGTCTTCACCTTCGGGCAGTTTTAGCAGTAACTCTTTGATAAAGGTGGCCTTGTTATCGTTTGAGATCACCTCACATTGCCACTTCTTCACGCCAAAGATTTCTTCTTCTAGCTCAAGTTCCATATCGGTCTTCACCGCCACTTGGCAGGCGAGACGACAGCCTTCTTTGGCTTCTTTTTTAGTGATATGCCCTTGTTCTGTTGGCAGAATATCACCACCGCCCGATTTGACTTTCACTCGGCACTGGCCGCAAGTACCGCCGCCACCACAGGCCGAGGGAATAAAAATATTCTTGCTCGCCAAGGCGCCAAGCAGCTTGTCGCCCGCGGCAACTTTAATGCTTTTCTCGGCGTCGTCGTTAATCCCGATAGTGATCTCACCGGTAGTCACTAATTTCTTTTTGGCGATAAGGATTACTATCACCAGTAGGCACACCACTAAGGTGAACATGCCTATGCCTATTGCCATTTCCATTCGATAACCCTTTTTCTAAACAGAATGCGGTTTTACTTTCTCAGCCACGCGTTACAGCGAGATCCCCGAGAAAGACATAAAGCCAAGTGCCATCAACCCTGTGGTAATAAAGGTGATACCAATCCCCTGTAAGCCTTCAGGAATCGCATGAAACTTCATCCGCTCACGCAGCCCTGCCAGCATCACAATCGCCAACGCCCAACCCGTGCCCGAACCCATGGCAAACACCGCCGATTCGGCAAAGTTGTAATCACGGTTAGCCATAAAGATCACTCCAGCAAAAATCGCGCAGTTTACGGTGAGCAGTGGCAAGAAGATCCCAAGTGAGTCATACAGGCTTGGAATGTATTTATCTAAAAACATTTCCAAAATTTGCACTAAGGCTGCAATCACACCGATAAAGGTGATCAGTTGCAGATAGCTTAAATCGATGCCAGGCATCCCCGCCCAAGCCAGAGCGCCCGGTGCTAGTACTTTCGCATAGATCAGTTGGTTTAAGGGCACGGCTAAGGTCATCACTACGATAACCGCAACGCCTAAGCCGAAAGCGGTCGACACCTTTTTAGACACGGCTAAAAAGGTACACATACCGAGGAAGAACGACAGCGCCATGTTGTCTAAGAAAGTGGCCTGTATAAACAGATTAATATAGTGTTCCATATCCGCTCCTTAACCGCGTTTACGCTGGATTACGTTAATGGTCCAGATCAGCAGGCCAATCAGGAAGAAGGCGCTTGGGGGCAACTTAAACATCTCGTTAGGTAAGTACCAGCCGCCGTTTTCAACCGTAGTCAACACGCTATGGCCAAACAGATTGCCCGTGCCTAATAGCTCACGCACAAAGGCCACACTGATCAGCACCAAGCCATAACCCGCCGCGTTACCCACGGCATCGACCACGGCTAAGTGAGGTGGATACTTCATCGCAAAGGCTTCTGCGCGGCCCATGATGATACAGTTAGTGATGATTAACCCAACGAATACAGAGAGTTGCTTAGATAGCTCGTAAGCCACATCCTGTAACACCATATCGACGATAATCACCAAGGAGGCAATGACCGTCATCTGGGCAATGATCCGCACACTGTTAGGGATAAAGTTGCGAATGGCGGAGATGATAAGGTTTGAGAACACCAGTACGAAGGTCACCGCCAGTGTCATCACCACGGCCGTCTGCATGGAGTTACTCACCGCCAGCGCCGAACATACGCCCAGCACTTGCATCGCCACTGGGTTATTGGCAAATACAGGGCCTGCTAGCATGTCCCGCATGGATAAACTGTTGCTCATTTTGCACCTCCCAACTCACCTTGCTCAGCCGATGCCTTTAATTGGTTGAAGAAGGTTTGGAAACCCTCGACGCCAAACCAAAACTCCATTGCGCGCTGTACGCCACGGCCTGTCATGGTCGCGCCACTCACAGCATCAACACCGTGGATATCACCCTCTTTGGCACCGCCTTTCACGAGGCGCATCGCAAACTTGCCTTTTTCATCAAAGAGTTGTTTACCCTTCCACAGGGATAACCAATGTGGGTCAGTCACAAAGTCACCGATACCTGGGGTTTCACCGTGCTCGTAAACCACCATACCTTTAATAGTATTAAAGTCAGGCTCAACGGCCACGTAACCGTAGATCATCGACCATAGCCCTTTACCGTAGAAAGGCACGACCACGCTGGATAATTTGCCGCTATCATCGAACACTTTAAACACACGGGCATCGTTAGCACGGGTTTTAATCTTAGCAATATCCTTTTTAGGGGCGCTTGAGGTTTCAGGGTTAATCGCTGCCATGCGCTCGTCAAAGTCGAGTACATTGGCATCAGAGTCCACTTTGCCTGTGTCGAGATTAATCAATAATGGCTTAACGGATTTAGCAAAAATCTCTCTAAACTCATTACCTTGGCCTAAATTGACATCGGCCGCCATCAACACATAACGTTGTAACTCATCGCGTTTTTTCGCGAGTTTGCGTTCTTTTAATACGCCTGCGGTACCGGTGATCATAAAGGAGCACAAAAGGCAGAGCGTAATGGTGAAGATCATGGTCCCCACCACAGTATCTTTCTTAAATACCATGACGTTTTACTCTCCGTTTGATGTTGGCACGGGCCACCAGATAATCGAACAGCGGTGCCCACAGGTTGGCGAACAGGATGGCTAACATCACGCCTTCTGGCATTTTGGGGTTAGCCACACGGATAAGGATTGTCATAAAACCAATCAAGGCGCCGTAGGCGAACTTGCCTTGGCGGGTATAAGAGGTCGTGACAGGATCGGTCGCCATAAACATCATCGCGATAGCAAAGCCGCCCGTGACTAAGTGCCATGTCCAAGGCATTGCCATCATCTGGTTTGTGCTTGAACCAATAACATTGAACAAGGTTGCAGTGGCAATCATGCCCAGCATCACACCCACCACAATACGCCAGTCGGCTAAACGGGTGATAAGCAGCAATAAACCACCGAGCAACACAGCGAGCGTGCTGGTTTCACCAATCGCGCCCACGGTAAAACCGAAGAAATTATTCCACCAGTTAGGGTCGCTAAAGGCGCTGTACCAAGCGTAATCGGCAAATTGCAGCTTACCGGCAGCGGCTTGCGCTAGGGCTGTCGCGCCAGAAAAACCATCCACGGCAACCAGTTGCTTAACGGTCGTGACTTCAGATGGATAGGCAAAATAGATAAAGGCCAAGCCAGCTAATGCGGGGTTAAGGAAGTTATATCCCATACCACCAAACAGCTCTTTGGCAATCACTACCCCAAAGCTAATCCCCATTACCACCAGCCAAAGCGGAATCGAAACGGGTAAAATCAGCGTAAATAACAAGGCAGTGACGAAGAAGCCTTCGTGCAATTCTTGGCGACGCACCTTGGCAAACACCACTTCCCAAAACAGGCCTGTCAGCAATGCCGTTAAGTAAATCGGCAGATAAAAACTTAAGCCGTAGAGGAATAAACCAATCACGCCCGTCTCGGCACTTAAGCCACCGCTTAAAGCGTTAAACAGCGCGAGTTTCCAGGTTTCTGGCGTCGTTAAGCCGCTTGCTAGTGCGAGCTGTGCCTGTAAGCCTACGTTATATAAGCCAAATAAAATGGCAGGTAATAAACAAAGGCCCACTAAGGTCATGGTACGTTTTACGTCAATGGCGTCACGCACGTGCACTTGTCCCTTAGTGCTACGACCACTGGCGATCACCAATGAGCGCACAAAGCCCTTCATCGATTTACCCGTGGCGTAGTAGTCGTCCTGTAAATCAGGTTTTTTAGGTTGTGTCGTCATTAACCTTCCCTCTCGATAACATCTAGACAAGCACGTAGCTCTTTACCGAAGTCATACTTGCCAGGGCACACAAAGGTACACAGGGCCAAATCTTCTTCATCTAACTCCAATGCGCCTAACGCCTGCGCCTCATCGGTATCTCGCACCACTAAGTCACGCACTAGCAGAGTGGGTAAAATATCTAATGGCATTACGCGATCGAGCTGACCAAAGGCCATCATGGCGCGCTGAGAGCCGCCCTGATGGGTGGTAAATTCGAAGGATTTAGTCAGGCCAAATAAACGGGAGGTTACCGCACGGGTGATAGAGAATTTGTCCGAACCGCCACGCACCCAAGGCAATACTTGGTGCTGTGCATCTTCGGCGAGAACCGATACCTGGTTGTGGAAGCGGCCTAAAAAGTCATGTACGCCTTGGGCGGTATGGCCCGATAACACTGAGCCTGACACCACACGGTTATTACCGGGTTTAATCTCATCGGCCACTAAGGCGCTCAGCTCTGCCCCTAACTGAGTGCGCAGTAAACGTGGATTAAGCACACTTGGACCACCTAAAGCCACCACGCGGTCGGTATAGAGTTCACCTGTTTGGAACAGCTTGCCGTAAGCGATCACATCTTGATAGCCGATGTGCCATACCTGACGCTCAATGCTCACGGGCAAGGTAAAGTGAATATGAGTTCCGGCTAATCCGGCTGGATGCACGCCAGCAAAACGGCGCACTTCAACCTTTGGTAAATCAGTACCGACTAAGGCTTCGCCCTTATCTTGGCAAAGGTAAACCTTGCCCTCAGTTAAATGACTCAGTACCGCTAAGCCTGCCTTAAAGGCATCGCGCTGCTCGGCAATAATCAACCTAGGATCGGCAGCGAGTGGATTGGTATCCATAGCCGTCACGAAAATACCTGCGGGTTTGCTATCTAACGCGGGAACACGGGAGAAAGGACGGGTACGCAGCGCAGTCCACAGACCACTGTTAACCAATTGCGCCTGAACCACCTCGGCAGAAAGTGCCTGTAAATCGGTGTGGATATCGAAACGGATCTGCTCATCGGCGTCTAAGCCATTGCAGCGGATCACCACGGATTGTAAGACTCGACGCTCGCCACGGTTAATCGCCACAATCTCGCCACTGGCGGGAGCGGTAAACAGCACGCCCTTTGTTTTTTTATCTTCAAACAAAGGTTGGCCTTTTTTGACCTTATCGCCGACTTCCACCAACATCGTCGGTTTTAAGCCAACATACTCCTCACCCAACAGGGCCACTTGGGATGGCCTATTACCGGGTTCGATGATCGGCCTAGGCTCACCCGAAATCGGCAAGTCGAGGCCTTTTTTGATCGTTATAACTTGGTTTGAAAAATCTGCCATCACAAATATCAACCATGAAAATTTTTAGATAAATTTAGGGTAGATGTTTGTTAACAGATAATCCGATAGTGGCGTCACATTCCGCCGCAATTTCGTAAGTAATATACGTAAAATTGCATTATTTTGTGATGAAGATCGAGTCAGATTCTGAACAAAAACTTCAAATGTAGTTTTATAACAAATAATTCATAATTACATCATAACTGTTTTAGAAATAACTTAACTATATAAAAACAGACAAAAATCCCCCTCTTAGACCCCGAATCGGGGCAAAGGCACAAAACCCAGAGTCAGTGGCGAGTTAGTGCACAATATGTCGCAATAAACCTAGCAAAATCCCCACAAGGCATTGGTTATTTTTAACCCACTAACATTCTTAGCGCCGCATTAACCTTTGCTTTACAGCAAAAGCTTGATAGCCTCGAACTAAGATAGTTTCCGTAGGAGAAATAGATGGAATACAGACGCATACCGCATTCTAATCTCGAGGTGAGCAAAATCTGTTTAGGCACCATGACTTGGGGCGAACAAAATACCCAAGCCGAGGCCTTTGCACAGCTAGACTACGCCATAGGCAGTGGCATCAACTTTATTGATACTGCGGAAATGTACCCTGTGCCGCCAAAGCCGGAAACCCAAGGCGAAACCGAACGCATTTTGGGCCAATATATCAAGGCCCGTGGCAACCGTGATGACCTAGTGATCGCCACTAAGATTGCCGCGCCAGGTGGCAAGAGTGACTATATTCGCAAAAATATGGCGCTAGACTGGAACAACATTCACCAAGCAGTTGATGCCTCGCTCGAACGCCTGCAAATCGATACTATCGATCTCTATCAAGTTCATTGGCCGGATCGCAATACCAACTTTTTCGGGGAATTATTTTACGACGAGCAAGAGATTGAGCAGCAAACGCCGATCCTCGAAACCCTCGAAGCCCTCGCCGAAGTCATTCGCCAAGGTAAAGTGCGCTATATCGGCGTGTCGAACGAAACCCCTTGGGGACTGATGAAGTATCTGCAACTGGCGGAAAAGCACGGCCTGCCGCGCATAGTCACAGTGCAAAATCCCTATAACCTGCTCAACCGCAGTTTTGAGGTGGGCATGAGTGAAATCAGCCACCGCGAAGAGTTACCACTACTGGCCTACTCGCCCTTAGCCTTTGGCGCCCTGAGCGGCAAATATTGCAACAACCAATGGCCCGAAGGCGCGCGCTTAACCCTGTTTAAACGCTTCGCCCGTTATACTGGTTCGCAAATGGCACTCGATGCCACAGCGGCCTACGTAGACTTAGCCCGCGAGTTTAATCTATCCCCCGCGCAAATGGCGCTAGCCTTTGTTAATTCACGTAAATTTGTTGGCTCAAACATTATTGGCGCCACAGATTTATACCAGTTGAAAGAGAATATCGACAGCTTAAAAGTCAGCCTCTCCACTGAGTTACTCAGCCGTCTAAATGAACTCTCAGATCAATTTAGATTACCTTGCCCTTAGCTTTTACAATGAGCAGCTAATAAGTGAGTGACTTCAAGCCACTCACTTTCGCCATGAGTTGATTGTGCTGTCGCGGCAATGCGCTAACCGTTGCGATAGCGATTACAATAGCGGTTGTAGTCGCGATCAAAAACCGAGATACCGAGATGAAACAGACTATTGTCCATATCGCACTCGTAGTAAGAGACTACGATGAGGCGATTGATTTTTATGTTAATAAACTCAAATTTGAATTGATTGAAGACAGTTATCAACCCGAGCAAGATAAACGCTGGGTTGTGGTTGCGCCGCCTAATTCCCATGGTACCGCCCTACTATTAGCCAAAGCCTCCAAACCCGAGCAGGAATCATTTATCGGCAATCAAGCTGGAGGACGGGTGTTTTTATTCTTAAATACCGATGATTTTTGGCGTGATTATGAGCATATGCGGTCAATAGGCATTCATTTTATTCGCGAGCCACAAGTGCAAGATTACGGCACTGTTGCCGTATTTGAAGATCTCTATGGCAACCGTTGGGATTTATTGCAGCTCAGCCCTCATCACCCCATGGCGAAAAGATGTCAGTAACTATGTGATTGAATAAAAAAGTAAATCAGCCTTTCCCTCATTTAGCAATCATACTCTGCATCGACACCGATGCAGTAATGGCAAGTGTCGCTAGTTACGACCAAATACTCGGATTTAGATGCAATAAAAACAAAAAAGCGAAGCCATTTGGCTTCGCTTTTTGTTCACTCAATAGCAGTTTATTTCATCAACCACGCGCGGTAGGACTTACCCTTAATGCGGCCGCTGGTGATCTTGCTCAGTGCCTTTTTAGCCACTTTACGGTTTACCGCCACATAGGCGCGGTAGTCGGTCACGAGGATCTTGCCCACCTGCGTACCTTCAATGCCATTATCACCCGTCAGGGCGCCAAGAATATCACCAGGGCGAAGTTTCTCTTTTTTACCGCCATCGATTTGCAGAGTGATCATGGTTGGCGCATTAGGCGCACTGCCAAGCAAGCTTAATGATGGCAGTGATTCACTGGTAATTTCTCGATCTAAGTACTCTTCTAGCAAGGCAATCTTGTAACCGTCTTGATCGTTGTAAAAGGTATAAGCAGCGCCTTTACTGCCCGCACGGCCAGTACGGCCGATACGGTGAATGTGCACTTCGGTATCGTAGGCCACATGGTAGTTAAATACGGCATCTAGCGCATCAATATCTAAACCACGGGCGGCTACGTCGGTAGCCACCAGCACGCAGGCGCTCTTGTTAGCAAATTGCAACAGGGTTTCGTCCCTATCGCGCTGTTCTAAATCGCCGTGCAAGGCCAAGACACTAAAGCCTAAATCCTCGAGTTCGTCGGCCACTTTTTGCGTTTCACGCTTGGTATTACAAAATACCACGGCGCTTTCTGGCTTATGTTCTAACAGTAATAATTGCAGCGCTTGCATGCGCGACTTATCGTCATCTAACTGATAAAAATGCTGTTCGATGGTATTTTTTTCATGGGTAACCGCGGCCTTAACCATCACAGGGTTATACATGATTTGTTTAGCAATCGATTGAATTTGCTCAGGGAATGTCGCACTAAACAGCAGCGTTTGGCGCTCGCGTGGTGACTGTTCAATAATCGCATCGAGCTGAGGTTGGAACCCCATTTCGAGCATGCGGTCAGCTTCATCAAGCACTAACATATTCAGATGACTTAAATCTAAACGATTGCGGTCTAAGTGATCGACAATCCGCCCCGGTGTTCCCACAATAATATGGGCACCATGCTCTAAAGAGCCAATTTGTGGCCCCATTGGCACACCACCACACAGGGTTAATACTTTCACGTTGTGTATACCGCGGGCCAGAGTACGGATCTCCTGCGCCACTTGGTCGGCCAACTCGCGGGTTGGGCATAGCACTAAGGTTTGAATGCGAAAACGCTTAACGTCTAATTTATTTAGTAAACCTAGACCAAAGGCCGCCGTTTTACCTGACCCCGTTTTACCCTGACCTATCACATCCTCACCCGCTAAAATGGCTGGCAAGCTTTGCGCCTGAATGGGCGTCATCTCGTTGTAGCCCATAGAAGAAAGGTTCTCAAGCAGTTCGGTTTTTAGCTTAAGGGTCGAGAAAGCCAGTGATGGAGTTGGCTTAGTATCTGAATTGCTCAAGGCGAATATCCTGTGGTGGGTAACGAAGCGGCTGCTAGGTTACTAAAATTGCGTTACTTATCGATTAAACGGGTTTATCAAGATTCAGGTTTACGTAAGGCAAGAATTCAGTTCTGCGCTCGCTCAACCCAAAAGTACCGCTATTGTAGCAACAACGGGCAGCTTTTACCTCAAGTCCTTAAACTCAAGTCCTTAAACAATCGAAATCGCCTGCGTAAACTGCAATAAAAAAGCCCTGCAAGGATACAGGGCTTTGGTTTTGATCAGCACGGCAGACTTAACAGATTAAGCGATTTGGCCAAAACGCCCTTCTTGATAATCGCGAATCGCCTGCTGAATTTCCGCTTGGGTGTTCATCACAAAGGGGCCCATCTGCACAATTTTTTCACGAATCGGTTTACCCACAAACAGTAACATGCCCGCACCGCGATCATCGGCCTTAAGCTGCAATGGCGTTTGGCTATCGAGCACTAAAAACTGGCCTTCATTGAATGACCACTGTGAGCCTTCGCCCTTACTCAAGCCACCTTGGTAAAGATAGAGGGCGGCAAACTCATGCTTGGATAAATCGAGCAGCGCTTCACCATTAGCGTTAATCATCAAGTCGGCAATAGCCGCTTCGCCCGCTAATCCTTGGATGGTGGCACTGATGGCGCTCTTACCCGCAAAAGCCCAATCACCCGCCAAGGCTTTAAGGGTTGCGCCTGTGTCATTAGTGGTTTCAACGCTTGGGATTGAAGCCGTATCCTGATACGTCGCGGGGCGCAGTTTATCTTTCGCGGGCATATTGACCCAAATTTGGAAGCCATGCAAACCATTGAGTGCATCGGCCAGCGGCATTTCGGAATGCACCACGCCGTAACCCGTGCTCATCCACTGCACATCGCCAGCACGAATCGCTTTGACGTTACCCATCTGATCGCGATGCTCAAATCCGCCCTTACGGATATAGGTAAAGGTCTCCATCCCACGGTGCGGATGCGGTGGAAAGCCACCAATAAAATCCTGTTTATCATCGGATTTGATCTCATCCATCATCAAAAACGGATCAAAATGGGTAGTGACAAAGTCCGCCACACGGCGAATATTCACCCCGTCGCCATCCATCGCAGGTTTAGCAGAAAACTGACCTAAAACTTTCATTTCATGCTCCTAACTCGTAAGGCATTAGCCTGTGCACTCGCTATCTTTTGGCTCCCCAAATGACAGGGTGAAACTGTGGCAATGCTGATGGTGGCAGAATAACAAGGAAATTTGCAAAAGAATAACGCGAAATCACGCTTAGATTTTTCGATAAAGTAGAATGGTTGGGAATTGAGTAAACGGCGTTATAACTTGCTTAAACAATACTTCTCGAAATAAAGCGTTTGTGAAAAAGTGTGTGAACTGTTTATCACTAGGACAAAGGAAATTGCCATTGTCTCCCCAGTAACACGCCATCCCATTCTTTGACAAAAAGCCCAGAGGCTCGACGGCGACATCTGCTGTACAGGATGTACTAATGCAGCGATCACATGGATGTGAATGAGCTGCCATATTGCCAACGGTTACTGGTGCTTCAATGGCAATTCACACACCACATACAACCGTTTCGTCATCCGAAGATATGGGACAAAAGCTTAATAGCAATTTTATCTGCTCAGAGGGAGCTTATTGTCATTGTTTCCCCAGTGACACGCCGTGAATATGTCCCTATAGGCTCGACGGCGGCATCTGCTGTATATGGATATACGAATGTTGCAATCACATGGATGTGAATGAGCAACCATGTCGCCGACGGTCACTGCAGCCCCAATGCCAATTTCATCTACCCAATTGCTGTATGAGTCTAAAAAAGCTAAGGGACAAAAGCATGTTAGGACGTCGGCTGCATCAGGTGAATTTCGGATAAAAATTTATATGGCGATAACGCCGCGCTCAGCGGAAATTTGGGAGCGCCAGCGAGTAAATTTTCCGTAGCAGCGCTTTGTTAGCACTCTTCTTCACGCTCGAGGCTCCATTTTATTACAGCCCGCACGATATCATTTCCAATTTCATATTCAACAATAGCCTTCTTCACAACTGTTTCAATGTGAAGCAAATAGACTCTCCACTCCCGATACCAGTGAACCTGTAGAAGTTGCTCCCAAGTTTCAATTGTGCTTGATAGATCGGCTTTTATTTCAGAATCAGCATTTTTTGTAAGGCCATCTAAAGCATCCAAGACATACTTCATATTGCGTACAATCGTTTCAAGTTTTAAATACGCAACATAGTCAAAATTATCGCGAACTGATTCAAACGGGTATAAAAATTCATTCTTTACATCAGATTTTCTGAAATATCCCCAAATTTCACAAATGTCCTTTTCAGGATCGAAGTGCGCGCGTGGGTTTCTACCCGTTTCGTATGTTTCAATAAATTCCTTTATTTCATTGTTAACCCTGTCGCGACACTCTTCTATCCTTGGGTTTATTCTTTCAAACTTGAACTCTATATATTCTAGGGCTTTAAATATTTCAGCTGATTTCAACGACCGTGCTTGGCTTTCACTTGCCTGCTTCATATCCTTTATTTCTTCGTACTGTAATTTCAAGTCTCTGTTCTGCAAGAGAACTGTTACAATAATCCATAAAAATGCAAGTACGCCCGCGAACCCTGCCAATGAATCACCTATTTCATTCATGGGCATTACGAAAATATTCTTCGCAAATGAAGTCGCTACGAACACCAGTACTATCAATGCAGTCATATATGTCGGATAGCTTATTAAGGCTGAGTTCCGTTTATGAAAACGCTTCAGCAAATAACGTATCCTTCTCGATTGCCAAAGGAATCTTTTTTTCAACACTTCGACGTTATACAAAATCTGATGATCTCCAATAGAGTGCTAACGCTTTAAACAGCGGAAAACGCGAGCGCAGCGAGTGGTTTTCCGATGATTTAACTTGTTATATGTGTGCTGTTGAAACTTCATATCGCCTACTCTCTGCCACTCTAGAGCCTGGACACAGATAGTCGATAAAAACGATTGTATTGTTGTCAGTATTCGATGATACATATCCAAAAACTGTTGGTTCCTTAACGCCCCTAACGTCTGAAATAGACCCAGAAATATCTTTTCCTTCAGCGTTAATCGTAAAACTTCCTGCTTTAGATGGCTTACATCCTTCATTTAGCTCTTCTGGGCCAGATAATGATATATATTTTCCCAATTTCTCTGATGTGATCTCTAAAACAAATCCGAGCTTTTCAGCACTTTCTTTGTCCAAGTTTACGGATTGAATTGTGGGTGATGCAAAAGCCACAATAGACAATGATACAAAGAGTATTAATACTATGTTTCTCATAATTTAAAGCACATATAACATTTTATTCATGCGCATGCGCGTTTACCTCGTTGGACCAGTGAAAACGCGCACAGTTAACTATCTGTATACAAAGAACTTATCAGCTTTTTGCCTAATATACCATCTGGAAAAACGCGCATGCGCGTTTTCCAAACCTATTAACTAAAACTAATCCTCTATAGTCAGTTGATTTTATAGCGTTTTATTTATTGCGGATGGAATTAGTGCGCACTGATTTTGTCTAAAAATCATACTAAAACACTTAAATTTAAATACGACTGTATACCCATACATTGTTAGTCGATTTCTGGTAAGGCCAAACATAGGCAAATAGATAAGAATTTGTATGGCAGCAGGAGTGGAAATTTTCGGTTGAGCTAACGAGCCGAAACACGGAATGGGGCAAAAACATTTTATCAAAGGCTGCGTATTGATGAGATTGCTGCCATTTAGTGTGATTCTTAATTGCTTGGTATGAGACCGTATTCCTCTCACGCAGTAGCAAACAGCAGCAAATGGCGAAATCTCGTATCAGGCTTTTGTTAGCATAAAAAACGGGATTGGCATATTAAGGCCTATCCCGTTTTTATGACTCTACACTTTGCCGTTATAAGGGGCTAAATCTCTAACAAGATAAATCCCTAAGACTAAGCTAAGTCTATATTTGTCAGTTTAGCGCTTATTGACTCAGTTTTGGTGTACGCGGCGGAATAATGCGCCTGTTACCTGTTGACTCAAATGCACCGGCAAATTTAAGCAGATTATTATCGTCATAGGCGCGGCCCGCAAAGGTTAGACCCACTGGCATGCCAATATCGGCCATCACACCCATAGGTACAGTCACAGTCGGTACGCCTAAGTGGCGAATCGCAAGGTTTCCGTTAGCGACCCAAACCCCGTTACTCCACGCAATATCGGCAGAAGCTGGATTCACATGGGCATCGGCTGGACCCACATCGGCCACCGTTGGGAACAGCACGGCATCAAGCTTAAGTCCGTCCATCCAGTCTTCAAGATCCAACTTACGCGTCTTCTCTAAACCACGCAGACCATCGGGAATACTGTCGATCTGGTCATAGGATTTCAGACCGCGTTTGGCCATGTTGACATACTCTTCCATGCCTGCCGCTAAGTCACCTTCACGATTTGGCAAGGTGCCAAGATCATGGGGGAATATCAAATGCCCCACCACATCTTCAAGCTTGTTCAGTTTAGGGTCGTTGTTAGCCCGCAGGAATTCATCGAACGCCCAACCTGAGAGTTCCCACAATTCATCATGCAGGAACTGAGGTGTAACGATACCGCGGTTAAACACCGTCGGCGCACCTGGGCGATCGCCTTCACAATTTGAAACCAACGGAAAATCGACTTCAATCACTTCGGCGCCAGCGGCTTCCAAGGCTTTACGCGCGGCTTCCCACAGATCGATCACCGATTGGCGAGTATGAATCCGTTGACCCGTTGGCCCCCCGATACCCGGATTTTCGCTGGTGCCAGCCAATTCATCTTTATTGATGTACATGCGCGGCACACCAAAACGCTTACCCTTGAGCGTATCGGCGCTAGCCGCCAGCGCCAGATAGGATTCTGGGCGAACTGTCGATGATTTAGGGATTTTAACCCAAGGTTGTAGACGCCAGAGATCGCCACGGGTGATTGGGTCGTCTGCCACAATCACATCGAGCACTTCGAGCATATCCGCCATTGTGCGGGTATAGGGCACAACCACATCCATGGTCGGGGTTAACGGCCAGTTACCACGCACGGAAATCACGCCGCGAGACGGCGTATAGGCGCATAAACCATTATTGGACGCAGGGCCACGGCCACTCGACCAAGTTTCTTCAGCCAGACCGAAAGCAGAATAACTTGCCGCCGTGCCCGTGCCCGCCCCATTGGAAGAACCCGAAGCAAAGGGTGCTGTAAGATAATCAGCATTGTATGGGCTTTCAGCGCGGCCATAGTGACCACGCTGCATGCCGCCATTAGCCATAGGTGGCATATTGGTTTTGCCTAGGCAAATGGCACCCGCGGCGCGTAGGCGCTCGACGGCAAAAGCATCGTACTGGGCCACTAAATCTTTAAAGGCTGGGCTGCCAGACGCCGCCGTCAGTCCCTTCACCAAATAGCTGTCCTTAGCGGTGTAAGGAATACCATCGAGCGGGCTTAAGGTTTCACCTCTAGCGCGGCGCGCATCTGAGGCTTCAGCTTCTTTCAGCGCATCGGGATTGTGTACCACTAACGCATTGAGCTTAGTTTTTGTCGCAGGGCCGTCATACGCTTCAACCCGCGCGAGATACGATTTCACCAACTCCACTGCGGTGGTACGGCCAGATTCGAGCGCAGCACGCAGCTCGGCAATAGAAACTTCAGTGACTTCAAACATCTTACGCCCTCCCGCAGAAAGCCAATTGTGGTGTATTAACAGTGACATCAATCGTCATGCTGTTCTCCTTGGGTTACTTTCCAGCAGGGATTTGCTGAGTAATACAATGGATATTGCCGCCACCTAGTAAAATCTCACGGGCTGGCACCCCCACAATCTCATGCTCAGGGAAAATTTCTTGCAGTTTTTGGGCTGCGATATCATCGGTTGCTGGGTCAAGCAGCGGGAATACGATGCGATGATTGGTGATTAAAAAGTTCACGTAAGAACCCGCTAAACGCTCACCTGCCGTACGTGGCACACCAGTGCCTTCAGTTACACCTTTTGATTCTTCTTCGCTGCAATACAGCGGCCCTGGTTGTGGCAACAGATGGATTTTTAACTTACGACCTTGGGCATCCACGGTATTTTGCAACACTTCGAGCGCGGCTTTTGAACGTGGATATTGTGGATCCGATTCATCATCAGTCCAGTGCAGAATAACCTCACCAGGACGGGCAAAACAGCACATATTGTCGATATGGCCATCGGTCTCATCCATATAAACGCCATCTTGTAACCAGATAAACTGCTTAACATTCAAATAGTCACGCAGTAAGGCTTCAATCTGTTCTTTTGTCAGTTCAGGGTTACGATTGGCATTGAGTAAACATTCGGCACTCGTCATACAGGTGCCTTCACCATCGACATGGATGGAGCCACCTTCAAGGATCAGCGGCGCGCGATAACGGGCAAAACCATGTTGTGCAAGCATTTGCTGCGCGACTTGCTCGTCCTTATCCCATGGAAAGTACAAACCACCGTTATGGCCGCCCCAAGCATTAAAGCCCCAGTCAACACCGCGGCATTCGCCCTCGGCATTAACGACCACAGTAGGTCCTGTATCACGAGCCCAGCAATCGTTACTGTCCATTTCAACCAAGATAACGTGGGATGGCATTACCGTTTTGGCTTCGGCTAAAAAGGCTTTAGGGACACCCATATACACTGGCGTTGCCGCGCCAATCGCATCGGCCACCTTAGCGAAAGTCGCCTGAGCATACGCACCCGCAGCACGCCAGTTATCAGGACGATAGGGCCAAATCATCCACACAGCTTGCTGCGCCGCCCATTCGGCGGGCATATAAAAACCATCTTGTGATGGCTTAGTCGTTAACGGCGTGACATCCACATTCACGTTTGTCATGAGTTTTGTCTCCAGTAATGCTGAAATCGATAAGGGTGTACGCCCCTAAAATAGGACGACAGAATACAGTTAAATCAGCCCCGCAACGATGCAAGGGCCATTGGCAGCGGTTAATAAAATCTCTTACATACTTTGCCAGCACGTGTTTAGCGCTTCATAAAGATGAGCCTAGTCGGGTTTAAACACCCCAATGACGGCGCCCGTGGCTTTTTCGGTCACTTTGATATCGGTTTGCTGCTCACGATAATTACAGTCAGTACATTCTACGGTTTCGATACCGTTTTCTTTAAACAGCAAAATGCTGTCTTTCGCGCCGCACTTAGGGCATTTTGCGCCAGCAACAAAGCGTTTTTTTATTTTAGTGGTCATGATACAAACCTATAAATGGCTACGCGCCCAGCGATAAGCGAATCATCGGCGTTAAGGCGAAAATGTGGCGCTATTTTGCCATACTGCCCAGCTATTGCCAGTCCTTGAATAAACTTGTGCTGCCATACTCCCTGACCACGCGGTCGAGCGCTATCGCACTAGGCCATAAAAAGTCGAAGAAATACGCAGCAACTCGGCCTAAGTTGTGGTTTGCCATGAGCTTGTACGTTATCATCACAACCCTTACTCATTCATGATATGACCAAGTTGTAGTTAATGATCAGCATCAACCAAGCACAATTAATCCGTGGTAGCAAAACCCTGCTCGACGAAGCCTCTCTGACCATTTATCCCGGCCATAAGGTCGGCCTAGTGGGCGCCAACGGCACGGGTAAATCCTCACTGCTCGCATTAATTATGGGTCACCTGAGCTTAGATAAAGGCGAGTTTAGTATGCCTTCGGGTTGGCAGATTGCCAGCGTCGCCCAGGAAACCCCTGCACTCGAAATGTCTGCACTTGAATATGTGCTTGATGGCGATAAAGAATATCGCCAGCTTGAGGCTTATCTGCACATTGCACAGGAACATAATGATGGCCATGCGATCGCTACCTTGCACGGTAAAATCGATGCCATTGGCGGTTATGCTATTCGCGCCCGCGCCGGAGCCCTGCTTGCAGGTTTAGGCTTTAGCGAAGCCGAGCAAAATAACCCCGTGAAAAGCTTTTCGGGCGGTTGGCGGATGCGCCTCAACTTAGCCCAAGCACTACTGTGCCGCTCGGACTTACTGCTGCTCGACGAACCGACCAACCACTTAGACTTAGATACCATGTACTGGCTCGAAGGTTGGATTAAGTCCTATCAAGGCACGCTGATTTTAATCAGCCACGATAGGGATTTTATCGATGAAATCGTTGATGAAATCGTCCATGTCGAAAATCAAAAACTCAACTTCTACAAAGGCAACTACAGTGCCTTTGAACGCATCCGCGCTGAACGTATGGCACAGCAACAGGTCGCCTTTGAACGCCAACAAAAAGAACGGGCGCATATGCAGTCTTTTGTTGACCGCTTCCGCTATAAGGCCAGTAAAGCCAAACAAGCGCAGAGCCGCTTAAAGGCGCTGGAGCGGATGACTGAGCTGTTACCATCTCAAGCAGATAGCCCGTTTTATATGGAGTTTCGCCCGCCTGAAGCCCTGCCCAATCCGCTGATTAAGATGGAGCAAGTGGCGGTGGGTTATGGCGCTAAGCAAATCCTCAGCAAAGTGCATTTAAACTTAGTGCCTGGAGCGCGCATTGGGTTGCTCGGCCGTAACGGTGCGGGTAAATCAACCCTAATCAAGCTGTTATCGGGCCAGTTATCACCGATGACCGGATTGTATGAGCCCAATCCCGGCCTGAATATCGGTTACTTTGCCCAGCATCAAATCGAATGTTTACGCTTAGACGATACGCCGCTGCAACATTTAGTGCGCCTTGCCCCTAATGCCCGCGAGCAGGAATTGCGTAACTTCCTCGGTGGTTTTGGCTTTAATGGCGATATGGCACTCTCGCCAGTACGCCCCTTCTCTGGTGGCGAAAAAGCCCGTTTAGTGTTGGCATTATTGGTATGGCAACGGCCCAATCTGTTGCTGCTTGACGAACCAACCAACCATTTAGATTTAGAGATGCGCCATGCGCTCACTATGGCATTGCAAACCTTTGAAGGTGCAATGGTGATTGTATCGCACGACCGCCATTTATTGCGCTTAACCTGTAGCGACTACTATTTGGTTGACCAAGGTGAAGTACAAGCCTTTGATGGCGATCTTGACGATTACCACCAATGGTTACTTGATGCCGCGAAAGCCGCCAGTGCCAACCAAGCGGCCAACAGCGATGACACTAAACCCGCTGTTGATAAGAAGCAGCAAAAGCGCTTAGAGGCTGAGCTACGCCAAAAGGTGTCACCACTTAAACGCAAACAGGCGAAGCTTGAAACCGATCAGCAAAAGCTCAGTGAGCGGCTCGCCGAACTGGAGCATTTGCTGGCCGATAGCGAATTATATGATCAAGACAATAAAGCCAAGCTCACCTCGGTACTCAGTGAGCGCACCAGCTTGACACAAACGCTAGAAGAAAGTGAAATGCAATGGCTTGAGCTACAAGAAGAAATTGATGCAATGGAACTTGAGTTAATGGGCCAATAATCGGTCTGCTGTCGCCTACGCCTAATAGACAAGGAAGCCGTATGTCGGATGTAACCCCGCTAGACTGCCAAATTTGGCATTGGTGTGATATGAGCTATGGGCAAAATAAAGTGCTTTGCCTTGAGCTTCAGGATAATTGTCAGGTGAATGTGAATCTATTACTGCTAGCGCAGTATTTAGATCTCACCAGTGATGTGGCGGGGCCGCGGGAATATTCAACCGAGCAATGGCAACAACTTGTCAATGCAGTATGGGAATGGGATGAAAAGTTTCTCACCCCCTATCGCCGTTTGCGTCGTCTCGCCAAAGCCAGCCTGAATGCAGCAGAATATCAGCAAATGCTCGATGTTGAGTTGATGATGGAACGCAAGGCGCAGCGCACCATTTTACATGCCGTCAATGATTTATCGCCTAGCGGTCAACAAACCAATCTCGTGAGTTACCTCGCGCTATTTGGTTTATCCGCTGCGGATGTTACTGGGCTAGATCTTATCGCACCTTAACTGGCCTCACGCACAGCTTACTTAACCTGAACTCGGGATAACGAGTGTCGGAAAAATCTAAATTTAACAATCAAAATCAATGCTATAAATGATTTTTTTGAAAAGAAGAATCTTTTTTCTGACTGAATGCGCAGATTTTTGCGCATATCAAGGCGCCCTGTCGTATGCCATAGCGAGCTATGGTTAGACAGAGCAACGCAGAGAGGCCCGAAAAGATGCCTATTCAGCGGCTCTACTTATCCCGAGCTCAGG
The DNA here is from genome assembly GCF_014647135.1 of Shewanella xiamenensis. Lineage (GTDB taxonomy): Bacteria > Pseudomonadota > Gammaproteobacteria > Enterobacterales > Shewanellaceae > Shewanella > Shewanella xiamenensis. The sequence continues at coordinate 79,237 of NZ_BMOP01000003.1, forward strand.
TTTACTTAGTGCGAGCTTGAGGATAACGCTGGCAGTTATCCTCAATGTTAAGCCAGCTCAGCTGCTGCTCAGTATAAATATGGTAATTAGGCTGCACTGAATTTGGATCATCTAAGCTGGCGATCGTTAGGGTGAGATAATCGGGATACTCAGTGTGCCTAAAGGTCAGTGAGCAGCCACATTGGGCGCAAAATCCGCGTCTTACATATTCTGATGAGGCAAACTCAGTGATGTTGCCCTTAAGCCATGTCACCTGCGACACGTTAAAATCCATCCAAGCACCAAAGGCTGCCCCAATACTCTTTTGGCACATGCGGCAGTGACAATAATCCGCATCGAAGGGCTTGCCCTCAATCCGATAACGAATCGCTCCGCATAAACAACCGCCCTCTTGCAAGATCTTAGACATATCCATTAACCCTCATCAAACAGAGCAAAAACCTAATACATTAAGTTACCTTGATTATCTTGTATAACTGACCAGTCAAGACAGCTCATTACGCATCAATTTCTTGCTGCAATTTTTCCAGCTCATCTAAAATATGCAGAAATTTTTGGCCAAACTCCGTCACTTGATATTCGACCCGCGGTGGTAATTCGTTATAAATGACCTTATCTAAAATGCCAAATTCAATGTTCTTTTTTAAACATTGATTCAATACCTTAGTGGAGAGTCCCTCGACTGAGCGCACCATTTCTCCAGGCCTTTGGATCCCATTGGCCAACAACTGATAAACCGTTAATGACCATTTGCAACCATAAATCGTCTCGACCATTCGGGCTGAGCGCTCAGGCGGCGATTTGCGAGAAATAATTTTTTCATTGTTATTCATAAAGATGTACCAAAAAGTACCTGCCTAACCAATTTGTACTTACTGTTCAGATAGTTATTGAGTCCATAAGATTACCACCTTGATAATACATAGGAGTAGCAAATGCAATTTAATACCTCAAATCTGGCCATTATTATTGGCGGTAGTAGCGGCATCGGTTTTGAAACCGCTAAACAACTGGTCAAGCAAGGCGTACCAGTGCTTATCGTGGGTAATCAACAAGAAAAACTCACCGCCGCCGTCGCTGCACTCAAACAGGAAAATACAATCCCCGAGTTACAGGTCGAGGGGTTTCAAGCCAACCTTTACCAAGCGGCGGATCTTAATCGACTCATTACACACATCAACCAACTCGAGCATAAGGTCGGCTATCTCGTCAATGCGGCGGGGTATTTCAATCCCAAATCCTTTATTGACCACACTGAAGCCGATTACGAACTGTATATGGGGTTAAATAAAGCGCTGTTCAGGATTACCCAAGCCGTGACCCACAAGATGATCGATGCTGGCGGTGGTAGTATAGTGAACATAGGGTCGATGTGGGCAAAACAAGCGGTTAAAGCCACGCCTTCGTCGGCATATTCAATGGCAAAAGCCGGGCTACACGCATTAACCCAACACTTAGCGATAGAACTGGCGGACAAGCATATTCGAGTCAATGCGGTTTCACCCGCGGTAGTGAATACGCCAATCTATAACGCCTTTATTCCAAAGGAAGAGCGAGACCAAGTGCTTGCAAGCTTTGATGCTTTTCATCCAATTGGACGAGTCGGCACCCCTGCCGATGTGGCAAATAGCGTATGCTTTTTGTTATCCGATGATGCGAGTTGGGTAACAGGTGCAATTTGGGATATTGATGGTGGTGTGATGGCAGGACGTAACTAAATTCGCGAGTTAATGCACTGCGAGCAACACATAAATCATTTCATAAGATTAAATCAGGTCTAACACTATGCTTAATATGAACTTTAACCAGCGTATCGTTATCCATACGCAGCCACAACCTTGGTTGCCAAGCCCTGCTCAAGGGGTGTGGCGTAAACCACTGGAACGGGAGGCTAAGGAGTCTGGGCACACCACCAGCATAGTGAAATATGAAGCGGGCTCGCAGTTTGCGACTCATAAGCATCCATTGGGCGAAGAAATCTTTGTGCTTGAGGGCGTATTTTCCGATGAAAACGGTGATTATCCCGCGGGCAGTTATCTTCGCCATCCACCAGGGAGCCAACATGCCCCTTTTAGCCAAACAGGTTGCGTGATTTTCGTAAAACTTAACCAATTCGATCCGCGGGATCTCGAACATTTAAGGATAAATACTCAACAAACCCCATGGTTACCGGGTATAGGCGGCTTACAAGTCATGCCGCTACACGAGTTCGAGCATCAGCATACCGCGCTAGTAAAATGGCCTAAAGGTGAGAGATTTCAGCCACATCGGCATTTTGGTGGTGAGGAAATCTTAGTGTTATCCGGCAAGTTTCAAGATGAATTTGGCGAATATCCACGCCACACTTGGGTACGCAGCCCTCATATGAGCGGCCATTTTCCTTTTGTCGAAGAGGAAACCATTATCTTAGTAAAAACTGGCCATTTGCCTATCAGCCCGATTTAGCTCTATACAGCGGTGAATAGACCTTTATGCCGCATAAGTCTTAACAACTTACTTGTGCGGCTTAACGATTGTTGCTCATCCAAGGCTTAGTTACTTTCAGTTACATTGAGTTACAGTCAACTTTTGCCATCGGTGAGCTTTTGCGCCAGTGCGGTGGCATTGCGCGCGGTAATACCATAAATCGATAGCTGCGGATTGGCCCCTAGACTGGTCGGGAAGATAGAACCGTCCATCACCGACAGATTATCCAAATAATGTGACTGCCCATAGCTATTGACCATAGAGAGCTTTTCATCTTCGCCGAATGGACAGCCACCCATCACATGGGCCGAGGCCACCACCGTCTTTAGCGGCGCTAAGTCCATTTGGGCAATGCTCTCTTTCGCTTCCTTCCATGACGACAAATAGGGCATACCATCGCTGATAGGCAGCACTTTTAATGCGCCTGCCGAAAATTGCAATTCGGCCATGCTGGCGTAGGCTCGCCGCGCTGCCCGCCAAAAAGCCTCGGTTAATGGATAGTCCAAACTAAAGCCCGTTGGGGTTAAATGTACTTGTCCACCTTGACTGTCGGGATGATAACCGTCGCGAACCAAGGCGATAGTCACCTGCAACTGATTAAACTGCGCCATCAACTCAGCATGGCTTAATCCGTAACCTATGGTCTTAGAGGCGATCAAAATCGGATGCACTGGCGGCACTTCGAGCTTGTAACCTAACTCGCCATCTGCGCCATTTTTCCAAACAAACTCATCGGAATAGATAGATTGAGGTGCGCCGCTGTGGGCATTAATCGCATCGGCAAATACGCCGCCAGAAAGCACAGTGGGATGTAAAAAGGTTCGTTTGCCCAATAACTGGTAGGGATCGGGCACCTCAGAGCGCATCATTAAGGTCGGCGTGTGGATAGCGCCAGCGCTCAAAATATAGTGTTTGGCTTTAAACAGCAGCTCAACCGCAGTCGGCCTTAAATTAACGTCGAGCGCCTGTGCCTTGAGGGCAAAGACTTGGCCATTATGGTGTTCAATTTTAACGACTTTGGCGCGACTAATCAGCTGTGCGCCCTTCTCTAATGCACTCGGAATTGTCGTTACTAGCATCGACTGTTTGGCATTGACTGGGCAGCCCATCCCGCAATAGCCAGTATTCCAGCAGCCTGCGACATTGCGCTTTATCACAGTGTAATCCCAACCTAGGTTGATACAGCCTTGTTTGAGCGCGCCGTTATTACGGTTAGGCTCATAATTCCATTCGTGGATATTGAGCCGCTGCTCCATCAGCTCGAACCAAGGCGCTAAGGTTTCAGGATCGAGTCCGGCTACAGATTTATGCTGCGCCCAAAAGGCTAAGGCATCCTTTGGCGTACGGATCGAGGTGGTCCAATTGATGGTCGTAGAGCCACCCACGGCGCGACCTTGGAAGATACCAATCGCTTTATCGGCGGTTTTCATCGCCGCCGCCTGTTGATACAAATTCGGATACGCGACCCGCTCCTCCATATTAAAATCGCTGGAGGATTTAAGCGGTCCCGCTTCAATCATGATCACACTGAGCCCAGCTTGGGTGAGAATCTCCGCCGCTACGCCGCCGCCTGCGCCCGTGCCCACAATCACCACATCGGCTTCAAATTGTTGGTTTTCTTGCAGCTGACTGGCATCGGTATGTAACCAACCGGAATTTAAGCCTGTCACTATGGGATCTATGATTGCCACTTGGAATACTCCATCTTCACATTATTGTTATTATTAGAAATTAGGCCTATTTGAACAACTCAGGCTTGGCGTAGTGGAGTCGGCTCCAATGCTCAGGACAAGCGTAATAACTGGCCATCACTAATTCTCGCAGGCCTAAATAAGCCGTTTGCAATAACGCAAAGTAGCTGTGACGCCAAGTCTCCAGCATTTGGGTCAACTCGGCGGGAGAGCGCATTAACAGTGGCGTCATGCTTGAGGTCAGTAGCAATAATCCAAGGCGATTCTCGAGCATATCGAGTAGTTCAAATAACTCGGACTGCTGTTCATCTGGCAACACAGCAATCGATTGTTTAATGGCATCTAAGGTGCGATTTTGCGCCGCCACCTTATGGGTTGCCACATCAGGCAAAGCCCCATCAAGCATCACAGGCAACAGCACACTGAATAATAAGCGGTAGTCTTTCCCCTCGCCTTCATCGGGTAGACTAAATTCGGGAGAATAAAGATTCACCCCTAGGGCTATCGCCGCTGTACCAGCAAACGCGCCCAGTAAAAAGGTTCGTCTATTCATCAATGTCTCCCCAAGACGCTTAGTGTTAAATTACTGTGCTACAATGACCGCGAACCTAAATTAAACACACGTTTTAATTTTCAGCAATAGTTGATGCCAAGATAAGATCCCATGCCAAACGCTTTTACACCGCCTTGGTGGGCCAAAAGTCCCCATGTACAAACCATTTTGCCCGTATTCACTAAAGTGGCCAAACCTGTGCTTAAGCGACAGCGACTCGAGCTTCCCGATGGCGATTTTATCGATTTAGATTGGCAAGCTAGGCCAGAAATCGGTAAACCCATTGTGGTTATCATTCATGGATTAGAGGGTAGTGCCCAGTCCCATTATGCCAGACGCATTCTGCAAGCCTGTAAAGAACAAGAGTTAGCCGCCGTGGTTCACCATCATAGAAGCTGCTCAGGTGAAGCCAATCGTCTCGCCCGCAGTTACCACAGTGGCGACACCGACGATTTGCAGTTTAGCCTAAGCCAGCTGCAACAAACCTATCCGCAATCACCTTTATTGGCAGTAGGTTACAGCTTAGGCGGCAATGTATTGACCAAATATCAAGGCGAATATCAAGAGCACAGCCTGTTGAGTCGCGCTGTAGTCGTGTCGGCGCCGCTGCAATTATCGGCCTGTGCAAAACGCTTAGAGAATGGTTTTTCAAAGGTGTATCAAAGCCATTTAATCAAGCAGTTACAATATAAGGTCAATCAAAAGCTTAATGATCCAGAGCTTGCTGGCACTATGACCTTGACCCCAATCCAAGTTGCTAATCTCAATACTTTTTATGACTTTGACGATAAAGTCACCGCCCCGCTCCATGGATTTTTAGGTGTAGAAGATTACTATACCCGCGCCAGCGGCTTACCCTTTGTTAGCCGAATCACTAAGCCTACGCTAATTATGCATGCCAAGGACGATCCCTTTATGACGGATGAGGTCATCCCGCATCCCAGCCAGCTTTCCGAACATGTGGAATATGAGTTACATGCCCATGGCGGCCATGTTGGTTTTATCGAAGGCGGCACGCCATGGAAGCCACGCTATTATTTAGAGCGGCGCATTTTAGACTTTTTACTCGCCAATGATGCGTCATCGGCACCTTAAGGAACCCGAATGCTTATCCCCTACAATGCCTTACTCCAACTCCCCAAAGAGACCTTAGTCAACTTGATCCGCGAATATCTGTTAGGGCAAGTGGAGGATGGTAGTTTTACCAGCCTAGATGAGCAAGAACTATCAGGTGCAATAGTGCAATGCCAACAAGCACTTAAACAGGGTAAACTCGTCTTAGAATACAGTGAAGAGGATGAGTCTTTTGCCATTCGTCACGCTGACCAAGTGGCCAAACGGCAAGATTGACCATTAGTATCCCTGTGCCGTATAAATAGCTTATACGATTTATCGCTTCAACTGAGCGGCTCTTTAGGTTCCTAGGTAGAAAAAATGTCAGCAAAACATCCAATTATTGCAGTTACAGGCTCATCCGGCGCAGGAACCACCACAACCACCACAGCCTTTAGTCATATTTTTCGCCAACTTGGAATTAATGCCGCCTTTGTCGAAGGGGATAGTTTTCATCACTATACCCGCGCAGAAATGGAAGTGATGATCCGTAAATCCCAAGCCGAGAATCGTAACCTGAGCTATTTTGGCCCCGAGGCCAATAACTTTGCCCGCCTAGAGCAATGCTTTCGCGATTATGGCGCCACCGGCCAAGGTGAAACCCGCAGCTATTTACATACCTTCGATGAAGCCGTACCCTTTAACCAAATGCCAGGCACCTTCACCCAATGGCGGCCACTGCCTGAAAACACCGATATGCTTTATTACGAAGGCTTACATGGCGGCGTAGTCACGGGCGATGCCAATGTAGCCCAGCATGTCGATTTGCTGATCGGCATGGTGCCCATCGTAAACTTAGAGTGGATCCAAAAGATCATTCGTGATACTTCGGAGCGTGGCCATAGCCGCGAAAAAGTCATGGGCTCGATTGTCCGCAGTATGGACGATTATATTAAACACATGACGCCGCAATTTTCGCGCACCCATATCAACTTCCAACGGGTGCCGACGGTAGATACCTCTAACCCCTTCAGCGCCAAGGATATTCCAAGCCTAGATGAAAGCTTTGTGGTGATCCGTTTTCGCGGCATCAACAATGTCGACTTCCCCTATTATTTAAGCATGATCCAAGGATCCTTTATGTCGCGGGTCAATACCCTAGTTGTACCCGGCGGCAAAATGTCCCTCGCGATGGAACTTATACTCACACCGCTGATTAAGGATTTAATGGAAAAACGCCAACAGCTTAATAGTCCGCAGGCGAACTGAGATAGCGTTAACGTTTGACTAAAGGCTAATGAAATAAAGCCTTTTTGAGCAATAGATTAAGTTTGATTTAAGCCATTGAAGTTAATCTTATTGGCATCGGGATTTCAGGCGAAAGAACGATAGTTGGCATACTCTTGGGAGTTAATTCCCCCATCTTGATCTGTTGATTCCCTTGGGTATGCCAGCAACCCCATTCAGCGTTAAGTCTTAGCTGTTAATTCCACATCCATGCTTGATCTGTTGATTCCTTTGAGTATGTCAGCAACCCCTTCAAAGCTTTTAGTTGTAGCAATTAATTCCACATCCATGCTTGATCTGTTGATTCCCTTGGGTATGTCAGCAACCCCTTCAAAGCTTTTAGTTGTAGCAGTTAATTCCACTTCAATGCTTGAACTGTTGATTCCCTTGGGTATGTCTGCACCGCTGAACCAAATAGGTTCTAGGTTCTAGGTTCTAGGTTCTAGGTTCTAGGTTCTAGGTTCTAGGTTCTAGGTTCTAGGTTCTAGGTTCTAGGTTCTAGGTTCTAGCAGCCAAGCGCTCTCGCAGTTGCAAAGCAACGCCCTAGATTCTAGCAACAGCGTTTTTTTGCAGCGTCCTAGCAAACCAGATTTTTATACATCACCATACATTCCAAGGCGATACCGCGGGGTGAGCAATAGATAGATTCTTCCTCAAAACCTTCACCGCCGAAACCGTAGTGGCGATAAAACCCCACGGCATTGAGGGTAGATTCTAATCGCAATTGGGCGATGCCTAAGTTAAAGGCTTTTGTTTCAATAAATTGCAGTAACGACTTGCCGACACCTAAGCCCATCGCCTCGGGAGCAACAAACAGCGCCTCGACCTGAGCATAGGGTTCATCCAGCATAATGGTACCAACCAAAGTGCCTTCTTGAGTCTCATCATCAAGGATTTCAGCCACATAAAAATGCGCGCCCACCATACGACGAAAAGATTCGGTCAATTCGCCCTGCATCCAAATCTGCAAGTCATCTTGAGCATAAAATCCGGCGCAGCCTTTATTAATCGCCGCATTACGAATGTCCCAGCAAGCCTTAGCATCTAATTGCGTTGCTTTACGTATCCTTAGCATAGTCATCCCGATAAATAGCCCTAGCCCTAGCTGTGGCCATAACCATAGCCAACCGCTAATACGCTGAATCATAAAATAAACATATAAAGACTCATACTGCCCACGCTTTAATTTTATGCAATAAAAAACCGCCCGAAGGCGGTTTTAATACAATAAGAAGCTTTACTTGCAAGCTTAGCCGCAAAAGCAAACTCAGTCGCGAAAGCAAACTTAGCCTTTAATCAGCTCGCTGATGGTCAGCACGCCGTGGGTGGTCGCGCCAGCACCCCATAGTGCAGAAGCAGAATCTTCGAAGGCGGCCGCTAAATCCACGTGTAACCATTTGGCTTCTGGCGAAACGAAACGCCATAAGAAACCTGCGGCATTCGAGGCACCACCCGCACCACCGCCTTTCACTGGGCGGCTGTTTGCCGTGTCAGCATAGGCCGATGGGCACATGTCTTTATGCCAAGGATCCAATGGCAATGGCCATACACGCTCGGCTACTGTCGAGGCTTTTTGTTGCGCCAGTTGTAACACTTCCGTCTGTGGCGAGAAAATCGCGTTGTAGTTAGAGCCCACCGCCATTACCGCCGCACCAGTTAAGGTTGCCGCATCGATAATAAAAGGAGCACCCGTCGCAGAAGCAGCTTGCAGACCATCGGCCAGCACTAAACGCCCCTCGGCATCGGTGTTAACCACTTCAACTGTGACGCCATTTTTGTAGGTGAGGATATCACCCAGCTTATAGGCACGGCCACTGATCAGGTTTTCAGCGCAGCAGAGGAATAATTTAACGCGTTTGTTCAGGCCCGATTTAATCGCTAAACCTAAAGCGGCAGTAACAGTGGCGGCGCCGCCCATATCACACTTCATGCCCAGCATGCCTTCAGAAGCTTTAATGCTGTAACCGCCGGAGTCGAAGGTAATCCCTTTACCGACTAAGGCAACAGATACTGGGGCATCGGCTGACAGCGGGTTAAAGTCTAGCTCTAACATTGCAGGTGGGCGCTCACTGCCGCGACCTACAGCATGAATACCAATCCATTGCTCTGCTAATAATGCTTCACCTTCAATAATACGGTAACTGACCTTGGCACCACCGAGTTCGGCTAACCATTTGGCCGCTTGCTGCGCCAGTTTCACAGGAGACAGATTTTCAGGAGTCTCATTGATCAGTTGACGGGCAAATGTCGCCACGTCTAAGCGACGTTGTAACTCGGCTTGTACTTCGGCATCGCCGCACCATTGGATCTTGTAACCGGGTTTAGCGGTGGCAAAGCCTTGAGCGAAGACCCATTGGCTATTTAGATCCCAAAGAGATCCCACTAATGCGACGGTATTAATCCCTTGATTACGTAATTTACGCGCCGCCATTTGAATTTGGCGTAACTCATCGCCGCCACCTAAGTGGACTAATGCGCCTTCGCCATTGAAGGTCACATCGGCTTTGCCCCAATGGGCTGCGGGGGCATCTTTGGTTAACTCAACGCTCATCACTTCAGTTACTTTCAATTCACTCATGAGGGGTCCTTATTTTAATTTGTTCTTGCTCTTATACCCATGCAAGTTGAGGTGAGACGTCCGGCATCCTCAGGCTTTTGGGGTATACATAGTACAACGGGGTTGGCGGCAGTTTACTGCCAGTGGCCCAGGACTGAAAGCCATCGGCCTAAGTTACCGAGGTAAAATCTGTAAACATTTGCGAAATTTGTTAATCTTTGGCCCCAGAATCAACTAGCTACAGGGATCACATGCACTTTACTCCAGCACTGAAATCGGGAAAGCTACTTAAGCGCTACAAACGTTTTCTCGCCGATATTCAACTCGAAGACGGCAGTGAAATCACCCTGCATTGCCCCAATACTGGCTCAATGCGCAACTGCCTGTTCCCCGGTGAAACTGTGTGGTTTTCCACCTCCAGCAACCCTAAGCGCAAATATGCCAACACATGGGAGTTAATGACTACACCAGCAGGTGGCCTTATTGGCATTCATTCGGGCAATGCCAACGCCCTAGTCGAGGAGGCGCTTAATAAAGGTGTCATCACCGAACTCGCAGGCTATGACAGCTTAAGCCGCGAAGTGAAGTACGGAGATGAAAACAGCCGTATCGATATCTTGCTGGAAGCCGCTCAAAAACCCGCCTGCTATATAGAAGTCAAAAGTTGTACTTTGCTTGAGGATGGCCAAGGTTATTTCCCCGATGCAGTGAGTCTTCGCGGCCAAAAACATCTGCGGGAATTAATGCACATGGCCAGCCTTGGGTACAGAGCCGTATTGCTATTTGTGGTGCAACATACTGACATTATGAGTGTTGCACCAGCGACACACATTGACCCTGAGTATTCTAACCTATTGAAAAAAGCTATTTTATCAGGTGTAGAAGTGCTAGCGTATCGCTGCGAAATATCCCCCGATGAGATACATCTGGCCCAATCATGCCCAGTCCGAGTATGATGTTAAGATTGAGTAAAATACTTTTTCATTTCAATTAGCGAAGGCAGTCAAAAAATTCTGTCAAGGTGAAACGAAAAATTTGCCTCGTTGTAAAGATTCTGATATAGATAGCGGCCGTTCTTAAGGACGCCCTACAAACGCAAATGATGACAGGAGATGCGTTATGCCTGAAGGCACCAAAAAACTTGGCGTACTCGCTATCGCAGGTGTAAGTCCCTACCAGGAAAAACCCGGTGAGGAGTATATGAACGCTAAGCAACTGGGTCACTTCAAGATCATTCTTGAAGCTTGGCGCAATCAGTTGCGTGAGGAGGTCGACCGTACTCTGAGTCATATGCAGGATGAAGCAGCAAACTTTCCCGATCCTGTAGACCGTGCAGCGCAGGAAGAAGAGTTCAGTCTCGAATTACGTGCGCGTGACAGAGAACGTAAACTGATCAAGAAGATCGAAAAAACTCTCCAGAAAATCGAAGAAGACGATTTTGGCTTCTGCGATTCTTGCGGTATCGAAATCGGCATTCGCCGTCTCGAAGCGCGTCCAACAGCCGATCAGTGTATCGACTGTAAAACGCTTGCAGAGATCAAAGAGAAGCAAATGGCGGGTTAATCGGCCATCCTAGGCGGGGAGTTCCCCGCCTACTTGTTTGTGCATCTTGCATAAACATCCTCTCGTTTCACTTCGCTTTTTTGTTAGTATCCCCCTAAAATACAGCCACTTTGACTGGTTATTCCTGCAAATTCCTATGATGGCGACTCACTCTTGCAACACTTCCGCTTTACATCCTTATGTTGGCCGTTTTGCGCCTTCGCCCTCAGGAGCATTGCATTTTGGCTCGCTAGTCGCCGCCCTTGGTAGTTATCTGCGGGCGCGCTCAGAGGGAGGAAAGTGGTTAATACGCGTTGAGGATATTGATCCACCTAGGGAAGTTGCAGGCGCCGCCGATGATATTTTACGCACCTTAGAGGCTTATGGTTTCGAATGGGACGATGCGGTGCTGTACCAGAGTGCGCGCACCGAGGCCTATCAGGCCAAACTCGATGAGTTACTCGCTGAGGATAACGCCTACTTCTGCCAATGCAGCCGCAAACAAATTCAAGCCATGGGTGGGATTTACGATGGCCGCTGCCATCGGTTAGCCACGCCACATCACAGTGGTGCGGTTCGGCTAGTTAATCGCGCTCAAGTGGCCGAGTTTACCGATAACCTGATGGGAAAAGTGATTGTAGATCGGGCCTTTGCTGCTGAAGATTTTATTATCAAACGTAGTGATGGACTTTATGCCTATCAACTCGCCGTAGTGCTGGATGACGCCTACCAAGGCATTACCGAGGTGGTGCGGGGCTACGATTTAATCGAAGCCAGTTGTCGCCAATTAAGCCTATATCAAACCTTTGGCCTAAGCGCGCCGCAGTGGTTGCACTTACCGCTCGCCAGTTTAAGTCCGGGTTTTAAGCTGTCAAAACAAAATCACGCGCAGGCTATCGATAAACAGCATCCGCAAGCGAGTCTCAATGCAGCCCTCGCCTTTTTGGGCCAAGCACCAGTAGAGCTCACAACTGCGCCGCAAATGCTGGCCCAGGCAGTGTCCCAGTTTAAACTGACGGCAATCCCTAAACAGCGGGAAATCCTGATCGCCCCTTAAAGCCTGACGGGCAAGTTCTCGACCTAAAAGCATCATGTTATCAGCGCTAAGTCGTGGCATAGCTCAAAAATCGCGATATACCCATCGGGACGCAATTGGTATATCATAGCCGCCAGATTTTTAATCACATAACAGATACATTCCGAGGTGTCCCATTTTTCGCCGTATTAGCCAATTCTGCAAGCAGCTATTTGAAGACGCGCCTAAAACGACCGCTCCAACTCCAGCTCAGATTGAACCCCAAACGCCCGAACTCACATCTGGCGGCTTAAGCTTGGCGATCGTGCCTCGGGATGCGCACACCATTTCCCGAAAGCAAATCAGTGAAAATGCGCTTAAGGTACTATATCGACTGAATAAAGCTGGTTTCCAAGCCTATTTAGTCGGTGGGGGTGTACGGGATTTGCTCCTTGGGCTTGAACCGAAAGATTTTGACGTAGTTACCAATGCAACGCCGGAAGAAATCAAAAAACTGTTCCGCAATTGCCGTGTTGTTGGTCGTCGATTCCGCCTTGCCCATATTGTGTTTGGCCGCGATGTGATTGAAGTGGCGACTTTCCGTGGCCACCACGGTGAAAGCAATGAAAAGATTTCCAAAGCCAATGCCGAAGGGCGTTTGCTCAGGGATAACGTGTACGGAGAAATCGACGAAGACGCCGAGCGCCGCGATTTTACCGTCAACGCCCTTTACTACGATATTAGCGACTACTCTATCCGCAGCTATGGCGGTGGCATGGAAGATCTTAAAGCCGGCACCTTAAGGCTGATTGGCGATCCCGAAACCCGTTACCGCGAAGATCCAGTGCGAATGCTCAGAGCCGTGCGTTTTGCCACTAAGCTCAGCATGACAATCGATGAAGTAACTGCTAAACCAATCAAACAGTTAGCACCACTGCTCAAAGATATTCCTGCCGCCCGCATGTATGAAGAAGTGCTCAAACTCTTCTTCGCAGGCAAAGCCATGGCAAACTTTGAGATGATGCAGGAATATAAACTGTTTGCGCCCCTATTTCCTCAGGTTAACGCCCTATTAAAAGAAGCGCCTAAAGGTCCGGCAATGAAGATGGTGCAAGCCATTATGAAGAGTACGGATGATCGCGTTAATGAAGATAAGCCCGTCACGCCATCGTTTTTCTATGCGGCGATTCTCTGGTATCCACTGCGCCAACGCGCCGAAGATATTGCTGTTGAAAGTGGCCTTACTTTATATGATGCCTTTTTCGCCGCTATGGGCGATGTGATGGAGCAGCAATGCCAAACCATTAGTATTCCTCGCCGTTTTAGCACACCAGCTAAGGATATCTGGCAACTACAACTTCGCTTTGAACGCAGCCAAGGCACGCGCGCCTTTAAACTGTTAGAGCATCCTAAGTTTAGAGCGGCATACGACTTACTGTTACTGCGTGGCGAAGTCGAAGGGGGCAATCTGGCCAAGAGTGCAGCCTGGTGGCAACAGTTTGTTGAAGCGGATGAAACCGAGCGTTTGGCGATTGCCCGCAGCGGTAATAAAGCCTCGAGCAGCCGTAATCGCAATTCACCTCAGCGTCGCCGTCGCCGCCCAAGTGCAGCCAAAGCCGAAGAATAATGACTCAAGTCTTTGTCGCCCTTGGAGCGAATCTTGAAGATCCCCAAGCACAACTGGACAATGCCGTAGCGGCCTTGTCCACCTTGGCTGAAAATCAAAGTCTTAGGGTATCTCCCTATTACCGTTCAACGCCAATGGGTGAGGTTGTGCAACCTGACTATATTAATGCTGTTGCAGGCTTTGAAACTCAGCTGGCCCCGCTGGCCTTATTAGATGCACTGCAACACATTGAAAATACCCAAGGCCGTGTACGCCAAGAGCGTTGGGGGCCCAGAACATTAGATCTCGACTTACTCTTGTATGGCGACGCCATCATCGATGAGCCAAGACTCAAAGTGCCGCACTATGGCATGAAAGAACGTAGCTTTGTGCTAGTTCCTTTAGCTGCCATTGCGCCCGATCTCGTGTTGCCCTGTAAAACGCCGCTACACAGCCTTATCAGTGAAAAATTCTTGGCCGAGTTACAACTACTGGGCAATGATCATTGAAGTCAGCCCCCAGTTAGCTTATAACACCACTTCCATTTGGTTTGAAGATCACCCATATGTCTAAAGTTACTAGCTCAACCCTGTTGAAATACAAACAGGAAGGTAGAAAATTCACCGCTCTGACAGCCTATGATGCCAGCTTTGCCAGCGCGTTCGACGGCGAAGGCATCGATGTGCTACTGGTCGGCGATTCTTTGGGAATGGTTCTGCAAGGCCACGATGATACACTGCCCGTCACGACAGCTGAAATCGCCTATCACACTCGTTGTGTGCGTCGCGGTATCGAGCGATCACTGCTGATCGCCGACATGCCGTTTATGAGTTACGCCACGCCAGAACAAGCCATGGACAACGCCACCGCACTCATGCAGGCGGGTGCTAATATGGTCAAGCTGGAAGGCGGTCACTGGTTACTCGAAACGGTTACTAAACTGACCGAGCGCGGTATTCCTGTCTGCGCCCACTTGGGCCTCACCCCGCAATCGGTACACGTTTTTGGCGGTTTTAAAGTGCAGGGCCGCGATGCTGAAAATGCCCAGCGCATTCTCGATGAAGCCAAGGCCTTAGAGGCGGCAGGCGCGCAGCTGTTAGTGGTTGAATGTATTCCAGCATCGCTTGCTACCGCCATTACTCAAGCATTAACTATCCCTGTAATTGGCATTGGCGCGGGCGCCAGCACCGATGGTCAGATTCTGGTGATGCACGACGTGCTTGGTATTTCGAGTGGTTATATTCCACGTTTTTCAAAGAACTACCTCAAGCAAACGGGCGAAATCCGCTCGGCGGTTCGCGCTTATATTGAAGAAGTGGCCAATGGCACCTTCCCGAGTGCAGATCACACGTTCAACTAAGAGTGCTAGCACTCATTAAGCTAAATAGTGCTAAGCACACAGACTACTCATTTTAGGTTTTAGCAAGGTAAGAGTTAATGATCACTAGCGCCCATATCGATGATATTCGTACTCAAGTGCGAGCATGGCGTGCCAAGGGCGAGACTGTCGCCTTTGTGCCGACCATGGGCAATCTCCATCAGGGACACATCACCTTAGTGAAAGAAGCGGCGAAGAAATGCGATCATGTAGTCGTCTCTATCTTCGTCAATCCCATGCAGTTTGGGCAAAATGAAGATCTCGATGCCTACCCGCGCACCTTAGAGGCAGATAGCCAAGCCTTAACCGCAGCGGGCGCCGAGCTGTTGTTTACACCAACACCTGCGATTATTTACCCCAAAGGGTTAACGCAGCAAACCTATGTTGAAGTCCCAGGGATCTCCGATGTGCTCTGCGGTGCCAGTCGTCCCGGCCACTTCCGTGGCGTCGCGACCATCGTTTGTAAACTGTTCAACATAGTGCAGCCCGATGTCGCGTTTTTTGGCAACAAGGATTATCAACAACTGTTAGTGATCCGCACTATGGTTGAGGATTTGTCGCTGCCGATTGAAATAATTGGCATTGATACCATTCGTGAAGCCTCGGGTTTAGCCATGAGTTCACGCAATGGCTACCTGACGGCGGAAGAAAAAGCCGCAGCGCCCGCGCTGAAAAAGGCCATCGATGCCATGGCACAAGGCATCAAGCAAGGCGTGAGTATCGAACAAGTCACCGCAGAAGCCAAAGCGAGCCTTATCGCCGCAGGCTTTACACCGGATTATTTAGAAGTTCGCCATGCCACCACACTGGCCCATGCGGAAGCTACGGACCAAGCCCTGGTGATTTTGGCGGCCGCTTACTTAGGTAAAGCGCGTCTTATTGATAATCTGCGCTTTGATCGCTAAACATCTATTTAAGATTTGAGAAAAGGAGCTTAGGCTCCTTTTTTATTACCTCAGAACGCTGGTATTGCTGGCGTTCCAGTGAAGCGTCAAATAAATTCCAGCGTCAAAAAACTGGTTTTATTCTTTCACTTACGCCATAGTACTCAACAATGTTAACGTTAAGTAACATATGTTTATACTACATGGATTTATAACTGCTAAAGTTTAAAGGGAGATAAGTGAGACAACTCCATTTAACTCTAGCTTAATACCCATTGTGATAACTTCATTCATTGCGTATACAAAGGATTTGTCGTCGAATGGCAAGACTCATAGTGACTCTTATTTGTATGCTTTTGCCTCTCACGGCGCTCGCAAATACCGTCTATAAATGTCGCAAAGGCGATAAAGTCATCTTTAGCCAAATCGCCTGTCCGCAGGAATACAGTCAGCATAAAATTGAATATCAGTTGGGTATTAGCAACGAAATTGATTCAGATAAACGTGAAACCAAAGTAGACCCATTGCAAGCTTTGTTAAATAATCACTCCTTACCCCCAAAGAAACTGCTGCAATTACTCGACGGTGAAATCTATAGCCTAAAACAAGAGAATAGCTATTTTGAAATCCTAAGGGCCAGTGAATTACAGAAACTAGAACGGCAGCGATATTGGCAAAATAAAGACAAAAGTGATCCCGATTATTTAAAGCAACTGAGTAAGATTAATGATCATTTTGATAAACTCACCACAATCAATAGCCAACTTATACAGCAATTATCGGATAGAAAAACCCAAATAAATGCCAATGTAGAACACGAAGAACCCCAAAAAAATGACACGCATTAGTTGAGCATTAAATGTAAATGGTCACTACCGACTAAACAGCTAGTTTAGGGGTTGAAAGCAAAAAGGCGACCAAAAGGTCGCCTTCATTTTTGATGACTAAATTAGAATTGTGCTACTACTGGCGCAGAACATAAGGTTCCAGTGGTTTCACATACTTGATAAGTCACACTTGATGCTGACGTAGTGAAGCGATCACGATAGTTGCCATCGTTCTCAGTTGTCACCACTAACTGACCGTCACGGTATAGAGCAACACTTTCGCCTAATGCACTATCCCATTCAATATCTACCATAGCGCTACCACGGCGTGATACCAATGCGCGAGTGACGGATGCGTTGATACTATGCTCATAAACTTGAACTTCCATGGTCACAGTATTGCTGTGTTCCATTGAGTCAGTCACAGTGAGGGCCACAGTGTAAGTACCTGCCGCAGCAAATACATGGCTAGGGCTCATTTCAGTTGAAGTTGAACCATCACCAAAATCCCAGCTGTAGCTCACGATATCATCGTTCGCATCGGTACTAGTGTTAGTAAAGGCGACACTTAAACCTTCAACTGCATACTCGAAGCCCGCCACTGGTGCCGCTGGAGATGCTTCGCCTAAGCCGCTGATCACTAAGCCCCAGTTATTAAGAGTACCAGTGTCAGCCGCTGCATTGTCATCTACTGATAATGACCAAGTACCCCGTGCGTTTTCACCATCAAACGCGCTTAAGTCCCAGCTCTTAACAATGTTGTCAGCGCTGCCGCCATCACGGTTATGTAGAACCACTTCAGTACCTGCTGGTGAAGTTAACACAACGCGTAAGTCACCAATCCAAGTGTGGCTGATATTGACATCGGCGGTCACGCCAAAAATCTGCACATCATCAGTAACTTCAATCGTGCTCACAATACCACTAGCATTGTTATCAGGGATAGCAACAGCATTCTCATTGCCATAGGTAAAGTCATTTAATCCTTGAGGGAACACATTCAGTGAAACGACTTTAGCCTTTTCAATGGTGCCATCGGTACCTGTTACTGTAATGCTGTAATCACCCCAAGCTGTTTGCGCCGTTGTCGCAACATCTAAGGTAAATGAACCACCAGCTGAAACAGTTGAGGCTGATAAGGACACACCTTCTAGCGCTGGAGAAACAGAGACAGAAAGCGCCACATCGCCTTCCCATCCAGCAACGCTACCAACACTAAAGTTATAGCTTGCAGTGCTACCCGCTTCGACAGATTGTGATACTGGCGATACGGTAAACTTGTAGCTAGGAGATGGGTTAGCCTGCTCGAGTGCGTTAGCCACATTGAGGCGAGTACCAGCCACGGTTTTACCCGTTAAATCTGCATTAGCATCACCTGATGCCATCAGCAGTTCTTTCATTGCCACAGGTGATAGGTCTGGATTTAACGACCACACCAGAGCTGCGGCGCCCGTGACATGTGGAGTTGCCATAGAGGTACCAGAATAAGTCGCGTAACCACCACCAGGAACGGTAGAGAGAATCGCGGAGCCTGGTGCTCCCATATCGACACTGGTTAAGCCCCACTGGGAGAAATCTGACATACGGTCATTACGGTCGGTACTGGCAATAGACAACACCACATCCGAATCGTAACTTGAAGGATAGTGTGGGCTCGCATCGTTATCGACCGCGTCATTACCCGCTGCTGCAACGAATAAAATGCCTGCTTCACCACCCGCTTCAATCGCATCTTTTAAGGCTTGGCTAAAGCTACCGCCGCCCCAAGAGTTGTTGGTGGCTTTGATATCCACGCCATGGTTAACCTTCAGATCCGTAAAGTAATCTAAACATGCAATCGCGCCAGCTGTAGAACCATAGCCATCGGCATCAAGGAACTGACACGCGGCAATTTTAACGTCCCAGTTCACCCCAACGACACCTACACCATTGTTGCCTTTAGCACCAATAGTGCCAGATACGTGAGTACCGTGACCATTACCATCCATTGGGTTACCGTTATCGTTTACCGCACTGTAACCGTGAATATCATCGATCACGCCGTTGCCATCATCATCAATACCATTGCCTGGAATTTCGCCAGCGTTAACCCACATGTTGGCTTGCAGATCGGGGTGATTGTAATCTACCCCAGTATCGATAACCCCAATCACCACATCTGAGCTACCCGTAGTGATTTCCCAAGCTTCAGGCGCATCGATATCCGCATCGGCGGTACCACCATTTTGGCCAGTGTTGTTCATTCCCCACAGGCTAGCAAAGCTTGGGTCATCGGGTGTGCCTATCGCCTTAAGAATGTAGTTGGGTTCTGCATATTTTACCGCTGGATGACGACTAATCACCTTAATCGCATCTTCAATATTAGCGCCTTTACGCAGGGCTAAACGGGCTAGTTTACCATTGAGTAAATGCTGGAATTTATCGTCTACGCCATCAGCATTTGCATCGGTTAAGGTGCCGCGAATTAAACGCTGTGCTGCTGCACGTTCGGCTTTAGTCACATTATCTTTGTACACCACAAGGATGGCGTCTTTTTCATAGACTGGTGCATCTTTTGCCATTGCAGGCACCGCTGACAACGTCATCGCTCCTGCAATTGCTAACGCCAATGGTGAGAGTTTTATTGACATACTTAAGCTTCCTATAGTCCTTTACGTTGAAATTCTGGAACGGCAATTACGCAGCCACCATTCAAAGTGAAATGGATAAAAACGACGAATTTCCAGCATGTTTGCCTGCAAATTGTTGCCATAATGTTTCAATTTAAAAAAGACGCTGCACGCTAAATACAACTTAACTACTAGACCAACTCGGTGAGGTAAATACTGCCTAAACGCAGGGTTTTATCGACAAAAAACAAGATATTCATGGAATTAACAAAAGTTAATCTGGTTAGCATTTAAATTACACCTCAAAAATAAATACCCTTTTGGCCAATTGTCTCTAAGCACTATGGCTCGTACCTTGATGCCTGAGTTGGAAGGAGTCTGTGCTCTGACCAAAACACCAATACATGCAAGGAGTCACTTGTGCCAAATCCATTAACACGCTTTTTGGTACTGCTGCTCTTGATATGTAGTTGCCTGACATCATCCCATGCGGCAGATGTCAGTGAATTGCCCGTCACACTGCAGGCGCTAATTGAGCGTTCAGGGCGCGATAATCTTATCGACCTAGTGCAGCAAGGCACGGCAAACCAAGGGATAGTGTTTCAATCAGGGAACGATAACAGCGCCTATGTGACGCAAGCGGGTAACGATAACGTATCGCTTGTGACACAGATTGGAACCAATAATGAAGTCCAACTACGACAAGTCGGCACTAAAAATATGGCTTCGATTACCCAGATTGGTAATGACAACCTGGTGCAATTGAACCAGCTAGGAAGCGGCAATTTTTCGATTCAACAGATTGCGGACGGTGCCGCAATCTCAATAACTCAGTATTAAACAGGGAGAGTCACATGAAATCACAAGCAAAAATGTCATTGATTGCATTAGCCATTACTGCGGGATTAAGTGGTAATGCGCTAGCAGCAAGCACAGTCAACGAAATCAGCGTTGAGCAAACAGGCCAAGGTCAAGATACCTTAGTCGCTCAAACTGGTGTCATTAACGCAGCAGCAGTAACCCAAACGGGTAACGACCAAGTTGCCACCGTATTACAAGACGGTGTATGGCATGAAGCACAAGTCAACTCAACTGGCGATGCTAACAAAGTGACTGTTAGCCAACAAACAGATTGGCACGTAGCCTCTGTTGATGTGGAAGGCAATAATAACGAAGTTGAAGTGACTCAAGACGGCTTCTTCAACCAAAGCAGCAACGATGTCGTGGGCAACGACAACCTTGTTTCAGTTAGCCAATTAGGTGAGCTGAACGAAAGCTATGTTGAAATCACTGGCACAGAAAACAGTGCATTTGTTGAGCAAGAAGGTGATGAAAACCTTGCCGTATTCCGTGTTCAAGGCGACAACAACGACGGTGATATCAAACAATACGGTAACAGCAACCAAGCGGGTCTAATTGCACTCGATCTGACTGCCAACGTGGGTAACAACAACGACGTATCAGTTGAACAAATTGGTAACAATAACTTTGGTGCAGCCAAAGGCATCGCTGGTAACGACAACAGTGTTGATATCTACCAAAAAGGTGATAACCACACTGGCTTTGTTTACGCCTTAGCCGGTAGCGAAAACGATATCAGCATGAAGCAAGAAGGCAGCAATAACATTGCTTACCTCTCTATGACTACGGGTGATGATAACACTATCGACATCGCTCAAGATGGTGATAGCAACACAGTTGGTGATTCTTTAGTTGCTGATATTCAAGGTGATGATAATGATATTGCCATCAAGCAAAAAGGCGACAGCAACGGTGCAGAGTTCCAAGTATGGGGCGATAGCAACGACGTAGACTTAAAACAACGTGGTGATGCTAACTTCGCAACCTTTGGCGCTTACGGTACTGACAACGACTTCGACTTATCCTCTAAAGGTGATAACAACGAGCTGGTTGCCTTCGCAACAGGTGAAGACAACAGCATCGAAATCAGTCAAGAAGGTGATGCGAACTTCGCTTATGTGGATGCCGTGGGTAGCGACAACGAAGTGGATGTTGAGCAAGATGGTGATCAAAACGAGACCATCATTAGCGTAACAGGTAACAACGCCGATGTAACTGCACTGCAACACCGTGGCGATCTGAACCTTATCGATTTAATCATCGAAGGTGATGAAAACTCAGCAGAAATCACTCAAGCGGGTAACGGCAACTGGGTCGGTGGTGATAGCGGTAGTTCATTTGCTGCCAACTCATTTGGCGTGAGTGGTGACAACAACAGCCTAATGATCTCCCAAACAGGTAATGACAACTTAGTATTAGGCTCACAAGCGGGTAACAACAACAGCATCAGCGTAACCCAAAATGGTGATATGAACGTTGCGACTGTTGTGCAGTACTAATCTTTAAATATGAGTCGCCTTCAAGTTGAAGGCGGCTAAATAAAAACGGGAACATTGATAATGTTCCCGTTTTTATTTGCCTATCACACGCAAAAGTACATCGCTATTCGTCTTATCGTTTGGGTATCACACCACGCACCCGCTCGCTTTCAAACAGGATACCAATTAACTACAAAACTCAAAATGGGTTTGATAGGTCTGAGCCCATCTTAATAACTCGACACGATTTCGTGACTGGGTTTTACGGAAAATCGATGAAATATGCGCCTTTACCGTGTGCTCACTGATGCAAAGACGATGGGCAATTTCCTTATTTCTCGCGCCGCTGGAAACGAATTGAATGATGGTTCTTTCTCTAGAGGTAAGCGCTTGCAGCATGGCCACAGTGTCGGCAGGCATATCATGTTGTCCATCCAACTTTTGCACCACGCGACGAAACATCTTACTGAGCAAAGTTCTATCGTACCAAAGCTCGTCGGCAACCATTTTACGTAATCCGGTCAACATCAAATCCATACGCTGGTCAGTAAACAGTAGTCCGCGTATGCCAAGCAGCATAGCTGACTCTTGATCTAAGGAATTGCGCTCAACTTGATACAGAGCCACAGGAATATGGGGGACAAGACGAGATGCCAGCAAAGGGATCCCTTTATTATCTAAGGCCGCACCTTTCTGGGCGATTAAACAAAAGCTGCGATGCCCTTTGTCTAAATCTAACTCTAACGCTGAGGCATGTTTAACGATCCGTGTTTTCAATCCGATAGATTCAGCAAGTATCGCTAAATGGCAAGGCGCCGCCACTTGATGTAAAAATACTAACTCATTGATAGTACCCAATTTACTCTTCTCCCTGAAAAGTATTCCATTATCTTTTTATCCGGCTTAATGAAATCTGCCTAAATCTCAGCGTACATCTCATTAACATAGCCCATTTTGACTAGTTACCATATGAATTCCATCACCCAAATGTACTAATAACCTCTATTTATATGTAGTAAATTCGACTAACTCCCTAAATAGTATTTCATTGCTAGCAATTAATACTAAACGAGATGGAGATCACACTCGTCTTTATACCTTAGTTAATGGAAACATCAATCGAAAGTTTAAACACAAAATTAACACCGAAAAATGACATTTTGGGGAATAAAAATCCCCTTTGAATGTCATTCAAAAGGGATTGGATGCTCTCAAGACTACGATTAGACTTGAGTCAGAAGTTTAGTGATTTGCTTATCCTGCACACGGGATAAACTGAGTAGCGCTACAATGGCCCCTATCAAGGCTAAAAACATATCCGATTGGGTATCCCACATGTAACCTTGTGTGCCTAAGAATGCCTCAGCACCTTCCCCCGTTGCAGCGGCCACCCACCACTCAATAAGCTCATAGAAAGCACTGAAAGCGAGTACAAAACAAGTGACCAAAAAAGCGCACCAAGCGCCGGGTTTGACGGCTTGATTGCGTAACATAATCTCACGGGCCAACATGGTAGGAATAAAGCCTTGAGCGAAATGCCCGACCTTGTCGTAATTGTTACGTTCACTGCCCATCCATTGGGCAATGGTGTCAAATAATGGCACTTCAGCATAGGTATAGTGCGCACCGACAAACAGCACACAACAATGTACAAGTACTAAAAAATACACTATTGGGGTTAGCTCAAAACGTTTGCGGGTAAAAAATAATAGCGGAACCGCCACTAATGCAGGTAAAGCTTCAAGCCACCAAGTGAAAGTATCTGCAGGTTTTATCGCCGACCAGACTAAAACTGAGAGGTAAATACCGCACCAAGCGATTTTATTATTCAATGTTTCTTCCTCTTATGCGATATTGTTCTAATTTTAGAATATTAACTTTAGCCATCTAGCCCTCCACAGTGAGCAAAAAAAGTGCTACTTTGATGAGCCAAGGTTGTCAGCATAACATACAAGAACCACTTCAATTAATTAGAGGGTACCCATATCATGGCGAAACATTCGCTTGACAAGGATAAGATCAAAATCCTGTTGTTGGAAGGCGTCCACCAATCTGCGGTAGATGTGTTTGAACGCGCGGGATACACCAATATTGAGTATCACAAAGCCTCGTTAGGTGATGAAGCCCTGCATGAATCCATCAAAGATGCTCATTTTGTTGGTATTCGTTCCCGTACCCAACTCACCGCCGATGTATTAAAACGTGCCGAAAAATTAATTGCGATTGGTTGTTTCTGTATCGGCACTAACCAAGTGGATCTAGCGACCGCCGAATCCCTCGGTATCCCAGTATTTAATGCCCCTTTTTCTAATACCCGCAGCGTAGCTGAACTGGTATTAGGCGAAATTATTATGCTGATGCGCGGTATTCCTGAACGTAACGCTATCGCCCATCGTGGTGGTTGGATGAAAACTGCCGCAGGCAGTTACGAAGTCCGTGGCAAAACTTTAGGCGTGATAGGCTATGGCCATATTGGAACTCAGCTGGGGATCCTGGCAGAAACCTTAGGCATGCGTGTGGTGTTCTTCGATATCGAAGACAAATTGCCATTGGGTAATGCCCAGCAAATCCATTCAATGGAGCAATTGCTGGCACAGTCCGATGTAGTAAGCTTGCACGTGCCTGAAACGCCGCAAACCAAAGACATGATAAGTACTGCCGAATTCGCCGCTATGCGTAAAGGCAGCATCTTTATCAACGCTTCCCGCGGTACTGTGGTCGATATCGATGCGCTTACGGTTGCACTCAAAGAGCGTCACCTTGCGGGCGCGGCGATTGACGTTTTCCCCATTGAGCCACAATCGAATGATGATGAATTTATCAGCCCATTACGCGGTTTAGATAATGTGCTACTCACGCCACATGTGGGTGGTAGCACCGCCGAAGCACAGGAAAATATCGGTATCGAAGTGGCAGGCAAATTAGCCAAATACTCAGATAACGGTTCAACCGTATCTGCGGTTAACTTCCCTGAAGTGTCTCTGCCAATGCATAAAGGTACCTCTCGCCTACTGCATATCCACCAAAATCGTCCAGGCGTGCTGATCAAAATCAACAAAGCCTTCTCTGAAAAAGGCATTAACATTGCCGCTCAGTATCTGCAAACAACGGCAGAAATCGGTTATGTGGTAATGGAAGTCGACACTCACCAAGCAGAAGAAGCCTTGGTTGAGCTTAAAGCCATTGAAGGCACACTGCGTACTCGCGTGTTGTTCTAAAGCCTAAACCGCTTGGGTTTGCCCCCATCTAAGGCGCACATTTCATTTAAGATATGTGCGCCTTATGCTTTTGAGGCCAGAGGAATTCCGCTACAATCAAGCCTCTTGCATCGCCTTCATTTTCAGGATCTCGCTATGACTATTGCAGTTTCGACACCCAATTGGGATCTGGACGCCTCCACGCCTCCACTTATGCTCGCCAACTTATCCCACCTAGGCCTTATCAAAGTGGTTGGCGAACAGGGCCGCAGTTTTATCCATGGCCAAGTGACCACAGATATCAGCTCACTTGAAGCCAACCAATGGCGCTGGGGCGCACATTGTGATCCTAAGGGAAAGATGCTGGCTAGCTTCCGCACCTTTGCCATCCGAGATGCGCTGTTGATGTTGATGCCAAAGGACACTATTGCAGTGGATCTGCCACAACTGCAAAAATATGCGGTATTTAGTAAGGCGACCCTGACCAATGCCTCTGATGAGTGGACATTACTCGGTGTGGCGGGTGAACAGGCTAAACAATTTGTCAGCCAACACTACGGTGAAGTCACTCAGGAACTCACTCTCATCGAGCATGGCGCCATTTTAAAAGATGCGGATCGATTTATATTGGTTCTACAACCACAAGCCGCAAGCGCCCTCATTGCCGAGCATACCGTATTTGATGCCAGTGCTTGGCAAGCATTAGAAATTGCTGCGGGTTACCCCAATCTAGCGCCAAGCCATGCTAATCAGTACGTACCGCAGATGTGTAACCTACAGGCTATTAACGGCATTAGCTTTAACAAAGGCTGCTACATGGGTCAAGAAACTGTGGCTCGGATGAAATACCGTGGTGGTAACAAGCGTGCGCTCTATATTCTTCAAGGCACCACTTCCTTAAATATCAATTTGGAAACGGGTATCGAGATAGAATTGGAAGACGGTTATCGCAAGGGTGGACAAATCATTGAATTTGTTCAACGTGGTAATCAAGTGCTGCTCACCGCAGTGCTCGCCAACGATACCGAGAGTGACGCCAAACTGCGTTTCGCTGATGACGAACAATCTAGCTTACATATTCAAGCATTGCCCTACTCGCTCGAAGACTAGTTTCTCGCTGATAAGCGAATCGTATTGAAAAAGGCGCCCTAGGCGCCTTTCTGCTTTAATGTTCAAAATAAGTATCTCGAATCGCCACCACCTCGGGCAGAATTTGCTTAAATTCGGCCACCAGCTTAGGGTCAAAGTGTTGCCCTGCTTGGCTTTCGAGTAACTCGAGCGTGGCCTCTATTGTCCAAGGCTCCTTGTAAGGACGGCGCGAAGTCAGCGCGTCAAAGACGTCCGCTATCGCCACAATCCGACCTTCGATCGGAATATT
Source organism: Shewanella xiamenensis (assembly GCF_014647135.1). GTDB lineage: Bacteria > Pseudomonadota > Gammaproteobacteria > Enterobacterales > Shewanellaceae > Shewanella > Shewanella xiamenensis. The sequence continues at coordinate 105,619 of NZ_BMOP01000003.1, forward strand.
TTCCCCAGACAAGCCATTAGGATAACCCGAACCATCCCATTTCTCATGGTGGGTTAAGGCGATACGCCGCGCCATTTGCAGCAGTGGGTCGCCATGCTCACCAATGATCTCAGCACCAATGGCGGCATGTTGCTGCATGATTTTCCACTCTTCGGCATCGAGCTTACCCGGCTTTTTCAGTACCGCATCGGGCGTGCCGATTTTGCCAATGTCATGCATAGGCGCCGCGTTATACAACAACTCACAGAAAGTACTCGGTAAACCGAGTTTGATAGCGAGCAGCCGCGCATAATGGCTCATACGCACAACGTGCAGACCCGTTTCGTTGTCTTTGTATTCGGCGGCGCGACCTAAACGGCGAATGATTTCAAAGCGGGTTTCTTCTAACTCTTGGGTACGTTCTTTAACTTGTTGCTCTAGCAAGCGTTTTTGATCGTACAGCGCGAGATGAGTTTTGACTCGCGCCTTCACCACGGGAGCGCTGACTGGTTTGGTAATGTAGTCAACCGCACCTAAGGCAAAGCCCTGTGCTTCATCGGCAACCTCAGATAATGCCGTCACAAAAATCACAGGGATGTGGCAAGTTAAGGGCTCCTGTTTAAGCTGCTTACAGACTTCATAACCATTCATGCCGGGCATCATGACATCGAGTAAAATTAAATCAGGCAGTGTTTTGGCTACAAGGGCTAGCGCCCTTGGTCCATCAATCGCGACTTTGACCTTATAGTCATCACCGAGTATGCCCACCAAAATATCGATATTTTCTGGAGTATCATCGACGACTAATATTGTTGCCTTATCCATCAACACATTCACCTTTCCAGTGGCTTTATCAATGATCAATATTGCGCATAATTGACCGTTTTACGTTAAGTCTACAAGTACTTCATCAATCAACTCGACGGCCTCATCGAATTGATATTGATTAATCATCGTTAGCGCTGGACTCAACTGCTGCCATAACTGAGCACTCACTTGCGGTTTAAGTGCATCCATTTGGACGACTGCATCGGAATCCGCTTCTTCTAAACTTTGGCGTAATCGCGTTAAGGCCTCAATGAGGGCTTCTGGTGGTAAATGCTCCGCCGTCGGCCCACTAGATTCTTCAAACTCAGGTTTAACTTTTTCAATTGCTTGGCAAATCGATGCCACTAACGTTTGGATTTGGTCCAACTCCGCTTGGAACTCAGTATTTTCACTTAAGTGAAGTTCCAATTGCCGAGCCAATTCCGCAAGCGTTGTGGAACTTAAATTGCCCGCAAGTCCCTTAAGCGTATGGGCCATTCGCACCGCATCCTCACGTTTATTGCTGGCAACGGCCTTGTTGATTTGCTCGACAACATTACGTTGGCTAGTCACAAAACGATCAAAGATCCTTTGGTAAAGGCGCGTGGAGTTTTGCACTAGCTGCAAGCCTCTATCAATATCAAGCTCAGGGTGTTCAGGCCATTTCACGACAGAATCAACATCAATATTCACAGGCTTAGGTGAATCATTAATAAGCTCTTGAGGCGGTAACGGTGCACCTAAATATTTTAGGAGGGTTTGATACAGTAAGTTAACCTCTATCGGCTTGGCGATATGATCATTCATTCCCGCTCTTAAACACATTTCCTTGTCGCCAGCCATGGCATTGGCGGTCATTGCTATCACAGGTAATTGTGCTAACTCGGGCCTTTGTCTCAGTGCTTTTGTTGCCTGATAACCATCCATCACTGGCATTTGACAATCCATCAATACCAAATCAAAACTCTGTTGAGCTAACTTATCCAACGCAATTTGGCCGTTGGTGGCAATGGATAAAATAATCCCCACTTGCTCTAAAAATTCGGTCGCCACCTCAAGGTTCATTTCGTTATCTTCGACTAACAGAATACGCTTACCTTTAAGGGGCAATAATAACTCAGGCGCAATACTGTCTTGATGGCGCCTGACGGGTAGGAACCCTGCGCGACCAAGTGCGTTCATAATGCCATCAAGCAATCTTGATGCGCTGATAGGTTTGCTGATGTAGCCCGCTAACCCAAGTTGCTCGATTTGGGTCAAGAAATCTTGATTCGCATGGGCTGATACCATCAAGATACGCGGCGCTTTTTTTGCCCGTTGCAGGATTTGTTTTGCGGTTTCGAGCCCATCAAGATGTGGCATTTTCCAATCAATCAATGCCACAGCATAATCCTGCTGACTGCACCGCATCACCGCCTCGTCGCCAGAACGCACTGTATCCACTTGAAAGCCCATGCTCTCTAGAGTGGTTCGCATAATGTCCCTTGCGGTGGCATTGTCGTCGACAACTAATACTAGCATACCTTCAAGCTCTTGACCTACAATGAGCTTTTGTCCACTGGAGATGCGCAATTTAACGGTAAAAAAGAAAGTACTGCCATGGCCTTGCTGGCTTTCGACCCCGATACTTCCCCCCATTAATTCGACCAGTTGTTTACAAATCGCCAGCCCTAATCCTGTACCACCATATTTACGGGTAGTAGACGTGTCTGCTTGCGTAAACGACTTAAACAGTTTGGCTTGTTGTTCATGGGTTAACCCTATGCCACTGTCACGCACACTACAACGTAATATGACATCATCGTTTTGCTGCTCGACCAAGCTGAGGGACAGTAATACCTCTCCTCTTTCGGTAAATTTGATCGCATTATTCATTAGGTTGATCAGCACTTGCCCCAACCGCAACGGATCGCCAAGCAGATAACGTGGAACATTGGGTGCGACAGCAAACAGCAATTCAATCTGCTTTTGAGCCGCCCTTTCGGAGAAGATATCGCTCAAATCTTCAAGCATGGTATCGAGTTGAAAAGGCACATTTTCGATATCAAGCTTGCCAGCTTCAATCTTAGAAAAATCAAGGATATCGTTAATGATTGATAATAAAGATTGCGACGCGCGCTCAATTTTTTCGAGATAATTTTTCTGTTTTTTGTCTAGATCAGTCTGTAAGCAAAGTTGCGACATCCCGATAATGGCATTCATTGGCGTGCGGATTTCATGGGACATATTCGCGAGGAAGTCGCCTTTTGCCTTACTGGCGGCATCAGCCTCTTCCTTTGCAACAAGTAATTGTTCTGAAAGCAGTTTTAACTCAGTCATATCGACCATGCTTACCACAGCTGACTCAAATTGGTTCTGGCTGTCCAATAAGCTTGAAACGTTAACTGTCATCCATAAATGCTCACCGGAGGGACGAATAAAGCTTCTTTCCCCTCGGTAGTGATCAACTTTACCTTCTACAAGTTCCTTAAACTGCGCTTTTGCAACTTCTTTATCCTGTGCACTCAAGACATCAAAAATAGGCGTACTACGTAATTCATTACGGCTCAGCCCCATATCCTCACAGAATTGATCATTACAATCGAGGATAAGTCCTTTGATATCGACATTCACGATACCAATGGTTGCCCCATCAAATAAGGCCTTAAAGTGCGCCTCACTGACCGCAAGTTCTTCTTCAATAGACTTGCGTTCAGTCACATCCATCACATAGCCATTCCAGATAATGGCGCCATCATCGGCATAATGACCACTGGCTCCGGCTTCCATCCAGCGAATGCCACCATTAGGATGACGATAGCGGAACTCGCGGATCCAGCTTAATTTATCGTCACTCATTCCCTCAAGCGCGCGTATAACTTCTGGTCGTTCCTCATCAAAAATCCGCTCAGCAATAATATTAAAGTTACTGAGTAAATCTTCGCGGTGTAAGCCCAACATGTGAAATGCTGCGCCAGAAAGGAAGGTAAAACGGCGATCGCTAGGAGAAACCCAGCGCAATTGATACACAGTACAAGGAATAGACTCAGTGATATTGGTTAATTGCAGCCGTGAAGCTTCAAGCTCGACGATGGCTAACTTACTCTTGGTTATATCGTCAATACTGCCGTCAAACCATAGGGGAAAACCCTCTTCGGTATAACTCGCCTTGCCCTTTTCATGCACCCAACGGATGCTACCGTCACGGTGGCGAATACGATATTCCACCTCAAAGGTTTCCTGCTGCGCGAGGGCTCTATCAATATGCTGATGACACAGCTCGCGATCTTCCTCCAAAATCAATGAAGCAAAGCTACGTTGACGATTCTCAATAAACTGGCTCGCGGCATAACCGGTAATATCGGCAATATTGTCACTGACATATTCCATCACCCACTCCTCGCCGATGCGAGTGCGGTAGACAGCCCCAGGAATATTGGTTACCAAACCACGGAAGCGAACTTCACTATCACGGATTTTTTGTTCAACCGCTATTTTTTGGGTCATATCACGGATCGATGCGGCCACTTGGCGACGACCATCAAAATCACTCGGTAAAATACTTAAGGCGATTTCGGCAACAAACTCATCCCCATCAGACTTAAGTGCCCGCACATGGCGTGCATTTGCCATCGGCCTATCACGCCCCTCACGTAGAAACTGTAATCTTTCTTTAGCATGGGGACTCCTTAAATCTTCGGGTAGCAAAGCTTCAATTTGTAATCCCAACATAGCTTTTGCGTCATAACCAAAGAGCTGCTGACAGCGACTATTGCTAAATACTATTTGGCCACTCTGATCGACAATCAGCATGGCCTCAGGTGCGGCCTCAAGTACCGCGCTAGACCAAGCAGCGGCGGAAAATTGCTCTGTCACATCGGTAAATAGCATCTCCACCGACATTAACTCGCCAGTATCTGACACTAAAGGCTGCATAAAAACATCGAGCCGCCTTGACTGACCTTTTGAATCGATGAGTTCAACTTGATGTGAAGGGACGTTCTGCCCTTTGAGTGCCAGATCGGTGTATTCCCAGTTTTTCTCATTAAGGGGATTGGCCGAAAACAATCTTTGATATTTGCGCTTAAGTAATTCGGGCGGTATGCCCAATACTTTGGTTACCCCTTCACTGACCTGTGCAAGTTGTCCGTCAGGATCAAGTGAGCAATAAAAGGATTTATCGCTCATACCATCGATCAAGCGAGCGAAGCGGTTACCGCGGGAATCTAAAATAGCTTGCTCACGCTGAGCAAGCAGATCTGCCATTTTGTTAAAGGTTTCACTTAAGGTCACTATCTCGCTAATCGCACCTTTAGGGATAACCAACTGCTGTGTTTTACCTTGACCGAAAGCCAAAATGCCGGATTCAAGGGTTTCCAGTGGACGAGTTAACCGTTTAGCGGCGATATAGCAGGTCAATAACAGCAGTAAGGTTAATAAACTTAAGTTGAGGACAACTGAGGAAATATCGTCCAGTAGCGAGGTAAATAACTCCTGCTGTGGCACCATAACAACCACGTGCCATTTTAACTTTGCCACTTCTGCAATGCTGGCAAGATAAACTGTACCAGTATCATCAACAAAACTGGCTTGCCCAGTCAGCCCATCTTCCAGCAAAGCGCCAAAGGTATTATTTTTGTGATTTCCTTTATCCAGCCATTCCGAGACTGATGTGGCTAAAACCTTTTCTTTATCCCCATGAAAGATAAGCCGACCTTGCTCATCTAATATCATCAGCCGATTAGGGGCTATCCCTAGTTGCTCAGGTAATCTATCTAAGGCCAAATCAACGGTTGTAACCCCAAAATAGTTCGGCTGCACTCCAAAAGGAACCGCATAAGTAATCATTAAAGTATTACCAGCACCCTCGTCGAAATAGGCTTTTGACCAATAACCTTCGACCTTATTGATGGCTTGCGTCCACCAATCCCAAGTCCCATCGGTATAATCGTACCCCTCGGCGCCAATATCTAAATAATGGAAACTATTACCACTGCGGTATACATAGGGAGAAAAAAGTTTTTTATTGAGAAAAGTGCCCGGTTTAAAGGCAACGGCAGAACCATAAAAATCGGGGTTACGCTCGAGGCGATTAGTTAAGACTTTTTGCAGCTTATCAGAATCGTTAATATCATTCTTGTCAGCCAAAAAACCAATAAAATCAGCAAGCCCTTGAGTATTTGTTTGAGCGTGTTCGAGTAATAATTGCAATCGAGAGGCTGAATGTGCCGACTGTTGAGCTAAATGATCGTAAAGCCGCTTTTCAAGGGAAAGATAATTAAACCATGAAGTAATCCCATAAACGGCCGCCATGATAAGAATCAAAGGCAGCGCAATATGGGATAAAATTTTGCTGCGGAAAGTACGAAGTTTACTTTTATCCATGGCGTCGCCTCAAAGCCCCCGTTTTAAGTCCCCCCCTTTTTTGGGGTAGCTCTTATAAAGTAAACGAAGAACGCTGTGGCGACAATCTCAAAGTTAAAATAATGTGAACTAATATATTGTTTTCACAACATTAATAAACAGGGTTTAGCGTACGGTTAGTGAATGTTCGAACAAAATAGCTTTGCGTTTCAGCAATGATAATGTGCCGCAATCCAATAATCGCAATCAAATTAGGTATGGCCATTAAGCCATTTACCGTATCAGCCAGTAACCAAATCACATCCAATTTGATAAAAGCCCCACCAGCAATCAGGCCTAAAAACAAGATTTGATAGGCACGCAGCCCGCGCTCGCCCACTAAGTAGTACCAGCAACGTTCACCATAGTAATGCCAGCCTAAAATGGTCGTAAACGCAAAGCAGACCAAGGCGATAGTGACTAAATACTGGCCGATGGCAGCCGATCCGCCTAAGCTAAACGCCGCACTGGTCATGGCCGCGCCCGCAGTGTCACCGCTCCATACCCCAGTGATGATGAGCACTAATCCCGTCATAGTGCAGATGATAATAGTATCGAAAAAGGTGCCCGTCATACTCACTAAGCCCTGCTCGACGGGCTCATTGGTTTTTGCCGCAGCCGCAGCAATGGGCGCACTACCTAAGCCTGACTCATTAGAAAATACCCCGCGGGCAATCCCCATTTGAATCGCTTGCGCTACGGTCGCCCCTAAAAATCCCCCAGCAGCCGATACTGGCGTAAAAGCCGACTCCACCACTAATTGCAACGCGGGTAGAATGGCATCGGCAAAAACCACTAAAATCCACACACAGGCCAACACATAACCAATTGACATCGCCGGTACTAACTTTTGCGCCACATTGGAGATACGTTTGACGCCACCTAAGGTGACAGCCGCCACCAGCAGGGTTAGCACTAGCGCAGTCGCCCATGTTGGTACATCAAAGGCGATAGTTAAGGCATCACTTATCGCATTCACTTGAGCAAAAGTCCCAATGCCGAAAAACGCTACCCCCACGCCAAACAGCGCAAATAACTTCGCCATCCAACGCAAACCGAGGCCTCGCTCGATGTAATACATCGGGCCACCGGCAATCTGTCCACGCGCATCCGTAGTGCGGTATTTTACCGCCAACATACACTCGGCATACTTAGTCGCCATGCCAAAAAAGGCAGCAAGCCACATCCAAAATAACGCACCAGGGCCGCCCATCTTAATCGCCGTTGCGACCCCAACAATATTGCCCGTACCTATGGTTGCAGACAATGCAGTACAAAGCGCGGCGAAGGACGATAGATCACCATGCCCCTTAGCGGGTTTGAACAATAGGCTAAGCGCCATTGGCAGACGAAATACTTGGATAAGCTTTAGTCGCGCAGTGAGATAAATCCCTGTGCCAACTAACAAACAAAGTGTGATAGGACCCCAGACAATACCGTTTAGGCTGCTGAGTAAGGCTTCAAAACTCATGATATTCCTCAATTATTAAACAACTAAATTAATAAAGGAGGAGGAAAAGAAATGGCTGTGACACATCGCTGCCAGCCTAAAGAAATACCATCTCCCCAGCCAATAACGGCAGGAAAATAGTCCACAAAGACAAACGACAGGGACTGTGCAGTCATCCTCTCCTCTGTCCTTTTGCCTGAGCGTTTCGCGTCGCTTAACACACTGCGACACTTTCGCCTTCGGCGCCACCTATTATTGCAAGTTAATGCAATCGGTAGTCTCTCCAGAGGCTCGTCCAGTAACAGTCCACGCCTTGCGGCACCTGAAAGAGTGCTTTGTTTATGGAATGCTTCCAACAACAAAGTTGCCTCGTCGGTGTGGGGTTAATTCCCCACTCTCCTGCTACCTTCATCCGAACGGATTGTTAAAACGATAGCCCGCTATCGTTTTAACAGGGCGCACAGCATGCAACAAACACCACAATAGCTCAAGCCCATTTGCTCACAGAAATGAGAGCCAAGCCGTTAATCGCAGAAAACTCAAACAGGCTCAATCCTAAGTCTTAATCGATGTGAATTGATCTAACTTGGCCAAATATCGGTATCTATAGGATTATAAAATGCTTTATCTTTAGCCTAATGCCTAGGTTGGTAAAATCCCAATTGGAAGAGATAGATGAAAGAAGTCGCCAAGCTTATCCAAGTAAGTAAAAGTTTTCGCGACGGCGAGCAGCGCCACACTGTGCTGCAAGCGGTCGATTTAACTTTGCATCAAGGGGAGACTATCGCACTCACCGGCCCAAGTGGCAGCGGCAAAAGCACTTTACTGAATCTGATTGCGGGCTTTGAAACGGCAGACAGTGGCCAGATAGTGCTGAATCATCAATCCACCACCAAGTGGCAAGATAAGCAATGGAGTGAGTTTAGGCGTACCCATTTAGGCGTGGTATTCCAGCAATTTAATTTACTCACTCCGCTGAATGTTAAAAATAATATCGGCTTTTCCCTGCACCTTAACGGTGATAGCTGGAATCCTTGGTGCGATTATTTGGTGGAAAAGCTCGGGTTAGCGGCATTGTTAAACCGGCAGGTTGAAGCGCTTTCCGGCGGACAACAACAACGGGTCGCGATAGCCAGGGCATTAGCCCACAATCCGAGTTTACTGCTGGCCGACGAACCCACAGGTAACTTAGATGACGAATCTGGTAAACAGGTGATGTCACTACTATGCGAACTTGCCAAAGAGAGCCAAACCAGCATTTTGATGGTCACCCACAGCGAAGAGTGCGCCGCCTTTATGAACAAACGCTGGCATCTGTCCCACGCCGCAGTATCGATCTCCGGCTAACATGATGAATAACACACAACCAGAAAATAAAGCCAATCCATACAATAACTTAAATAAGAGTGGGCAATGGCTGCGTATCACTTGGGTACTCAAGGTATTTTTAGCCCATTATCGCCACGCGCCATTGCAGGCTGGAGCGATTTTACTCGGAATCGCCCTCGCCGTGACGCTGCTCATCGGGGTAAAAGCCACCAACGATAATGCGATTCGTAGCTATAGCGAAGCCACAGAGCTCTTAAGTCAGCGGGCCGATGTACTGCTGACCTCACCCGTTGGCCAAGATAATCTCGATGAATCGGTGTATTTCAGTTTAAGGCAGGCTGGGATTAGCCAAAGTCTTGCGGTAGTCAGTGGCAGAGTTGCTGGCCAAAACGGCCAGTATTGGCAAATTGAAGGCAGCGATATTGTCGCGGCATTGACTGCCACATTAACCTCAAAAAACGCTTCACCGTCCTCAAATAACAAGGCAACGGCTAATTCTACTGTCTCAATGGGAGATCTGCCCCTTGCCGACCTAATGAGCGGTGAGCCCGTGGTGGTGATGAGTGACAGTCTAGCCAGTAAAATCGCGCCCAATGGCCAGCTCAGCCTAGCTCAATCCATAACACCATCGACCCTAAAAGTGAGCCGTGTCGATGATAGTTGGGGACTTGGCAGCGCCATCTTGACCGATATTTCCCTCGCCCAAAACTTACTTGGGATGCAGGGCAAACTCAGTTATATCGCCCTATTTAGCGATAGGGATAAGCTAGCCGCGTTAAAACAACGGCTCGACACCTTAGGTATCACCCCAGATCTCGCCAGCTACAGTCAGCAGGATCAAGGGCAAGCCTTAATGGCGCTTACCCGCAGTTTTCATTTAAATCTCAATGCGATGAGTATGTTAGCCTTTGTGGTTGGGCTGTTTATTGCCTATAACGGCGTGCGTTACAGCCTAATGAAACGCCAACGTCTGCTGATTCAACTGCTGCAACAGGGGCTAGAACGACTCGATGTGATGCTTGCCCTGCTCGCCGAATTACTATTTTTGGTTATCTTAGGCTCGGTAATCGGGTTTATCTTAGGTTTACAACTCAGCCATTGGCTACAACCTATGGTTGCCATGACGCTAGAGCAGCTCTATGGTGCCCACTTGCTGCCGGGCATTTGGCAATGGCATTGGTTAGCACAGGCGATCGCGCTCACCTTAGTAGCAGCGCTTGCTGCTTGCATGCCCTTGTATTTTGATCTTACGCGCCAATCCCTTGCCCAAGGCGCTAACCGTTATCAGCAAACTAAGGCCCACAACCAAACCCACCAGCGGCAATTTATCTTAGCCTGTGGGTTACTCGTACTCGCGGCGATACTGTTTCCCTTCAGCCAAAGTTACAACACCAGTTTGATATTACTAGGCATAGTGACGGTCGCGATTCCTCTGCTGTTGCCCCAAGTATTGCATTGGGGAGTAAGCTTACTGCTCCCCTTCACTCGCCCAGGGCTTAAGCACTATTTGCTCGCCGAAACCCGCGAGCTTATCGCGCCACTTTCCCTTGCGATGATGGCCATTTTGCTGGCATTAAGCGCAAATGTGGCGATGAATACCCTAGTGGGCAGCTTTGAGCAGACCCTAAGAAGTTGGTTAGAAACCCGCTTACATGCCGATTTATACCTGCGCCCTAGTGCTAACCGTATGGCTGATGTGCGGGATAAATTAAGCCAAGATCCTCGTGTCAGCGGCTTATATCAACAATGGCAAGTCGATGGCGAGATGTCGACCCAAGGTCCAACAGCTCAAACGATCCCCGTGAATCTTATCAGCCGTGATGATGAATCGATAAAGTACACAAGTACACTCAAGGACAGTTTACCTGACCTATGGCAACACTATTTTGGCGGACAATTTGTCTTGGTGAGTGAGCCAATGGCGATTAAGTATCAGTTGATGCTGGGCGATAAAGTCACTTTAAACGTGCTCGATAAAACCACCAATAACCAAGTGGTTATCGCAGGAATTTATTACGACCATGGTAATACCCGCAATGAGCTCATTATTAGCCATCAACTGTGGCAACAGGCACAACTGCCACTGTTACCCATCAGCCTTGCGGCCAGTTTTCATCCTCTGGAACAAGCTGATAAATCATCCTCATCAGTGCTAACGCAACCAATACCCACGAACGGCAAGCGCAGCGAGGCCGAACTGGATGAACTTCAAATGCAGCTCGCCACAGAGCTAGAGTTGGCTCAGGCACAAATTTATAGCCAAGCCAACATAAAGGCCCAAGCCATTGCCATGTTTAAACGCACTTTTTCAATCACTTTAGTGCTCAATAGTTTAACCTTGCTGGTGGCCGCCATTGGGCTATTCAGCGCCTGCTTAATGTTAACCCAAGCACGGCAAGCACCACTGGCACGGCTTTATTCCCTTGGGGTGAGTCGCAGCAAACTGCGTACTATGGTATTTAGCCAAATGCTGCTGGTTGTGGTAATCACTTGCCTGATTGCGATGCCTACGGGCGCTCTGCTGGGGTATTTATTAATCGATAAAATCACCCTGCAAGCCTTTGGTTGGACCATCCAAATGATCTGGGACTGGTTTGCTTATGCCAAAGCCATCCTCATCGCACTGGTGACTTGTACCTTAGCCGTGCTCTTACCGCTTTACTGGCAAACCCGCAGGCCGCTAATCGCCAGTTTGCAGCAGGAAACCCTATGAACAGTCGTCCATATACCATTACCCAATTGAAAGTGAATGGTTTACTCACAATGAACTGGCTTAAGTGCCGTACAAACGCACGCTTAATCAGTCAACTCATCATCGGTGGATTACTCTTTTTCACAATAAGCGGCTGCGATAATGCGCCCGCGAGCGTTTCAGAATCCAAATCCATGGGAGCTTTGCTAGGGCAAACAAAAGAAGGCGAAATAACCTCAACGCAACAAGCCTTTGCCAAGGTGACACCTGAGCATCAGTTTCATTTTCCCCAAGATCATCTTGCCCACAACGGCTTTCGGCAAGAATGGTGGTATCTCACCGCTAACTTAACCACCGAAAAAGGTGAGCAACTTGGCGCGCAATGGACCCAATTTAGGGTGGCACTAAAACCTCAATATACAGAATCGCAAAATGCGCAACCGCCTACCCTTAAGTCCGCTTGGGCAACTGAACAACTCTATTTTGCCCATAGCGCACTGACCTCTAGCGCGGCACATCTGGCCCATGAGAAATGGTCTCGCGGTCATCCAAAGCTTGCCGGCGTCAATGCCAATCCCTATCAAATTCATCTCGATAACTGGCAATGGCAGAGTGAATCGAGCGAGTTATTTCCGGCAACCTTAAGGGTTGAGACCGCAGACTTTAGTTACGCGCTAACGCTGACCAGCCAAGCACCGCTGCAATATCAAGGCGATAATGGCTATAGCATTAAAAACCGCGAGGGTAATGTCGCTTCCTACTACTACAGTCAACCTTTTATCAGCATTACTGGCCAGATCACCCGCCATATCAACATCAATGGCCAAGCCGAAAGTCGGGTAGAGAAAGTCACTGGCCAAGGCTGGCTAGACAGAGAATGGAGCTCACAATTTTTAACTAAAAGCCAGCAGGGTTGGGATTGGTTTGCCCTGCGCCTCAATGATGGTTCGGCGCTAATGCTCTTTCAGTTAAGGGAGCAATCCACCGATAAATCTCAAACTCCATTAGCCTTTTACAGCGCCAGACGAATGTTTGCCGATGGCACAGGCCGCAATATCAACTCCCGAGACACGCCAGATGGAATAAAAATGACGCCGCTTGAATGGCAAACAACCCGCACCGGCAAATACCCCGTAAGCTGGCAAGTCCAAATCCCGACTGAGCAAATCGATATCCGCATCTCACCATTAAATCCCAATAGCGCCATGGCGTTATCCACCTCCTATTGGGAAGGCCCAATCAAACTTAGCGGTAGCCACACTGGCATGGGTTATATGGAGCTCACGGGATATTAATCCACTCATAGTGATGTTTGACTGCCGGATCTTTCGCTAATCTAACCAATCTCGCCATTCCCTCTCCAAAGAGATAGCGATTGTTTAAATTTCAAACTGAGAGTTAGATCACGCGCAAAACTTTGATCCCGATCGACTATCCCCTGCAATACCTCTTGTGAGGTATACCCACATTTTTTATCAGGTCTAGACTCGCAGTTATCCACATTCAGTTGTATAGATGTTTATGCAAAGCAGCTGAGTGCATCTCAAGATAAAGGTCACCGCTATGAGTCAGGAATACCATGTCACCAGCCTCGTGGTACATGCAGCCCCTAATGCCTTGCAACAGGTTGAAGCCGATATTGCCGCGTTAAAAGGCTGCGATATCCACGCCATTTCACCCGAAGGCAAGTTGGTTATTACCCTCGAAGGGAATACCCAAAAAGCCATTCTCGACAATGTTGAAGCCATCAATGGCCTGTCCGGTGTGTTATCCGCCAGTTTGATTTACCACCAAGTAGAACCCCTAGAACAAGAACTGTTAGAAAAAGAGAGTGAGGAAACACTATGAGCATTAGCCGCCGCGAGTTTCTCAAGGCTAACGCAGCGGTTGCCGCTGCGACGGCCGTTGGCGTCACGCTTCCCGTGAAAATGGTTGAAGCCGCCGAGTCAGATAACATCAAGTGGGACAAAGCCCCCTGCCGTTTTTGCGGTGTGGGTTGTAGCGTATTAGTCGGTACTAAAGCGGGTAAAGTGGTTGCCACCAAAGGCGATCCTGAAAGCCCAGTTAACCGCGGGCTAAACTGTATTAAAGGTTACTTCCTGTCGAAAATCATGTACGGCAAGGACAGATTAACCACGCCATTACTACGCATGAAAGACGGCAAATATCATAAAGAAGGCGAGTTTACCCCAGTCAGTTGGGATGTCGCCTTCGATACTATGGCCGCTAAGTGGAAACACAGCATCGCCACTAAAGGCCCAACCTCTGTCGGTATGTTCGGTTCTGGTCAGTGGACGATTTGGGAAGGTTACGCAGCATCTAAACTGCATAAAGCTGGATTCTTAACCAACAACATCGACCCTAACGCCCGCCACTGTATGGCCTCAGCGGTCGTTGGGTTTATGCGTACCTTCGGTATTGATGAACCGATGGGCTGTTACGACGACTTAGAAGCCGCCGATCACTTTGTGCTCTGGGGCGCCAACATGGCCGAGATGCATCCGATCCTGTGGGCACGTTTATCTGATCGCCGTTTAAGCAGTAAAGACTGTCGCGTGCATGTGCTATCCACCTTCGAGAACCGTAGCTTCGATCTTGCGGATAACCCGATGGTTTTCCATCCGCAATCTGATCTGGTGATCCTCAACTATATCGCCAACTACATCATTCAAAACAAAGCGGTAAATACCGACTTTGTGACTAAACACACTAAGTTTGCCCTCGGTGTAGATGATATCGGTTATGGACTGCGTCCAGATCATCCGTTAGAGAAGAAAGCCAAAAACCCTGGCAACGGTAAATCTAGCCCAATTAGCTTCGAAGAATACGCTAAGTTCGTCAGCACTTATACGCTGGAATACGCAGCAAAAATGAGTGGTGTAGAACCTGAAAAATTAGAAACCTTAGCCAAGGCCTATGCCGATCCTAAGGTGAAGGTTATGAGCCTGTGGACCATGGGGATTAATCAACACGTTCGTGGTGTATGGGCAAACAACATGCTCTACAACATTCACTTACTGACGGGCAAAATCGCAACGCCTGGTAACAGCCCATTCTCACTGACAGGCCAACCTTCAGCCTGTGGTACCGCCCGTGAAGTCGGCACATTCGCCCACCGCTTACCTGCTGATATGGTGGTGGATAATGATAAGCATCGCGCGATTACCGAAAAAATGTGGCAATTGCCTGAAGGCACGATTCCACCAAAACCCGGCTACCATGCCGTACTGCAAAGCCGGATGCTCAAAGACGGTAAGCTAAACTGTTACTGGACTATGTGTACCAATAACATGCAAGCTGGCCCGAATATCAACGAAGAAATGTACCCAGGATTCCGTAATCCTGAAAACTTTATCGTGGTATCCGATCCCTACCCAACCGTCACCGCCATGGCAGCAGACCTTATTCTGCCAACCGCCATGTGGGTCGAGAAAGAAGGCGCCTACGGTAACGCCGAGCGCCGCACCCATATGTGGCATCAACAGGTTAAAGCGCCTGAGGGAGCTAAATCGGATCTGTGGCAATTAGTCGAGTTTTCAAAACGCTTTAAAGTGTCTGAAGTCTGGCCCGCAGAGCTTATCGCTAAAAAGCCTGACTACGCTGACAAGACCCTTTATGAAGTATTGTTTGCCAATGGTGTCATCAACAAGTTCCCGACTACCGATTGTAAGGGCGACCTAAACGACGAAAGTGAACACTTTGGCTTCTATCTACAAAAAGGCATCTTCGAAGAATACGCCGCCTTCGGTCGCGGCCATGGCCATGACTTAGCCGACTTTGACCGTTACCACGAAACCCGCGGCCTACGCTGGCCAGTGGTTGAGGGGAAAGAAACCCTGCGCCGCTTCGTTGAAGGTAGCGATCCTTATGTTAAGGCAGGTGAAGGCTTTAAGTTCTACGGTAAACCCGATGGTAAAGCGGTAATTTTCGCCCTGCCTTACGAACCAGCAGCGGAAGAGCCTAACTCAGAATACGATCTGTGGATGTCTACCGGCCGTGTGCTCGAACACTGGCATACAGGTTCGATGACCGCCCGTGTACCTGAGCTCTATCGCGCCTATCCTGATGCACAAATCTTTATGCATCCTGAAGACGCTAAGGCTCGCGGTCTACAACGTGGTGATGAAGTGATCGTGGCATCTCCCCGTGGTGAGGTCAAAACCCGTGTCGAAACCAAAGGCCGAAACAAACCGCCACGCGGCGTGGTGTTTATGCCCTTCTTCGATGCGCGTCAGTTAGTCAACAAGTTGATTCTGGATGCTACCGATCCACTGTCAAAAGAAACTGACTTTAAGAAGTGCCCAGTAAAAGTGATGAAGGCCTAAGCCCTCATTTGATAGCGATAAGCGTATTTGAAAGCGATTAAGGAGTCTAAGGTGAGTCAGCAAGTGAAGAGTCCATTCACAGTCAAACAAGTCAACCGTCGCCAGTTTTTGGCCACGACGGCTAAGGCTGGCTGTGTGATGGGGCTTGTGGGATTAGGCTTGACGGCCACGGCAAAAAGCCAAGGCCAACTCGCCTCCCAAGCTTGCAGACCGCCGGGAGCCCTTGAAGAAAGCGATTTTCTCTCGGCCTGCGTGCGCTGCGGTTTGTGTGTTGAGGCTTGCCCTTACGACACGCTAACACTGGCACGTTGGTTCGATGGCGCCGCCACTGGCACGCCATTCTTTACCGCAAGACGCATTCCCTGCGAAATGTGTGAGGATATTCCCTGCATCAAAGCCTGCCCATCGGGTGCGCTTGATCCTCAACTTGAGCACATTAGCGATGCCAAAATGGGTATTGCGGTACTGATCGATGAGAAAAATTGCCTTAACTTTAAGGGATTACGCTGTGATGTCTGTTATCGGGTTTGCCCGTTAATCGACAACGCCATCACCTTAGAACGCCAACGCAATCAACATAGCGATCACCACGCCATGTTCTTACCCACAGTCAACAGTGATACCTGCACGGGTTGTGGCAAATGCGAGCACGCCTGCGTACTCGATACCGCCGCCATAAAAGTCTTACCGACGGCATTAGCACTCGGTAAGGCAGCGGAGCATGATACTTATCTCAACACCGAGGAAACCACCTTAGAGATGTTGAATAAGGGGCTGACGTTATGAGCAATGAGTCTATGAGTAACAAGTCTATAAGTCATAAGACCATGAACTCAAAAGCCCGCATGCAAGGCGAGCATGTCGCAGCCATTGCAGAACTCGGTTGGTTTGGCGCACACAAATATTTGCTACTACGCCGCGCAGTGCAATTCGGCTTGTTAGGGCTATTTGCACTAGGGCCGCTACTAGGGATTTGGTTATTTAAGGGTAATTTATCGGCCAGTTTACTGCTCGATATCATTCCCTTTGCCGATCCGCTAGTGAGCTTACAAATGCTCATTAGCGGGCATATTCCCGAGCTTAGCCTATTGATAGGTGCAGCCTTGGTCATACTGTTTTATGCCCTCGCCGGTGGCCGGGTGTTTTGCAGTTGGGTGTGTCCAGTCAATCTGGTAACTGACTCCGCAAGCTGGCTCAGACGTAAACTAAACCTCCCTCGCACCAGCGAGTTACCGCGTAATTTACGTTATTACCTGCTGGCTCTCGTGCTGTTATTGCCACTGCTCACGGGCAACTTGATTTGGGAATGGATTAATCCCGTCCCCTTAGTCTATCGCGCCGTGCTATTTGGCAGTCTCAGTGGTTTATGGATTTTAGCGGCGATATTTCTGCTGGATCTATTTATCGCCGAGCGCGCTTGGTGTGGTCATCTGTGCCCAACGGGCGCCCTATTTGGCTTAATCGGCAAATGGAGCCCCATTAAGATCGTCGCCAGCAAAGCTAGCGCCTGTGATAACTGCATGGATTGCTTTGCCGTATGCCCCGAGCGCCAAGTATTAAAGCCCGCGTTAAAAGGGCAAAATCCGGTAATCACTAGCCCAGACTGCACCCAATGCGGCCGCTGTATCGATGTCTGCGCAAAGCGCGTATTTCGCTATCAAACACGTTTTACGGCCACTCAGGCTCAACTTAGTTCAGGCGATTCGACCGATTGTCACTCGCCATCAACCACTTCACCAATTCGTCAACACATTGCCCCCAAGGCGGAGAATGACCAATGAAAAAAATACTCACCTTAGCCGCGATTGTATTAGCCATCGGCGGCTGCTCAGGCCAACAAGCAGACTCTCAAGCAACACCAGTCAATATCAAATCCCTCGCCGGCGATAGCGCAGTGACCGATATTCGCCCCGCTGATGCTATGCCCGTTTACCCAGCTCGCGGTAAGGCGTTGGAACGCAGTTTTACTGACCAACCGCCACTCATCCCACATAAGGATGATTACAAAATAACCTTAGATAAAAATGGCTGTTTAACTTGCCATAGCTGGGATAAAGCACCACGGATGAAAGCCACACCAGTGGCGAAATCCCACGTTATCGACGATAAGGGCACGCTCAATGGCCATAATTATTTCTGCACCCAGTGCCATGTTGCACAAGCAGAAAACAAAGCGCCTTTAGTTGATAATAAGTTCTCAACTCAGTAAAACAATCCTCCCCTGCCCGCACCAAAGCCACTGATCATCCAGTGGCTTTTTATTATCCATAACAAAATTAGAGATAAACTTAAAAACTCAGTGGGGGAGATGTTGGACGAACTGAAAAATAAGCAGACGGGACAATAGATAAAATGGAAAAGTAAAAACCCAGCCTAGGCTGGGTTAACTTGTTGTTTTGCTTTATGCAAATCACCCGCCGGAGCCGTTACTCTTGTTTGCGCTGCCTTTGCTGTTTGCACATTCTTTGTTTCAGGCATCGCCGCCTGCCACAAAGCACCTACCCATAAACTTGACGTTGACTTCATGACCAAATCTCCTGTTCTGTTAACAAGTTCAAAGTAATACTTAGACCATCATCAGTAAAATGAATTAACGCCATACAATGGATTCCATTTGAGCATGAACATTCCAATCAAGACCTTACAATGTTTTCTGATCTTAGTTGAAACGGAAAACTTCACCCGTGCAGCACAAAAATGCTTTATCACTCAACCAACGCTCAGCAAAATCATCCAAAGGCTTGAAGAAAGCGTAGGAGAAACCCTGCTGATCCGTAACAATCAAAAGGTGGAGCTAACCCAAGCTGGGCAACTGTTTGAACACAGTGCGCGGGAGATCCTCGGACAATGGCATAGATTGCAGGAGGATATGAGTAACTTAAGCGGCCTAAAATCGGGGCGGCTTAGACTCGGTGTCTGCCCCATGATGAGTAGCTTAATTATTGGATTACTGACGAGCTATCGTAAGCGTTATCCAGGGGTTGAACTACAAATGTATGAATACGGGGGATTTGGCTGCGAGCAGGCACTGCTAAATAACAGTTTAGATATTGCCTTTACTGCGTTACCCACAACCCATGAGACTGAGCTAGTCAACCAGCCGCTAACAAAATATCCTCTGTTAGCTTGCCTGCCTGATGGGCACCCGCTTGCGGCTAAGTCATATCTCAACTGGCAAGATTTTGAAGCTTATCCGTTTATTCTCTATAACGAGGACTTCTCACTTGCCAAATTGATAACTCGCCTCAGCCGTAAGGCTGGCGTGCAATTAAATATCGCCTTTCGCAGTGGTCAATGGGACTTTCTTGCAACCATGGTTGAAGCCGACATGGGACTGGCCATATTACCCGAACCTATTTGCCAAAAACTCAGTCACAGCAAACTAGTCTTTAGACCAATGCAACCGGCATTAACTTGGGATTTAGCCCTGATTTGGCGGCAGAACTTACCGTTAACTCCCGCGGCAAATGCTCTACTGGAATTAAGTAAACAAAAAGCGTGAATGCTGACTCGTCAACCGTCTAATGTCAACCAGTGCATCACCCATAAAAAAACCGCTGCTAGCCTAGGCTTAGCAGCGGTTTCTATTTAGAGGAAGTTAAGAATTACTTCTTAGCTTCAGCAGCTTTACGCTCTTTAACTTGCTCAACAACTTTGTCCGCAACACTGTTTGGACATGGGCTGTAGTGTGAGAACTCCATAGAGAACTGACCACGGCCTGAAGTCATTGTACGCAGAGTACCGATGTAACCGAACATTTCTGATAACGGTACGTCAGCCTTAACGCGAACACCCGTTACACCAGCAACTTGGTCTTTGATCATACCGCGACGACGGTTTAAGTCACCGATCACGTCACCCACGTTGTCTTCTGGGCTGAACACGTCAACTTTCATGATTGGCTCAAGCAGTTGTGGTTTAGCTTTAGCCATAGATTGACGGAATGCCGCTTTAGCAGCGATTTCGAACGCGATAGCTGAAGAGTCAACTGCGTGGTAAGCACCGTCAGTCAGTTCAAACTCAACGTCTAACACTGGGAAGCCAGCGATAGTACCGGTGTTCA
Source organism: Shewanella xiamenensis (assembly GCF_014647135.1). Lineage (GTDB taxonomy): Bacteria > Pseudomonadota > Gammaproteobacteria > Enterobacterales > Shewanellaceae > Shewanella > Shewanella xiamenensis. The sequence continues at coordinate 125,646 of NZ_BMOP01000003.1, forward strand.
TCATGCTCGCGAAGCCTTTTTCAACTGCTGGCCAGTATTCCTTAGGAACGTTACCACCAACAACTGAAGACTTGAACACGAAGCCAGAGTTTGGCTCACCTGGGCGAATGATGTATTCGATCTTACCGAATTGACCAGAACCACCTGATTGTTTCTTGTGGGTGTATTGGTCTTCAACCATTTGAGTAATAGTTTCACGGTAGGCCACTTGTGGCTCACCTACGATCAGCTCAACACCATAAGTACGCTTCAGGATGTCCACTTTAATATCTAAGTGCAGTTCACCCATACCTTTAAGGATGGTTTCGCCTGAATCTTCGTCAGTTTCTACGCGGAATGATGGATCTTCTGCGATCATCTTACCGATAGCGATAGCCATCTTCTCGCTGCCGCCTTTATCTTTTGGCGCTACTGCAATAGAGATAACTGGCTCTGGGAACACCATGGCTTCCAGAGTACATGGGTGTTTAACATCACACAGTGTGTGACCAGTTTGTACGTTCTTCATACCCACGATTGCGATAATGTCACCAGCTTCAGCTGATTCAATTTCGATACGATCGTTAGCATACATTTCGCACATACGGCCGATACGCTCAGTCTTACCAGTTGCACTGTTAAGAATGGTATCGCCTTTCTTCAGACGGCCAGCATAAATACGTACGAAAGTCAGGGCACCGAAACGGTCATCCATGATCTTGAACGCTAATGCTTTTAATGACTCATCAGCAGAAACGATAGCGTATTCGCCAGTTTCGTTACCTTCTTCGTCAGTTAAAGGTTGTGGATCAACTTCATCTGGCGCTGGCAGATAATCAACAACAGCATCCAGAACCAGTTGCATACCTTTGTTTTTGAAGGCAGAACCACAGAATGTTGGGAAGAATGCCATAGTACGAGTACCCTTACGGATACAACGTTTCAGGTCTTCAACAGATGGCTCTTCGCCTTCCATGTAAGCTTCTAGCAGATCGTCATCTTGCTCAACAGCAGTTTCGATCAGCATTTCACGGTATTCTTCAACTAAGTCAACCATGTCCGCTGGAACATCTTTAACTTCGAAGTTTTCTGGAATACCAGAATCGTCCCATACGTAGGCTTTACGAGTTAGCAGGTCAACAACACCACAGAACTCATCTTCAATACCGATTGGCAGAACCATAACCAGTGGGTTAGCAGCTAAAACGTCTTTAGTTTGCTTAACAACACGTAAGAAGTCAGCACCCATACGGTCTAACTTGTTTACGAAGATGATACGAGCAACTTCAGATTCGTTCGCATAGCGCCAGTTAGTTTCTGATTGAGGCTCAACACCACCAGAACCACAGAATACAGCGATACCGCCGTCAAGAACCTTCAGAGAACGGTAAACTTCAACAGTGAAGTCAACGTGCCCAGGGGTGTCAATAACGTTGAAACGGTGATCTTTCCAGAAGCAGCTTACTGCCGCTGACTGAATGGTAATACCGCGCTCAGCTTCCTGAACCATGAAGTCAGTTGTTGATTCACCATCGTGAACTTCACCGATTTTATGGATTTTACCGGTTAGCTTAAGAATACGCTCGGTGGTCGTGGTTTTACCCGCGTCAACGTGAGCGAAGATACCAATGTTTCTGTATTTGGATAATTCGGTCATGATTCAACTTTAATGATTAGTTTAAGAAGTAGACGGAGTATGCGACAAACCACCGACACACCGCACATCAGATTATTTTAGGCGCATATTGTAAATTGGAACCCCGCTATGCGCAAATGGCTCTTGCAATTTTTCACGATAAAGTCGCGGAAAAAATTAAAAAAAAATAAGAAAAATGCATTAAAACAATTAAATAAAAAAATTTAGCTCAGTTTTCAAACAATTAGTAAAAAGCCTAAAAATAAGCGTTTTTTTACCGATATTGCAGATTTCTCATACTTTAAGGACTCACAAATAGCAAAAGACCAGCCCAATGCAACCTCAATACAAACTTCAACTCAGGTTAAAACTCGGTTTAACCTAAAAGTTGATTAGCATAAATGTGAAATTGATCGAGTAAAGTAGCAATGGGCTTAGCAATGCATCTAATTTCGCAAACTAAGCATTGGATTCATCAATACAAATCTGATTTCTGCCCAAGGCTTTCGCTTGATACAGTGCTTTATCTGCTCGTTCAAAGCAGGACTGCATTGGTTCATTACTCGCTAATTTGGCAATCCCAAAACTACAGGTGAGCCGCACATCACCACTAAAGCGATAATCCTTAATCGCCGCAGCAATCCGCTGGCACAATGAGTTAACTAAAGTAATTGAAGTCTGATGGCAAAGGATCACGAACTCTTCACCTCCCCAACGGGCAACAACATCTGATTCACGCACACAATGCTGCAACACTGTAGACAGCTCCATCAAAATATTATCTCCGACGGCATGACCTAAGGTGTCATTAATCTCTTTAAAGAAATCGATATCTAACATGACAAGGCAGATGCTACTTTCTGTTGCGGTCTCAGAACGATGCTCATGCACAAACTGGCGGTTAAAGTAATGGCGATTATAGAGTTTGGTGAGCGGATCATGGGTAGATAAAAACTCGAGTTCAGTATTGGTTTGTTCTAATTGCCGACGTAGGGCTTCAAGCTGTGTATTTTTATCGGTTAAGCGTCGATTATAGCGACTGATAAAATAAGTCCGAGTCGCAAGTAAGAATATCACCAGCAGAGTACCTGCAATAACTTGATAGATAAGCCAATAGTTAGTCTCATCGATAACAGTAATGTTGTTCCACTTCTGGTAAATCCTAATTCGCTCAAGCTCATCAACATCATCAAGCACTTGATTAAGTATCGGCAGCAGTGCTTCATGGCCTAAACTCACTCCCATGCGTAGTTCATCTTCTGGCCCGCCCCACCCCGCAATTTTAAGATGGTTAAAACCTGTCTGCTGAATATAAGCATTCACCGAAAACATTGACCCAACAAATAAATCAGCGCGCTTATCGAGCACAGCCTCGAGTCCCGCTGGTTCACTGGCCACTTCGATGATTTTGACTCTAGGGTAATATTGCTGAATATACTCAGCGAGACGATAACCTTTAGGCACGGCTAATGTTCGTGAGCCTATGTTTTCAAATCCTTGTAAAAATGGCTGTTCTTTTAGCGAAACCAACACATTTGGCGAGTGAAAATACACATGGCTAAAATGTAAAAATTGCTCTCGGGTAGCGGTTTTATTCAACATTGGAGTTAAATCACAGCGCCCAGTTTGTAAAAAATTAAGGGTTTCAGACCAAGATGTTGTGGGAACAAGAATGAATTTAAGGAGAGAATGGGACTCAATGTAACGAATATAGTCCGATGAGACCCCTACATGTTTTCCCTCTCGTATCGCTTCATAGGGCAACCAGTCGGGATCAACACAGTAACGGACTAACTGCCTACTGCTAGCACCGTCATCAGCGGTTTTGAGATAGCGCGAAGCCAAACGCTCTGCACTCACAGTTAAGGGTGAGCATAAACAGAAGAATAAAAACCAAAATCGACAACCCATGTCGCTTCTCAAATACATTCGTAATTCGCTGACGTAGATAAAAAGTGTATACATGATATTAAGATAATACCAATTCGCTCATCCTAAGCAGAAAAATGCACCGAACCTGAGAAACGTAATCTTGTTACCGATAAAAAAATACCCGCCAAATTGACGGGTATTTCGTTTACTTAATCTATTTTTACAAGATTAATCTTCAACTGGTGACACAACAAAGAGTAGGTCACCTTGCGATACTTGCTGACCATTGCTGTTCAGAATACGCTCGATGCGGTACTTCTTATCCTCAGGATAGAGCACGGCGCCTTGGCGGTTAAAGCCAGCCAAGTTAACCTGCGAGAACATCTTCATTGCTTCAGTCAAGGCAAGGGTTTGCTCAACGGTTACAATATCACCTTCTTTAACGAAATCAGGTTCGCCTGGCGCTGGAGAGGTATAGAAGATACCTGCGCCTTGGGCTAATACTTTAAGCTCGTTACTTTCACCCACACGCAGCGACTCAGTATCCACCCCAACGGTTTCGGCAGCGGCTTCCATTTCAGCAATCAGTGCTGGAATATCTAGCTCAGCCATAAAGCGTGGCAGATAGTTAGTGTCGTATACGCCTTCTTTGAAGGTGCCATCGCTTAGGATTAACTTCAGCAACGGAATGTTAGTAGCGATACCTTTGAGCACTACGCTGTCGAGGTAAGCATGTAGCTTCGCAATAACGTCTTCACGGTTTTCACCGCGCATAATCACCTGGGCGATTAAGCTATCGTAATAAGGCGAAACTTCTTTGCCCGGTGCAGCAATCGAGATGATTTCTACATCTGGATGATCAGGGAATACACATTCGGTGATCTTGCCAGGGTTTGGAACCAGTTGCAGTACGCCATGGCTGTCGAGTGCGGCTTTCTCAGCCGTTACACGCACTTCCATCGCATAACCGATTTCTTTCGGCTCTAAATGCTCGATTGAACGACCCGCAGCAATATCAAACTGCGCGCTTACGATATCGATACCAGAAGTCGCTTCGGTTACTGGATGCTCTACCTGCAGACGAGTGTTCATCTCCATGAAGTACACTTCGTTTGCGTCTAGGTTGTAGATGAACTCTACAGTACCTGCCCCCATATAATCGGTCGCATCACCTAAGGCACGGGTGTAATCCAGCACTTGTTTTTTCAGTTCATCTGGCAACATGGTTGAGCCAGACTCTTCAACCACTTTCTGGTTGTTACGTTGTACTGAACAGTCACGTAAACCCAATACTTTAGCGTGACCAAATTGGTCGCGCAGTAATTGCACTTCGATATGACGTAGTGACGTAACATATTTCTCTAAGTACAGGTCGCCGTTACCGAAGGCAGCTGCCGCTTCAGTAGCGGTTTTTTGGAATAAACCAATCATATCCTCAGGACGTTTAACGACCTGAATACCTTTACCACCACCGCCTTGTACCGCTTTGAGCAGCACAGGGTAACCAATTTCATTGGCCACGTTTACCGCTTGCTCAGCGTTCGTCAGAATACCGTGTGAACCTGGTACCACTGGTACGTTTTGGCTTTGTGAAGTCTTAATCGCGTTCGACTTGTTACCCATAGTCGTCATTGAATGCACGCTAGGGCCCACAAAGTTAACCCCATTATTCACACACAATGCCGCAAATTGTGGACTTTCAGACAGGAAGCCGATACCTGGGTGCAGTGCATCAACTTGCTCGTATTCGGCAACTTTCAACACTGAGTAGGCATTCAGGTAACTTTCGTCAGAGGTGTTACCACCTAAACAGACTAACTTGTCAGAATCTTTCAGCATATCCGCAGGTACGGCAGTCATGTCAGGATCTGACGCCACTAATACCACGTTGATATCGTTATCGTGAGCCTTACGGATCAACTTAACAGCAGTACAACCACGGGCATGAACCAATACTTTATTAATTGGTTTCATTAACTTACGAGGATCGTTTTGAACAATCACTTCTTCTTCAACAGGCGCTTCAACAACCAGAGTCGACAGAGCATTGATGATTACGTCATTAATCTTCGCCGTTGGCATTGGCATCAGAGGATCGATGCTCGCCAATTGGTTATCTAAGGTTTCGCTGAATGGGTTGTGGACTAAGCCCGCCATTGCACCTGGTACTTTCGACAGATAGTTCGACAGAGTCGACGTTGAAGGTAAGTAAGCAGGAACCACCATTTGACCCGCGAATGGCATGTTAGTACCAGACAGGTAGTAGGTTTGCACTAATGGGTGAGTCACGAAACTCGCTTGCGCACCACCGGTACAGTCACCAAAACCAAACATCAATACTGGCAATTCGTTATCACGGATAAAGCGTGTGATACGGTCGTTCACAACAGCCATTGAGAACAGTGCCGCAGCACCTTCTTTAGTCTGCATACCGCCTGAGCTGATAAAACAAACTACTGGCAATTTACGCTTAGCACATTCGATCAGCAGCGCAGAGAATTTCTCAGCACTCGCCATATCGAAGGCACCCGCTTGGAATGCAGTGTTAGATACCGCCAGACCCACACGGACTTTTTGTCCCTTTTCTTTAAAGTCAGCAATACCGGTGATCAGGCCGCAAGGACGAATACCTTTATCTAACGCATCTTCAATGGATAAACGGAAACCAGGGAAGTTGAGCAAGTTAGCCGACATTTTGTCGCCATTGATTTCGTCGAAATTAGTGAAAAATTGCTTAATCACATTTTCCCACGTCATCTTGCCGGTACGTTTTTCGTCACGTAATACTTTTTGGATCAGTAAGTCCTGATAACCCATGGTCAAGCGGTTCCAGAAGTCCTTACGACGACCGATACGCACAGGGTTAATCGCACCAGTGTATTTGCTGTGGTCGCTTTCACTGTCGAAGTATTCAGGCAATAAACGTTCGAAGAAGTAAGTCAGGATAACGAATAAACTGTCGTTAAGTTGTGGGAAGCCCACACTCTTCCACTGCTCTACACGCACCAAGAGATCGGCACGGTTAGATTGGCTCATAAAGTACTTAAGCCACTTGTAGAATTTAGCCTTGTCGTTTGCGGTATCCTGAGTAGACAGCGCATGGTCAATCGACTTGTGCAGTAGATTGTTCACCGAGTTGCGTGACAGACTCTTAGACATCATGGCTTCTTTCGCGATAGACGCTAAGCTACCCACAACGTTGTCGTAAAGTGAGTTAAAAATCAGGATGTTATGGCATTGCCAAATAAAGTCTTCACGCAACTCATCGTTTACAACGACATCGAGCACAGTCAATTGATTAAGCTCAGGCCATTTTGCTTGAGTTACAGACTTAGGCAGATTTTCAAGATGCTGAATTAAGCCCTTAAAGTTGTTTGCCGCGTTGCTCTTCCAACGGTGATATAAAGACCAACCGATGTTAAATAACAGTGCCTTACGAGCTTTTTTATAGTTTTCTTTTGGTTCACCCAAAATAAAACGTGTCAGCATATTACGTTCGGTTGAAATTTCATCGCGCTTAGCAATAAAGTTCGCCCACAATTTGTTCAGATCTTCATCGTAAACCAGCTTATCAGGGCTAGATAGCCAAGCTTGGAATACACGATCTTGCTCTTGCTGGATACGCGCTAACAGATCGCCCTCGGGCACACTGACACGTGACAAACGTCCGTATTGCTCCTGAGAGATCGAATGAATACGGCTACGCAGCGTTAAATAACGCAGGTAACGGTAAGCGCTACCAAACAAGTTGTGGTGGTTGGTTGGGCTCGTTGCCACAGCCAATTCAGCGTTTAACTCTAATGCCATCAAGTTTTTAGATGGATTAAGGAAACGCGCTAAACTGCGATCATAATGCTCACGTAAATCCTTAGATTCACGTACAAAGTTCACTGCTGCGCGCTCAACCGCTTCGATACTACTGATAATCGCGCGGCGTAAATTGTGCTGACGCTCGTCACGGTCACCTGGAGAAAAATCGATAATGCCATCGATACAACCGGCGGTGTAAAGCTCTTCTGGAGATACACCCACAGATTTAGCACATTCCTGCCATGACAGGTTGTACTTACGGGCGATACTTTGTAGACCTTGTGGTTGAATGGTGTTGAAAATACCATCGCGCAGCGATAACAGGATGTTAGCCGCAGCTAAAGGAATCGCGCCACCCGAGTAACCCGCACCGATAACGATACCGACTGTCGGTACGTCAACGTTGGCACTCTCGGCAATCGCCTTAGAAATAGAATGTGCTTGGTTTTGGCTGTTGGCCACTTCGCCTGCATCGGCCCCTGGGGTATCGATTAAATAGACGATAGGCATAGACAATTCGGCAAAATGACGAATCGCTTTACAGGCGGCATAGTGATGCTCAGGCATCCATGCACCGTTAGCCGTTGTGCGCTCTTGAGCAATAAAGCCGATACGACGAGTGCGTGAACCGAAATTCAGCTCGACCTCAGCACTGTAGAAAGAGCCCAAGTGAGTTTCGGTAATCAAGCGCCCCTTTAGGTCCGCAATGATACGTTTAGCACCAGGACGACCTTTGTCTTGGGTCGGTTGGATCACTTTTGCGACATAACCGTCAACATCTAACGATGCCAAGTCTTTTAAATTTGCCTGAATGGCATCTTCATTTAAAAGGCCTTTAATTTCTTCTGATAAGCTCTGTTTACTGTGTTTAGGAAACAGAGAAAAATCCTTTGCCAAATGCTCGGCCTGTAAAAAAAGCGGATCGGGCGTTTGGGCTTGAGTCATGTGTTTGGGCTGATTATTGCTGGTCATCAAAAGATCCTCTGCTTTAGCCTCTGAAAATTTTTAGCCAATAAATATAACTTTGTTATCCCGCCAAATGCCATTAAACTGCATAAGACGCTATGTTCCAAATATGAGACAGTGGGAAAAACATGCCAGATTTAAACGGTATGATGCTATTTGCAGCCGTAGTGAGAGCAAAGGGATTCTCCCAAGCTGCACGTGAAACCGGCCACCCAAAATCCACCATAAGTCGCAAAATCGCGCAGCTTGAAGAACAACTAGGCGTGCGATTGTTACAACGCGACACCCGTAACCTGAGTCTTACCCAAGTCGGGGCACTCTTTTATCAACACTGTGATTCCATTCGCAATGAGGTGGAAGCGGCCAAGGCTGTTATCGAGAGTACCCATGATGATGTATCAGGATCATTACGGATAGCCATTCCGGTCTCTTTTAGCCAAGAATTAATTGCTAACCTCTGTAGCGGATTCATGCGTTTATATCCCAATGTGGAATTAGATGTCCAGTTTACCGACAACGATATCGGTTTGGTGGGTGAAGGATATGACATAGCTATCAAATATGGACCACTGCAATCCTCTGATCTTGTTGCAAGATTACTGTTCGAGCGTCAACCAATTCTGGTAGCAAGCCCTGGCTATTTAAAAGCACGCGGCACCCCCGCAACACCTAAGGAGCTGAGCGACCATAGTGGTATTCTGCTAGGGACATCCCGCTCAGCACCCATATGGCCCTTAGGCAAAGGGGCTCGCAAAACCATGGTAAACTTTCAGCGTAAAGTCAGGGTCAATAGCCCAATAATGGTTAAGCAGTTAGCCCTCGATGACTTTGGGATTGCAATGCTATCAAACTCCGCCTGCAAAACCGAACTCGCCAACGGCCAGCTAGTGCCAATCTTACAGGAATGGCCGATTGAACCCTTTAAGGTCTACGGGGTGTATTCGAGCCGCAGACAATTAGCCACCAATATCAGCGCCTTCTTGGACTTTTTCGTCAAACGCTTTAGCAGCCAAGAAAGCCTACAATCCTTGATGGGCTAGGCACTTTATCGCAGCGGCATTCACCTTTACTGACATCGCCATTCCTTTATACACATCCCAATGTTGAGTGACCATGACCATTTAGATAACAAAAAAGCCTAGCAAATTGGCTAGGCTTTTTACGTTTAGGAATGTGATGCTAACGCTCAGGCTAAAAGTTAACGCGCGGAGCTTAAGTCGATTTGGCCTAACCGATTAAGTATGAGCCATTAACTACAAGCGCATCAAGCATCAGCATTTTGTCCATATATCTTTACAGCTTATATGACGGCTATTTCACACAAATACGCGCTAACCACTTCTAGGGAATAATTTTTTCCTGTTTGAGCACTTCTTTTGTGATGGCTTGGCGCAGCCCTAAACCATCCGATGTGGGCATATCCATATTCATCGCAAAAAACCACACATTATCATCAAGTTCAACCCAACCGACCCACCAGCCAATCTTAGGTTCGATTCTAGTCGAGTATCCCGTTTTAGCCCGAATAATATAGTCGCCATTGGCTTCGGTCAGCATGGCTTGTTTGACAATACGCTGGCTGCGCTCCGATACGTGTAACTTATTGTGATACAGCTTTCTTAAAAAGCTGATTTGCTCAGTGGCCGAAATTCGAATACCACCATCGAGCCAGAAACTGTCTACATTGCCCGAAATGTCCTCATTACCATAATCGAAAGCATGTAGCATCTTGCTCATACGTGCCTCGCCAATTTGGCGGGCAAATTCTTGATAAACAGGCACAACTGAATATTTCATCGCGGTGATTAGATTATGATCGCGATTCCAAGTGGCGATATCGCGCGTCTGTCCATCCCACTTAAAGACTTGGTGTTCATCCTTAACCACGCCCAAATCGAGGGCGATCAAGCTATTGGGAATTTTAAAGGTAGATGCGGGTAAAAATGCTTGGTTCGCCCGTTTAAGATTATTGGTAAATCCTTGCTGCTTATTCTCATTCCAGAGCACAACTACGCCCTGTGATTTATGTTCAGTAAAGTGAGCATTCCAACTTTTGTTTTCTTGCCATTCCTTTGCTACCGCAGGCATTCCGATAATCGATGCCACCAAAAACACAGCCGATAAGGCTAATACACGCATAACGTCCCCTTGCTTAATGCAATATATCCATACAAATTAAGTGCTAAGCTTATCATTCTCTGCCCTCTCATTCCCTAGCAAACTGCTGACCAATTGTGGCAACAATCAGGCACAAGCTTTACAAGATTTAACTATTAGCTATCCCAACTAAACGCCAGTCCAAAATCATAGCAACTCGTCAGTATCGATCTGATATGCAAAATAGGAATAAGATCCTCGAATCACTATAGGTAAACTCTTATACTCAAAACAATCATTGTGGCTTTTTGGCATAAGTTTCATTATTTCTAAGATGAAGTAAGCCTGAACGCCCTAGAAACATCGTCTATTTCCAGCAAAATAAGTGATTAAAATAAAAAGGAAACGCCAATGTTAAAGCCCTGCCTCGCTTTTATCCTCGCTAGCACAGTGGCGCAAACCGCTGGTGCCGTACAACTCCTCGGCGATGTGGAAGTGTCTCGTATTCCTACCGCTGAAAAAGTCATGGCTGAAGTGGTAAACCGTTATCAAGCATTGGATGAAGGCTTAGCGAATCAATTATCCGCACAGAAAAATGAACGCGACGCTACCCAACTTGCCGCCCGCCAAGGACATAGATTATGGCAACAGGCTGTGCGTGATGTGCAGTCTGGACACTTTGATGACAGATCTCTGTATTGGGCGCGACTGTCAATGTTAAATAGCCTTAAAAACAACAGTGCTAACTTTAAAATGGCTGATTGGCAGCAACAGATTTTAGCCAGCGCGGTTGAGAAGGCATCGCGAGGATTCAGTGATATCCAATACGATGATGATGTGCAGATAAAAATCTTCCTGACGGGATTCGACCCCTTCTTCCTCGACAAAGACATCAGTCAGAGCAATCCTTCGGGCTTAGTGGCCCTCGCCCTCGATGGTTTCCGATTTGATATCAATGGCAAAAAGGCCCAAATCGAAACCGCCATGATCCCAGTACGCTTCGAGGATTTCGACCAAGGTATTATCGAATCCTTACTCAGTCCCATTTATCGCGACCCTAAAACCCAGTTTGTCTTTACCGTCAGCATGGGGCGCAGCGACTTTGATATTGAACACTTCCCAGGCCGTAACCGTAGTGCAGCAGCGCCCGATAACCAAAATCTATACACAGGCGCAAGCAAAACCGCGCCTGTCGCCCCCAAACTCAATGGTAAAAACTTTATCGGCCCTGAATTTGTTGAATTTTCATTACCCGTCGCAGCGATGCAAGTGCAAGATGGTCAGTGGAAAGTCAACGATAACCATACTGTGACCACCCTAGCGCGCGGTGAATTTAATGCCAGTTCCCTAAGCGAGCTGCAAAATGAAACCTCGGTCGAAGGTTCTGGTGGTGGGTATCTCTCAAACGAGATTTCTTATCGCGCCATTGTGTTACAGCAAAAGTTCAATAGCCGCGCTAAGGTGGGCCATATCCACACCCCGAGGGTGAAGGGCTACGACAATGCCACCGAACAAGCCATTGTCGAGCAAGTGCGTACTATGGTGATGCAGGCCGCGGCGAGCCTGTAACCGCCGCAATACTGGCATTGTCAGCAAGCGTTGGTTATGATGCAAACGCTTGCTTTATGCGCCTTATCGGGTCGCATCATGGTATCCATCTGACACACCTAGCCACACTTGATGCTTTGCAAAATAAGAGTTAACGCCTAAGTCTATGTTTAACCCGAGATCCCTACTCAATAGCCTGCGCCGTAAAGCTATCTCATCCGCGAGTATCACCACGCTGACTGCGACCAAGATGGCGAAAAACAACATGCCACAACGCCAGCCAAAGCCACTGACACCAGTGCAGCAGCAAATCCTTACGCGTATCGAAGACTGTTATCAGCAGGCAGAAATCTACTTTAAGCGTCCATTTGCGCGGCCGTTGACCCAATTTACCCTGCGGGGACGGAGTGCGGGCACAGCGCATTTGCAGCAGAATCGCCTGCGCTTTAACCCCGTATTACTCAGGGAAAATAGCGAAGCCTTCTTATCCGAAGTAGTGCCCCACGAAATCAGCCACTTACTCTGCTTCCAACTCTTTGGCAAAACCAAACCCCATGGCCGCGAGTGGCAATCCATCATGCTCAAGTTGTTTAAGGTGAGCCCCAATACCACCCACAGTTTCGATACTCAGTCGGTTAAAGGGAAAGACTTTGAGTACCGCTGTGCCTGCGGCCCAGTTCGGCTAAGTATTCGCCGCCATAATAAAGTACTGCGTGGTGAAACCCGTTATCTGTGTAAACGCTGCCATACCCACCTCACCTTTACCGAAGCAGCGGAATAACCCACATAGCGTAAAAATCCTCGGCCAAAAGTACGAGCGATTTGCATAGGACGCGGTATTTCCCTTACCATTCAGGCATAAAAGACGAGCCACAGGCTCGCGTAGTATTGATTATTTTTGGGATAAATATTGAACAACTCCAAGATAGCCTTAAGGTCTCGGCAAACCTTGCTGTGCCTATTCAGTTGGCTGGCGGTGTTGGCCTCAGCCAATGCCTCTCCTTCGCACCCCAATAGTTTTAGCCAAGCCAAGGTCTTGTCTCAATCCTTATACCAAGGCAGTCGCCAAGGCACCTTGCCCGCTGTCAGTTTTTACTGTGGCTGCACTATCCAAATTAAGGGCAAATCCTGGAAGCCCGATCTAAATAGCTGCGGTTATCAAGTGCGTAAACAAGAAACCCGCGCCAACCGTATCGAGTGGGAGCATATCGTCCCTGCATGGGAGTTTGGTCACCAATTACAATGCTGGCAAAAGGGTGGCCGTAAAAACTGCGCCGATAACAGCCAAGAATTCAATAAGATGGAAGCGGACATGCACAATCTGGTGCCCGCCATTGGTGAAGTGAACGGCGATCGCAGCAACTTCCGTTTTAGCCAATGGAATGGTAAGGCAGACCAATATGGTCAATGTGCTATGGTCATCGACTTTAAGAATCGCCAAGCCCAGCCGCCCGCTCACGCCCGTGGCAAAATTGCACGCACTTACCTGTATATGCAGCAGACCTATGGCCTTAAAATCGCCTCACAGCAATTAAAATTGTTCAAAGCATGGGATAAAAGCTATCCAGTTGATACTATTGAATGCAAACGCGATAACGCCATAGCGCAGATCCAAGGTAATCATAATCCCTTTGTGCAGAATGCCTGCAATGCACCACCACTGCGCCAACAATTAGCCGAATAAGGTCGACAATGAGAGTTCCAAGAATTTATCAACCTCAGCCATTAGCCGTAAACCAACAGCTGAATCTAGACGAAGATGGCGCAGCCCATATCGGCAAAGTGCTGCGTATGGGCAGTGGCGAGCAAATTAGCCTGTTTAATGGCGATGGTCATGATTATCTTGCCGAAATTGTCGATGCGGGTAAAAAATCGGTCACGGTAAAAGTGCTGTCCTGTGAGGCCAATCCATCGGAGTCGCCCCTCAACCTGCATTTAGGCCAAGTGATTTCCCGCGGCGATCGGATGGAGTTCACCATTCAAAAATCCGTTGAGCTAGGGGTAAATACCATTACGCCGCTATTTTCTGACCGCTGCGGCGTCAAGCTCACAGGTGAGCGTCTCGAAAAGAAAATCCAGCAATGGCAAAAGATTGTGATCAGCGCCTGTGAGCAATCTGGCCGTAGCCAAGTGCCCATCGTTCGCCCCGCCATGGAATTACAGCAATGGTGCAGCGAACCGACCAGCGCACTCAAACTCAACTTGCATCCAAGGGCAGCGCACGGTATCAATGGGTTAGATTTATCCCATACCCGCGTACGCCTACTGATCGGTCCCGAAGGGGGATTATCGGCGGAAGAAATCGCTATGACGGAAACCTATCAGTTTACCGACGTGTTACTCGGCCCCCGAGTGCTGCGCACTGAAACCGCCTCACTCACGGCGATTACCGCGCTGCAACTTAGATTCGGTGATTTAGGTTAAAGGTTAACCGCTAACTAGCGAATTGATTACTGGCTAATCCATAAATGCTTTTTGCCTGCGACGGCAACCAATAAGGAACAGATTAATGATAAAACTCGGCATAGTGATGGACCCCATCAGTGAGATCAACATTAAGAAAGACTCCAGTTTTGCCATGCTGATGGCGGCGCAGGAAAGGGGTTACCAGCTGTTTTATATGGAAATGGCCGACCTTGCTATGGTCAATGGCGTAGCCATGGGCAATATGCGTCCATTAAAAGTCATCAACGATGCCAATAAATGGTTTGAACTGGGCGATGCCCAAGACACGCCGCTGAGCGAGCTGAACGTGGTGTTAATGCGTAAAGACCCGCCGTTCGATACCGAATATATCTACGCCACTTACATGTTAGAGCGCGCCGAAGAACAAGGTGTATTAATCGTCAACAAGCCACAAAGCTTGCGCGATGCCAACGAAAAACTATTCACCGCATGGTTTAGCGAATTTACGCCAGAGACCATTGTGACTCGCGATGCCAATCGGATCCGCGCGTTCCACCAAGCCAAGGGCGATATTATCCTCAAGCCACTAGATGGCATGGGCGGCACCTCGATTTTCCGCGTCAAGCAGGACGACCCTAACCTTGGGGTGATCATCGAAACCTTAACCCAATATGGCAACCAATACGCAATGGCGCAGGCCTTTATTCCTGAAATCACCAAGGGCGACAAGCGCATTCTGGTGGTGGATGGCGAGCCCGTGCCCTACGCCTTGGCGCGCATTCCGAAAAAAGGCGAAACCCGCGGTAACTTGGCCGCAGGCGGTAGCGGTGTTGCCCAGCCGTTATCTGACTCTGATTGGAAAATCGCCCGTGCCATTGGCCCAGAGCTTAAAAAACGCGGCCTGATTTTTGTGGGTCTGGATGTGATTGGTGACAAGCTGACTGAGATTAACGTCACTAGCCCGACTTGTATCCGCGAAATCCAAGCGGCATTTGATGTGGACATTACTGGCATGCTGTTCGATGCCATCGAAGCCCGTCTCGCCCAGTAAGCTTGTACACCTACAAGATAATAATATTCATTGAAGGCGCCTTAAGAGCGCCTACGACTTCTAGGGATCTGATATGAGTTTCACCAAAGCGCCACTGTTACTGCTTGGTATGAGTTTATGGCTCTCAAGCCCCGTATTTGCAGCGGAAGCTGGGGCGAATGAGACGGGCCCAGCCAAGGCGCCATCACGCCCCAAAAATATTGTGATTATGATTGGCGACGGCATGGGGCCTTCCTATACCAGCGCCTATCGCTATTACAAGGACAATCCAGATACCGAAGAAGTCGAACAAACCGTCTTCGACCGTTTATTGGTTGGCATGGCAAGCACGTATCCCGCCAGTGTCAGTGGTTATGTGACCGACTCGGCCGCCGCCGCAACCGCCCTCGCGACAGGAGTCAAATCCTATAACGGCGCCATCTCGGTTGATACCCAAAAACAGCCACTGCCCACCATTCTTGAAAAAGCCAAATCCTTAGGCTTGAGCACGGGTGTGGCAGTCACGTCGCAAATCAACCATGCCACGCCAGCGGCATTTTTATCCCATAACGAAAGCCGTAAAAATTACGATGCACTGGCATTAAGTTATCTCGACACCAACGCCGATGTGTTTTTAGGTGGCGGGCAAAAGTACTTTCCACCCGAGCTGTTGGCCCAATTTACCGCCAAGGGCTATCAACATATTACCCGCTTTGATGATCTGGCCAGCATTACCCAGCCTAAGGTCTTAGGTTTGTTTGCCGAAGTACAACTGCCTTGGGCCATAGATGAAAAAGATGCTAAAAAACTTAGCACCTTGACCCAAAAAGCCCTCAGTTTACTGTCGCAAAATGATCAAGGCTTTGTACTGCTGGTCGAAGGTAGCCTTATCGACTGGGCGGGACATAACAATGATATCGCCGCCGCTATGGGCGAAATGGATGAGTTTGCCAACACCATTGAAGTCGTTGAACAATTTGTGCGGCAAAATCCCGATACCTTAATGGTGATCACCGCCGACCATAATACCGGCGGTTTATCGATTGGTGTCGATGGAAATTACAACTGGAATCCTGAGATCCTGCGCAATATTTCCGCCAGTTCAGATACCTTAGCGCAAGCCGCTATCGGTGGCGAAACCTGGCAAGCCGACTTATCCCGTGGTTTAGGCTTTGAATTAACGGAAGAAGAACTGGCTAAACTCAATGTAGCCAGAATGCAGGGCTTAGAAACCATGGCAATGGCTATTCGTCATGTGATTGATAAACGTACCGATACGGGTTGGACAACGGACGGACACACAGGCACCGATGTGCAAGTGTTTGCCGCAGGTCCCGCAGCTGGGCTGTTTAACGGTCATCAGGACAATACTGATATCGCCAATAAGATTTTTAGCCTGTTACCTAAGCCTAAAAAGCCAAAAGCCCCCGCACCTGTATCAACTCCAGCACCAGTGCAGCCACAGGGCTAATTTGCTGCGATTAGCTAAAAATAAGCCAAGCGAATATCGCGCCAGCTAACAGATAAAAGGCAACAGTATTAACACAGTTGCCTTTTTTATTGGCTTTCAGTTCGCACCGTTCGAGTGAGCGCTGTTTTGCTACACCCCTTAAGTCGGCGGCATGCAGGCTGGCTCGCAGCCGAATAAGGGGTATAATGCCCGCACTTATTTTTTACGGTAGCCATGCAGTGTTAACGAATCCATCGCAAGTCATTATCCGCAATCAGGAAACCCTGAGCCAACATAAAGTCTTAGTGCTAAACCATGAAGCAGACTCACTGCCCAAAGCACTGCTCGATGTCGCCCAGTCCGTCGATGCTCTCGCCTTGGATTACCACCATTACCTGCATTTAGCGCCGCAGGCCAATGGCAAACTGCGCTGCTATTTTGGCCATCAACTGCCCCACCAGGATAAGTACGACACTGTGATTGTGTACTTTCCTAAGGCTAAGCCGTTAGCGCCCTACTTGTTTAATCTGGCCGCACAGCATTTAGTGGCCGATGGCCAGCTCTTAGTCGTGGGTGAGAACAAAGGCGGGGTTAAATCCTTAGTCAAACTGTTGCCGAAATACTTTGCCACAGGCGTCAAACTCGATAACGCGCGCCATTGCCTACTCTTTGGCAGCAGCCTAATCGATACCGCGCCCGAGATTAAACTCAGCGATTGGACCAGCCAGTATCAACTCGCCACTCCGCAGGGCAATATCACCATCTGCAACTTAGTCGGTGTGTTCAGTGAAAAGCATTTAGACCAAGGCACAGAGCTATTGCTGTCGCATCTGCCAACGCTTTCTGGCCGAGTACTGGATTTTGGCTGCGGCGCTGGTGTGATTGCCGCGGCGCTGCTAAAGGCGCAGCCGACACTGTCGCTAGAATGTATTGATATCAATGCCATGGCGCTAGCCTCCTGCGAACTTACGCTGGCAGCAAACGGCATGACGGGCAAGGTCTATCCCTCCGATGGACTGGCGCAGACCAGTGGAAAATTCGACGGTATTATTTCCAACCCCCCGTTCCACGATGGCCTTGCCAGCACGACCAGCATTGCCCAAAGTTTTGTCGCCGATAGCGCCAAGCAATTACAATCTAAAGGGATTTGGCAAATAGTCGCTAACCGCCACCTACCCTATTCGGACACCATCGCCGCCGAGTTCGGCCAATTAACCGTGCCGGCAGAGAATAACAAGTACAAACTCTATTCCTTCCAACAGGCCTAATCTTTCGCCCCGCTCGATTATGAGTGGGGCTAACTTAATTTGACTCTATGCTGCACCAAGGAATAAAGACTCGTTCAGAATAACCTTGAGAATTACGAAATCGCGCTGTCTCTTGAACAGAACTTGTGCTCAAGAGACAGGCATTAAAGCGGTTTTGTATTAGGAGTGAATCCTAAGCAAATGTTATTGCACACGCTCTACATGCGCGCCCAATCCTTGGAACTTCTGCTCGATATGCTCATAGCCGCGGTCTAAGTGATAGATGCGATCGACAATGGTTTTACCATCGGCAACTAAGCCTGCAATCACCAAGCTTGCCGACGCACGTAAATCGGTCGCCATTACCTGTGCACCACTCAAAGACTCAATGCCTTGGATAATGCAGGTATTGCCTTCAAGCTCCATGGTCGCGCCCATACGGATAAGTTCTGGCACGTGCATAAAGCGGTTTTCGAAGATGGTTTCGGTAATGGTGGCCGTGCCCTGGGCTAATACGTTGAGCACGCAGAACTGTGCCTGCATATCGGTTGGAAAACCAGGATATGGTGCCGTCTTGATATTTACCGCTTTTGGACGCTTGCCTTCCATGTCGAGTTCAATCCAATCTTCACCTGTAGTGATCTTGGCACCCGCATCTTCGAGTTTCGCGATAACAGACTCTAACGAAGCAGGGTCTGCCTTTAAGCAACGGATACGACCACGGGTCACAGCGGCGGCAACAAGGAATGAACCGGTTTCAATACGATCCGGCATCACTCGGTACTCACATCCCTGCAGACGTTCAACGCCTTGAATACGCAGTGTGGCACTGCCGACACCAGTGATCTTTGCGCCCATGGCTATCAAACAGTTAGCTAAGTCAATCACTTCTGGTTCACGGGCCGCGTTTTCAATCACGGTTTCGCCATCGGCAAGTGCCGCGGCCATCAATAGGTTTTCGGTCGCGCCTACGCTCACCATGTCCATAAAAATATGGGCGCCCTTTAAGCGACCATCGACACGGGCCTTGATATAACCTTCTTTCACTTCAATCTTGGCGCCCATCATTTCGAGGCCATGTAAGTGAAGGTTTACTGGACGAGCACCAATGGCGCAGCCACCGGGTAATGACACATCTGCGGTGCCATAACGGGCTAATAACGGGCCAAGGATCAGAATCGAGGCACGCATGGTCTTAACTAAATCGTAAGGTGCGCAGAACTCGTTGAGGTTCTTGGTCGAAATACGGATTTGACCATTGCCTAATTCATCCACATCGGCGCCTAGGCAGCGCAGCAATTTACAGCTGGTGCTCACATCGCGCAAATTGGGGACATTCGACACAATAAAATCAGTCTCGGCTAACACGCCTGCCATTAGAATCGGCAGCGCAGCGTTTTTAGCGCCGGAAATAATCACATCACCAGCAAGCGGAGGGCTTGCTTGAATCGCTAATTTATCCACTTTTCCTCACTACTAGCTGTTGAAAATTTTCTCGCGTTTCCATTGGGTCGGCGTGAAAGTTTTAATCGTTAATGCATGTAACTCACCGCTGGCGATATAACTCATCAGGGGTGCATAAATGGCTTGTTGTTGTTTTACGCGGCTCATACCGTCAAAACATTCACCCACGGCAATCACTTTGTAGTGGCTGCCATCGGAGCTGGCGTGCACTTCATCGAGTGCTAACGCGTCACGTAAAATCTGTTCTATTAAGCTGCATTCCATGAAATTCGTTACCTTTTCAATTCGCTTCTTCGGTGAAGAAGGACTGTAAATCATATAAGTCGATTAATTTTTTTAGCTGATCCGATGCTGAGCACAGCTTCAGTGGCGTGCCATGCTGACGCACTAACGCCAGCAAAAATGCCACGCCAGCACTGTCGCTGTACTCCAGCTCAGTGAGCGACAACATTTGGGTGTCTTGGCTTAACAGGCTTTGCCTTTGCGGCCAAAGTGCGACCACTTGCTCCTGTGATAAACGCCCTTTGAGGTGGCAAATTTTACCCTGTTGCACAAATTCAACCACGGCGCTTACTTCCCTGCTTTAGGCTTTTTAGTCACTTTGTCTTTGGTGCGCTCTTCCAACATCTTAATCACTGAATCAATCCCCTGTTGGCGGATAAGGTTCGAGATTTCAGATTGCTTAGAGGACAGCAAACTCACGCCTTCAGCGACTAGGTCAAACGCCTTCCAAGAGTCATCCTTGAGGCGACGAACTTTAAACAACAGCTTAATCGGCGGACGACCCGCTTCGATAATCTGTACGTTTACATCGACAATCTTCTCATTGCTGAAATCACTACCAGGCGAAAACTCCACTTTTTGGTTAGTGTATTCGGTAAAAGCTTGGGCATAGGTTGAAACTAAGTAGCCTTCAAAAGCATCGACGAAACGATTGCGCTGATCTTCAGTCGACTCTTTTAAATACTGACCTAACACTTTGTAAGAGGCGTATTTATAGTCGATGTAAGGCATTAATTCTTCACGCACAATCACCTTGAGATGATCCGCATCAGCGTCAATCAACGCCTTGTCTTTGTGGAACCGATCGAAGGTTTTGTTGGCAACAGATTTCACCATGGCATAAGGATCCATAGTGTTAACCTGAGCGTCATCCGCCAGTGCGGTCGTTGCAGTAAACATCCATACTAACGGCAGTAATAAGCGCGATAAGCGTTTAAACATAGCGGTAACCCCTATTTATCCTTTGAACCCATACTATATAAGAACTGACCAATCAGATCTTCTAACACTAATGCTGAGCGAGTATCGTCAATTTTGTCGCCATCCTTAAGCATACTCACGTCATCATCGACAAAGCCCGGTGTTAATCCGAGGAACTGCTCACCGAGCAAACCTGAAGTTAAAATAGCTAAGCTACTGGTTTCAGGAAATTTATCGAAACGCTTGTCCATCACAATCGTCACCACAGCCACCAGTTTGACTGGGTCTAAATCAATCTTACTCACGCGGCCAACCACGACGCCGCCAACCTTGACCGGAGAGCGAACCTTCAAGCCACCGATATTGGTGAAGTTGGCGGTGAGGGTATAGCTACTGTCGCTGGTCTGCACTTCGATATTGGCGACTTTAAACACCAACACTAAAAAGGCCGCTAAGCCCGTTAAGAGAAACACACCCACTAATAATTCAATTTTTCGTGTCAACATGCTCAGTTACCACTCTGTTAATCCGTCGATCTGTATCCTTGGCGCTGCAATCCGTTAGCGGCCAAACATCAGGGCTGTTAGTAAAAAGTCCAATGCCAATACGGCGAGGCTCGATTGCACCACAGTTGAAGTAGTTGCACGGCTGATCCCCTCTGGATTAGGGATCACTTGATAACCACGATATAGAGCAATCCAAGTCACCACCACGGCAAAAACACCGCTCTTAATCAGGCAGTTAACTATGTCTTGGCGCCATTCTACCGAGGCTTGCAGAATCGACCAGAAGGCACCACCATCGATCCCCTTCCATTCCACGCCCACTAAATGGCCGCCATAAATACCTACCGCAGTAAACATCAGCGCCAACAACGGCATGCTTATTACACCCGCCCAAAAGCGTGGCGCAATGATTTGCCGCAGTGGGTCAATCGCCATCATCTCTAAGCTGGATAACTGCTCGGTACTCTTCATCAGACCGATTTCGGCGGTGAGTGCCGAACCTGCGCGGCCAGCAAATAACAAGGCTGTAACCACGGGGCCAAGTTCACGCAGTAAACTTAAGGCCACCATCGGGCCTAAGCTCTCCTCAGTACCGAAACCGACTAAGATGTTGTAGCCCTGCAGCGCCAACACCATGCCGATAAACAGGCCGGAGACCACAATAATGACCATAGATTGTACGCCGACCACATAGATTTGGCGCACTAATAATGGAAAACCTTTACGCACCCGAGGCCAACGAACAATCGCGCCCCACAGCATCAGGCCTGCACGGCCAAAACCGAGCACTAACTCGATAGCGCTGCGGCCAAGGTCGGCAATACTATCTAATAACTTCACTTGCCAACTCCTTTTGCCAATAATTCTTGCTGGTAATCCTTTGCCGGATAATGGAACGGCACAGGGCCATCTGGCGCACCTTGAATAAACTGCTTGAGCTGCGGATTATCAGCATGCTTTAACTCCTCAGGCGTGCCATGGGCAATAACTTTTTTATCTGCAACCACATACACATAATCTGCAATCCCGAGCACTTCATCCACATCGTGGGACACCACAACCGAGGTTAAATTAAGTGCATCGGAAAGTTCGCGGATAAGCTTAACCAGCACGCCCATAGAAATAGGGTCTTGTCCGGCAAAAGGCTCATCGTACATGACCATTTCTGGCTCAAGGGCTATCGCCCGAGCTAAGGCAGCGCGGCGCTGCATCCCACCGGATAACTCGCTGGGCATCATTTGCGCGGCGCCCCGCAGCCCAACGGCCTCAAGTTTCATCAGCACGATAGTCCGAATAATCTCTTCGGGCAGGCCTGAATGTTCACGTAGCGCAAAGGCAACGTTATCAAAGACGTTAATATCGGTGAATAATGCGCCACTTTGAAACAACATACTCATGCGCTTGCGCAGTTCGAATAATTCGCTACGGCTCGCCGCATGCACATCCTGTCCATCGAACAACACTTGGCCGCTATCGGGCGTTAATTGGCCGCCGATAAGCTTGAGCAAGGTGGTCTTACCTATACCACTCGGTCCCATAATGGCGGTGACTTTGCCCCTAGGGATAGACAGGCTAATATCTTCATATATGACACGCTGGCCACGGCGAAAGCCCAAATGACGGATCTCAACCAACGGCGTTTGTTCTTGAGTCATGCTTGATTCCGATATTTGAAAAGAGGTGGCCTACGCTTCCTGCCCAGACCAATCGAAGAGCCGCAAATTGTACGTAATTGCGCTTTAACCTACAACAGAATCGACACTATCGTCCTGCGATACTTTCAATTTGCCTCATTTCCAGCGAGAATGCGCCCTAAGTTTTCGCTCTGTGAAGCTAAAGTGTTACTTAATGTTTTCACCTGTGTTGATAAATTAGCAAAATGGTTTTGTAAACGGTCAAGACATAAGCTAATTGATACAAAGATAATGTGAGTACAACTTAACTTAAAAACGCTATTGAGTTCTGCAATTAAGCATCAAACTGGCCATCATAGTTACCTTACTCACTGCGGGTGGCAAAAGGGAAATACCAAAGACGATGATATTGCTCAAGGCATTCAATGGCTAAACGATATATTCTGCCCTAATGCCTAGGCGCAGAGCTTAAACAATAGCATGCGACTCAAAGTAACAAGCCGTTAATTTTATCATCTTTATCGCGTACCAAATTGTGCTATTCCAATCCCATACGGGGCGACAAAGACAATGCAAGAAGAGAGATAGACATGGTAGACCAATCACAATTGCGCCAGTGGGGCTGTAAAGTCATCGATATTGAAAAATCGGCCCTCGACAATCTTTATCAATATGTCGATTCCGTTGAATTCGCCCAAGCCTGCGAGTTAATCCTCAACTGCACCGGCAAAGTCATCGTGATGGGGATGGGGAAATCTGGCCATATTGGTAATAAAATCTCTGCTACCCTCGCCAGCACTGGCACCCCAGCCTTCTTTGTGCATCCTGGCGAAGCCAGCCATGGCGACTTAGGCGTACTCTCTGATAATGATATTATCCTCGCCATTTCAAACTCGGGTGAATCGAGCGAAATCCTTGCGCTGATGCCCGTTATCCAACGTAAAGCCATTCCCGTTATCGCCATGACGGGCAAACCTGAGTCCACGATGGCACGTTTGGCCAAAATTCATTTATGTATTGAAGTGCCTGAAGAAGCCTGTCCGCTCGGGCTTGCGCCAACCTCGAGCACCACCGCAACCTTAGTGATGGGTGATGCGATGGCCATTGCGCTGCTGCAAGCCAAAGGCTTTACTCGGGAAGACTTTGCAATGTCTCACCCAGGCGGTGCCCTAGGACGTAAGCTGCTGCTTAAAGTCAGCAACGTGATGCACAGTGGCGATGATTTACCACTGGTTAAACACGATATTTGCATCACCGATGCCCTGTATGAAATCTCCAAGAAGGGCCTAGGCATGACGGCGGTGATCGATGAACAAAACAAACTCGTGGGTATTTTTACCGACGGCGACCTACGCCGCGTTATCGATGCCCAAGTCAACCTACGCACCACGCCTATCGCCGATGTGATGACGCGAAACTGTGTCACAATTACTGAAAACGTCTTGGCAGCGCAGGCGCTGCAAGTGATGGATTCCAAAAATATCAACGGCCTGATAGTGATAGATAAAGACAATCATCCTGTCGGTGCGCTCAATATGCTCGATATGGTTAAAGCGGGAGTCATTTAATGCCACAGCAAGGATTTTACGGCCCGATCAGCGATGATGTGTGGCAAAGAGCGCAAAAAATTAAACTGCTGATCTGCGATGTGGATGGGGTATTTTCTGACGGCCGCATTTATTTAAGCAACTCGGGTGAAGAGCTCAAAGCCTTCCATACCCGCGATGGTTATGGCGTGCGCTCTTTATTGACCAGTGGCTTTAATCTGGCCGTGATAACAGGCCGCCAGTCTAAAATTGTTGAAAACCGCATGACGGCCCTCGGTGTAACCCATATTTATCAAGGTGTGGATAATAAATTTGTCCCCTATGAAGAACTGCTGTCGCTCTACAATGTCACACCAGAAGAAGTTGCCTATATCGGTGATGATATTGTCGACCTGCCAGTGATGAATGTCGTCGGTCTTGCCGTCTGTGTCGCCGATGGACATCCCTATGTGCGCCAACACGCCCATTTTGTGACCCAGTTAAATGGTGGTCATGGCGCGCTCAGAGAGCTGACAGATCTGTTACTTCTGAGTCAAAACAAATTTACCTCAGCCCATGGGATGAGCATATGAGTCGTGTGACCCTCGCCATTATTGCTTTTTTTGGTACTGCACTAGTGCTGTATTGGCAGGTCCAACAAAAACGCGGTGGCGATACCGATAGCAGCCTGAACGATACAAACAGACCCGACTACATTATCGAAGATCTGCGTAGCATCGAGTTTAACGAGCAAGGACAAGTCAATAGTCGCGTCACGGCAAAGCACATGGAACACTATGAGCTTAAAAACCAAACCGACTTTATTCAGCCTGTCTATCTTGTGTATCCCGACCAAGGTAAAGCAAAATGGCAGATCAGAGCCGATCAAGGTCGACTCAACAAAGATACTGGCAAGGTTGTATTAGAAAATAATGTTATTATCGATGCCATCAGCCCTGGTGAACCAATACAAACCTTGTCCACCAGTTTTTTAGAACTCGATCTCAACACAATGATAATGACCTCTGACCGCATCATTTACGTCACAGGGAAAGATTTTAATATTCAAGGGCAAGGCCTTTATGCCGACCTTAACGCGCAGGAAGTGCAATTGACCAGTCAGGTAGTAGGAACCTATGAAGCAAAATAACATATTACTTGCCAGCCTAATGCTAATGATAAGCATGAATGCCTTCGCCAAGATCGGTGACTTACAGCAAGAAGTGAAAATTAAAGCCGTCAGTCAAACTGCGGACATTAAAAACAATCAGATCATTTTCTTCGGCCCCGTTGAAGTTGTTCAAGGCTCAATTAAAATCCATGCGGATCAACTCCGTGCATTTTCTGTCGAAGGCGAAAATAGTAAAGTCTTACTGGCTACAGGAAATCCAGCAACCTACAGCCAAATCCTTGATGATGGCCGCCCTGCATCTGCTAGCGCCAAAGAGATTCGCTATGAAATGGCCACTCGGACGTTGACCCTAACTGGTACAGCGACCCTAGACCAAGCGGGTAGTCAAGTTACAGGCAATTTAATTCGTTACGATATTATTCAGCAAAAACTGATCGCCGAAAGTAGCGGCAATGGTGATGATCGCGTAATTACCATTATTCAACCTGATAATTATCAGGAAGAACTCAAAAATACACCAACAGATAAACCTGTGAAAAAACAGGATTCTAAATGACCCAAATCACCTTAAAAGCACAGAATCTCGCCAAGAGTTATAAGAGTCGTCAGGTTGTCAAAGATGTCAGCCTGACGGTCAAAACGGGTCAAGTCGTCGGCCTACTCGGCCCTAACGGTGCGGGTAAAACCACCACCTTTTACATGGTCGTGGGCTTAGTTAAAAGCGATAAAGGCCATATCTTTATCGACGATGATGATTTAACCGCCGATCCTATGCATCTGCGCGCCCGCAAAGGTATTGGTTACCTACCACAGGAAGCGAGTATCTTTCGTAAATTAACCGTACACGACAACATCATGGCGGTACTGCAAACCCGTAAAGAGCTCAATAGTGACCAGCGCGAAGAAGCACTAGAGCAACTGCTAGAAGAGTTCCATATCACCCATATTCGTGACAGCCAAGGCATGTCCTTATCGGGCGGTGAACGTCGCCGCGTCGAAATTGCCCGCGCCTTAGCGGCCAACCCCAAGTTTATTCTGCTTGATGAGCCCTTTGCGGGCGTTGATCCGATCTCCGTTATCGATATCAAGAAAATTATCGAGCAGCTTAAGAGCCGAGGCCTTGGAGTACTTATCACTGACCACAATGTGCGCGAGACCTTAGACGTCTGTGAACATGCTTACATTGTGAGTCACGGTAATCTTATTGCCGAGGGCACACCCGCAGAGATCTTAGACAATCAGCAAGTTAGGGCTGTGTACTTAGGTGAACAATTCAGGCTATAGTTACTAAAACAAAGCTAATAAGCCTTGAATTTGAGAGCGCTAGGCTCCATCCATATGATATCAAGCGACCTAAACTCACAATAATAACCTAGGGATCAGCGGTAACATGAAAGCGTCACTCCAGCTCAAACTGGGTCAACAGTTAACCATGACGCCACAACTTCAGCAGGCCATTCGCCTGCTGCAATTGTCGTCATTGGAACTGCAACAAGAAATCCAGCAAGCCTTAGACTCTAATCCTCTTCTCGAGCTGGAAGAGGAGCAATTTGACGCGCCTACCGAACGTAAGCAAGATATCGCCGATACCGACTTTAGCGAAACGACTGCCCAACCACAGGAACAAGATAATTCCACCGTGGATATTGCCGAGTCGCTGACCAAAGAATCTCTGCCCGAAGAGTTACCCATGGATACCACTTGGGATGAAGTATTTACCGCATCGCCAAACTCAGGTTCTGGCGCCAGCCGTGAAGATGACATGCCCTTCCAAGGGGAAACTAGCGAGGGGTTGTACGAACATTTAGAATGGCAAAAAAACCTCACACCTTTCTCTGAAACCGATTTAGCCATTGCCACCGCGATTATTGATGCCATTGACGATCAAGGTTATCTCACTCAAAGCACTGAAGATATCCTCGAAGCCATGGGCAATCCCGAGATTGAACTCGACGAAGTTGAAGCCGTGCTCAAGCGTATTCAACATTTCGACCCCGTTGGTGTCGCGGCAAGGGATTTAAGCGAATGTTTACTGATCCAGCTATCTCATTTTTCGCCTGATACCCCTCACATCGAAAACGCCCGCATGTTGATCAAAGATCATTTAGATCTGATCGCCGCTCGCGACTTTAGGCTGTTAATGCGTAAGACCAAACTGAAAGAGGACGAGTTAAGGGACAGTATTGCGCTGATCCAAACCTTGAATCCTCGTCCCGGTTTACTCATCACCCCTGTCGATGAAGAATATGTGATCCCCGATGTATCGGTGTCGAAGAAAAACGGCCGTTGGGTGGTCGAATTAAACCCTGACTGCATGCCAAAAATCAACGTAAATCAGCAATATGCAGCAATGGCCCGAAGTTCAAAAAATCAAGCTGATAGCCAATTTATTCGTGGCCATCTGCAAGAGGCTAAATGGTTTATCAAAAGCCTTGAAAGCCGTAACGAAACACTGCTCAAGGTGGCAAACTGCATAGTGCAATACCAACAGGGTTTCTTCGAATATGGCGAAGAAGCCATGAAACCTATGGTCCTTAACGATATCGCCGAAGCGGTAGAAATGCATGAGTCCACCATTTCACGGGTGACGACTCAAAAATACATGCATACCCCAAAAGGACTTTTTGAACTAAAATATTTCTTCTCAAGCCACGTCGGGACGGATGATGGCGGTGAGTGCTCATCCACAGCAATCAGAGCTTTCATTAAGAAATTGGTTGCAGCGGAAAACCAGAAAAAACCATTAAGCGACAGCAAGATGGCTCAACTTCTGGCAGAACAGGGAATTAACGTTGCGCGCAGAACCATTGCGAAGTACCGAGAAGCGATGCTTATTCCCCCTTCCAATCAGCGTAAAAGTTTATAGCCTATTGTGAGTATCGGAGGACGTTTCTATGCAAATAAACCTAAGTGGACACCATATCGAGATTACTGAATCGTTACGGGCATATGTTGAGGAAAAGTTTTCAAAACTTGAACGTCATTTCGAACAGATCAATAATGTGCACGTTGTGCTCAATGTTGAGAAAATGCAACAGATTGCCGAAGCGAGAATCAACCTCACCGGTGGTGAAGTCTTCGCGACTTCAGAGCATGCAGATATGTATGCTGCCATAGACGTCCTGATTGATAAACTTGATCGTCAGGTTATTAAACACAAAGAGAAGTTAACAAAACACTAGCAATGGAACTTCGTACCATACTGCGGCCGGAGTGCACAACCTGCGCCACTCCGGGCAGTAAGAAAAAGGTACTGGAACTCATCAGCGACTTAGCCGCTGCCCAGTACCCCACCCTCTCATCTCAAGAGATCTTCGAAAGCCTCGTGGCGCGCGAAAAGATGGGTAGCACAGGTATAGGTAACGGTATCGCCATTCCACATGGTCGATTAACCGATATAACACAACCCATAGCGATATTGATAAAATGTGAGGAGCCGATAGCCTTTGATGCTATCGATAAACAACCCGTCGATATTTTATTTGCACTACTCGTGCCTGCCGACCAATGTCAGCAGCACCTAAGTACCTTGTCATGCATGGCTGAAAAGCTCAGTGACAAGCAAATATTAAAACAATTGCGCAAGACGCATGATGAAACGGAACTCTATCAGGTAATCATTGGATGAAACTGGTCATAGTGTCAGGGCGTTCAGGCTCAGGCAAATCGGTCGCACTTAGAGTGCTTGAAGATCTCGGCTACTATTGTGTCGATAATTTGCCTTTGCCTTTGATTGGCAGTTTGCTTGAACAGCTCAAAGGCAGTAACGATCTCGTTGCTATCAGTGTTGACGTGCGTAATTTACCAGAGCAAGACAAAGTGCTGGTTAAACAGCTTGCCAGCCTGCCAGAGGGCACTGAACTCACCAGCTTCTTCTTAAACTCCAGCGATAAAGTGTTGCTCAAACGCTACAGCGAAACGCGGCGCTTACATCCCTTATCGAAGAGCCGAGTGTCACTGCAAGAAGCCATCAAGCTTGAAGGCAAATTGCTCGAGCCCCTGTCACAGCAGATGGATCACTATATAGATACCTCGAATCTGAATATCTATGAACTCAGCGACCAAGTGCGGCAAATACTCCTTGGCAGTGTCGATAAGGAACTGGTGATCAACTTCGAGTCCTTCGGTTTTAAGCATGGTATGCCGACCGAAGCTGACTTTATGTTTGATGTGCGCTTTTTGCCAAATCCCCATTGGGAACCGGAGCTTAGACCTCTCACCGGTTTAGATGAACCCGTAGCGGAGTTTTTAAATCGCCAGCCACTGGTGAATAAGTTCATCTGGCAAATCGAGAATTTGCTCGAAACCTGGTTGCCCCATTTAGAGCGCAATAATCGTAGCTATCTCACGATTGCGATTGGTTGCACAGGTGGCCAACACCGCTCAGTCTATGTAGCCGAGCAACTAGCTAAACGTTTTAGTAATGGCAAACATAAAGTCAATGCGCGCCATCGAGAGTTGAGCCATGCCAAAACTTGAGCGCCAAGTCACCATCTGCAATAAACTCGGCTTACATGCCCGTGCCGCCACAAAGCTCGTGGTATTGGCCTCTGAGTTTGATGCCAGCATTACGCTGATCCAAGGTGAAAAACAGGCCTCTGCTGCCAGTGTATTGGGTCTACTCATGCTCGAGACGGGCATGGGTAAAACCATCACCCTCATCGCCGAAGGCCCGGATGCCGAGCCTGCACTTAATGCCATTTGTGCCCTTATCGACGCTAAGTTTGACGAAGCCTGCTGATGGTATCATCTCGATGATCCCTGCCGGTATTCAGTATCCTGTTTGGTTTTGATTTCAGCACCTTATACCAGTAAAACACATTTGTGACTCGACGCCCTCCCGTGCGCTAAATTACAATGTACTGCTGCGCTTTGGCTTAAGTCCTCAATAGCTAAACGCCAACCCATCCACCGCCGCCATGGAGGAAACATGCCTGTAGAAGCCTCAGACAGTTTACAAGCCGAACACCGTCTCGACCAACTGAGTCAAGCCCTCAACAGTGGTATGTTTGTGCATGTCAGGCAAATGCTACAAAATATGGCGCCGTCAGATATCGCATTGATTTTAGAATCGTCACCTCCCAAGGCTCGGCAAGTGTTATGGCAACTCGTCGATCAAGATCAGCTCGGGGATATTCTCGATGAACTCAGCGAAGAGTTAAAAGACCCGCTGATCAGCACTATGAGTCCAGAGCGAGTCGCCAAGGCTACCGCCAGCATGGATACGGACGATCTGGCTTATATTCTGCGAAGCCTACCAGATACTGTGTATAAACAAGTATTACAGTCGATGAGTCTGCAAAACCGGCAGCGAGTCGAGCAAGCGCTCTCTTATCCCGATGAGACCGCAGGCAGCTTAATGAACACCGACACAGTAACCTTAAGACCCGATGTCAATATCGATGTGGTACTGCGTTATCTGCGCCAACGGGGCAACCTGCCCGACACTACCGATACTTTATACGTGGTGGATAAACACGATCGCGTGCTTGGTGGGGTCAAACTTGCGGATCTGCTCACCTGCGATCCCAATACTCATATCAGCAGCATTATCGATACCGATATCGAGAGCATTCCCGTGGGCATGTCCGACAGTGAAGTGGCGCAACTGTTCGAGCGCCATGACTGGGTGTCAGCGCCCGTGGTCGATAGTGAGGGCAAGTTGCTCGGCCGGATCACCATCGATGACGTGGTGGATGTTATCCGTGAGGACGCCGAGCACTCTATGATGGGGATGGCGGGGATGGACGATGATGAAGACACCTTCGCCCCAGTACTCAAAAGTACCTTCCGCCGTTCGCTCTGGCTCACTATCAACCTATTTGCGGCTCTGCTGGCGGCCTCTGTCAGCAATATGTTTGAGGGCACTATTGAACAGTTTGCCACGATTGCGATTTTAATGACGATTGTACCGAGCATGGGCGGCGTCGCAGGTAATCAAACCTTGGCCCTAGTGATCCGCGGGATTGCCCTAGGCCATATTGGCCAAAGTAATGCCCGCTGGCTGATAGGCAAAGAGCTCGCTATTGGCTTTTTGAACGGCCTCATGTGGTCGATGTTAGTGTTTATCGCGGTATTAGTTTGGAAAGATGATATGGCGCTTGCCAGCCTGATTGGCGGTGCAATGCTCATCAATATGACAGTCGCAGGACTAGCAGGCGCCAGTATTCCGCTGATCTTAAAGCGCTTAAAAGTAGATCCGGCGTTGGCGGGCGGCATGGTGCTCACCACAGTCACCGATGTGATAGGTCTGTTTGCCTTTCTCGGATTAGCGACTTTGTATTTAATGCACTAGCACTGGTCTAAGCCTTGCCAAAGCGAGCAACAAAAATGGCGCTATTTCGCGCCATTTTTAATGAGTCCATTAGACATTATTTTTTAGGCGGCTGAAAACCATAACTGCTCAAAATTGCCTGTCCTTCAGGGGATAAAATAAACTCGGCTAAAGGTGCGGCTGCACTATTGGCATCCTTTAACACCAATAGGCCATAGTCGGCACCAACGGCTAAATCTGGCGGTAAATCGACAATCTTAAGGCTCGGCACTTCTTTTTGTGCCAGCACCGCATTAGTGCAATAGGTTAAGAATACGTCTGCCTGCTTGTTTTCCATCACCCAAGCATAGGGATTACGATCCTTGGGCGGTTTAGCACTCTCAGGCCCACCCGTCAGCTGCATGGCTTTGGTTTCTAATATAGTTTTCGCATTGGGTTTTAAGGCCTCGGCTTTCGCAAACACTGCCCAAGCGTAGTCGCCAGCGGGATCGGCTTTTGGCGTCGAAGTCCCAAGCTTAATTTGCGACGCGAGCAGGGTGTCTAATAAGTTCGCGCTAGTGAGTGGCACTTCCGCTTGAGCAATGGCGCAGAGCTGGTTACGGGCAAACATTTGCACCTGTAGACCCACTCCCGCATCGACTAAGGCCTGCGGGTGTTTCATATTCGCCGAGGCAAAAATATCAACTCGCTCCCCCTCTTGGATCCGCTTAAGCAATAAACCCGAAGGCGCATACTGCGCTGCCACATTAGCTTGGGATTTCGCTTGGTAAGCCGCAATAATATCGTTCATCGCCGCCTTTAAACTGCCCGCGGCTCTTAGTTCAATAGGGGCTGTCGCCTCAGTGTTCATTGGCGCACCTTGTACCATCCCTGCCATCACTGTAGTCCCTAAACTGAATGCCAGTACTAAGCCCTGTTTTGCCATAATTGCTCTCCTTTGGCTCTGCGAAATAGTTATCCTAATTTAACTAACTACATACAAAACGGGAAAATACCGGCAGGATCAAGTCGAATACTCGCCTGATAAGCCCCAATAGAGATGATTGCGGACAAGATCACTCAAGATAGATAACGGAAGGACAATTTGTCCCTTACGATAAAATAAAAAGTCGCCCGCAGGCGACTTTAACCTTGATGAATGATTATTGACCCGTTGGGGTCAACACTATCTCCACACGACGGTTTTGCGCGCGTCCCTCGGCACTAGCATTGGATGCGATTGGACTCGATTCACCCATTCCCTTAGACTTTACGCGAGCGGAAGCCACGCCTTTACTCATCAAGTAGTTCCCTACTTCGCTGGCTCGTACCTGCGATAAACGTAAATTGTATGAATCTGAGCCGCTGCTGTCGGTATAACCCAACACGTTAAGTTGGGTCTTACTATACTCCTTCGCCACCAGCGCAACAGAGTTCAGTACCCGCTTAGCACCCTCACTCAGCTCGGTTTGATCCACACCAAAAGTCACTTCATTTGGCATATTAAGAATAATATTGTCACCACTGCGAGTTACGCTAACTCCCGTGGAAGCGAGTTGTTGACGTAATTTGGTTTCTTGTACATCCATGTAGTAGCCAATACCACCACCTAGGGCGGCGCCAGAGGCTGCACCAATTAAAGCTCCTTTACCGCGGTCACTCTTACTTGACGAGGCTACACCAACGGCAGCTCCAGCAACTGCACCAATTAGCGCCCCCGTAGTCGCTTTTGCCGTTTGTTGTTCGTTGGTATAGGGGTTGACAGTCGAACAGCCTGACGCAATCAAGGCGCTAGCCATAACCACAATAGCAAGCTTAGATGCTGGCAATGATTTAATCAGAGAAGGCTTCATCATTATGACCTCATAACATGATTGATGAGATTTGCCTTTGAAAGGCAAAGGGCGTGGTAAATCGCCAAAAACACCATGAAAAAATCGCAGTATATAAGCATTCTCTTTCGAGACAATCTTTAATCGTTTCTTTGCTCAGTTTATGAGTAATTTAATCGCAAAAAACACCAAACAAAAACATCTTTGGCTTATTCATGCAACATTTAGAGTAAAAGCACTGAAATAGTGCAAGCTGCACCGTTTCTGACATAACTTCTAAAACTAACCGTTTGAAACACAAACACAATCAATTGATTTTAAACATTAATTTATATATTAAAAAATTGGCACGAATTTTACATACTAATAAATAGGTAGAAGAGTAGAGACCCCAAGCGTAACTCACTCGATACCTAAGTAAGCTGTTTGACATCAATGGACGTTAATCTAAGTGCCCGTTGTGAGGCATGTTAATCGAAGCACAATCCCTAAGTGGATTGAGGAGGAAGAGATGAAACATCTGATGAAACTTATTAGTCATTGTCACCACGAATGGTTGTCCCTGCGCCATATAGGACATAGTCAGTGGGATATAGAGCAGCGCCAACAATCATGAAGGAATACCCCCAAAGAACCCGTTAAAGCGTATACAGATAGCATAAAGTGAAAAGGGATAGGCCATGGGAATCGTCAATCATAATCTTAAACCTGACGTTATTTTTGAAGTAAAAGTCAAAGGCAGATTACTCTCTGATGTCGCACGACAGTATGGTCTTTCGGCTAAAGCGGTTTACCAGTGGGTAAGGGAAAGTGAGCAACAGCCGCAGCAACGTGAATGCGCCTTAATAAATGAAATTGCCCAGCTGCAGAAACGTATTAAGCAACTAAACAGTGAATTACGCACGATATAGGTTGAGGTAACCTCGCCCAGTGCCCTTATAGACAAGGCCGGACCCCATTGCATATTGCCCTGTAGGTCTAACGCGATATGAAAGTTGTGCTAAAAACAATAATAACAGCGCCCTTTTACGTCCGGCCTTGTCATCCAATTAATTGGATTAGCAATAAATAACAGTTTAGACAGAGTCGGATGGGTATCTATTATCGCTCCCCAACGACCTAAGATATAAATCGTACAAAATAACAATAATAACTGTGCTGTTTACTGTCCGACTCTGTCAACTTAACACTCAACGTGTTGCAAGAGAAAAAGAGGCAGGTTTTGACAAGGCTTTAGAGGGAGCTATCTCCCCCAAAGATCAAATATGTGAATTGTGCTCCCCCAAGTCATGAACATATTACCCTCTCGGGTCTTGTCCTTTTATTCACGGATCAATGACGATCCAGCGCTAGACTAGGATAGCGCGCCACGGATGGCTGTGTTATTGGGAAGGTTTCGGCAAGGCTCGAGGGAGTTGTCTCCCCCAAAGATTAATATGTCGATAGTGCTCTGTGGCCCATCAACATATTTCTCCCTTTGGTCTTGTCCTTTTATTGAGTGGTTCAATGGAAAGGAAGGGGCATAACGCCTGTGCCAAGGATGGCAATGCCACAGGCTTTAACACTCGCACCAGGCAATTAATTCCAATAAAAAAGACGCTCATAAGGCGTCTATTTTATTGAAGAATATTCTACTAATAATCTTCATTGGCTTCTTGAAGTCGCTGCTTGCGCTCCTGAGCCTCTTCATAGGCAGCTTGAATTTCATCCAAGACAGAACTGACGTCG
This sequence comes from Shewanella xiamenensis, assembly GCF_014647135.1. Taxonomy (GTDB): domain Bacteria; phylum Pseudomonadota; class Gammaproteobacteria; order Enterobacterales; family Shewanellaceae; genus Shewanella; species Shewanella xiamenensis. The sequence goes on from NZ_BMOP01000003.1 coordinate 160,965, forward strand.
GCATCGACTAATACTTCAGTAAAATGACCTGTTAACTGCGTATCAGGCTTTAACTGACCCGCCTCAAATAAGGCCCACATTTCTTTCGCGTATTGAGTCTTGAGCAATTCAGGTGCGTACTGGCCATAATATTGCGTCATGTTATTGACATCCCGCTCCAACATCCATTTAGCATGATTATTCGCTGCCGCATCTACCGCTTGGGGTAAATCAATAATGACAGGGCCTTGATCATCGACTAGGACATTAAATTCGGACAAGTCACCATGGACTAAGCCTGCGCAAAGCATACGTTTGACATAAGTCATCACTAAAGCGTGGTCATGTATAGCTTTCTCAGCGCTAAGGCTGACATCATTAAGGCGAGGCGCAACATGACCTTCACTATCGGTGACTAATTCCATGAGTAACACACCATCGTAGCAACCGTAAGGCGTTGGCACTCGCACTCCGGCATCGGCCAAGCGAAACAATGCATCTACCTCAGCGTTTTGCCAGACTTCTTCCATTTGCTCACGGCCAAATTTAGAGCCTTTTTCCATTGCGCGAGCGCGACGGCTATTTCGGACTTTGCGCCCCTCTTGGTAAACCACCGCCTGCTTAAAACTACGTTTGTCCGCTTCCTTGTAAACTTTAGCGCAGCGAATATCTTCACCACAGCGCACAACGTACACAGTAGCTTCTTTACCGCTCATTAACTGGCTGATGACTTCATCAACCAGTCCTTCATCAACCAGAGGTTGGATTCGTTTAGGAGTTTTCATACCGACCTTATACCTTAGTTAGGCCTAAGATGGAATGTGCCGGGCAAATCTTCATATATAAAGCAGCCTTCTACCAATAATGAATAACAAAATGAGGGTAAGCATACCCGACTTCAGTAAAAACTAAAGCACCTAGCATAGGAACACAAGAGCAAAAAATGGTAGATTTAAAGCCAATACATTTGCAGAGAACGGCACATTATCTCCTTGATTGCCCCAAACAAATACTTGCTCGCTTCATCAGCAACATGTTAAATCCCACAACCATTAAACACACAACGAGATCACTCTGCCGTAAGTGACGGCGACTTTAAGCCGTTACCCAAGCATTAACCACCTTAAGAATACTCTTAAAATGGTTTTCCACGTTTGTTATGGGGTATCAATGCCTATTTGAGCAAAAATGAGGGAATATCGCCAAAGTGTTACCCCAAGCTATTGAAAGTATTAAATTATCACAAACTCAACCCGTTAGCACTATCCACCGAGTATGTTGTGATAAAGATAGGGTAACCAAGCCAGCTTGGTGCTGCTAAATAACCGCACAAAGGGCGAAATATAGCGCTAGATCTCCCCAGTACTAAGCTTTATGCTGATACCACTTTTGCAACTCTTTTGATAATAAAATGCGATACCTAAACTTTGCACTCGCTCTGACAGCCCTCTCCCTCACTCAATGCACGAGTCTTTCACTCGAAGAATGCCGTGATAATGACTGGTACGCCACTGGCTTAGCCGATGGTAACCGCGGTGCTGCAGCGAGTAGGCTCAACCAATATCAACAGGACTGCCGTGAATTTAATCTCAAGGTTGATGCGACGCAATGGCAGCAAGGATATCAACAAGGATTAATGAGTTATTGTTTGCCAGAAAATGGTTACCGTATTGGTTTGGCGGGAGAATATTACTACGGCGTCTGTAATAACAATCAATTTGTTGAACGCTACAATCAAGGACATGAACAATATCTGATTAATAAACGTTTAGCAGAAATCGCCGACCGCTTAAATGCTATCGACAGCGAGATTAGCAGTATCAACAACAAACTAAATAATCTCACCGACAAAGCCGAATTACTAAGGCAAAAAAATATTTTATTGAATGAGAAGAACCATCTTCTGGACGAAAGTTTACGTCTGCGCCATGGAGATATCCGTTTTCAATTTAGGTTCTAATTGAAAAGTTAACCCATATAATCACTTAGAGATGCCTTTTTCGAAAACTTTAGTATCGATAAGGCTGACTTTGTTCGCGACTTTACTGTTTTTAACCTTAGGAACACGTAGGAAAAAACTATAATAAAGCAGGCTTGCTGAGGTCCACGCAATCGCCAAACTCCATAAGTCATGACTTAAAAAATGAGCACCGCGCAGTTCTTGGGCAAAACCAAAAATAGCCCCTAATCCAATCCCAAAGAGTAAGCCAAACTTTGCGTAACGTGGATAGTACTCCTTGAGCACATAATAACTCGCGACCCAAGCAAAACCGCTACTAGAATGTCCTCCAGGAAAGCACTGACCAAACTCAGCCCCTTCTGGTAAGCGTGCAAACAGAGAGCGATGCATCATACGCCCACCAAATTCAATGACATCCCAAGGGCAAGTCATATGAGTGAAACTCTTACCTAATCGAACCAACAACACGCTAGCAAGAACACTACAGAATAAATAGATAAAACCTTTACGATAAACACGCAACGTCTCAAGTCGAAAGCTTAGGCCAATGCAAGCAACAACCGCTATGGCGAACAAAATCACCAGATTACGTCCTGTCACATGCAAGATACTTTCGGTAAGCCAATGCCCTCGTAAAGGCCATGAACTGACACCTCCCTGCCAATTGAATAATAGGCTGGCAAAGCGCATATCAGCATGAGTCCATTCAAGCCCCAAAATAATTACCGTAAATACGAGCCATGGAACAAACAAATATCCCTTTGCAAACTGAAGAAATGTCGTCCTAACATTGCTTTTCATATTCTGATGCACTTATTTATCCAATCACCAAAATCATAGCTTCGAGGATAAGGAGAAATTCTTATCAAAAGCTTAAGACATTTTACCGAAAAAATAACAAAAACCTTACAACCCCATAGGTTGAACGCTGATTAAAAACAACTAAGGGATGAAATGATTATAGTGAATCAATAACCATGTGCTTAATGGATGAGCCTCCCATGCCCTAAAACTTCGTACTCCAACTGTCTCAAAAAGTCGGTTATTTACAGATACAACAATCGATAGGAGTAAATCAGGGCGTCACCAACATTGCTGGAAAACTGGCAACAAACCTAAGGACAACGAATAGTTAGGTCACGGACTTTACTGCGGGATAGTGATAGAAAAACCGTTAGAGCAAGCTGCATTCAACGTCCAACAGGGCCGTTTAAGATAACGAAATGAGATTACCAATCTGAGCACCCATAAGAAATTATGGCTGAGCAAAATCGCTAATAAAAAGCCCCCGCAACCTCGATTGCGGGGGCTTTACTATGAGGGGTTAGCTCATATTCAACAATAATTACTTGTAAGTCGCTTCGCGTTTTTTCGCTTCGGCATCCCACTTAGGTAACATGTCTTTTTTGAATGCTTCTTTCTCTGCATTCAGTTTTTCCATGTCCATACCCAATACCGCCTGAGCTTTCGCCTTAGTCGAAATATCAGGGATAGCGACAGGATCTGTTAAACCTTTTTTCGCTAACAACTGTGCTAACTTAACACGAGCATCGGCGGCTTTATTAACAGATGTACCCAACACTCGTAGTGCTTCTTCAGGAGCGTGAGCCGCAACACCGTGCGAAGCAATGGCTAAATCCCAGCGCCATTGAGCGTGGCGGATGTCAGTCAAAATTGGCTTCATTTCAGCTTCAGTAGCACCTAATTCCCATGCTTTAGCAGCTTCGAAGTGCGCCTTCACTAATTGCTCTTCCGCTTTAAGTTTCATTTCTTTAACTTTAGCTTTGCGCTCATTAGTGACACCCACTAAGAATTCTTTCGTTTGGCTATGGCAAGTTGCACAGGTTTCTTCGAAACGATCGAATGGGTTACCGACTTTATGGTCAGTGAACTTCTTACCTTCAGGGCTAGTCACTTTAGGCATATGGCAGTCAACGCAACTGACATTATTTTTACCATGAATACCCATCTTCCAAGTTTCGTACTCAGGGTGCTGTGCTTTTAACATTGGTGTTTTAGACAGTGCATGAGTCCAATCAGAGAACTCAATACCATCATAGTAAACTTCCATTTGCTCAACGGTTACGCCCATATCCCAAGGGAATTTCACGAAACCTTTACGGTCGTCTTTCTTCTCGAAATAGTATTCAACGTGACACTGACCGCAAACCATTGATTGCTTGTCTTTCTTGGATGCTTTGTCAAATGGGGTGCCAATAGCCTCCATAGCACGGTCAACATAAGGACGAGAAATACGTAATTTTGGAGAGCCTTTTTCATGGCAATCGCCACAGCCAATAGTATTGGTCACTTCTGGACCACCTTTGGCCCATTTACCTTTGAAGTAACCATCTTCACCTTGCTCTTCGATTAAGCGAGGTACGTCTGGGCTCTTACAGCTCCAACAGGCCATTGGCATTGGGCCATCTTCCGCATTGGCTGGAGCGCCTGTACGCAGAGTATTACGCACATCAGTCACGGCATACATATGGCCGCGAGGTGCGTTGTAATCTTTAGCAAAACCATAGCCCGCCCACAGAATAACCATATTCGGGTCCTGTGCTAACGCATCAACAAGCTCTTCACTCTTTGCAGTGTCATGCCAGCTATTATATTGATTTTTAAATTTATCTTTATAAACTTCATTGCGAGGCTCAGTTTTATCACTCGCCATCGCACTCGCCGCCATGAAGCTGGCGGCAACCAATGCACTCAGTGCAAAGGACTTACCTGTCATCTTCTTCATCATCTCATCTCCGTGTTGCATTATTTTAGTGAGTCACGACATCTCCAGGGTCAAAGTTAGTAGCTAAATACTGCTAAAAATATACCTCTTAGGGGGTATCTGAAACGAAATTTGCGCTAGATCAAAATGTAATAGTGTTGTTGTTCACACTTTTATGTTTTTGTTAATGTAATACATTATTTTCTAATGTAAAAACACGGCTAAAGTAACATTAGCTCAAGCGTCACAAGGTAGGTATAAGACATATGAAACGAGGAAGCCTTACCTCAAAAATTCTGGGTTTAATGTTAGTACTGATTTTGCTTTCTAGCAGCCTAGCGATCTTCGCAATCATCAATTTGTCTTACAGCCTAGGGGATGCAAAAGCCATCAACGCCTCTGGTTCACTCCGGATGCAAAGCTACCGGCTAATGTTCTACGCCAACTCAGGCAGTGAAGCTGCCCAAGAAAAAATCACTGAATTTGAAAATACGCTGCATTCTGAGGCACTACAACCCTCCACAGGCTGGCTCAGTCAGAAAAGAATAGCCGAGCAATATCAACTTGTTATCGATAAGTGGCTAGTGATGAAATATTACATCGAGCAGGAAAACTCCCGCGACTACGCCGCCTCACTCAAGGATTTTGTCGATACTATTGATTTATTGGTATTGGAGATGGAGCATCATGCCGCTTTTAAGTTGCGCCTTCTCGCGGCGAGCCAAATTTTTGGGCTTGGGCTGATGCTGGTTATCGCCTTTTTAGCGGTGCGCTTTACTAAACGCAAAGTCGTTGTACCCTTGCAACAATTGATGGAGTCCGCCAATACGATTTCTAAGGGTAACTTTGAAATCGAAATGCCCGAAACCGAATATATTGAACTCACGGCTCTGACCGATGCACTGCAAAAAACCGCGCGAGAGCTAGCCACACTCTACGGTAACTTAGAGTCACAAGTGGCCGAAAAAACCTTAGCACTGACACGGGCGAATAATGAACTGGCCTTTTTATACGACACTCTGTTAACACTTAATGCCAATAAGCTGGACTATAAGGCCCTCAAAGCAGCATTAAATCAGCTAAAAGATTATGAGTCGATCGAGTATTTGAGGCTGATTATCCAATACCCTGAGCAGGAGCTCGAAGTCGTAGAAGCCGATGGTGGCTGGCCAGAAGGCGCTCACAACAACATCCGCTTTCCGCTACAATTTGAGCAGGCTGATTTAGGTTATTTAGAGCTTATCTCAACCCAAGATATTAATACTCCCTTGTTTAAAAACTTTGCCATTATGCTTACTCGCTCCATCGTTATTCATAACGCTACCGAACAAAGACAACAGTTAGCCCTAATGGAAGAACGTGGTGTTATCGCAAGGGAATTACATGATTCACTCGGGCAAGTGCTTTCTTTCCTAAAAATCCAAATTAGCTTGCTGCGCAAAAATTTAGATCTTAGCTGCCGCAGTCCTACCATTGAGGGACAACTCACAGAGATCAACGAAGGGGTTAGTACAGCCTATGTACAACTCCGAGAGTTACTATCCACCTTCAGATTAACCATTAAGGAACCCAATCTGAAGAATGCGATGGAAGCAATGCTTGAGCAGCTCAGAGCAAAAACCGATATCAAGATCCTCCTCGATTATAAGCTTTCCCCTCAATGGCTAGAGGCGAAACAACATATCCATATTTTGCAGATCACCCGAGAAGCAACACTCAACGCTATCAAACATGCCCGTGCTAGCCATATCAATATTCGCTGTTATAAAGATGAGCATGGTATGGTTAATATCAGTGTAAGTGATGATGGTGTAGGCATTGGCCATATTAAAGAACGGGATCAGCACTTCGGCATAGGCATCATGCATGAACGTGCCAGCAAATTAGGCGGCACGGTTGTATTTAGCAGCAATGATCCGCAAACTAGTCGCAAAGGAATTACTGGACAGCTAGAGCCAGAAAATCCAGACTCGCCCCTTGAACCCCATAGCACATCCAATTTATCACAGGGCACCAAAGTCACTTTAATCTTCCCTTCTCAACAGGAGCCTACACATGGGTAAACCTTATTCTGTTCTGGTGGTCGATGATCACCCTCTCTTACGTAAAGGTATCTGTCAATTGATCGCCTCAGATCCAGACTTTAACCTCTTCGGTGAAGTGGGTAGTGGTTTAGATGCTTTAAGCGCCGTAGTAACTGATGAACCTGACATCGTCTTGCTCGATCTCAATATGAAGGGAATGACTGGCCTCGATACCCTCAATGCCATGCGCCAAGAAGGCGTGACTTCACGAATCGTGATCCTAACAGTTTCAGATGCCAAACAAGATGTTATTCGCCTATTACGTGCGGGAGCTGACGGTTACTTACTCAAAGATACCGAGCCAGATTTGCTGCTCGATAAACTCAAAAATGCCATGTCAGGCCACAGAGTGATCAGCGAAGAAGTTGAAGAATATCTCTATGAACTCAAAAATGCCGCCGATGAACAAGAATGGATTTCAAGCCTCACCCCAAGGGAGCTACAGATCCTGCAACAACTGGCGGAAGGATTAAGTAATCGTATGATTTCAGAGCATTTACACATCAGTGAAGGCACTGTGAAAGTGCATGTCAAAAACCTGTTGCGTAAAGCTAATGCCAAGTCGAGAACCGAAATGGCGGTAAGATATTTGAACAATTGATATTGGATAAGTGATAGACTTACTCCATTAAATAATAAAGGCAATCAATAGATTGCCTTTATTATTTGTTGATATTCACAGCGAGCGGTTATAGCCCTTTTTGCACAAATTCATACCAACTAAGTAGCGCTTCTTCTAAATCTTCTAGCCCACAGTAAGCCTCAGATTCAGCATCATAGAGGGACATCGCCTCTTCGAGTTCATAATCCTGCTCAAATCCTAAAGCATTAGCGTAAATTCGTGCCTGCTCCTCATCCAGATCTAAGGTAATATCTTTGCCGATAAAACGCCAAGAAACTCGCTTACCTGTTTGAATTTCTTTGATAATATCGAGCACTTGCTGAATTTTGGCTAACTCAGGCCCCAACTCTTCTGAAAACCATTGGCCCAGTACCTCATGGTCCATGCTAAAGCTGGCTAAATACGTGCCAGTCAAACTGTTACGCCGAAATTCATATTCCATTTTATCTTCTCAATACATTACAACTAAGGCTAATTTTAATCTATTTCATCATAAGTTGCTTGGCCAGCAATTTACTCATCTAGCGCCGAGGTTATTGTGAGAGGAAACGACGCTAGGCTTCATTTCCACTGTAAAATCAGTTAGCTTTACCCGATGATTTAGCATGAGATGGAATGTGACATGCACGAAGGATTTATCTATAGCATAGTGCTTAGCGGCGCACGAGCTGGCTCAACCTTAAGCCCAGAACAACTTGAAAATTGGGACCCTAAGGACGGGTTGATTTGGGTACACCTACGTTATCGCCACAAAAAGGCTCGCCATTGGGTGTTAAACAGCGGTCTTAATAAAGTCGAAACCGATGCCCTGCTCGCCCAAGATACTCGCCCTCGAGCCGTATTGGCAGGGGAAGGTGTATTACTGGCACTGCGCGGTATTAACTTAAATCCAAACTCAGCACCTGAAGATATGGTCGCCGTGCGAATTTACGCCGATAGACAACGCATTATCTCCACCTGTGATCGCGAGTTGCAATCGGTTAAAGATGTGGCTGAACTGATCATGGAAGGCACAGGCCCCACCACCACAGGAGATTTTCTCCTCGCCATTTGTGAAAAACTGACTACACGTAAAGTCGATTTTATCGATACGCTAGAGGAGCAACTTTCAGAATTAGAAGAACAAGTTGTTTCTGGCAATGTTAAAGATTTACGTACTGATATTGCCGAACTACGCCGACAAACCGTAGCCTTGCGCCGCTATTTAGGCCCACAGAAAGAAGCCTTCACTAAGATGCTGTCCGATCAATTTGTGCTGTTTAATGAGCCCGAAAAACTTAAGATGCGCGAAACCACGGATAAGCTTATTCGCACCATTGAAGACTTAGATGCACTGCGCGACCGAGCCAATGTGACCCAGGAAGAGTTACTCAGCCAGCAATCAGAGCAGCTAAACAAGCGCTTGTATTTCTTATCCTTAGTCTCGGCAATTTTCTTACCGCTGGGCTTTTTAACCGGTTTGCTTGGGGTCAATATCGGCGGTATTCCAGGTGCGGATAACGCATGGGCTTTTGCGACCTTCTGCGGCATTTTAATATCGCTGGTTGCCCTGCAAATGGCGCTATTCTATCGCTTTAAGTGGTTGTAGACTGTAATAAAAAACGCCAATCTCGAGATTGGCGTTTTGTTTTGCAGATTGCCGTTAATACGGCAATTCAAACAGATTGGTCATGACTTTATAGAGCTCTGTGCCTTGATGCACCGACGCCGAGGCAAAATGGAGTATAGGCACACAATCCTGCGGCAAACTGAGTGCCGTCAGTTCCTGCGCACTGCCATATAAGTCGAGTCGCAGCAGATTGACTAAGGTCTCACCCGCCGCAAGCGGCTCTCCCACGGGCGCCACATATTCCACCAAGCCCGCCATAGGCGCATGGTACTTTTTGTAATCCTTAAGATAACAGCCAAAACGCGGCATCTTAACGGGTTCCACTTGCTCGGCAATCACCCCTCGATGGCTTAAATAGGCCAAAATGCCTTTAGCATCGACTAAAGCATCCTCAAGGCAAATGCGTTCTTGGCTCGCCAGTTCCAAGGTAAAAGCTGAAACGGCGATACTGAGATCCCGCCCCTGCGCTTTCGCCACTTCACTCAATTGCCACCAAGGACAAAATGCCGCCTCATCCATTGCGCCACCAAAACTATTGAGGATCACCAATGTGTAAGGAATCGTGAAAAACTGCGCCGCGGCAATATCATATTCAGGGCAATACAAATGTTTACAGGATTTAGGCCCTGTATGCAGATCGAGCACTATATCCGCTGCATGGGCCATAGCCTGTAAGCTAACCGCTAATCTGTGGCCCGTGGTCACGCCCCAATCGTTACGTAACCGCTGCTGGCAAGCTTCAATTAAGGTGCTGCGATATGCTTGAATAAGTTCGCTATCGCTAAGCTCGGCATGCTCGCTGTACCAAGCGGGTAAATCTATCGCGTGATTTAAGTACTCACGATTCCAGTTTACGCCAGTGATAGGGTCAAAACGCCCCAATGTAAACTCACCGCTTTTTTGATTAATCCCCAGCGGATTAGCCAAGGGCACTAAGGTAATTTCCCCTAAGATGTGGCAATTTTCCAACTGCTTCATCAATTGATAAATCACCGCATTGCCTTGCACCTCAGCGCCATGGACATTAGCCTGAATATACACTTTAGGGCCAGATACGTGACCACTTGGCTTGAAGTGATAAATCGGTAGCGTCAGAGCCTGCCCTGCGGCAAGCTCCCCAATTTGCAGAGACGATGTTGTCGGCAACATACTAAACGCCTTCAAACAAATTTTCGTGCAACGCTTTAACCACTTGTGCCGCTTCGGATTCGGCCACTAACACACACAAGTTATGCGGGCTGGCACCTTGGCAGATCATGCGCACATTATGGGGTTCGAGCACTTCAAACACGCGGCGACAAATACCCGCAGTCGTAGCGATGCGATTACCGATAATCGCCACCAATGCTAAACCATCCTCCACGCGCACGCGGCAATGTTGCGATAATTCTTGCAGTAACGCTTCACTTAATAAACCTTGTCCGCTTGAATCGGAGCCGGTTTTATCTAGAGTGAGCGATACGTTAACTTCGGAGGTGGTGATCAAATCCACACTGATCTTGTGTCTTGCCAATGTGGCAAAGGTTTCAGCCAAGAAGCCCTGCGCATGCAGCATTTGTAGGCTGTGCAGATTGAGTAGCGTCTGGTCGCGGCGCAGCGCCACCGCGCGGAACACGGGTGCATCTTCAACCTGATGGCGGATCCAAGTGCCACCCTTTTCAGGCTCCTTGCTTGAACCGACAAACACTTGAATTTGTTGGCGCACGGCCGGAAGAATCGTCGCAGGATGTAATACTTTAGCGCCAAAGGTTGCCATTTCGGCGGCTTCGTTAAAGCTGATTTCGGCAATCGGATGGGCATTTGGCGCGAGGCGCGGATCGGTCGTATAAATCCCTGCCACATCGGTCCAAATCTCAACCGCTGAGGCTTTTAAGGCTTCGGCTAACAGTGCCGCAGAATAGTCGCTACCGCCACGGCCGAGAGTTGTGGTTTGCCCCACTTCATCTGAGCCAATAAAACCTTGAGTCACAATCACTTGCTCAGATAACAGCGGCAGTAAATGCTCACTCGATAGCAAAGCAATTTGCTCAACCTGTGGCTCGGCGCGGCCAAAATTGCTGTCGGTGCGCAACACACGGCGCACATCGAAGGCACTTGAGTTGGCGCCTTTTTCGCGCAATACCGCCGCAAATAATGCCGACGAACACTGCTCGCCAAGGGACAATAACTCATCCATGGTGGCCTTGCTGCGCTGGGACGCCAGCGCTTCGCTTAATACCGCCATACGGCTTAACAGCTTATCTAATGCGGCAGCAACATCGTTAGGGCGACCGAGTTTATCTAAGATAGCGTATTGAATCTGCGCAATTTGCTTTAATCGTTGTAAGCGACCATCGTCGTTTATTGACTCTTGGGTCAGTTCAACCAACAGGTTCGTCACGCCACTGGAGGCGCTAACCACCACTAAACGGCAATCGGGATTGCCCAGTACGATATCGGCGCAGCGATTCATTGCACCGTAATCGGCGACTGAAGTACCACCAAACTTTGCGACAACAAGAGACATTAGCGCACCTCCGCAGAAGCAGAAGACACAGCACAAACAAGGATAAAATATTGATTAACTAACATGATTACGCTCCGAACTAACTTCGTTCGAAGAGCCTGGTGCTCAATGATACGCACCCCAATAGAAGGGAAACAGCAATCGTCACCAGAAGCTCTCCACCAATTACAGGTGACAATCGTTAGGATTCAGCCTAAGCGACCGACATAAACATGCAGCAACCATATCTATGCCTCGGCGTTAATCTCCCTCATCAATCATCGCTGGAGTTTGTGCTCCTCTGACTGACTACCTAGTTAACGCTCCTCTTCTGTTCCTTTCCGCCGGAAAGGGACGAAAAAAGTAGCAATAAACCCCTAATGAAGTCAATGCTAATTTCACACACTATATACAAATTCAATAAACGCATTTAAAAACAATGGGAATTTAAAACGTTTGCGACTCATGCCAAACGAGAATAGGGAAAAATCAATCAGATCTAACAAAGAAGAAAAACAAACTAGCCTTGCCGTGAGAGCAGCAAAGCTTAGCCAGAGGAGCGATTAAAAGCGTCAATCGCGGTTAGGTGACTAAGTCCGGTAGCTCATAAACCAAACGCACATAGTCGTTAAATCGACCTAAACACACCTCTGTTTGCCCGGCTAAAGTACAAGGCACTAAACTCACCTCGCCCTGTTCCACCATGTAGATAGCGTATTGATTAAACTTTTTCCCCAACTGCAAGGCCATACTGCGATCAATAAACACGGCCCAGCTCTTCTCCATATGGGATAAATCTGGCGATGCCCCAATCAGTGCACGATAGGGACTGCCTAATAATTCAATTTCACGCAGAAGTTGGCGGTCGAGTAATCGGTTTTGGCTGGGAGTGAGGAGGGTTGAAGCGGGATTATGGGCGGTAATTACAGCAAAGGAAAAATCACAGGATAATGCTTGAGTAAGCAAAAACAACGGCGTTTGATAATGCTGCCACAAATCTTGAGTCATGTTGTCCATTGGTAGTCTAGTCGAAAAATGAACCCGCGCTAGTTTAACAGAGAGCCTAAAAAATCCAAAGAGGCGTGAACTGGCTCACAAGAATTAAAAATACATTAGTTATACTAATCAATGACTAAAGTAAATATCATGGTAAATCAGCGTCTCAGCCTGAAATTTGTTAACATTTCATTTGTTAACAAATGCCTAAAACGAGTACAATGTCGTCATTGGCCAGTTAAGCAGATAACATTAAGTTTGCTTAATCTTGACAAGGGTTTGTTAGATTCCTCTGCGAAATCACCTTATGCTGGCCAGACATCTTTTAAAATGTGTTCTACATTTGATTTATCATTTAAACATTTTAAAAAAAACAATAGTTAAGGAACTATTTTTAACTATTGCTTATCGAAGTTGATACTGGTTACGTTTTATCGTATTACACTTTAAACGTTCACTTATATACATCCTGACGTGTAGCCGTGAAGATCTTCCCTTTGAAGCACAGAGCAGTAAGTGGAAGTATCAACATTTTATGAATATAAGAATCCGATGTAAGTGATTCTTATGGTTAGAATATTGGTTAAAATTTAGGTACTTAATATGCAAAATCCGCACATTCTGATCGTTGAAGATGAAGCCGTTACCCGTAACACGCTAAGAAGTATTTTCGAGGCAGAAGGGTATGTGGTAACTGAGGCCAATGATGGCGCAGAAATGCATAAGGCTATGCAGGAAAACAAAATTAACCTCGTGGTTATGGACATTAACCTACCAGGTAAAAACGGTCTGTTGTTGGCACGTGAATTACGTGAAATCAACAACATCGGTCTGATCTTCTTAACAGGCCGTGACAACGAAGTCGACAAAATCCTTGGACTTGAAATTGGCGCGGACGATTATATTACCAAGCCGTTCAACCCTCGTGAATTGACGATTCGTGCTCGCAACCTTCTGACTCGTGTTAATAGCGCAGGCAATGAAGTCGAAGAAAAGAGCTCTGTAGAATACTATCGTTTTAACGATTGGAGCCTAGAGATCAACAGCCGTTCTCTCGTCAGCCCACAAGGTGAATCTTACAAACTGCCACGTAGCGAATTCCGCGCTATGCTGCACTTTGTTGAAAACCCAGGCAAAATCTTAACTCGTGCCGATCTACTGATGAAGATGACTGGCCGTGAGTTAAAGCCACACGACCGTACTGTTGACGTGACAATCCGTCGTATTCGTAAGCACTTCGAAAGCTTGCCAGATACGCCAGAAATCATCGCTACCATTCACGGTGAAGGCTACCGTTTCTGCGGTAACTTAGAAGACTAATCTTCAACTTACCGTTTGAACGCCATAAAAACCAGATCCTAGGATCTGGTTTTTTTATCTCTGCAAAAAAGGTTTTAGCTGTACGAAATAAAGCAAACTGGAAATCCAAAATACAACTCAGTGAACTGGAATATTAAGCGCCAGATAAGTATTGAGTGTGTTGTGATTAAACTAAGCAGCGTACTGTTAAATAGGCTTAACTCAGAATCATACAAAATAAAAAAGAGTGAGGACGTTACCCCACTCTTTTAAAAACGCCACTCTGGCATAAATACCAGTCTGATATAAATGCCAACCTAACGCTGAGTTATTTGCCGCTTTTAAGCTGTCTATCGAGGAAATCCGCCAGCGAGCGGTATAAGTGATTACGCACTTTCTCACCGCGCATCGAATGCTTAGACCCAGGATAATCAATCATCTGGAACAATTTGCCTTCGTCCTGCAACGCCTTATACACGCGAGTACTGTTTTCAAACAACACGTTATCGTCCGCCATACCGTGGTACATCAATAGCCCCGACTGATAGTTTTTTACATAGGGGAACACACTACTGGCTTCGTAACCTTGCTCATTGCTTGCGGGATGGGCTAAATAACGCTCGGTGTAATGGGTGTCGTACAAGCGCCAATCGGTGACGGGCGCGCCCGAAATCGCCGCCTTAAAGTAATCTGGCGCCTTAAATAAACTCATCAAGGCCATATAACCGCCGTAGCTGTGGCCATAAATCGCCACATTATCGCTATCAACAAAGGGCAAGCTGCGCAGGTAATCGACACCAACCTTTTGATCGTTCACTTCCGCTTCGCCCAAGTGACGATAAATAACTTGCTCAAACTGAGTGCCTCTGTGGGCACTGCCACGGTTATCCAGTTGAAATACCACATAACCTTGCTGCACTAAGTATTGGGTAAAGTAATCCTGCTCACTCCAGCTATTCGTCACTAATTGCGCATGTGGGCCGCCATATACGCGTACCACCACAGGGTATTTTTTGTTCGCATCGAAGGGCACAGGTTTAAAGAGACGCGTTTGTAAGACTTGTCCGTCTTCCGCTTTTAGCTCTTTAAACTCAGGCAGTTGCCACAGGCCTGCATAGTCATACAGAGGATGACCTGCTTTGACTTGGTTTTGCTCCACCCACGCCAGATGTTGGCCCTTATCACCGTGTAAACTGATCTGTGGTGGCTGAGATAAACTATTGAAATAATCCAGATACACGCTTTGATTATCGGCAAATACCGGATCGTGCATCCCCGCCTCGCGGCTCACACGCTCAACCTTGCCGCCCGCTAACGGCACTCGATAGAGATGCTTTTCGATGGGGGTATCTTTACGGCCGGTGAAATACACCCAACCTGCGGTTTCATCGATATATTCCAGCTCATCGACTGCCCAATTACCCTTGGTCAGTTGTGTCTTCAGCTTACCTTTTAGGTCAAACAAATACAGATGATTAAAGCCGTCACGCTCCGATGCCCAAATAAAGGCCGACTGTTGCTTTAAGAAGTGCAGGTCATTGTTAAGATTCACCCAAGCATCGCTACGCTCTTTGACTAAGGTTTTCGGCTTGGTCAGCGATTCTAGCGCCACCAGTTGCAGGTCTAATTTTTGTTGATCGCGGCTCTGCCACTGGAAGGATAAATGCTTGCTATCCGGCAACCAATCGACGCGAGGCAGGTAAATATCCTTATTTTTATCATCGCTTAAGGTGACCCAATTGATGCCTTTATTATTAAGGGTCACAACGCCCAGTTGGATCTCGACATTGTTTTTGCCCGCCGCCGGATAACGCTGCTCGGTAAGCTTAATGCCATCGGCATAGATTTCATTGCGGGTGACTAACTCAACGCCAGACTCATCGATACGGGTAAAGGCGATGGCCGACTCATCGGGCGCCCACCAGTAACCCGTCATGCGGCTCATTTCTTCCTGCGCCACAAATTCCGCCATGGCATTTTTAATCGCGCCGCCACCGTCAGTGGTCATGGCCTCAAGCTTTTTAGTCGCTAAATTGAGCACATACAAATTTTGATCCCGCACGAAGGATACAAAGTTACCCTTGGGCGATAGGCGCGCATCGGTGGCAAAGCCCTCGCCTATCGGCAGTTGGCTAACGCTGTTATCCGCTAAGGAGAAGTAATACAGATTACCCGAGGCAGGGATCAACAGCGCCTTGCTATCGTCCGCCCAGAAATATTCCATAATGCCGTCGCCATAAATACGTTGGCGCTCGCGGCGGGCCTTTTCTTCATCGGACAGTTCATTGCTCGCCAACTTATCGGCATTTAGCAATAGGCTAGATTCGCCCGTCTTCACATCCATTTGCCAGAGATCGTAAAAGTTTTGGTTATCTTTACGTCCCGCAAGATAGGTCACCCTTTGGCCATCGGGGGATAACTTTAATCCACGGGGACTCGTACCCGCCAAGGCAGGAGACGCATTCATGCGCTCGATAGTCAGCGGCGTTGTGCCGCCCTCAAGTGCATAGGCGGGGGTAAATATCGCGCTAGAAACCATGGCCAGTTGACTCGCAATCAATAAGGATGAAGCGCCCAATGTCACCGAGCGCAGGGAAGAAGCTAACCCATTTTTAGTCATTATTATTCCTTGGAAGCATATTCGCCTTTAGGTGGCGATTAAAAAACTGCCGCCATTGTGCCAGAGGCCAAGCCTAAATAAAAAGCGCAGGCAATATACAGATACAAATTAGCTGGCGAACTCCTGCGGTTAGCTCAATTTTCAAGATAACCCACTCAGTCTGACACAAAGGGATAACCCTCTTGGCTTAAATTGATTAAAACCCACAGCAACATCGCTGAAATTGTCGACTAACTGAGTTATTATTCGCGGCAAATAATGAAATTGACCTCAATGTTGAACCCCTAAAGGACCTAACATGCAGACTCTTGCCCAGCACTTAACCTCAAAGGCAGTGAACGAATCCCTCGCGCAACTGATTTTGACCTTAGCCGACACCTCCAAAGCCATCAGCCATGCCGTGCGTCACGGTGCCTTAGCCGGTGTGTTAGGCGCGACCGAACAGGAAAACGTCCAAGGTGAAACCCAGAAAAAACTGGATATCATCACCAACGATATGCTCAAAGATGCATTAAAAGCCGACGGAACAGTGCGCGGCCTCGCCTCTGAGGAAGAAGATCATGTGGTTGAAGTCAGCGCCAATGGTCAATATCTGGTATGTTTCGACCCTCTAGATGGCTCATCGAATATCGATATCAACTCGCTGGTCGGCACCATTTTCTCCGTTTTACCAGCACCACAGGGTGAGTTAACCGAGGCGAGCTTCCTACAATCTGGCCGCAATCAGTTAGCCGCAGGTTATGTGCTCTACGGCCCATCAACCATGCTCGCCCTCACCACAGGCCAAGGTGTGCAACTCTTTACCCTGCACCCAGAAACCAACGAATTTTTACTGACCAACGCGGCCATGAGCATCAGCCCAGACACCCAAGAGTTCGCCATTAACATGTCGAACCAACGTTTTTGGGAAGCGCCAATGCAGACCTATATCGCCGATTTACTGCTAGGCAAAATTGGCCCGCGCGAAAAATCCTTTAACATGCGTTGGATTGCCGCCATGGTGGGCGACGTACACCGCGTACTTTCTCGCGGCGGTATTTTTACTTACCCAACCGACAATAAAGATCCGAAAAAGCCATACAAGCTGCGTTTAATGTACGAAGCCAACCCAATGGCCTTGTTAGTCGAGCAAGCTGGCGGTAAAGCCTCTACCGGTTATGAAACCATTCTGGATATTCAACCAACACAAATTCACCAACGCGTTGCGGTTATCCTCGGTAGCGCCAATGAAGTGGACGCTTGCCTAAGCTACCATGGTTCGGATTCTCGTAAATAAAGAGCGCGAAGAACCAAGTCTAGACTAAGCCGAATCGCTTAAGCTTTGATTTTTTTATGATAAAAGCCACTGACCACAGTGGCTTTTTTATTGTCGCGGAATGCGACATTTGAGTTTTGATGCGGCTTTACCGCTGAAGAAATTGCGGCCTAACGGCCGAGGTGAATCAAGATAGTGGGGGGTCACCCCACACCCGACCAAGAGGGGATCAACAGCAATTCCCTCTTGGATCTCCCTTGCCGCCCCTAGCGAAGTTACATGCATTGGTTAGTGGCTTCGTGCTTATTCAAAAATCGCTAACGCTTCCGATGGCTCCGCTTTACATCCATGTAAAGCCCTCCAGTTCGGCAGTCCCTGCCTCTCGCTCATAATCGTGAAAATCACCGATTTTCATTCGCCCCTCCCCCGAAAGCTACGCAGACGTCCTGTCTGCGTCACGCGATTTTCTTCAACGCCCTTCAGCAACTTCGCAGGGGAAGGTGAACTTCTGTCACTACTATATGGGCTGTAAATTCAGAAAGAATTGTGCCTGTCCGATCATTCAAGTAATGGTCAGCTCTTAGTCGTAGGAGAAAACAAAGGCGGGGTTAAATCCTTAGTGAAACTGCTGCCCAACTATTTCGCAACGGGCATTAAGCTTGATAACGCGCGCCATTGCCTGCTCTTTGGCAGCAGCCTAATCGATACCGCGCCTGAGATTAAACTCAGCGATTGGACCAGCCAGTATCAACTCGCCACTCCGCAGGGCAATATCACCATCTGCAACTTAGTCGGTGTGTTCAGTGAAAAGCATTTAGACCAAGGCACAGAGCTATTGCTGTCGCATCTGCCAACCCTTTCTGGCCGAGTACTGGATTTTGGCTGCGGCGCTGGCGTCATTGCCGCGGCGCTGTTAAAGGCGCAGCCGACACTGTCGCTAGAATGTATTGATATCAATGCTATGGCGCTAGCCTCCTGCGAACTTACGCTGGCAGCAAACGGCATGACGGCCAAGGTCTATCCCTCCGATGGATTGGCGCAAACCAGTGGAAAATTCGACGGTATTATCTCCAATCCTCCCTTCCACGATGGCCTTGCCAGTACGACCAGCATTGCCCAACGCTTTGTCGCCGATAGCGCCAAGCAATTACAATCTAAAGGGATTTGGCAAATCGTCGCTAACCGCCACCTGCCCTATTCGGACACCATCGCCGCCGAGTTCGGCCAATTAACCGTGCCAGCAGAGAACAACAAGTACAAACTCTATTCCTTCCAACAGGCCTAATCTTTCGCCCCGCTCGATTGCGAGTGGGGCATCCTTAATTTGACTCTAGGATGCTCCAAGGAATAAAGACTCGTTAAGAATTACGAAGATAACGCCGCCCCTATCAAATACGCCCATTTTGAAATCAAAAATCCCCCAACAAACAAGTTAACGCTGCCATCTCTTAAATAGCATTTATTGCCATTGAACTTTTCATCTGACTAAAAAGCTAATGCTCCATTCCGCGCTTCGGCTCGTTAGCTCAATCGAAAATTCCCACTCCTGTTGCCATACAATTCTTATCTATTTGCCTATGTTTGGCCCTGCTATAAATCGACTAACAATATAACGGTATACAGTCATATTTAAATTTAGGTATTTTTGAATGATTTGAAGACAATATCAGTGCGCATTAACTCCATTTACAACAAATAAAACGCTATAAAATCAATTGACTATGCTAGCTGACTTTTAGTTAATAGGTTTTGAAAACGCGCATGTGCGTTTTTCCAGATGGATTACTTATATGAAAAGCGGCAAAAAGCTGATAAGTTCTTTTTATACAGATAGTTAACTGTGCGCGTTTTCACTGCTCCAACGAGGTAAACGCGCATCTGCATGAATAAAATGTTACATTTTCGGAGGCTTTATTTGAGAATCTTTTTGTCGATACTGGGGCTTGTTATCTTTTTAGCTAGTGCCAAGTTTGGTTACTGTCTTCTAATGGCAGAGAAGCTAAGTGGCTCCGAGTTTGTTAGTCTTCTAATCGCTTTTGCTTTGATTGGTTTGATTCTTTCGTTTGCATCTGAGATTCAGGAATTCTCAATAGCTGGAAATATAGTAAAGCTAAAAGAAGTCAAAAAAGATGCTGAAAAATCAATTAGTGAATTGAAAGCGGCAAGAACTGAAACCTATAGATTTTTGCTGATTCTTGCAAAAAGGTATCCAGGAGGTGTCTCAGACGGAGGTACTGTCGATAGTCGAATTGGCGACTTCTGGAATTTATATGATCAAATTGTATCGTTCGGATGCAAAGACGAATTAGCTAGCAATCTATTGGATGTAGTGAACGTTCTGATTAAAGGACAGCTCACTAGAATTTCAAAAAGTAGCGACTCGATAAGCAGTAAATATTCAGGTTCAGATATCATTCCAGAGCCAGCGCAGTTAACGATTGAAGCGTTGGATAATGATTCTGTAGAAAAAGCTGCAAATAGAATGGGTACTGCAGGTGGTAGTGAACAAATGAAGAGAATGCTTATTGTTGGTTTAGACGAGTACAAGAAACTATATGAATTACGTCAGTCGCTGCAAGTACAAATGTAACAAAGCGCTGCTAAGGACAAACCTACGCTTCGGTTCGCCCCAGAGCGCAGCGTTACATGCTATGAAATATATCCTGCTCATTTTGATGTTCGCTACTCAAACGGCTTTTGCTGAAGTAGATCTGGTTAAAGTCGACAAATCCGAAAGGAAAATGTACTTATTGTCGGCTGGTGAAATAGTAAAAGTATATGACGTTGCCCTTGGTGCTAATCCTAAAGGGCATAAAGAACAAGAAGGTGATGAAAAGACCCCTGAAGGTGAATACACGCTTGATTACAAAAAAGAAGACTCTTCATTCTATAGGGCTATGCATGTCAGTTATCCAAACACAGTTGATATAGCTAATGCTGAGAAAAATGGTGTTTCGCCAGGTGGTTTTATTATGGTTCATGGGCAGCGTAATTGGTTAGGTTGGCTTGCTCCAATTGCGCAGCGCTTTAATTGGACAAACGGCTGTATTGCCATTACAAACTCCGAAATGGATGAATTTATGGAATTGGTAAATGTCGGTACCAAAATTCAAATTGAGTAGCAGGCATGTAACAAGTGCAGTCAGCAACGCCCCTTTTGGGCAGGACCTCGCTACGCTCGGCTGCTGCAAGCGTTAACCTCTAGAGCAAGTATGAAGCACATTATTAGTAAAGATTTAGGTATTGAAGCATTCAAAAAGAGATTCTCAGAAATCAGAGAATCCTTTCTGGATTCATTAACAGCAGCTAGCGAAGGTTATAAGAACGTAAGATACCTTGCTTGTGATGAAAATGGGGCACCTATTAACTGGGTGTGGGACGATGAAACCTTCAGCCATAACAAGGAAGAAGGGTCGCTTGAAGAGGCAATTCAATTTGCCAATAACATGATAAATAGCGGCATGTGTTTTTCCTTCATGGGGTGTTTATCTGGCTCCGGTGAGCTTGAGGTTTGGCTGACCACTTTTGAATCTCCCATAGAAAAGCCGACATGGCCAAGCAATAAAGAACCCAGATTTGAGCTGACTCATGGGGGTGTAACACAAGAATAGAGTAGAGGTAATCAAATGCTAACCATAGAATTTTTAATCCCACGATTTAATCCTAACCCCACAAATTGAAGCAAAGCACCTAGCTTACTTTTGCCCCTAAGTTAGGCTATTCGAAGATTTTAACGTACCGCACGCGTCTGGATAGACTAGTTATCCCCTCAAAAACACCTCAATAGAGTCGTGATCCGCAACCGAACACTTGCTGCTATCTAGATAAGATTTTCATCATTTTGTGAACAGTATCAAATGCAGTAAACGCTAAATTATCAAGAATGTTGTCCAGTCAACCTCTCCCCTAACATACCCGACAGCGTTGTAAAGTTTACTTTTTTGTTAAGCTAAAAAACTTGCCCAATCAACACCCGTGCTGAGATTTTAAAAAAAACCAGAGATTACACTAGATTAACTATCGTTAATCAAATAAATAATCTATTGATAAATCAACCAATAGACCATGACAACAAAAACACAACATTTACATTTTTTCGCGTCGAAAAGGCTTCTTTGCGCAAAGTTTCTACTGTTATACTCGCGTTAGCCGATAAAACAATAATAAAACAAACGAGTAAGGAAGCGCTCTATGTTGGCCCCTGAACTCCTCGAGTTAAGCAGTGACAAAAGTAAGGCGGAATTACGCCTGATCCCCAAAGAGCATGGCCCCATCACCCGTGATGATGTGATGCGCCTGTTATCGCTCCCAGAGTTTTGCTCACTGTATCCACTTGATCAGGCCATCGATAAAGTGGTGGCGCAAACCAACTCTCTGTACCATCAAGAAGATGGTAAATTTGAACTGTTTTCCGTACTGGCTGAACGCCGAGATGGTAGCGTTAAGATTGAAATCAGCCCAGATAAAATGCTCGCCACCATGACCCTAACCGCCCCCTGTGGAGGTAAAGCGGTCGACTTACCTGAAATTCTTACTGAACTTAAAAAAAATAATGTTTGCATGGGCTTAAGCAAACTTAAAATCCAAACCTTGCTGCAAAAAATCACCAAGCTCAAACCCGGCGATAGCTGTCAAAGTGAAATCGCCCAAGGCAAGCACCCAGTAAACGGCCAAAATGCCGTGCTAGAGCGTAAGGTTTCGCTGGCCCGTGAGCGCTTACTCCAGCCGCAGGAGCGCGAAGATGGTACTGTGGATATGCGTAATCTTGGCTCCATGATAATGGTCAAGCCTAACGATATTTTGATGATCAAACACCCAGGGACCGAAGGCTCTCCCGGTTATAACATTAAAGGAGAAGTTCTTAAGCAAAAGCCTGGCAAGGATCTGCCTTTACTCGCAGGAACAGGTACCAGCATCCATCCTAATGATCCCAACAAACTCATCGCCACTGTAGCAGGGCAACCCGTTGAAACTCGCACAGGCATGAATGTTGATGATGTTTTACAGCTAAAAGATGTCGATATCAGCACGGGCCATGTCACCTTTAAAGGCAGTATTTTAATCACAGGTGATGTACACGAAGGCATGATAGTGAAAAGCTCCGGTGATATTACTGTGATGGGCTTTGTCGATTCAGCGACCCTTGAGGCAGAAGGCGATATTACCGTTAGTAAAGGCGTCATTGGTCGGCAAATTCGCGTCAATGAGTTTTCGACTAACCTCACTGCTCAAGGGCAAATCAGCGCCCAGTTTGTGCAATATTCCCAATTAACTGCAAAGGGGAATATTCTGATCACTAAGCAATTACTTCATAGTAATACCAAAACAGCAGGAACCCTGACAATAAGTGACACTAGCGGTCGCCGCGGCGATTTAACTGGTGGCGTCGCCCATGCTGAAAAAGGACTCATTGCCGTTGCTATTGGTGCCACTGCGGGGACAAAAACAGAAGTCTTTTGTGCAATGGAGCAAGGCGAGCTCAAGCAAAACCTCAAACAGCTGGAGGAAAGTGTCCAATCAATGGTGATAGCCACCCTCGATATTGAAGCTCGCCTAAAAAGACTTCCCCCAAAATCCGAATGGCAAAATGATCCCGTGATGATTGAGCAGATTAAGATGATGCTCGATGAGAAGAACCGGATTTTAAACGAGCGCACCCGTGAAGAGCTCGAATTTGATAGCCTAAAGCAGGAAGTGGAAAGTTATTTCGATAAGTATCACATCGATGTGATTAAGCATGTGTTCCTCAATGTCGAATTTCATATTGGCCAAGCTAATCATAGAACGACCCGCGAACATGGCACTTGCTCCATCACCAATCTTAATCAAGAGATTAACTTTGATTACAATGCCAAACCTAAAGCACAAGCGGCAGCCAGTTAAATAACGTTCAAAGCGTTTTACTTAGGGTGCACATGCCATTCAACATGGCGCGCCCCTTAGGGCTGCTGCTTCAATCATAACCCCCTCATTGTTATCCACGAGTGAATCCTCGCTCAAGAACATTTCAATGGCTTTCTTCTTTGACCTAGTCGGTGGCATACTGCCTACGATTCCCCACGTAAACGCCAGCGTTGGGGGATAAGGATAAATGTGATAGGTTGAAGTAGAACATGGCCCCAGGAATACACATGACTCAAGTAAAAATGGCTGATATTCAATGGCCAGCAGTAGTTAAGCTGACTCAAAATGATGAACTCCTTTATCTTGGCCATCAACGTGATTGGTTAGAACTCGCCTGCCTTTACCAGCATCAATTTATCGATACGGACCTGTTACTCGACAGCTTAGGTAACCAATATTTGATCCGCGCCACCCCAACCACTATTCATGAAGATCCTATTGGTGAGCTACCTAACCTGCTAAAACAAGAGCACAAATTGCCCCTCACCGATTTTATTAAATGGGTACAAAAACATGCCAATGCCGTAGGCCAATGCTGTGTGGCCAAATTAGCGTTTACAACATTCGCCCAAGGGATGGAAATCGTCCATAGCTTAGATGACTAAGCAGAAGCAAAGTAAAATCTGATAGGATTCACAGTCTTCAACGAGATGATCCAAAAAGCTAATATCCTCAACCACATTTAGCAGGCATAATTTATCACGAACGGCCCAGCCCGTTATGTCCAAAGCGATTGGTCTGCATACTTTGCCTTAAAGTGCCAAATCAACGCTGGACATCATTCGGATACACCAACAAACGGAACCTAAATTGGAACTACTTAAGATTGACTGCTTAGGCAAATCACTGCGTTTGGAAGGCTCCCTCGCAGGTTGGCAACAACTCTTTTGGGACAATACCTTAGTCTCACAAAAAGCCGCTTCAGTGGATAATGGCGGTCTCAAAGTCCATGAATTTGAACTCACTCAACAGCATAGCCAATTGGCCAGCGAGCATGGCGAAGCGCAAGTTCTTGAGCATAAAATCCTTGTGCGGCTTGAAACTGATGTGGTTTGGCAGCCCTTTAGATTCGACTATCGACTGCTTATTGATGAAGAAGTGATTGCCCAAGGCACTCGTACCGAAAAAGATATCGAACGCCAAACCCCTGAAATCCCAGTGACTACACCACAAAAATTTAGCTTTGTTGGTTTAGCTTCCCTTGGATTTAAGCTACTCAAAAGCGCTAAGGTCATCAAAGTGGTACTCGCGGGCGCGAGTGTGGCGGCCTACTCTTGGCTGTTTTCCTTCCAATTTGCCTTGGCACTTATCGCCTGTTTGGTATTCCACGAGTACGGCCATATTCGCGCGATGAAGTACTTTGGGATGAAAACCAAAGGAATTTACCTCATCCCCTTTATGGGGGGACTCGCCCTCAGCGATGAAAAGATTAACACCCGCTGGCAGGATGTGGTCATCTCGATTATGGGGCCAACCTTCGGCCTGTTGATGTCGGTAGGCTCGCTTATCGCTTACCACATGACGGACAATATCTTTTTCGCAGGGCTAGCAGCCTTTAACGCGCTACTTAACCTGTTTAATTTATTGCCAATTTTACCCCTCGATGGTGGCCATATTTTAAAAAGCATTAGCTTCTCGATGAACAGCATCATGGGGTTAATTGCCTGCGTGATTGGCGCTGCCTTTGGGGTGTATATCAGCTATACCTTAGGCTTAGCCTTGCTCGGTTTCCTTTTACTTATCGGTAGCTTAGAGATAGTGTTCGAGTGGCGTACCCGCCATCAAAGCCACTTGTTACCGCTGGACAGATATGGGCAGATATTCTCAACCATTTGGTACTTACTGACCGTTGCAGCCCTCGTTGGGATTATCTGGCACTTAGCAGGCACGGGCGATGATATGTTAAGCCTGCCACTCCAGATCCTGCGCAGCTAAACGCAATCGTCTGATCCACATAATAAAAAACCGCGATTGCTTAAGGCATCGCGGTTTTTATTTATCTAACAATTCAATTAGTTATCCGTTAATGACGGCGCAATATCGCTCCCACCGAGGGCTTGGTAGAGTGTCGCTTGGGCCGTTAATTGGTTATAACGATTCTCCAGCAATGCGGCCTCAGCGCTGCGGCGATTCTCCTGCGCATCAATCCAATTTTGAATGCCGATAGCGCCATGGCGATATTGGCTCTCATAAATCGCTTCGGCCTGGGCGGCGGCGCTAAATTGCTGCTCAAGCTTCTCACCTTGGTAGGCGTATTGCTGCTTGGCCGAGATAGCGTTATCCACATCTTCAAAAGCGCTGTAGAGGGTTTTACGGTAATTCACAATCGCCGTTTGATAGTCGATATCAGCAAGATCATTGTTGATTTGCATTTGATTCCATTGCAAAAAAGGCAGCACTAAACCCGCACCTAAACTCCCCACGGGATTGCGCAACAGCTCTTTTAGCTCGGAGGTCGACTCCCCCACGCTGCCAGTCAAACTCAAACTTGGGAAGTAACTGGCGTAGGTCGCATCCTTACTGGCCAGCGCCGAGCGCAATTGGTACAAAGCCGCCTTCACATCGGGACGACGGCCGACCAAGTCGGCGGGAATGCCAACACCAACCTCAGGCACTGCACTGTCCGGCAATTGCTTGATCTCAACCGCCACTTGCCCCGGGGCACGGTTGAGTAAGATCGCCAGCGCATTTTCGGCTTCAGCTAACTGTTGCAGTAATTGACTGTGGGAAGCCTCTTGCCCCGCTAAACTGCGTTGGGATTCGAGCACATTCAGTTCAGTCACGGCGCCCGAGGCATATTGGCGCTGGGTTAATGCCAGTGTTTGTCGACTATGTTCAATACTCTTATTGCTTAGTTCAATCCGCTGATGCAGATAGCCAATCTGCCAATAGAGGGATGCCGTCGTCGCGACTAGACTCTGCGCCGTGCTCTCCCTATCTTCGAGACTTGCCAGCGCCGTCCATTGGGCTTGGTCGATATTGGCCGACACTTTACCCCAGAGATCTACCTCATAGCTTACCGACAGGTTAGCCTGAAATGTCTTGCTCGAACTGCCGCCCTCCAGCGGTTTATTCACAGACGCGGTATTATTGGAGCTGAGCTGTGGATACAAATCATCCCGCGCTAACCCCGCCTGTAAACGCGCCTTTTGCAAGGTTAAGGTGGCGAGCGTCAGGTCATTATTGCTGCTAAGCACTTGGCTAATCAGCTGATTTAATTCGGGTTGATTAAACTTCTGCCACCAAGGGTCGAGGCTCACTTGACCATTCACTTGGGTGTGCTGCCACTGCTCTGGCACTTGTAATGCTGGCGGCTCAAAGTCGGAGCGCATCAGCGCGCCGCAGCCAGACAACAGCGCAATGCTGATGGCAATCACGCTGAACTTAAGCGTTCTTAATTTGTTTTGATGCGTTAACACTTTATTATTCATTGAGTTACTCTCTAGCCAGGGCATCAACAGGATCTAAACGCGCCGCATTGCGAGCGGGGAGGAAGCCAAACAACACCCCGATTAAGGTGGAGCAGGCGAAGGCGGCAACAATAGAAGTCGTCGAATAAATCATCTGGAAACTGCCTCCCGCTTGGGCAAACACCACGCCAATCAAATAGGCCAAGGCCACCCCAAGCGCGCCGCCGCACAGACAAACCAACACGGCCTCAATTAAAAACTGCCGCAGAATATCACTCTGGCGCGCCCCAACCGCCATGCGCACGCCAATCTCGCGGGTGCGTTCGGTCACTGACACCAACATGATATTCATTACCCCAATGCCGCCCACCACGAGGGAAATCACCGCAATAGCCGAGATTAATAGTGTCATGGTCGCGGTAGTTTTCTCGATATTCTGGCGAATGGTATCCGTGTTAATGGTAAAGAAATCTTGGGTGCCGTGGCGCATCTTCAGCAGGCTAATAATGCCCTGCTCCGCCGCATTGCTCGGTACGGATTCATCGAGCCTAACAGTTATGCCATCAAGGTATTTCTTGCCCACCATTCGGCCTGATACCGTGGTATAAGGCACCCACACATTGAGAGCATCACTATTACCAAAGGCACTTTCCTTAGGCTGAGTGACACCAATAATCCGCACCGGCAAATCCCCGAGGAAGATGACTTCCCCGATGGCAGAGCCCATGACGCCGCTACTGTTAGGGAACAGCTGTTTACGGGTGTTCTCGTCGATCACCGCATCTTGGGCTAACGCATTAACACTGTCATCGTCCCAAAACTGCCCTTGGGCGAGCTCATAGCCTCTAACCCGGAAGAACTCTGGACCCACGCCATTCACAGTCGCCGTCACCGCCTTATTGCCATAACGCACAGTCGCACTCGAACCAATGCTCGGGGTGACGCTATCGACATAGGGTAAGTTTTTCAGTGCATTAGCATCGCTTGCAGTCAAAGTTCGTACCTTTGCCGAGCGCCTATCGCCAAAGCCTGAGCCGGGGCGAATGTCTATGGTATTGGTGCCCATTGAACTAATGCTCTTTAAGATTTCCCGCTGCGAGCCTTCACCCAGCGCCACCACAGACACGACTGAAGCGATACCGATAATAATGCCGAGCATAGTTAAAAAGGTGCGCAATCTATGGGTCGACATCGCCAGCAGCGCCATTTTCAGGGCTTCGGCATATCTGTCCCATGCCGCCACGCGGGCGCGCACCTTCGTCTTGGCGGGGATCACTTCAGTCTTAGGCGCAGCCGCAACGTTTGAGGCGGGATTAGGCTCATCGCTGATAATCACCCCGTCCTTAATCTCAATAATACGGTCGGCATGCTGCGCCACATGCATATCGTGGGTGACGATGATAATGGTGTGGCCTTCGCGGTGCAGTTCCTGTAATAACCGCATCATTTCTTCGCCGCTGTGACTATCTAAAGCGCCCGTCGGTTCGTCGGCAAGGATCACATCACCGCCATTCATCAGCGCCCGCGCCACACTCACCCTCTGCTGCTGGCCGCCACTGAGCTGATTCGGCTTATGATCGAGACGCTCACCTAAACCCAAGCGCGACAATAAGTGCTCAGCGCGCTGTCTACGTTCAAGGCGATCTTTACCCGCATACACGGCGGGCACTTCGACGTTACCGACGGCATTAAGATCGCCAAGCAAATGATATCGCTGAAAAATAAAGCCAAAATGCTCGCGCCTCAGCTTTGCCAGTTCATCCACATCCATCTGCGAGGTATCTTGGCCATCGATAAAGTACGCGCCCTTTGAGGGTTTATCTAAACAGCCCAAAATATTCATCAGGGTCGACTTGCCCGAACCCGAGGCACCGACAATCGCCACCATCTCACCCCGGGCGATGGAAAGATTAACATCTTTGAGTACAGTCAGTTGTTGCTCACCCGCCTGAAAACTGCGGTAGCAAGCTGAGACTTCCAGTAATGGCTTACTCACGCTTAAAACCTCATTGGTGGGCCACGGAACTTCATGGTCGAACCGTCGGCGGGCATTCCGAGCACCACTTGGTCGCCTTCGTTCAGACCAGACAGGATTTCGGCATTGATTTTGTTATTAATACCGACACTCACATCCACATATTGCACTTGGTTATTCACCAGCACAGGCACTTGATACTGCGGCCCACGGGATTTGCGTTCGCTTGCCGATGCCGCTTTGTCCCGCGGTTTAGCTCGCAGCACCTGTGATGGCACTAACAGCGCATCATCGGCTTTGGCGAGCACAATCGAGATCTGCGCCGTCATGCCAATGCGCAGGGTACGGTCGGGGTTTTCGACATCGAATAAGCCGTGGTAGTAGATGGCGTCCGAATCGCTGGAACTCATATTGCTATCGTCACCATCCATGGAGGTGGGGCCGGGTTCAATCGCCCTTAGGGTGCCGCGATAAGGATGGTTGGGACGACCGAGAATCGTAAAGTACACCGCCTGCCCCGGATGCACATTGACGATATCCGCCTCGGAGATCTGTGCCTTGACAGTCATGGTATCGAGCTGTGCCATCTCGACTATGGTTGGCGTGGTTTGATTGGCGTTAACGGTTTGGCCCACTTCAACCGCAGAGTAAACGACCGTGCCATCCATCGGCGCGGTGATCTTGGTATAACCTAAATCGATTCTGGCACTATCGACATTAATCTCAGCCTGTTGTTTTTGCGCCTGTAACTGCTCAAGCTCGGCTTGATAAACCGTCAGCGTGGCTTCGGCGGCTTCAAAGTCTGCGCGGGAGCTGGCCTTATCGGCGAGCATTTGCTGCTGACGGGTATATTCGAGTTTTGCCTGACGAATTTGCGCCTGCTTAGCACGATACTGGGCATTGATGTTTTTAAGGGATGCCAGCGCATTTTGCAGGTTGTTTTGCTGGGCAAGGCTATCGATTTGCGCGATAAGATCGCCTTTTTTCACCTCTTGGCCTAGATCCACAGGCAAACTCAGAATTTGCCCTGAGACCTGCGCGCCCACACTCACCAGCTTGGAGGCCTGCAACATGCCGTTGGCGAGCACCGAGTTTTCAATATCACCGCGTCTAACGGGCTCCGTCACATAGCTTGGGGCCGCCTCGGGTTTATGTAGCAGAAAATAAGCACCGCCCCCAAGGAGGATGAGGCCGCTTAGGATCAATATCAATTTACGCTTTGAGGATTTTTTCATCTGAATCTAGGTGTCCATCAATGCCAATGGGCGCAAGCGTGTATCTTGCGGGAAGAAAAATAGTGCTGTCAGTATATAGAGTTAGCTAAGCGCAGTAGACGAAGGAAGTGTCGATATCAGGTAAAGATTTGCAAATATCTGTGTAGAAGTTTGCGCCCTAGACCTTTAAATATACGGATAAAACGTTGAACCATATAAATCCGTGTTACTTGAGATTATCTGAATACCTCAAACTAAAGGGTCATGGCGTGAAACGCTGATTTTTATAAGTAACGGTCTGTTCAAACAACCAATAGCAAAACAGGGATACCTTAGGTATCCCTGTTGTTTACGTAAAGCAGTTGTGGCATTTATTACTCAGATATCACAAACACTTAGCCAAGGCGGCGACGCAATTCGCGGGTCGCATCGACCATGTTCTTCAGCGCGGGTTCTACTTCAGCCCAAGTGCGTGTCTTAAGGCCGCAGTCGGGGTTAACCCAGAGTTGGCGCACTGGCACTTTTTGCGCCGCTTTTTCAATAAGGTGCACCATGGCCTCAACACTTGGCGTATTTGGCGAGTGGATATCGTAAACGCCTGGGCCAATTTCATTTGGATATTCAAAATCTTCAAAGGCGTTGAGCAGTTCCATGCGTGAACGCGAAGTCTCGATGGTGATAACGTCCGCATCCATGGCGGCAATCGCGGCAATCGTGTCATTAAACTCGCTGTAACACATATGGGTATGGATTTGGGTTTCATCCACCACACCCGCCGCACTCAGTTTAAAGGCATTCACCGCCCAACCTAAGTAAGCTTGCCACTCGCTTTGTTTTAATGGCAACCCTTCGCGGAAGGCTGGCTCATCAATTTGAATAATGCCAATACCTGCATTTTGTAAATCCACCACTTCATCACGGATAGCCAGCGCCAATTGGGTGGCAATGGTATCGCGGCTGATATCTTCACGGGCAAACGACCAATGTAGAATCGTCACCGGGCCCGTTAACATGCCTTTGACAGGTTTGTCCGTCAGGCTTTGGGCAAATACAGCCCAATCAACCGTCATGGCTTTCGGGCGACTCACATCACCATAAATCAATGGCGGCTTAACGCAGCGAGAACCATAACTCTGTACCCAACCATTTTTGGTAAAGCCCACACCTTCGAGCTGCTCACCGAAGTATTCCACCATGTCATTACGCTCGGCCTCACCGTGTACCAGCACATCGATACCGAGTTTAAGCTGGCGATCGATGGTATCGCGGGTCACTTGTTGTAATTGCTCAGTATATTGAGCATCGCTTAACTCACCCTTGCGCCAGCGGCTACGTAGTCCGCGGATTGCCGGTGTTTGTGGGAATGAGCCAATCGTGGTCGTTGGCAGCAATGGCAAACGATACTTGCGCTGCTGCACCGCTTGGCGCTCAGTAAATTCACTGACACGTTCATAGTCGGCTGGGGTCAGCGCATTCACACGGGCGATCACTTTAGCATCCGCCGCCTGCGCCTTGGCCTCACGGCGAGCCAAACAGGTGTTAACTATCGCTTTGGCCGCGACAGACTCAGGGGCCAGCAGCAATTGACGCACATTCGCCAGTTCCAACAGCTTTTGCTTAGCAAACGCGAGCTGCTGACGTAGCGCCGGCGCGAGCGTTGTCTCTACCTCTAAATCCACTGGGCTGTGAAGGAGTGAGCACGAAGTGCCAATCCATAAACGCTGGCCTAAGTCTCGGGCAACACCGCCGATACGCTCAACAATCAGGTCAACCTCTGCCGCCCACACGTTACGGCCATTAACTACGCCAGCTGACAGAATTTGATCTGGTCTTAATGCATTAGCAAACAAGGCCAATTGTTCAGGGGCAGTCACTAAATCTAGGTGCAAACCCGCCACCGGCAGCGCAGAAACCAGCGTCTGATGATGACTGATGCTACCATAGTAGCTGGTGAGTAAAATCTTCACTTGAGCCGTTTTAAGCACTTGATAAGCTTCGCTAATCGCTGCTTGCCAATCGGCGGCTAATTCGAGCGCCAAAATCGGCTCTTCAAGCTGTACCCAAGTCACGCCCTGCGCAGCAAAACGCGCGAGAATGTCGGCATAGGCCTTTAACAGATTTGGCAATAGGCTGAGTTTATCGAAATCCTGACCCACGGTTTTGGCCAGATACAAGTAACTCACGGGGCCTAATAACACCGGCTTGGCTTGATAACCTAAGGACTGCGCCTCGGCCACTTCATCAAAAAACTGCTCATAGGCGATAGAGAACTCTTGGTCTTGCTTAAGCTCTGGCACTAAGTAGTGGTAATTAGTGTTGAAATACTTAGTCATTTCCGAGGCTGGCGCATCGGTGCCAGTTGGCGCACGGCCACGGGCAACGCGGAATAAAGTATCGAGATCGATAGCGCCCTCGCCACGGTGGCGATCAGGGATGGCATTTAAAGTTGCACTCAGGGTTAATACTTGATCGTAAAAGGCAAAATCCCCCACTGGCACTTGCTCAATCCCCGCTGCCACCTGCCATTGCCAATGGGTGCGACGCAACTCCTTAGCCACCTCATGCAGTTCAGCTTGAGTGCTCTCACCACGCCAGTATTTTTCAAGGGCAAACTTTAATTCACGACGACGCCCGATACGGGGAAAACCAAGACTGTTTAATTGCATACCATATCTTCCTTTATTTGAGATAAGCCATATTCGGCACTAGCACCCAGCTGATGGTGTTTTCTTGGCAACTTTTCGCATTTAAGCCTAGATAAATCACAATGGGCGTCTGGACGTCTAGAAGTTTATTGTGATAGTCTCTATGCCAGCAACCGAATTGATTTCAAGCACAACATGAGCGAAATTCACTTGGAGTGATCATGATCGAACTAAGACATCTGCGAACCTTAATGGCCCTGAAGGAAAGTGGCAGCTTGGCGGGCGCAGCCAAAAAACGTTTTGTCACTCAATCGGCTCTCTCCCATCAAATTAAGGAGTTAGAGCAACGAATTAACTCGCCCATTTTTGTGCGTAAGAGCAAACCGCTCTCCTTTACTCAGGAAGGTGCACGCCTGTTGCACCTCGCCGAAGAGATCCTGCCTAAGGTATTAGAGACGGAAACCGATCTCAAAAATGGGCTGGAAACTGAAACCAATCAGCTAAGGGTTGGCATTGAATGCCACAGCTGTTTTCGCTGGCTAATGCCCGTGATGGAACAATTTAGGCAAGATCATCCCCAAGCCGAGTTAGATCTTTCCAGCCGTCATCTATTCGACTCGCTCAATGCCTTAGAAATGGGCGAACTCGATATAGTGCTGACCTCAGATCCCGTGCCAGGTCACTCGCTCGCCTATCAGCATTTGTTTGATTTTGAAGTGAAGTTAGTGGTTGCTAAGGATCATCCCTTAGCGAAAGAAGCCTATGTTACGCCTAAGCAATTGGCGCGCTTGCCGATAATCAGTTATCCGGTGCCACTGGCGCGTTTAGATATTTACCGCCACTTTTTAGAACCCGCGGGCATAGAAGCCGGCGAGCAAAAAACCTGTGATTTGACCATGATGTTATTGCAGCGCATCGCCTGTAAGGACGGTATCGCCGCCCTACCCAATTGGTCAATCAATGAGGGACATGGTTTGAGTTTAGCTTCAGTCAAACTGGGCCAAGAAGGCTTAAAACGCCCGCTATTTGGGGCTTATCGCCGCCACAGCGCGAACTCGGCCTTAGTGCAAAACTGGCTGCAACTGGTAGCAAGCGAAGGCTTAGCCCGCCAGCAAAAAAACAATTAAGCATTGAAATGTTTAACAAAAAAGCCTGCTATTGCAGGCTTTGTTTTTATGGGCGGTGCTTAGAGCGGATTAAGCAATAAACCACGCATTGACAATACTCGGCGCAGAATTAACCCGGGAGAATTTTGATTACGGGTCTGGCGCAGATTGTGGGCGATCATAAACTCTTGGCGCAGATCTTGGTCAAGATCTAAGGCTTCAAAGGCTTCGATGGTTAAGGTTTGTTGCTGATTATCGATCAAAGACTTAATCACACTTAGCGGGAAAGATTGCTCAGAGCTGGCATTCAAATAAGCAAATGCGGTTAAGGCAATAATCTGGCCGAACACACTAAACAGCGCCAAGGTTTGCACCTCATCGGGGTCGATATCGACATCCGGCATATCAACTAAGCTGTCAACCGCATCAGTTGCTATATTTTCCGTGAGTTTCCAATAACCTTGCACCAACTTCTTATAGGGTTGAGGCAATTCATCGAGGCGTTCTTTCAAATAAAATGTAAAGGCGTAACGGTAAATATTAACTTGGCCCAAACGAATTAAGGCATCTTTTAAAGAGCGAGACTTAGGGCTAACCACACCAGAAGCTTGCGCCGAATTACTGCGCATCAACATATGGGCCGCTAACGCGGGATCACTCGAAATAATATCGATCACATTACGAATATCGCCTTCGGCAAGAATGGCCTTTTTCAGTGGAATTAAGATCCCACGGCGGCCAATGACTTGCTCTTCATTCGCTATGATGGCTCTCACTTGAGTAAAAACCTGTTGCTCAAGATCTGTCATAGGACACTTTACACCTGTTAATTAGCTATAAGATGATTCGAATACCGCTCACATCATACCCAAACTACAAAGAATTTCAGCACTAAGTCGTAGAATAATTGCGTTAACCCTAAAGATGATGTGCTTTACAGTATAAGCAACGACTTAGCCTATATTACACCCGTAAAAATGATTTTTCTCTGCACCCAACAACAGAAATAACAAAGCCAGACAGAGTCTGGCTTAAAAAGGTACTAAATCACTTAATTATTAGGGTTCAGCTTAGAAACGGTAGCCGACAGTAAAGCGAATATCACGGCCTCGGCCTGAGTAATAGCCGTCATAGGTTCCACCAGCATAATAACCAGCACTGACATAGTCTTTATCGAACAGGTTATCGATACGCAGGCTCGCTAACCAAGCGTCACGGGTATAGTTAAGTGCCAAGTTACCTAAGACATAACTAGCCAATTTATCGCCTTGGTTAGCATTATCGCCTTCGATAAAGCGATCGCCCGTATAAATGGCCTCGGCAAAGACTTGAAAATGTTCGGCAAAATCCATGCTGACATAACCGCGTCCCGAATGCTCGGCCACCCAAGACAATTTTTTGCCATCATTTACCCCATCAGTAAATTCGGCATCGATATAGTTGTACTCAAGACCTAGTTGCAACGCTTTAGTCACCTGCCAATCCCAATCGGCACTCGCGCCATAACGGCGTGAAGCATCGGCATTGACGTTAGCGCCTTGGAAACTGCCACCAACGGGTTTTTCAGCACTCGGGTCGAAGACAATTTCATCTTCTAAATCGAGGCGATACAAACTCACGCGCAGGCTTTGGCTGGCGGCCGTCCAATCCCAACCCGCTTCATAGGAGCGGCCGGTCTGTGGCTTTAAGCCATACACATCTTTCGGGGTGTAGGCTTGCTCATCCACCTTAGCGAAACGGAAGTTTTCATCGCCACGTAGATAGAATCTGTGCTCGGCGCTCGGGCGGTAATTTAAACCGAACTCGAATGCGGTAGCATCTTCATCTAAATCGATACCGTTTGGATAGACATTGCCATCGACCAGATCGTCAGTCACCCGCGCATAACGGCCGCCCACCACATAGCTTAAGGTGTGGCTTAATGGCACAGTGGCTTGCAGGTAAGCACTTTGCATTTCCTGCACGTTGCTACGCGCCATAGAGTCAAACTCGGCCTTACCGCGGCTGATATCCAAACCAGTCACTAGGTTTAGCTCACCTTGACGGGTACTGTAGTTGGCGAGCGCCTTAGGGCTAAACATCAGCAGTGAGCGAGTATTATGGCTCTGGCCCCAATTGAGTGAGCTGACTAAGGTATCGCTGTAATCCAGATCCGCCGCTAATGCCCAGTTTTGGTTAAGCTGATGCTGATAGCCCGTACGCGCCGCAGTGGTCATCTCATGGACATATTCGCTTTTATTGGAAGACTGGCGTGGGTCTTCTTTGAACTGATTTACGGTCAACGAGCCCGGATTTTCGCGGTCATCATCGTAATAGCTGGTTTCGACAAAGAAAGAATCAGTCGCCGTTTTATATTGAATGCGGCCAAGGATAGAGCCCGTTTCATTGGCATTATGCTGACGATAGTTGTCACCTTGGTTGTAGCTTCCGGTCAAGAAATAGCGCCAATCCTTGTTGATCGCGCCAGACACATCGCCGCGACCTTCATAGGTATTAAAGCTACCGCCGGATAATTGCACGCTGCCGCCCGTATTCTCAGGCGATTTAGTCACTATATTGATCACGCCACCCACGGCTTGATCGCCATAGAGCACGCCCGCACTGCCGGATAAAATCTCGATGCGTTCAACCTGATTTAAGGGAATTGCATTCAGGCTAGGCGCCGCAATATCAATGTTATTCAGACGGCGACCATCAAGCAAAATCAAGGTGTTGTTTACCGCAGCGCTGGCGCTAAAACCGCGCATCGCAAAGCTAGTACCAATATTGTTATCCGAAATTTGAATACCGCTCTGACCACGTAAGACGTCAGTCAAATTAGTCGCGCCACTCATTTCAATCGCCGCAGCATCAATCACATTCACATTAGCGGCAATATTTAACGGGGTCTTATCAGCACGACCAATCACCACGATATGCTCATCGACGTTGGCGGCATGAGTTTCATCAGCAGCCACAGCGGGCGCGATCATTGATACACTGCAAAGGCTGCCAATCAGCAGCGCAATTTTGGTTGGATGTGTTCCCATTTTACCTTTAACTCCTACAAGGAAAACGGGGCATTAGCGCCACGATACCGTTGATTCAGTAGAAAACACTGATAGTCACTATCGCATTTTGAGATCTGCCCACCGAAATCTCAAAAACACCTTTAGGGCCGGTCTCCGGACTTAGGCTATATCCATCTCAACTTGAAATGAACGCGAAACTGACCTTTACACACTCGATTTCAGTGTTCATCGTGAACGCCTATCAAATGCGGTCGTCTCTCACCTTTTACCGTTGCGGGGGCAGTGCCAGAATTTCACTGGCTTCCCGATTATCTCGCGACTTCATCATCGCAAGCACCACAGAAGGTTGACTAAAAATTAGGTTCAAAGGGCGTCAAACCTGTTAACGCCCAACAAGGCTCAGAATATTAAAGACCTAAGCGCGCGCATTATAGACGTCTATACGGATGAAAGTCCATTAATCTCAGATTGGCGAGAAAGCTCAGATGAGTTAGAAAACGCCATCCCAGTTTTTTGCCGCAGGTTGGGGTCTGTCTTTGCTCAAAATCGCCTGACGTTGCTCAGGGGTTTCGCATTGGGCAACCGGGCTTAAATCCAGCGGCTTAATCACTAACGAGTCAGCAGGTTGCACAGGCGACTTGTCGAACATGGGCAAATTCATCGACCAAGAGACCAGCTCCCCCTTGTCGCTAATGCCAACATAACCGTCATTTGCGCCATCTAACCACGTGAGGCGCGGAATACGTGCCATTAACTTTTCCACATTATCACGGTTAGCGCGATATCCAACGGGCACCACTTTGCCATCGGGACGAGTAAACACAAAGGAAGATGGTCCTTGCGTAATAACACTGCCTTCCTGCCAATATTTATCAAGAATCTCTTGGGCATAGTGAAACCCAAACATATACGCGTAGTCAGTGTCGTCGGCCACAATTTGCGGCACCGCCTTATCCCGCA
This sequence comes from Shewanella xiamenensis, assembly GCF_014647135.1. GTDB lineage: Bacteria > Pseudomonadota > Gammaproteobacteria > Enterobacterales > Shewanellaceae > Shewanella > Shewanella xiamenensis. The sequence goes on from NZ_BMOP01000003.1 coordinate 198,824, forward strand.
GTAATAAAAAACCTGAGCCGACGCTGATAATCTCCTTCACGCCTGTAATGTCGGTTTTTTTAATCCAATCGACGCCACAGTTAATGCCATCGCCCCAAAAATGCGCATCCCCCGTAGGACTTAACACCGCAAATGCGCAATTGTTTGCCGTCATACTCGCCACGTCTTTTAAGGCACTGCGGATAGGATAAGTATCACTGCGCCAGCCCCAACTCACTACTGAGCCGTCCTTTTTCAAGGCGGCATAGGTGTGTTGAAAATATTCGATCTTCGCCACATCCGTAAGCTGAGGGAGCAACTTTTTCATATTGGTCGACTCTTCAACCTGGCCCCAAATCACTGCACTACCCTGTTTTTTGAGGGCGACAAAACTGCGTCCCTTAGCAAAGATATCAATGACATCAACTAATTGATCCTGCACATGCAAGCTATTGCCACCGTAAGGGCCATAACCCCAAGTGTATACCTTGCCTGTGGCATCTAGCGCGGCAATGGCCTCTTGGTTGGCGAATAATTTAGTAATATTAGTCATGCGGTTTTGTAGGGCTTTGTCGAGGCGATATTTACCCACATTGCCCCAGAACACCACAGTGCCATCTTGACGTAACGCGGCAAACCCATCTTTAATCGAGACGATTTGCTTAACTTGCTTAAGCTGCTCAGTCACCTCGCGGCTATCGCCACCAGCATAGCTATCACCCCAAGTGATCACCTCACCGGATTGTGTTAACGCCGCAAAGGCCGAACTATTGGTGACCACAGTCTCGACAGCGGGTAAATCACAGGGAATATGGCGGTACTGTGGACTCGGATTTTCCTTAAATTGGAGCAGTTTGCCGTTATCAAACTGCAATAAGGCTTCTTTATCATTTTCGAATACGGTTACGGGTTTCGGCTGACTACAAGCCGTTAATTGTAGGGCGATTAAGGCTGCTACCAATGCCAAAGGGCGAGGAATTGAATAAGACTGCATAACTTATTTCCTTGTCGTTGCTGAAAACGTGAGTTGTTGAATATGTTGCGCTACGTTATCCGATAATGACTCGATTATCGGCCTCAATGCGCGCTGAAAACCATGACTCGTATCTAACCGAGATAATAGTGCTTGTGTATGTTTATCAATCACCTGTGCGCTATCGAGGCTGAGTGTTTGCAGCGCCATTGTCTGGCCAAACGCCGCTAAGATCCGCGCTTGCACAGGGCTAACCGTTTGTTCCACCGCACTATGGGTATTATCGAGTACCCATCTAACTAACCAAAGTAAATATTCGATGCGGGTAGCAAGGTCGACACAGCATTGTTTTTCATCCTCCAAGCCAAAACTGAGCTCTTTGGCATAACAAAGTGCCTCCAATGCCTTGAGCTTTTCTGCCGATAATGTCAGTGCCAAAGGGAGCTGATAAGTGCGAGTTATCAGTACAAAGATTGCCAAGGTTCTTGCCGATAAAGCTTGATTGCTACGGGCTAGCATCGCGAGCGCCAAGTCGTGAAACCCTAAGGAACTCAAGCGATAAAAGCTAATCATCACAATGGTTTCATCTATCGGTTCTAACTGTTTTTTGCTTGGCACAGATTGCATTTGGGCAAATAAGGCAACAAAACGCGGGTATAACTCACGGCAATGGCCGATATGATCGGCTGCTTCCCATACCAGAATATTTGCGGCGGGGTGGCACCTGTAGGTTTCAAGCAGATTGATAATCCCAGCGTAATCCTGCTGCGGTCCTAAACGCTTGACCATAGGCACATAACGACACTCAGCCCAACGAATTCTGAATAAGTTCAAGCAGAAATAACCGACAAACAAGCCAAATAATAAGCCTGCGACGCCAAAGCCAACGTCCAGTTTGGCGCGATCGCGGGTTAATTCAAGATTGGCGCTCGCCCGTGTTGGTGCATCAGGCAAGTAGCTCACAGCACTTTGCGCATAGTTCGGCACGAATGCCCCCGGCGTATCCCCCTGCGGCGAGACTAATTGATAAGTTGCACGGCAATCCACACCATCAAGCTCCCACTGACGAATTTCCTCGCCCTCGGCGGTGTGATACTCCACCAAACACACCAATCTTTGGCGAGACATGCCGTTCGAACCTCGTTCACTCCGATACTCAGTGTCAATCACTCGGCCAATGGCGACAGCACCACGTTCTTCAAGTTGATTGACCAACGACCACTTTTGCACGCCTTCCCACAGAAATAAGGCGGCAAAACTAAAAAGCAGCAGAGGGATACAGATTAAGAGTATTTCTAACCACCCCAAAAAACGAGTGGAGGTACTCGAGGTTAATTGACTAGGATTCACCAACACGCCAGAACGTCCTTATCATTCCATGATATTTAAGGCATTGAATATCTATCTTTATTGTGCCTAAAGCGGGCGCTATTGTAGCAGCTTGTGAAGAGAAATCAGAAAATGCTCACAGTTTATTGTAAAGACACTATGAGACTCACTGTCTTCAAGTTTTAGCGTGCTATTCTAAGCCTCCATTGAGCTGTTTAAAGGAGTAACAGTATGACTCGTCCTATTATTCTGGATTGCGATCCTGGCCATGATGACGCCATTGCGCTCATTTTAGCCCTCGCCCATCCAGAGCTCGTTCCACTCGCCGTCACCACCAGCGCGGGTAACCAAACCCCCGATAAAACACTTAATAACGCCCTGCGGATCTTAACCTTATTAAATCGCAGTGATATTCCGGTCGCGGGCGGAGCGGTTAAACCCTTAAGCCGTGAGTTAATCATTGCAGATAATGTCCACGGCGAAACCGGACTCGATGGCCCAGTATTACCAGAACCCAGCTTTACGCCACAAAGCATCAATGCCGTTGAGTTGATGGCGCAACAGCTGCGTCAAAGTGATAAGCCCGTGACATTGGTTCCCACAGGGCCACTTACCAATATCGCGCTATTACTTGCAAGCCACACCGAATTACACGCCAAGATCGAACGCATTGTATTGATGGGCGGTGCAGCGGGTGTCGGCAATTGGACGCCTGCCGCCGAGTTTAATATTTTTGTCGACCCAGAAGCCGCCGATATCGTGTTTAAATCCGGCATTCCCATTACCATGTGCGGCCTCGATGTAACACATCAGGCGCAGATCATGGATGAAGATATCGAACGTATTCGTGCTATTCCCAACCCTGTGGCTAAATGTGTCGCCGAGTTACTGGATTTCTTTATGATTTATCATAGGGATCCCAAATGGGGATTTGTGGGTGCGCCGCTGCACGATCCCTGCACTATTGCTTGGCTACTCAAACCTGAACTGTTTGATGCCCAAGACTGTCGAGTAGAGATTGAAACCCAGAGCGAATTAACGCTGGGGATGACGGTAGTCGACCGCTATCAGCTTACGGCTAAACCTGCGAATGCCACTGTACTGTTTGGACTCGACAGACAAGGCTTTGTTGACTTGTTAGTTGACAGCTTAGCGGCCTACACTCCAACGTATCTCAACCGCAGATGACACTAAGGTGAACCTTCCATGAGCCATATTCTCGTTATCGGCAGTGCCAACGCCGATCATGTCATGAATTTTGAGTATTTGCCCGCTCCCGGACAAACCCTAAAAAGCCGAAGTTATCGGCTAGAACATGGTGGCAAGGGCGCAAATCAGGCCGTCGCTTGCGCTCGCCTGTGTCTACCCGATTCTCGCGTGGATTTTATTTGCCATGTAGGCCAAGACGGTATCGGTAATGAAATGCGCAATAGTTGGCTCAAGGACGGTATACAAGCTGATGGCATCACTCAAGTTGCCAATATGAGTACAGGTACAGCGATGATTTTTATCGCTGAAAATGGCGAAAACACTATTGGGATTGCCGCTGGGGCTAATGCCCACCTCAGCCCTGCCGAGTTAGAAAAACATTACGCCCTGTTTGCCAATGCACAATACCTACTGATCCAACTCGAAACACCCACTGAGACGGTGAGTAATGCACTGCAAATGGCCAAACGTCTTGGTATCACCACTGTGCTTAATCCTGCGCCAGCGGCCACTCAGGAGCTGGACTACCTCAAATGGGTCGACATTATTACTCCCAATGAAACCGAGGCCGAAGCCTTAACGGGTATAGAGGTCAAGCATGAGGAAGATGCCAAACTCGCCGCCCAATGGCTACATCAACAGGGGATTGCGACGGTAGTGATCACCTTAGGCAGCAAAGGTGCATTTATCAGTAGCGCAGGCTTTACCGGGCTAATTCCGGCACTTGAAGTACAAGCCATAGATACAGTCGCCGCTGGTGATACCTTCAACGGTGCACTGGTTGTCGGCTTAAGTGAAGGTATGTCGATTGCCGCCGCCGTCGGCTTTGCCAATGCGGCATCGGCGATTACGGTTACCCGTGAAGGCGCACAACGCGCCATTCCCTACCGCAACGAAGTGCCGCGTTAATGCCTGATGAGTGCGGCAAATTGTCGCACTCAATCTCTTTCAATCAAAAGTTGTATATACATAATTTACATACCGAATTCATTCCCATTTAATGAATTCAACCTATGCTGAGCAGCGCATACTCGAGTCAAACGGCTCGATCCACCTTGTTCAGAATAAGGAAGTACCAGATGAAAGCGAAAAGCACCACTTTCCGTAACATGACTAGCGCAAGCCTACTCGGTCTAGGATTATTCGTCGCCAGCCAAGCGAGTGCTAACGAATGTGAACTCAAGATTGCTGCGACTGACGCAATGCAATTTGACACTAAAGAGCTATCTGTTCCTGCTACCTGTAAAGAAGTCACACTGACCCTAACGCACACTGGTACCCTGCCCAAAGCCGCTATGGGCCACAACTGGGTATTAACTAAAGCCGCAGATATGTCTGCCGTTGCGACCGATGGAATGAGTGCTGGTGCCGATGCAGCTTATGTTAAAGCCGGTGATACCCGTGTTATTGCTCACACTGCGTTAGTGGGTGGCGGTGAATCTACTTCGATAAAATTTAGTACTGCGGGTATGAGCCCAACTGAAGCTTACCAATTCTTCTGCAGCTTCCCAGGTCACTGGGCGATTATGCAAGGTAGCTTTAAAATTCAAGGCTAATCCCATTGCCTAACAGCTACTTAGGGGAATACCTTAAGATGGCATAACAAAAAGCGGACCTTGGGTCCGCTTTTTGTTGAATGCAGATTGGCTCACAAGCCAGCTTGCCTTCGAGACTTTTGTTCCGAGATTTCTTCTGCGATTTATTCTTCGCCGAACTCGTCTTCATCATCAAAATCATCGGCGTCAGTTGCCGCTTCCGCTGCTAATGCAGCCGCTAATTTAGCCTTAGCTTGTTTCTCTGAGCGACGCTTATTACGCTCAACCAGTGTGCCTAAAAACACTTGCAGCTCGGCTTGACCCCAAGCTTGTGCCTCGGCCTCAGTCGCAAAACCATCATGGCTTTTCGACACAACCGTCTTAGTCGACGTCATACGACGAGTGATTTCCGTCTTCCAACCATTTTCAGCTTGAGTGACGCGAAAATCGTATTTTTTACCCTTGCTCATTCTGCTCTATTTCCTAAATGATGCTTGCCACGTTTGTCTTATCAAGCGATACAAACGCCATCATAAAACAAAAGGAGCGCAGTTTACTTGATTTCGGCACAGAAAGATCGCTTACGAGAAAATTTTCATGCTTAGCACTTTCAAATAGCCGTAATAATCCCAAAAGTAACGCGACATGCTAGATGATTTTTCGCCCTAATCTTAGTCCTAAGCTCAGTATCAAGCTAGCGTAAAAGCGGCGGGCAAACGGTAACTTTTCTTGTTTTGATCATAAAACTGAACATATTTAGTCATCTAGCCATTTTAGAGTGTGAGGTGAATCCATTCACAAAAACTCAATCTAGGAAAGATGATGAAAACCTCTCCAATAACACGCTACATGCTATTTGCCACAACAGCTCTGCTTGCTGGCTGCAACAGTGATACTAAAGATAACGAGACCACAGCACCCACCACTCAAATGGTTGCGGCCCAAGTGGGTGAGCGGCCGCTGTTTCTGGTGCGCCAGATGCAAGACAGCACACTTAAAACCCGCTTAGAGCAATGCACCACTGATCATTTTTATCGCAGTGAGTTTTCCATTGGTCATCGCGGCGCGGCGATGCAGTTTCCTGAACACACCAAAGAATCCTACCAAGCGGCTATTGATTCCGGCGCGGGTATCGTCGAGTGTGATGTGACCTTTACCGCCGATAAAGCCTTAGTCTGCCGCCACTCTCAGTGCGATCTCGCCAGCACGACCAATATTTTGGCCATTCCCGAACTTGCCAATAAATGCTCTGTGCCTTTTACGCCCGCCGATCCGGCCAATGGCATTGCCGCCACAGCAACCTGCTGTACCAGTGATATCACCCTTGCCGAGTTTAAAACCTTAAAGGGGAAGATGGAGGGCGAGAATCCCAAGGCCACCACTGTCGAGGAGTTTATGAATGGTACGCCTAAGTGGCGCACGGATTTATATGCTGGCAATGGCACCCTAATGACCCACGCCGAAAGCATTGAGATGTTTAAAAAGGCCGGTGTAAAAATGACGCCCGAGCTAAAAGCCGCGAGCGTAGCTATGCCCTTCGATGGTTTTACTCAGCAGCAGTACGCTCAGAAGATGCTCGATGAATATACCGCAGCAGGTGTCGATGCCTCACAGGTCTTTCCTCAATCCTTTATTTTGGATGACATTAAATATTGGGTCGCCAACGCGCCTGAATTTGCTAAACAGGCAGTATTTCTCGATGACAGGTACGATTATAACAACGCCTTCGATCCGCAAAATCCAGCGACTTGGTCACCCTCAATGGCGGATTTAAAGACCCAAGGCGTCGAAATTATCGCGCCGCCACTCTGGGTTTTAGTCGCCTTAGATGCGGATAAAAAAATCATTCCCTCGGAATACGCTAAGGCAGCTAAAGCCTCGGGACTTAAGATCATCACATGGTCGCTGGAGCGTTCTGGTTTATTAAAAAATGGTGGCGGCTTTTATTATCAAAGTATTACCGATGCCATTGATAATGAGGGCGATACCTACGAATTACTCGATGTGTTAGCTAAAGATGTGGGCGTGATTGGCGTGTTTTCGGACTGGCCAGCGACTGTGACTTACTATGCCAACTGCATGGATTTATAGGCCAAAACAATAGGCCCTATTTCAAATACCGAGAAACAAAAAAGCGTTAGCAAAAACTGCTAACGCTTTTTATTAACAGATTCTTTTTACTTAAAAAGATGCTGAATATTTTTTAAATCGCCCTTACCTTCGGCAATTTCTTCCGGCGTTAAACCCGTCACTTCATGTGGGAACACTAACCAGTCTTCAGAGGCATGAATATAGTAATCAGGCTTTAAAGGCACAGCGGTATTCTTTGGCTTGTAATAAGGGCAAGCGATACGAATATCCTGCGGCATATTTAAGCGCATCAGTTGGCTTAACTTTTCCTTCAGCGCATGGATACTGCGGCCAGAGTCAAACACATCGTCCACAATCAGTAAGCTATCGCTAGCATTGGCATTTTCAACAATGTAATGCAGACCATGTACTTTGATTTCTTTGCTTTGCTTGTCGGTACCAATACCGTAATAAGACGAGGTACGCACAGCGATATGGTCGGTTTCAACCTTCTTAAAGTCGAAAAACTCTTGTACCGCGATCCCGATTGGAGCACCGCCACGCCAAATACCCACGATAAACTGCGGACGGAATCCACTCTCATAAACCTGTGAAGCTAATAGAAATGAATCTTCGAGCAGTTGCTGTGCGGTAACGAAATATTTTTCTGACATGACACCGATCCCCATCTTAATTATTGATTTTAGGCGGCAAAGCGTAGCTTTTTACCTAGTAAGGTCTGTTCGGCGTCCAAAACACGAGAACAGCATTCTCTTTATAAGAGTCCTAGCAAGTGTAGGCAGCCGCCGAATTTTGGGAGCGAATTTTATACCAAAAAAAACCACCGTGCTGCAGTAATAGTAATAAGTTGTAGATTAACTGCGGTTTATTTTGCATTTTTAGGACGGAACTAACAAAAACGCGTAAAAAAAAGGCCACCCCAAGGTGGCCAACAAGGAACGAGCACAAGCTCAGCGCAAAGGATGGAGCTTAAGTTTGGCGCTTAAGTTAGCTCACTGGGTTGATAATATGTTCACCGACCTTAGTCATGGCGCTGTAGCTACGGCTGGTCGACTCTTCAAACTCCTTCGCCAGAATCGTGCTGACATAATGCCAGTCGCTACGCACCGCTTCCTTAGTGAAGGTTAAGGTCATAAAACCGCGATCTTTGAGGTTGGTGTATTTAAGATCCGGTACCAATTCGACAATTGCCGCCTCGGTCGCGGGGATCTGCTCCACAGGCAGATTTAAGTAATATTCCAAACCAGGTGATGATACCGAGCTTGTGGCAAACTCCACCCCAACACTATTACCGTTGACGTCTTTAAGCTCATTCGCCCAGGCGTTATGGGTGTCACCCGCGATCACCACTAGGTTGTGATTTTTCGATTTAGCCGTGCCTAAAATCACTTCTCTTTCATAGGCATAACCATCCCATGCATCCAAATTATAAGGAATAGATGGCAGTTGTAGTAGGGCGATCACCTCTGGCGTTAACAGGGCTTGGTTGGCCTGTAAATACTGTAATTCCGCCGCCGTTAAGGTTGGATCATTTGCCGCTGCGCGGGCCGCTAACTTAGCCAGCGCACCAAGCATGGCGTATTGTGGAATGCTCATTTGCTGGGTGGCAATCGCGGCAGGTAGAGACATTTTGCCCATGAGGATCTGCTGACCCAACACCTGCCAAGTACCCGTGGCTTGCAATAAGGTGCCCTGTAACCAGAGTAATTGGGTTAAACCCAACATGGTGCGAGAGGTCGATGTCACATCGGCGCGGAAACGCTCGCCATCGAAGGCGCCCGTGCTGGCATCCATATAGTCGGCATAGTCGAGCTGCTTATCACGGGCTAACACACGCGTATCGAGCATATGTAAGTCGACTAGATTACCGTAACTAAAGCTACGGTAAATCTCCTCATGGTTGCCCTCACGCCATGGACGAATCGGCAGCCACTCGAAGTAAGCTTGCAACGCCGCTTCTTTGCGTGCCGCAAAAGTCCCTTCACCTTCGTTATGATTCTCAGCGCCATCACGCCAAGTATCGTTTGCTACTTCGTGGTCGTCCCATACCGTAATAAAAGGCACTTTAGCATGCAGTTTTTGCAGACTGGCATCGGTATGGTATTGGGCGTAACGGGTACGATAATCGCTAAGTGTTAGTAGCTCATTGGCGGGTAACACTTCACGGCCAAGCTCTGCCGCATGTTCGCTGGCATAACCACCACGGGCATATTCGTAAATATAATCCCCAAGATGCACCACGGCATCGAGATCATCCTGCGCCGCAGCCAATTCATACACGTTAAAATAACCCGCAGGAAAGTTAGCGCAGGACATCACGGCTAACTTGACTGAACTCACCTCTCCCTCCGGTAAAGTACGGGTTTTGCCCACGACAGAGATTTTATCAGCCGTCATAAAGCGGTAGAAATAGTTTTGCCCTGCACGTAAACCACGGGCATCAACTTTAACGGTGTAATCACGATTAGCATTAGTGACCATCTCCCCCGTGGTCACTAATTGGGAGAACGCTGCATCACTGGCGACTTGCCAGCTGACTTTAACATCCCCCGCAGAATCCGGCGTCACGCGGGTCCAAAGGATCACCGCATCCTGCGCGGGGTCACCACTGGCAACCCCATGTAAAAACTGTGCGGGCACAGAGTTATCATCATTACTGTCACTACACCCCATTAGGCCGTAGGAAATCACTGCGGCACCAATACCTTTGGCTGACATGGCTAAAAAATCACGACGAGTCACGGTTCGTTTCATTATTATTATTCCTTTCTAAGATGAGGGTTCACTGGTATGAGGTCTAATGAGGCCCCGATTGTGAGACATCACTGTTACACATTTGTGACATCTTTGTCAGCCTTTTATGATTTCTTTTAATTCATAGCCTTATACTGAATATCGTACTTTATTTGTACAATACTGGCATAAGGCGCAATGAAGCTGCTAACATCGAATAAGAGGCAAATCGCTCAGATTTTGGCTCATGCTGAGTCAAACCAGAGCATTGTTAAAAAAGGAATTTAGGATGAAAGTCAGCGATATTATGAGCACAGAGGTCATCTGCATCAGCGATGGTGCGAGCCTTAAAGATGCCCACCATTTAATGCAAACCCGCAGCGTGCGCCATTTACCTGTTATTTCTGAAACCGACGGTACCTTAGTCGGTATTCTTACCCACAAAAAGATGATCGCCAGCGTATTGTCTATGTTGAATAAATACGGCCAAGGCGCATTGGATCGCAAGGAACGTTACACCCCCATCGCCACTGTGATGGATAAAGATTGCCAATCTCTCACCCCTGATGAACCTTTAACCGTGGTAGTCGAATACTTTATCGGCAATAAACTCGGCTGTTTACCCGTAGTGGATAACAATAAGAAAGTATTGGGAATAGTCACCTCATCAGACTTTATCAAGCTCTGTCGTACCCTGCTGCAACAGCAAGCTTAACCTCTAATACTCGCCCAATATCTCGCCAGCTCTCTCAGAGCTGGCGAGTGTGCTTATTTCAACACTCCCAAGGACGCCCGTGGCCAAGTTATTAACCCAAGAACAATTTATCCGCGCCTATGAATGCGCCGAATTAGGCTGTATTGCCAACCATGACCGCCTCGCCCAATTGCTCGCCGATCCCGATTATGACGCTTTACATGAATACAGCGCCTACTTTGGCAAAGCGGCGACACAAATCACCTGTATCAGTGACTTACAAAGTATGGAGGAATTGCATTTTGTCGCGGGCAACCTGAATTGGGATGACCATGATCCCGATATGGTCAGGGCTATTATCGAACATCCACTCTGTGATGCGGGTACCGCCTTATTGCTCTACTGGTACGGACAAGGCTTTTATTACTCCACGCCGGAGACACTCTATACCCAATTTGGACAGCTATTTACAGATATCACCGAGCGTTTTGTTAAGCGCGGCTATGCCAGTTATAAAATCCATTTTGACCCGATTAAAGAATGTTTTATGCCCTCATTAGAAGATGTGTTGGCGCAAGGATACCAAATTCCAGGGGCTATTTTTGCCCCTTACAGCACAATGGAAATCGAAACCGATGCAGGGCACCCAAGGTATCTGCAATTTAAAAATGAACTGCTGAAATCGGGCAAATGGGGCAACCAATAAGGGTTGACCTTTTATTATCAGAACGATTTAAGCTGAGGTTGCTGGCGGAATACGCGTAAAACGCTGCCAGCGACCCGAGCGCCAACGGTGCACCATAATCAAGCCTCGCACCCATTCATCGGCCGCAACGGCAAGCCAAGCGGCCAGCACGCCATAACCTAAATGCAGTCCAAAGAACCAAGCCAATAACACGCCAATTCCCCACATGCTAAACAGGCCAACCCGCACCGGAAACGCCACATCCCCCGCGCCTTTTAATGCCGAAATAATCACCAGATTAAAGACTCGGCCGGTTTCCAGGGCGATAGAGCCCAATAGCAGAAGTGCAGTAAGTTGAATCACTTCAGGGTTTTCACTCAGCCAGCCCACAATGGTAAAGCGCTGCCAATAAAAGGCTAACACTATGGCGAGGGAGGCAATAAAGCCCACAAGGCAATACTTCTGCACCCGTACAGTAATCTCATCGAACCATTGTTTACCGACGTAGTAACCGGTTTGAATTTGCGCCGCCTGCCCGAGCGCCACCGCAAAACAGTAAATAAAGCGGCTGATATTCAAGCCATAGGTATAGGCGGTCAGCGAGAGCGTGCCCATCTGACTAATAAAATAGATGATGGTCATCTGCGCCACGTTGTAAGACAGCATTTCGCCCGCATTAAGCAAGCCAATGCGCATCACGCTCCAATAGGTGCTGCGCGGCAATAATTTAAGTCGTTGCATTGGCAGCGGAATATGCTTACTGCGGATCACCGCCAGCATAATCAAGGCACCAATCATCTGGCTGGTGACAGTTGAAATCGCCACACCAGTTACCCCATAAACGGGCAAACCAAAGGGAGAATAGAGGGCAATATAGTTACCGAGCACATTCATCAACCCAGTGCTAGAGGTAACTAACATGGCGGATCGAGTAAAACCGTAGCTGCGTAAGATGGCGGCAAAGGCGATGTTCATTACCAGCCCGATACTCAAACTGCCGCAGATCAGCAGATAATCGTAACCATAGCCCGCAACCTTAGGCTCTAACTCAAATAAACCGATAATGCCGTGGGCACCGAAAAACATCGAGGTACCCATAATCACGGCTAAACCTAAACTTAAGGCCACGCTGGCCACGCCAATATCGGTCGCCTGTTGGGTTCGCCCCGCACCATTATTTTGGCTGATCAGAATGCTGGCGCCCGTGCTCACCATCATGGACATCACCATCATAAAAAACATCAATTGGGTCGTGAGCCCCACTGCGGCAACGGCATTGTCGGAATAATGGCTCAGCATAAAAATATCGCTGATCCCGAGTAAGGATTGCAGCAATGTTTCGATAAAAATCGGCCAAGTGAGGGCGACAATGCCCATGCGTTGTTGCAGGGTTTTAGCTGGTGTGGCCACGTCCAATCCTTACCGCGGGAAGACAAGTGAAATAGCAATAACACGCCATGGTTGGCGAACGGTAATTTTCTTACATTTTTAGATTGTGCTCAATCCTTCATCAAGCCTAAAACCAGCCCCTGCAACCGTATTCATTGGGTGGAGCTCAAATCATTGAAGTCGAAAAACATCAGCAACGTCTCAATTAACAATCTTTAATCGACTGAAATAGCAGGGATTAATACCTTATCACCCAATATACACTACCCTTTTTAATATTGAGCCGATACACTTTGCCGACCACAAAGGGCGATAAGCGCTCGCCGAATATATTCAGAGAAACTGCACATGAGCCAACTCTATTTAGAAGACGGAATTAAACAATTGGTGAGCGAGTTTATCGCCGCAGGTTGCCCTTCGGTCCGCGAGCAAAGCCTTGAGGAACGCCGCCAAGGCTATATCGCCAGCACAGTATTGGCAGGTGAGCCGGAGGCTGTGTTTGAGGTCAAAACCCTATCCCTTGAGGGCATAGAGTTAACCCTATTTAAGCCCTCGGCAGATAACAATTTACCCGTGGTTATTTACTATCACGGCGGTTGTTTTGTTAGCGGCGGCATCGCTACTCATAATCAGCAACTGCGTAAAATTGCCAATGATTCCGGTGCATTAGTGGTGGCGGTCAGCTATCGTCTCGCCCCTGAGCATGTGTACCCCGCAGCCCATGACGATGCCTTCAATGCCGCCAATCTCGTGCAGCAACATTGCCAGCAATGGGGCGGCGACGACACCAATATCACCCTGATGGGCGACAGTGCCGGTGGCCATTTAGCCTTAGTCACTTGCCTGCGGTTAAAGGCCAAGGGGGAATGGTTGCCTAAAAAACAAGTGCTTATCTATCCGATGTTGGATGCGACCGCCAAGAGCCAGAGTTATATCGACAATGGCGACAAGTACATTATCACCCGCGACACGCTGCTCACGGGCTTTGATATGTACCTCGACTGGCATCCCAGAACCGATGTCGAAGCCAGCCCGCTGCGCAGCCAAGATTTAGCCGGTTTACCCGAAACTCATATTATTACCGCCGAGTTCGATCCCCTGTTAGATGAGGGCGAACAGCTGTTCCGTAATCTATTAGATGCGGGCGTCAATGCCCATTGCCGCCGCTATTTAGGGGTGATCCACGGCTTCTTCCAACTCGCTGGCGTCAGCCAATCGGCGCGGGATGCCATGGTGCAGATAACCCACATTATTCGCGCTTAACCTCAGTAAGCCGCATGTCGAGATAAAAGGGATGCGGCTACTAAATCTATTCAACAAACAAATCATTGCATGATAACGCAATGATCTACTGCGCTATTTCGACTCTGGCCGACTTAATTTGTAGATGATTTCTTTATGCTGCGGATACATGGTCAACAGGGCTTCTTGGCTAAACAACTCAAAGTCATCGAAGGTAAAGCCCGGGGATACCATGCAGCCCACCAGCGAGAATCCATCTTGATTCATCGCCGAGCCAAAAATACAGCCCTTGGGCACTAAAAACTGCGGTCTTTCGCCCGCGGCTAAATCGAGCCCTAACTGCGCTGTGGTCAGCTCGCCCTCGGGGGAAATCATGTAAATTGTCAGGGATTGACCCGCATGGAAATACCACATCTCATCCGCCGTGAGTCGATGAAAATGCGACACTTCGCCTGTCCGTAATAAGAAATAAATGCTGCTCCACAGCTGACGACTCGGATCAAAAGCCGATTCTGATCGATAAGATGAACGGTAATAACCGCCCTCAACATGCTGCTCAAGCGCTAAATACTGAATAAAATCATCTGCCGTGTGCATGGCATTTCCTCGTTTTAAATGTTAATGCGCCAAAGTTTACACTCTCACCTAAATGGGATTAACCCTAATTGTTTGCAGATCGAGGATTTGACCACAAAAACCACCTAAACTGATAAAGCTAGTCGACTATTCATCATATTGTTAACAATGCTGAACCCAAGTTTAAGGTTTGAATACCCACAAAAAAAAGCTAAATTCAAAACCAAATGACTGCAATACTGACATTTGCAGTAGCAAGGATAATGAACACATAAAATGTGTCAGGGAGTAGATTTGATGATCAATGTTGAGCAAATCGCTTTAGTGCTGGACGCCCTACCCGATCCAGCGTTTATCCTTTCCCAAAGTGGCCGTTATATTGCGGTGTTTGGCGGTAAAGATGATCGTTATTACCATGATGGTAGTGGATTAGTCGGCCTATATATCAGTGACGTATTAAACGAAGAAAAAGCCATTTATTACCTCAGCATTATTGAACAAGCTTTAATAAGCCGTAAATTGCTCATCGAAGAATATGAGCTCAGTAACAAAGATATCAAAGGCTTACCCGAACAAGGCCCCACCGAACCTATTTGGTTTGAAGGGCGCATTCAGGCATTAGATTTTCTCGTCGATAATGAACCCGTGGTGCTATGGGTCGCTAGCAATATCTCCAAACGCCATCAGCTTGAAGTCCAGCTTCGGCAATTAAGCGATACAGACCAACTCACAGGACTATTTAACCGTCGCCGATTAGAGCGCGACTTAAACCTGCTGTTCGATACCTATAGTCGGCACCGCATTCCCGCCTCGATCTTAGTGCTCGATCTGGACAATCTAAAATTGATCAATGATCAACTTGGTCACCATGCGGGTGATAACGTCATCATGGCAGTGGCCGACACTTGCAAGCAGCAATTTCGCAAAACCGACAGTGCCTACCGTTTTGGTGGGGATGAGTTTGTCGTCGCCCTGCCCGGCGTTGAATACGATCAAGCCATAGTGTTTGCAGAATTTCTCTGCGATTGCTGCTTCAAAGCACTACAAAAACACGCCGTAAAAGGGCTCTTCGCCACCGTCAGTATTGGTGTCGCCACCATAGAGACGAGCGATAAATCCTACGAAGACACCTTAAAACGCGCCGATGCCGCGCTCTATCAAGCCAAGCGGAATGGTAAGAATCGCGTTATCGCCAATAGTGCTTAAGGCTGTATATCCGTGGCAACGGCCATTAAAAAAGCGAACCTAGGTTCGCTTTTTTACTCATATCAAATACTTAATATTTACTATTAGTTCGCTGCGTTGGCCTTGCGGGCGGCGTGCAGTTTCTTATAGCTCTCGATTAAGCGTAAATGTGGCTCAATACCTTCGAGTTGCATGCTGGTCTTAGTTAAACCGCTGAAACGGACTTTACCAGTAACGCTGCCGACCACTTGTTCCATCACTTCCGCGCCAAACATGCGGGTAAAGTTATGGCTAAAGTCTTCGAGTTCAAGGTCTTCATCCAGCGTCACTTCCAGTACCGCGCTCATTGCTTGGTAGAACAGATTGCGCTTCACGGTATTATCGTTAAATTGCAAAAACTCACCGACTAATTCCAGCGCCTCTTCATGCGCACCCAGTGCCAAATAAATCAGGATCTTAAGTTCGATAATCGTTAACTTGCCCCAGACGGTATTTTCATCGAAGACGATACCAATCAGGGTACGAATATCGGTGTAGTTATCGAGCTGACTTTCCTCTAAGCGATTGACTAGGTTAACCAATTGCTTAGTGCTTAGAGAATGCAGATTCAGAATATCTTCACGGTAATCCAGCGCTTTGTTGGTGTTATCCCAAATCAGGTCTTCTACTGGATAAACCTCAGAGTAATCAGGCACTAAAATACGGCAAGCCGATGCGCCTAACTCGGTAAATTCGGCAACATACACCTCTTTACCAAGATCTTCTAAAATGCCGAATAAGCGGTCCGCTTCCTCTTCGTTCGTGCCGGAGAAATCCCATTCGCAGAACTCATAGTCATGCTTGCTGCTAAAGAAGCGCCAGGAGATCACCCCCGTTGAGTCGATAAAGTGCTCGACAAAGTTTTCAGGCTCGCTCACCGCCATACTGTTAAAGGTCGGTTTTGGTACATCGTTTAAGCCTTCAAAACTGCGACCTTGGAGTAATTCGGTTAGGCTGCGCTCCAATGCCACCTCAAAGCTTGGGTGGGCACCGAAGGAGGCAAATACCCCGCCGGTTTTTGGGTTCATCAGGGTGACACACATTACAGGGAATTGGCCGCCGAGGGAGGCGTCTTTCACCACCACAGGGAAGCCTTGTTCTTCTAAGCCCTTAATGCCAGCAAGAATACTTGGGTATTTTTCTAACACCGACATAGGCACGTCTGGCAGGACGATTTCTTGCTCGATAATTTGGCGTTTCACCGCGCGCTCGAAGATCTCAGAGAGACACTGCACTTCGGCTTCTTTCAGGTTATTACCCGCGCTCATGCCGTTGCTTAAGAACAGGTTTTCAATCAGGTTTGATGGAAAGTACACCGTCTCGCCATCGGATTTGCGGGTATAAGGAATCGCACAAATACCGCGTTCACGATTACCCGAGTTGGTGTCGATTAAGTGCGAGCCGCACAGCTCCTCATCGGGATTGTAAATCTCGAGGCAATAATCATCTAACAATCCCGCTGGCAGCGAATCGTCCTCTTCTAAAGCAAACCATTTTTCGTTGGGGTAATGCACAAACTCGCTACTCGCGATCTCAACCCCAAAGAATTGATCGTTATAGAAGAAGTTATTGTTTAACCGCTCGATAAATTCGCCGAGGGCCGAGCACAGCGCGCTCTCTTTGGTTGCGCCTTTACCATTGGTAAAACACATGGGCGATGCAGCATCGCGGATATGCAGTGACCACACATTGGGCACGATGTTGCGCCATGAGGAGATCTCAATCTTCATCCCCAAATCGGCGAGCATCGCCGTCATATTGGCAATGGTCTGCTCCAGCGGTAAGTCTTTGCCCAAAATATAGGTACTGCTCTCACCGGCGGGATGACCCATCAACATAGCATTGGCGTCGGCATCGAGGTTTTCAACGGTTTCGATTCTAAATTCGGGGCCAGTCTGCACTACTTTTTTCACTGTGCAGCGGTCGATGGAGCGCAGAATACCTTCGCGGTCTTTATCCGAAATATCGTCGGGCAATTCGACATTGATCTGGAAAATCTGGTTATAGCGATCTTCTGGATCGACAATATTGTTTTGCGACAAGCGGATATTGTCCGTCGGAATATCGCGGGATTTACAATATACCTTCACAAAGTAGGCCGCACACAGCGCCGAAGAAGCTAAGAAATAATCGAAGGGGCTCGGCGCCGAGCCGTCGCCCTTATAACGGATGGGCTGATCGGCCGTGACCGTAAAATCATCGAACTTGGCTTCGAGTCTCAGGTTGTCGAGAAAATTAACTTTGATTTCCATTAGAATTTTTCCACTCAATATGCTCAAACGCGGTAATCGTATCCGTTACCGCACAGCATTGCCCTTGGGCGCTATCATCTGGGGGGAATTATCGGTGTTTTTCGACCATTAGTCTTGGGTTAATTATGTTAAAAAAACACCAGCGGGAGTTTTATGCAGTGAGCAGCAAGTAGAACAGTGGGATTTATTGCGGCATTGACCGTGGTTTGGCCAAGGATTAATGCTCAGCACTACCTTGCTTATCCGCCTCGCGTTTAACCAGTAGAAAGGTTAAATACATCTTGGTCGGCAGGGATAAGGCCATCCCAACGGCAACGCAAACGGCGCTGATAATAATCCCCTTAACACCCATGGCTTCGACGGTTTGATTAAAGTTATGCAGATAAATGCCAAGCACAATCAGGCACAACCCGATGCTAATACAGATTTTTAAGAGGGTGATCAGCCGTTGGTTGGTCACAGTCCTGCCCCTTTTAGTGTGCGCATTTGGTATGTGTCCATCTCGCCTTGCCCACCTCACTTTGATTAAGCTTGAGCTGCGACTCTTGCCCACTTAAGCGAACAAACGCCCTGTCGCATTTTATCAAGAATAACTAATATAATGAGCGCATTGGCTTATTTAGGCTTTGATTAAGATCAACGAAGTACTGCGAGCCGCCCTCATCCTTAAGTCAAATATCATTAAGGTTTTTTGTCGGTTACATTAGATTTTTGTTAACTTAAGCACTTAAGAAGAATGGGGATTAGTTATACTGCCCTGCAAATATAGAGGCTTATTTCGGAGTTGTTAAGCATGTCTAATCTCAGTTTACGTAACAAATTGCTCCTGTTAGCGCTGTTCCCGTTACTCTTAACCCTCGTCATACTGATGACAGTTTCCTACCATGTAGAACAAGAATCTCTTGCCGATGAGGTCACCGCATTTAGAGAAAAGCTGATTGGCGAGCGTAAAACCCAAATCAAAGAAGCCACCCAAATCGCCGCAGGCATAGTGCAATATCAGTTATCGTTAAAAGAACAGGGCAATGTCAATCAAGCCCTACGCGATATTCGCTTTGGTAGTTCGGGCTACTTCTTTATTTACGATTCCCAAGGTAAAAACCTGTTCCATGCGGTCATGCCCAATCTCGAAGGGCAAAATAAAATCGATATGACCGACCCCCGCGGCACCAAAATCATTGTCGGTTTACTCAATGCCGCGAAAAACGGTGACGGTAACTTCTCGTTTTATTTCCAAAAGCCAAATACCAACGAGCAAATCGAAAAAATCGGCTACTCCATGATGATCCCTGGTACAGATTGGATGCTCGGCACAGGGGTCTATGTTGATGATATCGATGCCGTGGTTGAGGATTACCGCGCTGCCGCATATGAACAAATGATGAGTAAATCCCTTGGGGTGTTATTAATTGCGCTGATACTGGCGGCAATTACCGCCGCAGTAATCCTTTTGACAGCTCATCGCATGGTGACGCCGATTAAGAATATGGCCGATAACTTAAACGATATCGCCAAAGGCGAAGGCGATTTAACTAAACGCCTTACAGTGACGGGTGAGGATGAAATCGCCCAATTAGGCCGCTCCTTCAACCTGTTTGTCGATAAACTGCAAACCATCATTGGTGATGTGGCAAACGCGACCGCCAAAGTCAAAAGCGCGGCCAATGCGATTCATGACCAAACCAAAGTGATGTCGAGCCAACTTATCAGCCATAACAATGAGACAGATCAAGTGGTTACCGCCATTACAGAGATGTCTGCAACCGCGAGTGAAGTAGCGCAAAATACCACCCAAGTGGCCGAGGCTACCCATGCCGCCACGGGCGATGTGGCCAATGCCCAGCGTTGTGTCGATGCCTCGCTAGAGGAGATTTCGGCACTGATGGCGCAAATCAATAATGCCGCCAGCAATATTCAATCCTTGAGTGAACAATCCAAAAAAATCAACAGCGTACTCTCGGTCATCGGCGGCATTGCCGAGCAAACCAACCTGTTGGCATTAAACGCCGCGATTGAAGCCGCCCGCGCTGGTGAACAGGGACGCGGCTTTGCCGTGGTGGCCGATGAGGTGCGTAGCTTAGCCAGCCGCACTCAATCAAGCACATTAGAAATCAACGAGATGCTATCTGAGCTACACAAGCTGGTGAGCTTAGCGGTTAAAACCATGGAAGAGAGTCAGCAGAGTTGTATCCGCTCGGTGGATTCGTCCCGCGCCATCTCCGAAAGCTTAGGCTCGGTGACTTCGGCAGTAACTGCCATCAATGATATGAGCACCCAAATTGCCACGGCAGCGACCGAGCAAAGCTCAGTGACCGAAGAGATCAATCGCAATGTGTTTGCTATTCAAGAGATTGTGAATGAGCTACTGCACTCCAGCGAAGATGCAGCAAGAGTGAGCCAAACCGTGTCACAGGAAGGGACGAATCTGGGTAAACTTGTGGGTCAATTTAAGATTTAACGCCTAAGACTTCATGTCGGCGATCGGCGTTAGTCTATTAAGTGTTAATCGATTCAGTGTTAGTCGATTCGGCATAAATAGCTATCCTTAACCACCTAAGGCCTCAAGCAATTGAGGCCTTTTTCTTAGTGGCTGCCCGCTAAAGACCACGCCCAAGCTCAGAGCTCGGCATCAAAGCGCGCCAATCTTGCCTCAGTTATGCTGCATTGGGTTTGCTGCATCAGCTCGCCCAAGGTGATTGCGGGGTTTTGGTTGATTAGGCGGATCAATTTTGCGCTGAGTGGTTCAAGCTTATCGGCGTGTTGTAATAAGGCGCTGTCGATCTTTTTGATCATAAAGGTAAATTCGGCAGCATCACTCTGGGCTGTTAACTCACCGCAGCAACTTTGAATGGCGATAGCCTGCCCTGTGATACTCCAATTACGGGAGCGGCGCACCCGCTTTAGCTCGCAGCCGTGCTTAAGCGCCATTGCCTGCGCCCGCTTTGCCGCCTCGCGGCCGATGCGATGGATAAGTGATGGCAAGGGAATACTAATATCATCATGCATGGCAAGTTAACTATCGGGCCTTGGGTCGAATGTGGGTGAATAACGGAGCGCGGCTATAAGTTGTAAGCGCGTGCCTTAAGCACTAAGCACTAAGCACTAAGCCTTAAGATGCCTTTAGCGCGAAACCTATAGCCAACGCCGCCAGAGTTTACCTTGCAGGGCGTGCGAACAAAAGACGATACAGGCAGATGCTACAACTCACGCTGAGTGCCACTCGCCCAAGATAGCGGCTTAGGCGTCACAGACTGACAACAACAGTCCTTGAGCAAGGCGGCGGGATTGCCTACAATAACGCACTTTTTGTTCACTACAGATAACGACCATGACTGACACAACAGCACAACCCGCATTACCCGATCGTCTTTCGGTTAACCCACGCAGCCGCCACCATGTGGCTGAAGTCTTCCAATACGATGTGGGTATCCGCGTGAACGGTAAAGAACGTTTCGATGTTGAAGAATACTGCATCAGCGAAGGCTGGGTTAAAGTACCAAGCAAATCCTTAGACCGTCGCGGTCAACCTCTACTGTTAACCATCAAAGGCACAGTAGAAGCATTTTACCGTTAAGCACCCGCGGCTTAATGGATAATAATAACGGCCAATTCGATTGGCCGTTTTTATTTACCCTGTATAACCCCAAAACGCCCACCAATTCATCACTCCAAATATTCACAAGTTGTTATTTAAAATAAGTATTTGTGATAAAACGCATTGATTACACCACATAACGCAGGTTAAAGTGTGACCACTAAGGGAAATGCAGAGCCACACTCGAACACCCATATCGAGCACGCTATTTAGGGACGAAGCAGCCAATCAATTATCTGACTCCCCTCTTAACAGCCACCTCTGTCACCAAGGTATAAAGCACATTCGTTATATGTGCGTTATGGAATAAAAAACCTTTTTACTTCAAGGATGTAAATGGCAGATTTTACTAACGGCCTGTTATCTTACGGGATACTTCTCTCTGGCTTTATGGTGACTCTAGGTGTGATGTATGCGTTGCTAAAACACCGTGATGCCACAGTCACCCTGCCCGTTGATCGTGAGCAGTTAACCCGCATTCCCGCCTATGGCTTACAAAAGCAAATCCATGATCTGCAATTAGATTTAATGGGCTGTGTGATGATGGGAATACTGGTGGTATGCCTCCCATTTGCGGCTAGCAGTGTCCATGCCTATATCACTGTCGGAAAATTCCCTTGGGCTTACGCGCTAATGGGTTCAGTAGGCGCCACTTACTTTGGATTTAAAACCTGGAAACTCTTCTCCAAACTTACCAAATTACGCCTAGGGCATACGGCTGAAATCGCTACCGCCAATGAGCTAATCGGCCTACAAGCCTTGGGTTATCAAGTGTTCCACGATGTGCAAGCCGACGGCTTTAATATCGACCACCTCGTAATCGGCAAAAATGGCGTATTCGCGATTGAAACCAAAGGCCGCCATAAGCGCAATAAAGACCTACGCCAAACCAATGGCAATGGCAATGGCAATGGCAAAAAAGGCTATGAAGTATTTTACAAAGACGGGCGCTTAAACTTCCCCTCGTGGACTGAAACCAAACCCATAGAACAAGCGCAGCGCCAAGCCCAATGGGTCAGCCAATGGTTAACCAAAGCCACAGGCTCCCCCGTCGCTGCCACCCCAGCCCTAGTATTCCCCGGCTGGTATGTCACAAGTCAATCAAAACCACCGCTGCCGATCCTCAACCACAAACAATTAGTCGGAACGATCCCAAAACTGAAAACCCAAGATCTTACCCAGCAACAAGTCGACACCATCATCTACCAAGTCGCCCAAAGATGCCTAAGTAAAAGTGAAGTGAGGAAATAATTAAAATGAAATGCTCACGTTTATTCCACTTACTATATGAAGGAACATTAAATTGGAAAAAGATGAAACTTTAAACGATAGAAGCTTGGTATAGTTTATATTTAACTTTGGCATTACTAAAGACTTAACAGTAAAATGACACTGAAAAATAATAATTACAGGATTAAAAGTATATGTTTCAAACTGATATTGGTCCATTAGATGGAGACAAATGGGAAAGTCTGATTCAGGTTATTTATAAAAAAAAGTACGACTCTTATCAGGACATGATTGCCTCACCAGGTGATCTTGGAATAGAAGGTTTCGTTCTCGATGAAGGAATTGTAATTCAATGCTATTGTCCAGATGAAAACTATGACACAAAAACATTACATGAAAAACAACGAGATAAGATAACTAAGGATATTGGTAAACTGTTTTCAAACCAAGAGGATTTACGCAAACACATTGGTGATACAAAAATTTCTCAATGGGTATTTATCACTCCTAGAATAGCTAAACATGATATTTATACTCATGCTAGAACCAAGGAGTCTGAAGTAAAATCTGCGAACCTTGATATTATCGCAGATGACTTTAAAATTCTTATAAAAGATCTTGGTTTTTATATTCATGATATAAGAAATTTACAAGTAATTAATGGTGAACAACTTAGTTTTTCAGGTTTTAATGGTGAGAAAATATCTGAACCAAAATTAGACACTGTTTATGATGACAATATTTATAATAAAAACAAAATAAGAAGCATTATAAACAAAGAATATAAACCTACTAATCATCATCGACTTAATGATATTACTAAAAAGAACTATCTAGAAGGATATGAAATATTAAGAAAAATTTTTAATCAATCACCAGATTTGTATGAGAAGATTGCTAAATTAGTAAATAATTTTGAAGATGATGTAGAAGAGTCATCTATGACTTGGGAAGATAGCCCTCAAAAATTAGTTCAATGGGTAGAAGATAAATTATTGGATAGATTCTATAAAGAACCACACATATCAGCTATATCTCATGAAGATCTTGTATCAATTACTAAACATATGATAGCAAGGTGGATAGCTGAATGCCCAATGAGGATTGAGTAATGAGCAAGCTATTATTTTCTCGAAAAAAAACTGCTGTGTTACCAGAACTAAGACCAATGTACAAAGTAGGTAAAATACTCTTAATACTTAAGATTTGTTGTAGCGGAGGAAAAGCAAGTCTCCTAAAACTACACTTATTTAACTGGGCAATGTTAGAGCCACAACGCTTACAAATATTACTCAGCTCTGCTGAGAGAAAAGAATTATTACTTGGTGTATGGGGGATTGACCCATCGTTAAATATGGCACTGAATTATGCAACATCTGAAGGTCTTCTCTGCAGACTGCAAAATGGAAATTATAAGCTAACATCAAAATCAGAATCATTTATTTCGGGATCTGATCTTATAAATTTATTTGATAATGAATTTAACACACTAAAAAAAATAGATAAAAAAATAACTGAAGCTATGGTTACGCAAGCAGCGAAGAGGTGGGTAGATGAAGTTTAATAAGTTATGTGTAAAACTAACTGATCCTGACAGTCAAAACTATGGCTATATTATAGAGTTTAACTCAGGCCTAAATATAATTAGAGGTGATAATTCATCAGGCAAGAGTACACTTGTAAACTCATTAATATATAGCCTTGGTATGGAAGAGATAATAGGCTCAAAAGGAAATACTACATTACCATACGCTTTAAAAGAAAGGTTCGATTTAGATGGAAAAGAAAAAAGAATTTTAAGCTCAACTGTATATCTAGAGATAGAGAATAAATTTGGCAAAACAATTACATTAAAGCGAGTCATAAAATCAGAAGATGCCAATACTAAGCTGATTCAAATCATTGAGGGCGCATATTTAACCAACCCTTCACTAAATAATCTTAAAAGCAGGTATACATTCTTACACGATGCAGGTTCTGCTCAAGATGCTGAACATGGATTTTTTGCTTATTTAGAGAAATTTATTGGATTAGATCTACCAAGTTTAATTGATAACAAAGGAAAAGAAACTAAACTCTATTTACAGTCAATTTTTGCTGCGTTGATAGTCGAACAAAAAAGAGGCTGGACAGATTACATTGCGAATATTCCATATTTTGGAGTGAGCGGAATGAGGGAGAAAGTAGCAAGTTTTCTTTTAAATCTAGATAATTTTAGAAACAAAAAAATTCTTAATGAATTACAATCTGAACGTTCAACACTAATAAACAAATGGTCAGAGACAGTAACAGAACTAAAGTTCTCCGTTGAAAGTAATTATTTATCCATATCAGGATTAAATAGAACACCATCAACAGATTTTGACCCTAGACTAATAACAGTAAGTGAGAAAAAAGGATCAGAATCAAAATCAATAAAAGATATTAAAAATGAACTTAACGAAGAGTTCATGAAAATTGTTAAACTTGAAAAAAACCAATTACAAGCTGAACCAGTTGATTTAATTAATAATATCGAAGAAGTACAAAACAGGATTGATGAGCTACTAACAATCAATGGAATTTGTAGTAGCAAAATAAAAATAAACGAGTCACAACTAAAACAATACATTGAAAGCTTAAATAGTATTGAAAAGGATTTAAAATCAAATAAATTAATAGAGAAACTTGTCAGATATGGTGCTAATGAAGCAGAACTAGACTTCGCAAGAGGAAAGTGCCATACGTGCATGAATCCAATTGATGACATTCTACTACCACCTGATAGTATTTCAATGCCAATGTCTTTAGAAGAGAACATCACGCATCTGGATAACCAGAGGAAAATGACAAAATCAATCCTTGAAGGCCTAGAAAGCAGTATTGAATCTGATAGAGGTCAGTTATTAACAATTAATAGGGAAATCATAAAATATAAGTTAGAACTGACTTCTTTGAAAAGAGATATAAAATCTACCAATAGTATTAAAGAGGCTGACATTAGAAATAAAATCAATATTGAAAATAGAATTTCAGAAATTAAAAAAATTGAAGAAAAGTTTGAAAACAGTGTCAGAACACTCATAGAAATGTCGGAAAGATATAAAATATTAAATGGCGAAATTTCTGAATTATTAAAAACCACTGTCACTAAAAGTGATTGGTTAAAAATTAACACATTTTCAAGTGAATTTAAAAAATTAGCAATAAAATTTGGTTACCGTAGTGCAGATGTTAATGAGATAGAAATAAAACCAGATACACTACTGCCATATTTAAAGGACCTTGAGTTAAGAGAGAGTCTTAATACACCTACAGAGGTTGCGACAAAGAATAACGGCACAGATATAAAATCAGATTCTTCTGCAAGTGACTTTGTAAGATTAATTTGGTCTTATTTAATTGCCTTGTATACGACTTCGAACGCCACAGGAGGAAATCACCTTGGACTGCTACTATTTGATGAGCCAGCCCAACATTCAATGAGCACAAAAAGTGTTAATAGGATGCTTGACACCTTAGCAACTACAAAAGGTTTACAAAGTATTGTTGCTGCATCATTTGATGAAAATGAAGAAACATATCTAGCTTCTGTTTTAGGACTAAATGTTAATAGTTTTAAACTTATACGCCTACCAAGAAAACTTATTACTAGGATATAACCACAAAGAATGTCAGAAGAATGACAGGACAGGCATAACTCTTCACTCAATGGTTACACCAGAACTGGCATTGTTGCACCAGTGACCTTCTAAAACATGGATGTTTTAGTAGAGCTTACAGGGATGTATTTACAGCGAGTCACTGGTGTAACAGTGCAAGAGCCTGCGGCAGGCAATTAGCAGCACAGTGCTATCAGCAACTTAAAAGTTAATTAGCGCTTTATGACAATCCGCAACAAGATTTTAGGTAATAAAAAAGCGACCGAAAGGTCGCTTTTTAACGTTCATAATTGCGTCGTAGCCGAAGCTAACTCTTAGCAAGGGCTAGCTGTCGCAAGCCCAAACCAGCAATTACTGGTAGTCTTCCATCGGCACACACGCACAGAACAAATTACGGTCGCCGTACACGTCATCAATACGATTCACAGTTGGCCAGAACTTGTTAGTACGCACTGCGGCACTTGGGAACACGGCAACTTCACGGCTGTATGGGCGTGAATCAAATGCTGGGTCCATAATATCGGCCATAGTGTGTGGTGCGTTGTGCAGCGGGTTGTTGTCCGCTGGCCACTCGCCTGCTTCAACCTTAGCGATTTCGGCGCGGATTGACACCATAGCGTCGATAAAGCGGTCCAGTTCAACCTTAGACTCAGATTCGGTTGGCTCAATCATCAGCGTGCCCGCAACAGGGAAGCTCATGGTTGGTGCGTGGAAACCGTAGTCGTTCAGACGCTTAGCGATATCCATTTCGGTCACGCCAGAGGCTTCTTTAATTGGACGCAGGTCGATAATACATTCGTGTGCAACGCGATCGTTACGGCCGCGGAACAGTACTGGGTAGTGTTCAGACAGCTTCTTCATCACGTAGTTAGCGTTTAACAGCGCGGTTTGAGTCGACTTTTTCAGGCCGTTTGAACCGAGCAGCTTAATGTACATCCAGCTGATTGGCAGAATGCCAGCACTGCCGTATGGCGCTGCAGAAACTGCACCGTTATTATCGCTTTCGCGGCCTGGTTTCACCACTACGTGACCCGCAACGAACGGCGCTAAGTGCGCTTTCACGCCGATTGGGCCCATACCTGGACCACCGCCGCCGTGTGGAATGGCGAAGGTTTTGTGCAGGTTAAGGTGCGATACGTCGGCACCGATAAAGCCTGGAGAGGTTAAGCCAACTTGGGCGTTCATGTTGGCGCCGTCCAAGTACACTTGACCACCGTGCTGGTGCACTATGTTGCAGATTTCGCGGATAGATTCTTCGTACACACCGTGGGTCGATGGGTAAGTGATCATGATACATGACAGGTTTTCTGCCACTTCAGCCGCTTTGGCCTTCAGATCTTCTAAATCCACGTTACCTTGCTTATCACAGGCAGTCACAACCACTTGCATGCCGGCTAATTGCGCCGATGCAGGGTTAGTGCCGTGGGCAGATTGTGGGATTAAGCAGATGTTTCTGTGGGCTTCGCCACGAGACTCGTGGTATTTACGAATCGCCAGCAGACCCGCGTATTCTCCCTGTGCACCAGAGTTAGGTTGGATACACACGGCATCGTAACCTGTGACATTCACTAACCATGAAGACAGTTCTTCAATCAGTTGGGTGTAACCCTTGGCTTGATCCAGTGGGCAGAATGGGTGCATGTTGGCAAATTCTGGCCAGCTGACTGGGATCATTTCAACCGCAGCATTTAACTTCATGGTGCATGAACCCAATGAAATCATTGAGTAGTTCAGTGCTAAGTCTTTGCTTTCGAGACGCTTGATATAACGCATCATCTCGGTTTCGCTTTGATAGCGATTGAAGGTTGGGTGGCTCAGGATGGCATCTTGACGCACTAAAGAGGCAGGAATCGATTGGCTACCTTGCGCCACGATTTGCGCATCTAATGCGGCAACGTCTAAGCCATGGCCAGCACCTAAAATCACATCGAACAGCGCTTCGATATCGGTGCGGATAGTGGTTTCATCTAAGCTCACACCGACGATGCCGTCAGCATCGAAACGCAGGTTCATTTCAGCGGCTAGCGCACGTGCATTGACTGCTGCAACGTCTAAGCCTTTGATGCTGATGGTATCGAACCAAGTATTGTTCACTAAGCTCACGCCTTTAGCTTGTAAGCCCGCGGCTAAGATATCAGCAAAGCGGTTGATGCGTGATGCGATGGTTTTCAGGCCTTGTGGGCCGTGGAATACGGCGTAGAAAGACGCCATGTTCGCTAACAGAATTTGCGCGGTACAAATGTTTGAGTTGGCTTTTTCGCGGCGGATATGTTGCTCGCGGGTTTGCATCGCCATACGCAGTGCGCGGTTACCACGAGTGTCCTTTGACACACCGATGATACGGCCAGGCATAGAGCGTTTGTGCTCGTCACGGGCCACGAAGAAGGCCGCGTGTGGACCACCAAAGCCCATCGGCACACCAAAACGCTGCGCGCTACCGAAGACCACGTCGGCGCCCATGGCACCCGGTGACTTAAGTAACACTAATGCCATGATGTCGGCAGCCACAGTCACAATCACGTTTTTCGCGCGTAATTCGGCGAATAAGTCAGTGAAGTCAGTGATTTGACCGAAACGGTTTGAATACTGGAACAGGGCACCAAACAGTTCGTGGTTTACTGCTTCATGGGCAGGACCTACCACCACTTCAAAACCAAAACACTCAGCGCGAGTCTTCACTACGTCTAAGGTTTGTGGGAATACGTCATCGGCTACGAAGAAAATGTTGGCTTTTTTGGCTTTAGATACACGCTTCGCCAGCGCCATCGCTTCGGCGGCGGCGGTCGCTTCGTCCAGCAGTGAAGCAGAGGCTAAATCTAA
Source organism: Shewanella xiamenensis (assembly GCF_014647135.1). Lineage (GTDB taxonomy): Bacteria > Pseudomonadota > Gammaproteobacteria > Enterobacterales > Shewanellaceae > Shewanella > Shewanella xiamenensis. The sequence goes on from NZ_BMOP01000003.1 coordinate 228,021, forward strand.
ACCAGTTAAATCCATCGACACTTGTTGGAAGTTTAGAATCGCTTCTAAACGGCCTTGGGCGATTTCTGGTTGATAGGGCGTATACGCCGTGTACCAACCTGGATTTTCTAAGACGTTACGTAAAATCACATTAGGCACTTGGGTACCGTAGTAACCCATACCAATGTAGCTTTTGAAGACTTGGTTTTGTTTGGCTAAACCACGAATGTAGGCCAAACCTTCGGCTTCGCCGCAGGAATCACCAATGCTCAACTCTTGGCTTAAACGGATCGACTCAGGCACGATTTGCGCAGTCAGATCGTCCAGAGACTCAGCACCAACGTAGTTCAACATTTCTTGTTGTTGGCTGCTATCCGGGCCGATATGGCGACGTAAGAATAAATCGTGCTGTTCTAACTGAGTGAGGGTTTGCTTGGTCATGATAAACCTTGTTCCAGATTTGCCGTCGCTCAGGACTGTAGGGTACTGATAAACGGGCTATTGTTATGTCAAACTTGCGCTAAAACAAACGAAGCCCCTTGGGGCTTCGTTAGCGTCGACGATTATTCTTCGTCGATTACAGCTTGGTAACCTTCTGCATCGAGCAGAGCGTCAACTTCTGATTCATCAGAAGGCATAACGCGGAAGAACCAGCCTTCGCCGTAAGCGTCGCTGTTTACCAGCTCTGGAGAATCTTCCAGTGCTTCGTTGACGGCAATCACTTCACCAGAGATTGGCGCGTAGATGTCAGAAGCCGCTTTCACTGATTCCGCCACTGCACAGTCGTCGCCCGCCGTGACAGTGTCACCCACTTCTGGCAGCTCAACGAAAACCATGTCACCTAACAGCTCTTGAGCGTGCTCAGTGATACCCACAGTGTAGCTACCGTCTTCTTCCTTGCGGATCCATTCGTGTGAAGAGGCGTATTTCAGTTCTGTCGGAATATTGCTCATTGTTCTTGTTCCTTGTTCCGTTTTTTTAAAATGCTTGTTTACCGTTGCGCACAAAGTTTGGCGCTACTACTCTAACAGCCACGCGCTTTTTACGCATTTCGACTTCCGCCGTATCCCCAATCGAGTTAGGAACACGCGCCATCGCAATAGAATAGCCCAATGTTGGCGAGAAAGTACCGCTAGTGATCACGCCTTGCTGCTCAACACCCGCTGCATCGGTGAAAAATACTGGCATATCATGGCGTAACACGCCTTTTTCTTCCATCACTAGACCGACTAATTTATCGGTTCCCGCATCGCGCAGGGCTTCAAGCGCCTTACGACCGATAAAGTCACGGTCGGTTGGCTCCCATGCGATGGTCCAGCCCATGTTGGCGGCAAGCGGGTTGATGGTTTCGTCCATATCTAAGCCGTAGAGGTTCATACCGGCTTCGAGACGTAATGTATCGCGAGCGCCTAAACCACATGGCTTAACGCCTTGATCTAACAGAGCTTGCCACAGGGCTTCGGCTTCCGCTTCTGGCACGATAATCTCGTAGCCCGCTTCACCTGTGTAACCTGTGGTCGCAATAAACAGAGAACCCGCTTGCTTACCGAAGAAAGGCTTCATGCCTTCGATTGCGGCATTTTGCTCGCTACTGAATACGGCGGCGGCTTTGGCCTTAGCGTTAGGCCCTTGAACGGCGATCATCGCCAGCTCAGGACGCTCGGTCACTGTGACATCAAAACCTTGGGATTGTTTAGCGATCCAGGCTAAGTCTTTTTCGCGGGTCGCGCTGTTAACAACAACACGGTAGAAAGTGTCGGTGAGGTAGTAAGTGATTAGGTCGTCGATGATGCCGGCATTGTCATCTAACATGCCGCCGTATAAGGCTTTACCAGGAACTTTAAGTTTGGCCACATCGTTGGCGAGCAACTTACGGAGGAATGCACAAGCGTCGGTTCCGGTCACATCAACCACAGTCATGTGGGATACGTCGAACATACCTGCGTCTTGACGCACGGCGTGGTGTTCTTCGATTTGTGAACCATAGTTGAGGGGCATATCCCAACCGTGGAAGTCGACCATCTTAGCGTTTGATTCTAAGTGCTTGTTAAACAGAACAGTTTTATTAGCCATTGTTATCCCTTTTTTGCGGCCTTCTTCAGGTCTCTGCCTAGCGTAGGGTGATACAAATCCGGCTAAATATCTGGCTAATCGGCATTTCACTTCCACGATGCATCAATTTGAAAGGGGTTCTTTCGGTCTCAATGCGTCTGTCACTGCAACGCCTGATTCGCTCTGAATTAATCAGATATTTATCGTGATTGGTATAAGTACTAGGGTCTAAAATGCGGCGAAATTATACCTTGCGTCACAAATTTGTATACAGGAGATTTTTCTAATCCGAAGCCAGTGTCATTAGATTTTCTCATCTTCAACATGTAATTTTTTTACATGCGAAAGCCAGATTTGCACAGCTTGCCACCAATATGCTGATATTAGCAGCAATTCTGATCACATTAGCGCAACCGAGGCTAGCGACATAACTTGGGTAGCGACGACTTATTACCCATGGCCTGTTGCATGAACACTGTTTTCAGCCCAGCGACATTATCGACGAGGTTGAGTCCCAGATCGCGAATGGCCTTTTTAACTGGGTTTGAACCCTCGAACAGGCGCTTAAAGCCTTCCATTGCCGCGATCATCTCCATCGCATCGGCCTTGCGCCAACGCTCTAGGGCGCGCAGCTCGGCATAATCACCGATATCCTTACCCGCTTGCTGCAATTCGCTAATCACTTCGATAATGCTGGCGGCATCGAGGAAGCCTAGGTTTACCCCTTGGCCCGCTAATGGATGGATGGTGTGAGCCGCGTCCCCCGCGAGCACTAAACGGTGGCGAGCAAAATGGCGGGCGTAGCGCATCCGCAGCGGGAAGGCTTGGCGTTCACTCTCAAGCTTGCAAATCCCAAGGCGACCGTCGAAGGCGGCGGTGAGATTGCGCTCAAATTGCACTTTGTCCATTGCCAGTAATTCAGTGGCGCGCTCGGGCGGCACTGACCAGACGATGGAGCAGAGGTTTTCTTCATATAACGGCAAGAAGGCCAGCGGGCCGTCCTGCAAAAACACTTGGCGAGCGGTGGCGAGGTGTGGCATTTCACTGCGAATGGTCGCCACGATCGCATGGTGGCCATAATCCCAGAAGGTTAACGGGATCTTACATTGTTCGCGCACCCAAGAATTGGCACCATCGGCGGCAATCACAAGTGCGGCGCTCACACTTTCTATTTCAGCACCATTGGCGAGAGTCAACCAAGCTTCACGCTCGCCAAAGGCGATACGCTCTAAGCGTTGGTTTTCGATATGGGTGATATTGTCAAATTCACTGGCACGCTTGGCGAGGGCGTAGCTGATGGCGTCATTTTCGATAATGGCACCAAGGCTAGGCTCACTGATGCTACTGGCATCGAAGGCGATTTTGCCAAAGCCGTCTTTATCCCATACCGCCATTTTTTTATAGGGCGTCGCGCGGCTGGCATCGACATAGTGCCAAGCGCCAAGGTGCTCCAGCAAACGTTGGCTCGCCTTGTTGATTGCACTGACACGCAACCTTGGCTCACCGCTCACGGCCTCTGTGTGGCCCGCATCGATAACGACAACATTAAGATCGGCCTGCGCCAATCCTATCGCGGTGGCGAGTCCCACCATGCCGCCACCCACAATGGCAATGTCATAGGCTTGTGAACTTAACATGGGTACATCCTTTTCGCGTTGCGATACCAGTAATGATTATTTCCAGCCCATCGCTTTTTGAGCGACGGGGGTTTTCAGTGGCGGGAACCAAGACAACAGCCGCAATCCTAGATTACGCCCAAGGGCCAGGGGCCAATATTGGTTAGAGAAGCCACGGACTAAAAATTCAATATTGCGAATAGTGCTGTTTCTATCCGCCTCACGGGCCTGCAAATAGCCATGGGTGACGGCGACACCGCCGATATCCTCACCCTGCTCTCGCGCAGTGTTGAGCACTTCAAGCAGGCTGACCACATCCCGAAGGCCTAAGTTAAATCCCTGCCCCGCAATCGGGTGTAGCGTCTGCGCCGCATTGCCGATAAACACGCATCTATGGTGGATTGGCCTTGGCATGTAGGACAGATTTAGCGGATAAGCATGGCGCTCGCTGACATCGATAAACTGGCCGGCGCGATAACCAAAGGCTTGCTGCAACTCAGCTAAAAATTCGGCTTTTGGGGCATTGAGCATCGTTTGGGCGCGGTGATTATCGAGTGCCCAGACGAGGGATAAACGCGGCTGGCCTTGGCTATCTGCCATCGGCAATAACGCCAGTGGGCCCGTCTCGGTAAAGCGTTCATAAGCCCAGTGCTGATGCGGCTTATCGGTTTGCAGATTAGCGATAATCGCGGTTTGCTCAAACGCCACTTGGGTGATGGGCAGATTAAAACTGCTGCGCACCTTGGACTGCAAGCCATCGGCCGCGACCACCAGCTTGGCGCAAATCCGCTCGCCGGAATCGAGCACTAGGGTGTGACTCTCGTTAGCCGGAATTAACTCTGATAGTTTGGCAGGGCAATACAGTTTAACTTGGGTTTTATGAAGCTCGCTAAACAGCACTTGGCCGACCCTTTCCAGTTCAACAACGTGCCCCAGCGCATCTAAATGAAACTGACTGGCGTTGAGTTCCGTCATGCCAAAATGGCCGCGATCGGACACATGGATATCTTTGATTGCCGTGCCTAAATGCGCCAATTTTGGCCATAAACCTAAACGGGATAACTCGAAGATAGAACCATGGGCAATGGCGATAGAACGGGCGTCAAAACCGGGGTGATTGTTATCGGGAAGATGCGCCTCAATTAAGGCAATTGATAACGGTTTTTCAGTACCAGACAAACGAGCCAAAGCTAATGCGAGGGTCGCACCCGCCATGGCGCCACCAACAATGGCGATATCGACATTTTGAACTGAATTATCCATGTGCTCTGCTACCGTCATGGGGTTCTCATTCAAGCTATGGCATGGCTAAAAGCGTTTCGCCATCAGGATGTTAGATTTGAAAAACAATAAAAGGCGGAATCGCTCCGCCTTTCTCTTTTAGGGATTAATGGATCACCGCGGCATCGTCACTCTCTTCGTGGCTCGGCTCTGGGCCAAACTCGGAGTAACACAAAATCGCAGCAATGCGCACAAATTCCAGCAATTCAATATAGGCGGTTTCCGACTCTTCATCGTCGGTCACATCGAATTCCACTTGGGCGATATCGGCCAGATCTTTAATCACTTCACGCACTTCGGCGGAGGCTTTATTGAGCTTAGGCTGGATAATCGCAATGCCCGTTAAAAAGCTTTGCGTCCAAAGCGATAGCGCCTCAACTCGGTGACTGAGGGATTCTTCCTCTTCGGGAAGCAATGGCATAAAACCAAAATCAAAGTCACTCAAACGAGCAACCGAGTCTTGGAACAACTCACACACCAATTGATGTAAAGGTGCAGGCAAAGGCTGACCATCGTTCATCAGGTCAAATAACGGTTTAATCCACAAATCACCAGTTTGATCTACACCGCCGCAGATTAAACCCACAAGAGCACCGTGAACTTCCACGGGATGCTGACCAATTTCAGCCGCATCGAGGGCTATTTTTAAGCTTTCGATACGTAACGAAGGAGGGGTCGCCATATCAGATTCCAATCAGAATTTTCCAGCAGCAATGCTAGCAGAGTTAAAGACTTGAACCAACTCTGATCCGGTATTCTTGGGGTTGAAGATAAAAATTCCGGCAACTGCTCACACAAGCAGCAAACAAAAGGGCGAATGTGCAATCCATTGGCGGCTTACCTTGCACTTTTAATATCAGCCCTATATAGTCCGCCCTATCGATGCCAACGAAAGGATCATCTTCGAATGAGTAACAGTGCAGTTGAAATCACCCTGCTGGGGCGCACCTACTCTATCGCCTGTCCGAAAGGTCAGGAAGATGCCCTACGCATTGTGGCTCAAGGGGTTGAGCAGCAACTCACCACCCTAAAAAATCGCACGAATAGCTTAAGCCGCGAAGAAATTGCCATTATGGCGGCGCTGAATATTGGCCACGAGTTGTACCAAGAAAAGCAAAAGAATAAGCATTATATGAAACAAATGGATGACCGCATCAGCCTGTTGCAGTCAACCTTGGAAAACGCCTTAGTTGAGCGTTCAACCAAATAGTTTTAGACTGTGCACTCGGTGCCAAGCACCATCTATCTGAGAAGAGTTGCACAGTGAATGGCTAGCTGGCCTATACTTTTTTAAGCCAAACGATTAGCGATTCAATACCGTTTTTGCTCCCTGGGATGCAGGCCAACTGGTAATGTCCCTGTGCCGATAATTTTGATCTCAGGGTGAATGCTTTACTGACATTGAGCATGCTCGGCTCGTACCGAGAAGCCTTAGGAGGTAATCATTTACCCGCCTTGAACCTACGGTTCAAGGGCTACACCGGTAGCGGCATTCTGGGGAGCATCTTATTTATGTCTATCACTTCACCTGTCTCGAACTCTTCGGCCTCAACAGTCAATGGGCCACATGGCACTCAGCCTGAAATTGACACCAAGTCGCTAAGCCCAAATCTAAGCCGCGCCGAAGTACGCAAACAAATCCGTTTAGCCCGCCGCTCGCTTTCGACAGAGGTGCAAACCGAGGCAAGCCTTGCCGCATGTCAGCGAATGCTCGAAAAACTCAGCGCGCTGAAGGCCCAGCATGTCGCGCTTTACCTCACCCACGATGGCGAACTGGCAACCGCTCCGCTTATCAAAGCGCTTTGGCAGCAGGGGATTCACACCTATCTGCCACGGCTGCACCCTTTTAATGCAGGGCAATTATTGTTTTTGCATTACCACGCCGACTCGCCAATGCTGCCGAATCAATTTGGCATTTTAGAGCCTAAGTTGGATGTGCGTGCCGTGATGCCGATTGAGCGACTGGATGTGGTGATCACCCCGCTGGTTGCCTTTGATATCAAAGGCAATCGCATGGGCATGGGCGGTGGCTATTACGACAGAACGCTAGCCAATTGGCATAGCAAAGGTAAACCTCTGCCCATGGGTTACGCCCATGATTGCCAACAAGTACCGAGCCTGCCATGCGAGCATTGGGATGTGCCCTTGCCCAGTATCATCACCCCAAGTCGAGTATGGGAGTTTTGAATTAAGAAGGTGCTAGATAACTAGATTCTAGGACCTAGGACCTAGAACCTAGAACCTAAAACCTAAAACCTAAAATCTAGATTCTTTTTTACCTTAAATGCCGCCCACCATCGACATTGTGGCTACGCCCAGTGACATAGCGGCTCGCCAATAGATAATCCACCAAGGCGATAATCTCTTGATTTCCAGCTTCTTTTGGCAAGATGGCCTTGACTAAGGTCTTTTGTCGATAGGCTTCATCATCACTTGGATTAAAAAGGATCATCGCCGGCGCAATCGCATTCACTTTGACCTCGGGCGCTAATTTAGCCGCAAAGGATAAAGTTAAATTATCTAGCGCCGCTTTACTGGCCGCATAAGCCATGTGCTTGGCACTGCCCTTTTCGACCACATAGTCGGTGAAATGGATAATATCGCTGGCGCCAATCTCACCCTCGGCTCCCGCACGTAATTGCGAGGCTAAGGCTAGGTTTATTTGATAGGGTACGCTCACATGCACCTGCATCATGCGCTGCATCACCTCATGGGGGGCAAGGCTTGGGCTGTTGTCTGGCAACCAGTCAGAGGCATTATGGATAATAGCGCGGATTTTGGGGTATTGGCTCAATTGCTCAATCAGGGTTTGGAGCTGCGCATTATCGTAAAAATCGCATTGGATTAAGGTCGCGCCCAAAGACTGCAACTCATCGATGCTGGGATAATGGCTGCGGTAAGTGCCAATCACCTTGTGCCCTTGGGCGAGCAAGTGTTTCGCGAGGGCGTAACCAATACGTTTACCCACGCCAGTGATAATAATGGGAGCTGTCATATCCATCCTGTTATTTGCCAAGCACTGATTAAAAGCAAACGCATTTAGCAGATTGTTAATCACACAATCACGTCACTCATCGCAATAGCTTAATGCCTCTAGCCAAGAGTGTATAACAATTAAAACCGTAAACATGTCGATCTAAATGCCTGGCAACTGCGTATACTCAGGGACACACAGTAAGAGGTAGACCTAATGGAACTGCGGATTTTTTACGACGGCAATTGCCCTTTATGTAGCGCTGAAATGCGTCAGCTTAAAGCGCGCGATCCCCACGACCGAATTGAACTGGTGGATCTTAATGCTGAAAACTTCAGCTCAAGATTCAGCTATATCGATAAAGACTACGCCAATACCATTCTCCATGGCGAAACCGCCTCTGGCCAAGTGCTGCTAGGGCTAGATGTCACCTGCAAAGCTTGGGGATTAACGGGTACGCGCCCTTGGGTGCAAGTGCTACGCTTACCGCTTATCAAACCTATCGCGGATTGGTGCTACCTGAGATTTGCCAAGCACAGATACCGCATCTCTTATTTATTAACGGGCAAGGCGCGCTGCGACAATCAATGCCAACTGCCTAAGTAGTTATACCAACCGTATTAAATATCTGTTCATTCAGCGGGAGTTCAACGCGCTTTAGACAAGGCGAAGGCTTGAAGGCATAGTGGTGCTCTGTCGAAAGCCTTAAACGCAGTATAAAGCGCGTTGCCATGCAGTGAACATCAGCCGCCCTTCGGGAGCCTCACAGGCATCCCACTCCGGTGTTGCATTGACTTAAAAGGGAATGACCATTTCTGCGTCAATGCGCCTTGGATTGAAATGCCTGTGAGGCTCTGAACTGATTAGATATTTAATGTGATTGGTATTAGCCTCAAGTAAGGACTCAATTTTAGCGCATAAAAAAACGGAGCCATTAGGCTCCGTTCTCTCATAATCCAGATAGATTACTTAACGAAATCAACGCCTAGTTTGATATCGCCTTTCAGCGTATCTAACATAGAATCACGGGCGTTAGCTTCGAATGCGCTCACTTCACCGTAAGGCAGTACTTTTTCGATACCGTTTTTGCCTAACAGCACTGGTTGAGCGAAGAATTCAGCGTGCTCGCTGCCGCCGTCAACGTAAGCACATTCAACGATGTTAGCTTCGCCTTGCAGACCACGAACCAGAGACATACCGAAACGGCATGCCGCTTGACCCATAGACAGCGTCGCGCTGCCGCCACCGGCTTTAGCTTCAACCACTTCAGTACCCGCGTTTTGGATACGTTTAGTTAAAGAAGCCACTTCTTCATCAGAGAAAGTCACGCCTTCAACTTGAGACAGTAATGGCAGAATAGTCACGCCACTGTGGCCGCCGATCACGTTGATTTTAACGTCAGCAACGTTTAAGCCTTTTAATTCAGCGATGAAAGTCTCAGAACGGATAACGTCCAGAGTGGTCACGCCGAATAAACGGTTCTTATCGTAAACACCTGCTTTTTTCAGCACTTCAGCAGCAATAGCAACTGTAGTGTTTACTGGGTTAGTGATAATACCCACGAGCGCTTTAGGGCAAGTCACAGCCACTTTCTCGATCAGGTTGCGAACGATACCTGCGTTGATATTGAACAGATCTGAACGATCCATACCAGGCTTACGTGCAACACCAGCAGAGATAAGCACAACGTCAGCACCCACGAGGGCAGGCGTTGGATCTTCACCAGCAAAACCTTTGATTTCAACCGCAGTTGGGATATGGCTCAAGTCAACCGCAACACCCGGAGTTACCGGTGCGATATCGTATAGAGACAGTTGAGAACCCGCAGGTAATTGAGTTTTTAACAGTAGGGCAAGAGCCTGGCCGATACCACCAGCAGCACCAAGTACAGCAACTTTCATAGTTATCTCCGTTATTTCTCGGATATTGTGACATGGATCTATTTTGCGTTGGCGTCACATTACTGGAATGTCACGCTAATTTCAATTATCCCTTAGTCGTTGATTCAAAGATTTACTAAAACAGCGCGTTGCAATGTTGAATATTTACTCTAGTTCAACAAATACATTTATAAATGTATTAGCACAAAGTGAGTTAATTGCATTTTTATTCAGTCATTATGGTTATTTGTTGACAGTTTAACCAAAACTATTCAGAATAAGCCTGTTTTTTTGAATAAAGAATAAGACTATGCAAACGACCAAGAATCAGGATGACCTTGTTAGAATTTTTAAGGCGATTTTAAAAGAGGAGCGCTTTGGCTCCCAGAGTGAAATCGTCACCGCCTTGCAAGCAGAAGGCTTTACTAATATAAACCAATCTAAAGTGTCTCGTATGCTCAGCAAGTTCGGTGCCGTGCGCACTCGCAACGCTAAGCAGGAGATGGTTTATTGCTTACCTGCCGAATTAGGCGTGCCCACTGCGGGCAGCCCGTTAAAGAATTTAGTACTCGATGTTGACCATAACCAAGCGATGATTGTTGTCCGCACTAGCCCAGGCGCCGCACAATTAATTGCTCGTTTGTTAGACTCCATCGGTAAACCTGAAGGGATTTTGGGAACCATTGCGGGTGACGATACGATCTTTATTTGTCCATCTAGCATTCAAGATATCGCCGATACCTTGGAAACCATCAAATCTTTATTCAACTACGCAGAATAAAAAAACAGGTCAGCTTGCTGACCTGTTCTATTTCCACTGTATGCTTTTCAGTCCAGCATTAGCCTAATTTCAGGGCTTGTGTCCCGCTTACGTTACAGTATTTAGCCGAATCTCCTCAGCTTTAGTAAGCCACACTGATCCTTTGATTGGGATGCACCGCTTTTTCTGCTTCATCGAGCATGGCTTTGGCGTAATCACTCACCGAAATCCGGCTGCGGCCATTTGCATCGGTAAAGAAGCTATCGCCACCTAAACGGTAAGAGCCTTCGCTTGCACCAGGGTAGATCTCTGCCGCTGGGCTGACAAAAGTCCAGTTAACAGTGGTGTTGGCGGCGCGAAATGCCTTTAATGCTTCACCTTGAGCCAGAGCTTCATCCTTATAGGCAGACGGGAAATCTGGGCTTGAAACCAAGGTTACTCCCGGTGCCACTTCTAGACTACCTGCCCCACCGACCCACAATAAACGTGGCACTTTAGCCTGTGGCAATACGGCTAATAGATTATTAACTGTTTTCGCCACTAAGCCGTGATTCTGCTCGGCGCGGCCGCCCACTGAAGCAATTAACACATCCACGCCTGCAAAGGTTTCAGCGGTTAATGGCTGAGTCAGGTCAACACTACGCACTTCTGCCGCCGTTTCACCAAGCTTGCTTGGGTCACGCACTAAGGCAACGACGTCATGACCACGGCTTAAGGCTTCATTTAAAATGGTTCCGCCAATCCAACCTGATGCACCTAATACTGCAATTTTCATTTGATAAGTCTCACTGCTGATTTAAATTGAGACCAGTTTACTTGCGATACTTAGCGTGATAAATATCGATAAATGAGCAGGATTGTTTCAGATTGAGATACTAATGGGTGTAATTATATATGGATAAAATCGCCGCCATGCGTAGCTTTATCGAAGTGGCTAACTGTGGCAGCTTTACTAAGGCCGCAGAACACCTCGATCTCAGTCGTTTACAGGTTTCTCGCCATATTCAAGAAATTGAGCAGTGGCTCAGTTTACGCCTGCTACACCGCACCACCCGCAGCGTTAGCCTGACCTTACAGGGTGAAGAAGCCCTACAATATTGTCAGCGGGTGCTGAGTGAAGTCGCCGCAATGGAAAGCCGCGCCCATAGTCATAACACTGAATTAGTCGGCAGTATTCGTATTGCCACACCCGTCGGACTTGGGCAGCACAGTCTGTTTGATGTGGTCGATCGCTTTATAAAATTGCACTCTAAGGTCAATATTCAGCTGTTAATGTCGGACAGTTTTGCTCAATTAGTGGATGAGCGGGTGGACGTGGCACTGCGCTATACCGAGCAGCCCGATGAGAATTTGATTGCCCGTAAATTGATGAGCATAGATGCTGTGCTGTGCGCCGCGCCCAGTTACTTGGCTCAAGCCGAGCCGTTAACCGTCCCTAACGATCTGCTCAACCATAATTGCCTTATCCATAGCTCGCAGCAACATTGGCAGCTACTCAAGGAGCAACAGAGTGAGCTGATAAAACCTATGGGGAATCTGATGGCCAATGAAATGGGAGTGCTGGTCAGCGCCGCGTTGCGCGGGCATGGCATTGCCTACTTGCCCTGTGACTTAGCTAATCAATATCTGGCCAGCGGTCAACTGCAAGAAGTGCTCCCCGAATACACGGCACCAGGCCAAACCCTCTGGGCCGTGTACTTATCTCGCAGCTACCAACAAGCGCTAGTGCGCGCCTTTATCGATTTTACCGCTCAGCAATGGCGGCTCGATATCAATAAGTGGACAGCGGCGAGTTAAGCCCACAAACAAAAACGCACTGAGGCTTAAGGCTCAGTGCGTTTAGTCGCGATTTGCTAAGGGTTAATTATCGAATTGCATCAAAAAATCTAAGCTTGGGGCGAAAAACGACGAGCCAGTTAACGCACTGGTAAAGTGCATCAAGTGATCGTGATTACCCGCACCATCACCAAACACCATGCTATGGAGCATCTTCTCGAAGTGATCCGGTGTGCGGCAGGTTGAAATAAACATCAAACCTTGTTCTTTGAGCGAGCCGTAAGGCATGCTCTGGCGCAAAATCTCGATGGACTTGCCGTTTTCATCCTTGAGGTTTACCCGCTTGATATGGCTGGTTAATGGCTTATCTTCCGACTCGTATTCGATGTTGTCTTGCTTGGTACGACCGATAATATCTTCTTGCTTTTTAAGCGGTAATCTATGCCACTTACTCAAGTTGTGGGCGTACTTTTGTACGTGAATATAGCTGCCGCCCTTAAATTCAGGGTCTTCATCCCCAACCAAGGCGACCTCTTGGCGATGACGCCCTTTCGGGTTTTCGGTGCCATCGACAAAGCCCGTTAAGTCGCGACTATCCATAAATCTAAAGCCGCGCTCTTCTTCCACTAACTCGACTAAGTCTTCAAACATTTGGCTGATTTCGTTGGCGACTAAATGCAAAATGTCGTAACGATCGCAACGAAGATGCACAAACAGATCGTATTCGATCGCAGGCGCCTCGCGGTTACCCGCCTGCATCGCTGGGAAAGGCTTAAGCATTTCGGGGCGAGCATCGGGATAGAGACTGTCCCAATAGTTGGCGCCTATGGCCACAAAACCATTAAATGCACTATCGGAATACTGATCCGTCAACTCATAAATATACTGCGCAACGTTGGCAATACAGGGACGCAATTGCGATTCAACGTTATCGTTGTCGCTCGCATTAAACATCAAATAGACGCTATGTAAGTTTCCCTCTGCACACACACCTAACTGTTCACGCGGCATATTTTGAATATCCATCTGGTTATCACCCTGTTGTCGATTCATTTTCGGCAATATTATCCGCAACTTTACCTGAAAATGACATTAAGTAACGCACAGTTTGTCCGTCTTTGTGATGTAAAGGCCTTTTGAGGCTGAAATATAAAAATTGACGAGGCCATTACGCCTCGTCAATGTTGTCTATTCTGCATTCGCTTCAGTAGAGCAAAACGAGTGATGCGTTAATATCCTGCAGCATAACCATCCTTTCGGCTTTCGGATGCACCGCGGTAAACGCCAGTTTCAGCATTAAAGCCAATGGCTTGATAGCCACCGAAATCACCGAGAACATCGCGAAGCACATGGCCTTTCTTCATCAGCTCACGGCGAGTTTCGACGGGGAAGCCTGATTCAAGGCTCACATAGCCACCGTCATTCATTATCTCCCCCGTAGGCTCAGTCGAACCTGAGTGTAAAATTCTGGGGGCATCACCTGCTTCTTGCAAGTTCATTTTAAAATCAATCAGATTGATAATAATCTGCGCATGCATTTGCGGCTGTGTTGCACCGCCCATCACCCCAAAACTGAGCCAAGGTTTACCGTCTTTGGTCACAAAGGCGGGAATAATGGTATGGAAGGGCCGCTTACCCGGCGCATAGGTGTTAAATCGACCTTCGGTGAGATCGAACATCTGCCCGCGATCTTGCAGCACAAAGCCGAGATCCGGCGGCGTCATACCTGAGCCCATGCCGCGGTAGTTACTCTGGATCAGCGACACCATGTTGCCGTCTTTATCCGCGGTAGTGAGATACACAGTATCCCCATGTTGCAGCGCAGGATTGCCCGCATCGACACTCTTAGCCGCCTTGTTTAAATCAATTAACTTGGCGCGATCGTAATTATACTGCTGCGAGATCAACTCTTTTACAGGCACCTTGTTAAAGGCCATATCGGCATAAAATTTCGCGCGATCGGCAAAGGCGAGTTTTTTGGCCTCTACAAATAAGTGCAAATATTCGGGACTATTAAAGCCCATGGCGGCGACATCGAAGGGCTCCATGGTCTTTAAGATCTGTAGCGCGGCAATCCCCTGCCCATTGGGCGGCAACTCCCACACATCGTAACCACGGTAGTTGACCGATACGGGTTCAATCCAGTCACTGGTATGGCTGGCTAAGTCTTCATAACTTAAATAGCCACCTTGAGCCTTGATGTATTTATCAATACTTTTGGCAATGTCCCCCTTGTAAAAGGCATCGCGGCCGCCTTTAGCAATTTTCTCATAGGTGTTTGCCAGTGCAGGATTTTTGAAGATTTCCCCTACCGCAGGCATTTTGCCATTGGGCATATAGGTTTCTTTAAAACCGGGGAATTGAGCGAGTTTTTTACCGCTGCCCTCAAGGTAATAGGCAATCAACTCGGAGACAGGGAAACCTTCGCGGGCATAACGAATCGCTGGCGCTAAGTTATCGGCCATTGGTAACTTGCCGAACTTATCGTGCAGTTCGAACCATCCATCCACCGCACCAGGAACCGATACGGGTAGCGGCCCCAAAGGAGGCAAGTAGTCTAATCCGAGGGATTTTAGCTTCTCTAGCGTTAAGGATTTGGGGCTGCGACCGGAGGCATTAAGGCCATAAAGCTTTTTATCTTTAGCACTCCAGACGATGGCAAATAAATCACCACCAACACCCGAGCCAGTCGGCTCGACTAAGCCCAGCATGGCATTCGCTGCAATGGCTGCATCCACGGCGCTGCCGCCCTGTTTTAATACATCAATCGCGACCTGTGTCGCCAGCGGTTGACTGGTCGCCGCCATTCCGTGGGTGGCATACACTTCTGAGCGCGTCGCAAAGGCTTTACCCGTGATCCTATCCATGGCTAACACTCCCGATGACGACATTGCTGTCGCCACTGTGACTAAGGTACAAATTGATTTTATTGTTTTTATCATAATTCCTCCCACTCTGGAGGAATTAAGGTAACAAGGAAGGCTGAAAATATCAGCAATCTAGGTGTTTTTTACCCAAGTTAAACGTAAGCAAAAATGTCATGCTTTCTGCTGAGACACTGGCATATCGAGTGCGGTCTAGGCATTAAGACTCAAATAGCACTAGGGAATGTGGCTCAGTATTTAAGCCCACTCGCTGACCAACATTGAACTGCATAATTTGGCTACGCACTTCGACGTAATGGGCGTGGGATGCCGCCTCGACTTTTACCCAATAATGGCAAAATGCGCCGAGGAAGCGCCGCTCGGTAATTGTCCCTACGCCCGCATCATCGGCACTGAGCGCCAATTGCTGTGGCCGCAAAAACACTTGGCCATTAAATGCATTAGACTTTGACAAGGGCGTGAGGCTGCGCAGCTCACCAATGGGAGTGACAACACGGTGGCCATCAACAACCTCGGCGGGTAAATAGTTGCCACTTCCCAGAAAATCAGCCACATAGCGGCTATTTGGTGCGGCATATAAGTCTTCCGCTCGGCCATGTTGTACTATCACACCTTGATTAAAAATGGCCAAGGTATCGGCAAACACAAAGGCCTCATCTTTGCTATGGGTAACAAAAACCGCACTAACATTACGCTGCTTTAGAATGCTGCGGATCTCCGCCATCATGCTGTGGCGCACCTGTGCATCGATATTCGAAAAAGGCTCGTCGAGTAACAGTAATTGCGGCTCATAGGCTAATGCGCGGGCAATCGACACCCGCTGCTGCTGACCACCTGACAACTCATGGGGATAACGCTTGGCTAAGCCTTCAAGTTTTACCAGGGCGAGCATGTCATCTAACCGTGCCTTGCGCTGCGCTGGCGTTAATTTTGCCACACCAAAGAGAATATTCTCGGCGACGGTCAAATGGGGGAACAAAGCATAGTCTTGGAAAATCATCCCTATGCCCCGTTGCTCACTCGGCACAAATTGCACTGCGCCGCTTACAATCTTGCCATTAATTTGAATTTCACCTTGGCTGATGGCCTGCAAGCCTGCCACCGCCCTGAGCAAGGTGGTTTTGCCACAACCGCTTGGGCCGAGCAGCGCAAGAATTTCCCCCTGTGCCAGCGTCAAATCTAAGCCTTTGAGTATCTGTTGGCCCTGATAATCACTATGGACTTGATGAAGATTGAGCGTACTGGTCATCGGCTATCTTGCTCCAAAGAACGGTTTAAATAAATCAGCGGGACCAAGCCCACGAGCACAATCACAATGGCAGGCAAGGCGCCATGTTCAAGCTTTTCGTCAGAGACAAACTGGAAGACATAGGTCGCGAGATTCTCAAAACCTATGGGACGCAGCAACAATGCCGCCGGTAATTCTTTCATGCTTTCGATAAACACCAGCAGCGCCCCGGCAAATAACCCCTTAGTGAGCAGCGGCAGATGCACTCTTTGTAGCAGTCGTCTTGGGCTTTGCCCAAGAGTTAGACTGACCATATCCAGTGAAGGCGAGATGCGTTTATAGCTAGTCTCAACACTGCCAATCGCAATGGCCACAAAGCGCACACAAAAAGCAAAAACCAGCGCAACCGTACTGCCAGTGAGCAAGAGCCCAGGGCCTGCCATGCCCAACCAATCGGCGACGTCGTTAATCGCAAAGTCGAGCAGGGTTAATGGCACCAAGACACCAATGGCAAGTACCGTTCCGGGTAAAGCATAGCCAGTTGAAGCCAAGCGCGATGGCAATGCATCACTCGTCCTTGGGCTCACACGGCGAATAAACATCAATATCAATGCAATCGCGCAGCACACTAGGCTAGTAATGAGCGCGAGGCTCAAGCTATTCACGCTCAATTGCCAGAAAATCGAATCCCAGCTCTGCTCAAAATAACCGATAGCGTAGGAGAGTAAAATTCCGCTTGGCAGCACAAAGGCCAGCAGTAACAAGGTGATGCAATAACCGAGGGCAAACAGGGTTTGCATTGGTGAGAGCCGATATAAATCGCTCGCTTGAATGCGGGACTGTTTTTGGAATAACTGCTGCTTACGGCGGGCAAAACGCTCAACGCCAATCAAGCTAAACACCACCAGCAGGATAATGGCCGAGAGCTTTGCCGCGGCGGTTAAATTGCCATAGCCCAACCAAGTGTCATATACGGCTGTCGTTAAGGTTGGCACGGCAAAGTAGTTAACTGTGGCAAAATCCGCTGCGGTTTCCATCGCCACTAATGCCACACCCATGGCCAAGGCGGGCCTTGCCATTGGCAAAGATAAACGCCAAAAACTCTGCCAAGGCGAGCAGCCCATGATCCTTGATGCATGCGCCAAACTTAAGGATTGCTCCATAAACGCGGTACGCGCTAACAGATAAATATAGGGAAATAACACCAGCGATAACACACACGCTGCACCACCTAAGGTGCGAATATCAGGGAAAAAGTAATCCTGCGGTGAGCTCCAACCAAAGAGCGCGCGCAAACTCCTTTGTACTGGGCCGGCGTAATCAAATAAATCCGTATACACGTAGGCAACAATGTAGGCTGGCATGGCCAAGGGCAATAACAAAGCCCATTGCAAATACCGTCTACCGACAAATTCACAGCGCGCCATTAACCAAGCGCAGGGCAACGCCAGCAACAGTGAGCCAATACTCACCCACAGAATCAACCATAAGCTATTAGTGATGTATGTCGGTAATACAGTAGAAAGTAGATGACCAAAAACGGCCTCATCGGGCTGAGCCGCTTGAAGAAGTAACGCAACGAGGGGTAACACCAGTAGCACAGCTATGGCATAACCAGTAAGCGACCAGCTTCTGGCTAATCCTAAAATCATGTGGCTCCTTTAAACAAGTGCGCCAATTAATGGCGCACTTATCGATTTAACTGCCTAACTAGAGGTCAAACTGCACTTCATCTAACAATTTCACCGCCGCTTGGTGGTATTCCGCCAGCTTGAAAATCGGCAACTTATCAGATTTAAACTCGCCCCAAGAGGCCACTAAGGTTGAAGGTGCAACATCGGCTTTTACTGGATATTCCATATTCACTTCGGCATAGGCTTTTTGCGCCACATCGCCAGAGAGGAATTCCATCAACTTGATAGCATTGTCTTTATTCGGCGCGTGGCGAGTGAGCACCATACCTGAAACGTTGACATGGGCACCGCGGTCAGCCTGATTCGGGAAATTAATCACCACGGCTTCAGCCCAGCTCTTTTGCTCCGGATCTTGCAGCATATTGCCATAGTAGTAGCTGTTACCAATCGCGATATCACATAGGCCTTCTTTTACCGCTTGAACCTGTCCGCGATCGTTACCTTGAGGCTTGCGGGCTAAGTTAGTTTTCACGCCCTGTAGCCACGTTTTCGTGTCCGCCTCACCGTGATGAGCAATCATCGAAGCCACCAAGGCGATGTTGTAAGGATGCTTACCGCTGCGAGTACAAATCTTACCTTTGTATTTAGGATCGGCGAGTTCTTCATAACTAATCGCTTGTGGGCCTAAGCGATCTTTTGCCGTATAGAGGTTTCGAACACGCATCGTCAAGGCATACCATTGCCCATCCGGATCGCGGTATTGCGCAGGAATATTGCTATTGAGCTGCTCACTTTTCACGGGAGAAGTCAGATCTTTTTCGACTAATTCGACCAAACGAGAAAAATCTGAAGTTAACACTAAATCGGCGGGCGATAAGCGACCTTCACGGGCAATACGTTCGGCAATCCCGTCTTTGGCAAACACCACATTCACGCCAATGCCTGTTTCTTCAGTAAAGCGCTTCAAGATGGGCTCAATCAAAAACGCTTGACGATAGGAATAAACCGTTAATTTTTCATCCGCATGTGCAGACTGTGCAACCGATATCAACCCAATTAAAGCGGCACAAGTTACCCATTTCATTCGCGATTTCTCCTCAAAATGATGACGTCAAACGTGAGTCGTTCTTAGATTAAAAATGATAATAGTTATCAGTTTCGCAAGAGTAATTGATCGACTTAAGGAGAGCAATAGTTAGTATAACTTTTTGTTTTTAATGAAATTAAGATATAAAAAGGCGAATTATCTCAAACCAAACTAAACTGAATCTTAATTTTTAAAAATAGTTGGGAGGTATTATGTTTAGCATGCTACTACTCTTCATTACTATTCTTGGACTAGCGATATTTATGACCTACCAAAATAGTCAAAAGCAGCACAAGTCGTTTGCCAAAACCACGAGTTTGGCAAAACGAGCAAAGCACGGAACGACGATATTGAATGCCTTCCACTGCGTGAGTATTGAAAATGAAGCTAATTGCTGCAAACAGGTCGATGCAATTAAAGGAAAACGCTTCCTGTCAAAAGAAGCGCCTGAAATTCCAATGAAAGGCTGCACCCAAAGCCAATGTCAGTGCCACTATAAACACTATGACGATAGGCGCCAAGCTGGTAACGATCGCCGAGTTGACTACGGCATGACTAAAGAGCTCTTCGGCGCATTTGGTGAACATAATCGCCGAGATAAGCCTAAAGGCCGGCGCTTAACCGACCATTGACAATATTTATTGTGGGCGAGTATCTACAAACGCAGGTAAATCACGCATTTCGCTAAACCAGATCGCAGTCGCTGGAGCAACTTTACGCCAATCGAGTTCAGGGTGTCTGAAATCCACATAATCCAACAAACAGATTAACGCTAACTGTGGCGCTTGTATGGTTGCTTGAGTAATCACGCTCTGATGCTCCATCTGCATCAACCCACGCAGCAGAGCCTGCTCAAAACGTGATGTCCAAAAAGCTGATCTCACCCCCTCATCTTCACGCATTTGCTCTTGGCGCAACTTCACCGCGCTATCAATTAATCCCTTGATCATCGAGTACTGGCACTGCAATACCCAGTTATAAGGTTGACCGCCAAACATTTCCTGTGAACCTAATTCTGCGTCCAGATAACGCATAATCACTTCGCTATCGAAAATAGGCACGCCATCATTCGTGATCAGACAGGGAATTTGACCTAACGGATTAACATCAAGCAACTGTGCCGTATTTTCCATTGGATTAACGAGGACTTCTTCAATATCTTTAATCCCTAAATAACGGATTAAGCTACGAACACAGCGAGCATAGGGTGACGCAAGGGAGCAGAGCAACTTCATCAAAAAATCCTTCTAAACGATAACTATAAAGCAACGAATACTTTGGTAACGGATGCTAAACACTCGCATTATTACCAATATTTTTCTACGGTAATTTGCCCAGGAGCACGGCGTAAATTTTTCGAGAGCCCCTTATCAAGCAATGCCGCTTGGGCGCCGCTAATCATCCCAGGATTACCGCAAATCATCACCTGGGAATCCGCCGCACTTAAGGTTAATCCGACTTTCCGCTCGATTTCACCCGAGACTAAGCCATCGGGGATACGACATTGCAATGCGTCATCAAGCTTTTCACGGGTCACAGTTAAACACAGGATAAACTGATCTGGATATTGCATCGAATAAGCCTTTAGTTTATCGAGGTAGGCTAAATCTTTAGCTTCGCGCACACCATAGACAAGCACAATTTTCTCAAAACGCTGCCAAGGTTCGGCGGTATCCAGCATGGATAAGAATGGCCCGATGGCCGTACCTGTGGCTAAAAACCATAAATGCCGACCTTGTAATTCTCCCTTTGGGATCTCATCTAAGGTCATAAAACCCGTTGCCGTTGGAGTGATTTCTATTTCATCACCGATGGTAAGATTCTGTAATTGTGGGGATAACTGGCCATCCTCTACAGCAACAGCCAAAATCTCGGCATAGGGTTTATCGGGAGAATTAACAAGGGAATAAGCTCTAGCGATACGCTTATCATCTTGCAGTTGACTGAGTTTAATAAATTGACCGGGAATAAAGGGAGCTAACTCGGCCGCTATCCGCAGTGAAAATAACTTGTCGTTCCAATCAATACGTTCAATAACGCGTCCCCTAGTCCACATAACTCGCCCTCAAGCAAAACGTTAAATAGGCTCCTAGCATAGACGGTTATTCACACAACAAAAACCCCTTATTGTAAGGGGCTTAAGAGTTAAGATATGCAAGGTTAAATTAAGTGTTAGTCGCTTGAGTCTCATTTGATTTTTTATTAAAACTGTCTCTAAAGGCCTGTAATCCTTCTTGAACGAGCCCATAGGTTTTATCCACACCATCGGCAATATCGCCCTGCAGCACTTTAAGACCAGATAAAATATCCCTCGCCTCTTTAAAGCCATTATCGATAGCGCCACCAATGATGGTCATAAAGCTGTCGAGCTGTTCGTCAAAACTCATATTCGAATTTTGCTGCTGATGAACACTAAAAAATTGCGTCGCGAAACTCACAATACGATCGGCAGTGGCCTCGGGGGACGTATCGACACCGTTATCATAGGCGGTTTGAATTGCGTTCTCGCCCATAGAAGGAGCTAACTCTTTGTTTATCGCTTCGATTGCTGCGCGATAAAGCAAGGTCATAGATTGATCACCCGACTTTAGGCTTACATCTTCCTGCGCCGATAGAATTGCTTGATTCATTAACTGCTTACTAGTTTGCTGCGCCGTCTGTTTAGAGGTGGCATCCACATTTTTCGTCTTATCACTATTTGCCGCGTTTTCAGCATATTTACTGTGGGTCGAAGAAGTGCTCTGTACCTGTGCAGGGTTATTGATTTCCATGATGCTAGTCCACTCAACTTGGGGAGACTTAATTATCGACCAAAATTTGAGCAACTTTAGCAATTTTATAAATTGCAGTACCATTCATACTTAATGCAATGATACAAATAGAGAATAGGTTTGTTTGTTCAATACCATCCTAACCCCCTCTTAATACTCGCCCATAAAATAAGGATATAAGGCATGGCAATCGCCCAATATTTACATGGTTTTTTGCGGCATAATCGAAGAATCGGTTTCAATTCAGGAACGCTAATACAATCATTACTGATAAGTCTGCTATTCTTCGCCAGCATTGGACTTAGTCCGATCAATCAAGCTATTGCCGATAATCGATTAATCATTCTCGTAAGACATGCAGAAAAAGCTGATGAGCCCGCAGGCGATCCTCCCCTTTCAGCCAGTGGCAATATACGTGCTCAGGCGCTTATCAGCGCCTTAAAACGTACCCCCATTTCGCAGCTGATTGCGACTCAATATCAAAGGACTCAGCAAACCTTATTACCGATTTCAACGGAGCGGCATTTACCGATTACTGTGCTCGAGGCAAAAAAACCTCTCGAAACCCATATCCAACATATTGTTGAACAAGTACATGCGGTTAAAGGTAACAGCTTAATTGCAGGGCACTCCAACACCGTGCCACTTATCATCAAGGCTCTCGGTGGCCCTGAAATTACCAACATCAGTGAAGATGATTACAGCCAGTTGTTTTTACTTTCCATTAATGATGGACAACCTGCCAGCTTGATCTCCACCCGCTACGGCAATGAATAGAGGATAACAAGATGCACGAATTGAATTGGTTTATGTGGGGACTAGATCTCTTATCTGGGCTGTTTTTAATCATTATCGGTTTTGGCGCTCTAGCCATTGTCTACATGTACTTTGCTGACAAATTGCAAACCAAACAGGCAGTACGCCATAACTATCCTGTGATTGGTCGTTTTAGATATTTATTTGAGAAACAAGGTGAATTTTTCAGACAATACTTTTTTGCCCAGGACAGGGAAGAACTCCCCTTTAACCGCGCAGAACGAAGCTGGGTATATAGAGCGGCTAAAAATGTCGATAGAACGATAGCATTTGGCTCGACCCGGCCCTTGGACACGACAGGTACGATTATGTTTATGAATACCGCCTTTCCGACCCAAGATGAGGACATTACACCCATTCATCCGCTAACTATTGGCGCCGATTGCCGCGAACCTTACACCACTAATACCATTTGCCACATCTCTGCCATGAGCTTTGGCGCTCTGTCCCGCCCCGCTATCACCGCCTTATCCCACGGTGCGGCGCAGGCAGGTTGTTGGTTAAATACAGGTGAAGGCGGTTTAAGCCCTTATCATTTAAAGGGCGGCTGTGATTTAGTCTTTCAAATCGGCACCGCCAAATATGGCGTTCGTAACGAGCACGGCCATTTAGACGAAAACAAACTCAAAACAATTGCAGCGCACCCTCAAGTCAAAATGTTTGAAATCAAAATGAGTCAAGGTGCAAAACCCGGTAAAGGTGGCATCCTACCTGGCGTAAAAGTGACAGAGGAAATCGCCCATATTCGCGGTATTCCACAGGGACAAGATTCCATCAGTCCCAACGGTCATATCGAGTTTAAAAATGTTGGCGATATTCTGGATATGATTGCCAGAGTGCGCGAAGTAACGGGTAAACCCACAGGAATAAAAGCCGTACTCGGCGACGTAACATGGCTTGAAGATTTTTGCGATGAAATTGAACGTCGTGGAGAAGCATATGCTCCAGACTTTTTCACCTTAGATAGCGCCGATGGTGGAACAGGTGCCGCGCCGCAACCTTTAATGGATTGTGTTGGCCTACCGCTAAAAGAAAGTCTACCTATTTTGGTTAATGTATTGATTCAACGTGGACTGCGTAAACGTATCAAAGTGATCGCCTCTGGTAAACTCATCGTCCCTTCACGGGTCGCTTGGGCGCTCGCCTTAGGCACTGACTTTATCGCCTCAGCCCGTGGGAATATGTTCGCCTTAGGCTGTATTCAAGCATTGCAATGCAACAAGGATACTTGTCCCACTGGAATTACCACACACAATAAAAAACTTCAGCAAGGACTTGATCCGAAAGATAAATCTAACCGAGTTGCCAATTATAACCATAATCTACACCACGACTTGGCGCTAATAGCCCATGCATGTGGGGTAACAGAACCAAGACAGCTCAAACCTTCCCATGTACGGATTGTACTTGAAAGTGGCTTGTCGGTTTCACTGGATAAATATTATTCCCATATCAATCAATAATTAATAAATTTCCAGTGCATAACATACGACTTTCATCTAAAGTTAATTCAGCAATAACTAATTTGAATGTGTATCACAAAAGGAGTAAAATCCGTGATACACGCATTGAATTAAACCATTTCATATTTATTGTTAAGGAAACACTGTGAAATCTAGCTTTGTAAGCCAAATGTCTGACAGCAAAACTGCCAGCACAAGCTGTAAGAGCTGCAATCGCTTAACAGAGATCGAAGGCGAGCTGTTGTGTTTTCGTGAAGGTCAAGTCATTCGTCTGAAACGAATTGACGACTCGACCAATAAATTCAATCTGCTGTGTGAAGGTTGGAAGGCTGGAAAACCCAAGGGGATATAATTTTATATATCCTATTATTCTGCTTAACAAACACCATGAATATCAGCGTTATATTCATTCGTTCCACGAATAATCCCAGCCAGTCCCATATCTAGATTCAGTTTGGCCAGCGTTAACCGTCTTGTTGTCACTTTCAGACCTGCATTGAGCTCAGCATGAATTCGTTGTAGCGAATCATAATCTACACCGCGCTTTTGAAGCGTTGCCATAATCGCAAACCAGTCTGTGCTGACTTTCTCTTCTCTGCCTTCAATATTGACTCTTAATGCCATATTTTCCATGCCAAGCACCTCTTATGATTATTTGCTTGGATTCGAGTATAGAGAGCCTTAGCTGAATAAAAACTGAATTGTCGCAACGCTATTAGACTTACAGCAAACGCTTTTGATAATTACACCAAGAGCTGTTGTTGTTCATTTTGTATCCGCCACAACTTAGCGTAAAGGCCGTCCTGGGCTAATAATGCTGTATGATGTCCCTGCTCAACAATTTCGCCTTTGCTTAAAACAACAATCTGATCAGCATCAACAATCGTCGATAATCGATGTGCAACCACTAAGCTGGTGTGTCCTTTGGCCACCTCGCGAAGGGCCGTTAAAATAGCCTGCTCGGAGCGACTATCGAGGGATGAAGTCGCCTCATCAAATACTAACACTGGCGATCCTTTTAAGATCGCGCGAGCAATCGCAACTCGTTGTTTCTCGCCACCTGAAAGTTTTAATCCCCGCTCACCCACTTTGGTATCCCAACCCTGTGAAAGTGAAGCAATAAAATCTTCTAAATGAGCGAGTTTAATAGCATCGCGCACTTCGTCATCACTCGCATCAGGGCGACCATAACGAATGTTCTCAACTAAAGAATCATTAAATAACACTGTATCTTGTGGCACTATCGCAATCGCTCTGCGAAGCGCATCTTGTGTTAACTGGCGAATGTCGTGTCCATCAATCAAAATACGTCCTTGCTCTACATCGTAAAAGCGGAACAATAGTTTGATTAATGTGGATTTTCCCGCACCGCTATCCCCAACCACAGCGACCTTTTTACCCGCTGCAACCTTAAAACTAACATTACGCAGTATGGGTCTGTCATCATAGTTAAAACTGACCTGCTCAAAACTGAGCTCGCCACGGGAAGGGTGAAAATCTAATGCATCGGGTTTATCTATAATACTAGGGTGTTTATCCAGCAAACTGAACATCCGCTCGATATTGGCTAAAGCGCCACGGATTTCACGGTAGACAAATCCCAAGAAGTTTAGCGGCATAAAAAGCTGCATCATAAAAGCATTGATCAACACAAAGTCACCTATGGTCATTTCATTGTTGGTCACTTTATAAGCCGCTAACACCATCATCGCCGTCATCGCTAAGGCAATAATCAGCGCCTGCCCGCCGTTGAGGGCAAAAAGCGATAAACGATTCTTACGCTTAGCGACTTCCCATTGTTCTAGGGCCTGATCGTATCTATCCGATTCATATTTCTCGTTATTAAAATACTTCACGGTTTCATAATTCAGCAGGCTGTCGATAGCGCGGGTATTCGAGAGGGAGTCGGCCTTGGCGGCATCGCGCACATATTCGGTACGCCACTCGGTAGCAATGACCGAAAACCAAATGTAGGCCATCACGGAGGTAAAAGTGATCGCAGCAAAGGCAAGTCCATAATTAAAAAAGAAAATGCCAATGACCATGGCAATTTCTAACAGCGTCGGCACTATGTTAAACACCATAAAACGCATCAAAAAGCTCACGCCACTGGTGCCACGTTCAATGTCTCGCGATAAACCGCCCGTGCGTCGCTCTAGGTGAAAATCCAAATCGAGTCGATGTAGGTGATCAAACACCGCAAGGCCTAAACGCCGAATAGCCCGCTCAGTTACGCGACCAAACAAGGTATCGCGGATTTCCCCCGTAATGGCGGTTAACAGTCGTACTGCGCCATAGGCCAATACTAAGCCGATAGGCACACTCAAGGCCTGCGCTGTTTTATTAACATCTAAAGTATCGACTATATCTTTGAGAATAAACGGCAAACCGACACTAGCAAGCTTAGCAACAATAAGGCAAGACATAGCCAATGCCACCCGCCCCTTATATTCAAGCAAATAGGGCCAGAGCAATTTAATCACATGCCAATTGAGCTTATCGATGGGACCTTCAAAGTACAGTGTTGGACGCATATATCTAAACCTTTGCCTAAGTCGGTCAATTGTAACAGCATGGCGAATAATAAAGTGAATCAAAGGATAAAGTTTTAATAAAATCAATCAGATTTTTCTGACAGACAAACCACTTATCACTTGGCACAATTACCACTTATACCAGCTGCCGGTACTGAAGTAATGAGACGTCTTTAATTAGATATCCGCATAGAAGTGCCTCGATATAAAAATGTCACACTAACGACTTACCCTAGGAGAAATCACTAAGGGCTTATTAACGATAAGAAATGCCATAGTTGCAAGGTTTTATCCGAATAATGAACGCTAAAATAGGCTGCGATAACATGGATTGGAGTGTTGATTATTTTGTCGGTTTTACCCAAAATGCCCCATGGACTTAAGTTCACTAGCAGCAGGATTTGCAAACCTCTGGCCGCAGCAGCGAGCGAAGCAATATGCTCTGTACTCGTTTTGCGATAACACTAAGATAACTCAAATAAATCAAGATCGAAGGATGCTTTATGTTGGATTCAGCCAAAGTTCAATACCCGCCGTTACCACTGATCCAAACTTGGGTGTGGATGATGATCGAGTCAGGGAATCCAGAAATTCAGGACAAAGGCCGAAATAACCTGATTGCCGCTTTTGGTAGCTTAGCCAAAGCGAACGAATATTTAGCCGAAATGAGCAAAAAATAATAAAAATAAAGGCGCTGGGATAGCGCCTTTGTTTTTGATCTTTATGCGTATTAATCGCGTTGACGACGCTCAGTTACACTCTGATTTAACACCGCTAACAAACGTTCCGTATCTTCCCAGCCAATACAAGCATCGGTGACACTCTGACCATAACATAAGGCTTGACCTTCGATCAGATCTTGGCGTCCCTCGACTAAGTGACTTTCAACCATCACACCGAAAATTGCCTTATTACCCGCCGCTATTT
Organism: Shewanella xiamenensis; assembly: GCF_014647135.1. Lineage (GTDB taxonomy): Bacteria > Pseudomonadota > Gammaproteobacteria > Enterobacterales > Shewanellaceae > Shewanella > Shewanella xiamenensis. The sequence goes on from NZ_BMOP01000003.1 coordinate 255,684, forward strand.
GCTCAGCAACCTCGTTCGCAACCTGCATTTGACGTTGATATTGTTTACTGCTGTTGGCGTGGCTAAAGTCGATCATGATATTGTCGACTAGCTTAGCCTTTTTCAACTGCTCGCTGATTTGCGCCACATGGCCTGCGCTATAATTTGGCTCACGGCCGCCACGCAAAATGATATGACAATCAGGATTACCTTTGGTCGACACAATCGCCGAATGGCCAAATTTAGTTACCGATAAAAAGTGGTGCGGCGCATTCGCGGCGCCAATGGCATCAATCGCCACCTTAATCGTGCCGTCGGTACCATTTTTAAAGCCTACTGGACAAGATAACCCCGAGGCCAACTCACGATGTACTTGTGATTCCGTAGTGCGTGCACCAATAGCGCCCCAACACATCATATCCGCCACATACTGCGGGGTAATCATATCGAGAAACTCACCCGCGGTCGGCATGCCAGAGTCATTCAAATCGACTAAAAGTTTACGCGCAGTACGCAAACCATCGTTCAGTTTGAAGCTGTTATCCATATAAGGATCGTTGATGAGCCCCTTCCAACCCACTGTGGTACGCGGTTTTTCAAAATACACACGCATCACCACTTCGAGCTGATCTTGATAACGTTCTCTTAGCGCAACCAGTCGCTGGCCATATTCCAATGCGGCTTTAGGATCATGAATAGAGCAAGGGCCAATAACGACTAATAAACGATCATCTTGACGAGCGAGAATGTTATGGATGCTTTGGCGGGCGTTAAACACAGTTGCAGCAGCGTTTTCGGAAGCAGGAAATCGTTCAAGAATCGCAATCGGTGGAAGTAACTCTTTGACTTCATTAATGCGAACGTCATCATTTTGGTAATACATAATTTACTGCTCCAACTCTCGTGTTTAGGCTATTTTTATCGCTGCAATAGGGATCTCGACTGCAATACTGAATTCAATTTATCCAGTCTGCGCCGCTAATGCAACCAAGTTGTCTCCATTTCAAAAAATCAGCTATAACATCTTGTTTTAACATATTTTTAAAAAATACAAATCCAAATATTTCAATGTGATATGCAAACTAAAGCCAAGTAAGTGTTGGGGTTGGAAGCAAGCGGTGATGAAAGCGGAAATAAAAAACCTCCTTTATCAGGTATTAAGCACAAACAAAGGAGGTTGAGTTAAGAATTTAGTGTTGCTGCATGGCCTGTAACTTGGCCTGATAACGATGCTTATCTGTGGCTTCGTGGCTAAGTGCCACCGCCTTTTCCATATTCTGTTTAGCGCGTTTTTCATCACCCAGCGCCCAATAGGTGCGTGACAGACCAAAGAAAAACTCATGGCGATAATCGGCCTTATCGACCGCCCTTTGATACCAAGCGAGCGCCTCACGGTATTGATGCTCATCGTAGGCCTGCTCGCCCATATCATAGTAGTAATAAGGGTTACGAATGCGCGCTAATTCAAGCACTTTATGGATCTGTGCCCACTCATCTAAACGCCCCTGTTCACCTAAGATCACCGCTAAGTTATAGAGGGTCGTCATATCGCTAGCATCAAACTTAAGGGCGTAGCGATAAACTTGCTCTGCACGTTGCTCATCGCCCTTGTGGCGATAAATCACGGCTAAGGTGTTGAGTGCAGGGATAAAGTGTCCAGATTTTAAACCCGCTTTAATCAGCGCATAGGCGCGGTCTAAATCGCCTTCGACTAAAGATTCGGCGGCCATATTGTTGTAAAACATAGTCGTTAAGGTCTGGCGATTGATTTGCACTTTGTTGTAGCCTCGCAGGGCGCGCTCGGGCATAAAGTCAACCAAAATGGCATGGGTCGACACATAAACCGCATGCACGCTTGAAGTGGGTAGCAAGCGCAGATTGACATGGCCATTGATCAGATAAAACTCGCCCTGTTTGTCCCAAACGGGTTCAATCGCAATATCCTGAAACTCAGTGCCAATCTTAAAAATATCCGCTAGCGCCGATGTCATGACCACCAACGACATACAATTCCCCGCACGCTGGGCGTAGGTTTCGCTGGCGGTTTGAGTCAGATTATCTTGATAGTGAAAGTCGCTGTGGCCACCATCTTGGTTAGCATTGATATAACTGGCTAACCATTCGTGCACCGCAAGGGGATTTTTCGTCGAGAAGCTATAGCGATCGTAGGCACGCCGGACATCGGCTACCACAGAGGGCGGAAGACTAAAAATATCCTCGACGCTAGGAATATTATTAACCGGTGTAAACAACGAATCGGCAAACAGGGCATCTATCTCATTATCACTAGGTTTGGGAGCTGTCGAGCTGCAACCCAATAATAGTAAAAGTAATAATGAGTAGAATATACCGCTAGAGATGGTGCGCAGTTGTATCATGATACGTCCCCCAGACCATAAGGCTCCTATTTGAGCTTATTACACTTGGCCAAAAAGACGTCATTAAATGGTTACAAAAAATAACGACCTGTCGCATAGGATTGCGGCAGTTTGAGAGTTAACGCTGCGCCGGAGGGTCAACCTTGATATACACATCCTGCTGCTGATAACGGTAAGGACGATAGTTATCTTGGCCACAGCGAAAGTAACGGTATGGCTGCATCTGCACGATACACCCAAGGGGCAAGGCTTGCAGAATTTGAATTTGCTCCTGTCTTCTCAAAGACTCCTGCCATTCATAATCTTTCAGGACTTGGTCGCGAACAGCAAAAGCATCGAAAGGCTTATCCGAGCGAGTCACCACAACTTGCCCCGCAAAAGTGGGCAAGGCTAAGAGAGCACTCAGCATACTCCCGAGCAAACAGGTACGTCTAAGTGGTGCGGTGAGATCCGAGATTAAGCGCATCGTTAGCTCCTTGTTGCGGTGCAAGTAGAATCGAAGACCCATAAAAAAAGCAGAGCACTTGGCTCTGCTTTACTATCCTCTTATCCCTTAGAGGCATCAAGTCTATCAGCGCGAGTTAGCCCGCACTTTTTACAGTTACAAACTCTGGGTAAGCATCGATACCACAGTCAGATGCATCCATACCGTTATATTCTTCTTCCTCAGAAACACGGATACCCATGGTCATCTTCAGTACAAACCACACCGCAAACGACGCGCTAAATACCCATGCGAAGATAATCGCTGCACCCGTTAATTGCGCCGTGATAGTAGCGTCGGCATTTGATAACGGCACACACATTAAACCGAGGAAACCCGCTACGCCGTGTACAGAGATTGCGCCGACTGGGTCATCAATCTTAATTCTGTCCAAACCCACGATAGAGAACACCACTAAGCCACCAGCAACTAGGCCAATCACACCCGCCATCAGCAGTGAAGGCGACAGCGGATCGGCGGTAATTGCCACTAAGCCCGCCAGAATACCGTTGAGGATCATGGTCAAATCTGCTTTACCCCAAATCATTTTGCACACAACGAGGGCAGAAATAGCACCAAAAGCGGCCGCGGTGTTGGTGTTCACAAAGACTTTAGCGACAGAGCTAGCGTTAGCCGCATCTGAGACCATTAATTGTGAGCCACCGTTGAAACCAAACCAGCCCATCCACAGAATAAACATCCCTAAGGTCGCCATTGGCAGGTTAGAGCCTGGGATTGGGTTGACTTGGCCGTTAGGGCCATATTTGCCCTTACGAGCACCGAGCAGTAACACCCCAGCGATAGCCGCCGCAGCACCTGTCATGTGCACAATCCCGCTACCTGCAAAGTCAACAAAGCCCAAGCTAGAGATAAAGCCTTTACCCCAAGTCCAGTAGCCTTCAACAGGATAGATAATGCCTGTCATCACCACGGAGAAGAACAGGAAAGCCCATAACTTCATCCGTTCAGCGACGGCGCCAGAGACAATCGACATCGCCGTTGCCACAAACACCACTTGGAAGAAGAAGTCTGATTCTAAGGCATGGTTTGCATCGCTAGCTTGTGAGCCAATCAGCGTACCGAGTGAAGGCAACCAGCCACCTTCAGCATTGTCGACGTACATAATGTTGTAGCCAACCAATAGGTACATCACACAGGCAATCGCATATAACACCACGTTTTTAGTTAAAATTTCGGTGGTATTTTTAGAGCGTACTAGGCCGGCTTCGAGCATGGCAAAACCCGCTGCCATCCACATAACTAAGGCGCCAGAAATCAAAAAATAAAAGGTGTCGAGTGCAAAGCGCAGTTCAGAGACTGTCACGCCTAATTTTGTTAGTTCTTCCATCTTCCGCCCCCTATAGCGCTTCAGTGTCGAGTTCACCCGTACGAATACGGATGGCATGTTCTAAGTCGATAACGAAAATCTTGCCGTCACCAATTTTTCCCGTATGAGCCGCAGTGGTAATCGCCTCTATCAGCATGTCGAGATTTTCTGCTTTAGTGGCAATTTCTAGTTTTACTTTTGGCAAAAAATCCACCTGATACTCAGCGCCACGGTACAACTCTGTGTGCCCCTTTTGACGGCCAAAACCTTTAACCTCGGTCACCGTCATCCCCTCAATACCAATTCCGGCGATAGCTTCACGGACATCATCCAATTTAAATGGCTTGATGATAGCGCTGACTAGTTTCATCCTGACCTCCAAAAAAACGCGATTGTTATTAACTTGTAGCCAAGATGATTCAATCATTAGGCCAGAATTTTAATTTATTGATTTAAAAGAAATAATAAAGAATACACTTGAGTTAGCCGATTAAAAATGCACCAGACTTGTGCAAGCGTTGAGGCAGCGCACTCTTTTAGTGAGCAATTTAAGTGCACGGCATATTCGACTTTTGCCCTATTGGTGAGGCTGCTCAATTAGGGTTTACTAACAGTGTAAAAACACACAATTCACAAAATAAGCAGAGCAAACGCTAAACGATGCCTTTATTCCACCCGCGCAGAAGGAATACCCGATGTTAAAACCCGAAGAATGTGTACTCGTTATCGTCGATGTGCAGGGAAAGCTCGCTCAGATCATGGATAACTCAGCCAAGCTTCATCAGCAGTTGAGTACACTAATCCAAGGCGCGCAGCTGTTTGAAATTCCTATCCTTTGGCTCGAACAATTACCCGCCAAACTAGGCTCGACCACTGAAGAGTTAAAAACCTTACTCGAAAAAACGGGCTCGCCCATTGCCAAGCAACACTTTAGTGGTTGGTATTGTGATGAATTTGCTAATGCGTTAACCCAAACTCGGCGGAAACAGGTGTTGCTCGCGGGGATAGAAACCCATGTTTGCGTATACCAGACTTGCCGAGATCTGCTCGATCAGCACTACTCAGTGCATGTCGTCGCCGATGCCGTTTCTTCCCGCAGCGTTGACAATAAACAACTGGGCATTCAAATGATGACCGCCAAGGGAGCCACGTTGACCAATGTGGAGTCACTGTTATTTGAACTGCAACACGAGGCCCAAGGCGATCGATTTAAAGCGCTGATTAAGTTGATTAAATAAGACGAGAAGAGAGCTTGTTCAAGCTCTCTTTAGCGGGTCAAAACGCGGCGACACAAACAGCAAATTTGGCACTATTGGCATAACTGCGAAAGCTATAACCGCTGGAGGCGACCGAGATAATGCCGACCTCGAATTCGGTCTCATACACTGTGCTGGACCAAGAAGGGATTGTCGAGCTCCACTGCGCACGTTGGTAGGCTGCACGACTCTCGCCATCCCCATAGAGGGTATTTAACTCCTGCTCCGTTGGCCTGCGCCAATTGTCTTTACCAGCAAACTCGATTGAGGCCAATTTTTGGCACCAGCGGTCAAACTGACCGTTAACACCAACCTTGGCCTCATTGCCCTTGGCCGCTTCGGTGCCGGGTAAGATAACGCCCTTACCGTCCTGACGAAACTGCGCATATTCTCCTCGGCTTGGGCCAAACACAAATTCCTCCTGTACATTAAATGTCATCGCATAGGAATCGCCACTGTTGTCGGCATCATCTTGTTTTAAGTAACCCAAGGCGTTCATCACCGCGATAGAAGGCGAACTGCTAAACCATTTAGTTTGGCGATCACTTTTATCGTAAAGTGCTTTGATTTTTAAGCAGTTGGCTGATGCCAGAGTGCGGTCATTATTGTCTAAGCCGCCATCAAAGCTAGTATCGATTGGCGTACCTTCGACATGGCCGCACAGGGGAATTTGCTCTTTTTGGCGACATTCAGTGAGTAAAAACAACAGCACTATGGCTGTGCCGAAAACGGCAATTTTGGCGGGATTAATCATCACAACAAACCTAAATCCAGTGTTGATAAAAGACAGCTACAGGCAACCTTAATGGCATTCGCATCAGGGAATTGCCTTAAGCGAATGACCAATAAAGCTATAACGCCTTAATCACAGGCTCCTGTACCAGCAATTGATCGTTTTTGTAGACATAAAGTCTACCCACAGGACTCTCTTCGGCGCTGAGCACTATCACATCGCAAACATAGCGATAGGGACCACTTTTAAACTGGAAGGAATGATTACCGCCAGTTCCCTCGCGCACCAATTGACCCTTTTTGAGGACTAAATCAGGTTTCTCGCTTAGGGATTTACCCTTTGCCCAAGCGGCATAACGGTATTGGTTATTATCGATGGCATCGACACGTATGGTAAATCGCGCGGTTTCCCACGCGAGTACTGGGCTAGCAAATTCGCGCACACTCTCGTGTAGCATCAATTTTTGCTGCGCGATTAGCTCGTCTCTTAATTTGGCTTCCTTTGGGCTTTGATAATTAATGCCCGAGATTTTGCCATCAAAGTCCAACCAGACACTGCCGTGATCGAGCATAATGCCGCGCCAGCCCATAGTCTCCCAGTTGTTCTCTGTGGTCGAATTGGCAATTTGACTCAGCAACTTGCTATCAAAGACTTGCTGGAATCTCGTCAGCATTTGCTGTGGATTTTGTATATCGGGGAGCGGATATTCCCGCTTGAGAGGATAAGCAATCTGCTTGGCAATCGCCTGACGATCACCCGCCTTGGCCGCATCAATCAAAGCTTGCACCTGCGGCACATATTCCGCTTCTAGTGCGGCCAAAGCCTGTGGCGCAAGGCTTAGACTCCCCAGCAGCAAGCCTGCAAAAAGCCCTAAGCGCGAAAGTCGATGAATACCTGAATATGTTCGAGAAGACAGAGCATGAGGCATGGCTTATTCCTTTAACGTCAAAAACATCCAAATTAAGACTTGGCAAGGATAGCATAGCTAAGGTGGGATAAACATAAACAATCCCACCCAAGCCTATGTGTTAAAAGCCTAATTACAGCCTCGCTCCCAGTATCTTAAGCCAACAGCAAACTAGAGACTATCGCTACCGCCACCGACATAAAGATCACCCCAATTATCCCATCGATGATAGGCGTGAGTCGTTGCAGCTTTTGCTGCACCTTGACTTTTGAGAGCATCAGCGCCAAAAAGCCAAACCAGAGCAGTGACAACACAAATAACATCAACGCGGCAGCAAATTTAGTCACAGGTGTCACGCTCGGGGTGATCAGGGCGGAGAACAAGGTGATAAAAAACACTAAAGCTTTGGGATTCAATAAATTGGTATAAAGCCCCCTCATAAAACTCTGTTTAGGAGTTAAAACGTTGACAGTGCCCGCCATGGGCATATCAATGCTGTGTTCTGAGGTTGTTGCAAACCCAGAGGAATAGCCACCCTCACCGTTCAATGCGGTTTTGGGTTTACTGAAAAAAGCCACCACTGCCTTAAGCGCGCCAAATCCCATCCACGCCAAATACGAAGCGCCCAGCAATTGCACTAACAGATACAAGGTATGGGAGCTTTTAATCACTAAGCTGACGCCAGTTAAACTCAAAATGGTATGGGCTAAAATTGCCACCGATATTCCCGCCGCCGTGGCAATTGCGGTGTTTCGCGACTGCGACGTGGCAATCTTCACCATAATGGCGAAATCCGGCCCTGGGCTGACTAAGGCTACACAATGAATAACAGCTAAGGTGACTAACAGGGATACATCCATCAATAGGGCTCCGCAAAAACAGATAAGAACGTCAGTATGCCCAAGCCTGTAGCACCTGCATTGTAAGAAATTGCACGCGGTTAATTTACCGAGACAAATTATACCAATCTTATTAAAGCATACGGCGCTGGAATTGGACGGGAGAGAGTAAAAAGGCCTGCTTAAACGCCTTATTTAGATGACTCTGGTCGAAAAAGCCTAACTGCTGCGCCACATCTGCCACCAGTGCGCCATGGGTTAAGGACTTTTTCGCTAACTCTAATCGCACCCGCTTTAGATAGGCATGGGGTGTCATCCCCGTCGCCAGTTTAAATTGGCGTAAAAACTGAAACTTACTCAGGTTAACCTCATCGGCCAACGCCTCAAGTTGAGTGTTTTGCCACGGCTCATCGTGAATTTTCTGTTTGATACGATTTAACTGCTGCCATGATAGCCCCCGATCCTGCTCCAGCTTAAGTACTCCTGCCGGATGGCGCGTTAATAACAACTGCATAAAGTTCAGCAGATGCGACTCGGCCGCAAGCTCAGAGCATTGACCTTGGATAAGCACATCATGCAGCTGGATAAAGTATTGATATAAAGCAGGATCATCCACCATGGGTGTACTAAAAAAATGTGCCTTCAGCCCTAACTCTTGGCTGATGCCATGCATATATTCCACCGGGATCGACATTACTTTAACCCGATACCCTTCGGCATCATGGCTTTGCCCATCATGGGTTTCATCGGGATTAAGGGTCGATAAGCCGTGTTGCCCTAACTGATAACGGCTGCCTTTATTGATAAATTGCTGCACCCCTTGAGTCACCACGCCTAAGTGGTAATCCAGATGCACGTGTTTATCAAAACTGAAATGCGTAAATTCCGCCTGACTCAGTTCAATGCCCGAAAGGCTGGGATGGCGCCAGTAATTGATATTTTCAACGGGAGTCACACGGCTCATAGGACAAGCTTAATCTCACAGGGCAAAGACAACTTTAGATATTACTCATTCTAGCCGCCGAGATCTTGGCTCGAATAGTAAATTATTGCAGCGCCCTCCCCAAAAAATGCCAAATGGCGGATGAGTGCGAATGACTGCCGTGGCCGTCTTACGCCTCAATGGCATGGCCTTCGCTATTATAGAAGCCACTGCGACCGTGTTCGATAACGCTTTAAACCACAAAGCAAAGTAATTGTGTTAGTTCAATAAAGTAGTTGTTTTAGTTCAATGTTAGTTATATCAGCGGGTAATGCCAGTGAGATCACATGGTATAACGGCTCACGATCGTGCTTGATGTTTAACGCCCGAAAGTCACCCTTGCGCTAAGTGACAGAGCACTTTCAACGGAGAAATAATGCAAATACTCGCCATTGGGAGCCTATTGTTCAAAGGTGGTGTTATCCCTTTAAATAACTCTGAGTAGTGTCATCTGCCAGCGTTGCTCCTTATTAGCATTGTTCACTTGGTATTGGCTGTTAAGTGGCTTGCCTTAAACGTTGCACATTGGGCATTCACCTAGTTGGTAGAAGAAGCGGTAACGGGAGTGGCTAATGCCGTGATTAAACTTCAGGAGATAACGGCAGCGATCCGTTTAATATTCATCACCAATTTTAGTATTGAGTGTTTGAGGGTATCCACTTAAAGGGCACTGACATCCTCAATGTCTAACATGACTAACTATCTTGATTTTAAAAATATTTTATTTGAGCTAGATGTCGAAATGATGATGTTAAACAGAATAGAAACGCTAAGTTTATCCTAGGTGCGGAACAAACTTAGCGTATCGGTTGGCGCTAGCAATGGTCACTCGGTCACTCAAGTTAGAAACGATAACTGACACTCACCCGCACCATGCGCGGCTCAACAGGATGATAATGCAAGTCTTCCACGCCTTCTGCTGGCTCACCCGCTAGGCGAGACTCGTAGAAATAATCGATATCGTGGTCTTTGCTATCAAATATATTCAATAGCTCGAGCTTAGTATCGAAGCCAGATAACTGATAACCCAGGGCAAGGTTCACTAAGGTAGTGTCATCGGCTTTATGCTCATCAAAACTATCGAGAATTCGCTCACCTAAATATCTCAGCCTGACACTGGTATACCAACCATCGGCATCGGGACGGTAGGTAATGCCCGCACTGCCAACAAAGGGCACTGCGCCATCCACATATTTGCCTTCATCGAGTTCATTTTCGGTAAAACGGGCACGGGTCCAGGCCAGTTCCATATCCAAACTCAAATCATCGTTAAGCCAATAATAGGCTGTGACTTCAACGCCGTAACGCTCAGAGGCGCGGCTTGGTTCGGTATTGCCCGCATCGCCAACGAAGAGTAGTTCAGAGTCGAGTTCCAAATACCAAAGCGCGGCGGAGAAGTTAATAAAGTCGCGATCATAGTATTTGACGCCAAACTCGCCACCATTGGAGCGCACTAACAAATCGACCTTTTCAACCGGATCGCCCGTGACTGGGTCGACCTTAATGGTTGCGCCGCGGGCATCGTTAGAATGCAATCCTTGCCCCGCATTCATATAGAGTTCCAGATTATCGTTCACTAGGTAGGAAGCGCCCGCCTTTAAGCTCAACATACCATCGGAAGCATCACCGCTGTTGAGGGGATTATCACTATCGACCTGCACATCGAAATAGTCGTATCTCAAGCCTAAATTCAAACGCCATTGGTCAGCAGGCAACCACTCCAGCTTGCCAAACAATCCCGTAGAGAGTTCCTGCACTTCATCGAGTCTCACAGTGCTGAGGCGTTCCCGTGCTTTGGTGTTATATAAACCCACGGCACCAATATCGTCGTAGCGCACATCGGCACCTAGACTGTAATTGATTTGTGTCCCCGCCAGACTCATTTGCCAGTCGCGTTTAATATCGCCGCCCCAAATGGTGCGCTCATCGACCTGCTCAAATTCATCGCCATTGATGGGATCGTTTAAGAAGTAGGTAAAGTTTGAAAACAGATCCATGGTTGAGCGGATGGCATAGGCATTGGCCTGCCAGTTGCCAGCGTCATAATTCGCCGAAATGCTATAACGACTGGCCTCACCGCCCACATCAGTGTCGAGTGAACCGTAAAAATCAATCAGCCCAGACTCCACCGCCCGCGCCGGAATTTGATCCGCCGAATTCCAGCTATTGTCGTAGGCCATCATAGTGAGGCTAAAGTCCCCGCCATTAAGCTTGGTAAGATAGCGGCCTACCACATTGACCTTGCTGACATCTTCCTTAATATCACTCCAAGGACCATCGTAAGCCTGTAATTCTGTTCCTAAAATAAATCGGCCGGCCTCGGTCTTCATATCCTGAGTCGCCACCAGCCGTTGATAACCGTATTCCCCTAAGGTCACCCCAACTTGGCGATAAGCGAGTTCATCGGCGAGCAGAATTTGCGCCGCACCCGCGCCGGAAAAGTCTGCCACTTCAGGATAATATGCTCCTTTGGCGTAACGGATTTCCCCTAACAGCTCGGGGATTAAAAAGTTAAGATCCGTATACCCTTGCCCATGCCCGTGAGTCCGCATATTGACCGGCATACCTTCGACACGGGTATTAAAATCTGTGCCATGGTCTAAGTTAAAACCTCGCAGAAAATACTGATTCGCCTTACCCGAACCACTGTGCTGAGTGACTATCATCCCGGGGACAAACTCAAGGATCTCCCCTGTGCGCAGTAGCGGGCGACTTTCGATTTCCGCCGCCCCCACAATCCCTTCAGACGCCGAAGTACTATGGCCTAAGGTATTAATTTGCCTGCCACGCACTTCTAAACGCTCGATTTTATCCAGATCATCAGCAAGTGCTGTGGCCGATAAGCCGCTAAGTGGCAATAAACATAGGCCAGTTAAATAGGCTTTAGCTGACCGTGTTTTTAAAACGTGTTGTTTTAGTTTCATTGAGTGTTTCCCGAGTCAACGAGTTGATGACGCGGATTTAACACGGTCTTCACAGCACAAAAGCGGATCTAGCTCAAACTCCAGTGAGAGAAAAATCGCCAACGACATTTATCTGTCAAATTTATGTGCTGAGTCGCACATTTTTATCAACAAAAGGACAATTTGTCCGCCATCAGATCACATTTTGTTGCCGATATTGAGGTTTTTCACCGTTCGAAGAACAAGGGAGAATAAAGCTAAGCCAGTGAATTAGGATGGCTATACTCTATATAACCAGAGCTCACTATGCGTACGACAGAGTGCCTTGATATGCGCAAAAATCTGCGCATTCAGTCAGAAAAAATTTTTCTTTTCAAAATAATCATTTATAGCATTTATTTAGTTTGTTGAGTTTAGATTTTTCGACACTAGGGCGTGTTATATATTCCATATTAAAGGGAGTGAGTATGCCGCTTAGGAACCTTGCCAGTATATCCAATATGTTAATTGGAATTATCTTTTGCTTAAGCGCCCAAGCGAGTGAAACCACACCGTCACCAACAGGGACAACTGTAACGGATAAGCCCATATTTACTATGGCGTTTTATGAGGATCCTGAACATAGCTTTTACTTTAAATGGGCCGAACTCATTTATAGCCATGCATTAGAGCAACTGGGTTATCAATTTAGTTATGAACTCGTACCCGCAATTCGAGCCAGCAAAATGCTGGAGTCGGGTAAAGTCGATGGCGAACCCGGTAGAGTGTTCAACTATGGCGATAAAGTACAACATGTGATTAGGGTTGAAGAACCCATTATCGAAACACATTTAATCGCCTTTAGTAATAATCCCAATATCAAGCTTACTGATTGGCAATCACTAACCGCAGCAGACTATAAGGTTGAATATTACCGAGGCATATTGCGAGTAGAACAAATCCTTAAAGCGCTTATCCCAGAAGCACGGCTTAGTGAATCATCTTCACCCATTAACTCATTTCGAAAATTACTTCACGGCCGGATTGATATCTACATCGATTCAGAAATAAGTTCACAACTCCTTCAGCAAACTCCTGAGTTTAAAGATGGCCTGATAAAACCGATAGCGACCTTGGAGGCAGTCACAAGCTATGGTTATTTAAACGAGCGCCATAGCCAACTGGCTATAAACCTTGCTGCACAACTCAAAAAAATGAAGCAGCAGGGTTTATTTGAACTTTACAAGCAACAAGCGCAAGCAAGTATTAGCAGTAAGCAAAACAAATAATCACTCACCACGAATCACGCCACGATTTAAGCCTCTAGCTTGCGATTAACTTACGCCACCTCAACAGATCACGAATACATTCGTAACTGGGGAATAATGCGGTAACCAACAGGGCATGACTTAACCATTTATCTAACTGTTGCACTGTAAAAAGACCATTTAAGTCAGATCCTTGAACCTGTAACAATGGCGAGTTAAAGGCCAGAAAAACAAGAAATAACGCATAGGCTAGATTAATCCCCATATTCGTTAGCAATAATGTTGCCGTCCACACCTGACGGCGCAGTTGCCAAAAACTATTCAAAATAGACAGCAAAATAATGGGGCTAAACCATTGCAGCAATTGCTGCACATTAACACTGAAGATAACTGAACGTGCCGCTAGTTGCTCGGCACTCATCCAGATACTACTCCAAATTACCAAGAGCAAAAAAAGATAAGTCGCTAGATCAGAAAATACGTCACTAAAGCGGATATGCTGCCAAGAAGGCGCCACTTTGGGCAGTTGTTGCGGTTGCCAGTCTTTACTACAGCCAGCGGAAATTGATTTTCCCTGAATTGAAAAACTCCAAAATGACAACACAATTACCGTAAATGCAAAGCAAGCATCACCGATAAAGCCATGGACAATATGCAGCAGAAATCCTAATAAACTCCCTTCAGTCGCACCAAGCCATTGGGTCGCCCCACCAATCACCTGCAATACAAATAAGACGCCCAGCACCATATACAAGGTGTACTTAAACAAAGAGATATCTTCATTAGCCACTATGGGGCTTGGTGGCACAAATTGCCAGGCGACCTGTGCCGGATGTCCCATTTGCTTTAACACTGCGGCGATTTGTGATTCCGACAGCTCACCTTGTTCAGCAAGGGCATCCAATTGATCACAGATATTGGCTTTGAGTTCACGACTAATTTCCTGACGTTTATCTTCGGGCAATTCCCGTTGCACAGCGGCAATATAACGGTCAACTAATTCCATATCAGTTTTCCTCAGTATTCTCATCGGTAACCTGCCCTAGCAAAAATGCCAAGGCACCATTAAGTTGCTGCCATTCCTCGGTTAGTTGGCTAAGTAGCTCAGCCCCCGATGATGACAATTGATAGTAACGGCGTTCGCGCCCTTCGGCCTGTCGCCACTCACTTTCTAACAATCCCTGCTCGGCTAAACGGCGCACTAAGGGATACAGCGTTCCCTCGTCGATATCGATACCGCCGTCCTGCAACTGTTTGCGAAGCGAATAACCATAATGGGGTTGTTTTAACAATCCCAATACCGCCAACACTAATACGCCACGGCGTAACTCGAGCCGCATTTTGACTAGCTGTGAACTTGTCATACTCAATTCCTATAATTAACACTGTGCCGTACATACTATGCGGCACACAGCAAATACTATGCGACACACAGTAATATGGCAAGTTTTTAGCGCAAAATTTAGTCAAAACGGTTTGGTGAGTTGTTTTTCAAATCAAATAAACCACAAGGTACTGAGGCCATCGCCCGCACAAAGCAAAGAGCATCAATCGCGATGCCACCCAGATACAAATTGCCAAAAGGCTGTAACTTGAGTAACTTAGCTGGCAGCCTTTTATGCAAGTAAATCCAATTAGGCACAGAATCAACTCATAAGGAAACTATCAATGCTCATGGAGAGAGGCGTTTTAGTACGCTGGAACGATGAAAAGGGATTTGGTTTTATTCAGCCTGATAAAAGTGGTGATCGCGATGTGTTTATCCATATCTCAGTGCTTAAGAAGATGGCGCGAAAACCGAAAGTCGGCGATAGCATTTTATACCAAACAGAAGTCCAGAATGGCGGCAAAATTAAAGCTGTAATCGCTTCAATAGAGGGCGTTGCGGTACTGGCAGCAAACCCCACATCATCATCCGCAAGCCGAACGCCACTGGTCAATCGAGGCAACAAAAGCGCCAATACCAAGAGACCCCAGACCTCACTCAACCGTTTGATTTCAATATTATTACTTGTTGCCATAGCGGGAATTGGCTATAAGGCATTTCAACAAAGGCAAGAAACTATTATTGAGGAAAAACCAGCCACTTATTCCGAACAGCCACAAAGAACAGTCGAACCTCAATTTCACTGTGAAGCAGGTAAAACCCATTGCAGCCATATGCGCTCCTGTGCCGAAGCGACCTTTTACATTCAAAATTGTCCCAACACGCAAATGGATGGTGATGGCGATGGTATTCCCTGTGAAAGCCAATGGTGCAGCTCATCCATGTTGTAACGAGGTAAAACAAAAATGATAAATACGCTTTCGCATTGGATCGATAAGCTCAGCGGAACACAAATAGCAGGACTAATAGTATTCGGCATTATCATACTGACGGTGGGTCTATTTTTCGTAGGCTCATTTATCGGCAGCAGTGCCGTAAAATGGGGATTAATTCCGTGATACTCTGCCTGTCAAACCCCAAATTCGATAGGATTACCCATGCATAATACGGTTATCCTCCCCCTTGAAACACCTGAGCAACTGGATGCCATACTAAAACAATATCCAGCGGTATTACTGCTATTTGGTGCACCAAGTTGTGGCGTGTGCCAAGCACTTAAACCGCAAATCGCCGCTATGCTAGCCAAAGATTTACCCAAAATGCAGCTAGTCTATATCGACTGTGAGGCTCACCTAGAGCTTGCCGCGAGATACAATGTCTTTAGTCTGCCCGTGGTAGAAACAATATTTTATGGCAAAAGCTTTGCGCGCTTTTCGAAGGTGTTTTCCCTTAGCGATCTTAAAGAGGCGATTGCCCGCCCCTATGAATTACTGAATGCAGAATAACTGTCACCAAATAATAAAGAATCATACTGAAATGGCAGCTAACACATCGGTGTACAGCCTTTTCTAAAACATTTATGCCCCAAAGCAATTTAGCACTCCATTTTTCATCAAAACATGGACAAAACATGGACACCCAACCTTAATAGCGAGGTAGCTAACCTCCGACTATGCTTTGGTTAAGCATTGAACAAGGAGGTTTGTATGCCGCGCCCTCGCAGAACTCAGATAAGTCTTGAAGACACGCCCTATTACCATTGCTGTAGCCGCGTGGTGCGGCGGGCATTTTTATGTGGTGATGACAGTTACTCGCGGGATAGGATATCGGGGACAGCCATATCTTTTTGTGTTTTTCAGCACCTTCAACTAGGCTTTAAATTATCCTGATTTTGTCTGTGTGGAGTTTGCTATGACTTCGGCCAGAAGACAGCTAATTGATGCTAATGCAACGCCCTTCTATCATGTGATAAATCGCTGTGTCAGAAGGGCTTTTTTGTGTGGTGAGGATAAGCTCTCTGGACGTAGTTACGAGCATCGACGTGGCTGGATTGTTGATAAAATCAAAGCCTTGTCTACGATATTTTGTATCGATATTTGCGCCTACGCGGTGATGAGTAACCATTACCACTTAGTGCTTAAAATAGATGTCGATAAGGCCAAATCGTTAACGCAAAAAGACATTATCAGCCGTTGGTGCCAAATCACTAAAGGCCATGCAATTGCTACTAAGTATATGAATGGTGATGCTTTAATCGAAGGAGAACGCATGTTACTCGATGGCTTAATTACTGAGTGGCATGAACGATTAAGCAGTATTTCTTGGTTTATGCGTTGTTTAAATGAAGAAATTGCCCGTAAAGCCAATCGAGAAGATGAGTGTAAAGGCGCCTTTTGGGAAGGTCGTTTTAAATCGCAAGCACTGTTAGATGAGCAAGCACTACTGGCCTGTATGATGTATGTGGATTTAAATCCAATCAGAGCAGGCATTGCCGATTCTTTGCAATCCTCTGATTTTACATCGATTCAGGAGCGAATTAACTCGCTAGATTCACCCAAGCGCCCATTAGCTATCTCAACGCCACAAACTGACTCCGCAACCAATCAAGCTCATATTCTTCACAAGTATCTCGTCCAATTCGATGGCGCAGCTCACCAGAATCAGCAAGTGGGCATTCCATTTCACTTTGCCGATTATCTTGAACTGATTGATTGGACAGGCCGCGCCATTCGCCTTGATAAGAAAGGCTATATCGATAACCAGAGACCTAAGCTGCTCCATGAATTAGGTATTGCGCCCGATGCGTGGCTCACATCAGCCAAAGAGTTTCGTCGTCAATACAGTGGCATAAGTGGTCGATGGGATAGCATGTGTGCATTTAAAAAGCAGCATAACAGCGGAAAATGGTGTAAAGGTAAAGCCTCAAGCCAAGCGTTACATCCTTAAGTTGCTCACGACTCAGCGTTTAGGATTATTTTTTTATCCGAAATGGAGGTAATTTCGCGCAAAACATAGCACGCTTTTTGTCCCTTTGCTTTTTACGTACATATTGCAAATGGTTAGTTAAAATTGGCATTGGGGCACCAGTGACCGTTGGCGACATGGCAGCTCATTCACATCCATGTGATCGCTGCATTAGTACATCCTGTACCGCAGATGTCGCCGTCGAGCCTATAGGGATACTTCATGTTAAATAAAGAGGCGGCGTGTCACTGTGGAAACAATGGCAATAAACTTCCTGAGTAGATAAAAGGCTATTTAGCTTTGGTCCCGAAGTGAGCTACAACGGGTATGATACTTTAATACTCGGTTGTAGCTCGATTCGGACTGAGTAGTAGCACTTAGTATGAATCTTTATTTTGGGTCATGTTTAATCTAAAACGGTACTCGCAGGGGTAATTGATTGTTTAGTACAAACTTTATTCCGCTCCTACAATAACGCCATGACTATTTTGATAATCTAAAACCACTGTATGCGATGGGTTTAGCTAAGGTTAAGCTTGGCTGCGCTTGAGTCAGGCTCAACAAGGTTTGAGTTGTCTTTGCCTTACCGCCGCAGCCACAACTTCTTTTAGCACCACAGCATCCGCCCTTGGCTAAATGTTTTAGGGATGCACGCCCCTGTGATGCTTGGGTTAAACGCAAATTCACCTCTTTACTCTGGGCGAGCAGCGTGGCAATCGATAATTGATTATCCCCTCGGCTCACACTGATCCCTGCATCGAGCAGCTTACCAAGCATACGCTCACCAATATGTTGCACCACCACAATGCTGGTGTGCTGGGCACGAATGACATCTAACAAGGCTTTTTTATCTTGGCAATTGCCGCCAAGGGCGGGGTTCGGGATAGAAAGTAAAAGTTGATGATTTTCATCATAAAAATGGACTTGCTGCGCCTTAGTAAAATGACTGGCAAGCCGTCCACGGCTAATAGGCAGGGCGATAATCATATTGGGTCCTTATCGTTTCGAGTCGGTAATTTCAGCACTAACCCTTGAGTAATAGCGGTCGCCACTTTTTGGCGAGCACTGGCGAGGAGATAACCAAAGGTTTGCCGCGAGATCCCCATTTGCGCTGCGGCCTCAAGCTGGCTTAAGCGCTGCACATCACCAAGCTCTAAGGCTTCAAACTCGTCGGCAGCTAAAAGGATCTGGGATAAGTTGGCCGCTGGTATGCCATTAGGTTTAAACAGGCTACAGGGCACACAACTCGATAATTGACGGCATTTTTTGGGTCTTGGCATCTATGATGGTACCTCAAGGGCAAATGTTAGAAAGCAATCGAGCATTGATGCTCCCTTTGAATAGTTTTTGGCGTACGCCAAAAACTATTATGGTCATTTACCACTTTTAAACCGAGGCTGTTATCACAGTTTTACTCACCATGATGATAAGGTTAGGCTCGATAGCTAAGTCGAGTTACACATCGGCACCCTCACTAATCTCAACCGAATAACCTTCTTCCTGCTTGATAAAATCGACAAAGTTTTTAATGGCTGGCAAGGCATCTTCTCTATGGTGGGAGACATAAAGCAATTGGCTAAGATGGTGCTCGGCAATCATATTCAGCGCCCGCATCACCAAAGTGCGATTGATAAAGTCGAGCCCTTGGTAGGGTTCATCCAAAATCAACAATAACGGCTGTTTAATCAATGCCCTGCCTATAAGCAATAGCCGCTGCTGGCCGTAATCCAGTTGTTTAAAGCCCGTGCTGGCAAACTCACTCATATGCAGTATCGCTAGCCATTCCTTCGCCAAATCGACCTGAGGTTTAGTGGGTTTATGGTACAGACCGATAGAATCGTAAAAACCCGATAACAAGACATCGAGCGCCGAACAACTCACTCGGTATTGCAAATGCAAGGCCGATGATACTATGCCAATCCGTTGTTTTATTTGCCAAATACTCTCACCACTGCCTCGTGGACGCCCAAAGAGGGTGATATCGTTACTGTAGCATTGGGGATGATCGCCCAAAATCAGCCCGAGTAAGGTACTCTTACCGCAACCATTTGGCCCGCGCACTTGCCAGTGTTGTCCCGCACTAATCCGCCAATTCACATCTTTAAAAATCAAGCCGCTAACATATTCCACCTTGCCATTTTTAATCTCAACTAAGGGATCAAAGGCTTCGGCATTGTGGCGTTGGCGTTCCATTAACGCCAATAACTCGGCACTGCGGCTGGCGGAAAGTGCATTTAAGTGTGCCATCACAGGGTGACTATGCCACTGCTCAATCGACATGGGTGCGCTGAGTTGATGCACATGCTGACCCGATTTGAGCATATCGCTATTAAACAGTGCCACATGGCTAATGCACGGCGGTAATTCTTCTTGGCGGGAGGTGATGATAAGCAACTGAGTATATTCGGCAATTTCAACTAACAACTGTGATAGGCTAAGTTGATGCTCGCTATCTAACCCAGCGAAGGGGTCATCTAAAATCAATAATTCAGGTTCAGTTGCCAGTGCCCTCACTAACATCACCCGCCGAGTCTCACCAGTCGATAACTGTCTAAATCCTCTTTGCGCTAAGTGTTCGAGTTCCACTTTTTGTAAAAAGGCGCTCAAACGTTCAGTATGCAGACAAGATTCCAGCACTAAGGATTCAACCGTTGAACCATAGTCGAGTTCATCCTTTGCTAGCTCACGTTCAAGTAATGCCTGCTGTAAACCGAGTGACACCCAACCAATTCGCGACGGTAATCCAGATATCTCGCCTTCATCAGGCTGTATATCACCCGCTAATATTCGCCCAAGGAGTGAGCCGCTATAGCTATCGGTCGCAAAAATGGCCCAATGCTGCATCGGCATTAACTGCCAATCTTCAACGACTAGCTGCTCATTACCACGACCGTAGCGCAACCCTTTTACAACAAGCGTTTTATCCCAGTACGTAGCACTATTCCCCATCCCACTTCCTTAGGTATTCAACCCGATTAACATTGACTCGACTGAATATGCGTAAAATCTATCATGGCATTGATACTACTGAGTAAATAAGCAGAATGGAATGCCAGTCAGCAATCGCTCAAACACTGATTATCCATAAAAATAAAAAAGCCCACCCCGACGAAAACGCGCGGATGGGCTTGAGGTTAACCACTCACTTTAGATGTCGAAGCGATCAGCGTTCATGACTTTATTCCACGCTTTCACAAAGTCTTGCACGAATCTGTCTTGGCCATCTTGTGCACCATACACTTCAGCCACGGCGCGCAGTTCAGAGTGAGAGCCGAAGATAAGATCGACTGGGGTTGCTGTCCACTTAAGCTTACCGCTCTTACGGTCTTGTCCCTCGTAAATGCCCTCTTGTTTGGCTGACTTGCTCCACTTAGTCGACATATCGAGTAAGTTAACGAAGAAGTCATTGCTCAGCACGCCAGGCTTATCGGTAAATACACCGTGTTTAACGCCAGCACTATTGGCATCCAACGCACGCAAACCACCCACCAGCACCGTCATTTCGGGCACGGTCAGATTAAGCATATTGGCGCGCTCAATCAGCATCTCAGCGGGAGAAAGACTGCTGTCTTTTGAGTAATAGTTACGGAAACCATCGGCCGCAGGTTCAAGCACAGCAAATGAGTTCACATCGGTTTGTGCTTGTGTGGCGTCCATTCGCCCTGGGGTAAATGGCACCGAAACCGTCACTCCCGCCTCTTTCGCGGCTTTCTCAACCGCGACGCTACCACCCAGCACAATCACATCCGCTAAGGAGACTTTTTTGCCGCCCTTGAGCGAACCATTAAAGTCTTTTTGGACTTTCTCAAGCTTAGCCAATACTTTAGCTAACTCTTTTGGATTGTTGGCCTGCCAGTTCATCATAGGCTCTAAACGAATGCGCGCGCCATTTGCCCCGCCACGCATATCGGTATCACGGAAGCTACTGGCCGACGCCCATGCGGTTCTCACCAACTCAGGAACTGTTAACCCAGATGCTAAGATCTTATTGCCTAAGGCTTTAATATCGGCGTTATCGATAAGCGGATGGTCAAGGGCAGGAATAGGATCTTGCCAAATCAGCGTTTCTGCTGGCACATCGGCACCTAAATATCTCGCTTTTGGCCCCATATCGCGGTGAGTTAACTTAAACCACGCCTTAGCGAAGGCTAGCTCAAACTCTTTAGGATTTTTCAGGAAACGCGTGGTGATTTCGCGATAAATAGGATCTTCCTTCAACGCGATATCACTAGTGAACATAATCGGCGCGTGGCGCTTATCCGGTAAATGGGCATCAGGTACCAGATTTGCCGCCTTATCATCGGCTGGCGTCCATTGGATATGGCCCGCTGGACTCTTGGTTTGTACCCAGTCAAAGGTATACAACCAGGTTAAATATTCCATAGTCCATTTCGTTGGGTTGGATGACCAAGCCCCTTCCAGACCACTGGTAACAGTGTCTTCAGAGTGGCCTTTACCACATTTGTTTTTCCAGCCTAGACCTTGCTCTTCAATGCCTGCTGCGGCCGGATCGGCCCCCACGCATTTTGCAGGATCGTGCGCGCCATGCGCCTTACCAAAGGTGTGACCACCGGCGATTAAGGCAACGGTTTCTTCGTCATTCATCGCCATACGGCCAAAGGTATCGCGGATTTCCTTTGCCGATGCTAAAGGATCAGGCACCCCGTTCGGGCCTTCTGGGTTAACGTAAATTAAGCCCATTTGGGTCGCGCCCATAGGTTTAGCCAATTCGCCCTTTTCGTTGCGTCTTTTACTATCGAGCCACGCTTTTTCTGAGCCCCAATTGACCATTTCGGCTTCCCAGTCGTCTTCACGACCACCCGCAAAACCAAAGGTTTTAAAGCCCATCGACTCTAATGCCACGTTACCCGTTAGCACCATCAAGTCGCCCCAAGACAGCTTGCTGCCGTATTTTTGCTTGATGGGCCACAACAGACGGCGCGCCTTATCTAAACTCACGTTATCCGGCCAGCTATTTAAGGGTTCAAAACGTTGTTGGCCACCCGCAGCACCACCGCGGCCATCAAAAATCCGGTATACGCCCGCGCTATGCCACGCCATACGGATAAAGAAAGGCCCATAGTGACCATAATCGGCGGGCCACCAGTCCTGAGACTCTGTCATCAAGGCTTTGATATCTTTTTTTACCGCATCGAGATCTAAGGTTTTAAAGGCTTCGGCATAGTGATAATCACTGCCATAGGGATTGGATTCAATCGCATTTTGACGTAATGGACTGAGATTTAATTTTTCAGGCCACCAAAATTGATTACCTGTGACTTGCTCTTGCGCTGTGGCCGTTCCCGCCCCCAATGCGAGAGACATAGCCAAAGTTAACGCCGATAGCGTAGGAAGGGTGTTTATTTTCATGATAGTTACCTAGTTTCGTCCTGTTCGGCCCATTGATTTGTATTAACAATGAGCCATCCGCTTGCTGTTTGACGGCATACAGCAATCCTTATCGTTGTGTTACTCCAAGGCAAAATTGTCATATGCCGTTAACACAACCGAGATTGCAGTCTAATGACAGGCTTCTAAGTAATTGAAACGATTAATACCGATGAATGGAATCGCGAAAATAGATTAACGATGGTTAATTTATGAAAGCATTAAGAAAGTTGCCGCTTACCGAAATCCATACTGTATTAGTAGTCAACTTATAGGGAATGACTATGGTATAAAATTGTTCATCCAAAAGGTTTAGCTATCTGTGATAGCATAGCGGCCGTTTTCCGTTAACGTTGATAAGGTATTGCAATGAATCCGATTATTGCCATCTTAAAAGAACACAATGTCACTGATGCAAAAATTAACGAGCTTTTTCAAGCATTAACCGATAATCCCCTGATGGCGATGGGCATTATTGGCCAGCTCGGTATTCCACCTGAAAAACTGCAACAACTGATGGCTCTGGTAATGCAAAACCCTGCCGTGATTAAAGAAGCGGTACTCGAGCTGGGTTTAGATTTCGCCAAGGTTGAAGCCGCTAAAGCGCAGCTACAAAAGTAATTTATCCCAGCCAATCGGCTTATAAAGGCAAAGCAGCATTGGCTTTGCCTTTTTATTCAAATTGTTATCTCTACCCTTTCACACTGCTACATAAAGATATAAAAACCTTATCGCCTCTCGCGGACAATATTTGCTAGAGTGTTGCAACACGCCATCATAACCAAAAGTGATTGAAAGGAATCAAGATGCGCCCACCTATTCGTCTATTTGCACTTCTCTTGCCCCTATTGTTGTTGGGTTGTCAAAAGCAAACTCAAGCGCAACATGCACAAGGTATGGACAAACCCGCCGAGCAAACGAGTTCACAAACAAGCACGCCTCAAGCAAGCACAGCAGAGATCAATCCGCTCAATATGGATAAGCGCGAAAGTCAGCAACAGCAAGCGGCTAAACAAGGTGTTAACAAGCCAAGTATTTCACCTAAAGGAGAAGGTATGATGCTGCAAGGCACTGTAAGATATCTCAATTTAGAAGGGGGTTTTTGGGGAATTATCGCCGACACCGGCCAAAAAATATTGCCTAAAAATCTGCCGCAGGAATACCGCAAAGACGGCATACGCTTAAGTTTCAGCGCCCAGGAAATCACCGGCATGATGACGATTCAGCAGTGGGGCAAACTATCAAACTTGAGTGATATCACTGTCATCGGCCAAGTCGAGAGCCAATCGGCCGATCCACGACTCTAACAAGCCTTGGCCTGAGTGTGAGCCGCAAGCTACAGGCAAAAACTCAGGCCACACTTATTGAACATCGAACATCGAGCGAGTAGCATCCCCTCGTTCAGGCAAGGTATCCTAAGTACGCACACATCAGGTGATGGTGCCACATCCGATGGCTCAAAAGATACATGCCACACGGGTCTAACATTAAGACTGCTCCGACATCTTGGCCTGCTCAGCTTGCCACTCTTCAATCACTTCCTTTGCCGCTCTAAAGGCTTCAATGCCCGACGGCATACCGCAATAAACGGTTGAATGTAAGAGTACTTCTTGTATTTCTGCAACTGTGCAACCATTGCGCAAGGCACCGCGAACATGACCTTTTAACTCAGCTGGCGCTTTTAGTGCCGCTAAGGTTGCGATGGTGATTAAACTGCGCGTTTGCAGCGGTAATCCCTCGCGGGACCACACTTCACCCCAACAATTGGCAGTCACTAACGCCTGTAATGGCTGGGTAAAATCCGTTGCGCTGCTAAGGGCCTTATCAACAAAACTGTCACCCATCACAGCGCGGCGCACCTTAAGCCCTTTTTCATATTGCTCTTCGTTCATCTGACAATCCTTTTACTCTACACTCTGACAAGGTTAACTGGCTCAATAGATAATTCCCTTTAAAAACATCATTCACAGGCTTTGCATCGATCACATTATGGCAATTAAAACCTGACCTCAAGGTAAATTCCATATAAGCTATCGCGCATATTCAAGGTAAGAACAATTCTCATTTATAAAAAGGTGATTGATGAAACCATTGCCGCTCAGTCTATGTGCCCTTGCCGTCGCAAGTGCATTGCCCGCTTGGGCAGACGAACAATCTAAACCACTTATTCAAGAAGTAATTGTGGTCTCAGGCTCCCGTATGGAACAAAACATTGAGCAGGTGGCTGGATCTATTTTGGTGATAGATGAACAAGCTATCGAACGCAATATGAGCAATGATTTTGGTAGCCTGTTCCGTAACGAATCGGCTGTCGATATCAAGGGCGGCGCGGGCAAACCGACCTCAGTGACTATTCGCGGGATTGGCGGCAACCGAGTGATGATGGTGAAAGACGGCGTACGGGTAAATAACCAGTATGCCTCGCCGTTAGGCCCAGGTGCTGAAGGCACAGGCCGTGGTTTAACCGAAGTGCAAAGTCTTAAGCAAATTGAAGTAGTTAAAGCCGCTGCATCCACTATGTACGGCTCCGATGCTCTCGGTGGCGTAGTCGTGATGCGCACCAAAGATGCCAGCGACTATCTGCGGGGCGAAGATTATTATGTGTCGCTCAATGCGGGCTATTCAGGCATCAATAACGAGTACTCCGGCGGTTTTACCAGCGCCGCGGCCTATAGCGATTTTGAGAATTTGCTCACCTACCAGCACCGCAAAGGCGAAGAGTTACCTAACTACTTTGATACTCAGCCTGAAAGCGATCTCGTGCAGGACAGCCTGCTATTCAAGAGCAAATACCGCTTTAATGAGCACACCACAGTGCAGCTCACCCTCGACTATCTAGAGCAAACGCTAGAACGCTGGGAAGATAAGCTCAATCGTGCCCAAGTACCGCAGGAGCGGATTGATACCGATCGCGATACCCAAGTGATCAACGGCGCCCTGCAACTGCGCTCCGATAAAGCCACTTACTTACACGATGATTTGACCGTTACCGCCTATTTTGGCCAAACGGAGCAACTCGAACACCGCGATTATTTTGATTTGCGTACCACAGCGCGCCCACTTACCGAATATCGCGACTATGAATTTAAAGATCAGCGACTGGGCCTAACCAGCACCTTCAGCAAATACATAGGCGCAGAGGGATACGGCCATCAGCTCACCTACGGTATGGACTATGAATGGTCCCAAATGATGCGTCATCGCAACAACAATATCGCCAGCAGCGGCGGTGATTGGCAAACCGAAACTCCTTTTACCTTTGCCGATACCGATAGCAACCGTTTAGGGCTATTTCTGCAGGACGATATCACCTTGCTAAATGGTGATTTAAACCTGATTGGCGGCCTACGTTATGACTATTTCCGTAACAGCCCCGACCAACAACAAGCGATGGAAGCAGGTAAAGATCCCGCCGACTTTGCGGTAATGAGCGACACCTTTTGGTCGCCTAAACTAGGCCTCGTTTATAAACTTACCGACAAAGTGAGTGCCTACACTCAATATGCCTATGGCTATAAAATGCCTACGCCCGATCAAAAATGGGGTGAGTTAGAAGTCGATGGCGGCTCGATGACCGATGTGATCATTCAAGCCAACTATGACTTAAAGTCTGAGCAATCCCACACCTGGGAACTGGGTATCCGTGGCAATCATGCAGATACTCAATATGAACTCACCACCTTCTACACCCACGCGGTCGACTTTATTGACTGGCAATATGTCAGCTTTAAACCGCCAGTGTTTGGTCCGGTGATGCAGCCCATGGAGTTCAAATACCAGTACTTCAACCGCGATCAAGTGACACTCTACGGCGCTGAAGCCCAAGCCAACCATTGGCTGACAGATTCTATCGAGCTATGGGGCAATATCTCCTATACCCATGGAACCGATGAAAACGGTCAATACCTTAACAGCGTTAGCCCGCTAAAAGGCAACCTAGGGGTAAATTGGTATAGCGATATCGGTGGAATGGAAACCGACATTGGCGCAGTGGTCCGCTGGGCCGATCAGATGGATCGCACCCACGATATCAACCTGACCATTGATGATATTTGCGTGATGGGCCAATGTATTCCTAAAGAAAGCTTTAACGAAGTCTACAACACCGCCGGTTACGCCGTGTTTGACTTAACCATGGGCCTGCACGTTACCGACAATCTGCATCTGCGTGCAGGGGTGTATAACCTGTTTGATAAGGAATATGTTGACTACGCCGATGTGGCTGGCCAATCCGTGTTCTTACTCAATAGCACCATGAACTTGCAAAAGGATGATTTCACCCAACCTGGGCGTTATTTCAACCTGAGCGTGAATTATCAGTTTTAATTTAAGCTGTTGTACTTGCTAAACATTCCCCGGTGTTTACCGGGGAATGTTTAGCAATCTCTCTGAGTCATACACTCAATCAAAATCGCGGTTTCATCCCCTGATTTGTAATCAAGCGCTCGCAACAACAATGATTCAGTGGATGCTTTTATCGCGTATGCAGGATTGCGGTGTTATCGAGCAGGCCATTGGCATCAACCCGCACCAGTACTGAATGGTCTTTGGATAATTTAACAAACTTTATCTGTTCTGCTTCAGGCTGTTGCCAGTTAAGGATAAAGAGCGAAGCGTTTTCATCCTGCTCAAAGCCGCGCTCGGTATTCAACTCCCCAAATGTTGCCAAGCCATCAACGGTCATTCGATAGCGGTTGCCTTGACCAATAATTTCCAGCGTGACGGGCTTGGTATTGATGACGCCACGGTATACCACGCCATCAAATTTATCGTAGGCGGTATTATCCGCGTTATGCTCACACTGATCTGAGTGTTGTTCAGAGCCGCTGACAGGCTGACAGTGATTAGCTTCGCTCACCTCAGCTTGCTGGGCATATCCCCATGCTGGCAATAACACCAGCACGCCAATAAGAGATGCTATTTTTCTGCGATTTATCAAAGCCATTCCTATCAACGCCATTTCCAGCCGTGTCGTCGCCATAAGCCGATGGCCTTGATGCTAACCGCTTAACTTACTCTTGTCAGCAAGCAAACGGCTAGCCGCACTAATTTGCACTGAGGTTGGGGATCTCTTGCTGACTATAAAACAGCGCCACATCCTGTAATTGCTCGGCAGTCAACGCACTGACCTGTGATTGCATTAACGGATCGAGGCGTAAGCCCGCTTTGAAATCGACTAACTGCTTATTAAGGTAAGCCGGTTTTTGCCCCCTTAAATTGGGGAATTGCTTGGCCATGGCGATCATCGCCAGCCCATGGCATGACTCACATTGGGCCGTGGCCAGCGCCTTACCCCGATCGATATCGGCTTGATAACCTTCGGCATAAACCGCTGTGGATAAGCCGCACAGGACAAGCAAACTGACGATAAACGTTTTCATTGAGATCCCTTAGCGGCAGGTTTAGCTGGCGGTGGTAACTGGCTTGCGTCAAGGGGCAAACGCCTAAAGAGGGTCATATCCATTTCAGCTTGACCATAATAGGTACTGAGGTAGCTCAACGTCGGCTCCCACGTATCCGACAAATCCCATAAGCCTTGGGTATCCACCATCCACTGCAAGGTTTCTTTCCAAAAGGCTTTATCACCGCGATTTTGGGTAACAATCATACTGGTGTGACAGGCATTGCATTGATAATTAACCAACTCCCAACCGGGTGCCATAATGAGGCCCGACTGAGGGTCCACGGGATACTCGGCGGCGAACGACGCCCCAGTGAAAAGCAGCCCACACATGATCAGCTTATTGACATGCGCTCTCATCACACCACCCTAACGGCAATACGGTGGCAACCATTAAACATATATCCCTTAGGGTTCCATTGTGGCTGTACAACCGGTTGGCTATCACCTTCGCTATCGGTCGCTTTGGCCCAGATTTCGTAATAGCCCTGTGTTGGCAGCTGCAACTCAATGCTCCATTGCTGCCATGCGGTGGCGTTTTTCGGTTTTTGTAGCTCCGCGACAAACCAACGGGTGCCATAATCGTAACTCACTTCCACCTTCACCACTTCGCGCACGCCCGCCCACGCATGGCCCGCAACCGTCAGTTTTTGCCCTTGAGCCAGTTCAGTGCCAGATTGTGGTTGAGTAATCAAAGACTTCACGATCATTTCTTCAATTATTCGATAGTCTTTTTCAGCAACCGTCTCGCCCGGTGCAATCGGATATTTAGGCACTTGATACGCTGGCGCTTCCATTTTATGCCCGTCGTGGACTTTATTACGCACACTGATCCCCGTTGCCGCTTTTTGCGAAACCGATCCCGGCCGGCCACCAAATACGATACGTAGGGGATAACCATGCAGGTAAGGAATATCCTCACCATTCATCGACCATGCGATTAGCCCAAGCTCTTCGAGCGCCGCCTTGATAGGAACACCGCGGGAAATGGCCTCACCTTTTCCGCTCAAATGCACATCAGCCCCATGGTGGCCGGTGTAAACCGCATCGGCTTTAACACCACAATCCTTAAGCACATCGCTCACCAACACCCCTGTCCACTCTGAACAAAATACCGCTGAGTTATTCCACTGATTGCCCTTAGTGCTCGGGAAAAAGCCCGCGCGACTATTGCCGCCACATTCAATCAATAGCTGTAAGGTGTGATGTTTAAAGCGGCGTTTTAACTCATCAATGGTGTAGGTTTTAGGGGTGATAACCGACTCGCCATCCACTGTAAAAGTCCAGGTTTTAGCATCCAGCGTTTTAAAGTCAGGCACTATGCCATTCCAGCGGATAAACGAAACATCGGCAGGCGTCACCGCTGGCGCTAGCATATGCTCTGGCGGATAGGCATTCAGCGGATTAGTGTTTAATACTTTGAAGTAACTCGGTAAGTCCTCAGCCTTAGTCCACGTTAATGCCGAAATATCCAAAGCACTCACCCCAGCAGGAAGCTTATCGGCAAATACCCACTTAACCGGCAGCGCGGATAACACCGACGTCGCTACCGCACCTTTTATAAAAACTCGACGATTAAGATCCATGTTATTTATCCTTTCCGAGGTAAAAGTATTCCGCCATCTGCTGCATATCCGCCTCACTCAACAACTGAGCGACTTTAGTCATAGTGGGGTCTTGGCGCGTGCCAGCCTTAAAGGCTCGAAGCTGCTTCAACAGATAATCCGAGTTTTGCCATCCAATATTCGGAATATGTTCAAAACGACTCATGCCAGACTTGCCATGGCAGGCCTTGCACATATTCAATAATTTATTGCTCTCATCGGCGTGGGTGACCACCGGCAACAAAAGCATCAGCACACCCGCCGAATAAATCACTCGCAGCAACATCCATTATTCTCTTCAGTTAGTGTTCATCACGACGACTGTCATTGAACGTAGCCATTCAGATAACATTAAGTTACATCAATGCTTATCGAGGTTCACATTCAATACAATTGAGTCAAAAGCTCAAGAGAAGTGACTTGTATTAGTAAGTAGTAAAATTTCAAGCCATTGATTAGATAAAGAAGATAGTTTATGGCCTTATGGCCAAGGGGAGTTAAAGTCGTGGGGCTTCACCCCCTGATTTTTTAATCAAGAGTCGACCAAGGAGGACTGCTCGTCCTATCAAAAACGTCCATGTTAAACTACCAGCTCGATATCCCTATCTCGCGCTCAAAACGGCCGTTGGCCTTCGCCCTTGGATGCTCCAAGACGCCCCTAACGGAGTAAGCGTTCTTATGCTATCGCGTCAGACACTCGTGAACTTCTGTCACTTTGGTGTTGTCTGCGATTTACTGAAAAACAAATGAATGTTCCATTTTGGGCTAATGCAAAACTAGCAGAGTGATTCCTTCTATATCTTTAGAAAATTAACAATCGGGGCTCGTTTAAAATCCAAGAGATAACTTTTCCTTGGCAACAGGTCACTATTGCCGCTGTTCATAATATGCTGTACGCTAAGTTAAATTTTGATTAATAAACAATGCTTAAGCTGTTACTTAATCAATGCCTATTTAGTGTTAACGATAAATTCGTTGATTAAAATGGCGATAAAATGAGTCAGGGAAGATCCGCTCGACAAAGCGAACAAGGCAAGGACAAGCACTCTACACCTCTCCTTAAAGATGCTCCCCCTCAGTACCAATTGTGATTCAGTTTAAGGTTTCACCAACCACAAGCTGATAGCTTTATTATTGTTTTTATTAAAATTTATCATCTATGTGCTTTCTGGTAGCAAGTGCCATGGGCGGTAGCGTGCTTATGAATGAGTAAAACAACCACATTCGTTGGAACCCACATGCAGAATAAAGAAAAAATTGCGGTGTTTATTGATGCCGATAATGCGCCAGCCAGAAAGTTTGATGTGGTACTCGCTGAGCTTGCAAAACACGGTCTCATCAGTATTCGAAAGGCCTATGGGAATTGGAAAAGCCCGAACCTAAAGCCATGGGAAGATATCCTGCATGAATATGCCATTCAGCCTATTCAACAATTCGATTTAACTAAGGGTAAAAATGCCAGCGATATCGCTTTAGTGATTGATGCTATGGACATTCTTTACACAAAGGATATAGACATCATTTGCTTAATCTCTTCGGATTGCGACTTTACTCCCCTTGTGACCAGAGCCTTAGCCGATGGTAAAACCGTTTTTGGTTTCGGTGAACGTAAAGCACCAGCCGCTTTCGTAAATAGCTGCTCTCGCTTCCTCTACCTCGACGCAGAACCTGTAGTTGTCGCAGAAGAAATTGAAGTGATATCAGAAGTCACTCAGCCGCCACCAACTACACCAGACTCAGTTAGTAAAACCGAGCAAGCTCAGCCCAAAACCGCGACACCACAAAAATGCAATTTAAAAAGTGACACCAAACTGATCAACCTTTTGCGCCAAGCCATAGAAGCAACCGAAGAGGAAGATGGCTGGGCACAACTCGGCCCAATAGGCTCACATATCTCAAATCACAGCTCGTTCGATCAGCGAAACTACGGATTTAAAAAACTCAGCGACCTCTTTGCCGCAATCGATCTCTTCGAAATGCGTAAAACCCACGGCTCAGTGCTATGGGTAAGAGATATCAAACGCGCAAAGAAGAATGGGAAATAAATTCACCTAATTAATTTAAAATTAATTGTTAAGCAACTAAACATGTAATTACAACATTAAATTAAATATAAATAATTAAGCATCATAAAAAAGGAAATCATATGAATGGAAACTTAAAAAACAGAATTCAAAACATTGATAATGAAGTAAAAAACTTTCATCCTTTTCTAGAAACTATCTTCCTCAAGATGCCAACTATACAAAAAGTTGAGTATACACATGGAACCAATGAGAAAGGTGCTGATTTCATACTTACAAAACTGTCCGAAGAGCTTGGAGACACTGAACACATTGGAATAGTTGCTAAAATTGGTAAAATAACACAAAACATTAGCAGTGTAACTGAACAAATTGATGAATGTGCGCTCAGAAGATTAAGCGCTAATGGAAAAAAAGAAATATATCTATCTGAAATATGGATAGTGGTCAATGGAACCATTTCTGAAAATGCAAAAGAAAAAATATATGACAAATTTAAAACTCAAAAAATAAAATTTGTAGACATTAACTCACTTTTAAATTTAGCTGAGAAATATTTTCCAGATTTTGGTTTAGGAGTTGCAATTGGTGACACTAAACTACTAAATGAACAGCGATGCAGCAAAGCACAAAGAGAAAATCAATCAAGTCTTGTCGGGAATATATTTAACAATAAATACTTAGAACAAGAAATTGAGAAAAATGAACCAGATATAAGTCGAAAAAATCCAATAATAGATATATACAAAATTGTAGAAACATCTAGAGTTTCATTTATTGAATCACAGATGGGAGGTGGTAAGACTAAACTACTTAACAGATTAATTGAAAAATACTCCGATCTAGACGTTTACAGGGAAAAGAGAATAATACCAATCTACATTACTGCTAGAGATGCCTTCAATGACACATTTAATATTTTAGAAAATTTAAATGAACTGCAAATTAAGTATGGAGTCCAAGAGGATAACTCCAGAAAATTCCTCTATCTTATAGATGGTCTCGATGAGATTAAAATTGAAGAAGATACTCTAGCAGAAAAAATATCTACCCTCATAGAAAAAACATCTTCATCAAACAATATAAATCTAGTAATTGCAAGCAGAGAAATATCTAATGAAAAAATTGAAACATTAGATATCTACAGAAATAACAACTACAGAATAAAACCATTAAAAGTTACTGGCATAATAAAATTTATTGAAGAATTCTGTCAGAATTTAGATTCAAAATATCAAATACTTGAAGACCTTAAAAGATCAGATTTGTTCAAAGTATTACCTAAAACACCTATAGCAGCCATTATCCTAGCGAGACTAATTTCAGAAGGAAACCAAGATTTACCAAGTAATTTAACAGAGTTGTACTCTAAATTTTGTGAAATATCACTGGGTAGATGGGATATAGACAAAGGATTAAAAACACAGAAACAATTTGATGCACTAGATGCTTTAGTTATAAAAATATCAGAATACATGTATGAAAACTCATTAGAGTTTATGTCAAAGAGTGAAGGAAAACAAATTTTCCATGATTACTTATCACAACGAAATCTTGATATAAATTCAAATCTTTTATTCACTGAACTAATAGAGCGTTCAGGAATTATCTCATATAACAAAAACAATGACACAATATACTTTAAGCACCGTTCTTTTTTAGAATTTTTCTACGCTAGAAGTTTATCATCAAAATATAAAGTTACTTTAGATGCAGATATATTTCACCCTTATGCCATAAACACTTATTTCTTTTATGTTGGACTCAAGAGAGACTGCCCAGAATTACTTGATGAAATATCTCAAATCCCATTAAACCATGAAGGGCATAGAATCTCTCGACTTGTAAACATGGCAGGATTTCTCCTTGCCGGTTACCAAAGCCCATACGCTAACATTAAAAATATAGTAAAGGAAATGTTCATAGACGCTGGCATGTATTACAAAAACATTCTTGATGGCGAAAGTAACAAAATATTTTCAAAAATACCCCCAATTCATATTCTAGCTATTTTCAAGTCCTTAATGGAATATGGCTATGGTTATAAATTCTTTAATAATGCCCTTAATGAAATTTCAAAAGAGATAGAAAAAGAGTCAAATAATTCCGACGAGTCAATTTACAGCTTGTTCTTAATTTCCGCCGTAAAAAGCTATTTATCAAGTAAAAATGAATATGATGAATTCATCCTTAACCACAAGGAAAACATTCCTATAATTATACAATTAGCTTTAGGCCATGAAGACACAATTAATAATTACAAATCTTTAGCAATAAAAAAGGTTCAAAAAAAGATAAACAAGAACAGAAAAACATCAAAAAACTTTAACGCTGGAATTCTAAAGCTTTACAACGAATCCATAGATAATAAAATTGATTACAGTAAATTAAAAAAATAACTATCTTTAATATAAAAGATAGGTCATAAACAGTGAAAGATTCGAGGCTAGAATATCTGCAAAGATGGGACATCCATAACTCTTTTGGGTTTAACAGCCGGCACCAAGGCTACAGAAGTTCACCCCCCTCGGAGTTGCCGCAGGGCATTTGTGTTCGTTGCGTGAGCGAGGCATGGATGCCGAGATAGCGTCAGTCGAATCAGGGACGAGCGTCTGACGCGATAGCATAAGGACGCTAAATGCCCAAGGGGCTTTCAACTCCGTTGGGGACGCAGGGGGATATCCAAAAGGGGAACAGGCGCTTTTCCCCTTTTGGTCGGGTGTGGGGTGAAGCCCCACGACTTTGATTCACCTCGGCCGTTAGGCCGCAATGACTAGCAAGTTTTGCTAGCGATCACACTAAAAAAAGATGGGACCGTCAAACCACCTGCAAAAGTATACGATGTTACACTTTTGGCAACAATTTCAGTGCTTAAATCCCAAAAAGTGTAGGGAAAGATGGGACATCCATAACTCTTTTTACAATAAAGAAAAGATGGGACATCCATAACTCTTTTACAATCACTTACCCACAATGAAGGTGATAAGAATGTTATATCCAATTGCAATTGAGACTGGCGACAGTAAACACGCTTACGGAGTAGTGTTTCCAGATATACCTAACTGTTTTTCGGCAGGCGATACTTTAGAAGAGGCGTTATCAAACGCAAAGGAAGCCGTTGAAATGTACTTAGAAGAATTGGCCGAGCGTGAGGAGTTACCACCAAAGGCTAGTGATCTGGCTACCTTGCAAAAGAATAAAGATTACCAAGGCTGGGCTTGGGCGATCATCGACGTTGACTTGGAGCCCTACTTAGGCAAGGCCGTCAGAAAAAAAGGACAGGCATAACTCTTTTGGGTTTAACGAAAGATGGGACAGTCTAACCGAAAGATGGGACATCCATAACTCTTTTGGGTTTAACAGCCGGCACCAAAGCTACAGAAGTTCACCCTCCCCTCGGAGTTGCCGCAGGGCATTTGCGTTCGTTGCGTGAGCGAGGCATGGATGCCGAGATAGCGTCAGTCGAATCAGGGACGAGCGTCTGACGCGATAGCATAAGGACGCTAAATGCCCAAGGGGCTTTCAACTCCGTTAGGGGCGTCTTGGCTGATGTGAAAACAATAGGCAAGGAGGATAGGACGAGCAGTCCTCCTTGGTCGACTCTTTATTAAAAAATCAGGGGGTGAAGCCCCACGACTTTGATTCACCTCGGCCGTTAGGCCGCAATGTCTAGCAAGTTTTGCTAGCGATCACACTAGTTGGTGAAAGTGGAAATCCACTTTGCTGCCAATCTTTGGTGTAATACACCGCAAAGGTGTCGGTCGTGGCATCAAAGGATAATTCCCCGATAATTAAATCACCGAGGTGCATCTCTAGCGTAAGCGTTTTAGCTGTACTCATAGGTTAATACCAGCCGTTAGTTTCTGTGTCGCTGGTTTGAACCGAAACGATATCAATCCCCAGACCATCAAGGATTTTGAATACGGTTGAGATATAAACATCCTCACCCTTTTCAACTCGGATCAGCGTTTTTTTGGTTACGCCGCACAACATGGCCGCCACGTCTTGAGTAAGAGCAGCACTTTTCCTGCGTTCTTTAATTAACAAGCCGAGGGATTGTTGATTTAGCGGTGATGCCATTATCGTCTCCAAAAGTGTAACTTCCTACACCTTAGCCTTAATAACAGTCTCATTCAATCAAAAAGTGTATATACGTACACTTTTTGATTGTTGATAATGACAAACCCACTAAAAGTGTACAATGTTACACTTTAAAAGCAATTTTCAATGCTTAAAACCCAAAAAGTGTAGGTAAGTACACCTAGCTTGAAAAACGCCGCTTCCCCCAATTACCAGTCCAAAAACAAAACCCCGACTCAGTTACCTGAGTCGGGGCTTTCATTTTTCTCTTACAAGAAGTTGGGTTTTAAGCGATTAAGCTAAAGACCACCGATACTTTTTGCGCAGGATAAATCGTGTTAGTACAAGGCGCTGTGAGCGTAGCATACGTTGTTTGTATGTGAGCGAGCAGCAACGCCGTAATCACCGATTTAAACCAGCAAAAATTACATCATGCCGCCCATTCCGCCCATTCCACCCATACCGCCCATATCAGGCGCATCAGACTTTGGCAGTTCAGCTACCATTGCTTCGGTGGTGATCATCAGGCCTGCGATAGACGCTGCGAATTGCAGTGCGCTACGGGTTACTTTAGTTGGGTCAAGGATACCCATTTCTAACATGTCACCGTAGGTGTCGTTGCCCGCGTTGTAACCGTAGTTACCGCTGCCGTTTTTAACGTTGTTCGCCACAACTGAGGCTTCTTCACCTGCGTTGGTCGCGATTTGACGTAGTGGCGCTTCCATTGCACGTAGGGCAATAACCACACCGTGTTTTTGGTCTTCGTTAGCTACTTCAACGTCAGCAATCTTAGAAGCTACACGTACCAGAGCAACACCGCCGCCAGGAACCACACCTTCTTCAACCGCAGCACGGGTTGCGTGCAGCGCGTCTTCTACACGAGCTTTTTTCTCTTTCATTTCAACTTCGGTCGCAGCACCGACTTTGATTACCGCAACGCCGCCAGCTAATTTAGCCATACGCTCTTGCAGTTTTTCTTTGTCGTAGTCTGAAGTTGATTCTTCGATTTGTTGCTTGATTTGGCTAACGCGCGCTTCGATTTGCGCTTGTTCACCGTTACCATCGATGATGGTGGTGTTGTCTTTAGTGATCACAACACGCTTAGCAGTACCTAAATCTTCTAGGGTTGCTTTTTCAAGCTCTAGGCCGATTTCTTCAGCGATTACAGTACCGCCAGTTAAAATCGCTACGTCTTGCAGCATGGCTTTACGACGGTCACCAAAGCCTGGGGCTTTAACCGCTGCCACTTTCACGATACCGCGCATGTTGTTAACAACTAGCGTAGCTAAGGCTTCGCCTTCAACATCTTCGGCAACGATCAGTAATGGCTTACCAGTTTTTGCCAGACCTTCAAGGATTGGTAACAGTTCGCGGATGTTAGAGATTTTCTTGTCGACTAACAGTACGAATGGGTGATCTAATTCAACGCTGCCGGTTTCTGGCTTGTTGATGAAGTATGGAGACAGGTAGCCACGGTCGAACTGCATACCTTCTACTACGTCCAGTTCGTTTTCCAGTGCTTGACCTTCTTCAACGGTGATCACACCTTCTTTACCGACTTTTTCCATTGCAGTGGCAATGATTTGGCCGATTGACTCGTCAGAGTTTGCAGAGATAGTACCGACTTGAGCGATCGCTTTTGAGTCAGCGCAATCTTGAGAAAGGTTTTTCAGTTCAGCAACGGCGGCAATCACGGCTTTATCGATACCGCGCTTTAAGTCCATTGGGTTCATACCCGCTGCAACGGCTTTTAAGCCTTCAGTGACAATGGCTTGTGCCAGAACAGTTGCAGTAGTGGTACCGTCACCGGCGGCGTCGTTGGCTTTAGAAGCAACTTCTTTCACCATTTGCGCGCCCATGTTTTCGAATTTGTCTTCTAATTCGATTTCTTTTGCAACAGACACACCGTCTTTAGTGATCAGTGGTGAGCCAAAGCTCTTGTCTAATACTACGTTACGGCCTTTAGGGCCTAAGGTCACTTTAACTGCGTTAGCCAGAATGTTTACACCAGCCAGCATTTTTACGCGTGCGTCGTTACCAAATACAACTTCTTTAGCTGCCATAATTGAATATCCTTTACATTTTTAATGATTAATTGGAATGTCGAATTGATGTCGTGGATTAACCTACGATGGCCATCAGGTCAGCTTCCGACAGGATCAAGACTTCTTGACCGTCGATTTTTTCTTTCTTAACACCGTAACCTTCATTGAAGATCACTACATCACCCACTTTCACATCCAGAGGTCTTACAGTGCCGTTTTCTAAAATACGGCCATTACCTACTGCAAGGACTTCCCCGCGAGTCGATTTTTCGGCGGCGCTGCCTGTTAATACAATGCCACCCGCAGAAGTTGATTCAACTTCTAAACGCTTAACGATTACGCGGTCATGTAATGGACGAATATTCATCTATGAACTCTCCTAATGATTTAATGCCCAACAATCGAGGCGATTTTGTGATGAAAAAGAGGAGGCATTTCCGCCTTCCCCTTTGATGTGTGTGATATGGGGTTAACCCCTGCCAGATCCAAGTGCCTTTACAAAAAAAAATTCAAATTTTTGATGTCGGTTTTTTCAAGCGGGCACAATCCTGCTAGAATCTCGCCTCCGCTCGCAAACAAGGCACTATTTTCCCCATGAAAGACAGACACGGGCTGCTTAGCGCGCCAATTGGTCGTGTACTGCTCAACATGAGCCTCCCTAACTTGATTGGCATTATGACCATTCTAGGTTTTAGCCTCGCTGACACTTTTTTTATCAGCCAATTAGGGACAGAGCCTTTAGCTGCAATCAGTTTTACCTTTCCAGTAACGTTAATTATTTCCAGCATTGCCATTGGTGTGGGTGCAGGCGTTTCTACTAACCTTGGCAGGCTGATTGGCTCGGGTAATGCGCCACGTGCCAAGGTGTTTTTGCACGATGCGCTGCTGCTGACCTTTATCCTTATCGCCAGTTTATCCGCCCTTGGCAGTATTTTTATCGAGCCACTGTTTAGTTTACTTGGCGCCAATGAAACCAGCTTGCCACTCATTCATGACTATATGATGTATTGGTATGTGGGCGCGCCACTGTTGGTGTTATTGATGGTGGGCAACCAAGGCTTACGCTCCACGGGCGACACTCGCTCACCAGCGATGATAATGATGCTGGCGGCGCTGATTAACTTAATCCTCGATCCTTTGCTTATCTTCGGTATTGGACCTTTTCCCCGTTTAGAGATCCAAGGGGCAGCGATTGCCACCCTGTTCTCATGGCTTGTCGCATTGTCGCTCTCGGGTTATTTGCTGATCATCAAGCGGCGGATGCTTGAGCGGGCGGTATTTGATATCGATAGAATGCGTGCCAACTGGAGTAAACTTGCCCATATTGCCCAGCCTGCGGCCTTGATGAATTTAATCAATCCGCTCGCCAATGCGGTGATTATGGCGATGCTGGCCCATATCGACCATAGCGCGGTGGCAGCGTTTGGTGCGGGTACGCGCTTAGAATCGGTGTTATTAATTGTGGTGATGGCATTATCATCGAGCCTCATGCCGTTTATCGCGCAAAATCTCGGTGCTGGTCAACCCCAAAGGGCGAAGCAGGCTTTGCTGCTATCGCTTAAATTTATCTTTGTATTCCAAACCTTACTCTATATTCCGCTGGCGTTTTTGGCCCAGCCACTCGCGAATTTATTTAGTACCGATCCGCAGGTGCTAGAGTGGTTAAGTTTTTATATTCTGGTGCTACCCTGCGCCTATGGCCCGCTGGGAATTGTGATTATCTTTGCCACGGCGCTTAATGCCTACCATAGGCCGATGAGTTCGTTAGTGATTAACCTGTGCCGCTTAGTGCTATTGATGCTGCCACTGGCGGCGCTGGGATCTTATATTGATGGCGTAAAAGGCTTATTACTCGCGCTCCCCATCACCAACCTCTTGATGGGGATTGCCTGTTATTACTTAGCGCAGCGGATTTGCGAGCCGACCAAGGTCACGACCGCCGACGCGATTTAGGTTGTGCTTTTTAGGCTAAAACGCACA
The DNA here is from genome assembly GCF_014647135.1 of Shewanella xiamenensis. Classification (GTDB taxonomy): domain Bacteria; phylum Pseudomonadota; class Gammaproteobacteria; order Enterobacterales; family Shewanellaceae; genus Shewanella; species Shewanella xiamenensis. The sequence continues at coordinate 295,532 of NZ_BMOP01000003.1, forward strand.
TCATTGGGTGGGAAGGGCTCCTCCGATGCCTTACAAACTCGGCGCACACTTTGCGTGCTGAGATTAGTTGGTACACCTTTCGGCGCCAGTTCTTTAATAATAAAGTCGATAAAGCGTCTGCTGGCCAAGCTTACATAACGTCTTGATGGATAGGCTAAATAGCATTCGCCGGGATGGGACTCTATCTCAGGTAACAGGGTAATTAGCTGCCCTGAAGCCACAAAATCAGCCACCACTTCCGCAGGCGCATACACAATGCCGCGCCCTTGCAGGGCAAACTCTACCGCCACTTCAACACTGTTGGAGCAGAAATTTCCCCGAACCCGAACTTCCTGTTCGGCACCAATCCATAACTCATTAAAGATCTTGCCATTTGAGAGCCTAAATAAGGCCACATTATGGGACTCAATCTCCTGTGGAGTCTGCGGCATACCATGTTGCACTAGGTATTGGGGACTGGCATAAAAACGCAAATCCGTGGTGAATATCGGCCGCACCACTAAATCTAAGGTATCTAATGCGGGTTCGACCACAAAGGCTACATCGAGATTATTCTTCACCATATCAACAGATTCTGCGCTACTAATCACTTCAACCGTGAGCTTGGGATGCAGATCCATAAAACGGAAAATGGCTTGCATCAACACATTCATACTGTGGATAGGAAACATTTGAATGCGGAGATGGCCACTGATCTCAGCATCTTCGTTAGTCATCTCAAACAGAGTTTCATCGAGCTGCGCCAAGATATTCTGTGAACGTTGGTAAAAATGGCTTCCCGCCGAGGTCAGCGTCATCGAGCGGCTCTGTCGGTGGAATAGCTTGATATTCAGCTCATCTTCCAATGCCTGTAAACGCCGACTCACGGTCGATTTTGGTAAGTTAAGCAAATCCGCCGCTTCAATCAAACTGCCGGTTTCAGCGATTCGGTGAAATAACGCGAGGTCCTCTGTCTTCATTTTTAACTTAATATCAATCTCATTATGTGGGATTGATAATCCCAAAGTATCCCGTTTATTGCAACAACTTTAGCTGATATCTTCGCGCCCCTGAAATGCTGATAAATTGTTATTGAGGACTCTCCACCATGAAAGCTTATCGACTTATTCCCTTGGCGGCGTTATTGCCAGCCCTGCTTACAGCCTGCACGCCAGCGGAAAGCTCGGTACAGGCGAGTGTCATCAGACCCGTAAAACTGTTTGAGGTTGCCAAACTCGAGGGTGGAGATTTTAGAACCTTCCCCGCTCGGGTGAGCGCCAATAGCCGCGCAGAATTGTCCTTTCGCATTTCTGGGCAACTCACAGAGTTGGCGCTGGTAGAGGGGCAAAGTGTTAACCAAGGTAGCCTATTGGCTAAACTGGACGACAGGGATGCCTATAACAATTTAATGACCCGCGAAGCAGACCATGAACTGTTAGCGGCGGATTTTCAGCGTAAAACCGAACTCCTAAAGCGTAAATTAATCTCCCAAGCCGAGTTTGATAGCGCCCAAGCACAGCTTAAATCGGCCAAAGCCGCCTTAGCTGCCGCCCGTGACCAGTTAAGTTATACCAAGCTTATCGCCCCTTTTAGTGGCACTGTGGCCAAACGTTTAGTGGATAACCACCAAATTGTGCAGGCTAATCAAGGAATATTAACCCTACAAAACAACCATTTGCTCGATGTGAGTATTCAAGTCCCCGAGTCAATGGCCGCGGGTTTAAACACTTATATCCAGCAGCAAAAGTTTGTCGCTAAAGTGCGTTTTAGTGCATTAGCAGGCATGGAGTTTGATGCGAAATTCAAGGAGTACTCCACCCAAGTTACGCCCGGCACTCAGGCCTATGAAGTGGTGTTTTCCCTACCACAACCCAAGGATATTCAATTACTTCCAGGGATGAGCGCTGAATTAACACTAGCCTTAATGAAAAGCCCAAGCCAAGCAGCATCGGCCATAGTGCCAGTCACCGCTATCGATAAACGCGATCAGGATGGCCGCGTCCAAGTGTGGGTCTATCAAACGCAATCGGGCGAAGTGAAACCCGCTGCTGTCACCTTAGGCCGAGTCACCAGTGAAGGTGTTGAAGTGCTTGGCGGTATTAATAATGGCGATTTAATTGTCAGTGCAGGTGTATCCCAATTATCCGACGGGATGAAAGTCAAACCACTACGCTGGCAGCGCGGAGTTTAATCCATGAATATTGCTGAGTATTCAATCCGCCACAAAGTCATCAGTTGGATGTTTGTATTACTGCTACTCGTGGGCGGTAGTGTGAGCTTTACCGGTCTTGGGCAGTTAGAGTTTCCCGAATTTACCATTAAAGAAGCCCTAGTGATCACCGCCTATCCGGGTGCATCGCCAGAGCAAGTGGAAGAAGAAGTCACCCTTCCCCTCGAAGATGCCTTGCAGCAGCTCGATGCGGTTAAGCACGTAACCTCCATTAACAGTGCGGGTTTGTCGCAGATCCAAATTGAGGTCAAAGAAACCTATGACAAAACGAGCCTGCCGCAGGTGTGGGATGAAGTACGTCGTAAGGTCAACGACACCGCAGGACAACTGCCTCCCGGCACTAGCACGCCCAAAGTCTATGACGACTTTGGCGATGTGTACGGCATTTTGTTTAATCTCTCAGGGCCTGACTATAGTAACCGTGAATTAAGCAATTATGCCGATTATTTGCGCCGCGAACTGGTACTGGTGCCAGGGGTCAAAAAGGTTTCAGTTGCGGGCAGCGTAACTGAGCAGGTTGTGATTGAAATATCACAACAAAAACTCTCGGCACTGGGGTTAGATCAAAGCTATATCCACGGCCTGATTAACAATCAAAACGTGGTCTCCAACGCGGGCAGTTTAGTGGTGGGCGATAATCGTATTCGCATCCATCCCACCGGAGAATTTAGCAGTGTGCAGGATCTCGCACGTCTGATCGTCAGCCCGCCCGGCAGCACTGAGCTTATCTATCTTGGTGATATTGCCCATATAGAAAAAGATTATGATGAAACCCCTGACGTGCTCTATCACAACCGTGGCGAAGCCGCCCTCTCCCTTGGGATTTCCTTTTCAAGTGGCGTCAACGTGGTCGAAGTGGGTAAAAGCGTTAGCGAGCGCCTTGCCGAACTGGAGTCTCAGCGCCCAATAGGGATGAGCTTAGACACGGTTTATAACCAAAGTTTGGCGGTGGATGACACAGTAAATGGCTTTTTGATCAATCTATTAGAATCGATTGCCATCGTTATTGCCGTACTCTTGCTGTTTATGGGTTTACGCTCAGGCTTATTGATGGGGGTCATCTTACTGTTGACCATTCTCGGTACTTTTATCGTGATGAAAGTGCTAGGTATTGAACTGCAACTGATCTCCCTCGGCGCGCTGATTATTGCTTTGGGCATGTTGGTCGATAACGCCATTGTGGTGACAGAAGGCATTTTGATTGGTCTGCGTCGTGGTAAGACTCGCCTCGAAGCCGCCAAACAAATTGTGTCGCAAACTCAGTGGCCACTGCTTGGTGCCACCGTTATTGCGATTATAGCCTTTGCACCGATTGGCTTATCGCAAAATGCCGCGGGGGAGTTTTGTCGCTCACTGTTCCAAGTGTTGATGATTTCCTTATTTATCAGTTGGATTACCGCGATCACCCTGACGCCTTTCTTCTGCCATTTGCTGTTTAAAGATGCCCCCGCAGATGAGGAAGAGCAGGACCCATACAAGGGCTGGTTCTTTAGCATATACCGCGCGAGCTTAACCTTTGCCCTACGTTTTAGAATCGCCAGCATTTTATTAGTCGGTGCCATGCTCGTTAGCGCAGTGATTGGCTTTGGTCATATCAAGAATGTGTTCTTCCCAGCATCTAATACGCCCATCTTCTTTGTCGATATTTGGATGCCAGAAGGTACAGATATTAAAGGCACTGAACGCTTTACCGCCGATATTGAGCAGCAGTTACTCAAGCAAGCCGAGGAACAACATAGTGGCTTAAAACACTTAACAACGGTCATTGGCCAAGGTGCGCAGCGGTTTGTGTTGCCCTATCAACCCGAAAAGGGCTATCCAGCCTATGCGCAGCTCATTATTGAAATGGCAGATTTAGCCTCCTTAAAAGTCTATATGCCAGAGCTAGAAACCTTTTTAAATCAGAGATTCCCGCAGGCACAGTTCAGATTAAAGAACATGGAAAACGGCCCTTCTCCCGCCGCGAAGATTGAGGCTCGCTTCTACGGTGATGATCCCGAAGTACTGCGTACTCTAGGCGCTCAAGCCGAAGCCATCTTCCATGCGGAGCCGAGTATGGACGGTATTCGCCATGACTGGCGCAACCAAGTGACTTTAATTCGTCCGCAATTAGAAAATGCTCAAGCAAGGGAAACGGGGATCAGTAAACAGGATCTGGATAACGCACTGTTAGTTAACTTTAGCGGCAAACAGATTGGCCTGTACCGTGAAACCAGCCATTTACTCCCCATCGTTGCCCGCGCACCCGCCGAGGAACGTTTACAGGCGGACAGCCTGTGGAAACTGCAAATCTGGAGTAGCGAGCACAGCACCTTTGTACCAGCAACGCAAGTTGTAAGCAGCTTCGATACTCAATGGGAAAACCCCTTAGTAAAACGTCGCGATCGGATGCGGATGTTAGCCGTTTTAGCCGACCCTAAACTGGGTAGCGATGAAACCGCCGACTCAGTATTACGTAAAGTCAAAGCTAAGGTCGAAGCCATCAGCTTGCCTGCGGGTTACCACTTAGAATGGGGTGGCGAGTATGAAACGGCGGGCGAAGCCCAAACCGCGGTATTTAGCTCAATTCCACTGGGTTACTTGGCGATGTTTTTAATCACAGTGTTCCTGTTTAACTCGGTACGCCAGCCGTTAGTGATTTGGTTTACCGTGCCATTGGCCTTGATTGGGGTATCGGCGGGATTATTGATTTTCGACGCGCCCTTTAGCTTTATGGCGCTGCTGGGACTACTGAGTCTATCGGGCATGGTGATTAAAAACGGTATTGTATTGGTTGACCAGATCAACCTCGAACTCAGTGAAGGCAAAGCCGCCTATTTAGCTTTAATCGATTCCTGTGTTAGCCGCGTTCGCCCTGTGATGATGGCGGCGATCACGACCATGCTCGGGATGATACCTCTGATCCCCGACGCCTTTTTCGGCTCCATGGCGATCACTATCATCTTTGGTTTAGGTTTTGCGTCGCTGCTGACCCTTATCGTGCTGCCAGTGATGTACAGCTTGGCCTTTAACATCAAACCGAATGCGGTGGCGAGCGAGAAACACTAGCCCGCCACTCCCCCTAAACGCTTCCCGGCGTGGCCGATCGATGCTGCTTATTAGCATCGATTGGCCTTTTCATATTGGGATGTCGAAGAATAGCGGCTAACCCCGATAACTTGAGGCTTTACACAGAGGAAAGAAAGTCGAGCTGAAAAGCGGATTACGCCTTTGGATCTTTGGGTTGCTCGTCTTTATCCACCAATTGATGGCTTTCAGGACGTTTATCGCTAGGGTCGGCCTTATGTTCAAAGTCGCCTTCGTACACATTGCCATCGGCATGTTTATTTTGCTCAAAGGGAGGTTGATCGAAAGGATTTGTTTGTGAGCCAGAATGAGAGCCAAAGGGACCCGCACCAAAACCGCCGTGCATACCGCCTTGTAAGCCCGACACCACTCGCAGTTGCATACGTTTAAACACTAAGGCTGCTATCGGACGACGGGTTAAAGGAGTGAGCAACAATAAACCAATAAAATCAGTCACAAATCCAGGGATAACCAGCAACACCCCCGCCATGGCTAGCATCATACCTTCGACAATTTCTTGCCCTGGCGCCTCACCGCGCGCGAGTTTTTGCTGCACTTGCATTAGAGTACTTAATCCTTGACTGCGTACTAAAGACACGCCCAATACAGCAGTAAATAATACAAGGCCAATAGTGGTCCAAGTACCCAGCACCTCACCCACGCGGATTAACACTGACAGCTCAACAACTGGGATCAGCACAAATAATAAAAATAGGATTAAAAACATACCGACCTCAGATTTATCTTGCTCGTTTGAAAACTAAATGGGGGCAATCCGGTCTTAATTCAAGTCATTAGGGCGCAGACTGCGCTAAAGCGGTGAAACTTCTGATAGTTAGCTCACTCTTTCGTTAAGCCGTTAATGTATGAGACCATAAAAACACGTAAAGTAGCTTAGCCTAATAGGCTTAAGCGAAGTTTAAGATTGTTAGGGGACGATACCCACACTATGCAACCTCAGTATTTAATGGTCAGCACTAGCTGTCCAGACGACGTTCATGCCAATCGCATCGCCCATGCGTTAGTGGAAGCGCGTATCGCGGCTTGTGTGCATATTTCAGCACCCATCCGCTCGGTCTATACGTGGGAAGGAAAAATCTGTGAAGAGCAAGAAATTAGCTTACACATTAAATGTTTACAAACTCTCTATCCAGAGTTAGAACAGCTTGTGCTTAAACTTCACCCTTATCAAGTGCCTGAAATTATTGCCGTACCCGTCACTCACGGGCTACCAGCCTACTTAGATTGGATAAAAGATAACACTCAGCCATGAAAAAACTACTTAGCCTTACCTTTACTGCATTATTGCTTCTCGCGCCTCTCACTCTAAGTGGCAATGCTTTTGCGAATAACTTTGGTTTTCTAAAAAGCGAACCTGAGTTAATGCCCGTTGATCAAGCCTTTGCCTTTGATTTTAAGCAGGAAGGCAATAAGGTTACCCTTAATTGGGTGATTGCAGACGGCTACTACATGTACCGCGATAAACTCAAATTTAGTGTCAATGGCGCTGAATTGGGCACTATTGACCTACCAAAGGGCAAGCCCCATAACGATGAGTATTTTGGTGAACAAGAGGTTTACTACACCTATATCGACATTCCCGTTGGCCTAAAGCAAGCGGATGAAAACAGTACCTTAAGCGTCACCTTTATGGGCTGCGCCGAGGGTAAACTCTGTTATCCACCAACCAAGCGCGATGTCAGCTTAAAACCGGTAGCAGCTAATGATGGGCAAATCGCCTCTAGCGCAGACAGCGGCGAAAATACCAAGCCTGCCGCCACTGACACAGATGCCAAAGCAAGCAGCGCCCCTGCTAAGCCGATTACTCAGCAGGATAGCCTAAGCCAGATGTTGTCTAACGACAGTTTACTCTGGACCTTAGTGATCTTCTTCGGCTTAGGGATTGGCTTAGCGCTCACCCCTTGCGTATTCCCCATGTATCCGATTTTATCGGGCATTATTGTTGGTCAAGGGCAAAAACTGTCGACCGCCAAAGCCTTCACCCTGTCGATGGCCTATGTGCAAGGTATGGCAATCACCTACTCGATTTTAGGTTTAGTCGTCGCGTCGGCGGGGATGAAATACCAAGCGGCGCTGCAACATCCCGCTGTGCTCGTGGTATTAGCCATCCTGTTCTTTGTACTCAGTTTATCCATGTTTGGCTTGTACGATCTCAAACTGCCTTCAAGCTGGCAGGAGAAGATGAACTCGATTTCCAACAATCAAAAAGGCGGCAATCTGATTGGCGTATTTTTGATGGGAGTGATCTCAGGATTGGTCGCCTCGCCTTGCACCACGGCTCCACTTTCTGGCGCCTTAGTCTATGTGGCGCAAACCGGGGATTTATTACAAGGCTTCCTCGCGCTGTATGTACTGAGTATGGGCATGGGCGTACCACTACTTATCATCGGCACCTCGGGTGGTAAGTTACTGCCTCGCGCTGGCGCTTGGATGAATATCATTAAAACCGTGTTTGGCTTCCTGCTGATTGCAGTATCGATTGTGATGCTTGGCCGTATTTGGACGGGCGTGGTTTCCGATATGCTTTGGTCGCTTTGGGGCATTAGCTTCACCGGTTACCTGATGCACCAAAATAAGCTCAGCGCCTTTAACTGGAAACAAACCGTACGCTCAGTGCTACTCACCTTAACCCTGCTGGCAAGCTTCTCCTATGGCTTCCAAGCCGTGATGGGTCACTTTGGCTTTAGCCACAGTCCGGTTGCGACTGCGACAACGACTGAGCAAGCCCATGGCTTTAAACGGATAAAATCCATTGAAGATTTGGACCGCGAAATTGCCGCTGCCACGGCAGTTGGTAAGCCTGTGATGCTGGATCTCTACGCTGACTGGTGTGTGGCTTGTAAAGAGTTTGAAGCCATTACCTTTAAAGACGCCGAAGTATTAGCGCGAATGAACAAAATCGTGCTGCTGCAAGCGGATGTCACTAAGAGTGATGCTGTGGATGTCGCTCTGCTTGAAAAATACAATGTCCTCGGTTTACCGACATTATTGATGTTTAACGAGCAAGGTGAACAGCGAGAAGATTTAAGGGTAACCGGCTTTATGGGTCCCAAGGAGTTTGCAGCTCATTTAGATCACTTGGTGAAATAATCTCGACTAAACGCTAACACTCCTCTGCGGCGTTTTAGCGTAAAATCAACAAAAAGCGGACTTTTTTCATTAAAAGTCCGCTTTTTTATCGCGCTGTCATCGATTTCTTATACAATCCTTGTTTATCGTGGACTTTTTAGATTGGAGCATTATGGAACCAGCTATCCTCATTATCACTCTTATTTGCGGCATGCTCGTTAGCCGTATAGGACTGCCCCCACTCATCGGCTACTTAGTGGCGGGCTTTGTACTCTTTGTATTAGGTATTGAAAAAGAAAGCCTGCCACTGCTGCAAGAACTCGCCAATTTAGGGGTTACGCTACTGCTGTTTGCGATTGGTTTAAAACTCGATATTCGCAGTCTATTTAAGGCTGAAGTGTGGGCGGGGTCGAGTGTGCATTTGATGCTATCGATCCTAGTATTCGTCCCTATTCTCAAAATATTAGGGTTATTAGGATTATCTCAGCTTACCAGTTTAGGGATTGAGCAGTTAACCTTACTGGCATTTGCGTTAAGCTTCTCCAGTACCGTTTTTGCGGTAAAGGTCTTAGAAGATAAAGGGGATATGCAATCCCTGTATGGCCGTGTTGCTATTGGTATCCTGATTATGCAGGATATTTTTGCCGTACTCTTTTTAACCATTTCTAAGGGCGATGTGCCTTCGGTGTGGGCATTTGCGTTATTGTTATTACCTCTGGCCAAACCACTGATTTATAAAGCCTTTGACCGTGTTGGCCACGGTGAATTATTAGTGCTATTTGGATTAGTAATGGCACTGGTTGTCGGCGCTTGGTTATTTGAATCCGTTGGCTTAAAACCGGATCTCGGCGCATTAGTTATTGGTATTCTGCTCGCAGGACATAAAAAAGCCTCTGAGCTGGCTAAATCATTGTTCTATTTTAAAGAACTCTTTCTTGTCGCCTTCTTCTTAACCATTGGTCTCAATGGCTTACCCACGATTTCGGATATCGTGCTGGCTACATTATTAGTACTGTTAGTACCGCTAAAAATCCTATTGTTTGTCTATATTCTTACTCGCTTTAAATTACGTTCGCGCACCTCGATGTTAGGTTCCTTTAACCTAGGTAACTTCTCCGAGTTTGGTCTGATCGTCGCTGCGGTTGCCACCAGCAAAGGCTGGCTACCGTCACAATGGTTGGTGATTATTGCCGTGGCCTTAAGCTTTAGCTTTTTATTAGCAGCGCCGCTCAATGCTACGGTCGGAAATATTTATCAACGCTTCCAACAGCGACTCGTTAGGTTAGAAAAACGCCCATTGCACCCAGAAGATCGCCCCATTGCCATTGGTAATCCACGCTTTTTAATCCTAGGGATGGGGCGTATCGGTAGTGGAGCCTACGATGAACTGCGTGCCCGATTCGACGGTGAGATCCTCGGGATTGAGCATAAGCAAGACCTGGTCGATTTACACCGCGCTAAAGGCCGTAATGTAGTGCAAGGGGACGCTTCCGATACCGACTTTTGGGAGAAGCTTGATAAAGCGCCCAATCTTGAGTTAGTGCTGCTGGCAATGCCGCATCATGCGGGGAATCTCTTCGCTGTTGAGCAACTTAAGAAGCTGAATTATCAAGGTAAACTGAGCGCAATCGTACAATATGGAGAAGATGCCGCATCACTCAGAAGTTCTGGTGTGCACAGCGTTTACAATCTATACGAAGCGGCGGGTGCGGGTTTTGTCGACCATGTGGTTCATGAGTTACTACCAGACTCTGAAACGAAGGCAGTTGCCGACCTAGACGATGACAACAAACAACATTCTGCCGCGGTTTAAGGCGTGTTTACGTTTGTTATCATGAATAAAACTCATCCTATTTAGGTTAAAAATGACTCAGGAAAGGGATTAACCTGAGTCATTACCTCACCCGATAAAACCTATCAAAACCACTAAAAATCAATCACCTTAACGCACTTACACACGCTCAAACATTGCGGCGTTTTTGACTATCGGTTTTCTCTGACAAGCTTATCGTCAATGCCATAGAAAATCTCAGTTACATCGCCGACTTAGTCGTGATATAAATCGAAGACAAGAACGAAATTAGCCCAGCTTTTTTGGAAGTCTTCTCAGCATGTCGAACCCTGCGCAGCGCGCCACCAAGTTATTTGTCCAAACCTTTGGCACTAAAGCCGATGATTTATATCAAGCCCCAGGTCGAGTAAATCTGATCGGTGAATACACGGATTACAACGACGGCTTTGTTTTGCCTGCCGCCATTAATTTTCATACGGTGATTGCCGTTAAACGCCGTGAAGACAACAAGTTTCGCGCCGTTGCTGATGCCTTTCCCGGGCAAATTAAAGAATGGACCTTCGGCAAAGAAACCGAAATCCATCCCGAGGACGGTTGGGTAAATTATTTAAAAGGGTTCACCGCGGCGATGGCCAACACAGGGCTCATTGCCAAGGGCTTAGATTTAGCCGTGGTAGGCGATGTACCGCTCGCAGCAGGATTATCTTCCTCTGGCGCCTTGGTCGTCGCCTTTGGCACAGCCATTAGTGACAGCAGCCAATTGCATCTCTCACCGATGGCAGTGGCACAATTGGCCCAACGTGGCGAATATCGGTACGTCGCATCGGCTTGCAGCATTATGGATCACATGGTTTGCGCTATGGGCGAGCCGGATCATGCCCTGCTCATCGACTGCCTTGACCTTGATAGCGAAGCGATTGCAATCCCTGAGAATCTCAGCCTGATCATCATTGATGCGCATATTGAGAAACAACGATTAGCGGCAATTAGCCAGCAGCGACGTGAGGAATGCGCCCAAGCTGCCGAATTTTTTGGTTTAGACGCTCTGCGCCATCTTGAACTGCGTCAGCTTGAAAGTGCCAAGGATAAATTGGATGAAACCCTTTATCGCCGCGCCAAACACGTAGTCACCGAGAATAAACGCACTCAGAGTGCAGCTCGGGCACTAGAGCAAAATAATATTTCTAAATTCAGCCTATTAATGGCTCAGTCTCATCAATCACTGCGAGATGATTTTGAGGTAACACTGCCTGAATTTGACACTTTGGTGGATATTGTTAGCCAAGTGATTGGCGAACGCGGTGGCATACGCATGACCGATGGCTGCGTGGTCGCGCTCGTCGACCATGAGCTTACCGATGCGGTAGTTTCTGCGGTCGAACAGACATTTTTCGAGCAAACAGGGATAGATGCAACCGTTTATCTCTGTTCAGCAAGTGCTGGCGCGGGCCGTATCGACAGCTAAACACTTAATTGCACCTGCTAACTCTCCCCACGAATACCATACGAATTCAACCATGAATTGTGTGGTATTTGTTGTTTTTAAGAGGCAAAATCAAACGGTTAAATAATCTACGGTAGGCATTTTGACATTGAGGGAAACTAAATGGTGCGTTTCAGTGTATTAGATCCTTGGACCGATCCCCGCGGCGGCGAAATTGAACGCGTGCGGATAGACAATGGCATCATCGCCTTGGAAGTGCTCAGTTTAGGCGGCATTATTCGCGCGCTTTGGACGCCCGATAAACAGGGCGAGCGCGCCAATATCGTTCTAGGCTGCGACAGTGCCGAAGATTACCTGACTCAAAATGCCCACCTTGGCGCCATTGCAGGCCGCTTTGCCAATCGTATAGCCCTTGGCAAGCTGCAATATCAAGGGCAAACCTATCAACTGAATATCAATCAGGCTAGCAACTGCTTACATGGTGGCCGCGAAGGTTTTAACAGAAAGAACTGGCACTTAGGCCCGCTTCCCGATGGGGTAAGATTAACCTTAGTGAGTCCAGATGGCGATATGGGCTTCCCCGGTAATTGCACGGTGCAATTAGACTATCGCCTTGCCGCCAATAATCTCTATGTAGAAATGCTGGCCTCCATAGATAAACCTTGTCCAGTGAGCCTGACGCAGCACAGCTATTTTAATCTGGATGGTACGAGCAATAATTATCAGCACCAGATACAAATCGATGCGACACGCTATTTGACGATGAATGAAGTCGGCATCCCGACAGGAATTGCTGAGGTTAAAGATAGTATTTTCGATTTAACTCAAAGTGTTTCCCTTGGCGAAAAACTTCACGCTCCCGAACTAACAAGCACCCAAGGTTATGATCATTGCTATTTGATGGATAACCCCGATGGTTCACTACGCCGCTTTGGTTGTTTAAGCAGTCCTGTCAGCGGCCGCGCCATGACGGTATTTACCAATCAGCCTGGCGTACAACTCTACTGCGCTAACTTTTTAGCGGGAACCGTGGGACGAAACCAACAAAGTTTGCACCAACATCAGGGCGTGTGTATTGAACCGCAAAAGCTGCCTGACTCGCCCAATCAACCGCAATTGGGTGATGATGCCTGGTTAGTACCAGGGAAAATCTATCATCATATTAGTCGATATCAATTTGATATTGTTGACTAAAGTTGAAATGAACATCTGTAGGAATTAAAAAGAAAGGCTGGTAAGGAATAAAGTCGTTTCATTCCTTACCTTTATCCAATGTTGCCGAAGCAAATTGGATATTAATCGTCGAAATCATCGCCCCAATCTTCATCGAAATCAGCACCAATTGCATCGGTTTCGATTTCAGGCTCAACCTCAGGTTTAGCCTTACGTACTGGGCCAGAATCCTTAACGTTGTTCAGATCAATACGAGCTTGATGCTTGCTCATAAATTGAGCGCGAGCCGCTTTCCATGCACCGCTAAACTTAGCCTCAGCAGCTTTTAATGCGGCCTCATCTAAGTCGTATAGGTTCACTTTTACTATGTCTTCTACATACTCAACAATGGCATCACGGTCGGTATTGTAGAGGTAAATTCGTCCAGGGGAAGCCTCTGGCAGCTGGTTGTCGTGGACGACAATCGCATTGCCCTTCGATGTTCTCAGCTCACCATACCAAACCTGTTTCTTTGCTGTGTTATACATATATGCCAATACCCTTAAATCAACACATACACTATGAGTTTTTTAGTCTGAATAAGCGAAGCGACGCTTGCTTTGATCCACGAATAGCGCCGGAAAGTCTCTGACGTTTTCAACTGGGTATTTTTACAGAATATTTTCGATAATCAATGCCTCAAACCATGAAATTTTCACTTATTACGCATTAATTTCGGCCAAAGTCTCTAAAAAAATTTGTCACTAACGACTTTAGTCTAAAAAAACATCACATCAAGTTTTAATTATGCACCTATAACCATTAAATTATTGAAGCGATAAGAGGTTACAACTTGTAGCTGAGTTAATTCAAAATGTTAATACCACTTTGCCCCTATGTTCGCCCGACTGCATTAATCTATGGGCCTTAGGCGCATCGTTCAATGGGTACGTTGCAAAAATATGCGGCACGATTTGCTGGCTATCAAGTAATGGCCAAACACGTTCGTGTAATTGCCTTGCGATTTCAGCTTTGGCTTCAACCGTTTGTGGTCTTAGGGTTGAACCTGTCCAGACAATTCGCTTAGCCATCAGCTGGAGAATATTAACCTCAGCTTTAGGACTACGTTGAGTTGAGACCGACACCATACGCCCATCCAACGCGAGAGCTTGCAAATTGAGGTTAATAAAATCGCCACCCGCGATATCAAATACCACATTAACGCCTTTACCCTGCGTAAAGCTCATGATTTCTTCGACAAAATTCTGAGTGTTGTAATTGACAACAAGATGGGCACCTAATCCTGAGCAATAGTCGCGCTTTTCATCCTGCCCAGTAGTCGCAATCACTTGCGCACCAAGACGATTCGCCAGCGCAATCGCCGTACTGCCAATGCCACCAGAGCCACCGTGTATCAAAACGGTTTCGCCAGCCTTGAGTCCGGCGCGCATAAATAAGTTACCCCAAACGGTAAAAAAGGTTTCAGGTAACGCGGCAGCTTGCACCATGGAAAATCCCTTTGGAATCGGCAAACAATGAGCGGCATAGGTCAAGGTGTATTCGCCATAACCGCCACCAGGGACTAAAGCACAAACCTTATCCCCCAGTTGCCATTGAGTCACGCCTTCACCTATGGCGCAAATTTCACCAGCCACTTCAAGCCCTAAAATTAACGATGCTCCGGGTGGCGGCGGATAGGCTCCAGCCCTTTGCTTGAGATCCGGCCCATTCACCCCAGCCGCACTTACTCGAATAAGAACTTGTCCGGCCCCGACAACCGGTAAGGGTGAACGGGAAAGTTGCATTACCTCTGGCGCACCGGATTGTTCAATATGTATATGGGCATAATCTTTTGGTAAATCTGACATAGCTAACTCCTTGTACAACTTTGGGATTTCGGCTTATCGCTGCAAACATAGCGGCATCATACTCAGGTTAAAACATATTAACCCAAACAATGTTGGAATGAACTTTGTTGACCGTTAGCGAGGTAACAAAAGGACGCCAGCAACTTGAATGAAACGATGCCACATTAAAACAATTGCCGTCTACATTACCAATCTTTATTAACCGCACGATAGTTCAATAAAAAATACAATAAAAACATAACGATAAAAACTATGTGAAAAAATTGTAAATTTTTATCGATTTATATTGGATATTTTATGCAATTTATTTCATGATATTTCGGCGCTAACTGAATTAGACAAGCATTAAATTCAGTTGGACCAATGAGGTCCGAGGTTAATTGCTGTAATACATCGGATAACGCCCAAGGAAGATCTGCTTTGCAGATAAAAATAACTATGGATACACCATGAAACAGACCCTACTTTTCGCGGCTATTAGCTTAGCCATCGCTACACCCTCGCTCGCCCATAACCATTCACAACAAGATCCAAACCATTCAATACAAGCGAAAAACACAGCAATCCCTAGTGCGCTAGCACCGTTAGCTTCGCCGTCAGCGCCACTCAATTTTGATGTAAGCCATCGGCCGTTATTACCCAGCAACAACTTGATAGCCTCCCCAAACGAGCCGACACACTCTGAGTACCTCGATGCACATTCTGCACAACAGCAGGCGTTGATCGAGAACTCTCCGAGATCAAAAGTCAGCCGCTTTGCCGCCAATGCCGACTGTAGTAACTTTGTTGGTAAATCGGGCCAAGCCCTGTTAGATGAGCTAACACAGTCCACGCCACAGTGTGTCGGTAAGCTATTTAATCTCAAGGGAAGCGACGCAAGCAGCGTATTTAGTGAGGCGAATGTATCCACAGTTGCTAATGCGATTGCGGCCAAGGCGCCCCAATACACTGGCGTGGATAACCAAGGCATTGAGTCACATATTTACTTTGTACGCGCCGCGCTTTATGTGCAGTTTTACAATCCCAGCGACGTACCCGCCTACAGCAGCGCGGTAAAAAACAATTTAAAATCAGCGCTTAATGCACTTTTTGCCAATAACGCGATTTGGACACTCTCCGATGCCAATGCAAGCGTGCTCAAAGAAGCACTGATCCTGATTGATTCGGCTGAACTGGGGGCCGATTTTAACTTTGTCACCCTCAAAGTGCTTAATGACTACAACAGCACATGGCAAGCCAGCTTTGCAATGAATGCGGCCGCCAATACCGTATTTACCACCTTATTCCGCGCCCAGTGGAATACTGACATGCAGGCACTGTTTGCCCGAGATCATGCCATTTTAGATGCGCTCAACCAGTTCCAACTTAACCATAGGGACTTACTCGGCACCAATGCTGAATATGTTTTAGTCAATGCTGTCAGAGAGTTATCTAGACTGTACTACATTGATGCCATGCGCCCTAAAGTGACCCAATTGGTCAAAAATATCTTAAATAGCACCAGCAAAAATGATCCCAGTAAGGTGCTGTGGTTTGCTGCCGCCGAGATGGCAGATTACTACGATCGCAGCAACTGTAATGCTTATCAGATCTGTGGTTTCAAGGCGCAATTAGCCGCCGATAGCTTACCGTTCAATTGGAAATGCTCCGACAGCCTCAAGATCCGCGCCCAAGATCTTTACCAAGATCAAGCTAAATGGGCATGCGGAGTATTAAGTCAGCAAGAAAGCCATTTCCACACGATACTCGAAACCGGAATGCAGGCGGTCGCACAGGATAACAATGATGATTTAGAACTGGTGATTTTTGGCAGCTCGTCAGAATATCAATCCCTTGCCAACAGCATTTTTGGGATCAATACCAACAATGGAGGCATGTATTTAGAAGGCTCTCCCGCAGGACTTAAAAACCAAGCGCGCTTTATTGCCTATGAGGCCGAGTGGCGACAACCTGATTTTCATGTGTGGAACTTACAGCATGAATACGTGCATTACCTCGATGGCCGCTATAACTTGTTTGGCGATTTCGGCCGCAGCGTATCCGCCAACACAATTTGGTGGATTGAAGGATTAGCGGAATATATTTCATACCGAGATGCCAACCCCGCTGCCATCGCCATGGGGGAAACGGGCGAGTATATGCTCTCAACCATCTTTAAAAACACCTATGACTCTGGCCAAGATCGCATCTACCGTTGGGGTTACCTCGCCGTACGCTTTATGTTTGAAAACCACCGCGATGATGTTCGCCAGATCCTAACCTTCCTGCGTAATAACCAATATGCTGAATATCAAGCATTTATGGATTCCATTGGCACCCGCTATGACAACGAATGGCGCGGCTGGCTCACCAGTGGTTTAAGCACCACCAACAATGGTATTGTCGATAAAGGCCCAAGTGATGAACAGGCTAATGCCAGTGGTCGCGAAGGTAACTGGGCAGGCCCTGCGGGCACCATCAGCAAAGATTACTCGCCCTGCCAAGTCAGTAACGAAGCATACCGCTATAGCGAGTCAGCCAGCCTCAGTCTTGAGGTACCTATGGAGTGTATTGACGCCAAACAAGGCCGAGCCAGCTTTAGCTTTGCCAATAGTGATCGCTCGGCTCAGGATATTTGGATCAAAATTGGCGGTGGTTGGGGTGATGCCGATATTTATTACGATTCAAGGGGATGGGCAAGTGCTGAAAAAAATCAGGGCTATGGCATCGGCAACGGTAATTACCAAGTGATCAAAGTGAGCCTAAACCCCAATGAACTTTGGCACTATATCACCCTAGAAGGCGATTTTGGTGGTGTTGATATGCTAGTGAGTACCACTGAGTTAGTTGCCGATACCGATCCCGACTTAGGTGATGGCGGCGATACTGGTGGTGAAGTACCCAGCAATTGCGGTGCCGCAACCATCAATTACGGCAAGCTAACCCTCGGAAAAGATGAATGCCTTAGCGGTGGCCGTAATAGCTTTTATTTCTGGGTCGATGCTGACAACAGCCAATTTAGTGTCAGCACAATCGGGGGAACAGGCGATGCCAATATTTACTTTAATGCCAATACTTGGGCAAGTGCGAGCAATGCCCAAGCCAGCAGTGTAAATCCAGGCAACAAAGAGTCCTTTAGCTTTACGGCAAACCGTGGCTGGCGATATATCACGGTTGATACCACGAGTGAATTTAGTGGCGTGACCTTCAACCTTAAAGCCGGTGGTGGCAGTAGCGTTCCTAATCAAATTGCCAATGCCTGTGCGACTAAATCACCCGTGAGCTATACCCAACTCACGCCGGGTGATGCCGTCTGTAGTGCCAATGGCCGTAATGACTATTACCTGTGGATTCCCGAAGGAACAAGCCAACTAGAAGTACGCTCGGCCCACGGAACTGGAGATGTCAGCCTTTACTCGGGCCGCAGCTGGGCCAATGCCCAGCAATATGAAGCCGCCTCAACAAACGCTGGCAGCACTACGGAGCAAATCAAGGTCAATAATCCCAGTGCTGGCTGGTATTACATTACGCTCCAAAGTGAAAGCCAAAGTACAGGTGTGGCCCTTCAAGTAGATTTACGTTAATCAGCCGCACTATAGCGGTAAAAGCTAAAAGCAAAAATCCCTGCTCGGCAGGGATTTTTATTATTTCAATTGGTTAGCACACTATGACAGTTTTAGCATTGCCTCAAACTCACGCGCTTGTAGTGGTCAATTGTTTGATAAACCAGCCATTGTTAACCGCGATTAAAAGTAGAAGTTAATATGACACAGAATGATGAATGGTCTCAGCAGCACGATTAAGGATGGGAGTCCAGATTTACTATGTACAAACCACCTTGTTTAAGGCTTAATCAAAGCATAGCTGGATGTTAACTACCGCGCTATTAAGGTTGGGTGTCCTGTTTTGTGCTTTTTTTTGAGTGATGAGATAACTGCATGCTAGGAACATCAAAAAAATACGCATGGTCATCTATGTTGATGACAACACAATTGTTCATAATTATTCGAATGCCATATTGTTTTTCTATTTTTTCACTAATAGTTGAAGCCCGTTGATACGCAGCTTTGGAGCCTCTTTTCAAACTCTGCCACATATATGCTAGATATCCAATTCCAAATAAACCTATCCCTGTCGCAAACTCAGTATTAAGGAAACTAGCTACTAACGACGCACCACCTTTGAATAGAAGCTCAGCATATAGGAGTGAAGCAATAACTAACCCCCAGATAAATTTTTCTGATTTCTGAGAATCGGCAAAAGCTTTATCAGTTAAATTCCCGTACCATTGAGCTTGAGATGTAATATTCTCAGTGTCTTCTTTACTTAGAGGAGTAACCAAAAAGTCGTTAATATGTGTAGTCATTCTAATTAACCTCAACTCGGGATAAGAAAATTTGAACTAATGGCCCTCCAAGAAAATTGGCCAAAAATCTGGCCACCCATTTTAAATTAACAAAAATTTGGCCACCCATTTTAAATCAACAACATAATGCACTTTCCGTTTGCCTGCAACCAGCTCTAGCTCAAATGATTTGAATGAGAGTCATCAAAAGTCGTTGAGACTGCATCTGAGGTAATAGATTGAGCTAATTCATTAAAAAATGGTTTATTTCAGACGAGGTAAGTCATCCCATAGTGCTTGGGAAGTGTTAGGCAATGATTGCTGTCGAAGGGATATAGTCGCTATCTGTTGCAATGAAAGTGCTGACAGCTTGCGGCAAAGTGCCGTCGTCGCTTTTCAAGATGTTTGCAGTAATCGGTTAGTGCTTGCAAGGTTCCCACGGGGCCATGAAATAGCTTGCCAAATTCGGTGGTCAGTTTGAGCCAATTGTCATGGGGGATATTTAATCTGTTCAGTAACTTACCGCTACTTTCACTGATGTATCCACGTTTATCATTGCGAATGATTCGCCCTGTATCTTCCACCAATTGAAGGTAATCCGTTAAGGCAAACGCAATGCCATTGGGTTGGTTGTCGTGCTCATTGCCAATAAAAGGCAGGAGATTGCTCGGCTGTTCACCTTTTAATGCGGCCCGAATACGTAGCTGAATGCTGGTATGGTCGGATTGTTCAGGTGTATCAGCGAGTTGTGATCTAATGGGACTTTCTTTTAATAAAGAGTAATCAACATAAGTCATGCAGGCTAACACCGCAGCTTCATCGAGTAGGGCTTGATTCTCTATAAAATAAATGGGGAAACCGACCTTCCCAGAACCTGCCTGTGCAGTTATCTTCTTGATTGGCTTGCCTTGCAATCGGTTCATTGAGACAGCGCATAAACCAGCTAATGTCGCATAATCGACTGCGATAAAGGGCGATTGAATGCTTTAATCTGCTCACCTCATGCGCTTCAACTAACTCACCTTTAACGAATTTTTGTGTTAATTCATCGCCTTTAAACAACTTATGCCACTGCTCAAGCACTTCGCGGTCTGTCCAACGATTGGCCGTCTCGATATCGACTCGCAGCACCACATGCAGATGATTCGACATCACAGCAAACGCGGCCACATCAATAGCAAAAACAGCTGCAAGTTCGAACAATAATGACTCTACCCAACCACGGCGATGGTCATAGTTTTTACCTGAGTAACTATCATCACCACATAAAAAAGCCCGCCGAACAACGCGGCTACAGCAATGGTAATAGGGACTGATGTTAAGGTGAGAGTTCAAGACTTATCTGAGTTCTACGAGGGCGCGGCATACAAACCTCCTTGTTCAATGCTTAACCAAAGCATAGTCGAAGGTTAACTACCGCGCGATTAAGGCTGGGTGTCCAGTTTTGCCTTTGCCTGTTTTGCCTGCTCAACACTTGGGATAAGATCGCGGCTACGCGCGGCCTATCCTTATTTGTTATGTTTTCTTGCTAATTTCATTTAGAAACTCTTGCGGATTATGGACGAACTTAGCTGCATTGGACTTTTTAATGGCATTTTTTAACTCGAACTCGTTGGCCTCAACCACTGACTTAAGCTCTGGGAAGAATAACGCACAATTGAGAGAATTGGCCGCTTTAACCAACTTGATAATAATTTCGTTTAGCTCCTGATTCAGATCCAGCCGTATATGGATACCATCGATTGCATCGTCCTTTAACCATACCTGAATGTCGCTATATTTTTCACCTCCCCAGGTCAGCAGCTTCTTATGCCATGACTTTGATGGAGGTAGAATGTCTCCAAGTACATCTTGAAACGCTGAGTCAAGCTTCCAGTCTCTCCAAGCAATCTCGGTATCGTAGCCTTCTTCATCGTAAAGTGAAGATGAGCTATAGCTATTTTCCTCAGCCCAAGTGGCTGGGATTAATACGACTAAAAATTGCCAAGTAGCCATGACTCTCCAGAAATATAACAACCCGCGTAAGCGCGCGAACTTGTGAGCATCGACGCAGCCGAAGACTGCAAATGACGCAGCTTGTTATGACTATTTTTGCTCATGATATAAAACTGACTTTATTAACGGGCGATAGAAAAATAAGACGAAACATACAAAAAATACAGTAACTAAAGACTTGCGAGCTAAGTAGTTAAGTGCGATACAGCACCTTAACCACATGCCAGCCAAACTTGGTTTTAACGAGATGTGGCACCAGTAGCTCACCGGAAAAAGCGACTTTATCGAACTGCGGCACCATTTGCCCACGCTTAAACTCACCGAGATCGCCGCCCTTTTTCGCTGAGGGACATGAGGAATAACGTTTCGCTAAGGCGCCAAAATTAGCACCGTTATTCAATTGCTTAATAATATCTTCCGCCTGCTCTTTGTGTTTAACAAGGATATGCACTGCGGCTGCGGTTTTAAACATCTTGCACTCTCTTTATCAAAAACAGCGGTGCAATTAAGTTGCACCGCCGTTATATCTTTGCCTATGAAAAATAAGTATTACTGACCCAAAATCTTCTGCCACCACTGCAACGGCTCGCCGCAGTTTTTAGCTGGATTATAAGTGCCTCTCAGGGCGGGTAATGCCTCAGTATTACTGCATCCCGCTTCCTTGGCTTCACCCGTATCTCGGTCAAAATAGCCTTGGATCACACCCGATGGCGGAATAGAACGCAGCCCAATGGGTGGACGCTCCTTCAAGAAGGCTTGGTATACCGCCATCGCACCGCTGCTACCATAAAGAGTGGTTTTACCATTATCGTCGCGACCGACCCAAATCGCAGCCACGTTACGCTCATCAAAACCGGCGAACCAAGAATCACGGCTATCGTTACTGGTACCAGTTTTACCCGCCAGCGCCACACCGGGGAAGGCATTGCCTAAGCGCGTTGCCGTACCCGAGCGCACCACTTGCTGCATGGCATATTGCACCAAAAAGTCGGTATCTGGCGTAATCGCTTGCTCTTTGGCTGAACGCGTTACGGGTAAAGGCTGATTATCACTATCGAGCACGGCGGTGACTGTGGTGAGTTTACGGTAAGCGCCGCTATCGGCGAGGGTTTGATAAACCTGCGCCACCATTAAGGGCGAGCCATTCACCGCGCCCAGTAGCATCGATGGATATTCGTTAAGCGGCTCCGACCAGCCCGACTTAGCCAAGGTGGTTGCCACGGCATCGACCCCAACGGCAATCCCAAGGTTTACCGTCGGCACGTTCATCGATTTTTTAAGCGCCGTTAACAACGAAACTTGGCCGCTAAAGGTCTTATCAAAGTTCTGCGGTGACCAGGTTTTGCCTTGCTCATTCTTTAGGGTAATCGGCTGATCTTTAAGTGGCGTGGCCAAAGTAAATTGACTATTTGGTGCCAAAGCGGTGGCGTACACAAATGGCTTGATAAGCGAGCCAATCGGTCTGCGGATCTCCACTGCGCGGTTATAACCGTCAAAGCCCGGCGTTTTATCACCCACCATAGCCGCGATACCGCCAGTGTATTTGTCGGTGACCACCATACCAATCTGCAACGACTTATTGCCCTTATCTAAGCTCTTAAAGGTTTGAGTCACGGCAATTTCGGCGGCCTCCTGCGCCATTGGATCGAGTGTGGTATAAATCTTCACCCCAGATTGTTTTAATAACGCATCGCCGTAGCGCTCATTAACCTCTTGTTTAACCAAGGCATAAAACGCAGGTAATTTTTGATGCACAGGCTTATTGGCATTACGCAAACCTAAGGGCGACTCCACCGCCACCTTGTATTGCGCGGTAGTCAGCTCGCCCGACTCCATCAATAACCGCAGCACTAAATCGCGGCGCTCTAAGCTGCGCTCTGGGTAGCGCCATGGGTTGTAGTAAGATGGCCCCTTAATCGCCGCCACTAAAAAGGCTTGCTGCGCCGTGGTTAACTCACCGATGGGACGACCAAAATAGAATTGCGAAGCCAGCCCCATACCATGCACGGCACGGGATTTATCTTGCCCCATATACACTTCGTTGAGATAAGCCTCGAGAATTTCTTCCTTGCTGTAACGAAAATCAATAATTACCGCCATTAAGGCTTCGCGAACCTTACGCAACAATGAGCGCTCGCTTGAAAGAAAGAAGTTTTTCGCCAACTGCTGGGTCAGTGTCGAACCGCCCTGCACGGTACGCCCTGCGCTGATATTTACAAAAGCAGCACGCAGAATCGCGAAGGGGTTCACCCCGTGGTGCTCGTAAAAACTGCGGTCTTCCACCAGCAATAGTGCCTGCACAATATGTTTGGGCATATCTTCGGTAGAGACAAAGAGCCTGTCTTCGCCATCGCCGGTGATCATGCGGTCAAGTAAAACGGGTTCTAAATGGAATACCGCTAACTGGCGCTTATCCTCCATTCGGGCAATAGAGCTGACGCCTTCGCTATCGAAGGTGATCATCACTCGCTGTTCTGGCTGATCGCCTTCGGGATGTAAAAAGGGTCGACGCCATAATTCGATTTTGGTGCTCGATGCCGAAAACTCGCCTACCTCGCGGGGGTTCGCCACTTTGCGATAGCCAAGTAGTTTTAACTCGGCCATCAACTGTGGATGACTCACCGCTGCTCCTGGGTATAAGGCCATGGAACGGCTAAAAACTTGTGCAGGTAAATGCCATTTTTGCCCTTCAAACTTACGGGCGATAATTTGGTCGAGGTAAATACCGTAGAAGGTCACAACGGCGAGGCCGATTAAGGCGAGCTTCCAGGTGAGCGACCAAATTTGCCCAAATAGGCCACGGCTTCGCTTCGCTTTACGTTGGGCTGGCGCTTTTTTTGTCGTATGAGTTGTCATATCTACTTCATCATTTATGCGTTAACGGCATCAGTCACAGGCACAACACAAGGTTGTAAATCAAAGCAGTCTAAAGGCTATGACTGAGATAAACCTAAGGTTTTCTTCTTGGTATATTTTGTCGGTAGCGTATTGGCAGGGTCGTCCGGCCACAGGTGTTTAGGGTAACGCCCACGCATTTCTTTTTTCACTTCAACATAGGGCCCTTGCCAAAAACTGGCGAGATCTGCCGTCAGTGCCAAAGGGCGCTGCGCCGGAGACAGCAACTCCATCGTCACCTTCAGCTTACCTTGGGCTAGTAGCGGGCTGTCAGCCATACCAAAGGTTTCCTGCAAGCGAACCCGCAGTAAGGCGCGACCCGAAGTCTCGTAAACTATGGGCGCGAAAGTGCCCGTGGCTAAAGGCCATGAGGTCGGCAACAGTGAATCAAGCGCCTGCTGCTGCGACCAACTCAATTGATTCATCACTAAACTAAAGCAATCGAGTTTTTGTAATTGCGGCAGATTATTCACATTTTCAAGGTAAGGCGCCAGCCATGTTTCAAGGTTTGCCAGCAGCGCGGCATCGCTCATATCCGGCCAATCAGCATTCGGATCTAACTCACGCGCTAAATGCAATCGCGCTTGAAACTGCGCTAAGTTAGCGTTCCAATTAAGAATTTGTAAGCCTTGCTGACGGATATAACTCACTAATGCCGCCACAATTTGGCCGCGATTCGGATTAGGGATAGCCTCTGATTTCAATAAAATCTGCCCGACTTTTGCTTGCCGCTCAGCAACAGCGCGACCTTTGGTTTCATCCCAACCGCACAGCTCATGAGTATCAACCAAGTCGACCAACTCATGCTCAAATAGGCTCGGTTGTAACGGACAAGCTAAATAGATCCGCCCAGCATTTTTACCTTCGGTTTCTTGAAAATCAGCCACCACCAGCCAAGGCGTTTGCGCTAAGGCATCTTCGGCGTTGAGCACCACACCCGTTCCATTGGCCAATTGATAACCCTCAACGCCACGGGATTTGGCAATGCGGTCGGGATACGCCAGCGCCAACAGCAAACCAACATCCTGATGATGGGCATGGGAAGCGATGGCCACTAAATCGGCCTGAGAGAATTGCTTATCTAGCGCCAGCTTTTTAAGCCATTGCTTGGCCTGCTGCCCCGCACTGCCTTGGGTGGCAAAATGCAAGTAATTCATGATATCTGCGCCTTTGCGTGGCAATCCCCGCGCCTCTAAAATGCCCGCGAGCAGGCAGGCCAAGGCCGCAAGTTCTGTAGAATGGGATTTAGCAGCTAATAACATGTGCGCGAGGCGCGGATGACAGCCCAGCTCATAGGCGGCTTTACCATGCTGAGTGAGTTTGTTTTGCCCATCGACCACACCTAAGTGCTGCAGCAGTTGCCACGCCAGCGCTTCGTTCACGCTCGGCGGCGCTGTCAATAACAGCAAATCGCTGAAGGATTTTGCGCCCCAATAGGCACAGTCATGGGCCATTGAGACTAAGTCGGCTTGGCTGATTTCGGGCTCATCGGCTTTGAGCAGACGTTGATGCTCTTCTTGGCCCCATAATCGAATACACACGCCCGCCGCTAAACGGCCAGCGCGACCAGCACGTTGGGTTGCCGAAGCTTGGCTAATACGTTTAAGGCTTAAGCGCGTGACCCCAGTTTTAGGGTTAAAACTCGCTTGGCGTTTATAGCCACTATCGATAACCAGCCCAATGCCTTCAATGGTGAGGCTCGACTCGGCAACGTTGGTGGAGAGCACTATTTTGCGCCTGCCACTATCGTCTGCCTTAATCGCCCTATCCTGTTCCTGCGCAGACAACTCGCCATAAAGCGGACAAATTGCCACACGGCTACCATCGAGGCGCTCCGCCAAATACTGCGCCACCCTGAGGATTTCCGCCTTACCGGGTAAAAACACCAGTATATCCTGCGGGCCACTATCCGTTATTGAGGCCGCACTATCCGTTATTGAGGTAGCACTATCGAGCACGGTGCGACTCAAATGATCGAGCCAATGCTGCTGGCCCGCGACAGCACGGTAGATGATTTCAACCGGAAAACTGCGCCCTTCACTCTTGAGCAGGGCTGCGTTTGGCATTAACTCACTGAGCGCAATGCCAGATAAGGTTGCCGACATGGCGAGGATTTTTAAGTCATCCCGCAGTGAGCTTTGCACTTCGAGAGCGAGGGCTAAACCAAGATCTGTGGTCAAATGTCGCTCGTGGATCTCATCGAAAATGATCATATCGATCCCCGTCAATTCAGGATCTTGCTGGATCATTCGGGTTAATATCCCTTCGGTAACGATCTCAAGCCGAGTCTCACCACTGACCTTTGACTCACCGCGCACCCTAAAACCGACCTCTTGCCCTACCGCCTGCTGCCGACAACTGGCAATAAATTGCGCCACACTGCGGGCGGCCACACGTCGAGGTTCCAGCATTAAAATCCGCCCAGAAACCTCAGCCCAATCCAAGATAGCTAAAGGCAAGGCGGTGGATTTACCCGCGCCTGTGGGTGCCTCGAGGATCACTTGGGCATGCGTTGCAAAGGCATCACGCAGAGATGGCAGTAAGGAATGAATAGGTAGATTGTTCAATGCAACAGTATCAACAGGGAAAAATAATGTGGCAGTTTAACATAGGCCTTAGGCAGTGTCCCTCCCGCAGCCTCTGCTTTGATATGTCGCAGTTTGGCATTGGCTTGCTAAAAATAGCATCGCCCCGACAGCAAGGCTCTCGGGGCGCTAATAGCACAAATAAGCCGAGTTAGAACTGATAGGTCAGCTTAGCCCAGAGATTACGCCCCGGCTCGTTGACCCTGAACATGGCCTCACTGCCAGGCAGATCATTACCCGTACCGGCCTTACTCACATGCTCTGCGTAGGTTGCATCAAACAGGTTTTCGACACCGAAGATAAAGGATAAATCCTTGCTGTATGACCAAGAAGCATTGAGTGCCAAGGTACCAAAGCCACTACTTGGGCCTAAGTCTTGGCCCACGATGTTGCCATGGCCTAAGGTATAACGATCCTGCGATGCAACTAGCCGCCACTGCGCCGCCATTGTCCAAGCTTGCCATTGATAATTAACAATTAATCTTGCCTCTAACGGCGATATTTGCCCAAGTGCGACCTTGTCGGTATCGTTTTCACCATGGGTATAACTTAAGGTAAGTTGAGTCGACCATTGCTCATTAAGCGCATAGTCTAGGCTTGCTTCGCCACCGAATAAGCTGGCATCAATATTACGGGCTACCGTGGTGTTGCTGGTCGAATCAATCAAAATATAGTCATTAATCTCACCGAAAAAGAGTGACACTGACGCTTCAACCGGACCTTGGTAAATCCAGCCTATATCAAATTGATTGGTCGTTTCAGCCTTAAGATCAAAGGCTTTCTGTGCGGGATTATCGGCGCTAGCCTTCATGATCTCCCAATAGTCTGGCACGCGTTGCGCCGAGCCAAATCCAGCATAGTATTGATGAGCATCGAGTTGATATTCATAACGCACATAACCGCTGTAGAGGGTATCCTCCCGCTCACCCTGCTGGGCGATTAACAATTCACTATCCCAGCGATCAACTCTCAGTCCAGCGTGCAAACTACTATTACCTGAACCTTGGTTATCAAAGCCGTAACGGGATTCGGCAAACAGGCCATAGTTTTTATAGCGCATATCTTCCTTAAACGGCTTATTGAGTAAGTCGTCTAAGCCAACATCGCCGGGCGCCATACTGCGGCCATCATGCGCGCTAGACATATAATCCAGCCCCAATGTTAATTCGAGGCCATCGAGCGGGGTTAAATCAAACCAAAGATGACCACCGTCGGTCATCCGACGCACATTCGAGCCAGAATTCACCCCTTCATCAAATCGGTCCATAATATGGTCGTTCTTATTGCTAAAGGCTTGTAACTCGACTGCGGCCAGCCAGGTCGACTCAAACTCATGTTGTATGAGCACCGCCGCATCACGGTTATCAATTTGGCGAGCCTTATTTAATCTGTCGGCATACTCTGCCTCACCGCTCGACTCACCGTAAGCTAACTCCACAACGGTACGCTCAGTAGGTGTCCAACCTAGGGCAAGATTGGCGTTTTGGCGGTCATAACTGGATTGCACCTTATTGCCATTGCCGTCCTGATAATGATCACTACTCGATTGATTAATATCAAAATCAAGGTAGTAATTCTTATCACCGGCACTCAACTCCACCATGGCATCTCGTCTATCAAAACTGCCACCCGTCGCACTGGCACGCCCTTCAAGATCCGCTTGATTAAAACGATGGCGGTTTTTCTCAAACAGAATTGTGCCCGCGGTGCCGACAGGGCCATATTTCACCGTCTGCGGGCCTTTAATAACCGTTATCTGATCGTAAGTTTCGGGATAAATATAATTGGTTGGCGGATCCATACGTCCACCACAGGCACCATACACATGCTGGCCATCGTCAACGATGTTTAAGCGCGAACCACCCAAGCCACGAAACATCGGATCGCCGCCAGAGCCGCCTTTACGGGTGATATTAAATCCCGGAATCGTGCGTAAAAACCCTGAGCCATCATAGGCGGGTAATGGCAATCGATTTTGTTTGGGATCACTCACTAAGTGTACTGGCTGACGCATCACATCAGCGGTAACCAGCAGATAATCTTTACATTTTTGGTCATCACCACAGTCGGTCGCCTCAGCAGACCAAGCCAGTTGAGGCGCAGCAGTGCCTAAAACACCCGCTAAAATAAGCGCTAATTTGATAGGTTGATACGGCATGACATTCCCCTACATATTGTTTTTAATGATTTTTGTGGGGGTATTGTTATGACTGGTGATATAAGTGCAATCAAAACTCGGCTTGGCGCGACAATCTGTCGCAGCCTAAGTTGCATGGGCTCACATTAAGGTAAATAGTGATAAATGAGTCACTTACAAATTAAGAATTGCAGAAGTATAAAAACTCACATGAAGGATAACTGCCGTTACAGCAGCCAAGGCTCGGCCAATCCAGAGGTTAATGTTAGCAATGGCGCGGGTTTATTAATCGCATAACCTTGAGCATAATCCACTCCTAAGCTCTTTAATTTTAAACCAATTTCTGTCGATTCAACAAACTCGGCTACCACATCAAATCCCATATCTTGTCCGAGCTGACAGATGGCTTTGATGATTGCTTGATCCGCATCATCGTCACACAGGTTGATAACAAACTGACCATCGATTTTGACGTAATCCACATTTAAACGTTTTAGATAAGCGAAACTTGAAAATCCCGCACCAAAGTCATCCAGTGCGAGCTGGCAATTTAATGGCCTAAGCACTTCAATCAATTTAGTTGCTTGATCTAATTGGCTTACGGCGGCGGTTTCGGTGATCTCAATGCAGAGTTTATCCACCAACTCAGGTTCAGTCATTAGCCGCATTTCAAGCCAATTCATAAACTCGCTATCACCCAAAGACGTCGCCGAAAGGTTGACGGATACCAGCCCCAATTGCTGCCAAATCGCTAAATGGCTACTCCCCCACTTCAGTAGATTATCAATGACCCACAAGTCGACTTTGGCGGCCAAGTTATAACGCTCAGCGGCAGGTAGGAAAATTGCTGGCGAAACAATGTTGCCATTGGGCTGCACCATACGGAGCAGCACTTCTAAATGTAATCCTGGCTCTTCGCAATTTAGTGGTGCAATACTTTGAAAATAAAGCTCAAATTGATTTAACGCGAGGGCACTAACAATATCTACCGAGGCCATCATTTCAGTGTAAAGACGAGTCATTTTAGGATCTTTAGCACTGTATAAATGCCAGCCATTTCGCCCCTTATCTTTGGCGAGTCGACAGGCCGCATCAGCATGACTCATCACGGTATAAATATCAGAGGCCGACCTGTCGAACTTAGCTATCCCCATACTGACGCTAACATTGTGGCAGCGGTTTTCCCAGATAAATTCGTGGGTTGCTAACTGAGTACAAATCCGCTTAGCAATATGCTGCGCCGAATCTACATTGCAGTAATGCATTAAAATACCGAACTCATCACCACCAAGCCGAGCAACGATATCGCCCTTGCGCACCAGTTGTTTAAGCCGCAATGTTAACTGGCACAGTAACTTATCCCCCGCTTGATGACCGCTAACATTGTTGATCACTTGAAATTGATCGACATCGATAAAGGCAACACAGGTAGGCATATCATCTTTGCTATGCAGCAAATTATCGAGTAATGCCTCAAAGTGCAGCCGATTGGGCAATCCGGTAAGAGCATCGTAGTTAGCATGAAAAGAGAGCTCATCGGCCAGCCGATACTTTTCACTCACATCTTCGGCAATCATAACCAGGGTGTCCTTATCACCGTGGATCTGACTAAAACTGAGCCTTAACCACTCTAATTGATGCAGCGATTTAAGCGGCAATTCGCACCAAGCTTGCCCTAATACGCCTTCACGCACCATATGCAACGTATCGGAGAGCATCGCGTGCTCTTCATCGCGCACCATGCTGAATAAATCGTATCCATGCTGCACTGGCAAGGTTTGCAGCGCCACTTTATTCAGCATCGTCAGTTGATTTTGTTTATCCAGCAAAGCACAAGCCAAGGGCAATTGATTAAAGACTTCGCGATATTTGTTTTCACTCGCTAACATATCATGGGCGATACGAGTCAGCTCCATCGCCGAACCAATCATCACAGCCGCATGTTGAAACTCCTGAATAAACTCCTCGGTCCACTCACAGCATTCGGAGCAATTTACCGCCCCAAGGGCAATACGGGTTTCTCCAAATACGACGGGGGGTAACACCAGTAGACTTTTGACATCCCAATCCCGTAACAATGCCCGCTCCGCCTGAGCTTCTGGCGGTAATGTATTCACATCGGGTAGATTCAGCAGCTTGGGGTTTCTCACAAGGGAGCGAAAAAAAGGCATACGCGCAAGCGGCCAAACGCGAGTCTGCTGGCCCTGGCTAAATTGCGGTTTTAAATACAAATTACGGGTGCGTAAATGGTCGAGGGATAAACTCCCCGTTAGCACAAACACCCCATCACAGTGCAACTGAAGTGTAATCGCCTCTAATGCTCTATCAACATTTTGCTCTAGGGTTTCTAGCGGCGTTTCGCTAAAAATCGTCACTAATGCCTGTTGGAGTGAATTTGCTAAACCATCTGACATGAAAAGGGATTTCCTTACCTACAATTCCATTTAAGGTATTATTGCTACACTTCCCAGAAACAAATTCAAGTCATCGAAAGCCGATGATGAATAATGACCACGGGCCTTTCTGTATTACCAAACAAAAGCATAGCTTATGTTTGGCATTTGAGCAGGTAGCGGAGATAAAGAGTGTTACAACGACTATTTCTTGGATTCGCCCTTAATGAGACTCAACGCATGCCACTGCTGCAATTGCAGCAATGCTTAGCACAACAGTTAACGCCCCATGCAAAACCCGTAAGCAAAGCGAATTTTCATCTCACCCTCGCTTTTTTAGGCTTAGCCAATCAGTCTCAAAAGACACTGCTGCTCGAAGCCGTTGATAAACTGTATCGGCCACGATTTACTGTACAACTGGATAAGCTCGCCGTTTGGCCCAAGGCACAGGTATGTTGTTTAAAGGGAGATAGGGTTAGCCCTGCGTTGGCGTTATTGGCATCGCAGGCGCAAGATTTAGCGCAGCAGTTGCAATTGCATCAGAGCGAACATCCATTTCGACCGCATATCAGCTTGTTTAGAAAAGCCAAGTCATTGAGCATCTTTGATAACGAACTTCTCCTCAAAGATCTAGCGAATACACCAATAACTGAACTAACGCTCGCTCCCGAACAGCTTCATTTGTACCTTTCTTCAAGCGGTAATCGTGGGATGGAATATCACATCTTACATTCTTGGCCGCTCGAACAGCCTGAATCCGCCCAATAAATAAAACGTCAGAAACAATCAGCCCGAGCATAGCTCGGGCTGATAAAGATAATAAAACACTAACGGGTTTAATCGAGCAAACGCAGTGTCTCACGGTAGGCGCGTTTCTGCTCATAGCTATGTAAACGCTGCTTAAATTCATCGGTTTTAGTCGCTTCAGCCGTCATCTTCAAAGCTGCAATCGCTTTTTGCTGCGTCGAAACGGCTGCGCCAAAATCGCCCACTTCCGCATAGGCCGCGGCCAAATTGTCGAGATTAGTGGGATCGTTTTCGTTGACCTTAAGGAGCTGTAGAGATAACTGAAGCGCTTTATTGCCATCACGGTATTCGGCCTCAGGGCAAGTTGCGAGAATCCAAGCCACATTGCCAAGGGCAATATCATCGCCAACACGGGAAAATTGCTCTACCGCTTTGCCGCAATTGCGCTTAACGCCATCACCACCCGAAGCGTAAATAAAGCCTAAACGAAACTGTGCCCAACGATTACCACGCTCCCCCATATCCTTATACCAACGCTCGGCCACAGCTAAGTCTCGTTTAATCAATTGGCCTTCAAAGGAGAGATCAGCCAAAGTTTGCTGCGCCTTTTCGTGTTGTTGCTCGGCGGCGAGAGTTATCCAGTGCAGTCCTGATGGCACTTCTTGCTGCACATAACGTCCAGAGAGAAACATCAGTCCCAGTAAAAATTGCGCATCGGCATCACCTTGCTCCGCCTGAACTTGAATATGCACAAATTTACTCGCCGCAATTTCATTTGCGGGCTGCGGGATAGAAAATGCGTATGCAGCAGAACTTAATCCAACGGATAAAGTCAATCCTGCACCGAAAACCCATTGTCTGTATTTCACGTGGTAACCTCTTCGAAAAACAACCGCGTCCCCAAGTTAGCCAGAATTAACCCCATAAGTCGAGTCTAAATAGGTTCAATTGACCTTAAATAAAGGGAAAAATCACCGCTGATTTTTAAATTGCTCGACTCACAATGTCAGGCCACTAAGGTTTACGATTATTTTACTCACAAAAAACCCTTAAAAGCCTTTATAAGATGTGATTAACTCTACAGAGTTAAGTGAATCCAGTGAGTTTGACACCGATTTAGTTGACTAATATCACTAAAGTAGCAAAATAAGCTCTAATTTTAGTTGGTTAATTGCATTTATTCACTCATTCTAAACTAAGATGTCCATCAAGTTTTTATGGGTGTAATTGACGTAAAATGCTTATTTAGAATATTCTTACTTTCGTTTTAATCAATCGAGGAACATCGACATGGCTCTGATTGGTAAGCCAAAACCGGACCCAACTTTGGAATGGTTTTTATCACACTGTCACATTCATAAGTATCCCGCTAAAAGCACCTTGATCCATGCTGGTGAAGACTCAGATACCCTTTATTACATCGTAAAAGGTTCTGTTGCGGTATTGATTAAAGATGAAGAAGGTAAGGAAATGATCCTATCTTATCTTAATCAAGGCGACTTTATCGGTGAGTTAGGATTGTTCGAAGAACAAGCTGAACGTACTGCTTGGGTTCGTGCAAAACAAGCATGTGAAATTGCTGAAATCTCTTACAAGAAGTTCAAGCAATTAATCCAAGTTAACCCCGAAATTCTGATGAAGCTTTCGGCTCAAATGGCATACCGCCTACAGAGCACTAGCCAGAAAGTCGGTAATTTAGCATTCCTCGATGTGGCAGGCCGTATTGCCCAAACATTGTTGCATTTAGCAAAACAACCTGATGCCATGACTCACCCAGACGGCATGCAAATTAAGATCACTCGCCAAGAAATTGGTCAGATCGTTGGTTGTTCCCGCGAAACTGTGGGTCGTATCTTAAAGATGCTTGAAGAACAAAATCTCATTCAAGCACACGGTAAAACCATTGTGGTATATGGCACCCGTTAAGTTAGACTTCAGCTTGATTTAAGCCTGTTTCATTAAAGTGGCCTAGCATAAAATCTAGGCCATTTTTTATTGGGGAGCATAAATGAAACGGCTGTTATTTATCTGTTTTTTCAGTCTGTTTACGCTGGTGCATCCAACAATAATTAACGCCGAACCGATTGAATTAGAACATTATCAAGCCAAGGCTTTAGTCAACTCTGGGCAAATTCTATCACTCAATGGCACCCTAGCCGTGGTCAATCAATTCTGCCAAGGTGAACTAATTGACGCACATCTCTATCAAGAAGATCATAAATGGCGCTATGATTTGCAAATCAAAGTGCAACGCGGCCAAATAGTGAATCTGAGTATTGATGCCACCAACGGTCAACTTGAACACTCCACCGCACTACCGAGCGAATGTCGAAAACATGAAACTGCTACTCGTTGAAGATAATCCGATGTTGGTCTCCGAACTGGAGAAACAACTCAAACAGGCTGGCTACGTTACCGATATTACTGATAAAGCGGTTGAAGCCGATTACCTCGTTAAAGAAACCCAATACGACTGCGTGATCTTAGATATTGGTCTCCCCGATGGCAATGGGCTGGAATTACTCGAAGGCTGGCGTAATCAAGGCATTAGCACCCCTGTTATTATGTTAACCGCCCGCAGCCAATGGCATGAAAAGGTCGAAGGTTTCAATGCCGGTGCCGATGATTATTTAGGAAAACCCTTCCACGCACAGGAGCTATTAGCGCGTATCCAAGCGCTTATTCATCGCGCCCATGGCCGTTTAAATAATTCCAGCAAACAGTTGAGCTATGGCGGCGTCACCTTAGATGAAGCCGAACAAACCGTCAGCGTTGGCGAGCATTTATATGAATTGACGGCCATGGAATTCAGGCTGTTAAAAATCTTCCTCATGTCACCTAAGAAGCTGTTATCTAAGGCTCAACTGACGGACAAACTCTATCAGTTTGACGACGAGAAAGAGAGTAATGTGGTTGAAGTTTACGTGACTCATCTGCGCAAAAAACTCGGTAAAACTGCGATAGAAACCCGCCGCGGTCAAGGTTATATCTTCCACGGCGTGACTGCATGATCTCGATTCGCACTAAGCTCAGTTTATGGTTAACGGGCTTATTGGTATTAGGCACAGTAGTTGGACTCGTATTATTTGAGTCCATGCTGCGCCAAGCGTTTCACGACTCGATTATCAATCGCTTAGAAGAAGATTTAGAACACATTATGCTGGCAACCCATTTCAATAATGGGGAAATCCACATCGATCAGAGCCAACTGTCGAGCTTCTACCGCCCCGCCTATTCGGGGCGTTATTTCCAGCTAAACCTGCCCAATGAAGTGATCCGCTCCCGCTCCCTGTGGGATATGCAGCTCGATATCGAACCTTTAGCGCCAAACCAAACCCGTGTCTGGCAAGCAAAGGGACCTAAAAATAATGATATGCAGTTGTTATCTCTTGGATTAAATTCCAGCAGTGCCAATGTGACCGCTACGCTTACTGTCGCACAAGATTTGAGTATTGGTCGGCGGGTATTTAGTGAAGTCTACGGCACTAAGCTTGGGGTTAACCTCGCCATGTTAGTGGCCATGATCGCTGGTATCTTCCTGATCCTGCGCCAATCATTTAAACCCGTAAAACAGATCCAACATGCACTGTCACGCCTACAAGAAGGCGAAATTAACGCCTTAGAGCTGAATAACATTCCGCCCGAAGTGCAACCGCTGGCGAAGACCTACAACGAGTTATTGGAATACACCGCCAAGCAAATTGAGCGTAGCCGCAATAACTTAGGCAACTTAAGCCATGGGCTCAAAACCCCACTGGCAGTGATGCAGCAACAGGTAGAAGCCTTGGGGCTAAAAGATCCCGATACCGCCATGGCGCTGCAACAGCAACTCGACGCTATCCATAAAATGGTCGAGCGTAAACTTGCGGCGGCGCGGATCACCGGTGATATGTTACCTGCCGCCCAGTTAGTGGTACCGAGGGATCTCCACAGCCTCGCCAATACCCTCAACAAAGTGCACAGAAGCAAAAACATCAACTGCGACTTTGAGCTCGATCCTAGTATCCAGCGCCTGCCTATTCATAGGGAAGATGGTATGGAGCTCTTAGGGAATTTGCTCGATAACGCCTTTAAATGGGCGGGCAGTCAAGTCGCGGTAAAACTGTGGAAGGCACAAAATAAACTCTGCCTTAGCATCGACGATGATGGCCCAGGTGTTGCTGACGACGAACTCGATAAACTCACCCAAAGGGGCACGCGGCTTGATGAATCCGTCATGGGCCATGGCCTAGGTTTATCGATAGTGAAGGAAATTGCCGAACAATATGGCATTGAACTTAAGTTTAAACACAGCAGCCACTTATCTGGCCTCAGTATTGAACTAGTCTTTGGCTAACGAGTGCTTAGCTAAGAGTGTTTAGCGAACATGTGTTGAGCTAACTATTGTTGTCCTAGCTATTTGCTCTAAGTGCCACCCATAAAAAACGCCATCAATTGATGGCGTTTTTGTTTGAGATTAAGTCAGCAACAACCTAATTTATTAGGCTTTTTTCGCGTTGGTGCTCTCAAAAATCTTATCGGCTGATGCGGCCACAAAGCCGGTATACAGCTCACCATTCGCCTTTGGATAACGCAGGGCGAATTCATAGAAGCAGCTTGGGATCTCAACCGTTGTATCGCTAAATACCACAGCGATTTTATCGGCCATGGTCGATGATTGCTCCAGTAACACCTCTGGTGAACCTTTGATTTCGCCACCTGAGCTATTGAGCACAAAACCCGCTTGCTTGAGTGCATCATTTACCGACTCTAAGGTATCAAAACCCTCTAGGTGGTTGATAGAAACCGTAAAATGATTGGCGCGGTAACCAAAAGCTGCAACCCAAGCCGCATATTCACTCTCTTCGAGCAGCGTCTCGTAGGTTTTAGCATCCAGCGTCCAATGACGACCCGAATAGATAAAGTTATCCGCTTTCGTCGCTTGCTCATCCACTTGGGCAATCAAGCCTTGGATAGTGCTTTGCAGTGATGGGCTAAACTCTTCCACCAATAGCTCAGAAATAAACACCTTAGGTTGAGTCGCATCTGGGTGCTCAAAATGCTTTGCCACCAGTTTTTTCTGTTCAAACTTATAGTCACCGCAGGCCACATAACCTAAAGAAGTAAAGTGCTCTGCTAATACGGCTAAATTCACCTTAGCGATATTAAAAGTACGCAGAGCGATATGGTCGTTGATAATCGGCTTGCCGTGTCCAAGTAGCTCGTGCACCTTGGCCGCAGATGGGGTCATTTGAATATAGTCTTGCCAGAGGGCGGCAAATAACGCATTGATATCTGTGTGCATAAAAACTCCTTTTATTGTGCTGCGACTATAGTGCGTATTGTTTTGCCGCTCGCACTCAATGTAACGACCCTAGCTACTTGCTGCACAACGGCGCTCAGTAGCAGCCCAAGTAACGTTACTGCTTGTAATGAAAAAGGAAGAACCTAGGTTCTTCCTCAATGATGTCACTCTAAACTTAACCCTGGACTTAAACTTGCAGGTAGGCTCACCGCATCGGCCTCAACGGAGGCAACGGGATAAGCACAGTAGTCTGCGGCATAAAATGCACTCGCCCTGTGGTTACCCGAAGCGCCTACGCCACCAAAGGGCGCAGCACCCGAAGCACCAGTGATCTGCTTGTTCCAGTTCACAATCCCCGCACGAATGCGAGCAAGGAAATACTCATAATCATCACGGCTATCGGCCAAGATACCTGCGGATAAGCCATAACGGGTTTGGTTAGCCAGCTTAATCGCTTGGTCAAAATCACTGTAGCGCACTAATTGCAGCAATGGTCCAAAGTATTCCTCATCGGGTAACTCGCTCACCGCTGTGACATCGATAAGCCCGGGTGAGACTAAGCCCGTTCCCGCCTGCAAATGAGTGAGTTCAACCAGCGACACGCCGCCTAAGCTCTGCAAGTTAGCCTGCGCCGCCACCATACCTTTCGCTGCCGCTTCGGAAATCATTGAGCCCATAAATGGTTGTGGCTGCGCGTTCCAAGGGCCGACTTTAATCTGTTTCACCGCTTCAACCAGCTTGGCTACTAAGGCATCGCCCTGCTCGCCTTGCTCAACATAGAGCCTGCGGGCACAGGTACAACGCTGGCCTGATGAAATATAGGCCGATTGCAGAATATCGTGCACAGCGGCTTTAATATCGGCCACGCCTTTAATAATCAGCGGGTTATTACCGCCCATTTCTAAGGCGAGGATCTTACCTGGATGACCCGCATATTGCTGGTGCAACAGGTGACCGGTGCGAGAACTGCCGGTAAAGAACAGCCCGTCGAGTTGTGGGTGCGACGCCAGCGCCTTACCCGTATCGACTTCACCTTGGACTAAGTTGATTACACCCGCGGGCAGACCCGCTTTTTCCCAGAGAGAGACCATTAACTCGGCCACTTTAGGCGTCAATTCAGAGGGCTTAAACACCACGGTATTGCCCGCAAGCAATGCTGGCACTATATGACCATTGGGTAAATGCCCTGGGAAGTTATAGGGCCCAAACACAGCAACCACACCGTGAGGCTTATGGCGTAGCACGGCGCGCCCTGCTGGCGTGTCATTGGCTTCAGTGCCGGTGCGCTTGTTATAAGCCGTTGCCGACAGGCCAATCTTACCAATCATGGCAGCAACTTCTGTCGCCGTTTCCCACTGGGGTTTACCGGTTTCCTGAGCGATCGTTTCGGCTAATTCGGCTTTGTTCGCTTCGAGTTGGCTACGATAAGCTTCAACTATCTTTAGACGCGCATCAAAACCTAACATAAACCAATCGAACTGAGCTTCACGGGCGGCATCGACGGCAGCGTTGACTTGATCGGCTGTCGCCGTTTGGCCGCGCCAAATAATTTCGCCATTTGCTGGGTTGCTAGAGGTCACATCATGACCCTTGCCAGCTTGCCACTGGCCTTTAATAAAATGTGTCATTTGCATTCCTACATTGCCAAAATACGGATTTGATCGCCTTTTGCGAGTAACAAACCCTCGGCGAGTTCTGGACTAATTACCACCTGCTCGGTTTTGTCATCCACAGCAAGACAAGCGGAGGTCGCACGGTAATTGGCTAATTGAGTGTTAGAGATAATAAATTGCTTATCAGATTCAGGCATTTCACCAATATCTACAGTCAGCAGACGGCTCTCACGCACGGCGCGGATATCTGTGAGACGGCATTCCACCGTTGGACCACCATCGAAAATATCCACATAACCACGGCATCTAAAGCCTTCGGCCTGAAGCAGACTCAAGGCTGGACGGGTATTGGTGTGCACTTCGCCTATCACTTTTTGTGCTTCTTCTGGCAGCAGGCAAACGTACACGGGGTT
Source organism: Shewanella xiamenensis (assembly GCF_014647135.1). GTDB lineage: Bacteria > Pseudomonadota > Gammaproteobacteria > Enterobacterales > Shewanellaceae > Shewanella > Shewanella xiamenensis. The sequence goes on from NZ_BMOP01000003.1 coordinate 334,539, forward strand.
GCGGGGCATCATCTCCGCCATAAAGGCTTTTTTGCCTAGACCCGACAGGTAATCGGCCTGAACAAAATCAATACCTAAAAAGTTTTTTTGCAGCCAACCATAGAAGGGGGAATGACCATCGGCATCGCTCACACCACGCATTTCGGCAATCACAGTCTCGCCAAAACGCTTAGCGTGTTGAGCTAAAAACAGAAAACGGCTGCGTGACAACATGCGGCCATTATTCCCCTTACGATAGGGTTCCCGTAAAAACAGGGTACAAAGCTCAGCAGCGCCAGTGTAATCGTGGCACAGGGTTAAGGTTTCGACCTCGTTGCGAACTTCGATTTGCTCAGAATGATAAACCTCTGTCCCGAGGCGATAGTGGTAGAAGGCATCCTCCATACCCACTGCGGCTTCAATGGCACAAGTACCAACCACTTCGCGGGTCGCGGTATCCTCGAGTACCATCAAATAGCCTTCATCGAAGGGCTTATCAACCACCTTAACGAATGAGGCTTCTGCACGGGCAATTTTATGCCTAAGCAAATCGGCATTGACTGGCAATGAGGTAAAGCCATGGCCAGACTCTTCGGCGATTTGATATAGAGATTCAAAATCGCCTGCCTTAATAGGACGTATGATTAACATCTTAGTGTCTCCTCACTTAAGCTTGCTGTGCATCAAGGCGCCTATCTTAAAAAAGACAGGATAGATACACGCAAGTATTCCCTGACAAAAAAGGAGTGCGAATAAAATTCAGCACTCCTTTGGTCGCTTAGGCAGCAGCGATGCTCGCCACAGCACGCTCAAAACGTGCTAGGCCCTCTGCAATATCTGCCTCAGGGATCACCAGTGAAGGAGCAAAACGTACCACATTAGCACCCGCCATCAGGCTCATTAAGCCTTCAGCAACAGACGCTACTAAAAAGTCACGTGAACGACCTTGGTACTGTTCATTAAGGACCGCCCCTAACAGCAAGCCTTTACCGCGAATTTCAGAGAAAACATGATATTTTTCATTAATTTTGTTCAGACCATCGCGTAATAACTGCTCGCGATGTTTCACACCATTCAAGACTTCTGGCGTGTTAACCACATCTAATACCGCGTTGCCGATAGCGCAAGCTAATGGGTTACCACCGTAGGTTGAACCGTGAGTACCGACTTTCAAGTGCTCAGCAATTTCTGCGGTCGTCAGCATAGCTGCGATCGGGAAACCACCGCCCAGCGCTTTAGCCGTGGTCAGAATATCCGGCACAATGTCGGTGCCCATGTAAGCATAAAGTTCACCCGTACGGCCAACACCGGTTTGTACTTCGTCGAAAATCACCAGTGCATTGTGTTTATTAGCCAGTTCACGCACCGCTTTGAGGAACGCAGGATCAGCATTAATAATACCGCCCTCACCTTGCAGCGGCTCTAGCATGATGGCGCAGGTTTTATCCGATACGGCCGCTTCTAATGCCGCAACATCGTTATAAGGTAAGTGGGTGATGCTTTGCGGTTTTGGACCAAAACCATCGGAATAGGCCGCTTGACCACCAACGCTCACAGTGAAAAAAGTACGACCGTGGAAGGCTTTATCGAAGGCGATGATTTCATCTTTCTCTACGCCGTATTTTTCTAAAGCATAACGACGGGCTAATTTCAGTGCCGCTTCGTTGGCTTCGGCGCCAGAGTTGGCAAAATAGACACGCTCAGCAAAAGTGCTATTGACTAACTTAGTGGCCAGCTCGAGTGCAGGCTCGTTGGTCATTACGTTAGACAGGTGCCATAATTTTTCACCTTGGGTTTTTAAGGCATTCACTAAGGCGGGATGACAGTGACCTAAGCAATTTACTGCAATACCGCCAGCAAAATCGATAAATTCGTTACCCTCTTGATCCCATACACGGCTGCCTTCGCCACGTACTGGGATCACGGCAGCAGGCGCATAGTTAGGCACCATAACCGCATCAAACTGGGCACGATTCAACTTCATATCAACGCTCATTCTTCTTCATCCTTTGTTTAAATGTAACGGCATCGGGAGCCGTCTGAGTCCCCAACGTATCTTTATCTTGAGTTAGTGATACAGGGTATGCTTGTGTCTATTAATAGCCATTATTAGCGAAATTGTGATCAAAATACCAGTTTTTCACAAACAACATTCACCATGCTTAATGCCAAAGTGCATAAAGATTGCAGTTTAAGAACTATACAAGCGTTTACGCCAGAGGCATTTAGCATATTTAGTCAGAAAAAAAGTTATTTACCTCTATTTTTGCTAGCTATTCACCGAATATGAATAACTACACAATTTTAACGAATCAGCTGTGAAAGCACAAAATCCGCAATTTGTTCCCTCGCCTCAAGCGCTTCGGGCAACAGATGGAACAGGGGAAAAACATGGGGCATGTTGTGATAAAAACGCGATTCTACCGCGCCACCACTAGCCTTAACTTGCATAACCAGTCGTTCTGAGTCCTGTAAAAGCAGCTCACGCGTACCGGCAATCACTAAGAGTGGTGGCAGGTCTGCCAAGTTCCCCTGTAAAGGTGAAACCCGTTCTGACATAGGATTCGCCCCAGCAAGATACGCCCCGCGCAGCCGTAATAGCGACTCAATGGTAAAAAACGGGTCATCCGCGCCTAAAATCAGCTCGGTATCGCCGGTAATCGCTAAATCCAGCGCTGGAGACAACAACACACAGGCTTTAGGCATGGGCAGATGGCGCTTTTTAAGTTCGAGCAACAGACTTAAGGCTAAATTACCGCCAGCAGAATCGCCCATCAGCACTAGGTTATCGCTGCCTTTCAACTCAATTAAGTGCAGGTATGCCTCGAGTACATCGTCACAGGGCGCGGGATACGGATGCTCTGGCGCTAAACGATAATCAGGGATAAACGTATCGAGGCGACAACGTTCGCTGATATCGGCCACCAGTCTTGCGTGGGCATGGGGAGTTTTAAAACAGAATCCGCCGCCACGAATGTAAAATAGATTGCCCAAACGCGGCATGTCATTGAGCAGCACGTAATGCAGTAGTGTGGAATGTTGTAAGGGAATTGAAGCCGTAACGAGCTTTTCAGGCCATGGCAACCAGCGCTTATCCAGCTCTAATAAACGTTGCCGTACTTGGCTTAGGGGAAGTTTGGCTTTACCTCGGCTGATCGATGGCCGTGCCACATAGGATAAAATAGTATTTAATACAGAAGCTTGCCAGCTTGGCATTTTCCGTTCTCCACATCAGTGCCGCAATTCGACACCGATGGGAACGGCATGCAGATTACAGCAGATCCAACTTCCGATAATTTTGTGCTTTTAGGCGCAGCACTTCCTGCTCGCTGAGCTCGTAATAATCGAACATTAAGCGTTTTTCCTGCGGCTCGATTTGGCGCATCTCTTCAAGCAACAGCACCTTAGCATAACAATTCGCCCGTGCCACTAATGCGGCCGGCATCGAGAGTTCGCGGTAAGTTAAGGTTTGGTCCAACTCTTTAAGCAATTGAGTTAATGGACTCTGTTCAAACTTAAGTAACTCTAATAGTTGCCAATTAAGCTTATGTCCATGGGCTAACACTTGCTCAAAAACCACTTTAGCAGGGAATTCGGTGGCAATAACAGCATCGTACACTTCTTTATCTCGACTTGAGCTTGCCTCACGGATCCAATTGCCCCAAGTTTTATCAAATAAACGCGCACTAAGACTCAGCACGACTGAAGTGCCCAACTGATTCATTAATGCACCACTATAGACGAGTGCTGAGTCAGTATTATGAAGCTGCGCTAACGCATTCGCTGCTATTCCGCTGACAATGCTATAGCGCCACAACTTGCGGGTGGTCCAGAGTAACTTAGCGTTGCCACTGGGCAGCCAATTACGCAGGCAAAAATAAGGAATAATAGTGCGCAGGTTTTCGATGCCAATGTAATTCATCACTAATTTGATATCGGTGACGCGTACATCGGAACTCTGCGGGCGACGCGCCCGAAATGCAGGACTATTAACCATATTGGTTAAATCGCGGCATAACCAGCTTAAATTGCTGATTAAAGGTCTTAATCTTGTGGCATCAAGATTTTTAGCCAGCAGTAATTCAAGTAGCAGGACTTGCGATTCGTTAATATCCGACTTGGCTAGCACTAACTCAGGGGAAGCTAATTGATGCTCAATAGCATTATTCACTGTGTCAATAAGTTGCTTTGAAATGGCCTCAAATACTTCTCGAGCTTGAATTTGTTTAAGTAGCCGTGACAGTATCGCCTCTCGCTCTACATCGAGTTTATTAGCATCAGCCTCAAGCTCTTGGTCTAAATCATCCAATAGAGTAGGACTGGCTTTTTGTTTACCGAGAATAAGTTGCTGATAGAGCCTATGTTCTATCTCTAAAATTTTGCCAGGTCTGACGCCGCCCGCTACCGATATCGCCACAGTTTACCTTTCCTATCTCGCCCGTGCTAAGTGGCGCGCATACGCTAAAATCGTTAAAAACATTGCAATTTCAGCATATAGGTTACCTCTTGGCAATAAGCAAACAAGTGACTATTTTACAACCCTGATTAGATTCACTCGCGCCGAAATCCACGCAACAAAAAGGCCTCATATTGAGGCCTTAATACTTTCGCGAGATTTACTTAAGCTCTTGTTCAAAGAGTTTGTAAATACGGCGATATTCGTCTAACCAGCTCGATGGCTGACGGAAGCCGTGGGGCTCAACCGGATAAATCGCCGTTTCGAACATCGGTTTTTCCAGCTCGATAAGATGCTGCACCATGCGCACGCTATCTTGGAAAAACACGTTATCATCCATCACGCCACTCATGATCAGTAATGGCTTAGTCAAGCCTTGGGCATGTTCGATAGGCGAGCTACGCTCATAGGCGATAGGGTCAACATCCGGCGTGTTTAAAATATTGGAGGTGTATGGCGCGTTGTAATGTGCCCAATCCGCCACAGGGCGCAGTGCTGCGCCTGCTTGGAATAATTCCGGCTCAGTAAATAAGGACATAAAGGTTAAGAAACCGCCGTAAGAACCGCCATAGGTACCGACGCGCTTAATATCCACGTTGGCATTTTGGCCCATCCAAGTCACGCCATCTTTTAAATCTTCGACTTCAGGATGCCCCATATTGCGATAAATCGCCGTGCGCCAATCGCGACCATAGCCTTTAGAACCACGGTAATCCATGTCCATCACTACATAGCCTTGTTGGGTCAGTAGGTTGTGGAACATAAACTCACGGAAGTAACCACTAAAGCCATAATCGGCATTTTGTAAGTAACCTGCGCCATGGTTAAAGATAACGGCAGGATATTTCTCGGCGCGAGATTTGTCATAACCCTGCGGCAAATAAACCCGCGCATACACTTGGCCAGCGCCATGGTTTGAAGGAACGGCAACTACTTCGGGTGCTTGCCATGGATATTGCTTAAAGGCATCGCTGGTGTATGACGTGAGCTGTTTTAACTCACCGCCAATCGGTTGAACATACAGCTCATTCGGCTCTGTACGGCGAGAGGCATTCAGCAGCAACTTAGTGCCATCGGGGCTTAAGCTGTAATCTAAGTTACCGTCCCACTGAGTTAATTGCTCGTTTTTGCCCGAGGCGATATTCACACGGTGAACATTGTAAATACCAGGGTGGCTTTGGTTAGCCTTGTAGTAGATGTAGTTTGCATCGGGCGATAGGGTAATATCACTCACCACAAACTTACCTTGAGTCAAAGCGCGGGGCTTTTCGCCACGAGCCTTGATATAAAGCTGGGAATAACCTGTTTCTTCAGAGAGATAGTACAGACTGTCAGTACCGGGTAACCAGCCAAATTGGTTATAGTCGTAGTTCACCCAAGCATCATCATGCAGGCGATGCTCGGTGATAAACTTGCCCTTTGCCAGATCGACACTGGCAATCCAACGATCTTTGTTATCGGTCGCTTCGACCATCACCGCCAATTTGTTCTCAGACTCATGCCATTGAATCGCGCTTTGAGTCCAGCCCCAATCCTGCATCAGCTGGATTTTACGTGGAGCCTTAGTACTTTGATATGACTCACCTTTTGCTTTAGCGTTTTCACTCTTAACCTTAGCTAAAACGTCTTCATCGAAGCCGGTTAAGCCTTCGATAGTTACATCGATCTGTTTATGCTCATTGAGGTCTAACACCACAAAGCGCTGTCCTGGTGGATTATCTTCCGCGACACGGGCACGCACGGGCACAGGGTCGATATAGCCTTCGCTACCGAGGTAGTTTGGCATGATGTCGTGTTCACTGCTGCCGGTGTAATTTTTATCGGTTAGGGCTACAAACAGATAGCGACCGTCTGGCGACAGACTTAGCTCAGACACCACCTCGGCATCACCTAGATACCAAGTGTTAGCGGCGAGGGTCGGATCGCTCTTTTGCAGCTCGTTCTTAAACTGTTCTTTGGCTTTGGCATTTTCCTGCTGCAACGCCACATATTGAATGAGTCTGTGCTGCTGCTTGGCTAAGTAGCTGCTGGGTTCTTTCACACCTTCAGGCGCTTTCGCCATTTTGATTTCAGCCAACTGCTCCACTAATCCACTGTCTTGATGGATTTGGAAAACATTATCCCCTTGCCAATAGGCGATATCGCCATTGTTAAGGTAACGCAGGCCACTGATGGCAGTGCGCTGGCGGGTAAGCTGGGTGATTTTGCCAGAGCTTAAATGCTTAACAAAAATATTGCCTTGGTAGAGATACGCCTTGTTAGCTTTAGTGCTATCGAACACACCAAACTGTTGATCAGCCGCATGTAGCTTATCGATGGCCAGTTCAACGGCGCGGCTGTCATTAATGCCCTGCTGATAATAATTCCGTAATGGCGATGCACTGGGTTGGCGCGCAAAGAAAACGCTCTGACTGTCATCGCTCCAGTAGGCTTCCTTAGCGAAAATCCCCATCCAATCGGGGTTCGCCATAATTTGATTCAGCGTAAGCGGTTGTGAAACTTGGGGAGGCTGAGCTAAAGGGACTTGATAAGCCTGTGGTGTGGTCGTGGGAGTTGCCGTTTCGGTTGAGGTGGCGGCGCAACTCGTCAATACCGCAACGGCTAACGCACTTAAACCCAAATTTCGCATTACGCTGTTCATTTGTCCTTCCTTTTATTGTTATCGCAGCCCTAGTTACACTTTGGAGCTAACTCCATGAGTACGTGAGCAGGCATCGTTTTGCGGCAGTTATATCACACTTGAGCGACATATTTGCTTAAATGAAGGAGAAATCTTGTAACAAAGAGTAGAGCAAAATCGATTTTTTGGATTCAACCTAAGCCGATTGAGATAAGAAATTTGCCAACAATTCATGCCCTTGCTCGGTGAGAATCGACTCGGGGTGAAATTGCACACCAAAGAGCGGCAACTCTTTATGACTCATCGCCATAATTTCGCGTCCATGGTTCGGGTCATCAAACCAAGCATCCAGCACAAAACCGTCAGGTATGGTATCAACCAGTAAGGAATGGTAGCGAGTTACCGTTAATGGCTGATTTAACCCTTTAAACAGGCGCTCACCAGTATGGGTAATCTCGCTAACTTTACCGTGCATCACCCGCTGTGCTCGCACGACTTTGGCCCCAAACACCTGCGCCATGGCTTGATGTCCTAAGCACACGCCAAGGATCGGTAAACGAGTAGCAAAATGCTCAATTGCTGCCAAGGAAATCCCCGCTTCGTTGGGTGAGCAAGGGCCAGGAGAGATGACTAAATGACTCGGCGATAACACCTCGATTTCCGCTAAGCTGATTTCATCATTGCGTTTAACCACGATCTCTTGCCCTAACTGCTGAAAATACTGCACTAAGTTAAAGGTAAAAGAGTCGTAATTGTCGATCATTAGCAACATACAAAATCCATTGGCTCAAATGGGAAGTCGATGCACTCCACGGCTGAAATGCGGCGCAAATGCTACCACAGCACCAGCTTGGGATTAAGCATTAAAAAAACAAAAAGCCAGTCAATTGACTGGCTTTCCATAGTATAGATCAGAGCACAAGTAACTTATTTGACTAAGGTTAAATGGCTACGACGCTTAGGCGGTTCATCCGTTGGTTCGGTTGGCTTGTCTTTTGTCTCAATGATAGACAAGGCCGATTCGGCTTCCTCTTCGACTAAGTACGCATCTTCAATATCGAAGACAGTCCCAGCGCCATTTTCACGAGCGTAAATGGCCACAATCGAAGCCATTGGCAATAATACCTGCTGAGGTACACCACCAAAACGCGCATTGAACTCCACAAATTCATTACCAATTTGCAAATTGCCCACTGCACCAGCCGCGATATTTAATACAATCTGGCCATCCTTCACATATTGCTGCGGTACTTGAGTGCCCTTGACAAAGGCATCAACCACAACGTGAGGTGTTAATTGGTTATCCATCAACCAATCGTAGTAAGCCCTGAGTAAATAAGGACGATTTGGAGTCAACGCTTTCATTACATACCCATGCGCATTTCGCGTTCAGCTTCAGTCAACGAAGCTTTAAAAGATTCACGCTCAAAAATACGTGTCATGTAAGCTTTGATGTCTTTTGCTACGCGGCTGTCTAACTCAATACCCAATACAGGCAAACGCCATAATAATGGGCCGAGGTAACAATCCGCTAAACCAAATTCTTCACTCATAAAGTAAGGCATTTCAGCAAATACTGGCGCGATTGACAGTAAACTTTCAGTCAGCTCTTTACGAGCAGCCTCTGCGCGGTCACCTTTACGAATACGTGCGACGAGTGAGTACCAATCAGTATCGATACGATGCATCATCAAGCGGCTTTGACCACGAGATACAGGGTAAACAGGCATCAAAGGTGGATGAGGGAAACGCTCATCCAAGTATTCCATAATGATACGTGACTCATAGAGTACGAGCTCACGGTCTAATAAAGTAGGTACTGAGTTATAAGGATTTACTTCGAGTAAATCCTCTGGCATTTCATTAGGGTCGACCTGTAAAACATCAACAGTAACCCCTTTCTCAGCTAACACGATACGGACTTGATGGCTATAAAGATCATCAGCACCTGAAAACAGTGTCATGACAGAGCGTTTGTTGGCAGCAACAGCCATTGATACCCTCCAGAGTCGAAATAAAACAAAAGTAAACGAGGGGCAAAGCCCCCCGTTTACACTATGCGGATACTATATTTTACCCGTTATTGGTGCCTAGTGTACATCTTTCCAATACTCTTTCTTCAAGAGGTAGGCCACAATAAAGAATATAAACAGGAATCCGAGCACCCACCAACCTAAAGCTTGACGCTCTAACTTAACAGGTTCAGCTGAATAAACTAAGAAACCAGTGATATCACGTACCGCTTGGTCATACTCTTCAGCATTTAACTTACCACCAGAAACCACAATTGTACCATCTTCTTGCTTAACAGGCGTGCCTTGCAGTTCTTCAAGAACATGTGGCATACCCACAGAAGGGAATACAGTGTTATTTACGCCAAATGGGCGGCTTGGATCTTTATAGAAGCCTTTGAGGTATGAATACACCCAATCTTCGCCACGAACCCGTGCCACTAAGGTAAGATCTGGTGGTGTTGCACCGAACCACTTAGCCGCATCTTTATGTGGAATTGCGTTTTGCATCAGCTCACCGATTTTGGCATCGGTAAACATGTACTTGCTACGCATATCATCGGCAGAAATACCGAGATCGTTCGCCACACGCTCATAGCGTTGATACTGAGTGCTATGACAACCAGAGCAATAGTGTTGGAACATATCCAGACCACGCTCTAAAGAAGCCTTATCATGCAGATCAACGTTGGCTTTTTCTAAATGTACATTGTGTCCAGTTGCGGCCATCGCCAGCGTTGGGAGCAATGTAACTAATGCAATCAGTAATTTTTTCATTAGTGTGTCAACCTCGCTGGAACAGGCTTAGTTTTCTCATTTTTGCTGTATAACCACAGTAATAAGAAGTAGCCGAAATACGTCACAGTGAAGATACGTGCAACAATAGTCAGCTCTGGTGTTGCAGGTACAGCGCCTAAATAACCTAAGACGATGAACGATACAGCGAACTGAGCGATGTTCAACTTGTGCAGCGTGCTGCGGTAGCGAATTGACTTCACTTTACAACGATCTAACCAAGGCAATACGAACAGTACTGCAATCGACAGCCCCATCATAACCACACCGCCCAATTTATCGGGAACAGCACGTAAGATGGCGTAGAAAGGTGTAAAGTACCATACAGGCGCAATATGCTCAGGTGTCTTCATTGGGTTAGCCGCTTCAAAGTTTGGCTTTTCAAGGAAGTAACCGCCGCCTTCTGGGATGAAGAACAGCACGTAACAGAACACAATCAGGAAGCCCGCAACGCCCATAATATCTTTAACTGTGTAGTATGGGTGGAATGGAATACCATCAACTGGCCAGCCATTCTCGTCTTTGTTCTTCTTGATTTCGATACCGTCTGGGTTGTTTGAACCCACTTCGTGCAGAGCGATTAAGTGTAAGAACACTAAAACCACTAACACTAATGGCAGTGCGATAACGTGCAGAGCAAAGAAACGGTTCAGTGTGGCGCCAGAGATCACGTAGTCACCACGGATCCATAGAGTTAAGTCATCACCGATAACAGGGATAGCACCGAACAGAGAAATAATTACCTGCGCACCCCAGTAAGACATTTGTCCCCATGGCAACAAGTAACCCATAAAGGCTTCAGCCATCAGCACGAGGAAAATCAACATACCGAATAGCCACAGCAGTTCTCTAGGCTTTTGATATGAACCGTAAATCAGACCACGGAACATATGTAAGTAGATCACCACAAAGAACGCAGACGCACCCGTTGAGTGCATATAACGCAATAACCAGCCGTACTCTACGTCACGCATGATGTATTCAACAGAGGCGAAAGCACCTTCTGCTGTGGGTACATAGTTCATCGTTAACCAGATACCCGTCAGTAATTGGTTAACCAATACCAACATCGCTAGCGAACCGAAGAAGTACCAAAAGTTAAAGTTAGTTGGCGTAGCATACTGACCCACATGGCGATTATACGTCGCCGTCATTGGGATCCGAGCATCAATCCAATTAATTAAATTCTTAACCATTACGCCACTCCTTTATCTACACCGATGATAACAGTGCCATCATCAACATATTGATGTGGAGGGATAACTAGGTTCAATGGAGCTGGAACGCCTTGGAACACGCGGCCCGCCATATCGAACTTAGAACCATGACATGGGCAGAAGAAACCAGAAGTCACACCTTGAACTTGCTCAGCAAATGAATCTGGCAAATAAGTGGGTGAACATCCTAGGTGGGTACAAATACCGACAGCAATAAAATACTCTGGCTTGATTGAGCGCAGAGGATTTGTTGCATATTCAGGCTGCTGCATTTCAGCAGAAGCTGGATCTCTTAACTTATCGTCGTGTGTTGGCAGTTCATTGATCACAGCTTCAGTGCGACGAACAACCCATACAGGTTTTCCTCGCCATTCAACACGGATCAGCTGACCTGGCTCTACTTTACTGATATTTACTTCGACCGGTGCACCTGCAGCTTTCGCTTTGGCACTCGGATTCCATGACTTGATGAAAGGAACCGCTACAGCGACGGCACCAGCACCACCTACTACGGCGGTTGCGGCTGTCAGGAATCTGCGACGTCCGGTATCGACTGGCGCATTGCTCATCCACTTATCTCCCAGAGGGTGTTGGAATTTTTATATTTCAAAGACTTTTTGCCTCTTAGTTATCACCATGGGCAAAAATCGAAGTTTGAAGCGGGGCTCATTATAGCTAAAAATTAGAAGCAGATCATAGTGAAAACACGCAAGTAAGTTAGGGAGATTGCGAGTTTTTTAAAAAAAGGGCAAAAAAAGTACAGCTGTTAAGCAATTTTAATCGTTTTGAACTGTTTTTTGAGCATATTGACTGTGTGATAGGCATAAACAATGCATTGCTAATGTAATTTTAGCGCTCACTTTGTCACTTACTGTTTTCATTTAGGATAAAAAAATGGGCCCCAGTGATTGGGGCCCATTCTGAACGATTTAGCATCGCTTATTTCTTAGTAGCACTACTCTTCATGTATTTGAAGAATTCGCTATCTGGCTCTAACACCATAACGTCTGAACTTCCGGAGAAGCTCGCACGATAAGCATCTAAACTACGCAAAAAGCTAAAAAATTCAGGATCTTTGTTATAAGCATCCGAATAAATTTTTGCAGCTAATGCATCACCTTCACCACGAATGGTTAAGGCTTTACGCTCTGCTTCCGCAATTTTAACAGTAACATTGGCATCAATCGTAGCGCGAATAATTTCAGATTGCTCTTTACCTTGAGCACGGTGCTCTTTAGCCACAGCTTGACGCTCAGCGCGCATACGTTGGTAAATACTGTTACTCACGTTTGCGGGTAGGTTGATCTGCTTAACACGCACGTCAACAACCTCAATACCTAAATCTTTAGCACTCTCAGCAGCATTCGCTAACGCGTTATTTTGTAACTCATCACGCTGCCCAGAAACGATCTCTTTGATCGTACGACGACCAAACTCGGTACGTAAATCGTTGTTGATCTTACGTTGCAGTAAGGTCTCAGCATTCGATTTAATCCCCCCATTAGTAGAGAGGTAGTATTTTTCGAAATCAAAAATACGCCACTTCACATAGGAGTCGACCATTAAGTCTTTTTTCTCAGAGGTGACGAAACGATCTGCAGCACCATCTAAGGTTTGGATACGCGCATCAAGCAACTTCACTTTATCGATCACAGGCACTTTAAAGTGTAAACCTGGGCCGAAAACACGTGTTACTTGTTTGCCATCAACTTTATCTTTAACGATTTCGCCAAAGCGCGCCACAATCGCACGTTCGCCTTCGTTAACCACCATCACAGATGACAAACCAATGCCTAATATAACGGCGATCAGAACAATACTTAATCTACCCATGAATTACTCCCTCCCCTGGCGAGCACGTTCCTCGCGAGATGGGCGTTCACTCAAAGGCTCACCAATGCGTGTCGTTGAAATAGATGAAGAATTGACATTCTGTTGAGGTTTAGGCTCAACGTCTGGCATAGTCGCAGGCTTCTCTTTCATTAACTTGTCTAGTGGCAGATACATTAAATTGCCGTTGTTTTTAGCATCGATAATGACTTTGTTAGTGTCAGTCATCACCTGTTGCATTGCATCGAGATACAAACGCTTACGGGTCACTTCAGGCGCAGCTTGGTATTCAGGTAAGAGCAACTCGAAACGAGCCACTTTACCGCGCGCCTCTAAAATTTCACGTTCTTTATAAGCATTAGCTTGTTGCGCCATGCGCTCGACTTCACCACGTGCTTTCGGTTCAATCTCACGGGCATAGGCTTCAGCCTCACGAATAAAGCGTTGTTCGTCTTCTTGCGCTGAAATGGCATCGTCGAATGCATCTTTCACTTCTTCAGGCGGACGCGCTGGCAAGAAGTTAACGTCAACAATAGCCAAGCCCAACTTGTACGGCTCAAGAATGCGTTCTAATTCTTTCCAAGTATCGCGACGAATAGCATCACGGCCTGTGGTCAGAATATCGTCCATCTTGTTGTGACCAATGACATAGCGCAGCGCACTGTCAGTGGCTTCACGTAAACTGGCATTGGCGTCTACCGCACTAAAAAGATAGGCATACGCATCAGAAATACGATATTGCACGTCTAGCTCAACCTTCACGACGTTTTCATCAGAAGTTAGCATGCTGCCAGATGATGGCACAGAGCGAACTGATTGCACGTCAACAGGATAAATTTCATCGATAAACGTTGGTTTCCAGTGAAGACCCGGTCCCACCTCACCATTATGTTGACCAAAACGCAACGCTACGCCACGCTCGGCTTCTTTAATGGTGTACAAACCCGAAAGTCCCCAAACAACAAAAGCGATGGCAAGAATGATGATTAAGCTAAAGGAACTAAAGTTTTGGCCAGAAGAGCCATTACCTTTGCCGCCAAAGCGTTTTGAAAGATTACGAAAAACCTCATCAAGGTCCGGTGGTCCTTTGTCGTTACCACCTTTATTTCCCCAAGGATCATTACCCTTGTTACCGGGCTCGTTCCAAGCCATTTAGCACTCCATAAGTGGATGAAATAAATTAGATTATTAACAAACAGCCTTTTCTATCGACGCATCGTAGATAAAGGTTTCTAACTCACCCTGACTCTGTTTAGCTAATCGGCGCCAATCGGCATCCGATAAACGAACAGACAAAATACAGTTCCCCAGATCGTCGTACTCTTTCTGCTGTATCGCATCCAGTCGATAAAACTGGCCAAGATAATGTCCAGCAGTTGCCGGAATCTTAAGTGTAAACTCATGAATAACTTCACCAATTAACTCAGTGATCGCCTTCAAGAGCAGATCAAACCCCAAACGCTTTTGTGCCGAACCCCAGACTCGTACAGGCTTACCGCGTTCATCATATTCGATACGCGGCGTAACATCTTCAAGCAAGTCAATTTTATTGCAAACAATCAATTGCATCACTTTATCAGCATCGATATCTTTAAGCACTGATTGCACTTGCTCAAAATTATCCGCCATATTTTCATCTGCACAATCAACAATATGCAGTAACAAATCTGCTTGACGCGTCTCTTGTAATGTTGCTTTAAATGCAGCAACGAGATCATGTGGCAAATGACGAATAAAACCTACAGTGTCCGCTAAAATTACGGCACCGTCGGGTAGATCTAACTTTCTCAATGTAGGGTCAAGAGTCGCAAATAGCTGGTCAGCTGCATAAACATCAGATGAGGTTAAGGCATTAAACAGCGTTGACTTGCCCGCGTTGGTATAACCCACTAATGAGACGGTTGGCATGTCACTACGCTTACGGGCGCGGCGACTCTGCTCACGTTGTTTATCAACACGCTCTAAGCGTTTGTTGATGTTTTTAATGCGCCCCCGAAGCAAGCGCCTATCTGTTTCGAGTTGGGTTTCCCCTGGGCCACGTAAACCAATACCACCCTTTTGGCGCTCAAGGTGAGTCCAACCACGCACTAGGCGAGTCGACATGTGGCGCAATTGCGCTAGCTCCACTTGCAGCTTACCTTCATGAGTCCGAGCTCTTTGGGCGAAAATATCTAAGATCAGTGATGTCCTGTCCAATACTCGGCACTGACATACCTGTTCAAGATTTCGCTCCTGAGCTGGACTCAAGGCGTGATTGAAAATAACCACATTAGCCTCGGTGGCTGCCACTAAGGCGGCTAACTCCTCGGCTTTACCAGAACCAATAAAAAACTTACGGTCTGGTGAGCGTCGACTTCCAGTAATGACCCCGACTGAGCGTGCTCCAGCTGATTCGACTAATAGCTGTAACTCCACTAAGTCTTCTCGGCGTTCCTCATCGGAAAAGTCGATATGGACAAGAACCGCTGTTTCTCCCGCCTCATAACGATCAAACAAGAAGCAAACTCCTTAACTAAACTTTATTCGCCACTTGGCATATCGTCTTGCGCGCCATAACCGCCCTGGGCATTTTGATGGCCAGCAACGTTAAATGGACGAGCAGGAACCACAGTAGAAATAGCGTGTTTGTAAACCATTTGGCTCACTGTGTTTTTCAACAGAATGACAAACTGATCAAACGACTCTACCTGTCCTTGGAGTTTAATGCCGTTTACCAAGTAAATAGATACAGGAACGCGCTCGCGGCGTAGTGCGTTCAAAAATGGGTCTTGTAAAGATTGCCCCTTAGCCATTTTATTATTTCCTTTTTAATTTATATAAAAATAAATCGATATCAGTGAAGTTTTTTGTTTAGTTTTAGTATTATACAGCAAGGGCTAATAAGCTAGCGGCATTGACGCATAAGTGTAACTAAATTCCCCTCAGCACCACTTTCCAGCCAATTCAACTCTGGCCAACTACGCAACCATGTTAATTGACGCTTAGCTAATTGCCTAGTAGCGGCAACGGCTTTTTCGACCATAGTATCATAGTCAAATTCACCATCGAGATATTGCCAACATTGTCGATATCCCACGCAACGCATTGAGGGTAAATCTAAATGCAAGTCACCTCTCGCTTTAAGCTGGACGACTTCATCAATAAAGCCTTGCTCTAACATTATGCGAAAACGCTGCCCGATTAACGCATGCAACACTTTACGCTCTCGCGGTGCAATGGCAAATTGCACCACATCATAGGGTAAAGGAGTCGACTTGGTCATGGTTAACTCAGTCAAACTCTTACCGCTTATTCTATAGACTTCTAACGCTCTTGAAAGCCTTTGTGGATCATTAGGATGAATTCTTTCTGCAGAGACGGGATCTATCTCCCTCAATTGCTCGTGCAGCGCTTCCCATCCGTTTGTATCCGCCTCGGCTTGAATATCGGCGCGAATAGCCTCATCAGCACTGGGTAGCGGCGATAATCCCTCTAATAGAGCCTTAAAATACATCATGGTTCCGCCCACTAATAAAGGGATCTTGCCCATGCTGATAATCTGTTCAATCTCGCGCAGCGCATCGGCTCTAAAATCGGCAGCCGAATAACTTTCACTCGGATCGCGAATATCAATCAGCCGATGCGGACCTCGTGCTAATTCCTCGGCAGAGGGCTTAGCACTGCCGATATCCATGCCGCGATAGATTAATGCTGAATCAACCGAGATAATTTCGCAATTATGCTTTTCGGCTAATTCGAGAGCTAAAGCCGTTTTTCCTGACGCCGTTGGCCCCATCAAAAAAACCACTTTAGGCTGTAATTCTTTATTCAATTGCTTGCTCTTCTAGCCACGATTGCCAAGGTAAGGATACTGCTTTACTGGCAATTTTCTGCCTTTTATCTTCCGTTAACTGACAATAAGCGGCCCAAATATCGGGTGCCGAGATAAATCCAGTTAGACTCTGCTCTGCCAGCCATAACGCTAATGCATTGGGTGCTGGCGCTTCAAAACGTAGCGATTGTAACCACTCAGGAATGATCTTCGCTAACTGACAGTCCCTCAGATATGGGGGCACTTTTTTAATAATCAACTGCTGGTAACGAATTGTTAGCTCTAAACCAAGTTGACGGATAAGTGTTGCATGCTCTTCGAGTAACGCTGCCCAATCAGGATCAGCGGCGACCGATACTGGCATCAATAAAGGCTGCCCAATCAACCCTGTAGCCAGTTTTATTTCAATCTCATGGCTACGGACTGCTAATGCTGCAGACTCAATACGTAATAAACTTAATTTTGGCCCATCACTAAATACCCAAAATTGTCCATCGAGTATCAATGGCATAGGTAAAACAGCTTGATAAGCCTTGTCCTGTACGCTGTAAGATGGGGTCTGCAGTAATGCACCATAACTGGCAATCGCAGTCTTAGAAGGCAGCTCAGCTCTTGCACGGCTTTCTCCAGCCGAACTACTGCGTGACTCCCTAGGTACCGCCATGCTTCCATAGGCATTGCTCTGCACCATAGTCCCCGCCCGAACGGTGGCAATATCTCGAGCACGAGACTCACCAACAGGCGTATCGACTTGACTCCCTCGATAATTTTCAGGTTGAGGAGTATTAGTCCAAGCTAAGTTAGCTTTCGGAGATTGCAGCTCGAAGGCAGTATGTTCAGACTTGGGTTCTGAAACATCATCCTCCACTTGGGGCGAACCCAGCTCGAAAGGACGTTCAAAACTAAGCTCTCCGGCTTCTTCTAACGCCGATTGCAGTGCCTGCAAAATATAATCATGCACATAACGGCTTTGATGGAACCGCACTTCATGTTTTGCTGGATGCACGTTCACATCCACCTGATGAGGATCAATATCCAGCATCAGCACATAGCCGGGTTGTTCTACTTCGGCCTTTTGTGCAAATGCTTGACGTACCGCATGATTAACTAAACGATCGCGCACTAGACGGCCATTCACATAAAAGTAATGAGTATCGGTCTGCACGGTTGACCAAGGCGATTGCAGATAACCACTTAAACGTAAATCATCGTGTTGACATTCGATTCTAAGTGCTTGATCGGCAAACGGCCGGCCCGCAACCTGGGTCAGTCGTTGTAAATATTGTGACTCATTCATCGCCGGGCGATAATTGCGCACGGTTTTACCATTGTGTGTCAGGGTAAAATGGATATCCCCCCGCACCAAAGCAATTCGCTTTAACCATTCATCAATATGAGTAAATTCGGTTTTGTCACTTTTTAAAAAGCGTCGACGCGCCGGAGTATTAAAAAATAGATCAACGACTTCAATGGTTGAACCCACCGGATGCGCCGCAGGCATGACTTTAACAGCCATATCGACGCCTTCAGCGTAAGCTTGCCACGCTTCGGTTTGCTCAGCAGTGCGCGACGTTAAGGTTAAACGGGAGACGGAGCTGATACTTGCTAAAGCCTCACCGCGAAAGCCAAAGCTGAGGATAGCTTCAAGATCGTCGAGGGAATGCAGTTTCGAGGTGGCATGGCGCGACAACGCCAAGGCTAATTCATCCTTTGGGATCCCCGAACCATTGTCACGGATCTTAATCAGCTTACTGCCGCCCTTATCGATTTCGATATCGATACGGGTTGCGCCAGCATCTAAGCTGTTCTCAACGAGTTCTTTCACCACTGAGGCCGGTCTTTCGACAACTTCGCCAGCGGCGATTTGGTTCGCCAATTGCGGTGGAAGGATCTGGATCCCCATAGACTTCATCCTATTTAACTCTCAGGAATCACAAGTGTCTGCCCAAGCTGTACCACATCAGTCTTCATGCCATTAGCACGTATAATGCTAGCCATCGGGACTTTATAGCGCTGGGCAATAGCAGAAAGCGACTCCCCCCGACTCACCTTATGCTTAATATTTCCCGCAGATTGAGTACTTGATGGCGCCGTTGAACTTCCATGATTGCGCTTGGCCAATAAGGTATCAGCCGGTGGGTTGTTTTGGAAATAACGATTAACCCCCTTGTAAATCGCAGTGGCAATACTCTCTTGATGACGGTTGCTGCTCAGCAAACGCTCTTCTTTCGGATTCGAGATAAAGCCCGTTTCCACCAAGATTGACGGAATATCAGGAGACTTTAACACTGCAAAACTGGCTGATTCAGGACGATTCTTATGCAGCTCCGTCACTGCACCTAAATCTTTTAAAATATCCCCAGCAACCGAGTGACCAATGGCCATAGAGCTGTTCATAGACATGTCGAGTAAGGTCATAGCAAGATACTGTTCATTATCAGTATTTTGAATAATTTCCCCAGCACCACCCAGCAACTCTGAGTGTTTCTCTTTTTGTTCTAACCAACGACCAATTTCACTGTTTGCACGGCGCATCGACAATACCCACACAGATGCACCTCGTGGATTGGGTGATGTAAAAGCATCCGCATGAATAGAGATCAGCAAATCTGCCTTACTGTTACGAGCAAGTTCAGAGCGTTTATTCAAATTTACAAAGTAATCACCAGTGCGGATCATCACTGCACGCATTCCAGGTGTGTCGTTAATTTTGCTCGATAACCGTTTTGCAATTTCGAACACGACTTTTTTCTCATAAAGACCGGATGGTCCAATCGAGCCGGGATCATCACCACCATGCCCAGCATCAATCGCGATAACAATATCGCGGGAAGATGGCACACTTTGATTAACGGATTTTTTAACTGAAGTTGAACTCGTGACTGACGGCGAAGCCGTCACAGTTTTATCCTCTAGGTCAACCACAAGCCGATTACCATAAGGGGCCGTCACGGGTAACGAAAATAAGTTCGCATTTAAGGGTTTAACCAAATCAATAACCAGACGTAAATCGCCTTTCGTCGGAGATTTGCTGACTCGTATGCCTTTGACTAACTTACTGTTGTTATCGATATTTTTCAGGCTCAGTTTAGTTGATGCCTTTTTTAGATCGACCACTAAACGATGAGGACCATCGAGGGAAAAATAACTGTAATTGGGCACCTCACTCAAATCGAACACAATTCGTGTCGACTCGGGTGCGGCCCAAATACGCACACCTTCGAGCTGGTTGGCCGCGTGGGCTGCAACAGCAAAAAACGCGCATAAAAAAAGAATAATTCTTTGAAAGTAATACTTATTTTTAGTCATCTTTGTTTTTATTTTATCGCGGCTAATAGCGTTTTACCTGATTCGGTTAAGGCTCGAATATGGATTTCACGTCCTTGGTTAAAATATTTTAAATGTAGGTGGATATCTGCATCGGGTAACAACCCTTCACCTTTGTCAGGCCATTCTACGATACAGAGGCTGCTCTGGGTAAAGTAATCACGGATCCCCATAAACTCTAACTCTTCGGGATCGTTTAAACGATACAAATCAAAATGATAAACTTCGACACCGTCGAGCTCATAAGGTTCAACTAAAGTGTAAGTTGGGCTTTTGACTGCACCTTTATGTCCTAATCCTTGAATCAAACCGCGGCTCAGAGTGGTTTTACCCGCCCCCAAATCCCCCGTTAAATACAGAGTCAAAGGCGCTTGAATATGGCGAGCCAATTTTTGCCCAACCGCAATAGTCTCGTCTTCATTATGTAATTGAAAGGTTAACTCTGTCTCTGTCATGTCCGCTTATATCACTGCCGTTATCGATTAAGGAGGCAATTTAAGCGCGGCAGTCCACCCGCGCTTAAATTTTATAGCGCCTAGAGTAAATCACTATTTACTAATTGGCGAATAAAAGGCATCAAATCGCTGGCTAACATGCCCCGTTCACCTTGAACCGCTGCAAGGTCCGCCGCGCAACCATGAACGACAACGCCAACGACTGTCGCCTGCATGTTATCCATACCTTGAGCCATAAGGGCGCCTATAATACCAGATAACACATCACCGCACCCACCACTCGCAAGACCTGGATTACCAACTGGCGCCACGACCATCTGTTCTCCATCAAAAATGATGGTTCCAGCCCCTTTAAGCAGCACTACTCCACCGTATTTTTGCTGCAAAGCACGCACGGCTGCGAATCGATCATGCTCAATATCAGCGACACTGCATCCCAACAGTCGTGCGGCCTCTCCCGGATGAGGCGTGAGTACCCAGTTAGTTTGCCTGCGCGGTTCTTGACTGAGTAAATTCAATGCGTCGGCATCGAGTACACAGGGTTTATCGCTTAACCCCGCGGCTTTAAACAAGTTATAACCCCAATCGTGTTTACCTAACCCCGGGCCAAGCACAACCACCTGTGCCCAACCAAGGCGCAGATACACCTCCATATCGACTAGCTCACAACCCCAAAACATTAACTCAGGTCGAGATACATTTACCGTAAGTTGGTGCTCAGGCCGACTGATCACTGTGACTAATCCAGCCCCCGCACGCAAACAAGCTTCACTGGCAAGTCGAATCGCCCCAGCCATGCCAAAGTCACCACCAATCAGGGTCACTTTACCCGATTGACCTTTGTGGCTATCCCTTGCTCTGGCGGCAAAATAGCTTTTTAGGATTTCACCACCCACTCGAGTCGCGCTTTCACCATTAAAAAAAGGAGTTAATCCCAAATTGGCAAAAGCAAGATGACCGCAGTGATGTCTTGCCTTACTGGTGAGTAGGCCTTGTTTTAAACCGCCAAAGCATAAAGTCGCATCCGCCATCACTGCGACTTGAGCGACAACACCGGTATCGGCCAAGATCCCCGAGGGGAGATCCAAACTAAGCACCCAAGCATTACTCTGATTAATGGCATGGATAAGCGCTGCAACCTGTTCTCGCACCGCGCCCTGAACGCCAGTCCCCAGCAATCCGTCGATAAGGATTGGCGCCTGTAAGATCGCATCAATATTAGGAGAATCGACTATCCCACCTTGATTAAGGTAAGCAGAAAGCGCTTGTTCAAATTCTGGCGTACCCTTGGTCTTTAGTAAAAAAACGTGAACCTTATGTCCTGCTTCTAGAGCTAGTCGAGCACAAACGAGGGCATCGGCACCGTTATTACAATTACCTGCGAGTACCAATAATGGCATAGCCCCAAGCTTAGGCTGGCGCACTATCTGCTCTGTTAAATAGTTAAACGCTGCGCATCCAGCACGTTCAACTAATTGATACAACGTAGCTTCCCCTTCTGAAACTGCGAGCAGTTCAGCCGCTCGCACCTGCTCTTGCGTATAAAGCGCTGTGGGTAAACTCGATAAATCTTGTGCCATAGAGGATCTCCTGCGCGACAAAATAACAAAAGGGTGACTCATCTAATCGACCATCGCTATGGATGAACACTAAACAGTTAATGGTCAAATCAACTAATGAGATCAAGAAAGTAGCAAAAAGCTTCGAGAAAAGTTATGACGTAAATCAGATGCCATGCAAAAAGCAGTGAATATGGATAACACTTATCATCCAAAAACAACAAAGCCAGCATTTAGCCTGTCTCTTGATCACAAGTCTTCGTGATTGAGAGACATGGCCAATTCGTAACCCTCAAGGATGGTTTGTAACCTAAACCATCCTTCCCACAATACCTCTACACAAGCTCGACCTGTCCGCTTGGT